>JAWLBM010000086.1:0-2566 GCA_041687675.1 Pleomorphomonas sp. | reverse complement strand
ATCCGCCGGCATGCGCCGGCACCTTCTCCCCGGGGGGGAGAAGGGGAACGCCCCGGCCGGCGGAGTGCGCCGGCAGGCGGCGGCCGGGCCCTTGCCCCGCGTTTCGCGGCGGCTACACTCCCGCCGAACCGACCACCCGCGAAAGGCCCGCCCCCCGTGTCCGACAGCACCGCGACCATCCCCGTCGACGCCCTCGACAAGGCCGCGGCGGCCGAGGAGCTGGCGCGGCTCGCGGCCGAGATCGCCGGGCACGATCGCCGCTACCACGGCGAGGACGCACCGGCGATCTCCGACGCCGAGTACGACGCGCTGAGGGCGCGCAACCTCGCCATCGAGGAGCGCTTTCCGGACCTCGTGCGCGACGACAGCCCCTCGCGCCGGGTCGGCGCCGCGCCGTCGGAGGCTTTCGCCGAGGTGCGGCACGCGCGGCCGATGCTCTCGCTCGACAACGTCTTCTCCGACGAGGACGTGACCGATTTCGCCGAGGGCGTCCGCCGCTTCCTCGGCCTGCCGGCCGGGGAATACCCGGTGTTCACCGCCGAGCCGAAGATCGACGGCCTGTCGCTGTCGATCCGCTACGAGAGGGGCCGCCTGGCGGTCGCGGCGACGCGCGGCGACGGCGCCACCGGCGAGAACGTCACCGCCAACGTCAGGACCATCGCGGAGATCCCCGAGCGGCTGCCGGAGGGGGCGCCGGAGGTGGTGGAGATCCGCGGCGAGGTCTACATGGGCCGCGCCGACTTCATGGCCCTCAACGACCGCATGCGGGCGGAAAGCGGCAAGGTCTTCGCCAATCCGCGCAACGCCGCCGCCGGCTCACTGCGCCAACTCGACCCAGCGGTGACGGCGCGCCGGCCGCTGCGCTTCTTCGCCTATGCCTGGGGCGAGATGCCGAGGCTGCGGGCGACGCAGTTCGAGACGGTGCGCCTGTTCGAGGACTGGGGCTTCCGAACCAACCCGCTGATGGTGCGCTGCTCGTCGCTCGAGGCCATGCTCGACCACTACCACCGCATCGAGGCCGACCGGGCGAGCCTCGACTACGACATCGACGGCGTCGTCTACAAGGTCGACGACCTGTCGCTGCAGGACCGGCTCGGCTTCCGCTCGCGCAGCCCGCGCTGGGCGACGGCGCACAAGTTCCCGGCCGAGCGGGCGATGACGATCCTGAACGGCATCGACATCCAGGTCGGCCGCACCGGCGCGCTGACGCCGGTCGCCAAGCTGGAGCCGGTGACGGTGGGCGGCGTCGTCGTCTCCAACGCGACGCTGCACAACGAGGACTACATCCGCGGCATCGGCCAGGACGGCCAGCCGATCCGCGAGGGCCGCGACATCCGCGTCGGCGACACGGTGGTGGTGCAGCGCGCCGGCGACGTCATCCCGCAGATCGTCGACGTGCTCATCGAGCGCCGGCCGGAGGGGGCCGAGCCCTTCCGATTCCCGGACCGCTGCCCGGCCTGCGGCAGCCACGCGGTGCGCGAGCACAACGAGAAGACCGGCCGGCTCGACGCGGTGCGCCGCTGCACCGGCGGCCTCGTCTGCCCGGCCCAGCAGGTGGAGAAGCTGAAGCACTTCGTCTCGCGCAACGCCTTCGACATCGAGGGCCTCGGCGACAAGCAGATCGCCTTCTTCCACGGACTCGACGAGCCGTCGCTGTGGATCCGCTCGCCGGTCGACATCTTCACGCTGGAGCGGCGGGAAAAGGCGGGGCTGAAGCGGCTGAAGGACTTTCCGGGCTTCGGCGCGCAGAGCGTGCAGAACCTCTTCGCCGCCATCGACGCGCGGCGGCGCATCGCGCTCAACCGGCTGATCTTCGCCCTCGGCATCCGCCATGTCGGCGAGACGACGGCGAAGCTGCTCGCCCGCGCCTATGGCAGCTTCGAGCACTTCGCCGAGGCGATGGAGGCGGCGGGCGACCGCGGCTCGGATGCCTGGCGCGACCTCAACGCCATCGACGGCATCGGCGAGGTGGTGGCCGAGGCGGTGACCGACTTCTTCGCCGAGCCGCACAACCGCGAGGCGCTCGCCGCGCTCACGGAGGAGGTCGAGCCGGAGCCGATGGAGGCGCCGGTGGTCTCGGGCAGCCCGGTCGCCGGCAAGACGGTGGTGTTCACCGGCTCTCTGGAGCGGATGACCCGCGACGAGGCCAAGGCCACGGCCGAGCGCCTCGGCGCCAAGGTGGCCGGCTCCGTCTCGAAGAAGACCGACCTCGTCGTCGCCGGCCCCGGCGCCGGCTCCAAGCTCGCCAAGGCCACCGAACTCGGCATCGAGGTGATCGACGAGGACGCCTGGCTGGAGCGCATCCGGGGGCTGTGACCGCGGACGAGGGCGCGGACGCGTAGCCGCCTCGCGCCGGGGGCCTGGCGCTCCGGTGGAGCGTTCCAAACCCTTCTCCCCCTCGGGGGAGAAGGGGAGCGTGATCCGCCGGTCGCACCAGTCCTCGGCCGCCGGGCCACATCGTCAGCCGTTGAACCCTTCTCCCCCTCGGGGGAGAAGGTGCCCCGAAGGGGCGGATGAGGGGGAGCACCCCTCCGGCCGGGGGCGCGCCTCCCCGCCCGTGGACCGC
>JAWLBM010000085.1:0-2600 GCA_041687675.1 Pleomorphomonas sp. | reverse complement strand
CCGGCGCCGGACCGCGGCGGAGTAGGGGCGAGCGATGAATCTCCATAAGCTGCTGCTCGAGCGGGATGCGGCCGGCAATCCGCTCCGCGTCGGCCTCATCGGCGCCGGCAAGTTCGGTTCTATGTTCCTCGCTCAGGCGCGCCGCACCCCGGGACTCCATATCCTGGGCGTTGCGGACCTCGCACCCGAGCGCGCGAAGGCGAGTCTCGCGCATGTCGGCTGGCCGGCGGAGCGCCTGTCGGCGCGGTCCATCAGTGACGCGGTCGATGGCGGCGCGACCTGGGTCGGCGACGATGCGCAGGCCCTGATCGCGCATCCCGCGGTCGATGTGGTGATCGACGCGACCGGCCATCCGCCGGCCGGCATCGCCCATGCGCTCGCGGCGATCGCCAACGGCAAGCATATCGTCATGGTCAATGTCGAGGCCGATGCCTTGGCCGGTCCGCTGCTGGCGCAGAAGGCGCGGGCGGCCGGAATCGTCTACAGTCTCGCCTATGGCGACCAGCCGGCGCTGATCGCCGAGCAGGTCGATTGGGCGCGGGCCTGCGGCTTCGATGTGATCGCGGCCGGCAAGGGCACCAAGTACCTCCCCGACTATCACCGTTCGACGCCGGAGACGGTCTGGACCCATTACGGCCTGACGCCGGAGCAGGCGGCCCAGGGCGGCCTGAACCCGCAGATGTTCAACTCCTTCCTCGACGGCACGAAGTCGGCGATCGAGATGGCCGCGGTGGCGAATGCGACCGGGCTGACCCCGGCGCCCGACGGGCTCCGCTTCCCGCCCTGCGGTGTCGACGATTTGCCGCGCGTGCTGCGACCCATGGCGGAAGGGGGGGCGGACGGCGGCCAGCTCCATCACAAGGGGCAGGTCGAGGTGATTTCCTCGCTCGAGCGCGACGGCAGACCCGTATTCCGCGACCTCCGCTGGGGCGTCTATGTCGTGTTCGAGGCGCCGTCGGACTATGTCGAGCGGTGCTTCGCCGAATACGGGCTCGTCACCGACCCTTCGGGGCGATATTCGGCGCTCTACAAGCCCTATCACCTGATCGGGCTCGAGCTTGGCATCTCCGTCGCCAGCGCCGGTCTGCGTCGTGAGCCGACCGGCGCGCCCACCGGCTTCCGCGGCGATGCGGTCGCGACTGCCAAGCGCGACCTCGCGGCGGGCGAGACGCTCGACGGCGAGGGCGGCTTCACCGTGTGGGGCAAGCTCATGCCGGCGGCCGACAGCCTGCGCCTGGGCGGGCTGCCGATCGGGCTCGCGCATGGCGTCACGCTGCGCCGGCCGATCAAGGCCGGGACGCTGGTCCGTTGGGATGACGTTGCCGTGGACGAGACGAGCGAGGTGGTGCGCGTCCGGCGCGAGATGGAGGTGGCGTTCGGCGCCGGGGCTGCAACGAAGCGCCGGGCGGCCGCAGGGTCGGACGGTATCTGCGAACGTCAGGGTTCGGCGGCAGGGGCCTGAGAATCGAGCATCCGGTGCCGTCTCGTCTCGCGGGGGCTCTCGCCGAACCGGCTGCGGAAGGCGCGGGCGAACGCCGACGCCGATCCGAACCCGACCGTGGCGGCGATCTCGGTCATGCTCCGGCTCCCATCGAGCACGAGCCGGCGGCCGGCATTGAGCCGCATGGCGAGATAATAGTCGCGCGGCGGCACGCCGACGGTCCGGAGGAAGAGGTTTTCCATCGTCCGTGCGCTCACGCCGCTGCGCCGGGCGATCGCCGGAATCGGCAGCGGCTGGTCGATCCGCTCCTCCATGAGCCGTATCGCCTTCGCAACCCTCGGCTCGTTCCAGTCGAGACGGCCGACCGAGACGATCGGCTGCGGATCCTCCGGCGCGCGGGACTGGTCGTAGATGAAGATGCTGGCGACATCCAGGGCAAGCGCGTAACCTTGGCGGGTGCGGATCAGGTTCAGCATCAGCTCGAGGGCCGGCGAAGCGCCGCCCGTGGTGAAGCGTGAGCCATCGATGACAAACCGGTCGGGGCGCACGTCGATATCCGGGAAGCGGGCGGCAAACTCCTCGAGGTCCTCCCAATGCGTCGTCGCGCGGAATCCGCCGAGGAGGCCGGCGAGAGCGATCACCCAGGCGCCTGCCTCCACGCCCCCGATCGGCACGCCACGTCGCGCGACCCGGCGAAGCTTGGCCATCAGCTCCGGCGTGCTGTGCCGGAAGATGTTGAAGGACGCCACGATAATGAGGGCATCGCGGATATCCTCTGGGTCGAACGCGGACTCGACGGGTATCGGAAGCTGGCCCGAGGTCATGACGGGACGGCCGTTCGGCGACAGCAGGCGGTGGCGGTAGAGGGCCCGACCCGACGCGCGGTTGGCCGCCCGGAGTGGCTCCATCGTCGAGGCGAGTGAAAGCATGGAAACGTCGGGAAGGACGAGAAGGTCGATGTCGAGCCGGTCGTTGGACGGCGAGAAAATTCCGGTGGGCATGCGCGTTCCGTATAAAATGCTGCGGGAACAGTATCGCGCTATTCAACGGAATGCCCCACCTTCTTGAAACCGAGGCGAGGAACATGGGGAGGATAAATTGTCCCTTGCGATGAACCGTGAAGTCTTCATCACCTGTGCCCTGACGGGCGCCGGCGACA
>JAWLBM010000084.1:0-2622 GCA_041687675.1 Pleomorphomonas sp. | reverse complement strand
CCGCGCCGCATTCTCTGCCTGACCGAGGAGACGGTCGAGACGCTGTATCTGCTCGGCGAGGCCGACCGGATCGCGGGGGTGACGGGCTACGCGGTGCGCCCTCCGGAGGTGCGGCGGGAGAAGCCGCGGGTCGGCGGCTTCACCTCGGCCGACGTCGCCAAGGGCTTGGCGCTGAAGCCGGATCTCGTGCTCGCCTTCTCGGACCTGCAGGCCGACGCCGCGGCCGAGTTCGTGCGGGCCGGGGTGGCGGTGCACGCCTTCAACCAGCGCGACGTGGCCGGGATCCTCGAGATGGTGCGCACCCTCGGCGCGCTGACGGACGCGGCCGGGCGGGCCGAGGCGCTGGTCGGGCGGCTCGAGCGGGGGTTGGAGACGGCGGCGCGGGAGGCGGCCGGGACGGCGCGTGTTCGGGTATTGTTCGAGGAGTGGGACGATCCGCTGATCACCGGCATCGGCTGGGTCTCGGAACTGATCGGGATAGCGGGCGGCGAGGACGTGTTCGCCGAGCGTGCCGCGGCGCAGGACGCGCGGGGCCGGATCGTGGATCCCGCCGAGGCGGCGGCGCGGGCGCCGGAGCTGATCCTCGCCAGCTGGTGCGGCAAGAAGGTGCGGGCGGAGCGCATCGCCGCGCGGCCGGGCTGGGCGGCGACGCCGGCGGTGCGCCGCGGACTGATCCGGGAGATCAAGGCGCCGCTGATCCTGGCGCCGGGTCCCGCGGCGTTGACGGACGGCCTCGACGCGATCCGTGCGGCGCTGGGCGAGGCACGGGTCGGCGCCTGACGGCTCTGACCCTCATGGTCCGGAATGCGGCCGCGGCCGGACTGCCCGCTGCGACGGCCGGGCGGGGTCGGCGCGGGACGATCGGGCGGGCGCCGACCGGGATGGGGAGCGTCCTCCCGCGCGAGGCGTCGCCGCGACGGCCGCGCGTCGGCCTCGACCGGCCCTTCGGCTCGCGGCGACGGACCCTGCGGCCGACCCCTGGACACCTCTGGAAACCGGGCTGGAGCTGACGAGCGGGTCGTGATTCCTTTCGCCTGACGGGCAGACGAGGGAGGCGGGCATGGCGGGACGGCAGCCGGGGTTCTGGGATGTGGAGCATCGGCTGCGCCAGCTGTCGGCGCAGGGCGACCCTTTGGAGAGGCTCGCCGCGACGGTGGACTTCGAGATCTTCCGCGCCGACCTGGTCGCGGCGCAGGGTCCGCGGGACCGCTCGAAGGGCGGTCGTCCACCCTTCGACCTTGTGCTGAAGTTCCGCATGCTGGTGCTGCGGGCCATGCACGGGCTGTCGCTGGCGCAGACGGAATACCTGGTGGCCGACCGGCTGAGCTGGATGCGGTTCTGCGGGCTTGGTCCGGGCGACGCCGTGCCGGACGCGAACACGCTCTGGGACTTCCGCGAGGCGCTGATCGCGGCGGGTGCGCTCGACGCGCTGTTCGCGCGGCTGGACCGGGCGATCACCGAGGCAGGCTACCTGCCGATGGCCGGGCAGATCGTGGACGCCACGCTGGTGGCGGCGCCCCGCCAGCGGAACACGGACGCCGAGAAGGCGCGCATCAAGGCGGGCGAGACCGCGGCCGAGATCTGGTCCGAGAAGCCCGCGAAGGCGCGGCAGAAGGATGTCGACGCGCGCTGGACGGTGAAGTTCTCGAAGGCGAAGCCCGCCGCCGACGGCGCGCCGCGCGTCGACATCGCCATCCCGGCCTTCGGCTACAAGTCCCACATCTCCATCGACCGGAGGCACGGCGTCATCCGGCGCGCCAAGGTCACCGACGCCGCGGCGCATGACGGGGCGCGGTTGCGGGAAGGGCTGATCGACCCGAACAACACCGCCTCCGACGTCCGGGCCGACAGCGCCTACCGTTCCGCCGAGAACGAGCGGTTCCTCGCCCGGATCGGCAAGGTCAGCCGCATCCACCGACGCAAGCCGAAGGGCAAGCCCATGCCGAAACGGACGGCCAGGGCGAACGCCGCCAAATCGGCGGTGCGCGCCTTCGTCGAGCATCCCTTCGCGCATCAGAAGGGGCCGATGGGCATGGTCATACGGACCGTCGGCATCGCCCGCGCCAAGGCCGCCGTGACGTTCGCGAACATCGCGTACAACATGAAGAGATGGTGCTGGCTCGAGAGGCGGAGTCTGCCCGCCTGACGCCGCGAACGGCCCGATCGGCCGCCGCGCGCCGGAGGAGCCAGCGCCCAGGACGCCTCCGAGGCGGCCAAGCCGGTCACGTTCCCGCTTCGGTACCCAAAGACGCCCGGAATCCCCGGTTACCGGAGGTCTCCACGTCGTCACCGACACGCTCGGCTTTCTCGTCGGTCTCGTCGTCCACACCGCCGACATCCAGGATCGCGACGGCGCGCCGATCGTGCTGAAATCCATCCGCCACCGTTGGCCGTGGCTGCGCCACGTCTTCGCCGACGGCGGCTACGCCGGGCCGAAGCTGAGGGCCGCCATGACCGTTCATGGCGACTGGACCGTCGAGATCATCAAGCGATCGGACACCGCCAGGGGCTTCGAGGTCCTGCCGCGCCGATGGGTCGTGGAGCGCACCTTCGCATGGCTCGGACGATGCCGCAGGCTGGCGAAGGATTGGGAGACGGCCATCGCCTCAGCCACCGCCATGG
>JAWLBM010000083.1:0-2796 GCA_041687675.1 Pleomorphomonas sp. | reverse complement strand
GGCGTGGAAGAACACCGCGTTCAGGGCGTGGTCCGTCGCCAACGCCACGTCCGCGTCCTCGAGCACGATGTTCGGGTTCTTCCCGCCCAGCTCCAGCGCGACGCGGGTCACGTTGCGCGCGGCCGCCGCGGCGATGGTCCGGCCGGTCGCGATGCCGCCGGTGAACGAGATCAGGTCGACACGCGGATCCTCGACCAGCGCCGCCCCGACGGTGGCGCCCGCACCGGTCACGACGTTGGCCACGCCGGCGGGAAGGCCCGCCTCGATCAGCATCTCGGCGAACCGCAAGGTGGTGAGCGGCGTCAGCTCGCTGGGCTTGATCACGAAGGTGCAGCCGGCGGCCAGCGCCGGCGCGATCTTCCACGACGCCTGCAGCAGCGGGTAGTTCCACGGCGTGATCATCGCCGCGACGCCGACCGGATCGTGCACCGTCAAGCTCAGCGCGCCGCCCGGGACGGGATTGACGTCGCCGCGGTCGGTGCGGATCTCGGCCGCGTAGTAGCGGAACACCTGGGCGATCTGATCCATGTCCGCGCGGCTCTCGATCAGGGTCTTGCCGGTGTCGAGGGTCTCGAGCCAGGCGAGCTCTTCGTTCCGGCTCTCGAGCAGCGCAGCGACCCGCTCCAGCAGGCGAGCCCTCTCCTGGACGGGAGTGCGGGGCCAGGGGCCGTCGTCGAACGCCTGCCGGGCGGCCGTGATCGCATCCGCGACGTCCGTCGCGTCCGCCTCGGGGACCTCGAGGAGCGTGCGGCCGGTGGCCGGGTCGGTCACGGGGCGCGTCCCGCCCGCGCGGGCGGGACGCTCGGCGTCGCCGATGCGAAGCACGGGACGGGGCAGGCGCGGGGCGTTCGGGGCGTCGCTGGGCGTGTCGTTGGCCGGGTCGCGGGTCATGGGGCCTCCTCGTCGAAGGTCGGGCGGGATCGCGTCGCGGTCATCCTTCGCCGGCGCGCGGGTCGATGGCGTCGCGCAACCAGTCTCCCAGAAGGTTGATGCCCAGCGTGGTCACGGCGATCGCCAGGCCGGGGAAGATCGCCATCCACGGCTGGGTGGTGAGGAAGCGTCGTCCGAGCGCCAGCATGTTGCCCCAGCTCGGGACCTCCGGCGGGACGCTCAGCCCCAGGAAGCCGAGCCCCGCCTCGTAGAAGATCATGGCCGAGGTCTCGAACGTCGCGAGCGTGGCCAGCGGCCCGATCAGGTTGGGAAGGAGATGGCGAGGGATGATGCGTCCGGCGCTCGCCCCCAGGCCGCGGGCGGCCTCGACGTACGACAGCTGGCGGAGGCGGAGCACCTCGCCCCTGGTGACGCGGATGAACACGGGGCTGCTGGTGACGCCGAAGAGCAGGATCACGTTCGTCAGGCTGCGGCCCAGGATGGTCGCGATGACGATCACCAGCACCAGGTACGGGATGGACAGCAGCAGGTTCGTGAAGGCGGTCACCACGGTGTCGAGCCAACCGCCGAAGTAGCCGGCCAGCAGACCGAGCGTGACGCCGATCGTCAGCGAGAGCGACACGCCGAGAAGGCCGACGAGCAGCGACACGCGGGCCCCGTAGACGATCCGGCTGAACAGGTCCTGACCCAGCTGATCGGTGCCGAGCAGGTGCGCGGTGCTGCCGCCTTCGTACCAGGCGGGCGGCAGCCGGGAGGAGAGGAAGTCCGCCTCCGACGGCCCGTACGGCGCGACCCACGGTGCGAACAGGGCGGCGCCGGCGACGAGCGTGATCAGGATCAGGCCGGCCAGACCGGCCGGGCTTCCGCGGAGCTCGCGAAGCAGCCGGCGGGGCGAGAACAGGCCCTCCCCGGCCCGGGTGGCGCTGCGCACGTCGCTCACGACAGCCTCATGCGGGGGTCGAGAAGGCCGTAGAGCACGTCGGTCAGCAGGTGGATCGAGATCGCGAAGAGCGAGAGGAAGATCGTGATCGCCTGGACCAGGGGGAAGTCGGTGTCGCGGATTGCGGTCTCGAGAAGCGTCCCCAGCCCGGGCCATGCGAAGACGACCTCGATGTAGACCGAGCCGCCCAGCAGGTAGGTGAATTGGATGCCGAGCACGCTGACGATCGGGATCGCGACGTTGGGCAGCACGTGCCGCAGCGACACGACGCGGTCCCGGATCCCCTTGGCCCGGGCGGTGCGGACGTAGTCGCTCTTGCGCACCTCCAGCACGGCCGAGCGGGTCAAGCGGACCAGCTGGCCCATGCCCGCGAAGCCGAGCGCGACGGCGGGAAGCACCAGCGAGGACGGTCCGTCCCGGCCGAACGCCGGGAACCAGCCTAGCTGGACGGAGAAGAACACGATCAGCAGCATGCCCAGCCAGAAGTTCGGAATGGTCTGGCCGGCGAGCCCGACGCCGCGCGCCGCGAGGTCCAGACCGCTGCCCGGCCGCATGCCGCCCGCCAAGCCGAGCGGCACGGCGATGATCATCGCGAACGCCAGCGCGGCCATCGCCAGCTCGAAGGTGGCGGGAAGCCGCTCGCCGATGATGTCGATGGTGGGCCGCCTCTGACGGAGCGAGTCGCCCAGGTCGCCGCGGACCACGCCGGTCATGTACTCGGCGAACTGCACGGGCAGCGGCCGGTCCAGCCCCATCGCGGCGGCGAACGCCGCCCGCTGCTCGGGAGGAGCCTCCTTCGGCAGCATCAGGCCGACCGGATCGCCGGTGAGGCGAACCATGAAGAAGACCAGCACGAGCACGCCCACGATCAGCAAAACGGACTCGCCGGTCCGACGAGCGAGATACCTCAGCATCGCAAGATAGCGCCGGGGCGGGCGCGCGCGGCCGGCCCCGCGGCGCGGTCA
>JAWLBM010000082.1:0-3020 GCA_041687675.1 Pleomorphomonas sp. | reverse complement strand
CCCGGGAGAGGGAGTCCCCCCTCATCCGCCCTTCGGGCACCTTCTCCCCAAGGGGAGAAGGATTCCACCCTCATCCGCCCTTCGGGCACCTTCTCCCCGAGGGGAGAAGGGGTTCGCCCGGCCGGAGGGTTTCTCCACGCGGGCCGTGGCTCCCCTTCTCCCCTTTCGGGGAGAAGGTGCCGGCGGATGCCGGCGGATGAGGGGGCGCCCGGCCGGGGAAAAGACGCTGCCTCAGCGGCCGAAGCCGAACCGGCCGATGCCTTCGCGGACGGCGACGGCGAGGGCGGCCTTGACCGCGTCGCCGACGAGGAACGGCACCGCGCCGACGGCGACGGCCGTGGCGAAGTCGCCGCCCATCATCGTGCCGAGCCAGGCGAGGCCAAAGGCGTAGATGGCGACGGTGCCGGCGAGGACGCCGGCCACGGAGCGCAGGACGCCCGCCCCGCGCTCGGCGATCGCGCCGGCGACGAAGGCGGCAGCCACGAAGCCGACGAGGTAGCCGGCGGTGAAGGGCTTGGCGATCAGCACCGCGAGGTTGGCGCCGCCCGCGAAGACCGGCAGGCCCATCGCGCCCCAGGCGAGATAGGCGACCACCGTCGCCGCGCCGAGACGGCCGCCGTAGAGCAGGCCGATGGCGAGCACCGCGAAGGTCTGCATCGTCATCGGCACCGGCAGCATCGGCACCTCGACCTGCGCCGCGGCGGCGATCAGCACCGAGCCGAGGAGGACCGCGGCGGCCTTGCCGGCAAATCCGGCGGTCTGCAGGGAGCGGGTGAAGGAAAGCGAGGCGGTCTGCACGGTTGTCGTGTCCTCTTCGAAGCAGGAGCCGTGGGTCGATCCCGATCACGTCTGGGACGTCTTGTCCCGCGGGTCAAGCCGGAAATGGGGATGAGGCCCGGGAGGAGCGCACGGCTGCGCGGCACTCAGGTCCCGTTGCGGCGCAGCCAGGCCCGCATCGCGGCGATCCCTTCCGGAACCGCCTTGCGGCCGAAGCCGATCCGGAAGCGGTCGGCGGGGACCGGGCCGAGATCCGAGCGGTAGATGCTCGCCGGGAGGAGCAGCACGCCCGCCTCCTCGACGAGCCGGGTGGTGAAGGCCTCGACCCCGTCCCGCCCGCGGTAGCGCGGGAAGGCCACGCAGCCGCCCTCGGGCCGGCGCCAGTCGAAGAGGTCCGGGAACTCCGCGAAGAACGCCTCGACCTCGGCAAAGTTGGAGCGCATCAGCGCCCGGTTCCGGTCGAGGATGGCGTCGCGCGCCGTGAGCGCGATGCGGGCGAGCACCTCGGAGGGAGCGGAGTTGCAGATCGAGAGGTAGTGCTTGTAGCGCTCCAGCCGGGCGAGCAGCGCCCTGTCGCGGCAGGCGATCCAGCCGATCCGGAGGCCGGGCAGGCCGTAGGCCTTGGACATCACGTTGAGCGAGATGCCGCGCTCGTAGGCCTCCGCCGCCTGCGGCAGCCGGTACCTCTCGTCGGTCTCGATCAGGCGGTAGACCTCGTCGGAAAAGAGCCAGAGGCCCCGCTCGCGGCAAAGGTCGACGAGGGCGTCGAACACCGCGCGGGGCGGCACGGCGCCGGTGGGGTTGTTGGGGACGTTGACCGAGACGAGGCGGGTGTTGGGCCGGATCGCCGCGCGGACCGCGTCGACGTCGAGCGTCCAGCCGCGGTCCGGGTCGAGCGCGACGCCGGAGACCTCGCAGACCGACAGCGGCACGGTCTCGGCCGCCTGGTAGTTGGGCGTCACCACGATGGCGTGGTCGCCGGGCGAGAGCAGCACCCGCATCGCCGCGTAGATGCCCTCCTCCGCGCCGGCAAAGCAGAGGACGTCCTCGGGCGCGAGGCCGCCGTAGGTCGCCGCGATGCAGGCCCGGAGCGCCGGGTCGCCCCAGGTCTGCGTGTAGCCGAGATGGAGCGCCTCGAAGGCCTCCCGGTCCTCGTCCGAGGCGAGGGCGAGGAGGTCGGAAAGACGCATCGATTCCATGTCCGACGCCGTCATGTGGTGACGGGCGGCGAACTCCCAGCGGGAGAAGTGCACCTCGAGGGCGAAGTCGCGCATCGGCCGGGTCATCGGGGCTCCGCTCATGGCCGCGCCGGGGCGGCGCGGGGGGAGTTGGAGCAGACCCGGCGGGCCGCTGTCAAACCCCCGGAAAGGTCCGACCGCGCCGCGCCGGCGGGGCCGTGGCTGCCGCGGAGGATCGGGTCAGGCCCGCCTGTCGACGGCGGCGAAGGCCCAGTCCCGGCCCTTGCCTCGCAGCATCGCCTGGTTGATCCACACGAGCGCGAAGGGCTCGAGGATCCGCGCCTGCCGCAGCGCGCCGGCGTCGTGCACGTCGAATCCGAGGTCGGCGACGAGGCGGCCGACCGTCGCCTTGGCGGGCGCGTCGTCGCCGGCCATGAACATCACCGGCGGCACCGGGAAGGCCGAGGCGTCGGCCATGGCCTCGGCGCCGACCTGGTTCAGCGTCTTGACGACCCGCGCGCCGGGACACCACGCCGCCAGCGCCTCGGCGCCGGAGGTGGAGAAGCCGCGGTCGAGGCCGAGCACGCCGTCCCTCATGGCGAGCGGGTTCATGCAGTCGACGACGATCCGGCCGGAGAGGTCGCCGAGGCCCTTCGCCGCCGCCTCCGCCGCCGTCCAGGGCAGCGCGAGGACGATCACGTCGGCGCCCTCGATGGCCCCGCGGGGCGTTTCGAAGGGCGCCGGCCCCGGCTCCCCGCACGCCGGATCTCGCACCCCCAGCACCACCTCGTGCCCCGCCCTGGTCCAGCCCGTCGCGAGCGCCGTCCCGACGCTCCCCGCCCCGATGATTGCGATGCGCATATCGCATTCCCCCGTTGCTTCGCGAACACGGACCTCCGCAAGCCCTGACGTCCGTCATCCCGGCGAGAGCCCCTCCCGACCGTCATCCCGGCGAAGCCCCACCCGAACGTCATCCCGGCGAAAGCCGGCAACTGTGTCTGCTGGGTCAGGCTGCGAAGGTTTTCTGGTCTCTGAGGATGGCGTTGAGCATGGTCAGGAGCTTCC
>JAWLBM010000081.1:0-3150 GCA_041687675.1 Pleomorphomonas sp. | reverse complement strand
GCACCGACGCTCTCGACCAGCTTGGCCGCCTGCTCGGGCTCGCCCGCGGGCTGCGGGTTCTCGGCGCCGAGCGGGCCGACGCCGAACAGCCACACGGGCAGCCCGCTCAGGACCGCAGCGTGAGCCTCGAGGTACTGCGAGGCGGGCTTCAGCCACGACCCCATGTAGACGCCGCTGCCGACGACCGCGGCGTCGTAGCCGCCAGGCGCCGGCGCCGGGGCGGCCTCATGCACCACGGCGTCATGCCCGCGCCCGCGGATCACCTCGGCGATCGCCTCGGCGACGCCGCCGGTGCTCCCGTACTTGCTGGCGTACACGATCAGGACCTTCATGTGGGTCCCCCTTCCTCGACACGCAGATTAGGGGGACCGGTGACAGCGGCGCGCCACACGATGATGTGGGGCGGGATGTGGGCCGGCCGGCGGCAGCGGCCGACCGTCCTTCGTGCCGCGTGACGACGTCGACGGCGTCGGTCTTCGCTCAGCCGTCGCGCCAGGAGTGCCGCGGCTTCCACCCGAGCCGCTGCTCGATCTTGCGGCAGTCGAAAGCGGAGTCGAACGGGCCGTGGTCGGGCGCGAAGTTCGCGCCGGGCCCGTAGAGACGTTCGATGGCGTCCTGGATGGGCGTGTCGAGGCAGGTGTCGGCGGCGGCGATGAGGAACACCTCGTGCCCCTCGATCTCGCCCTCGAGCGCCGCCCGGAAGGCGCTGGCGACGTCGCGCGCGTCGATGTAGCTCCAGAAGTTGACGCCGCCCTCAGGGAAGTTCTCGCGCCGGTAGCGCAGGACGTCGTAGCCGTCGGGCATGATCACGTTGTTGATGCGCAGGCTGGCGATCGACATCGCGGGGTACTGCCGCACCATCGACTCGGCGATCACCTCGCCCATGTACTTGCTGAGCGCGTAGGCGTTCGGCGAGGCCACACGGTCGGTCTCGTCGAACGGGAAGCGCGGCGGCAGCTCGTCGGTGGTCAGCCAGCCGGTCGCCATCTCGCTGCTCGCGTACACCAGCCGCCGCACGCCGAGGTCGCCCGCCGCCTGCATCACGGCGTTGGTGCTCAGCACGTTGTTCTCGAAGGTCTGGTTGCGCGGGAACCCGAACGGCGAGGGGTTCGCCGCCAAGTGACACACGCCCTCGGGCCGCACCTGCGCGATGACGTCGTAGACCTCGCCTGCGTTGGTGAGCTCGAGCTGCATGAAGTCGCCCGGCAGGTCCGCCGGCGGGCGCACCACGTCGAGGTTGACGACGTCGTGTCCTGCCGAGACCAGTTCCCGTACCGTGTAGCTGCCGGCGCGGCCGCTTCCGCCCGTGACGATGACGCGCATACGCGTACCTCCCTCTTCTGCGGTGAGGGTACCGCGCGGTGCACGGTCGTGACGGCCGGCGCCTGTGCCGCGCGATGATCCCGCCCCCAGCCACGAGCCCCGCCACGGTGCTCCGTGGCGGGGCCGGCTCGGGCCAAATCGGGCGCGCGGCAGGAAGCGCGCCACCAACGGGCCGTCAGGGCGCTTCAACCTCGGGCTCGGGCATCAGCAGGTTGACGACGTGCCGATGCATCTTCCACTCACCGTCGACGAGCTTCGAGACCGCGACGTAGGTGCCCTGCATCATCACCGTGGCGCCGTCGGGCGCCCAGAAGATGAACGTGCCCAGCCCGTTGGCCGTATCGCCGAGGACCTCCGCCTCCTCGGTGATCACCTCGATGATGCCCTGATCGAGGGGTTCCGGCATTGGCGTGGCGAGGCCGACGTAGATCGCCTCGCGGCCGATGTCCCTGCGACCGTTCATGTTCACGACGATGGCGTCCTCGGTGTAGAGGTTGGCGACCCCCACCAGGTCGTCCGCGTTGTAGAGCTCGGCCCAGCGGGAGGCCAGATCGTGTACGGCCTCCTGAACGTCGGCCTCTGGCTCCGGTGGCGGCATCAGCATGCTGTTGACGTGCCGGTGCATCTTCCACTCACCCTCGACGAGCCTGAGGAGCGCGAGCCAGTTGCCGCGCATCAGCGTCGAGCCGTCGGGCGCCGAGAACGTGTACGTACCCATCGCATGGGCCGTATCGCCGTGAACCACGACCTCGTCGGTCGTTGGCTGGATGGTCACCATGCCGGCCGGCATCGGCAGCTGGGTGAGGGGCTCGATGATGGTCTCCCGGCCCTCGAAACGGCCGAAGGCGTCGACGAGGACGGTGTCCTCGGTGTAGAGCTCGACGACGGCTTGGAGGTCGCCCTCGTTGAACGCCGCCGCCCAGCGGTCGAGGATCTCACGTACGGCGCCCTCGTCGTCCCCCTGAGCGAAGGCGAAGGTGGCTGCGAAGAGCAAGGAAACGGCCAAACGAACGAATCGTGTGTGCATGGCTCTCCCATCGCGTGGGCCGCAAGGGGCAAATCCTCTCATCGGCCATGCCGCTGCTTCCACGCCGGACCCGACCGCACTCCGACCGAGGGCGCAACCGGTCGCTGCCACCCGGCGTGAGATATGAAACGTATGGAAAGCATATCACATGGGTGCAGGCTCCTCCGGTGGTCGCTCGCCGGGACCCGAGCGAAGGTACCGCGACGCGCAGCCCCAGACCTCACGGCCCGCCATCCGGATCCGCCACGGTGACCGGGCCAACCGTCTCCCGACGCGCGCACCCGCCGGCGACGACGCCCACCTTCCCGACGCCACGCCGGGAGCGTGCGACCATGGCCGGCATGAGTTTCGAGCCCAGGCCCTCCGCCGCGGTCCAGCCCGCGACACCCGGCCGCGTCCTGCCGCTGGTCACCGGCGCCGTCCTCCGCCCGGACGCCGACGTCCGGCTCGACGGCTACGGCCACGCCTGGATCGCGGCGACCTCACTGGCGCCCGCGGCCATCGCGCCACTGAACGACGAGGAGCGGCAGACCGGTGGTCTCCGCGGCTTCGCCCGCGCCGCCGCCCCGCGCCGCGCGGCGCTGCTCGATGTCCAACCGCAGGGCTGCGGTCGCGACGCCGCCGCCCTCGCCCGCCTGTCGGCGAAGAGCGGCGTGGCCATCGCCGCCGTCACCGGCTTCCACCCCGCGTCGCACTACCCCACCGGCCGGCGCCCCTGGATCACGGCCGACGCCGCGCTCGCCACGTTCCAGCGCGAGCTCGAGGGCGGCATGCGGGAGCAGCCCCTGGCGCGGCCCGCG
>JAWLBM010000080.1:0-3628 GCA_041687675.1 Pleomorphomonas sp. | reverse complement strand
CAGGGCGCCGATGTCGGGGTCCGAGCCGAAGGCGATGCCCGAGCGCGGGCCGCGCAGCGTCTTGTGGGTGGTGCTGGTGACGACGTGGGCGTACGGCACGGGGTCGGGGTGCAGGCCGGCCGCGATCAGGCCGGCGATGTGCGCGACGTCGGCCAGCAGGTAGGCGCCGACCTCGTCGGCGATCGCCCGGAACGCGGCGAAGTCGATCGCTCGGCTGTAGGCCGAGGCGCCGGAGATGATCATCTTGGGCCGGTGCTCGAGCGCCAGGCGCCGCACCTCGTCCATGTCGATGCGTTCGGTCTCGCGGTCGACGGGGTAGGCCACCACCCGGTACTGCCGCCCGGAGAAGTTGACGGGCGAGCCGTGCGTCAGGTGCCCGCCGTGCGACAGGTCCATCCCCATGATCAGGTCGCCGGGCTCGAGCAGCGCGTGGTAGACCGCCAGGTTCGCCGAGCTGCCCGAGTGCGGCTGCACGTTCGCCCAGGTGGCGCCGAACAGGCGCTTCAGGCGCTCGATCGCCAGCGTCTCGACCTCGTCGACCACCTCGCAGCCGCCGTAGTAGCGCTTGCCGGGGTAGCCCTCGGCGTACTTGTTCGTCAGCACCGTGCCGAGCGCGGCCCGCACCGCGGCCGAGGTGAAGTTCTCGGAGGCGATCAGTTCCAGGCCGTCGCGCTGCCGCTCGCCCTCGCGCACCACCAGGGCGTGGATCGCGGGGTCGGCGGCGAGCAGGTCCTGCAAGCCTGGGTGGTCGGGGGCGGCGGGGAGGGTGCTCATGGGGGCAATCTACCGCGGCGACCTACACCAGGTCCGGCACCGCCCCCTCGATCGTCCGGTCCTCGAACGCGAAGCCGGCCTCGAGCAGCCGCTCCGGGATGGCCCGATGGGAGGAGAGCAGGACCGCGTCGGCCAGCCTGCCGAGCACCAGGCGCAGGGCGAAGGCGGGCGCGGGGAGCCACACGGGGCGGTGCAGCGCACGCGCCGCGGCGCGGGTGACGTCGATCTGGCGGGCAGGCTCGGGGGCGGTGAGGTTGAAGGTGCCGACGGCGGATGGCGTCTCGATGAGCCACACCAAGGCGCGGGCGACGTCGCGGCCGCTGATCCAGGGCATCCACTGGCGGCCCGAGCCGAGCGGCCCGCCGGCGAACAGGCGCACGGGCAGGAGCAGCTTGCGCCAGGCCTCGGCCTCGCGGTCGAACACGACCCCGAGGCGGGCGGTGACGAGTCGCGTCAGCTCGGCCGCGGGGGCCGCCACCGCCTCCCAGGCCAGCGCGCTGGGCACGAGGACGTCGCGCGCCGGGTCGCCGGGCGCCGACGCCTCGGTGAGGAGCTCGTCGCCGCGGTCGCCGTAGATGCCGACGCCGGTGACCTGCAGCCACATGGCGGGTGGCGTCTGGGCGCGGCGGGCGGCGGCGAGGAGGGTGGTCCCGGCGTCGACCCGGCTCCCCTTGATCCGCGCCAGGTGTGAGGCGTCCAGGCGGCCCGCGGCGATCGACGAGCCGGCGAGGTTGACGAGCGCGGCCGCGCCGTCGATCCGGGCGGCGAGGGCGGCGAGCGCCGCCTCGTCCCCCTGGCGGGCGGCGGCCGGGTTCCACACGAAGGGCGTGACGCCGTCGGGCCAGGTTCCGTCGGCCCGGCGGGTGAGCACGGTGATGGGCGGTGCCCCGTCTCCGCCATCTCGCAGCGCCTCGATGAGCCGCTGCCCGATGATGCCCCCGGCGCCCGCAATGATGACTTCGTGGTCCGACATTCTCTTGTGATACCGCGTCCAGCCTTCCTTTACCATGTCGCGCAGCACGGTCCGGCGTGTCCGCCGGACGACGTCATGACGCCCCGCACGAGGAGGACCACGTGGACGAACGACGCCCCGAGGAGCCGGCGCGCGCCGCCGCTCAACCGCCGGACGACGCCGGCGGCCCGCAGCCGGACACCGAGCACCGCCCCCTGGGCGCGCTCGCGGTCGTCGGGTTCCTGACCCTGACGATCATGGTGTTCTGGTTCGGCATGTACGCCCTCAACGTCGTGAGGAACTGAGCATGGACGACCGCCACCACCACGAGGTCGCCAAGTGGGAGCGCCGCTGGATCGCGATCTCCGGCCTGATGACGCTCTCGTTCGTCATCCTGATCGCGTACTCGCTCGCCACCGAGGGCGCCCACATCGCCCAGTCGGCCGCGCGCGGCAGCCCCGACACGCTGCTGCAACAGGCGATGTTCACCGACCCCGGCGTCCGCGTCGTCGGCCCCAACCAGCTGCAGGTCTCGATCGTCGGGCAGGCCTTCGTGTGGGTCCCCGAGACCATCCGCGTGCCCCAGGGCGCCGAGGTGGAGTTCTACCTGACCGCCCGCGACGTCATCCACGGCTGGCAGGTGGAGAACACCAACCTCAACGTCGAGGTCATCCCCGGCGAGGTCTCGCGCCTGCGCACCAGCTTCGACGAGGTCGGCACCTACCGCGTCACCTGCAACGAGTACTGCGGCATCGGCCACCAGAACATGCTCGGTTGGATCGAGGTCGTGCCCGCCTCGCAGTGGGCGGCCGACACCGCCGCCGAAGGCGCCGCCGTCGGCGAGGTCATGGCCGAAGGCGGCGCTGGCGTCGATGGTGCCGCCGTGTACGCCGCCAACTGCGCCTCGTGCCACGGCCCGGCCGGCGCCGGCATCGCGGGCGCGTTCCCGCCGCTGGCGGAGCACGCCGCCGACATCGCCGTGACCGACGGCGGCCGCGACTACCTGATCGACGCCATGCTCTACGGCCTGATGGGCCCGATCGTGGTGGACGGCGTCAGCTACAACGGCGTCATGCCGGCCTGGGGCCAGCTCGCCGACGCGGAGATCGCCGCGGTGATCGACCACATCGTCGGCCTGGGCGGACCGGCGGCCGATCCCTTCACCGCCGACGAGGTCGCCGCCCAGCGCGGGCGCGGCCTCTCCGCCGCCGACGTGCTGGCGATCCGGCAGCAGGTGCTCCCGTGATCGCGCCCCTCGCCCCCCGCCTCGGAGGCCCCGCATGGCTGTGACCACCGTTCCCGGCTCCCGCGTCGACGCCTCCGCGTTGGCCGGCGCCAAGCGCGTCTCGTTCGCCTACATCGCCACCGCCCTGCTCGCGCTGCTCGTCGGCGCGGCGCTCGGGCCCTTCCAGGCCTGGAACTACGGCGGCATCGACCTCTACGGCCTGCTCCCGTTCCTCAAGTCGTACTACCAGGGGCTCACCCTGCACGGCGTGCTCAACGCGTTGGTGTACACCACCTTCTTCAACGCCGGCCTGATGTTCTACCTGCCGGTGCGCGAGCTCGGCGTCAAGCCGGCGATGACCTGGATGTGGGGCTCGTTCGGCGTCGGCGCCGCCGGGCTGGTGCTGGCCGGCGCCGGCATCGTCACGAACACCAGCAGCGTGCTCTACACCTTCTACCCGCCGCTCTACGGGCACTGGAGCTTCTACGTCGGCCTGGCGCTGGTCGTCGTCTCGAGCCTGATGGTCGGCGCCGAGGTCATCCGGCTGCGCGCCGTCTGGCGCCGGCAGAACCCGGGTCGCGCCACCCCGCTCGTCACCTACATGAGCGTCGTCACCTGGATGATGTGGATGCTCGCCTCGGTCGGCATCGTCGTCTCGGTGGTCGGCTTCCTCATCC
>JAWLBM010000079.1:0-4049 GCA_041687675.1 Pleomorphomonas sp. | reverse complement strand
AGCGTTCTCCCCCTTCTCCCCGCCGGGGAGAAGGTGCCGGCGACTGCCGGCGGATGAGGGGCGCCCGGCCGGAGGGGTTCCGCCCCTCATCCGCCCCTTCGGGGCACCTTCTCCCCGCAGGGGAGAAGGGTTTTCCCGCCCGCCGGAGAAAATCTTCCCTTCTCCCCACCGGGGAGAAGGGTTTTCTCGCCCGGCCGGAGGAAATCTCCCCTTCTCCCGGGGGACAAGGGGGTATCCCCCCGCGCCGCCCTTCACTCGACCGGATCGACCGGCAGGCCGGCGCGGATGCGGCGCACCCGGTCGAGGTAGGCCTCGACGTCCTCCTCGGTGTAGCCGAGGAGGGCGCCGATCACGTGTTCCCAGCGCTCCCGCTCGGCGCCGGTCGTCTCGTGCGTGGCGACGATCGCCCCGTGCAGGTCGTCGACGAGGTAGGCGTGGTCGGCGAGGGCATAGTAGGTGTAGGAAATCGGCCAGCCGGGCTCCCGGCGCTTCGCCTCGACGATCGTCCCGGCCGCCACATGAGGCGCGAAGTCCTCCTCCGGGATCCAGTCCTGAAAGAAGGCGAGCTTCTTCTCGCCCGCCAGCATCAGGTCCAGTTCCCGCCCCTCGTGGGGACCCACCTTGCCAATCATGGAACTGGAACCCGTAGTTTTCGCAATACCCTGGATCACACTACTGCGGTTGTCTCTCCGCGCTCAATCCCCGGAGCCCGGTCCCCGCCGCCCAAATGGCAGCCCGGCTGGCGGGCGTCAGGCAAACACCCGCCGCCGGAGGAAGTCTCCCCCTTCTCCCCACCGGGGAGAAGGTGCCGGCGAATGCCGGCGGATGAGGGGCGCCCGGCCGGAGGGGTTCCGCCCCTCATCCGCCCCTTCGGGGCACCTTCTCCCCGCAGGGGAGAAGGGTCTCCTCGCCCCGGCCGGTCGGGTTCGCGTCACGCCCGCACCTCCCGCCCGCGGTCGGCGCACCCCATATCTCCCCCGTTGAACCCGTCCCCCCTTTGCGCGACAAGCGGATCCATGACCGACAGGGACAGACCGATTCCGGACGAGGTGCTGCCGGACGAGCCGGCGGTGGCCGGGGAGGACGAGGCGGCGCTGGAGGCCGAGGTGGAGGCGCTCGCCGCGGAGGCGGAGGCGTCGGACATCGACATGTCGCCGGAGAAGCGCCGCGGCGTCGAGGTGATCGCGGCGATGGTCAAGGTGCTGCCCAACGCGCCGGGCGTCTACCGCATGCTCGACGCCAAGGGCGACGTGCTCTACGTCGGCAAGGCGAAGAGCCTGAAGAAGCGGGTCGCCAACTACGCCCGGCTCGGCCAGCTGCCGACCCGCATCCTGCGGATGATCCAGTCGACCGTGGCGATGGAGTTCGTCCGCACCGCGACGGAGACCGAGGCGCTGCTCCTTGAGGCGAACCTCATCAAGCAGCTCCGCCCGCGCTTCAACGTGCTGCTGCGCGACGACAAGAGCTTTCCCTACATCCTGATCACCGGCGACCACGAGGCGCCGCAGCTGGTCAAGCACCGCGGCGCGCGCTCGCGCAAGGGCAGCTACTTCGGCCCCTTCGCCTCCGCCGCCTCGGTGGGGCGGACGATCAACGCCATGCAGAAGGCGTTCCTCATCCGCACCTGCTCGGACAGCGTCTACGAGAGCCGCACCAGGCCCTGCCTGCTCCACCAGATCAAGCGCTGCGCCGCGCCCTGCACCGGCGAGATCGCGCTTGCCGACTACGCCGGGCTCGTCCGCGAGGCGGAGGCCTTCCTGTCGGGGAAGTCGCGGACGATCAAGAACGAGCTCGCCGCCGAGATGGGCAAGGCGTCGGACGACCTCGACTTCGAGCGCGCCGCGGTCTACCGCGACCGGCTGGCGGCGCTCAGCCACGTGCAGTCGCACCAGGGCGTCAACCCGCAGGAGGTGGAGGAGGCCGACGTCTTCGCCGTCCACCAGGAGGGCGGGCAGACCTGCGTGCAGGTGTTCTTCTTCCGCACCGGCCAGAACTGGGGCAACCACGCCTTCTTCCCCAAGGCCGGCGGGGCCGGGCCGGGGGAGGCGCTCACCTCCTTCATCGCCCAGTTCTACGACGACAAGACGCCGCCGCGGCTGGTGCTCGCCAGCCATCCGCTGGAGGACGCCGACCTGATGTCGCGCGCGCTCGCCGAGAAGGCCGGGCGCCGGGTGGAGGTGGCGGTGCCGAAGCGCGGCGAGAAGAAGGACCTCGTCGACCACGCCCTGCAGAACGCCCGCGAGGCGCTGGCCCGCCGCGTCGCCGACAGCTCGAGCCAGCTGAAGCTGCTCGAGGGCGTCGGCCGGGCGTTCGGCCTCGAGGAGACGCCGAAGCGGATCGAGGTCTACGACAACTCCCACATCATGGGGTCGAACCCGGTCGGGGCGATGATCGTCGCCGGCCCGCAGGGCTTCGTGAAGGGCCAGTATCGCAAGTTCAACATCCGCTCGAACGAGATCACGCCGGGCGACGACTTCGGCATGATGCGCGAGGTGATGACCCGCCGCTTCTCGCGGCTCGCCCGCGAGCACGGCTCGCGCGAGGCGGCGCCGCGCGACGAGGACGGCTTCGGCCCCTGGCCGGACCTCGTCCTGGTCGACGGCGGCGCCGGCCAGCTGTCGGCGGCGCGGGGGATCATGGAGGAGCTGGGCCTCGCCGACATCCCGATGGTCGGCGTCGCCAAGGGGCCGGACCGGGACGCCGGCCGCGAGCGCTTCTTCGTGCCCGGCCGGCCCGACTTCATGCTGCCGACCCGCGACCCGGTGCTCTACTTCATCCAGCGCCTGCGCGACGAGGCCCACCGCTTCGCCATCGGCTCGCACCGGGCGCGGCGGACGAAGCAGCTCTCCACCGGCGGCCTGCAGGAGATCCCCGGCGTCGGCCCGACCCGCAAGCGCGCCCTCCTCAACCACTTCGGCACGCTGAAGGCGATCCAGCGCGCCGCCCTGGAGGACCTGGAAGCCGTCCCCGGCGTCTCCGCCGCCACGGCGAAGGCCGTGTGGGAGTATTTTCACGGGGAGGGGTGAGGGAGTTCCCCTTCTCCCCTCCGGGGAGAAACTGCCGGCGCATGCCGGCGGATAAGGGGTGCCCGGCCGGAGGGGTTCGCCCCCTCATCCGCCCCTTCGGGGCACCTTCTCCCCCGAGGGGGAGAAGGGTTTGCCCGCCGGCGCCGCCGCTCATCCGGTCCGCGAGACGCCGCCGCGCCGCGGCCGTGCTAGTCGAACAGGCCTGCGCCCATCTGGTCGATCATCAGCCGGCCCTTCTGGAAGGTCATCTCGACGGCTTCGTCGCGGGAGGCGATGCGGTCGGCGCGGTCGAAGCGCTTCTCTTTGCGGGCGCCCGCCACCTCGCCGGCGATGGTGCCGGAGACGCGGTGCTGGCCGCCCTCGGCCACCGGGTGGGCGGTGATTGTGTAGCCGCGGTACTCCTGCGACGCCGGCGGGGCGGCCGGCCTGTCGCCGCCGCCCCCGCCGCCGAAGAGCTTCTTCAGGAAGGACATCGCCGCCTCCTCAGTTGTCGAGGAAGCTGCGCAGCTTGCGCGAGCGGCTCGGGTGCTTGAGCTTCCTCAGCGCCTTCGCCTCGATCTGGCGGATGCGCTCGCGCGTCACCGAGAACTGCTGGCCGACCTCCTCGAGGGTGTGGTCGGTGTTCATGCCGATGCCGAAGCGCATGCGCAGCACGCGCTCCTCGCGCGGGGTGAGCGAGGCGAGCACCCGCGTCGTGGTCTCGCGCAGGTTCGACTGGATCGCCGCGTCGATCGGCAGGACGGCGTTCTTGTCCTCGATGAAGTCGCCGAGGTGGCTGTCCTCCTCGTCGCCGATCGGCGTCTCGAGCGAGATCGGCTCCTTGGCGATCTTCAGCACCTTGCGCACCTTCTCCAGCGGCATCGCCAGCTTCTCGGCGAGTTCCTCCGGGGTCGGCTCGCGGCCGATCTCGTGGAGCATCTGCCGCGAGGTGCGGACGATCTTGTTGATCGTCTCGATCATGTGCACCGGGATGCGGATGGTGCGGGCCTGGTCGGCGATCGAGCGGGTGATCGCCTGCCGGAT
>JAWLBM010000078.1:0-4111 GCA_041687675.1 Pleomorphomonas sp. | reverse complement strand
CTTTCCCTCATCCGCCCCTTCGGGGCACCTTCTCCCCAAGGGGAGAAGGGATTTGTTGAGCCCGGTCTGAGGGTTGGCTCACCCCGCCGGAGGGATTCGCTCCCCTTCTCCCCAAGGGGAGAAGGGTGTGCGTGCCATCGCAAAATGCATCCCGTAAGGAACGGGCGGCGGGGGTCCCCGTTACCGCCGCTCCACCCAAGCCAGGGGGATCCCTGCTGCGGCCCGCGTCGTCCGGTCCCAACCGCCGGGCGCGCGGGCCGCGCATTCCTTGTCCCAGCCCGGCCGGGACTTCCCCACTGCAACAGGACCGGAAGGTTGCCCGTCAGCCGACGGCCGGATCAACGCCGAGCGCCGGTCAGCCGCCGAGCAGGTGCGTGGCGAGCGCCGCCGCGTAGGGCGGGCAGCGGTCGGGACCGGGCAGGTCCGCAGGGCTGCGGATCACGGCGATGCCGGCGAGTTCCGGATCGGGACCGGCGGCGAGGTGGGCGCGGACAGCCTCCTCGAGGTCGCGGGCGGTGGCGGCAAAGCGCACCGCACGGGCAACGGACACCCGCGGCCCGTCGAAGGCCGCGAGCAGCGCCACCGGTTCGCCGTCGCCGATGTCGAGGCCGGTCTCCTCGTGAAGTTCCAGGGCGATGGAGCCGAGCACGTCCACCCGCCCGTCCGGCAGGACGTCGCGTGGCTCGAGGCTGCCACCCGGCGGATAGACCTTGCCCGGATTGGCGGTTACGGCCGACATGACGCCGAAGAGCAGCGCACCGTCCGAGGACAGCACCAGCGCCGAGCCGAACAGGTTCCTGAGGCCGATCTCGGGAAAGCCCCAGTCGCGCCACGCCAGGAAGGATGCGAAGTCGCCCTCGAGCGCGGTGCCGGCAAGCACGCCGTCGTCGCCGACCGAGATTCCGCCGGGCCAGCCGGGCGCGACGGTTCCGAGCACCCGCCCGTTCCAGAGCCGCGGATTGTCCGCGACCACCCTCTGCCAGTGGTCGTCGACCCGGCTCCGGAGTTCGGGCGACAGCGGCCAGTCGCCCTCGCCGCGGACGAGGTTCACGCCGGTGAGCGACAGGATCACGGGAGACCATTCCTTATCGAGAAAGCGGCAGGCGCGAGGCTCACCGCCAGCGGGCGAATGCGTCGTAGAGAGGCCCGGCCGCCCCGTCAATCCGCCCGCCCCGAGCGGACCTCACCCGGAGGAATGGGCCAGCACGCGCCCGGGTCCGATCGCCCGCAAAGGACGCTCCCCGCATCGGCAGCCGAGGCCTCTCCCCCCGACGGCTCCCGGGTCGCCGGCGTCCCCCGGGCGCGATCGGGCGAAATCCTGAGCGCGGCCCGGACCGCCGGGCCGGATTGTAGCATCGGACACAAATGCGGCGGCCCTGATTAGGCTATGATGGCGCGAGGCTCGGGTTCGTCCGGGCCCCTGGCCCGGCCGTCCCGTGCGGGTTCATGCCGAATGCCGAGCGGGACGGCGTCGCCGCCGCCTTGCGCACGCATGGGCGGCGGCCGAAGGCTTGCGGATCTGGGGGACCGACATGGCGTACCGAAGACTTGCCCTGGCCCTTCTCGGGGCGATCATCCCGGCGGTGATCGCGGTTCCGCCGGGTGGTGGCGCGGCGGCGCAGGAGGCAGCGGTCGAGGCCGAGGCGCCCGCCCTGCTCACCGACGAGGATCTCGAGATTCTGGTGGCGCGGATCGCTCTCTACCCGGACGACCTCATCGCCCTGATCGCCTCCGCCTCGACCTTTCCCCTGCAGATCGTCGAGGCGGCGCGCTTCCTCGACAAGCGGGCCGCCGACCCGAACCTGCAGCCGAGCGAGGACTGGGACGGCAGCGTCGTCTCCCTTCTCAATTATCCCGAGATCGTCGGGATGATGAACGAGGACCTGGAGTGGACGCAGACCCTGAGCGACGCCCTCGCCTACCAGCAGGAGGACGTGCTCGTCGCCATCCAGCAACTCCGCGACGAGGCCGTCACCGGCGGCATCATCAAGTCGGATGACAAGGTGACGGTGGTCGAGCAGGGCGACACGATCGTCATCGAGCCGGCCAATCCCGAGGTGATCTACGTCCCGCAGTACGACCCGCAGATCCTCTACGTCCCGAGCTACCCGCGGACCCCGGTCGTCTACTATCCGGATCCCTACCCGAACTACTGGTACCCGACGGCGACCTTCTTCGCGGGCGCGGTCACCGGCGCTGTCTTCGCCGCCGCGGTGGACTGGGACGACGGCTTTTATGGCGGCCGCTGGCGCGGCGACGTGGACATCGACTGCAACAACTGCTTCAACAATCGCAACTTCAATGGCAAGATCAACGTCAACGATGTCGACTGGAAGAACGTCGACCGGTCGAAGATCAATGTCGACAAGAACCAGTTCAACAACATCAAGAAGAACGATGTCAGCGCCAACCTGAAGCAGGACCGGACGAACAACATCAAGAACAAGAACAAGGTGGTCCGCAACGAGCAGAACAACAACGTCGCAAGCAAGAAGACAAAGGTCGGCGACATCCGCAAGAACCAGGTGGCGGCACGCGATCGCGACCAGAACCGCCCCGCGGCCCAGAACCGACCCGCCGCCCAGAACCGGCCGGCGGCGCAGAATCGGCCCGCCGCCCAGAACCGGCCCGCGGCGCAGAAGCCGTCGGTCAACCGCCCGGCCCAGCCGAAAAAGGACATTGCGCGGCCGGCGGGCAAGCCGAAGGCCGGGGCGAAGGCCGACCGCGGGCCGACCAAGCAGAGTGCGGTCGGCAACGTGGGCGGCGGCAAGAAGGCCCAGAAGCATTCGAACCGCGGCAAGCAGGCGCGCGCGACCAAGCCGCGCAAGACGGCCGCAGGAGGCGGCAACCGCCGCCGCTGATCCAGGAGCGAGAGGAGAACCCCCATGAGCATCGTCTCTATCGCTCCGGTCCGGAGCCTCGGCCTCGCGGCGGCGCTGTCGCTCGCCGTCGCCGCGAGCGTCGCCCTCGCGGTCGCCCAGGAGGCGCCCACGCCTGAGGACTACGTGTCCGAGGCCGAGCCGCCGTCCTTCGCCGCCCCGGAGGAGGCCGTCGAGGCCTTCACGTCGGCGCTCGCGGCGAACGACGTCGAGGGCCTCGCCGCGCTGCTCGGCCTGAAGGCGGACCTCGTCAAGGCGAACGAGGCCACGATGGAGGCCATCGCCCAGATCCGCGAGGGCGTGGAACGGCGCCTCGTCCTGGAGGGCGAGGGCGACAGCCGCACGGTGGAGATCGGCGACCGGCTGTGGCCGCTGCCGTTCCCGATCAGGAAGTTCGAGGACGGCTGGGCCTTCGACACCTTCGCCGGCATCGAGGAGATCGTCGACCGGCGGATCGGCGAAAACGAGACGGAAACGATCGCCACGATGCAGGCCGCGCTCGACGCCCAGTCCAAATATGCCGAAGCCGACCGCGACGGCGACGGCGTGCTCGAGTTCGCCCAGAACATCATCAGCAGCGAGGGGCAGACGGACGGCCTCTACTGGCCGGCCGGCGAGGACGAGGACGAGAGCCCGGTCGGCGCGTTCATCGCCGAGTCCGAGCTCGAGGAGGCGAAGGCCGGCAACGGATACTTCGGCTACCGGTACAGGATCCTGACCCGCCAGGGCGACAACATCGCCGGCGGCGCCCACGACTACGTGATCAACGGCAACATGATCGCCGGCCACGCGCTGGTGGCCTGGCCGGTGCGCTACGACGAGACCGGCGTCCACAGCTTCGTCATCAGCCACCACGGCGTCCTCTACGAGGCCGACCTCGGGGCGGACACCGCGTCGAAGGTGGAGGCGATGGACAGCTTCGATCCGGGAGACGAGTGGGAGGTCGTCCCGGACTGACACGCTGGGGAGAAACCCTTCTCCCCTCCGGGGGAGAAGGTGCCCCGAAGGGGCGGATGAGGGGGCGAACCCCTCCGGCCGGGCGGACCCTCCAGCCGAGCGCCCCTCATCCGCCGGCATCCGCCGGCACCTTCTCCCCGGTGGGGAGAAGGTGAGCGACTGGCGGTCGCGGGGAAAAAACCCTTCTCCCCTTCGGGGGAGAAGGTGCCCCGAAGGGGCGGATGAGGGGGGCGCCCCCCCCCCCCGGGGCCCGCCCGGGGCGGGGGGGGGGCGTG
>JAWLBM010000077.1:0-4951 GCA_041687675.1 Pleomorphomonas sp. | reverse complement strand
GCGAGATCGGCTCCTTGGCGATCTTCAGCACCTTGCGCACCTTCTCCAGCGGCATCGCCAGCTTCTCGGCGAGTTCCTCCGGGATCGGCTCGCGGCCGATCTCGTGGAGCATCTGCCGCGAGGTGCGGACGATCTTGTTGATCGTCTCGATCATGTGCACCGGGATGCGGATGGTGCGGGCCTGGTCGGCGATCGAGCGGGTGATCGCCTGCCGGATCCACCAGGTGGCGTAGGTCGAGAACTTGTAGCCGCGCCGGTACTCGAACTTGTCCACCGCCTTCATCAGGCCGATGTTGCCCTCCTGGATCAGGTCCAGGAACTGCAGGCCGCGGTTGGTGTACTTCTTGGCGATGGAGATCACGAGGCGCAGGTTGGCCTCCACCATCTCCTTCTTGGCCTGCCGAGCCTCCTTCTCGCCCTTCTGGACGAGGTGGACGATGCGGCGGAACTCGCCCGTCTCAAGGCCCGTCTCGGCGGCGAGGTTCTGGATGGTCTGGCGCAGATCGCGGATGTCGTCCTTCTCGCGGGCGACGAAGTCCTTCCAGCCGCGGGTCGACAGCGAGGCGACGCGGCGGATCCAGTTGGGGTCGAGCTCCGAGCCCTGGTACTGGCGCAGGAAGTCCTCGCGGCTGACGCCGTAGGACTCCGCCAGCCGCAGCAGCTTGCCCTCCAGCGTGATCAGCCGCTTGTTGATGTCGTAGAGTTGCTCGACCAGGCTGTCGATGCGCGCCTGGTTGAGGGAGAGCGACTTGACGTCCTCCTGGATCTCCTCCTCGAGCTTCTTGTAGCGGCGCTCCTGGGAGGGCGACAGCGTCTGGTTCTTCAGGCGATTCTCGACATGCTGCTCCTGCAGCTTGCGTAGCTTCTTGAAGTTGTCGGCGATGCGGTCGAGCGTCTCGAGCACCTTCGGCTTGAGCTCGGCCTCCATGGCCGACAGGGAGATGTTGTTCTCCAGGTCGTCGTCGTCGGACGATTCCGGCTCGGCGCCGGGCTCGCCCTCGGCGGTGGCGGTCTCGCCCTCGCCTTCGCCTTCGCCCTCCGCGTCGCCCTCGATGCCGACCGGCGCGCCGCGGCCGTCCGGACCGGCGTAGGTCGCCTCGAGGTCGATGATGTCGCGCAGCAGGATCTTGCCCTCGTTGAGCTCGTCCCGCCAGACGATGATCGCCTGGAACGACAGCGGGCTCTCGCAAAGGCCCGCGATCATCGCCTCGCGGCCGGCCTCGATGCGCTTGGCGATGGCGATCTCGCCCTCGCGCGAGAGCAGCTCCACCGAGCCCATCTCGCGCAGGTACATCCGCACGGGATCGTCCGTCCGGTCGGTCGGCTCGCGGGCGGTGGTGGTGCGCGCGACGGCGGTGCCGGTGCTCTCGGCGACCTCGCCGGCCTCCTCGTCGGCCGAATCGGTCGACTGCTCCTCGCTCTCGGCCTCCTCGGCGTCGATGACGTTGATGCCCATGTCGGACAGCATCGACATGGTGTCCTCGATCTGCTCGGAGGTGACCTCCTCGGAGGGCAGCACCTCGTTCAGTTCGTCATAGGTCACGTAGCCGCGCTTCTTGGCTAGCTTGATCATCCGCTTGACGGCGGCATCGGACAGGTCGAGAAGCGGGCTGTCCTGGTTTTCGGGGCCGGTTTCGGTCGCCTCTTCGTTTTCGCTCGCCTTCGTCGCCATGTTCGTCTCCGCATCGCGCCGGCGGCGCCTTGGCGTCGTCCGGCGGGGAATACCTTGTCACCGCTCGCCCGTTCCGCATGCCGGTGAGTCGCCACCGGTCCCGAACGAGACCTAACCGCCAGCCCTTAAGCCACGATTACCCATGTTGAGGCCCGCCGCTCCAGCGGGCGGGCGAAGGACATCGCCGGAGTCGATCCGGCATGCCAAAGCGGGCGGCCCGAGCCACCCTCGACGTTTCGTGTCTGGAGTACGGCCGGTGCAAGTCGCTCGCCACCTCTCCGCACTTCGGCGCGCCGCCGATCGCCCCGTCAACGTCCGGCCGGACCGGCAGGCCCCACGCGGGCGTGCCCCCGACACTCACCCGGATGCCTGTATTTAGCGAGCGAATCGGATTCCGCAAGGGCGATTTCGGCCCACCCGCCCGATTGTTCGGCCGCTGCGAGGGCACGCCGAAGCGGTCCCGACGGCCCCTCGTCCCTGGGCGCGATCCCGCCCGGCTCCGGTCCCGCTCAGCTCCACAGCGCCGCCCCGCCCCCCCGCCCCCCGGTGGAGGCCTGGCGGATCGCCTTGGCCTCCTCGGCGAGGGCCTGCTCGCTGCGCAGAAGCTCCTCGCGCCGGCGGGAGAGCTCCCGGTTCAGCCCGATCAGCCGGGCCATCGCGTCCTCGTCGGTCTCCGCCCCCACGTCGTTCATGTCGTGCTCGATGTCGGCCGCGAGCCCGCGCAGCGACAGCCGCTCCAGCAGCAGCTCGAAGCAGGTCTCCACGAAGACCAGGCTCGGGTGGAATCGCAGGATCGGCAGCCGCTCGCGCAGCCTGTGGCCGCGCGGCGCCACCACGGCGCCCGCCTCGCTGCGCACCTCGTCGCCGTGCACCTCGTTGAGGACGAAGTAGAAGCGCGGGTCGAGCCGGTCGTAGAAGCTCGCCACCGAGGTCTCGTCGAGGTCGACGGCGATGGTGTGAAGCGCGCGCTTGAAGTCCTCGAGGGCGCGCACCCGGAACTCGGTGACGGCCAGCCGCTCGATGTTGGCCTCGTAGAGGTCCGGGTACTCGATGCAGAGGCCGAGCAGGATCCGCTCGACGCTGGCGAGCTCCGGGTCGCTGCCGGGCTTGAGGTCGACCACGGCGCCGGCCGCCGGCTCCCCGCGCGGGGCGCCCCGGCCCTGCCTGTCGTGCGCCCAGAACAGCTCGGAGAGCTTCACCCGCAGCGCCAGCCGGTAGCGGCGGGCGACCCGCTCGTCCCGGATCTGGCCGATCAGGCCGTCGATCCGCGCCTCCAGCGCCGCCTTGCGCTCCGGCGTGTCGATCCGCGCGCCGGTCGCCTCGCGCTCCCACAGCACCTCCGACAGGGGGCGCGCCCGCGCCACCTCGGCGAGGAAGGCGTCGGCGCCGCCGGAGCGGACGAGGTCGTCCGGGTCCTTGCCGTCGGGCAGGAAGCAGAAGTTGAAGGAGAAGCCGGACTTCAGCTGCGGCAGGATGCGGTCCACCGCCCGGTGCGCCGCCTGCACGCCGGCGCGGTCGCCGTCGAAGCAGATCACCGGCTCCGGGGCGAAGCGCCAGAGCCTGGCGATGTGGTCCTCGGTGAAGGCGGTGCCGAGGGCGGCCACCACGTTGCGGATGCCGGCCTGGTGGACGGCGATCGCGTCCATGTAGCCCTCGGTGACGATCATCGAGCCGGACTTGTGCGCCGCCTCCCGGGCCCGGTGCACGTTGAACAGCATCGTGCCCTTGTGGAAGATCGGCGTCTCCGGCGAGTTGAGGTACTTCGGCTGGCCGTCCGGGTCGAGGGTGCGGCCGCCGAAGGCGACCGGTCGGCCGCGGTCGTCGTGGATCGGGATCATCACCCGGCCGCGGAAGCGGTCGTAGCTCGCCCGCCCGTCCTCTGGCTGGATCAGCAGCCCGGCGGCGACGGCGACCTCCTCCTCGACCCCCTGCTGGATCAGGTGCCGCTTCAGCGCGTCCCGCTCGTCGGGCGCATAGCCGATGCGGAACTCGGCGATGGTGCGGGGCGAGACGCCGCGGCGGTCGAGGTAGTCGCGGGCCGGCCGGCCGGCGGGCGAGCGCAGCATCTTCTCGAAGAAGGCGGCGGCGATCTCGGTCGCCCCCTCGAGGCCGACCCGCACCGCCTCGCGCCGCCGCTCGCGCGGGTCGGGCTGCGGCAGCGTGACGCCGGCCTCGGCGGCGAGGCGCTCCACCGCCTCCATGAAGCCGAGCCCCTCCGTCTCGGTCACGAATCGGAAGTGGTCGCCCGTCGCCCCGCAGCCGAAGCAGTGGTAGATGCCGCGCCGGTCGTCGCAGTGGAACGACGGCGTCTTCTCCTGGTGGAACGGGCAGCAGGCCCAGAAGTCGCCCTTGGCCGGCTGGCTCTTGCGCCGGTCGAAGGTCACCCGGCGGCCGACGACCTCGTGGATCGGCAGGCGGTTGCGGATGTCGTCGAGAAGCTGGGGCGGGTAGCGCATGGGCCGGAGCCTAGGAGAAAACCGATGCGCCGTCACGCGAAGCCGAGCACCGCGGCGGACGTCATCGCCAGCCTGGGGAGAACCCCGGCCGCCGGGGCGGGGGAGGGGCGGAAGGGCGCAACGGCCCGCGGCGGCGCGGCCCCCTGAAGGTCAGCCCAGCTTCGCCTTCGCCAGCGCGCTCGCCCGGGCGAAGTCCATCTCGCCGGGGTGCCGCTCCTTGAGGAGAGCCATCACCTTGCCGAGGTCGCGGACGCCGGTGGCGCCCACCTCGGCGATCGCCCCGTCGACCAGCGCCGCGACCTCCTCCTCGTCGAACTGGCGGGGAAGGAACTCGCGGATGATCACCATCTCCTCGCGCTCCTGGGTCTCGAGGTCGGGCCGTCCGCCCTCGGCGTAGAGGCGGGCGCTCTCCTCGCGCTGCTTGATCATCTTGGCGAGCAACTGGAGGATCTCCTCGTCGGAGGAGCGGTCCTTGCCGGCGGCGCGGCCGGCGATGTCCCGGTCCTTGATCGCGGCGGAGATCAGCCGCAGCGTCGCCACCCGCCGCCGGTCCTGCGCCTTCAGGGCCGCCTTCAGTGCGGTATCGATCGCCTCGCGCATGGAGCGTCCCCGTAGCTTCCGTCGAATCCCGGGCGGATGCGGCGGAAGCATAAACCGGCGCAGCGCCTGCGGCAATGCCGGGCGTATTGGCTAAGGCATTGGCGACAATGCGCTATTATTTGCACAGGGGAATCGCATTTGGAGAATGACTCTAGCGCTTTGAGGTGAGATGGATTCTGTCAGCGGTTCCGAAGGAGGGACCGATGGCGTCGTTGATGAGCGT
>JAWLBM010000076.1:0-5374 GCA_041687675.1 Pleomorphomonas sp. | reverse complement strand
CCGACGTCATCCCGGCGAAAGCCGGGATCCAGAAAACCGATCCGAGTCAAAGACTTGGAGGAAGTCTGGATCCCGGCTTTCGCCGGGATGACGGTTAGTCGGGAGGACGGACAGTTGGCATGCCGGGCGGTGGGGTCCGACGGGCGGGTTGAGGTGACGGTAGCGCGAGCGGCCGGCCCGCCGCGCGATGGGGGTCTGCGGAAGATCGGGATTTGAAAATCCTCGCGTCCCGGATACAACCCGCGCGGGGGGCAACGCCGGCAGGTCGGCCGGACGGCAGGGACCGAAAGGCATGACCGCAGTGCATCACCCCCAGGCCGCGGAGGCCGCCGCGGCCCATCCGGCGCCGCCCCGGCTGATGCTCCCGGTGATCCTCCTGGTGTCGAGCCTCACCGTCATGGCGAGCGCCACCATCGCGCCGTCGCTGCCGGGGCTGCGCGACCACTACCTCGGCGTACCGCAGGTGGAGACGCTGGTCCGGCTGGTGCTGACCATGCCGGGCCTCGCCATCGCCGTCGCGGCGCCCTTCACCGGCTGGATCGCCGATCGCTTCGGCCGGCGGCGGGTGATTCTCGGCGCCCTCGTCCTCTACATCCTCGCCGGCGGCGCCGGGCTGGTGCTCGACTCGATCGGCGCGCTGATCGCCTCGCGGCTCGTGCTGGGCCTGGCCGTCGCCGGCCTGCTGCCGACCGCCAGCGCCCTCATCGCCGACTACTGGCGCGGACCCGCACGCGACCGCGCCTTCGGCATCCAGGCGGCGTTCATGGGCGCCGGCGGCGTCGTGTTCCTCCCGCTCGGCGGACTGCTCGCCGAATGGCACTGGCGCGGGCCGTTCCTCGTCTACCTGCTGCCGGTGCTGCTGCTGCCCCTCGCCTTCGCGGTGATCCGCGATGCGCCGGACCGCCCGCCCGGAACCGAGGAGGCGGTGGACAGCGGACCGTTTCCGCTGTTCCTCGCCACCGGGCTCTACATCACCGCCTTCCTCGGAATGGTGCTGTTCTACGCCCTCCCGGTGCAGCTTCCCTTCTACCTCCGCGAGATCGGCGTCGACAGCCCGTGGGTGGCCGGCGCGGCCCTGGCGGTGAACACGGGCATCTCGGCGATCGCCTCGCTGAACTTCCGGCGGGTCCGGGCCTTCATGGGGCCGCGACGGATCCTCGCCCTCGCCTTCTCGCTGATCGGCATCGGCTTCCTGGTGGTGGCGTGGTCGGACAGCCTCCTCGGCATCGTCGTCGGCCTGTGCTGCTGCGGGCCGGGGCTGGGGTTGATGTTCCCCTCGATCTCCACATGGCTGATGGCGAAGACCCCGGCCCGGATGCGCGCCCGCGCCACCGGCGGCATGACGACCGCCGTCTTCCTCGGCCAGTTCGTCTCGCCGGTGCTCGCCCAGCCGATCGCCGAGCGCATCGGCCTCTCCGGCATGTTCGCAACCGGCGCGGGCCTGTCGATCGCCTTCGCGGCGGTGCTCGCCGTGCTGGTGATCGTCTGGCCGCCGGTGAAGTGAGCCGCAGCCTCCACCATTCGGCCGCAATCGGGTGACTTCCTTCCGAAAAGCTGCATCAGTTCCGGAGTTCCACCAGATGATCCGCCGTTTCAGCGCCGCCGTTCTCGTCGCCGCGCTCGCCCTCTCGCCCGTCGCCGCCATCGCCCAGGAGGCGGCGCGCGTGCCGACCCTCGGCGTCACCGCGACCGGCACCGTCGGCGCGCCGCCGGACACCGCGGTCGTCACCCTCGGCGTGGTGACCGAGGCGGACACCGCGGGCCCGGCGCTGACCGAGAACAACGAGCGGATGAGCGAGCTCATCGACGCCTTCATGGCCGCCGGCGTCGCCGACCGCGACATCGGCACCAGCGGCTTCTCGGTCGAGCCGGTGATGTCCTTCCCGCCGCCGCGCGAGGACGGGTCGCAGCCGGCGCCGCGGATCACCGGCTACCGCGTCTCCAACAACGTGACCGTGAAGATCCGCGAGATCGCCATGGCCGGCAACCTGCTCGACCAGGTGGTGCGGATCGGCGCCAACCAGGTGCAGGGCATCAGCTTCTCCGTCGAGAACGACGAGGACCTCCTGGACCAGGCGCGCCGCGAAGCCATCCGTTCGGCAAAGGCCATGGCCGATGTCTATGCCGAGGCCGGCGGCTTCGAACTCGGCCGGATCCTCCTCGTCCGCGAGGGCTTCGACCGTCCGGAGCCCTTCGACATGCCGATGGCCCGGATGTCGGCCGAATCGGTGCCGCTGGCCCCCGGCGAGCGGGAGTTCTCGGTGACCGTGTCCGTCGAGTGGGAAATCCGCCAGGCCCCGTGAATACGCCCTGGGCTCGCCCGGGCGGCCCAGGGGGCTCAGGTGAGGTCGACCACCTCGGCCAGCGGCCCGGTCACGACCCCCTGCTCCGGCCAGTGGGCAAAGTTGAGGACGCCGCCGTCGGCGCGCAGGTCCGCGACCCGGTCGAGGTCGAGCTCGGCATGCACGACGGCCGCGCGGTTCATCTCGCCGAGGGCGACCACGCCGTCGTCCGGGAAGGGGCCGTCCGGCGGGGCGTAGACGCCGGCGGCGCCGACGTTGCTGGACATCGCCGGCGACCAGGCGGCCTCGCCGACCGTCGGCGACTGCACCACGAAGCACTGGTTCTCGACCGCCCGGGCCTGGCTGGCGTGGCGCACCCGCCAGTAGCCGTGCGCCGTCTCGGTCGCCGAGGGGGCGAGGATGATCTCGGCCCCGGCCTCCGCCTGCGCCCGCGCGATCAGCGGGAACTCCACGTCGTAGCAGATCGAGACGCCGATCATGCCCAGCGTCGTGCGGAACACGGCGACCGGGCCGCCGCCGGAGATGCCCCACTCGTCCCGCTCGAAGCGGGTCATCACGATCTTCTCCTGCCGGCCGGACTTGCCGTTCGGCGCGAACAGGCGGGCGACGTTGCGGTAGATGCTGTCGCCGCCGTGCTCCGGCGCGCTGGCGGCGAGGATGTGCACGTCGTGTCGCCGGGCGAGCATGCGGTGGAGGGCGTCCACCTCAGGCAGGATCCTGTCCAGCACCTCCATCGAGCGGTGCAGGTCGCCCGCGGCCGGACCGGCAAGCGCCGTCAGTTCCATCGCGCCGTACTCGGGGAAGACGATGAGGTCGGCGCCCTCGTCGGCCGCGCGCGAGACCCAGTCGACCAGCTTGGCCTCGTAGGCCTCGAGGTCCGGCAGGCGGTCAATCGGATACTGGGTGGCGGCGACCCTGACGAGGCGCATGGCGGGCTCCCGGCTCGACGGGTCAGGCGGAGACCTGCCGGACGAACTCGTTGAGGTTGAGATACTCGCTGACGCGGCTGATCCGGCCCTCGTCGACCTCGAAGAAGGCGGCGCCGGGGAGACTGTAGGTCTGGCCGGTCGCCGGCGGAAGCCCCTCCCCCGTCTCGAGGTAGGTGCCGCGCAGCGTGTACTCGGCGGACGCCCTGTGGCCGTCGTCCGAGACGAGGACGACGAGGTCCGACGCCGTCTCGCGGACGAGGCGCAATCGGTGGATCAGCGCCGCCTCGAAGGCCTGCCGGCCGATGCGGCGGCGGTCCTGGTTCGGGTCGTGGGCGACGTCCTCGGCGAGCAGCGAGAGGACGCCGGACACAGAGCGGTCGTTGAGCGCCTCGATGTAGCGTTCGATCAGGCGGCGCGTTTCGGCCGGATCGGCCATGGCGGTCTCCTTTTCGGGATGTGCGGTCCGCCGGTCAGGGCGGCGGGACCGGCCGCGGACGGCCATTGTCGTCGATGGCGATGAAGGTGAAGGTCGCGTCGGTGACCTTCTCCCGCAGGTTGGTGCGGAAGCGCCGCGCCCAGGCCTCGATGTGGATCTTCATCGAGGTGCGGCCGACCGACTCCACATGGGTGTAGACGCACAGCACGTCGCCGACCCTCACCGGGCGGATGAAGGTCATGGCGTCCACGGCGATGGTGACCACGCGCCCTTGCGCCCGCTCCACCCCGGCGATGCCGCCGGCCTGGTCCATCTGCGACAGCACCCAGCCGCCGAAGATGTCGCCGTTCGCATTGGTGTCCGCCGGCATGGCGATGGTCCTTACCGTGAGTTCGCCCCGCGGCTCCTCCGTCTCGCCGCCGGTCTCCGTCGTCGCCGTCACCGCCACCCCCGCAAGTCTCGATCGCATGCGCGGGGAAAGGCTATCAGGCGGCGCGCATGCTGTCATGAACGCGGCGGGGCGGTCGCGGGTTGCAGGTGGGCGGCCGCCCGGATTCCTGAACGAGAGGTGAACGGGGGGTTCAGCGCCACGTCAGAGGCCGCGGGGATAATGCGGTCACGTTCGAAGAGAGGGTCCGGTCCGGCGACCGGCCCGCAGGAGTGTCAATCATGGTCAGGTACTTCATGGCCGCTCTGGCCGTCGTCGGCGGCCTGTTCGCAGCCTCCGCCGCCCAGGCTGCGGCGGAGGGCTTCACGACCACCGACGTGAACATGCGGGCGGGGCCGAGCACGGAATACCCGCGCATTATCGTCCTGCCCCGCGGCGCCCCGGTCGAAATCTACGGATGCGTGCGGAGCTACACCTGGTGCGACGTCGGCTACTACGACGAGCGCGGCTGGGTGTCCTCGCGCTACATCAACATCTTCTACGACGACCGCCGCGTCTACGTGCCCTACACCCCGCGGGTGCAGGTGCCGATCATCACCTTCGACTTCGGCTACTGGGACCGCTGGTACCCGCGCCGTCCCTGGTACGACGACTGGCGCTGGCGCCGGACCTATCCGAGCCCCGACTACTGGCGCGACCGCCGCCGCAACGACGAGGTGATCATCTATCCGCGCGACCGCGACGTCTATCGCGGCCGCCGCGACCGCGACGACCGGATCGAGCGCTGGCGCAGCGTGGAGCCGCAGCGCCGCGACGACGACGGGTTCCGCCGCTTCGACCCGGACCGGCGCCTCGGCTTCCAGCCGCGCCTCGACCGCGACCTGCGCGAGGATCGCAGGGAGCGCCGGCAGGAGCTTCGCGAGGAGCGCAAGGAACGCCGCGAGGACCTCAGGGAGACCCGCAAGGACGCCAAGGAGGGCCGCAAGGAGCGGCGGCAGGAGCAGCGGGAGGACCGCAAGGAACGCCGCCAGGAGCGGCGGGAGGAGCGCCGCGACGACTGCGTGATGCGCAACGGCCGCTGCGTCGCCGTCCAGCGCTGAGGCCGGCCGCGCATCCGCTCCATCCGCCGTCCCGGCCCCGCCGGGGTGGCGGCCCGCCCTCTCCGGGGCTCCCTCGCCGATCCTGCCGGATCCTGTCAGCAGGACGATGCGCCGCGACGCAGGGGAATCGCATTTGGAGAATGACTCTAGCGCTTTGAGGTGAGATGGATTCTGTCAGCGGTTCCGAAGGAGGGACCGATGGCGTCGTTGATGAGCGT
>JAWLBM010000075.1:0-7968 GCA_041687675.1 Pleomorphomonas sp. | reverse complement strand
CCCGCCTTGCAGGCCCCCAGCGCCGATCGGCTCGGAACCCGGCTCCCGTGTTCGAGCCCGGAATCGCCCGTTCGGGCAATTCTTCAACAGCCTGCTAGAACAGGCTCCCCTGCGCCGGCCGGTCCGGCTCCGCCTCCGGCGTCTCCTCCGCGTCCAGCGTCAGCGGCTCGCCGATGGGCGACTGGACGGCGGCGTCGTCGTTGCGGACGGAGCCGACGCGGGCGGAGACCGGGATCGCCTCGAAGAGCTCGTCCGGGGCGGGGGCGAGGAGGTGCCTGACGTCCTGCGGTCGCCGGCCGTCGGTGTCGAGCCAGGCCTCGAAGGCCTCCTCGGGGATCGCCACCGGCATGCGGTCGTGGATGCCGGCCACGAGGTGGTTCGCCTCGCTGGTGAGGATCGCGGCGGTATCGATCTCGCTGCCGTCCGCGCCCAGCCAGTGTTCCCAGACCCCGGCGAAGGCCAGGGCGCGGCCGTCGCGCGGGCGCAGGAAGAAGGCCTGCTTCTCCCGGCCGTCCCGCCGCCATTCATAGAAGCCGCTCGCCGGCACCAGGCAGCGGCGGTGGCGCATCGCGGCGCGGAAGGCGGGCTTGTCGGCGGCGGTCTCTGACCGGGCGTTGATGAGCAGCGAGAAGGACGCCGGGTCCTTCACCCAGGAGGGTATCAGTCCCCAGCGCACCAGCCGGAAGTGCCGCTCGCCGTGGTCGGCGACGACGACCGCGATCGGCTGGGTCGGCGCGATGTTGTAGCGCGGCGGGAAGTTCGGCGTCTCCGGGTAGCGGAACAGCCGCTTCATCTCCTCCGGCGTCATGGTGAGGGTGTAGCGTCCGCACATGTCTTGCCCCGTAACCCTCCGGCAACCATGCTACAGGTAAAGCTCGAGGCGGCGAATTGCGAGGGGCCGGGATCGTGGACGAGGCGGCGACCATCGACAGGGGAGAGGTGCTGGATCCCGCGCGGCTGGCCGCGGCCAACATCCATCCTGAGACCCGCCTCGCAACCGACTACCTCAACCACTTCAACGAGGTGGTGATGCTGGTCGACCTCATGCCGTCGATGCCCGACTGCGCGGCGGAGGTGGCCGCCTGGGAGCCGCGCAGCTACGTCGAGCACTTCCGCGCCTCCCGCTTCCGGGAGCGCGACCTCGCCATCCGCGCCTACGACACTGTGGCTCCCGCCCGCCGCGCCGCGTTCGAGGAGACGGTGCGGGCGATCGACGGGGCGATCGGGCACATCCGGCGGCTGATCCTTGCGGCGCCGCCCGGTGAACTGCCGGTCGCGCGGATCGCCGACCTCTCGGCGACGAAGGTGAAGCCGCTGCTCGCCCATGCGATGGGGCTCATCAACGGCGCCCCGCCCGTCGCCCGCGTGACGGAGGTGGGCGGAGAGGCCCAGTCGGCCGTCGACGCGCTGTTCCGTACATGAGCGGCGTCGTTCCGCGCCTCGCGGTCAGCGTCGGCGTCTGGCACGCCGGGCGCATCCTGCTGGTGCAGCGGGCGACGGCGCCGATGGACGGGCTGTGGACCTTCCCGGGCGGCCATGTGGAGCCGGGCGAGACGGCGGCCGAGGCGGTCCGCCGCGAGGCGATGGAGGAGACGGGCCTCGCGATCGACCTTCTCGGCGAACCGATGCTGCACGAGATCATCCTGCGGGACGGGGCCGGCGCCCTCTCCCTTCACCGGATCCTGCTGGTCTTCGCGGGAGTGCTCGCCGCCGGCGCCGCGCCCAGCCCCATCGCCGATACCGATGCTGCCGCGGCGGCCTTCTTCGCCAGGTCCGAGATCGCCGGTCTTTCCACCACGCCCGGGCTGATGCGCTTCGTCGAGGGCAGCGCCGCGCGGGTCGGCCCCGCCGCGCTCGCGCCATGATCGCCGGTTGAGATCGTGCCGATGCGTCGTCTCGCCCCCGCCGCCGTTCTCGCCGCCGCGATCCTCCTCGCCCCCGCCCGGGCCGCCGGGCCGCCGACGCTCTACGATGCCGACCTCTTGCGCCTCTCCGAAATCCTCGGTGCGCTGTCCTGGCTCGACGGCATCTGCGGCGGGGCCGACCCGGGCGTCTGGCGGCGGCAGATGGACGCGCTGATCGGCGCCCAGCGCATGGACAGCGACGACCGCCGCCGCTACGTCGATGTCTTCAACCGCGGCCACCGCACCTTCGCGGCGGTGCATCGCACCTGCACCGCCCAGACCCGGTTCGTGATCGAGACCTACTTCCGCGAGGGCGTCGCGATCACCGCCCGGCTGGAGGACCGCTTCGGCCGTGGCCCCGAGGCCGCAGGGTTACCGAACAATGAATCCGACGGCGAAAAACGTGTTAACGACGATTAACGTCCGGCGTTGCGAAGGCCTCCCGGCCTGCTATCGTGCAGCCGTGTCGGGTCCGGCGCACGCCCGTCCGTGCGCCCAAGAGCTTCCGGAAGGTTTCCGAATGTCCATGCGTGACGACGTCCTCGAGCCCGTCGATGCCAGCGGCCAGGGCGACGTGAAGCGCCGGGCCCTCGGTATCCTCGAGAAGGCCTTCGACGACGCCGAGGCGGAGGGCGTCCCGGTGGACGCCGTCGCCCACGCCGCACTCTTCGCCGCCCTGACCACGCTGGTCGAGTGCTTCGGCGAGGACCAGGTCGCCCGCCTCGCCGGCGACCTGCCCGGCAAGATCGCCTCCGGCGGCTACACCATCAACCGCGTGCTGCAGTAGGCCGGCGTCTGCCCGGCGCGAACCTGGTCCGCGCCGGGCCGGGTCCGTGTCAGGCGGCGGCGACGGTGGTCTGGACCTGCTCGCCGAGGCCCTCGATCCCGAGCCGCATCTCCTGGCCGGGCTTCAGGTAGACCGGCTCCGGCTTGATCCCCATGCCGACGCCCGGCGGCGTGCCGGTGGAGATGACGTCGCCCGGCTGAAGGCTCATGAACTGCGAGATGTAGGCGACGAGCGTCCTGACGCCGAAGACCATCGTCGAGGTGGAGCCGTTCTGGCGCATCACGCCGTCGACCGACAGCCACATCTTGAGGTTCTGCGGGTCGGGGATCTCGTCGCGGGTCACCATCCACGGGCCGATCGGGCCGAAGCTGTCGCAGGACTTGCCCTTGGTCCACTGGCCGCCGCGCTCGATCTGGAAGGCGCGCTCGGAGACGTCGTTGATCAGGCAGTAGCCGGCGACGTGCTCCAGCGCGTGGTCCTCGGTGACGTAGCGGGCCTCCTTGCCGATGACGATGCCGAGCTCGACCTCCCAGTCGGTCTTCTGCGAGCCGCGCGGGATGATCACCGGGTCGTTCGGGCCGGTGATGGCGCTGGTGGCCTTCATGAACAGGATCGGCTCGCTCGGCACCGGCAGGTTCGATTCGGCGGCGTGGTCGGCGTAGTTGAGACCGATGCAGATGAACTTGCCGACGCGGCCGACGCAGGGGCCGAGGCGCCCGTGGCCGGGAACCGCCGGCAGCGAGGCGATGTCGAGCGCGGCGATCCGGGCGAGTCCCCCGGGCGTCAGCACATCGCCGGCGATGTCGTCGACATGGGCCGACAGGTCGCGGACCTTGCCCTCGGAGTCGAGGATGCCGGGCTTCTCCTGGCCGGGGTTGCCGTAGCGGACGAGCTTCATGGGATGACTTTCCTGTTTTCTGGCGTGCTTTGGTGCGGAGCGGTGCGCGGCGGCGCTCAGACGTTGGTCCAGCCGCCGTCGATGACGTTGATGGTGCCGGTCATGAAGGCGGCCTCGTCGCTGGCGAGGAAGAGCACCAGTTCGGCGACCTCCTCCGCGGTGCCGAGCCGGCCCATCGGCTGGCGGGCGATGAAGGCGGCGCGGGCGGCCTCGAAGTCGCCGGTGGCGCGCATGCGCTCGTGCAGCGAGGGGCTCTCCACGGTGCCGGGGCACACGGCGTTGCAGCGGATGCCCCTGGTGACGAAGTCGGCGGCGACCGACTTGGTGAGCCCGATCACGGCGGCCTTGGAGGCGCCGTAGGCGAAGCGGTTCGGCACGCCGACGATGGAGGAGGCCACCGACGACATGTTGACGATCGAGCCGCCGCCCTTCTCGATCATTCCGGGCAGCAGCGCGCGGATCATCCGGTACATCGCCCGCACGTTGAGGTCGAAGGCGAAGTCCCACTCGGCCTCCGTGCAGTCGAGGATGGTGCCGCCATGGACCACGCCGGCGCAGTTGAACAGGATGTCCGGCGCCGGGACCTCGGCGGCGAAGGCGGTGATCGCCTCCAGCGACAGCACGTCGAGGACGCGCGTCTCGATGCCGTTGCCGACGATGGCGGAGAGCTTCTCCTCGTTGATGTCGGTGGCGATGACGCGGGCGCCCTCGCGGGCGAAGGCGAGCGCCGCGCTGCGGCCCATGCCCTGTGCGGCGGCGGTGACGACGGCCGTCTTGCCGGCCAGGCGGTTGGTCATTCTTGGAACCCCGGAACCCGTTCGCGATGAAGGCCCGGTCGCAGGGCCGGCGACCGACGGCGTCGCCCCGGCGACGGACCCGGGGCCCGTGCAAGGTCGTCGCGGCGGTGTCGGCGGCGAGCCCCCTCCCGGACGCGCGGCGCGCCCTCGCGCGCGCCGGCGGCCGACACTCTGTCGCCTCCGGCGGGCCGCCGCAAGGATGGATCCCGCATATTTTGCCCGCGGATCCCGTCAGTGCCCCATCAGCGCGCCGACATGGGCGGCGACGGAGCGGGAGAGTCCGACGAGGTCGTAGCCGCCCTCCATCAGCGACACCACCCGGCCGCCGCAGCGCCGGTCGGCGACCTCCATCAGCTTCTTCGTCGCCCAGGCGAAGTCCGCCTCGACCAGGTTCACCTCGGCGAGCGGGTCGCGGAAATGGGCGTCGAAGCCGGCGGAGATGATGACGAGGTCCGGCCGGAAGGCGTCGAGGGCGGGCAGCACCCGGCTCTCCATCGCCTCCATGAAGTTCTCGCCGGTGTCGCCGGCGGCGAGCGGGGCGTTGCAGATGTTGCCGGCCTCGCCCGTCTCCCCCGGCGCGCCGGTGCCCGGAAAGAGCGGCATCTGGTGGGTGGAGGCGTAGAACACCGACGGGTCGGCCCAGAAGATGTCCTGGGTGCCGTTGCCGTGGTGGACGTCGAAGTCGACGATGGCGACGCGCTCGGCCCCGTGCGCGGCCTGGGCGTGGCGCGCCGCGACGGCGGCATGGTTGAACAGGCAGAAGCCCATCGCCGTCATTGTCTCGGCATGGTGGCCGGGCGGGCGATGGGCGGAGAAGGCGTTGTCGACCGCGCCGGTCATCACCTCGTCGACCGCCCGGATCGCCGCGCCGGAGGCGCGCATCGCCGCCTCCAGCGAGCCCGGCGACAGGGCGGTGTCGCTGTCGAGCCGCACCACGCCTTCCTTCGGCGCCGACCGCTGGATGTGCTCCACGAAGGCGCGCGGATGGGCGCGGGCGATCTCCTCCGCGCTCGCCAGCGGCGCCTGCTCGCGGATGAGGTCCTGGAAGGCCTCCTGCTCCAGCACCTGCTCGACCACGCGGATGCGGTCGGGCCGCTCGGGGTGGCCGAGCGGGGTGAGGTGGTCGAGGTAGGCGGGATGGCAGAGATAGAGGGTACGCAAAGGCGGGTCTCCGTGCGGCGCCGCCGAGCGCGGACGCCTTCGGGCTTAAGGCCGATTGTGAACGCCGCCGCGGCACCGGAGTCAATCGGCCGCTCGGCCGTCGGGATAACCCCGTAGGTTCCGGCCGCCTGCCGCGGGATGGCGGCGTTCAGCGCGGCGCGGCGGCGCGGGCGAGCCGGTCTCGGATCGCCTCGCCGAGGCCTTCGTCCGGGATCGGCGCGACGGCGATGCTGGTCACGTCCGGCCGGTCGAGGTCGCGCAGGCAGCGGAACAGCCGGGTGGCCGCCTCCACCAGGTCGCCGCTGGAACTCAGCGTCTCGACCGCCGCCGCCCATTCGCTGCCGGGGATCGTCTGCGGCCCGAAGGCGAGCAGCGCCTCTCCCGGCTCCACCCGGGTCGCGTCGAGGCGGACCGCCGCGGCGGGGGCGTAGTGCGAGGCGAGCAGTCCAGGCGCCACCGGCCGCTCGCCGGCATCGCCGGCTTCGGCCTCGGCGACGCTTCCGGCCCCGCCGACGCGCTCGAGGTCGGCGCGGGTGACGCCGCCCGGCCGCAGCAGCCGGATCCGGTCGCCGACGACGCGGACGATGGTGGATTCCACCCCGACCCGGGTGTCGCCGCCGTCGAGCACCGCGTCGATGCGGCCGGCGAGATCGGACATCACGTCGTCGGCGCGGGTCGGGCTGACGTGGCCGGACCGGTTGGCGCTCGGGGCGGCCACCGGCCGGCCGGCGGCGGCGAGGAGGCGCCGGGCGACCGGGTGGTCGGGCACGCGGACGGCCACGGTGTCGAGGCCGGCGGAGGCGAGGTCGCTGACCGGGCAGCCTTCCGCCCGCGGCAGCACCAGCGTCAGCGCCCCGGGCCAGAAGGCCTCGGCGAGGCGGCGGGAGAGCGGGTCGAAGCGGACCAGCCTCTCCGCCGCCGCGACGTCCGCCACGTGGCTGATGAGCGGGTTGAAGCGCGGCCGCCCCTTCGCCGCGTAGATGCCGGCGACGGCCGTCCCCGAGGTCGCGTCCGCGCCGAGGCCGTAGACCGTCTCGGTCGGGAAGGCGACGAGCCCGCCCGAGCGCAGCATCTCCGCCGCGACCGCCACCCCCTCCTCGTCGGGTGCGAGCACGATCGTACGGCGATGGTCCGGTGTGGCGGGCAAGGCGCTGGAACTCCGGGGCTGCGGGGATGGGGCGGGGGCGCGGAACGGAAAGCCCGAAACGGTCCCCGCGTCAAGCGGTGCATGACCCCGCCCGTGACCTCCCTTGCCCATCCGTTGCCGTCACCCCGGCGAAAGCCGGGGTCCAGGCCGGGCCGGGTCGCGCGGGGGTGGGGAGTGGATCCCCACGTCCCGCCGGGATGACGTGGAGAGGAGGGGGAGGCAGCGCGTCCGCGTCGGTGGCCTTGGCATCCCGTATATGTCATAAATAACAATATCATGCCTGACATGAAAGGCCCGACGATGCACCGGAACCTGCGGATCGCCTCCCTCGCCGCCGCCCTAGTGGTGGCCTTCCCTCCCGGCCCGGCCGAGGCCGCCTCGGGCATCAAGGTCACCGTCGCCGAGATCCGCGGCGGCGCGCTGGTGATCACCGGACGGGCCAACGCCAAGGCCGGCAGTTCGGTCGTCATCGACGGGACCGACCTCAAGGCCAAGGTCCGCGCCACCAGGAAGTTCAGCTTCCGCATCCCCGACTGGCGCCCGGACGACTGCAAGGCGACGCTGAAGGCGGGAAAAAAGTCCCAGCCCATCCTGATCGGCAACTGCGCGCCGAAGGGGGAGGCGGGAGCACCGGGTCCGGCAGGGCCGGCGGGGGCGGCGGGACCGGCGGGGGCACCGGGACTGACGAACGTCGTGCTGGCGAGCGGCGGACAGGGGTCCATCGCGGCGTCGGAATCCGGAGTTGTGATCGGCTTCTACGGCCTGTCCGGGGCACCGACCGTGACTGTTGGACCGGGCGAAAAGGTTCTCATCACAAGTACCGTTCGGGCGCGTCTCGATGTGGCGATTGCAGTTAATTTTGTCGCCCACGGCGGATGCTTGGAGCTTGATCCAACCAATTATTGGTATGGTCCGAAGATGGAAGAGTTTCCTGTAGCACCGGACGCTTCCAGGTACTATGCAACTCAAGCAATAGTGGAGCCCCCTCCGGGCGTGTACACCCTCGGCCATTGTTTCATGACAAAATCAGGATCGGGCATCACAGTAGACAACGGACAGGTGAGCGCGATCGTCCTGAAGACGCCGGGGTGATGCCCGGCAGGCGGGAGAGGCGTCGCACGCGTTCTCTGGCGGGGCGCGCGAGTCCCGGCCGGGGTGCGCGCGGCGGCGTCGGTCTGGATCCCTGTGTGTCGATTCTGTGCGAAGGTGTTGGCGGGCGGGAGATCGCTGGATCCCTGGTCTTCGAGACCGAAAGTCGGTCACGATCCCCGCCC
>JAWLBM010000074.1:0-9868 GCA_041687675.1 Pleomorphomonas sp. | reverse complement strand
ACGCCGTGGCGATGAAGGCGGAGACGACGCGCCGCCCCTGGCGCCCGGCGTGAGCCAGCACGTTCCTCATGAAGTGGACGCGGCAGCGCTGCCAGGTCGTGACCTGCTTCCCGTTTCCTGGACCGTCCGGAGCTGGAAAATTCCAGTTTAGGATGGGCCGCGAAACGGAGTCGGGACGATGAAGAAGTCGAAGTTCACGGATGCGCAGATCGCCTTCATCCTGCGCCAGGCGGAGGAAGGCACGCCGGTGGCGGAGGTGTGCCGCAAGGCCGGGATCTCGGACGCGACGTTCTACACCTGGCGCAAGCGATACGGCGGGATGATGCCCTCGGAGGTGAAGCGGCTGCGCCAGCTCGAAGAGGAGAACGGCAAGCTGAAGAAGCTCGTCGCCGACCTCTCCCTCGACAAGGCCATGCTGCAGGACGTCCTGTCGCGAAAGCTCTAAGGCCTGCGCGGCGGCGGTTGTTGGTCGACGAGGTTCGTGGCACCTGGAAGGTGTCGATCCGTCGGGCTTGTGGGGTGCTGGGGACGGAGACGTCGACCTACCACTACAAGGGCAAACGTCGCTCGCAGGCCGCTCTCGTCAAACGCATCCGGGAGATCGCGGAGACGCGTGTGCGCTATGGATACCGGCGCGTGCACGTGCTGCTCCGGCGCGAGGGGTGGGCCGTCAATGCCAAGCGAATCTACAGGCTCTACAAGGAGTTGGGGCTGCAGCTCCGGAACCGGGTGCCGAAGCGCCGGGTCAAGGCGAAGCTGCGCGAGGACCGCTGTCCAGCGACGGCCGCGAACCAGACCTGGGCCATGGACTTCGTCCACGACCAGCTCGCCACCGGACGCAAGATCCGGATCCTGACCATCGTCGACACCTACACGCGCTTCTCGCCGGCTCTCGAGCCGCGGTTCAGCTTCAAGGCCGAGGACGTCGTGGCGGTGCTCGAGCGGGTCGGCCGGGAACACGGGTTGCCGAAGACGATCCGGGTCGACCAGGGGAGCGAGTTCGTCTCCCGCGATCTCGACCTCTGGGCCTATCAGCGCGGCGTCGTGCTCGACTTCTCCCGGCCCGGGAAGCCGACCGACAACGGGTTCATCGAAAGCCTGAACGGCAAGTTCCGGGCGGAGTGCCTGAACGCCCACTGGTTCATGTCGCTTGAAGACGCCCGCCGAAAGATGGAGGATTGGCGCAAGGACTACAACGAGGTCCGCCCGCACAGCGCGATCGGTTACAAGCCGCCGATCGAGCTTCTGAATCGGTCAGCGGCACATGGCCCACCCTGACCGACACCCCCTGGAAGTCGCCCAGCCGGGCGGTCCAAGGAAGGGGAGCAGTTCACCGTGCCGGAGGCAACGCGACGAGCCGATGGAAAAAAGGGGAGCGCTCCCGCAACGACCTCGCGGCGTTTTCGCATCACAGGTCGGCGCCTCGGGGCCACCTCGACAAACCCGGGCCCGTGCCTGGACGAATTTCGCCCGAGCGCTTTCGTCTTGGAAACCGAAAAACGGAGGATGCATCGTCGCACCGCTGGCTGACCAGATATTACCATGGGTACGCGGGAGATGACGACCAGCACTTCCGGTACCGGCCAAAAGTTTAGGCGTGCACACGAGTTTCAATCCCAACCCCAAGTGCACGCTCCCGTCCCGCACCTCTCGGTTTGGCGGTGCCGGCTCAAATCTGTGGACAGCAATCTTCCACAACAGGCAAGCGGGCCCGACAGGATTTGACATCCTGCCGGGCGCACAGTCACATCCGGCAATACCTTTCAGGGTTGTGAGCCCTGCAGGCTCTCTCTTTTTCGTTGGACAGGTCATGTTCGCGCACTCCACCGGAGATCCGTCGAAGTTTGATTGGCAGCCGCTGAGCAATCACCTGGCCGCAGTCGGCGAATTGGCTGCTTGCCGCGGCCGCCGGATCGGGATCGGGGAAGCGGCCCGGCTCGCCGGGTTGCTGCACGACCTCGGCAAGTATGCGCCGGCCTTCCAGGCCCGGCTCGAGGGCAGCCGGGAGCCCGTCGAGCACTCGCTCGCCGGGGCCGCCCTGGTGCTCGGCGTCGACCTGCTCGGCGCCCGGCCGCTGCGCGAGCTGATCGCCCATGCGATCGCCGGCCACCACGCCGGGCTGCCGGACCGGCGCGGCGGGGCGGGCAGCCTTGAGGACCGGCTGGCCGCGGCCGGTGACGCCCGGCTCGATCCCCGCTGGGAAGCCGAGATCGCCCCGGAGCCGGCCGGCAACGCGACGCCGCTTGCGAGGCGCGCCTTCGCGACGCCGGGGTTCCGCTTCGCCTTCCTCGGCCGGATGATCTTCTCCTGCCTGGTCGACGCCGACTTCCGCGACACCGAGGCCTTCTACGACCGTGTCGGCGGCATCGCGCGGGACCGGAGCGCGCCGGCGCTGGGGGAAGTCGTCGCGGAACTCGTCCGCCGGTTCGACGCCGAACTTGTTCGCCTCGCCGCGGGGCGGGGCGGGCGGCAGCCGAGCCCGGTCGACGCGCTCCGGCGGGAGATTCTGGACGCCGTGCTAGCGCGGGCAGGCGACGCGCCGGGGCTCTTCACCCTCACGGTGCCGACCGGCGGTGGCAAGACGCTGGCCTCGCTCGGCTTCGCGCTCCGGCACGCGGCGGCGCACGGGCTCGACCGGATCGTCTACGTGGCCCCGTTCACCTCGATCGTCGACCAGACCGCGGACGTGTTCCGGCGGGTGCTCGGCGAGGAGCACGTGCTCGAGCACCACTCGGCCATCGAGGAGACCGGCGAGGCCGCCGGGCGGGCGAGCGGACGGGACAAGCTGCGCCTCGCGATGGAGGATTGGTCGTTCCCGGTGATCGCCACCACCCAGGTCCAGTTACTCGAGAGCCTGTTCGCCGCCCGGCCCTCGCGCTGCCGCAAGCTGCACGCCGTCGCCCGGAGCGTGATCGTCCTCGACGAGGCGCAGACCATCCCGCGCCGGCTCTTGGCGCCCGCCTTCATGGCGCTGGAGACGCTGGCCGGCGACTGGGGCGCCAGCATCGTGCTCTGCACGGCGACCCAGCCGGCGCTGGTCCGGCGCGGCGAGGACGACCGCCGCCCGGCCGCGCTGCCGCTGGAGGGCCGGGAACTCGCCCCGGACCCGGCCGGGCTCGCCCGCGGGCTGCGGCGGACGCGGTTCCGATTCGCCGGCGACATGGGCGACGAGGCGCTCGTCGAGGCGTTGGCCGGGGCCGGCCAGGGGCTCGTGATCGTCAACAGCCGGGCGCATGCGCTCGACCTCTGGCGGGCGGCGCGGGAGAGGGCGCCGGACGGCCTCGTCCACCTCTCGACCCGCCAGTGCGCGGCGGATCGGCGGATCCTGCTCGCGGCGATCCGCGAGGCGCTCCAGGCCGGGCGCCCCTGCCGCGTGATTGCCACCAGCCTCGTCGAGGCGGGCGTGGACTTGGACTTCCCGCGCGTCTGGCGCGCGGCGGCGGGGCTCGACCAGGTCGCCCAGGCGGCGGGCCGCTGCAACCGGGAGGGCCGGCGGCCCCTGGACGAGAGCATCGTCACCGTCTTCGGGGCCCCGGACCACCCGCCGCCGCCGGAGGTCCGCGCGCTGGCGGCGGACTTCGAGCGGATGCGCGGCCGGCATGCCGACCTCACCGATCCCGCGGCGATCGCGGACTGGTTCGAGGAGGTCTACTGGCGGACCGGCGAGGACCTCGACCGGGAGCGCATCGTCGCCGCCCTGCGCTTCGACGGCCGCGAGACGGACCTCGCCTTCCGCACGGTCGCCGAGCGCTTCCGTCTGGTGGAGAGCGGCCTCGAGCCGGTGATCGTGCCGGCGGACGAGGGCGCCCGGGCGGCGGTCCGGGGGCTGTTCGCCGAGGCCTTTTCGTCGGGCGCGCTCGCCCGGCGCCTCCAGCCCTACACGGTGCCGGTGCCGCCGAAGGCGCGGGGCCGGCTGATCGAGGCCGGGCACGTCGCCTTCGCCGCGCCGCGGCTTCGCCGGGACCAGTTCGCGGTGCTGGCGACGCCGGGCCTCTACAGCCGCGAGGTCGGCCTCCTGTGGGAGGATGCCGACTACCTCGGGCACGAAAACACCGTCATCTGAGGGAGGACTTCATGGCCTATGGCGTGCGTCTCCAGGTCACCGGCGCGAGAGCCTGCTTCACACGGCCGGAGATGAAGGTCGAGCGCGTCTCGTACGACGTGATGACGCCGTCGGCGGCGCGCGGGATCCTGGAGGCGATCCACTGGAAGCCGGCGATCCGCTGGGTCGTCGACGCGATCCACGTGCTGGAGCCGATCCGTTTCCAGTCGCTGCGCCGCAACGAGGTGGCGTCGAAGATCCCCGTGTCGAACGTGCGCAAGGCGACGAGGAGCGGCGACCTCGGCGGGTTGCAGCTTGTCGCCGACGAGGACCGCCAGCAGCGCGCCGCGACCATTCTCGTCGACGTCGCCTATGTCATCGAGGCGCATTTCGAGATGACCGCGCGGGCGGGCCCGGAGGACAATGAGGGCAAGCATCTCGACCTCTTTAACCGCCGGGCGGCGCGGGGCCAGTGCTTCCATCAGCCGTGCCTCGGCACCCGCGAGTTCCCGGCCGACTTCGACCTCCTCGACCCGGACACGCCGCCGCCGCGGCCAAAGGCGGAGCACCCGGACCTCGGCTTCGGCACCCAGCGCGATCTCGGCTTCATGCTGTTCGACATCGAGCACGACCGGCCCGGCCGCCCGTCGGCCTTCTTCCGGGCGGTGCTCGACCGCGGTGTCCTCAGCGTGCCGCACCCCACCTCGCCGGAGGTGCGCCGATGAGCATCCTCGCCTCCCTCGTCCGCGCCTACGAGCGCATGGCCGACGCGCCCGCGCCCGGCTACTCGGTGGAGAAGATCGGATGGGCGATCCCGCTCCTCGACGACGGCGAGCCAGCCGGCCCGCCGATCGACCTCAGGTCCGGCGAGGGTCGGAGGACAGCGCCGCGGCCGGTTCAGGTCCCGCGGCCGACGAAGCGGACGTCCGGCGTCGCCGCCAACTTCCTCTGGGACAAGACGTCCTATGTGCTGGGCGTCACGGCGGGCGGCGCAAAGCGGACCGCCGACGAGCACCGCTGCTTCCTGGACCTCCACCGAGGGGCCATCGGCGACAGCGACGACCCGGGCCTCCGGGCCATCCTGCACTTCCTCGAGGCATGGAGCCCGGATCGCTTTGCCGCCCTCAGCTGGCCGGAGGAGATGAAGGATCAGAACGTGGTGTTCGCGCTGGAGAGCGAGCGCCGGGAGCGCTTCGTCCACGACCGCGCAGCGGCGAAGGCGGCTTGGGCGCGGCTCTCGGCCGAGAACACCGGGGCCGAGGCGGTGTGCCTCGTCACCGGCAGGACCGCGCCGGTGGCCCGGCTACATCCCGGCATCAAGGGCGTTTGGGGCGGCCAGTCGTCGGGAGGGTCGATCGTCTCCTTCAACCTCGACGCCTTCAACTCCTACGGCCACAGCCAGGGTGACAATGCCCCCGTCTCAGAGTACGCCGCCTTCGCCTACACGACTGTGCTGAACCGCTTCCTCGACAGGGACAGCGGCCACCGCATCCAAATCGGCGACGCCTCTACCGTATTCTGGGCGGAGGCGGCCGACGCGGAGGACGCGGCCGCGGCCGAGGCGGCCTTCGCCTGGATGATCGATCCGAAGGCCGCGGACGAGGGGCGGATCGCGACCGGCAAAGTCGGCGAGGTGCTCCGCCGCCTGCGTGAGGGCCTTCCGGTCGACCGGGCGGCCGCGGAGCTTTCTGGCGTCCGCTTTCACGTGCTCGGGCTTTCCCCCAACGCGGCGCGGATCTCGATCCGCTTCCACGTCGAGAACGACTTCGGCGCGATTACGGCCAACCACGCCCGGTTCCTCGAGGAGCTTCGCGTCGAGCCGCCGCCACGCGAGGCGCCGGCGCCGCTGTGGCGCTATCTCGTCGAGACCGCCGTGCTCCGCAAGCGCGACAACGTCCCGCCGAACCTCTCTGGCGACTGGCTCCGGGCAATACTCGCGGGCACGCGCCACCCGCTCACCCTGCTCTCCACCGTGCTGATGCGCATTCGCGCCGACGGGGACGTCAATGCACTGCGCGCTGGCATGTTGAAGGCCGTTCTGGTCCGCAACTTCGAAAGGAACGCTTCCGTGGCCCTTGAATCCGCCTGCACAGACCGCGGCTATTTGCTCGGTCGCCTGTTCGCCACCTACGAGCACGTCCAGCGCGCCGCGCTCGGCGCGAAGGTTAACGCCACCGTAAAGGACAAGTATTACGGCGCCGCCTCCGCCCAGCCGCAGAAGGTGTTCCGCCTCCTCGATGCCGGCGCGGCCAACCACCTCTCCAAAATTGGCAAGACCTCGCCCGGCCGGCGGGTGAACCTTGAGAAACGACTCGCCGAGATCATGAACCTGATGGACCCCGGCGCGCAGCCGTTCCCACCCCACCTCTCCGCCGAGGAGCAGGCGATGTTCGCCCTCGGCTACCACCACCAGCTCGGCGACTTCTTCAGGAAGAAGAACACGCCCGGTACCGCCGACGACACCGACGACACCGCCGCCGATGCGGCCGACGCCGCCTGAGGAGACCAGCCATGGCGCTTTCCAACCGCTACGACTTCGTTCTGCTATTCGACGTCCGGAATGGCAACCCCAATGGCGACCCGGACGCCGGCAACATGCCGCGAATCGATCCAGAGACCTATCACGGCCTCGTTTCCGACGTGTCGATGAAGCGCAAGGTGCGCAATTACGTCGAGTTCAGGAACCTGGAGGGCGGCGGCGACGGCCGGCGGATCTACGTGCGCGAGGGCTCGATCCTCAACGAGGCGCACCGCGAGGCCTACAAGGCCGTAAGAACCGGCGACGCGAAGGTGGAGAAGGAGGCCAAGCTCAACCCCCGCGACGACGACGAGGCTCTGAAGCTGCGCGACTTCATGTGCCGCAACTTCTTCGACGTCCGCACCTTCGGCGCGGTGATGTCGACCGGCATTAACTGCGGCCAGGTGCGCGGGCCGGTGCAGATGGGCTTCGCCACCTCGCTGGAGCCGATCGTACCGGTGGAGATCTCGATCACCCGCATGGCCGCGACCACCGAGAAGGAGAAGGCGGAGCGCCGGGAGGGGGAGGGCGATCCGGGCGACGAGCGCACCGAGAACCGCACTATGGGCCGCAAGCACATCGTGCCCTACGGCCTCTACCGCGCCCACGGCTACGTCTCTGCAAACCTTGCTGAGCGGACCGGCTTCGCCGAGGCTGACCTCGACCTCCTGTTCGAGGCGCTCGGCTCCATGTTCGAGCACGACCGCTCCGCCGCCCGTGGCGAGATGTCCACGTGCCGCCTCGTCGCCTTCCGGCACGAGAGCCGGCTCGGCAACGCGCCGGCCAAGGCGTTGTTCGATCGGGTGAGGGTGGGCCGCAGCGACGAGGGCGCCTTCCGCCCGATCGGCGACAAGCGCTTCGACAACGCGCCGCCCGCGCGCAGCTTCTCGGACTATGTAGTGGAGATCGACCGCACGGGCCTGCCTGCCGGCGTCGAAGTGCTGGAACTCGTCTGAGGCGCCGGCATGACGCGGCTCGCGACGCCGGGGGAGCCGGGGAGCGGGGAGCCGATCCCGCTCTCCGCCCTCCAGCACGCGGTCTACTGCCTGCGACAGGCGGCGCTGATCCACCTGGAGCGGCTCTGGGAGGAGAACCGCTTCACGGCTGAAGGCGCGGTGCTGCACGCCGTCGCGGACGAGCCCCGCGTTCGCCGCGCCCGCGGTGTCCGCCGGGCGATTGCGCTGCCGATCGCGTCCAGGCGGTTCCGCATCGCCGGGGTCGCCGACCTGGTCGATTTCCGCCGGGCGGGGGACCTCGAAGTACCGTACCCGATCGAGATCAAGCGTGGGCGGCCGAAGCTCCACCGGGCCGACGAGGTCCAGCTCTGCGCGCAGGCGCTGTGCCTCGAGGAGATGTTCGCCGTGACGGTGCCGGAGGGGGCGCTCTTCTATGCCGAGCCGAGGCGCCGCACGGCGGTTGTCTTCGACGGCGACCTGCGGCGACTGACCGAGGCCACCATCGCCGAACTCGCCGGTGTCTTCGCCGCCGGACGAACGCCGCCGCCGACCGCCATCAGGTCACGATGCCGGAGCTGCTCGCTGAGCGAGCAGTGCCGGCCGGGTATCGTCGGGCGCAGCGCCCTCGGGTGGCGGCGGCGCGTCGTCGCCCACGTCCTGGGCAGCGGGGAGACGGGGGCGTGAAGAAGCTGCTCAACACCGTCTACGTGACCAGCCAGGGCGCGGCGCTGCGCAAGGACGGGGAGAACCTCGTAGCCGAAGTGGAGGGTGCGGAGCGTGCCCGCGTGCCGTTCCACATGCTGGCTTCGCTGGTCGTCTTCGGACCGGTCCTCGTGTCACCGGCGCTGGTCGGCGCCTGTGCGGCGCGGGGAATCACGATCGTGCTGCTCGACCGCAACGGCCGCTTCCAGGCGCGCATCGAGGGGCCGGTCGCCGGCAACGTGCTGCTCCGCCGCGCCCAGTACGCCGCCTCGGATGCACCGGACGGGATCGTCCGCGCTCTGGTCGTCGGCAAGGTGGCCAACCAGCGCGCCGTCCTCATGCGGGCGCTCAGGGACCACGGCGAGGACATGGCCGGCGATGCCAGGGCCGGGGTCGCCGAGGCTGCCGAGCGGCTCGCCCGCATCCTCCGCCGGGTGGAGTTCGGCGAGGACGCCGTCGACGGCCTGCGCGGCGCGGAGGGCGAGGCCGCAAGCCTCTACTTCTCCGTCTTCGACAGCCTGATCCGCTCTCCGGATCCCGAGCTCCGCTGGACCGGCCGATCCCGGCGGCCCCCGCTCGATCCCGTCAACGCCCTCCTGTCGTTCCTCTACACGCTGCTCACCCACGACTGCCGCAGCGCCGCCGAGAGCGTCGGCCTCGACCCCGCTGTCGGTTTCCTGCACCGGGATCGCCCGGGCCGACCGAGCCTGGCGCTCGACCTGATGGAGGAGCTCCGCTCCGTCCTCGCCGACCGACTGGCTCTCTCCCTGGTCAACCGCCGCCAGCTCCGCGCGCGAGACTTCGAGACCCGCGACGGCGGCGCCGTTTCGCTGACGGAGGAGGGCCGACGGACGGTGCTCGACGCCTGGCAGTCCCGCAAGCGCGAGGAACGCCGGCATGCCTTCCTCGACGAGACGGCGCCGCTCGGCCTCGTGCCCTTCCTCCAGGCGCAACTGCTCTCGCGCCACCTGAGGGGCGACCTCGACGGCTACCCGCCCTGGCTCTGGAAGTGAGGTGACCATGCTGGTTCTCGTCACCTATGACGTGCGCACGTCGGAGCCCGGCGGGGCGGGCCGTCTCAGGGCCGTGGCGAAGGCCTGCCGGGACGTCGGCCAGCGGGTGCAGTATTCCGTCTTCGAGGTCGAGGTGGACCCCGCCGGGTGGACCCGGCTCAAGGCGCGCCTCGAAAGCATCATCGACCCCGCCCACGACAGCCTGCGTTACTACCATCTCGGCGCGAACTGGCATCGGCGGGTCGAGCACGTCGGCGCGAAGCCGACCGCCGACCTCGGCGGCACCCTCATCATCTGATTTCCGGCTGGCGCGAACCTGAAAAGTGCTCGCCGCGCTGGTATGGATCGCGCAAGGTCCAGTTCTTTGAAATCGTTGAGCATTAGGGCGCAACCTCCGGTGCGCGGCTTGGATATGCCATATGAAGCAGCCGGCTCGCGACTCGTTGCCGTATTGAGTAACAAATGCAGCGGGTTAAGATCCTCGGGGGTCGTCCCCGCGCGGGGACGTGGGTCGAAACTCGACGGCGTTGCCGGTCAAAGCTTTTGCCGGCACGGTCGTCCCCGCGCGGGGACGTGGGTCGAAACTTCCATCGTCACGCCGTGGGCCTCGGCGATGGCACGGGTCGTCCCCGCGCGG
>JAWLBM010000073.1:0-9936 GCA_041687675.1 Pleomorphomonas sp. | reverse complement strand
ACGCCTGCCCACCCCGCGGGGGGGGCGCCGGCCGCGCCCGCCCGGCCACTCGCGGCCCCGGCGCCGCGGCTTCGGCCGCAGGGCCGGACCCGCGGACCCGCATCCGGAGAAACGCTCGTGTACGATCTCGAACTCAAGAAGGTCGGCAAGGTCTACGACAACGGCACCCCCGCCGTGATCGACTTCGACCTTGCCGTCGAGAAGGGGGAGTTCATCGCCTTCCTCGGGCCGTCCGGCTGCGGAAAGACCACCACGCTGAGGATGATCGCCGGCTTCGAGTCGATCACCGGCGGCGACATCCTGATCCGTGGCAAGCGGATCAACGACCTGCCGCCGGAGCGTCGCCCCACCTCGATGATCTTCCAGAACTACGCCCTGTTCCCGCACATGACGGTGCGGCGCAACGTCGGCTACGGGCTGGAGGTGAAGGGCATGCCGAGGGCCGAGCGGGACGCCAAGGTCGACCGGATCCTCGACACCCTCGCCCTGACCGAGGTCGCAGACAAGCGCTGCGACAAGCTCTCCGGCGGCCAGCGGCAGCGCATCGCGCTCGCCCGCGGCCTCGTGGTGGAGCCCGACATCCTGCTCCTCGACGAGCCGCTCGGGGCGCTCGACGCCAACCTCAGGAAGACGATCCAGAACGAGCTGAAGATCCTGCAGAAGAGCCTCGGCATCACCTTCGTGTTCGTCACCCACGCCCAGTCGGAGGCGCTGTCGCTGTCCGACCGGATCGTGGTGATGAACCAGGGCCGGGTCGAGCAGATCTCGCCGCCGCACACGCTCTACACCCGGCCGGACACGCCCTTCGTGGCCCAGTTCATCGGCCGCAACATCATCCTCGGCGGCCACCTCAGCGCCCTGGGCGACGGCACGGCCGCCGTGGAGACGCCGCTCGGGCTGCTGCGCGGCACCCGCAACGGCGAGATCGCCGACGGGCGCGGCGTCAAGGTCGTCGTGCCGGCCGAGGCGATCGAGATCCACGCCGCCGCCGGGACCAGCCGCGACGAGGTCGCCGCCCGCAGCGACGGCAACGTCATCGACGCCCGGATCCACCGCTCCGACGTGGTCGGGCACGTGTCGCACCTCTCGGTCGACCTGCCGGACGGCCGGCAGGTGGATCTGGAGGGCCATGTGGACAAGTACCCGCCGGAAGCCTTCGGCGCGGGCGGGCAGATCCTGCTCTCCTGGCGCGCTGCCGAGGCGACCGTCATCGCCGGCTGAGCCACTCCGGCGTCCCGGCCCGGAACACCGGCCATCGAGCGAACATGAACGATCTCCGCCCCCCGCGCACGCTCTCGTCCCCTGCGGTCCTGACCGCCGGGAAGCCGCGGCTGCGCGTCCTCGGCACGGAGATCACCGCGCTCGACGAGATTCAGCGCAAGGCGGAGGAGGACCTCGGCATCGAGGTGGAGTTCGAGAAGCTCGACTTCCTCTCCACCCAGCGCAAGGCTGCCACCGAGCCGGGCGCCTTCGACGTCTACGACCAGTGCTTCCACAACCTCGACATCGTCTGGTTCTGGCGGGCGATCCAGCCGATCGACCTCGGCCGCATCCGCCTCTGGGACGAGGTCAGCGACCTCACCAAGACGGGGCGGATCGGCCCCAATGCCAGCTTCGGTCACGGCGACGCGCCAGCCACCAAGCTCTACGTGCAGCCGAGCCACTCGCTCGGCGCGGCCCCGACGCAGCTCATCTCGATGCTGCCGACGGTGCACAACCTCGACAGCTTCGCCTGGCGGCCGGACCTCGCCGGCGCCGAGGGCGACAGGGCCTCGTCCTGGGGGGCGCTGCTCGACGAGCGCTTCCACGGGCGGGTCGCCCTGGTCGACGAGCCGGCGATCGGCATCTTCGACGCCGCGCTCTCCGCCCAGGCCCTCGGCGAGGTGGTCTTCCGCGACGTCGGCAACATGTCGACCGAGGAGATCGACCGGCTGCTCGCCTTCCTGGAGCGGCGGCGCCGGGCCGGGCACTTCCACGGCTTCTGGCGCACCGCCGTGGAAGCCGCCGAGATGATGGCCTCCGGCGAGACGGTGATCCAGTCGATGTGGTCGCCGGGCATCACGGCGCTGCGCCGGCGCGGCGTGCCCGTGGCGGAGGCGGTGCCCCACGAGGGCTACCGCGCCTGGCATGGCGGGCTGTGCCTCTCCAGCCGGCTCGGCGGGCGGACGCTCGACGTCGCCTACGAGTATCTCAACTGGTGGCTCGAGGGCTTCGCCGGCGCCGTCGTCGCCCGGCAGGGCTACTACATGTCCGTGCCGCAGCGGGTCCGCCGCCATCTCAGCCGCGACGAGTGGAACTACTGGTACGAGGGCGAGCCGACCCCGGTGGACCTGCCGGGTCCCGACGGCTCGATCACCATCCGCGCCGGGTCCTCGCGCGCGGGGGGCTCCTACTGGCAGCGCGCCAGTTCGATCGCGGTGTGGAACACCACCATGGACGAGCACAACTACCTCGTCCGCCGCTGGGCCCAGTTCGTGGGCCGCTAGACGGTCCGGGCCGCGGCCGGGACCGGAGAGACTGAAGCGGGCCCGGCCAAGGGCCCCGAGAGGCAGAGGGGAACAGGACATGCTGCGAGTAGGCGTCGACGTCGGGGGAACATTCACCGACATCGTCCTCGAACAGACCCATGGCGACGGCAGCCAGAAGATCGTCGTCCACAAGGTGTCTTCCACGCCCTCCGACCAGTCCGAGGGCGTCGTCCGCGGCATCCTCGACGTCTGCGGCCTCGCCGGCGTCTCGCCCGGCGACGTCGACATGGTGTTCCACGGCACCACCGTCGCCACCAACATGGTGATCGAGCGCAACGGCGCGGAGGTCGGCATGCTGACCACCCGCGGCTTCCGCGACATCCTGCACATGGCCCGCCACAAGCGGCCGCACAACTTCTCGCTCCAGTTCGACGTGCCCTGGCAGTCGAAGCCGCTGGTCAAGCGGCGCAACCGCATCCCGATCACCGAGCGGATCATGCCGCCGACCGGAGAGGTCGAGGTGCCGCTCGCCATCGACGAGGTGAAGGCGGCCGCCGAGCTCTTCGCCAGGCGCGGCCTCGACGCGGTGATCGTCGGCTTCCTGTTCTCCTTCCTCAACGACGAGCACGAGCAGCGGGCCAAGGAGATCGTGCTCGAGGCGATGCCGGACGCCTTCGTCTCCACCTCCTCGGAAGTGGTCAACGTGATGCGCGAGTACGAGCGCTTCTCCACCTGTGCGATGAACGCCTACATCGGCCCGCGCACGGCGCTCTACCTGAACAGCCTCGAGGCGCGGCTGCGCGAGAACGGCATCGTCGCCGACGTCCGCATCATGCAGTCGAACGGCGGCATTTCGACCGTTGAGAAGTCGTCGAAGCTGCCGGTCGGGCTGCTCCTCTCCGGCCCCGCCGGCGGCGTGATCGGCGGCAGGTGGACCGGCGAGGCCGCCGCGACGCAGAACGTCATCACCATAGACATCGGCGGCACCTCCGCCGACATCTCGGTGATCCAGGGCGGCGAGCTGCGGATCAAGAATCCGCGCGACACCGAGGTCGCGAGCCTCCCCGTGCTGGTGCCGATGATCGACATCGACGCGATCGGCGCCGGCGGCGGATCGATCGCCTACCTCGACCCGGGCGGCGCCTTCCGCGTCGGCCCGCGCTCGGCCGGCGCGGTGCCGGGGCCGGCCTGCTACGGCAACGGCGGGACGGAACCGACGGTGACCGACGCCCAGGTGGTGCTCGGGCGCCTCGATCCCGAGCAGTTCCTCGGCGGCGACCTCTCGCTCGACGCCGACCTCGCCCGCAAGGCGATCGACGAGCACATCGGCAAGCCCCTCGGCCTGTCCACCAAGGACGCCGCGCTCGGCATCCTCAGGATCATCAACAACAACATGGCGCTGGCCATCAACGCCAACTCGGTGGCCAAGGGCATCGACCCGCGCAACTTCACCCTGATGGGCTTCGGCGGCGCCGGTCCGCTGCACGCCAACGCGCTCGCCGACATCATCTCGGCGAAGGACGTGGTGGCCCCGCTGCACCCCGGCATCACCGCCGCCATGGGCCTGCTCGTGACCGAGCTGAAGTACGAGTACACCCGCTCCGTGCTGGTCGTGCTCGACAAGATGGGCGAGGCCGAGCGCGAGGCGGTCAACGCGGCCATCGACGCGCTGATGGCGGAGGCGGAGGCCCAGTTCGCCGCCGACGAGATCCCGGTCGCCGACCGCCGCTACACGCGGATCGCCGAGTGCCGCCACGTCGGCCAGGGCTTCGAGCTGCGCGCCACCATGCCGGACGCGCCGATCGACGCCGACAACTGGCGCGAGGTGGCGAGGAGCTTCTTCGAGGCCCACCGCCAGGTCTACGGCCACGCCTTCGAGGACCAGTCGATCGAGGTGGTCACGCTCCGCCTGGTCGCCACCGCCGCGGTGGATTCGCTGAAGCTGCCGGACCTGCCGAGGGGAGGGCGGACCGATCCGGAGGAGGCCCGGCTCTACGTCAGGGAGACCGTGTTCGACGACGGCGCCGCGGTGCCGACGCCCCGCTACCGCCGGTCGGCGCTGATGGCGGACGACGTCGTCAACGGCCCCGCGCTGATCGTCCAGCACAATTCGACGGTGCTCGTCCCGCCGGGCCGCCGCGCCACCGTGCTCGGCCACGGCGACATCCGCATCACCCGGTCCTGATGACCCGTCGGCAGGAGACCACATCCATGACCACCACCGTCGACCCGATCACCCTGCAGGTCATCTCCGGCGCGCTCCACTCGATCGCCGAGCAGATGGGCAACGTGCTCTACCGGATGAGCTACTCGTCGATCATCCGCGAGAGCCAGGACCTCGGCGCGGGGCTGTTCGACACCCGCTACAACACGCTCTGCGAATCCGACTCCACGCCGATGCACATCGGCTCGCTGCCCGGCTACCTCAGGGGCATCGAGAAGACCGTGCCGCTCGACGCCTGGAAGCCGGGCGACTGCGTGATCCACAACCATCCCTACTTCGGCGCCAGCCACTCGCCGGACATCGCCATCGTGATGCCGGTGTTCTTCGAGGGCGAACTCGTCGGCTTCGCGGCCAACACCGCCCACCACGTGGACATCGGCGCGGCGACGCCGGGCCTCATCATCGACGTGCCCGACATGTACGCCGAGGGCATGCTGCTCAACGGCCTGAAGCTCTACGAGGAGGGCCGGCGGAACGAGTTCCTCTGGAAGTTCATCCGCGACAACACCCGCGTGCCGGGGCTGGTGATGGGCGACCTCGAGGCGCAGATCGCCTCGGCCGAACTCGGCGTGCGCCGCTTCCAGGAGCTGCTCGCCACCTATGGCCGCGGCATGGTGCTCGCCGCCTGCGACCAGCTGATGGACTATTCCGAGGCGATGCTGCGGCGGGAGATCGCCAAGATCCCGGACGGCGAGTATGTCGCCGAGGGCTTCCTCGACGACGACGGCCGCACCCGCGGCAAGACGCTGCCGATCAAGGTGACCGTCCGGGTGGAGGGCGACGGCGTCGAGGTGGACCTCACCGGCTCCTCGCCGCAGGTGCCGACGGCCTTCAACGTGCCCTTCGAGGGCTCCACCAAGGTCGCCTGCTACTTCGCCTTCCGCGCCCTGCTGCTCGACACCTACACCAACCACGAGCACATCCCGCAGAACGAGGGCTCGTTCCGGCCGGTGAAGGTGACCGCGCCCAAGGGGTCGATCTTCAACCCCGAGCCGCCGGTGGCGGCGGAGGCTCGCTTCTGCCAGATCCAGCGCGTGGTGGACCTGATCATCAAGGCGCTTTCGCCGGTGATCCCGGACAAGGTCACCGCCGGCAATGCCGCGACGCTCTCCTTCGCCGCCTACTCGGGCGTCCGGCCGAGCGGCGACTACTGGGTGTTCCTCGAGGTCAACGAGGCGGCGATGGGCGGCCGGCCGGGCTCCGACGGGCCGGACACGGTCGAGGAATTGATGCGCAACACCCGCAACAACCCGCTCGAGGACCTCGGCATGCACCTGCCGCTGGTCTGCGACCGCTACGAGATCCGCGACGACGTGATGCCCGGGGCGGGCAGGTGGCGCGGCGGCTGCGGCGTGGTGAAGTCGCAGCGCTACCTGACGCCCGGCTACATGACGCACGAGTCGGACCGCCACGAGGACGTGCCCTGGGGCGTGTTCGGCGGCGGCGAGGGCACCGTCGGGCGGCTGACGATCCACAATGCCGCCGACCCCGCCTCGGTGCAGAACATGCCGGCGAAGTTCTCCGGCGCGCGCACCAGCCCGGGCGACGTGGTGTCCTACTTCTCGCCCGGCGGCGGCGGATACGGCGACCCGCTGGAGCGCGACCCGGCGAAGGTGCTCGACGACCTGCTCGACGACTTCATCACCATCGACCACGCCCGCAGCGTCTACGGCGTGGAGTTCAAGGCGGTGGACGACGGCTACGGCTGGGCGGTCGACGATCTCGCCACCTCGGTCCGGCGCGAGGAGATGCGCGCCGCCCGCTGACATCGCGGACCCGGCCGGCCCCGGGGCCGGCCGGGCCAGGCGAGGGGCCGAGCAGGGCGAGGGGCCGGGGAGGTTTTCCCGGCCCGCCGGCCTCAGCGGGGCGCCTGCCAGCGGATCGGCCCGCCGACGAGATGCTCGAGGGCGGCGGCGAGGGCGAGCGCCCTCGGCTCGTGGAAGCCCGGCACGTTCAGCTGCATCGACACCGGCAGTCCCTCGTCAGAGAGCGCCGTCGGGATGGAGACGGCGGCGAGGTCGAGGTAGTTGGCAAAGCGCGTGAACACCGCCGGGCTCTCGTCCTCGTCGTGGGCGGCAAGCGGCGGCGCCGGCTCGGCGGTGGTGGGGGCGAGGATCGCGTCCACCCGCTCGAAGGCCTCCGCGACCGTCCGCTTGGCGCGCTCGCGGTCCTTCATGGTGGCGAGGAACTCCGGCGCGGAGAGCCGCGCGCCGGCCATCATCCGCCGGCGCACCGCCGGCCCGAGCCGGTTCGGTTCCTCGTCGGCGAAGCGCTGGAAGTTCATGTAGCTCTCCACTGCGAGGAAGTGCCCGCAGCGCTCGGTGAAGGCGGCGAGCGGCCGGCCGAGGTCGAGCGGCACGATCCGGGCGCCGGCATCCTCGAGCACGGCGATCGCCGCCTCGTAGCCGCGCGCCGTCGCCGGGTGCAGCCGGATCCCGAGGTCGGCGGCGACGCCGATCCGCCGGCCTTCGAGGGACGGGACCTCGCCCGAGGCGAGCCGGCCGAGGTCGGCCCCCGCGAGGCGGCCGGGGTCGGCCATGACCGAGAGCGCGCGCGCCACGTCGGCGACGCTGGCGGCCAGCGGGCCCACCGTGTCGAGCAGGCTCGACAGGGTCATCACCCCGGACCGGTCGACGAGGCCGACCGTTGTCTTGAGGCCGACGATCCCGCAGAAGCTCGCCGGAAGGCGGACCGATCCGCCGGTGTCGGTGCCGAGCGCGAGCGGCACGAGCCCCGCCGCGACCGCGACCCCGGAGCCGCTGGAGGAGCCGCCCGGAACCCGGTGCTGGTCGAGGTCCCAGGGGTTCACCGGCGTGCCGCAGGTCTCGTTGGTGCCCCAGCCGCCGAAGGCATATTCGACGGTGGCCGTCTTGCCGACCACCACCGCGCCCGCCGCCTCGAGCCGCTCCACCACCGGGGCGCTGCGGGCCGCCGGCGGCTCGTCCTCCCGGGTCAGCGATCCGCCGCGGGTCGGCAGGCCGGCGACGTCGATCACGTCCTTGACCGCGACGGGCACGCCGAACAGCGGCCCGCGCGGCACGCCGAGGCGCTCCGCCTCGTCGAGCCGGCGGGCGGCGGCGAGCGCGCGGTCCGGGACGACCTCGACGAAGGCGCCGAGGCGGCCGTTCCAGGCCTCGATCCGCTCCAGGGCGGCGGCGATGGTGTCCTCGGCCCGGGTCATGTCGAACGCTGCTTGCGGAAGGAGTTCTTGATGCGCACGCGGTCCCCCTCGAGTTCGAGTATGTCGAGGCCGAGCACCTCGACGCGGCGGCCCTCCGTGGTGGTCCCGACGAAGGTCCACTCCGAGAGGGCGCGGCCATCCATGAGCGTGATCCGTCCGTTCGTCCAGCGCCCGTCCGGATAGAGGTCGAAGATGGCGCGGTAGGCGGCGGCGACGGCCTCCGGTCCGACATGGCGCCCGCCGACGACGTCCGGCCCGGCCGCGGCCCAGAACTCGCAGTCGTCGGTGCTCATCGCCATGATGGCCTCTAGGTCGTGGCGGTTCCAGGCCTCCGAGAAGGCCCGGAGCATGGAGAGGGTGTCGGTGCTCATCCGTGCGCGTGCCCCGTCTCACCCTCGCGGATGATCTCGATCTCGAGGAAGGCGAACTCGAAGGCGTTGCCGTTGACCACGTTGTGCTCGACGCCCTCGCGGCGGGCATAGGGCTCGTGGGCGCGCAGCGGGGCGACGCGGGAGGTCCCGCCCGGCTCCTCGAGCAGCAGGTCGCCGTCCATCAGCGGCACGATCACATAGTCGGTCGGGTGGCGGTGCCAGCCGGTCTCGGCGCCCGGCGCGAAATGGTAGTGGGTGACCCTGACATAGGGCTCGTCGATCTTGACCGTCGCGACGGCCTGCGGGCGGCTGCTCATGGCCTCTCTCCCTCTCCTTGCATTCATTCGGTCATCGCCTGGCCGCCGCCTGTATAGGCGAGGCTCAGGAAGTCGTGGAAGGCGCGGGTGGCCGGGCTCATCTGCGCCTCGCGGCGCCAGGCGAGGCCCACGTCCATGGTCGGGATGTCGGCCTCCAGCACCCGCGTCTCGATCCGCTGGCCCTCCAGCGACCAGGGCCGGAACACCATGTCGGAGAGGATGGTGATGCCCATCCCCGCCGCCACCATGCTCCGCACCGCCTCGACCGACGAGGTGCGGAAGACCACGTTCGGCCGGTGCTCCGTGCGGGACCAGTAGCGGCCGGCGGTCTGGCTGGCCTCGTCGACGGTGAGCATGACGTAGGGGTGCCCGGCCACGTCGGCGAGATCCACCCGCTCGGCCCGCAGCAGCGGATGCTCGGCCGGGAGCCACAGCCGGCGGCGGGAGCGCATCAGCGTCTCCGACTGGAGCTTCTCCCGCTCCTCGAGGTTGGAGACCAGCATCACCGCGATGTCGAGGGCGCCGTCGATCAGCGCCTGCTCGATGACGCTGCGCGAGGCCTCGTAGAGGTCCAGCGTGACGTCCGGGAAGGCGCGGGCGAAGCGGGCGTGGTGGCGCGGCAGGAAGTAGCCGGCGACGGTGTAGGTGACGCCCACCCGGACCGGCCCGGCGGCGGCGGCGTTGGAGGAGCGCGGGATCCGCATCGCCTCCTCGACGGCGGCCATGACGTTGCGGGCGTGGAGGAGGAAGCGGCTGCCCTCGAGGGTGGGCGAGACGCCGCCGGGATTGCGGTCGAACAGGCGCACCCCAAGCGCGCCCTCGAGCTGCTGGATCGCCGCCGTGACCGCCGACTGCGACACGTTGAGCTCGACGGCGGCCTGCGAGATCTGCCCCGACTCCGCCGCGGCGATGAAGTAGCGGATCTGCTTCAGCGATACCGACACGCCCCCCGGGCTCCCTCCCGACACGCCGGCCGACATCGTATCTGTTTTCCGGATACCTGCGGTCAGCAAATTCTATTTTACGATTGTCCTACGCTGGCGCATCCTGACAAAGCTGCCGGGCGGCGAGCGTTCGCCCGCCGGTGTTGACCCAGTTGATACCCGAGGGTGTGCACATCGGCAATCGGAAAACAAGAAAGAGACGGGCTTTTCGGTCTCCGGCGAGCGTAATCAGGGACGGCGCAGTATTTTTGCGCCGGGATTAGATTTTGCGCTTGCCTGCGATGCAGGTGAGTTGCTGGAGACTGGTCAAGGATATACTTCCGGAATGAAGGGGTGGAGCATGTTCGACAAGGAAGAATACACGCGTCGCAAGCTGTTGAAGCGGACGGCGGGGATGATGGCGCTGGCGGCGGGTGCGGGGACGCCGTTCC
>JAWLBM010000072.1:0-10819 GCA_041687675.1 Pleomorphomonas sp. | reverse complement strand
CTGCCGGACATGGCGGCCTGACCCGCGTCCCGGCCGAGCCGGCGACCAACGGTGTGCTCGCCGTCAGCTACACCACGTCTGGGGACACGATCGGGGCGGCACCCGCGATCTCCTCGGAATATTCGGCCCGATACCAAGCCACGTCGAAGTATCCGGTCGGCCAGATTCCGCGGGCCTCTCCCAAGCGGACATAATGAAGAGCGACAGGGAAACGCCCCAGACGTTTGGTCGACAGAGAAAATCGATACTGATTTGGCTCGATGTAGGGGGCGATCGAGGCTGCTATCGCCCAAATCCGGGGCGCGGGCCGCTCTGTGTGGCCCGGTTCGCCGAAAGGCGCTTGCGAAGTGGTGGGCGATTGATCCGGACCGTCAGGCAACCGGGTCTGACTCGGCGACTTCGTGTCAGTGCCGGCGGCTGCCCGGTCTGGATGATCCTGTGTCTCCATCCGATTTCCCCGTCAGCGAGTCGCCTGTCGACGACGGCTCAACGGCCGATCGCGACGGTCGAGCGAGCCGATCTCGGCCTCCGGTCAGGTGGTTCAGGGCAGACATCCCAAAATTCGGGAGCGCCCATTTTTGGCCGGCCATCCGGAATCGCGACTGGATCGGCGACTCCTGCCACCCTATGTATTTTATGCGAATAAGATTGTCAATTCGCGCAACATGTCGCGCTAAGTACGCGGGGGTGCGGTTCGCGCATACGGCTCCGACCGATGCCGCGGATCCATGGAATCCGGTTCGGGATGACGGACAACGGCGATGATGCGTCGTGTGCCGAAGGCATGGAGGTGGGGGAGCTTGCCGCGGTCTAACCGGCCATGGCGACTACGCGTAGCTGCCGTCAGCAATTTGAGGTTCGGGTTGCGGGGACGACACCCCAGTTCCCCTCCTCAGTACCACGGCCCCTCCGACATCAGCCCCAGCTCCACCAGCTGGCGCGGGCCCTCGTAGCGGATGCTGATGCCGTCGGCCATGAATTCGCCGCGGCCCTCGACGGCGTAGCGGTCGTATTCGCGGCCGCCGTCGTAGTGCTCGCGGCGGACCTGCTCCTCGGCCACCTTGTCGGCGAGGGAGGCGACGAACTTGAAGTGGAACAGCGCGCCGGTGACCGCGAGCTCGGTGCCGATCGGGTCGCGGTTGATGCGGGTCGGCCAGCCGTCGTGGGTGGACATTCGGAAGTGGAAGCGCGGGCCCCACTTCACCAGCGGGATCTTGTTATGGGCCGGCGCCCACTTCGGATGGTCGTGGAAGAAGACACGCATCCTCGGGCCGCCCCGGATCCAGGTGCCGCGGCCGAAGCCCTCGGCCTGCCAGTAGCCGTCGCGGTCGAACCAGGGGCAGACCTCGAACGGGTTCTCGCCCTCGCGCAGCACCGTCTCGGCCAGCGGCCGGTCGCTGTAGGCGTCCAGCATCACCGCGTGGAAGGCCGGGCGCTTCTCCTCGTCGAGGAAGCCGGTCAGCGCCTTCAGGCTGCGCGTCTCCATGCGCGGGTAGACGAGGAACTCGTCCGGGTCCACCACCACCGTCCACTTGCCCCTGCGGTGGCGGCGCAGGAGGTCGTTGCACCAGAGCATGCCGAACTTGGAGTCCCGGTAGCTCGCGGAGGTGTGCCAGACCGACATGTCCTCCTGCCCGGCCGCCCATTCGCGGAAGCCGTCGTCGGAGTCGTTGTCGATCACCATGAAGTGCCGCACCCCGAGCCGGCGGTAGTAGTCGACGAAGAAGGGCAGGCGCGGCTTCTCATTGCGCAGGCAGGTGATCAGCGCGATGTCGCGCGGGCCCATCCGGTCCATCCGGTTCTGCACCAGCCTCAGCTGGCGCCCGGCGCGGCGGTCCTTGATCGCCTGCTCGAGGAAATGGATCTCGCGGCCGACAAGCTGCAGCGGGTTCATCGCGCCGTGCTCCCGACCAGAACGACGCGGTCCGGCTCCCGGCCGATCGGCACCGCCGCCTCCAGCGCGGCGACGAGGTGCCCGAACCAGGGCTCGTGCGCGAAGGCCGAGGCGGCGACGGACCGCTCGAACAGCGCCTCGCGGCGGTGGTCGTCGCCGGCCCCGCCGAGCGGCAGGGGCCTGCGCAGGAGCCGACCGGCAGGCGAGGCGGCGTCGCCCAGGAACAGCACCTGCGGCAGCACCGGCGTGTCGTCGAACTCCACCTTGGGGACTTCCTTTTCCGGCACCAGCTTCACCAGCCGGTTGGAGGAGCCGTACTTCTCCATCTGGAGGATCTCGTCGCCGCCCCACCCGACCAGGGCCGCCGCGGCCTGCATCCGCTCCTGGCTGACGCCGGGGATCTCGGGTGGCGGCGCGCCGATGCCCTCGGACAGCGCCGCCAGCGCCACGTCGGGGCTGTAGGTCGCCGGCGCGAAGGACACGACCAGCGCCCGGGGGTCCTCCGCGACCGCGGCGACCAAGTCGCCCCCGTCGCCCGGCGCGATCGCCATCACCGGCGTCGCGGCGCAACGCGCACGAAGCCGCACCAGGAACAGAGCCGGATGCGCGTCGCGGATCGCGGCATCGCCGCGGTTGAGGCCGCCGATCCCGTCGACCCCGGGCCCGAGGTCCACCTCGCCCGGGGCGAACACCCGGCCGAGCGGGACGAGCCCGGGCGCGCCGGCGACGCGATCGAGCACCTGGCGGGCGATCGCCGGAGGTCCGAACAGCACCACATAGGGCCGGTCCATGCGCCGCAGCACGGTGAGCGGGCGGTCCACGAACTGGTCGCGGCTGAAGAGTTCGCCCGGCGGGCGGCGCACCGAGGCTGCGGCGATCCGGAACTCGTAGTCGCGCGACGGCGCGCCGATCTCGTCGAGGGGCCGGCCGTCGTCGGGCTCGCGGGCGAGCGAAAGGCACCGCGCCCGCAGCCGCGTCGCCTCCGGCGAGACCTTCCGCACGAAGAAGCTCTTCGCCGCGAGCGGGTGGTCGCCGTGGTCGTCGTAGTAGACCACCGGCTTGCCCTTGTCGGTGAAGGTGTAGCGGGTGAGCGTGAAGCCGGCGATCCGGTCCTGCGGCACCAGTCGGTGGACCAGCGTCGGGAACATCAGTTCGTCGGGGATCCAGGTCCGGCGGAAGAAGCGGACCACCTCGGGGTGGGCGGCGACATAGTCGAGCACGGCGAGGCAGGTCGGCCAGGTCAGCGTCCACCACTGCGAGCCGAACCGCGGCTCCAGCTTGTCCGGGATCCGGCGGCGGACGCCGAGGAACCGCTGGACGTTCACCGACAGCCGGTCGATGGCGGGATAGCGGAGCGCCGGCAGCGGGAAGTGGAAGTGGAAGCGCTCCAGCCGCAGGCCGCCCTTGGGCCATCGCTCGTCGCCGTCCTCGATGAACTCGCGGCCGCGGTTCTCGCCGAGGAAACGCTCCAGCTGCGCGATCGGCCGGCAGGGCATGCAGGCGCCGCTGAGAAGGACCACGTAGTCGAAGCCATCGCCCGCCTCGCGCACCTCCGCGAGGGTGCTCAGAACCGCCTGCACCAGCCCGAAGCTGCCCCAGCCGCAGCGCACCCGGTTGCGGACGAGACGGATCCGCTCCTCCCCCGCGAGCAGCGAGCCGAGGGCGGAGAAGGCCGCCGCCGGCGCATTGGCGTCGAAGTGGATCGCGACAGACCCGTCGCCGGACGACTCGCGCAGGGTCACCGCGAGATCCCGCGCCTGTTCCGGGTTGTCGTGCGCCAGGATGACGTACAGGAGCCGCACCGTTCCTCCGACTTCCGGACGGCCGCGCTTCGCGAGGCGCCGGATTCCTGATTCGGCCGCGTCGGCGGCCCCCTCGACGGGCAGGGTTCCACTTCGCCGAAGCCGGCGGGGCCGTCAACCCCGGAAGTATCGGGATACCGTGTCCATGTCGCGGCGATTGCCGGGCGGGCCGATCGGGGCTAAAGCGGTCGAAGGCCACGAGAGGACGACCGCCGTTGAACCCCGCCCTCACACTCGTCGTGCCCGTCCGGCTGGGACCCAGCGTGCACCAGGGCGAGGCGCGCCTCGACGCGCTGCTTTCGGCCGCCGCCCTCCCCGCCATCGACCGCCTGATCGTCGACGACGGCAGCGAGGAGGCGGGGCGCGCGGTGCTCGAGGCCCTCGCCGACCGGCACGGCGCCCGGCTGGTCTCCACCGGGTCGCGCGGGCTGCCGTTCAGCATCGGCCGGGCCCGCAACGCCGGGGTGCAGCATGCGCACGCCGCGGTGGCGATGTTCAACGACATCGACTTCCACGCCCCGAGGGAGACCTACGCCCGGATCGTCGAGGAGGTGCTGGCGCGGGAGATCGCCAGCCGCCCCTTCCGATTCTTCTGCGTTCCCGTCGCCTTCCTGTCGCGGCGGCGGTCGGCGCCGGTCGAGGCGGCGGCGCTCGACGGGGGAATCGCACCGGGCATGCTCGCCCCGCTCCTCGCCGCGGGCGCCCTCGCGCTCGCCGACGGCACCCGGATCACGCTCGGAAGCTCGGCGATGGTGGTCAACCGCTGGCACTATCTCGCCCTCGGCGGCCACCGCCGGGAATTCGTCGGCCACGGCGCCGAGGACTTCGAACTCCTCCACCGCCTCGCCTCCTACCTCGGCCGTCATCCCCGGCCGGGCGACTACTATCGCGACACCGGGTCGCGGCCGACCGGGCGGCGGATCGGCTTTCGCGCCCATTTCGCCGACCACGGCGCCGACCTTCTCGCCGGCGGCGTCCTCCTCGCCCACCTCTGGCATCCCGAGCGGCCCATCCGCGACTACAAGCGCAAGGCCGAGAACTTCGCGCTGCTGGATCGATGCATGCGCGACTTCGATGCCACCGGCCGCCAGCCGCCGCCGCTCGGCGACCTCGCGTCCGGCCGGCGCGCGCTGGTGGTGGCCGGCGGGGAGAGCGGCCTGGAGGGGCTGCGCCACCTGTTGCCGCACCTCGGGGACCTGGGAACCGACGCATCGGGGGGCACGGCCCGGGCGGAGGCCGCCGACGTGGTGCTCCTTGCCGGCGGCGACCCGGGGCTGGCGACCCGGCTTGCAGCCGCGGGCCGGACGATCCTGCAGATCGACGGGGCGAGCGACGGCGGCCGGCTCCTCGTCCGCACCGCGGACGGGCCGGACGGCGTCTGCGAGGCCTTCGCGCATCGGCTGGCCGGGACCGGCGACGATGCACCCCGCCCGACCGCGTTCCGCCGCATCGACCTGCCGGGCGTCGGCGCATGGAGCTTCGCCGACCCGGATCCCCTCTGCGAGGAAACCCCGGCCGCGACGGGCTCCCGGCCTCCCGCCGGCGGGACGCTGGAGGGGCCCGGCACGTGGAACCATTGGCGACGGCGGCTGCTTGGGTTATCGTCCGGGTGACCGGAGCCCCCGACGGGGCGACGGACGGATTCGGTCGCCCTGTTGGCGCCGACCTTCGCATGCCAGGAACAGAAGCGCTCGCGTCGAGGCGCGCGCCGCGGGGTTGCCGGGAACGATGACGGCCCAGATCGACCACAGGTTTCCGTCCTACTGGGCGCTCGGCGTGCCCCTCTCGCGCTTCGGCCGGTCGGTCTGGGCGATCACGCTGCGCGAGTACCGGGTGCGCTACGGCAAGCGCCGGCTCGGGGTCTTCTGGGCCTTCGCAGAGCCGCTCGCCTATGTGGTCGGTTTCACCTTCATCATGTCCTTCTCGCGGGCCGCATCGCCCCTTGGCGGCGGAATCGCCCCGTTCATCGCCACGGGGCTGATGACCTACATGCTGGTCAACTCGACCGAAAGCTCGGTGCGCAGTGCGATCCGCCCGAACGCGGCCCTGTTGTCCTTTCCGCGCGTCCGGCCGATCGACCTCTTCCTTGGCCGCTGGCTGATCGAGGTGACGACCCTCCTCCTCGTCACCGTCGTGCTCTTCACCGCCTTCTGGCTCGCCGGGGCCGTGGAGCCTCCCGACGAACCCTGGCGCCTGCTCCTGCCGCTCGGACTCGCCATGATGGCGGGCTTTGGCGGCGGCATTGTCAACGCCAGCATCATCACCGTCTTCAAGCCGTGGACGGCCATCTACCCCGTCATCTCGAAGGTGAATTTCCTCACCTCCGGGATATTTTTCACCGTGGCCGCCTTTCCGCCGACGGTGACGCATTACCTCTGGTGGCAGCCGGTGCTGCACCTGACCGAGTGGGTCCGGAGCGCCTACTATGGCTCCTACGAAAGCACCTTCTACGACGTCTGGTATCCTGCGACGGTGGCCGTCGGCCTGTTCTTCACCGGGCTGGTGCTGGAGCGGGTGAACAGGGTCCGCCTGATGAACACCAAGAACTAGCGACGACGTGAGATGAGATGATCGAGTTCCGCGACGTCTTCAAATCCTACCAGGCCGGCGGGGTCACCAAGTGGATCCTGCGCGGCGGCTCGTTCCGCTTCCCGCGTCATCGCAGCATCGGGATCCTCGGTCCCAACGGCGCTGGAAAATCCACGCTGATCCGCATGATCGCCGGCGCCGAGCGGCCCGACCACGGAACCATCCGCCGCACGTCGCGGGTATCCTGGCCGCTGGGCTTCTCGGGCGGCATCACCGGCAGCATGTCCGGCCTCGATGCCTGCGTCTTCGTCGCGCGCCTCTACGGCGAGGACCATCGGCGGGTGGCTCGCTTCGTGGAGGAGTTCTCGGGCCTCGGGCAGTATTTCTATGAGCCGGCGGCGACCTACTCCTCCGGCATGAAGGCGCGCCTCAGCTTCGGCCTCAGCATGGCGATCGACTTCGACATCTACCTCGTGGACGAGATCACGGCAGTGGGCGACGCCCGCTTCCGCCAGGCATGCCTCGAGGCATTCCGTAAGCGGCGGGAGACCGCCGACGTCATCATGGTTTCCCATTCGATCAAGACAATTCGTGACTACTGCGACATGGGCGCCATCCTTTCCGATGGATTCCTTTACTTCTATGACGATATAGAAGAGGCTATCGAGATCTATTCCGAACACATCCTGGGTGTGCCGGCGTAGGCTGCGTGAGATCGGAGACAGGGCTTTTCATGGCAATCAAGGAATTCGATCGCCCCGAGGATCCGCAGCGGAGCCACCCGCCGGTGGCGCCGGCCGACGCCGCCGTGCCCGTCCGGTCCGGGGCCGAACTGCCGCTGGCCGTGGAGGAGGAAGAGGGAGCCGAGCCGAAGCGTCTTCCCCGCCGGGCCGGACAGGGCGGAAAGGGCGGTCGCGGGCTGCCGGGAGCGGGGGGCGGTAACGTTCGCCCCTTCCCCGGAGGCAAGCGCCGCGGCGCCGTCCAGCCGGTCAGCGACGCCGACTACAAGAAGATGATGCAGCGGGCGCGCGCCCCGATACGGCGGGCGGCGATTGCCAGCTTCGCCCTGGTCGTCCTGCTCCCGACCCTGCTCACCGGCCTCTACTACGCGTTCATCGCGTCCGACCAATATTCGGTCTCGGCGAAGTTCGCCGTGCGCGGCAGCGATGCCGGCATGGGAGACCTCACCGGCATGCTGCTCGGAGCCTCCGGCTCGGCCCCGAACGCGGGTGATTCCTACATCGTCCAGGAGTTCATCAGTTCGCGCGACCTCATCGACCGGCTCGAGGATCGCACCCAGATCGTCGAACGCTACGCCCGCAGCGGCGTCGACTTCCTCAGCAGGGCCGACCCGGCGGACCCGCGCGAGGACTTTCTCGACTACTGGCGCAGCATGGTGACCGCCGAGTTCGACAGCTTCTCCGGCATCATCACCATGCAGGTGAAGGCCTTCACGCCGCAGGACGCGCGCGACATCGCCGCGCTGGTGATCGACGAGAGCTCGAGCCTGGTGAACCGGCTGTCCGAGCAGGCGCGGCAGGACACCCTGGCGCTCGCCCGTCGGGAGGTCGCGTTCGCCGAGGACCGCCTGCGCGAGGCCCGCACGGCGGTTTCCGCCTTCAGCGACAGCGTCAGCACGGTCGACTTCCAGGCGACAGCCAGCGCCCAGCAGGAAACCGTCTCCAAGCTCGAGGGGCAGCTGGTGAACGCCCGGGCCGAGCTCGAGCAGTTGCTTTCGCTCGTCTCGAACGAGGCCCCCTCGGTGCGGGTGCTGAAGACCAGGATCGCCGCTCTGGAGAGCCAGCTCGCCAGCCAGAAGCTGCTGGTGGGCGGCGTCGAAGGCGGCGCCATCGGCATGACCGGCCAGCTCGAACAGTACCAGGGGCTGCGCACCGAGGTGGAGTTCGCCGAAAGGGCCTACATCTCCGCCCTCTCCGCGCTGGACATCGCGCGGGCCGAGTCGAAGAAGACCCACCGCTACCTCGCCACCTTCGTCAATCCGACGCTGCCCACCTCGGCGGAGTACCCGCTGCGGCTGATCAACACGCTGCTGGTGCTGGTGGTGGCTGCGGTGGCCTGGGCGATCGGCGCGCTGGTGATCGCCGCCATCCGCGACCACGCCGCCTGATGGGGCGCCCCGCGCGGCGATGGTGCCGCGCGGTTTCTCCGCGCCTGCGGTTCGGGAGCCTCAGCCCGCCGAGCGCCGCTCCGCGGCCAGCGCTGCGATCGTCTCGTGGACGTCGCGCCGGCGCCCGGTTTCCGGATCGCGGTAGATCGGATAGAGCACCAGCGCCGCGGCCGTCAGGTCGTCCACCGTCGGGGATGCGCCGCTTCGACGCGCGAGCGCGCGGCCGGCGGCCGCGCCCGGCCGGTCCTCGGTGAGGCCCCAGCCGGCGTAGAAGGGGGCCGCGTAGGTGCGCACCGCCTTCCCCCGCATCAGCGCGTCGAAACCCATCTGGCTCGACACCGTCCACACCTCGTCCACCGCCTCGACCAGCGCCGGCGCCGACACCTGGTCGGCGAGGAGTTCGTAGCGGGGCGGCAGCAGGCCGAGGTCCGCCAGGTAGCCGCGGCGGTAGCCGGCCATCACGTCGGGATGGGTGCGCACGAGGCAGCGCGCGCCCGTCTCCGCCGCGTCCTCGGCCATCCGCCGGAAACTTGCCGCATCGCCGAGCGCCGCCGGAATCGACTGGTCCCCGGCCACCTGGTCGACAAGAAGAATGCGCCGGCGCCGGTCGGACCCGAGGTCGGGGACACGGTGCGGCAGGTGGTTGTACTTGGTCAGGCCCTCGGCGACCACGAGCCGGCGCACGGCCTCCCCCTCGCCTCGCCAGCGGCCCGCGGCGGCGTCCCGGATCAGCGCCTCGAGACGGGACGGCCGTCGCGCATCGAAGTAGAGGCCGAGGTCGTCGATCACGATCGAATGCGGCAGCGCGCCCGACTTGCCGAGCGCCACCGAACGGAGGAACCCGTCCTCGACGGCCCAGTAGGGCAGCCCGCGCGCCGCGGCCGCCATCCGCGCGAAGCGGGCCGGCGCGCGGCCGCCCCAGCCGACGATGCCGGCGATCCCGGGCGACAGCGTCCCCCGCAGGGGCGGAGTCTCGAGCCAGTTGGCGAGGAAGGGCGAGCCGGAGCGCACGTAGAAGGTCGCCCCGAGCGGCGTTCCCGGGGCGGGGCGCCAGGGTCGATGCTGGTCCGGCATCCGGCGTCTCCGCAGCACCGGCCGGGGCTGCCCCGGCCGGTGCGGCGTCCTACCGGCCGCCGCGTCCGGCTGTCAAGCAGCGCCGGCGACGGCCGGTCGCCCCCCATGGATCGCGAAGGTGTTAAAGCCGGGTTCACGCCGGCCGCCTCCGTCATGCAGCAGCAGCATGCCTGCCCCCCGCTGGCCTGATGTTTTTCCTCTCGCCGAATACGAAAAGCAGGCGCATATTCGCGTCAGTTTCATTTGCCTTCCGAAGTAAAGCCAACATGGCCCCGGCTCCGTCCCTGGCTGCTGCCGCATCCGCCGATGCGCGCGCCGCCGCGCCCGTCGTGCAGGTCCCCGTCCTGCCCACCCTTCCCGACGCGACGCTCGCCGCGATCGGCCTTATCGTGCTGTCGACCGCGTTCTTCTCGCTGGCCGACATCGCCGCCAAGGCGCTGACCGACACCATGCACGGCCTGCAGGTGACCTGGTTCCGCTTCCTGGTCTTCGCCCTGACCATCCCGGTGTGGACGCTGGCCATCCGCGGCGCGCAGGCGCTGCGCACGCGCCGGCCGGCGCTGCAGGTCGCGCGCGGCATGGCGATCGCCGGCGCGTCAAGCTTCTTCATCATCGGCCTCGCCCACCTGCCGGCGGCGGAGAATACCGCCATCGCCTTCCTGGGGCCGCTGTTCGTGACCGCCCTCTCCATCCCGCTCCTCGGCGAGAAGGTGGGCGTGCGCCGCTGGGCGGCCGCGCTGGTGGGATTCCTCGGCGTGATGATCGTGGTGCGGCCCGGCACGGACGCCTTCCACCTCGCCGCACTGCTGCCGATCGGCGCCGCCCTCGTCGGCGCCTTCGGGCAGATCTCCACCCGGCTGATGGCGAACGAGCTTCCCGAGGCGACGCTCACCTGGACGGCCCTCACCGGCTTCGTGCTGATGTCGCTGATGGTGCCCTTCGTCTGGACCATGCCGGACGCCACCGAACTCGCCTTCGGGCTCGCCACGGGCGTCCTGTCCACCATCGGCCACGTGCTGGTGGTGCAGGCCTTCCGCCGGGCCGGCGCCTCGATCCTCGCGCCGTTCACCTATGTGCAACTGCTGTTCGTGGGGGTGCTCTCCTACCTGCTGCTCTCCGAGATCCCGGCGGTGTGGACCTTCGTCGGCGGCGCGGTGATCGCGGCGAGCGGCCTCTACACGGCCCACCGCGAGCGGGTCGTCGCCCGCGAACGGCGGCTGGCGCAGATCGCCGCCTGACGGGGAGCCGCCCGACCGGGATGATGGTGGCGTGCAGGTGACGGCGCCTCCCCCTCCCGTCATCCCGACGAAAGTCGGCAACTGTGTCTGCTGGGTCAGGCTGCGAAGGTTTTCTGGTCTCTGAGGATGGCGTTGAGCATGGTCAGGAGCTTCC
>JAWLBM010000071.1:0-11195 GCA_041687675.1 Pleomorphomonas sp. | reverse complement strand
CCCGCGGCCGCCCGGGCGGCCGCGGTCGAAGCAGACGATGGGTCGGCGTCCGGACGGGCCGGCCGCCGGCGCGTCACTGGGCGGCCGGCGTCTCCTCGCCTTCGGCCGGCTCGCCTTCGGCCGGCTCGCCTTCGGCCGGCTCGCCCTCGGCCGCCTCGGTGGCGGCGCCGAACCGCTCCACGTCGGCGGCGTCGCGAAGCGAGGTCATCATCGCCTCGAACTTCTCGCGCTGGACGACCGGCAGGATCTGGTCGCGCACGTCCTCGAAGGACGGCACCGGCTGGCTGCGCTTCTCGTTGACCTTGACGATGTGGTAGCCGAACTGGGTCTTCACCGGCTCCTTGGAGACCTCGCCCGGGGGAAGCGAGAAGGCTTCCGCCTCGAACTCCGGCACCATCTGGCCCTTGGCGAAGAAGCCGAGCTCGCCGCCGCTCTGCTTGGAGCCCGGATCCAGCGACTTCTCCCGGGCGATCTCGGCGAAGTCGGCGCCGCCGGCCAGCTGCTCGAGGATCGCCTTCGCCTCCTCCTCGGTCTCGACCAGGATGTGCGAGGCGTTCACCTCCTCCGGCGGGGTGTAGCTGGCGATGTCCTGCTCGTAGCGGGCCCGCAACTCCTCCTCGGTGACGGCCTCCTGGACCTTGTCCTCGATGTAGGCCGCGCGCAGCGCCTGGTTCTCGAGGAACTCCATCCGGGCCTCGTGCTGCTCGGTGTCCGCCATGCCGGCGCCACGGGCCGCCTCGGCGACGAGGTGCATGTCGATCAGCGCGTCGACGATGAGCTTGGTGCGCTGGTCCTCGGGCACCTGGGCCAGCTGCTCGCCGAACATCTCGACGGCGAGGTCCACGTCGTTGCGGGTGATCTCGGTGTCGCCGACGGTGGCGAGCACCTCGCCGGAGGCGGGCGCCGCGTCCTGGGCGGCGGCGGGGGCGAGCGTCAGCAGCCCGGTAAGGGCGACGGCCGCACCGGACCGCAGGAAGGAATGGAAGGTCATCTGGGCTTGGTCCTCTTGCTGGTTCCGGGAGGCCGGCGCCTCGGGTTCGACTGCGCTGGCGTATACCCCGGAGAAAGGGCGCACGAAAGGCGAAACGTTGACATCGACCAGGTGCCAACATAGGTAGGCTTGGGCCGTGTGAGCGGTCGACCGACCGGCATATGCGCGCCAGCCCCGGTGCGTGCCGGCCCCTCGCGCCGCCCGACCCGGTGCTTGTGAGGCGAGGCGCGCGCTCTCCGCGACGTGAAGCCCCGGGCGCCTGCGTAGGTTCCATGTGTTGCGCCGGGCCGGCGTCCGAGGGGACGCGGCCGACGGTGCCACGACGAAGGAAAGAGCTGCCATGGTCGGCGTCGGCGCCCTTGCGCGCAAGCTTTTCGGATCCGCCAACGATCGTCGGGTCAAGAGTTACCGGTCGCGGGTCGCGGCCATCAACGCGCTCGAGCCGGAGGTGTCCGCGCTCTCCGACGAGGCGCTGCGCAACCGCACCACCGAGTTCCGCGAGCAGCTCGCCAACGGCGCGAAGCTCGAGGACCTTCTGGTGCCCGCCTTCGCCACCGTGCGCGAGGCCGCCCGCCGCACCCTCGGCCAGCGGCACTTCGACGTGCAGCTGATCGGCGGCATGGTGCTGAACGACGGCGACATCGCCGAGATGAAGACCGGCGAGGGCAAGACGCTGGTGGCGACGCTCGCCACCTACCTCAACGCCCTGCCCGGCAAGGGCGTGCACATCGTCACCGTGAACGACTATCTCGCCCGCCGCGACTCCGAGTGGATGGGCCAGATCTACGGCTTCCTCGGAATGACCACGGGCGTCATCGTCCACGGCCTCTCCGACGAGCAGCGCCGGGCGGCCTACGCCTGCGACATCACCTACGCCACCAACAACGAGCTCGGCTTCGACTACCTGCGCGACAACATGAAGTACGACGTGGCGCAGATGGTCCAGCGCGGCCACCACTACGCCATCGTCGACGAGGTGGACTCGATCCTCGTCGACGAGGCGCGCACGCCGCTGATCATCTCCGGCCCGCTCGACGACCGCTCGGAGTTCTACAACACCATCGACGGCTTCATCCCGGGCCTTGAGGACGGCGACTTCGATATCGACGAGAAGCAGCGCACGGCGGTTCTCACCGAGGCCGGCACGGAGCGGCTCGAGCATCGCCTGAAGGAGGCGGGGCTCCTCAAGGGCGGCTCGCTCTACGACGTGGAGAACGTCTCCACCGTCCACCACGTGAACCAGGCGCTCCGCGCCCACAAGCTGTTCCAGCGCGACCGCGACTACATCGTCAAGAGCGGCGAGGTGATCATCATCGACGAGTTCACCGGCCGCATGATGCCGGGCCGGCGCTACTCCGACGGCCTGCACCAGGCGCTGGAGGCCAAGGAGAAGGCCCGCATCCAGCCGGAGAACCAGACCCTCGCCTCGATCACCTTCCAGAACTACTTCCGCATGTACGGCAAGCTCGCCGGCATGACCGGCACCGCCGCCACCGAGGCGGACGAGTTCGCCGACATCTACGGCCTCGAGGTGGTCGAGATCCCGACCCACCGCCCGATCGCCCGCAAGGACGACGACGACGAGGTCTACCGCACCGTCGAGGAGAAGTACCGGGCGATCATCCGCACCATCCGCGAGGCCAAGGAGCGGGGCCAGCCGGTGCTGGTCGGCACCACCTCCATCGAGAAGTCCGAGACGCTCGCCGCGCTGCTCAAGAAGGAAGGCTTCCGCCAGCACGACTTCGACGTGCTCTTCGACGGCGACCAGGGCGGCAAGGACGAGATGGTCTTCCAGGTGCTGAACGCCCGCTACCACGAGCAGGAGGCGTTCATCATCAGCCAGGCAGGCGTGCCGGGGGCGGTGACCATCGCCACCAACATGGCCGGCCGCGGCACCGACATCCAGCTCGGCGGCAACGCCGACATGCGCATCGCCCGGGAGCTCAAGGACGCGCCCCCCGGCCCCGACCGCGACGCCCGCGAGACGAAGATCCGCGACGACATCGCGCGGCTGAAGGAGAAGGCGCTCGCCGCCGGCGGCCTGTTCGTCATCGGCACCGAGCGGCACGAGAGCCGGCGCATCGACAACCAGCTGCGCGGCCGCTCCGGGCGCCAGGGCGACCCGGGCCATTCCCGCTTCTACCTGTCGCTGCAGGACGACCTGATGCGGATCTTCGGGTCCGACCGGATGGAGGGGATGCTGCAGAAGCTCGGCCTCAAGGAGGACGAGGCGATCATCCATCCGTGGATCAACAAGGCGCTGGAGAAGGCGCAGCAGAAGGTCGAGGCGCGCAACTTCGACATCCGCAAGAACCTCCTCAAGTTCGACAACGTGATGAACGACCAGCGCAAGGTCATCTTCGAGCAGCGCATCGAGCTGATGACCGACGAGAACGTCTCCGAGACCGTGGCCGACATGCGCCACGACGTCATCGCCGACATGGTCGCCAAGCACATCCCCGAGAACGCCTACGCCGAGCAGTGGGACGTCGAGGGCCTCTCCGCCGAGGTGCGCGAGGTGCTGAACCTCGACCTCGCCGTCGCCGACTGGGCGAAGGAGGAGGGCATCGCCGACGAGGAGATGGAGGAGCGACTCAAGGCGGCCTGCGACGCCGCCTTCGAGGAGCGGGAGAAGCGCTTCACGCCGGACATCATGCGCCAGGTCGAGAAGGCCGTGCTCCTGCAGACGCTGGACAATCTCTGGCGCGAGCACCTCGCCCACCTCGACCACCTGCGCTCGGTGGTCGGCTTCCGCGGCTACGCCCAGCGCGATCCGCTGAACGAATACAAGACCGAGGCCTTCGCGCTGTTCGAGACGCTGCTGACGCAGCTGCGCCGCAACACCACCATGCAGCTGATGCGGGTGGAGATCCGCCGCGAGCCGGAGATGCCGCGCTTCGACGAGGCGGCGCTCAGCGAGCAGCACGCCGACCCGCTGACCGGCGAGAACGAGATGGCCGCGGCGGCCCTGCTGCAGACCACCTTCGACGAGCAGGGCCGGGCCCCGGGCCGCGACCCCAACGACCCGCTGAGCTGGGGTCCGGTCGGCCGCAACGAGCCCTGCCCCTGCGGTTCGGGAAAGAAGTTCAAGCACTGCCACGGCCAGTTCGCCTGACCGGCGGACGTTCCGGCGCGGATCCGGCGCCCTCCGGGAGGGAGGGCGCCGGTTTTCGTTCCGGCAACCGGGTCCGTGCGGGCGCCACTCCGCCCGCGGCCGATCGTCAGGCGGCGCGCCCCGGATCCCGGGAGCGGATGCGCCCGCGGGCCTCCGATACCAGCATCACGGCGAGAACGAGGTAGACCGGCTCCAGGGTGTAGCGCATGCGCTGCTGCTCGCCCCAGTTCGCCGCGTGGGACAGGATCGTCTGCCACAGGATGAGGGCGAGCCCCGCGGCGGCGACGAGCCCCGGGCCGCGGCAGCGGTGGCGGAGGGCGAGCCAGGCCGCGCCGGCCGCCACCACGGGATAGTAGAGGAGCCCCAGCGCCAGCAGGACGACCGTCGTCGGCGATGGCCCGCCGGGCGCCGCCAGGGTCTCCGGCGCCGGAACCTGCGGCCATCGATCGAAACCGATCGGCCGGAAGAAATAGTGGTAGGGGGCGCGCAGGTGCGAGGCCGCGAGGCGCTCGCCGATGCCGCCGATCCACTCGGACGGGCGGGCGGCGATCGCCCTGAGCGCGATGGCGACGCAGGCGGAGGAGGCCTCCGCCGTCTCCGCGCGGTTGAGGATCTCCCCCTCCGGCGGGCCGCTGCCGAGGCTGCCTTCCGCGAGCAGGCGATCGAACGAGCAGGCCCAGCGCTCCTCGGGCGTGAGCCCGGGGGCGACCTGGGCGAGGTTGAGGCCGCCCCAGGTGCCGCCGGCGAAATGGCCGAAGAGAGCGGCGTTCTTCGCAGCCGGAAGGACGGCGACGAGGCTCGCCGCGAGCACGACCGCCGCGCCGGGCCGACGCAGGCTGCGGGGAAGAGCGGCGACCAACCCCGCCCCGAAGAGGGCCACGAATGCCGGGTGCCACAGCGTCACCGTGAGCGACAGTCCGGCCACCCCGCCGATCGACGCGGCAAGACCTAGGGGCGAGGGCCGGGCGGCGAGCGTCACCAGGCCGGCAACGGTCACAAGGGCGAACAGCGCCGTCAGGTGCGGGTAGAAGGCGTAGGTTTCGTAGAAGACCACCGTCGGCGTCAGCACCGCGACGGCCACGACGAACCCTGCTGTCCGGGCGGAAAGCCCGACCCGCCGCAGGACGGCGAAGAGGATCAGCAGGCCCAGCAGCGTGGCGGCGCGGTTGGCCGACAGGATCGTCCCGGCGGTGCAGGCCGGATCGGCATCGCAGGCGCGGGCGCCGAGGCCCAGCAGCGCGTTCCACAGCGGCGGCTGCGAGCGCAGGCCGGCGAGCGTGCCGGCGAGGTCATCGGCGAGCGAGCGGAGGGAAAGGTTCTGCCAGTGGTGGACGACGACATCCGGGTCCGGCGCGATGCCGATCCGGTCGGCGACGACGCGCGAGGCGACGAACACGGCAAGGACAAGCGCCAGCGCGACCGCGTCCGCGCTCCACCTCGCCCCCGTCCCGATCCGTTCCGCAGCCTCCATGGACGCCCCGTCCGACCGACTCGTCCGACGATCCACATATGCGTCAATTCTGTCAGGGTGTCAGCAGGTTTTCCGCATCGTCCGCTTCGGTCCGGAGCAGGGAATACTGCACCGGAGGGGTCAGGCCGGCGACCTCGAGGGCGATCTTGGTCCGCACGGCAGCGGCGAAGTCGCCCATGGTCGGCGCCCTGACGAGGAAGGCCCCCGGTCCGCCGATCACCTGGTCCGCGTAATAGGCCGTGACGTCCGGCCCCTTGCGCGGCGGCGGCCCGATCGGCAGGCCGTTGATGACCACGCCCTCCGCCACCAGCTGGTCGCGGACCGGGCCGAGCGGCGCGCCGTAGTTGTTTACCCCGTCGCCGGAGACGTCGATCACCCGCCGCTCGGCCGGCCAGGGAAGTTCGCCGAGCCGCTGGCGTGAGAAGCTCAGCGCCGAGGAGATCGAGGTTTCCATCCCGCTGCCGGGCGTCCCGGAGCGCAGCCGGGAGGCGATCTCGGCGGCGCTGTCGGGGCCCTCGACGATCGACCAGTCCACCACGACGGTCTGGTGCCGGGTCGAGGACCATTCGACGTAGGTGACGGCGATCCGCCCGAGCAGCCCGGACCGGATCGCTCGCAGCACCTCGCCCGATTCGAGGGCGTCGGCGTAGCCACGGCGCTGCAGCTCCGCCTCGGCCGGGCTGACCGACTTCGACACGTCCACGGCGAGCACCAGGGCGACGTCCACCCCGTCCGCCGCCCCGGCGGCAACCGACCCCGCCGCGACGGTCGCAACGGCCCCGACCGCGAGAATCCTCACGAATCGCATGGCACTACGAGCCCCGATGTACATAGCGAAAGGTTGAGGCGGCAAACTGTCACAGTCAACCGGGATGACGGTTTGATGACACACAATGTGAACGACGGGTTGCAGCGGCGGGAGCGCCGGCCGCGTCCGATCGTTCGGGCCGGCCGGGGCGAAAACCCGATCCGCCGGGTTGACCTTTCGCCGCCGCGGTCCCTATCTGGGTGGATGCGCCTCACACAAGCCACCAACTACTCCGTCCGGATCCTGCTCTATTGCGCCGCCAATCCCGGGCGGCCGAGCCGGGTGGCCGACATCGCCGCGAGCTTCGAGATGTCGGAGACGCACCTGTTCAAGATCCTGAAAGTGCTGGTGGAGAACGGCTTCGTGCGGACGATCCGCGGCCGCAACGGCGGCATCATGCTCGGCCGGGCGGCGGACGCGATCACCATCGGCGAGGTGGTGCGCGCGGCGGAGGAGAACTTCGTCCTCGCCGACTGCTTCGACGAGAACGGCCACGACTGCCCGCTCACCCAGAGCTGCGAGTACAACCGCATCCTCCGGGAGGCCCTTGGCGCGTTCTTCGAGGTCCTGGACCGCTACACGATCGCGGATGTCGCCGGGGACCGGCCGGACCTGCGCTTCCTGCTCGGCATCGATCAGCTGGACCGGCCGGCTGCCGGCACCGCCTGACGCCCGCCGAGCGCCGTCGCGCTCCCGCCTTGGGGGCACCATCGCTCCGGGCATGAAAAAGCCGCCCGCGCAGCCCGCGGACGGCTTTGGTTTCGGACCACCGGATCAGTTTCAGGCGGCCGCGTCGCGGGCCCGCTCGGCCTTCTTGCGGTCGTTCGGGTCGAGGATCGCCTTGCGCAGGCGGATCGACTTCGGCGTGACCTCGACCAGCTCGTCGTCCTGGATCCAGGCCAGCGCCCGCTCCAGCGTCATGCGGATCGGCGGGGTGAGACGGACCGCCTCGTCCTTGCCGGCGGCGCGGACGTTGGAGAGCTTCTTGCCCTTGAGCACGTTCACCTCGAGGTCGTTCTCGCGGGTGTGCTCGCCGACGATCATGCCCTGGTACACCTTCCAGCCGGGCTCGATCATCATCGGGCCGCGGTCCTCGAGGTTCCACAGAGCATAGGCCACCGCCTCGCCGGACTCGTTGGAAATCAGCACGCCGTTGCGGCGGCCGGCCAGCTCGCCCTTGTAGGGGGCGTACTCGTGGAACAGGCGGTTCATCACCGCGGTCCCGCGGGTGTCGGTCAGGAGCTCCGACTGGTAGCCGATCAGGCCGCGGGTCGGCGCGTAGAAGACGAGGCGCAGGCGATTGCCGCCCGACGGCCGCATCTCGACCATGTCGGCCTTCCGCTCGCTCATCTTCTGGACGACGATGCCGGAGTGCTCCTCGTCGACGTCGATCACCACCTCCTCGATCGGCTCGAGAAGGGCGCCGTTCGCGTCCTTGCGGAAGACGACGCGCGGGCGCGACACGGCGAGCTCGAAGCCCTCGCGGCGCATGGTCTCGATCAGCACCGCCAGCTGCAGTTCGCCGCGGCCGGAGACGAAGAAGGAGTCCTTCTCCGCGCTCTCCTCGATCTTCAGCGCCACATTGCCCTCGGCCTCCTTGAGCAGGCGGTCGCGGATCATGCGGCTCGTCACCTTGTCCCCCTCGGTGCCGGCGAGCGGCGAGTCGTTGACGAGGAAGCTCATGGTGACGGTCGGAGGGTCGATCGGCTGCGCCGGCAGCGGCTCGCTCACCTCAAGGGCGCAGTAGGTATCGGCCACCGTGCCCTTGGTGAGGCCGGCGATGGCGACGATGTCCCCCGCCTCGCCGAGCTCGATCGGCTGGCGCTCCAGCCCGCGGAAGGCGAGGATCTTGGAGACGCGGCCCTGCTCCAGCAGCGCGCCGTCGCGGGAGAGCACCTTGATGGTCTGGTTCGGCTTCACCTGGCCCGCGGTGATCCGGCCGGTGATGATGCGGCCGAGGAAGGGGTTCGCCTCGAGAATGGTGCCGATCATGCGGAACGGCGCGTCGGGCACGACCGTCGGCTCGGGAACATGGCGGAGCACAAGGTCGAACAGCGGCCCCATCCCGGCGTCCTGCGGGCCATCGGGGCTCTCGGCCATCCAGCCGTTGCGGCCGGAGCCGTAGAGGATCGGGAAGTCGAGCTGCTCGTCGGTGGCATCCAGCGCGGCGAACAGGTCGAAGACTTCGTTGATCACCTCCTGCGACCGGGCGTCGGAGCGGTCGACCTTGTTGATCACCACGATGGGCTTGAGGCCCACCTTCAGGGCCTTGCCGACCACGAACTTGGTCTGCGGCATCGGCCCCTCGGCGGCGTCGACCAGCACGATGGCGCCGTCCACCATGTTGAGGATGCGCTCCACCTCGCCGCCGAAGTCGGCGTGGCCGGGGGTGTCGACGATGTTGATGCGCACGTCCTTCCAGACCACCGAGGTGGCCTTGGCCAGGATGGTGATGCCGCGCTCCTTCTCCAGCTCGTTGGAGTCCATCGCGCGCTCGGCGACGCGCTGGTTCTCGCGGTAGGAGCCGGACTGCTTGAGGAGTTCGTCCACCAGCGTGGTCTTGCCGTGGTCGACGTGCGCGATGATGGCGATGTTGCGAAGCTTCATGATGGTTCCGGAAAAAAAGAGCAGCGGCCCGACATGCGTGTCTGGGCCGCCCTGTTGCGGCGCACTATACGAATCATTGTGACGGGAGCAAGAAAAACAAGCCGACGCGCAAAAAATGCGGGTTGGCAAGGCCGCGGCCGACGTGGTCTGTCATGTGCCCGCTTCCTCTGCGAACGCCGCCCGATGAACGCCCCGACCCCGGCCGCCCTCCTCACCGAACGCTCGGCCGCCGTCTACGGCGCGCTGCTGGTGGCGCTCGGGCCGATCTCCATGGCGCTCTACACCCCGGCGATGCCGGAACTCGTCACCGCCTTCGGCGCCAGCCTGTCGGCGGTGAAGGCGACGCTGGCGGCCTATTTCGGCGGCTTCGCCGTGGCGCAGCTGGTCTGCGGCCCCTTGTCGGACGCTTTCGGCCGGCGGCCGGTCGCCCTCGGCTTCCTCGCGATCTACGTCGCCGCCTCGGTCGCCGCGGTGTTCGCGCCCACGGTCGAGGCGCTGGTCGCCGCCCGGCTCGTCCAGGGCATCGGCGCGGCGGCGGGCATCGCCATCTCCCGGGCGATCGTGCGGGACTGCTTCGTCGGCCAGCAGTCGGCGCGGATCATGAACGTGATCGGGATCTGGCTCGCCGTCGGCCCGGCGCTGTCGCCGACCATCGGCGGCGTGATCCTGAGCCTCGCCGGATGGCAGGCGATCTTCCTCGGCATGGTCGTCTACGGTGCCGGGCTGCTGGCGGTGGTGCTCCTTTCGATGCCGGAGACCAACATCCGCCCGGACCGGGCGCGCGCCTCGCCCGCCGGGCTCGCCCGCGCCTATGCCACGCTCGCCGGCGACCGGCGGTTCCTGCGGCCGGCGCTCGTCGTCGGGCTCACCATCGGCGGGCTCTACGCCAACGGCACCATGCTGCCCTTCGTGCTGATCGAGCGGGTCGGCCTGACGCCGACGCAGTTCGGTGTCGGCATGATCGCCCAGTCCGGCTCGTTCATCCTCGGCGGCCTGCTGACACGGGTGCTGCTGAGGCGGGTGGACGCGGGGCGACTGGTCATGCCGGGGCTTCTCCTCTGCGCCCTCGGCGGGGTGCTGCTCTCGGCCTCGGTGTTCACGCTGGAGCCGAGCTTCCTCTCCGTCATGGGGCCGGTGGCGGTGTTCGCCTTTGCCCTTGCGCTGTTCATGCCGGCGCTGACCACCCAGTCGCTCGCCCCCTTCCCGATGATGGCCGGGGCCGCGGCGGCGCTGATGGGATTCCTGCAGATCGGCGGCGGCTTCCTCGGCTCGCTCGCGGCGACGCTGATCGGCGACCCGCTCGTCGCCCTCGGCATCGTTGTGCCGGCGATGACGGTGACCGGCCTCGCGCTGGCGCTGGTGATCCGGGCCGACTGAGGCCGTCAGGCCCGCCGCAGCCCCGCCAGCCCCGGGACGGCCTGGACCACGGCCTGCAGCGCGAAGCCGATGAAGAGCAGGCCCGAGGCGCGGACGATCAGCGTTTCGTGGCGGCGATAGAACCGACGCACCGCCGGCAGCCCGATCACCGAGACGAGGATCACGTCGGCGACGAGGAAGCCGACGAAGGACACCGCCAGCATCGGCGGCAGGTTGGCGAAGGTGAGCCGGTCCGCCTCCGCGGCGAGCAGCGCCGTGAAGGTGGCGAGCGCCACCGGGTAGCCCTTCGGGTTGGTGAGGCCGAAGGCGAGGCCGCGGCGAAGCGGCCGCTCCACCACCACCAGCGCCGCGCCGGGATCCCGGCGACGGGCGGTGAGCGCCGCCCAGCCGATCCAGCCGAGATAGAGGCCGCAGGCGAGCCCGAGGACGTCGAACACCGTGCTGCCGATGGTCCGCGCGCCGACGATGGCGGTGAGCGCCAGCGTCGTCCACACCACGTCCCCGGCGAGATGGCCGCCGACGAACATGGCCCCGGCCCGCCGCCCCTGCCCGGCGCCGATCCCCAGCAGCGCCAGGAAGGCCGGCCCCGGCGTCAGCACATAGGCCATGGCCGCGGCGAAGGCGCCGAGGAGAAGGGTGAGTGTCACGGGAAGCGCTCCGGGAAGGGCGAGACTGCCCGGAGCTTTCGCCGGGCGGCCCTCGCCCGTCAAGGGGGCCGGGCGCCCCGGCCAGGGCTATCGCATTTGGCCGAGGATGGATCGTGCGAAGTCATCGGACCATCCCGAGCGCTTTCGTTTTCGTCGGATGGAGATGCCTGGCCTGGCGG
>JAWLBM010000070.1:0-11228 GCA_041687675.1 Pleomorphomonas sp. | reverse complement strand
TCTCGTCCGATCCCCGCACCGCCAAGCCTCCCGCGCCGATCAGGCGAGTGAATCATGGCGAGGTCGGACAGGCGAGCGACTTCTTCAACAGCCTGCTAGTCGTCGTCAGATGTTGGCGTCAGAGGCGTCCGGTCAGCACCAGGACAAGGAGGATGATGATCAGGACGCCGATGACGCCGACTCCTCCGTGCCCGAAACCGTATCCGTATCCCCCGAAGCGTCCGCTGAAGCCGCCGAGGAGGAAGATGATGAGAATGATGATGAGAATGGTACCAAGCGACATGAGTTCCCTCCACCCGCAGGGGTGTGCCGACCCGCTTGACTGACCCTGGCGCCGCCCGGGCTGTCATGCCGAATGGGCTAATTTCCCTGTATCGTGACGCCCTGCTCGCCGATCTCGATGTCGATGCCGCTCTGACTTTCCTGGTAATACAGATAGCCCACGACGAGGACACCTGCCGCGAGCAGGCCGATCACCAGATAAAGCATGTTGCGGTTCATTGCGTCCGACCCCTTCGAGCGACGCGGCGGAATGCTATATTCCGGAGCCTTCCGGCGTTTTCCAGGCGCATTCCGGTCGCTTCCGGAGAACTACTCTCCTCGTAGCGCGTCCTTTACACCACCAACGGCATTCTGAACTTCGCCCTCGATCTTGTCGGCCTTCCCCTCGGTCACGAGCTTTGCGTCACCAATCGCCTTGCCCACGGCCTCCTTGACCTTTCCCTTGATGACCTTGGCGGAACCGATCACCCGATCCTTGTCCATTGCGTTCTCCTTTCGAGACACATGAACCATGATCGAACAGTAATGCTTTCCACGGTATGCGCGTTGATCCAGATCATTGTTCATCGCTGTGGTCGCCCCCCGCGGAAGAGCGAATCCGTGACCAGATCAAGTAGCGCGGCGAGGGCGGCATCATAGACAGCGAGGCACGCCACCGGGCCCGGGCTGACCTCGGGCGGGGCGGGTGCGCCCGGATCTCCAACCGGCTCAAAACCTAACTTTTGGTCGCCGACGGCGGCGCTGTGGTCACGACGGCCAAGCGGCTTAAGCGCATCAAACTCCGAAACCCAGGCTGAGGGGGTAGCTGCCGCCATTTCTATCGTCGGCGGCAGCACTAGCTCCTTGTCTTCCGTATCCGATCGAAAATCCGCCCCACCTCCCGCGACGTCGCGATCCCCCGCGAGCGGATGTAGTGGTGGTGGGTCGTTTTGAGGTCGGCGTGCCCGAGCAGGTCCCGGGCGATCGCGATCCGCTTCGGCGCATGGAGCGCGATCGTTGTCGCGGCCGCGTCGCGGAAGTCGTGCGGCGAGAGGGGGAAGCCGAACTCGGCTTGGGTGCGGCTGGCGACGATGTTGTAGACCCGGTCGGCCGTGAGGTACGGGCCTCGCGCGGAGGGCCACAAGTAGTCGGACCCGACGGCGCCCTTCAGGCGCTGCCGGACCTCGTCGAGGTACAGCCGCACCCAGCTGTCGAGTTCGGCCGGCACCACCCCCTCCCATCCCCGCTTGCTCTTGGTGAACTCCGGGTCGACGCAGACGAGGATGCGGTCGGCGTTGACGAGCAGCCCCTCCCCGAGCCGCAGGGCGGCGAAGTTGGCCCGCCGGAGCGGGGCAGCGGCGAGGAGCGCGACGATCAGCCCGTCGCGGTAGTCCTCGGCCCAGCCGCGCCGGTCGGCCGGAGCGCACTCCAGGGCGGTCCGCATCAGCCGGAGGCCGAGATCGATCAGCACATTGCTGGTCACGGTCTCGGCGGCAATCTTGCGCCGGGTGGCGCCGAGCGCGGCGAGGCCGCGGACCCGCGCATTGATCCCGGTGTCGCCGCCGGCCGTCAGCAGCCGGGCGATCGCCCTCATGTGGGTATTGATCGTGTTCCGGGTGGAGCCGTCCGCGGCAAGGCGGCGGGCGAAGGCGGCGAGGGTGGCGCGGTCGGCGCGGTCGGCGGGGGGCATTGCCAACCGGTCCGGGTGCTCGGCCGCGACATAGGCGAGCCAGGCACCGTAGCTCCAGCGGGTCGTGGACTGGCTGGAGGCCTTCATGTGCGCCAGCGGACCGCGGTCGAACACGTCGCCCGGCGCGAAGGCCGCCTCGAACAGCCCCCGGTCCGCTTCCGGCCATTCCTCGACCCGCAGGCTCGCCGGCCGGTCGCGGCGGCGACGAACCGGGCTCACGTCACCTCCTCCGGCTTGGCCCTGCGCTTCGTCGGGCGAGCGGTCGCCTTGCTCCGCTTCCGCCGAACGGTCCGGCCGGCGGCCTCTCCCTCGGCGCGGGCCTGCTCGATGATCTTCGCGAACAGGCGGCTCGCCTGGAGCGGCCGCCGGCCCGCGTAGTAGCGGGCGGTGATCGTGGAGGACGAATGCCCGAGGTGGTCGCGGGCGAGTTCGTAGGCCTCCGGCTGCTCGTCGAGGATCATCACTGCCGAGAGATGACGGAACTGGTGCGGCGTCATCCTGATGCCGGCGAGTTCCCACACGGTCAGCCGGATGCGCCGGACGAGGGCCTCGCCGGACAGCGGCCGCCCATCGGGTCGGCAGAAGACAGCGTCGGGCGCGCCCGCCACCATCGCCGGGAGCACCTTCAGCCTGTACTCGACGAGCATCCGGCCGAGGCTCTCCCCGATCTCCCGCGTCATCTCCTCCCCGTTCTTCATCTCCTCGCCGGGGATGAGCAGGCGGGTCGGCGACCCCTGACCGGGAAGCCAGACGATGTGCCGCGACCAGCTCAGGTGGACGAGGTTCTGCCGGCGCAGCGCGTGCAGGAGCAGGATCTCGAGGGCGATGGCGGTCTGGACGTCGGCAAGGCCGCTGCGCTGGCCCGAGGCGAGCCGCTTTATCCCGCGCGCGTGCAGGCGGCGGGGGAGACCGAGAAGCCGGGCGCGAACACCGCGATCATCGGTCTCGCGGAGGAGCAACGCGTTCTTCTCGGTCATGCCGACCCGCATCGGCGGCACCCTGCCCAGCACGGCCTTGAGAGGCGTGACCTTCGCCGGGTCGTCGCGGTGGAGGTACCGGGCATAGGCAAGCAGCATCTTTCTCGTCCGCTCGAGACCGCCGGTGGACTTGCCCCCGCTGCGCGCAAGCAGAACCTTGAGCGCCGCCCGCGCGACCTCGACCTCGACCAGGACGTCGGGAGACGTAATGCGGGCGGGATCGATCCCGCCCGCCACCGCGGCGTTGGCGACCGTCAGCAACCCCTGCAAGGCGCTCTCGACCGAGGCCGGCCGCAGCGGCCGGGCCCGCGCATTCTCCGCGAGAGGATCGCGGCACTCGAGGTAGGCGCGGTACTCCTCGAGCGCCAAATGGAACGACTCCGGCAGGCTCTGGAGGTGCACGCGGCGGTGCCGGCGGACGATATCGGGCACGGCGAGCGGCTTCAGCCCGAGCTCGGGCCGCTCCGCCGCAAGGCCGTTCCAGCGCCGTCCGATGTCCCGGGTGATGGTGTTGCGGTGGCGGATCGCCGTCCGTTCGTCTTCTTCCGCGAAGGTCGCCAGCACGAGGTCGTCGACCTCCGCCGGGCCGATGCTCCGCTCGCAGCACCAAGTGCCGAAGCGGCGGAGAATGGTCAGCCGGTGCGGCTTCTCGGCTTCCGCCCGGACCGCCGAATCAAGCCCCGCCCACGGCCCCGTCCAGGCGACCCGGCGGTTGCGCCGGATCGGCGCAAGGCCGCTCAACTCGATCGCGCGGAAGAGGCCCGAGCGGATGTTGGCGAGGCTCTTCGCCGTGATCCCCAGCGCCACCGGGGCGAGGCTGTCGAACAGGCGGGCCAGCTGGCGGACGTTCGCCGGCACCGCCTCGGCCGGCCGCCGCAGGATGGCGCAGGCGCGGCTCAGGGCGGAGAGGAGGTCGCGCCGCTCTACGGGCGAAAGGTCGGCCATCGCCCTGATCGCCGCGGCGACGTCGGCGAGGGTGGGAGGAGTGTTGGAGGTTTCGGTGGTCACGTTTTCGCCCCCCATTTGATGTATCCCCAGCGGACTGGAGCAGACATGAGATGTCGCAAGCCGTCATGAGCTGACATTCGGGAAAACATATCACATGTGAATGGAATGAACTTTGGAGATATGTATTCCCGACAACCCGCTATTAATCTTACTAGCCAGAAGAAAGTCTTTTAAAATCAGAGATATGGATTCTGACCGCTCGACCGATACGGACCGGCGTCAGCAAGCCCTCGCTCAGCAGGCGATCGACAGTGCGGATGGAGACCTTCAGCACGGCGGCGGTCTCGGCGCGGGTCAACAGCGTGCCGGGCGCGATTGGTTGCCCCCGCCGGCGGGCCGGCGGGCGCTTCTGGGCGGTGGGATGTCCCACGGATGAGGAGTTATCGGCGGAGGAAACCCCGCGTCTGGAGCGGCGCATGGATCAGCGGCGGCCGGACGCGGCGCCATTAACGAGAAGCGTCGGGGTCGAGGAGGTCAGAGGAGGAGTGCTCGTCGAGCGCCGCCGGCGGTTGGCGGCCCAGGCCTGCAGATCCTCCAGGCTGTAGACGACGCGCCGGCCGAACTTCTGGTACGGCGGGCCCTCACCGGAAACCCGCCACTTCGCGAGAGTCTGAAGCGCCACCCGGAGAAAAGCCGCCGTCTCGGCGGGGGTCATGTTCTTGCTCAGCATTGTCAGGCTCCTCGGTCAGCAGCCGGGCATCGGCTGCCATCCCGAGAAGTGTCAGCAATCTGCTGGGGAGTTGTTTGGCTGATAACTCCTTAGTTCAGCTATCTGCGGTGGTAACCTACAGTTGGCATCGCTCGAAGGTAGCGAAGCCGATCACTTGGCGGCATCCTCAGCACGAACGGGTGAAGTATGGGCACTGCGGAGATTCTGCTGAAGCCGCCGTTCCGAGATGGCAGATCAGCGCGGCAGTGGCACGTCGATCCAGGCACCGTCCCGCAGTGCCTTTACTGCGCATTCGGCTGCAGAGGTTGCAGCGAGTCCGTCGGCCGCTCCGGCTCCGCTGATCCGGCCATCGGCCACCGCGCGGATCCAGGACTGCATCTGGAGGCGATAAGCATCTGCAAAACGCGCCACGAAGTCGGCCGGAGGCCGGAAGCCGCGCGAGGCGCTGCTGAACATGCGCGCCGCCGGAGGATGCGCCATTTCGAGGATCCCGCGATCTCCGACGATCTCCGTGCGGATGTCGTATCCGTAGCCCGCATTCATGAAGACCTCGATCGAGGCGAGGACGCCGCCGTCCATCTCCATGGCCGCCAACAGCGGGTCGTCACCGACAGCCCGGCGATCCACCCGGATCCGCGTGATTTCGCGGCCGGTGAGCCATCGGCAGGCATCGAACTCGTGCACCATGGCGTTGGTGATCGCCATACCCGCCCGGAAGAAGGATGGCGCCGAGGCGTTGCGGTGGACGCAGCGAAGCAGGACGGGCGGTCCGATGTCGCCCGCGTCCAGCGCGGACTTGATCTCGCAATAGGCGGGATCGAACCGGCGCATGAAGCCGACCTGCACGAGGGCGCGGCCGGACGCGGCCTCCATGTCCACCAGCGCCCGGCACTCCCCTGTGGTGGGCGCGAGCGGCTTCTCGCACAGAACTTGCTTCGATTCTGCAAGGCAGGCGGAGACATAGGCGAAGTGCGTCTCGTCCGGCGACGCCACGACGACGGCGTCCAGCGAGGGATCGGAGATCAGGTCGAACGGGTCGCCGTGGATCCGCACCGTTGCATCCCCGGCGGCCAAGGCCGCGGCCCGCTGCCGGTCGGGATCGGACACTGCCGCGAGGCGGGCTCCACCCATTCCTTCGCGAAGCAGGTCCGCGTGGAGCCGTCCCATGGTTCCCGCCCCGAGAATGCCGACCGCGATAGCCACACTCGATCTCCGTCCTACCGCCTGCTGCCGGATGCACCCTCATCCACCGCTTGGAATACGGTCCCCCGCCGGTATCCGCGGGTCCGTCCAGGCGCTGCCAGCCCGGCTGGACTTCACCGCCGCCTCGACGAAGGCCACCCCGGCCGCACCGTCCTCGACGGAGGCGCAGCCGATCTCGAACGGCAGCACCTCGCCCGAGATCCTGGCTTCCAGCGCCACCGCCACTTCCGCATAGAGGTTGGCGAAGGCCTCGAGGTAGCCTTCCGGATGGCCGCGGGGCACGCGGGTCATGCGCTGGGCATCGGGGTGGAGACCGGGATCGCCGCGGGCGAGGATCTGGACCGGGCGCCCCTGAAGGGCGAAGCGCAGATGGTCCGCATCGTCCTGCCGCCATTCGAGGCCGCCCCTGTCGCCGTAGACGCGGATGCGCAGCCCGCACTCGTTTCCGGGCGCGACCTGCGTCGCGATCAGCGTCCCCTGGGCGCCATTGTCGAAGCGCATCAGGAGATGCGCCGTGTCGTCGAGGCGCCGCCCCGGCACCATCGTGTGCAGCGACGCCGCCAGGGAGACCACGTCCTGCCGCGACACGAAACGGGCGAGATGGTAGGCGTGGGTGCCGATGTCGGCGATCGCTCCGCCGGGACCCGATCTCTCCGGGTCGGTCCGCCAGCCGGCGTGACGGTCGCCCTGAAGATCAATCGGGTCCGTCAGCCAGTCCATCACGAACTCGACGTGGACCAGCCTGACCAAACCGATCAGCCCGTCGCGAACCATCGCGCGCGCCTGCCGGATCATCGGATAGGCGGCGAAGCCATGGGTGACGAAGAAGCCGAGGCCGCTCCGCTCGACGCGCTCGACAAGATCGAGGGCGTCCTCGAGCCGTGTCGTCAGCGGCTTGTCGCAGACCACGTGGATTCCCGCGTCGAGGAAGGCGGAGGCGGCGGCGTGGTGCAGGTGGTTTGGAACCGTGATCGCGACCACCTCGATCCCGTCCCCGCGGGCCGCCTCGGCCTTCGCCATCTCCCGGAAATCCGCGTACACGCGGTCCGGCGGCAGGAACCACTCGGCGCCCGCCTGCGCCGCGACCTCCGGCCGGGACGAGAGGGCGCCGGCGACCACCTCGAAACGGTTGTCCATGCGCGCCGCCAGCGCGTGCACCGGACCGATGAAGCCTCCTCCTCCGCCGCCGACAACGCCGAGGCGCAACCGGCGACGCGGCGGCGGCAGTTGCTCGGCCACGCGGTAGGCGGATCCTTCGCTCATGCCCTCGCCCTCCTCCGGGCTCCGTTCATCGGCCGCGCGCGGTCTTCTGGGCGCGGATGGTGTCGAGCCAGACGGCGATGATCAGGATCACGCCGACGACGATTTGCTGGATGAAGGGCGACATGCCGAGGACGTTCAGTCCGAAGCGGATCGCCGACATGATCAGTGCTCCCATCACGGCGCCCGAGACCGAGCCGCGGCCGCCCATCAGGCTGCCGCCGCCGATCACCACCGCGGCGATGGCGTCCAGTTCGTAGCCGAAGCCGATCCCGGGGTGTGCCGAGTTGATGCGCGAGGCGAGCACGATCGAGGCGAGGCCCGCCGTGCCGCCCATCGTGGCGTAGAGCCCGAGTTTCCAGAGGCGGACGTTGATCCCCGCGCGCCTGGTCGCCTCCTCGTTGCCGCCGATCGTGAAAGCGTAGCGGCCGAGGCGGGTCTGGTAGAAGACGAAGGTCATCACCAGGGCGAAGGCGATCATGATGATCACCGGGACCGGCACCCCGAACAGCGATCCGCCCCCATAGACCTCGAAGGATTCGGGAAAGCCGTAGAGCGAGCGGCCGTTGCTGATGGTCAGCGCGAGCCCTTGGGCGATGCCGAGCATGCCGAGGGTGACGATGAAGGCCGGCAGGCCCGCGTAGGCAATGAGAAAGCCGTTGATGCCGCCCATGACGACCCCGGTCGCGATCGCGACCACGAAGCCGAGATAGATGGAGAGCCCGCCGTCAATCACCGCGATGCCCATGACCACCATGCACAGCGACATCACGGTGCCGACGGAGATGTCGATGCCGCCGCTGATGATGATCAGCATCATCCCGACGGCGAGAATGGCCCGGGTGGCCGATTGCAGGAAGATCAGGCTGATGTTGGCCGGGGTGATGAAGCCGGAGTGCAGGATCTCCATCAGGACCAGGATCCCGATGAAGACGAGCACGATCGACAGCATGTCGAGTGCCCTGGCCATGGATCGCCGCCTCGAGGTGGGCGGGCGGTCCGGACTCAGACGGGACGAGACGGTGCTGGTCATGGCGTCGCGCTCCGCTGCGCCGGAGCATGCTCAGGACCCTCGGCGAGCCTCGGCTCCTCGATGCCACTGACGATCATCCGGACCAGTTGCTCCCGGTCGGTGGACCAGACCGGGCGGGACGTGACCAGCCGGCCCGTCTTCAGGATCACAACCCGGTTCGCGACCCGCATCACGTCGCTCATGTTGTGGCTGATGAGGACGATCGACTCGCCGCGGTCGCGCAGTTGCTCGACCAGTGAGAGAACCTGTTCCTGCTGGGCGACGCCGAGGGCCGCCGTCGGCTCGTCCATGATGATGAGCTTGGCATCGGCGTAGACGGTCTTGGCGATCGCGATCGTCTGTCTCTGGCCGCCGGAGAAGTCGCGGACCCGGGCGCGAACGTCGGGAATATCGATTTTCAGATCGTCGAGAAGCCGCCGGGTCTCAGCCATCATGGCCTTGCGGTCGAACAGCTTCAGGACGCCGCCAAGGATCGGCCTGCGGATCTCGCGGCCGAGAAAGATGTTCGTCGGGACGTCGACGTTGTCGCAGAGCGCGAGGTCCTGGTAAACGGTCTCGATCCCGAGCTCCTTGGCCCGCGCCGGCGAGGCGATGCTCACCGGCTCGCCCTCGATCCGGATCTCGCCCGCATCCGCCGCGACCGCGCCGGCAAGGATCTTGATCAGTGTGGACTTGCCCGCGCCGTTGTCGCCGAGAAGGGCCACCACCTCCCCGCGATCGACGTGGAAATCGACGCTGTCGAGGGCCGCCACGCCGCCGTAATGCTTGGAGATGCCGCGCATCTCGACGATCGGAGGCGCGCTGCCGCCGTCTGCGCTGATGCCCATGATCCGGGTTCCTCGAGCGAGAACGGGAGCGGCAGCGTCCGCCGCTCCCGGGTACCTTCAGTCGTCCAGCCCGAGTACGTTCTTCCGGTACTCGTCGACGTTCCATGCGTGGATCAGCTGCATGCCCGAGTCGATCACCTTGGGGACGTCGGCCGCCGTCTTCGAGCCGCTGATGATGTCGGCGAGCATCTGCACAGACTGCTCGCCCATGCCGCGCGCGCTCTGGGCGACATCACCCGCGGCGCGACCCTCCTTGATCAGGGCCGTTCCCTCGGGAATGCCGTCGAAGCCGATGACGATCACGTTGTCCATGTCGCGCCGGCGGAGCACCTCGGCCGCGCCGACCGCCATGAGGTCGGACGAGGCAAAGATGAGGTCGACGTCAGGGTTGGCCGACAGGATCGCCTCGGTCGCCTCCACGGCGCCCGGCGTGCTCCAGTGCCCCGTGATCGAGGACACCAGCTCGATGTCCGGGTACTTGGCGATCCCCTCGTGGAAGCCCTTGACCCGGTCGATCGCCGCCTCCGACCCCGGCTCGCCCTCGAGTTGGGCGACCTTGCCCTTGTAGCTGAGCAGCGCGGCCGCGTAGTCGGCGGCGAGGCCCGCCGCCCGGACGTTGTCGGTCTTGACCAGCGAGACATAGTTCGCGGGGTCGGTCTCCACGCCGCTATCGGCGAGGACGACGGGAATACCCGCCTCCGTGGCCCGCTTCACGACCGGCGCAAGGCCCTTGGAGTCGAGGGCGGCGAGGACGATCCCGTCAACCCCGCGCGAGATCAGCGCCTCCATCGCCGAGACCTGCTCCTCGATGGCGCCGTGCCCGGACACGCTGTGGATCTCGACCTCGAGACCGAGTTCCTCGCCCTTCGCCTTCGCGAAGTTCGCGAGATTGTTCATGAAGGTGTCGTTGATGACCGTCTTCGGCAGGACGCCGATGACGGGCTTGTCCTGGGCCTGCCCCGGGACAGTGGTGGCAGCGAGTGCCAGGGCGGTCGCCCCGGCCAGCAGCAGCCGACGAGTGAAATCCATGTCGATCCTCCCGTTTTGACCCCGCCCGCGACCTCCTCGCGGCGCGCTTTTCTGATCACCGCATCCGACCCGGTGCTTCACCTCCTCAAGTGAATATGCTACCGGTTGCAGCGACTATGCTACCGGTAGCATCACAGGTGTACGAGTGTCAACGTCGCGCATGCCGCGCTTGTTGCAGGAATAGCCCCGGTGCTATGACCCGCCCGTCGCGAGGGCTTCATGAACAGGCCGACCAAGAACTCGACTTCCGCCGACGTGGCCCGGGTGGCCGGCGTCTCCAAATGGACGGTGATCAGGGCGTTCACCCCGGGCGCGGTGATCGCGGAGGAGACACGGGCACGCGTGCTGAAGGCCGCCGGGGAGTTGAACTATCGGCCCAATCTCCTCGCCCGGAGCCTCGCCACCAACCGCACCCACCTCGTCGCCATCCTCGTCGACGACTTCACGAACCCCTACAAGCTGCCGACCCTGGACCGCCTGACGGCGGCCCTGCAGGCGGAGGGGATGCTCGGGATCCTCGTCAACATCAACCGCGAGTATGACCACGTGGCGGCGATCGCCAATGCGCAGCAGCGTCAGCTCGACGCCGTCGTGCTGTTCGGCACGTCGTTCCGGGATTCGAGCATCGAAGGGATGTCACCCGGGGGCGGCGGCCCGCCGATGTTTGTTTTGGCGCGGGAGAGCACCAACCCGGACATCCCGTCCGTCACCTGTGACGCCGTCGCCTCGATCGACCAGCTCTGCGCCCACCTGGACCGCCGCGGGTACCGCCGGCCGGCCTTCCTCGCCGGGCCGCGGACAATCTCGACGGCGCTCGGCCGGCGCCGCCGCTTCATCGAGCACTATCGCACCCGGTCGGTTCCGGTCGTCGAACTCGCGGCGCCGCGCTACGACGGCGCCGTCGCGGCTGAGACCGTTCGCCGGTACCTCGACGAGACGCCGCCGGACCGGCGGTGCGACGTGCTGATGGGCGAGAACGACATCCTCGCGATCGGAGCTCTCGACGTGATCCGCGGCGAACGCGGGCTCCGGGTGCCCGGCGACATGGCGGTGGTGGGCTACGACGGTATAGACCTCGCCGGAACCGCCCTCTTCGACCTCACCACCTATCGCCAGCCCTACGAGGCGATGGTCGACGTGCTCGTCGACATGCTGGTCGGCCGCCGTCCGGCCGAGACCGTGCGGCTTGCGGGCGAACTCGTGGTTCGGGGATCCGGCTGACGCCGGAAACCCTTGGGGGCGAGGTCAGCCATTTTCCGGTTTCGGGACA
>JAWLBM010000069.1:0-11959 GCA_041687675.1 Pleomorphomonas sp. | reverse complement strand
ATCGTCGCCGGCCATCCCCAGAGCCAGCTCGACGATCTCCTGCCGTGGGCCTACGGAAAGGACGAGGCCGAGGGCGTGGCCTGAGAACAGCGCTTACGATGAGCGGGTTGCGGCGATCCTCGATATCCTTCAACGGCGGCGCATCTTCCGGGTTCTTGAGTTCGGCTCGCGGGCTGCCATCGAAGCAGGGCAGCTGATCAGGCGGGAGAGGGGGCGCTCACCCGGAGGAAATGCGAGACCACCCGGGAAGAACGAGATGAAGTTCGACGCCATGATTGCCGCCACGGCACTTGTTGCCGGCGCGGAGAAACTGATCACCGGCGACGGAGGCTTCGAGCGCTGGCTGGCGGGTACGCAGGTAGAACTGGTTCGGATAGGCGACCTACCGCTACCGCCAGAGGATCCGCAGGCAAGGCTGCTCTAGGCGCCGCTGCTGCTCGCCCTGGCGATCATCGCTGGCCTGCTCGTCTACATCTCTTGAAACCGGGGTGTTCATCTCTCCGCTTGAGGGGCTTTGATGTGCTCCTCCGGCTGGGAAACGGCGTGAGGCTTGGGCGGCTTCGGTCGTGCCCCCGGCCCCCCACCCCCGGCCCCCCTCATCCACCCCTCCGCAACACATACGACCCGCTCTCGTGCAATTCGGCGGTCCAGCCGGGCTCCACGACCAGGGTGGTGGTCGGCTCCTCGACGATGGCCGGTCCGGTGATGCGGGCGCCGGCGCCGAGGCGGGCGCCGTCGTAGACGGGGACGCGGGTGGCGGAGCCGTCGGGGGAGAAGATCGCGTCGCGCTCGTGGGTGAGGGCGTCCTCCACCCGGCCGCCGCCCGGCAGCGCCCGCGAGGGCGGCTTGTCGACGAGGCCGGTGAGGGTGCTCTCGATGTTCACCACCTCCACTGGGGTGTGCCGCTCGGCGTAGGTGTAGAGCTCCTCGTGGCGGCGGTGGAAGGCCTCGACGACGGCGCCGATCGACCCGGCGTCCACCTTGAAGGTGCCGATGTCCACCGTGCACTCGTGCACCTGGCCGACGTAGCGCATGTCGAGGCTGCGGGCGACGGCGATGCGGTCGCGGGAAAAGCCGTCGCCCTCCAGGTGGCGGATGCCGGTCGCCTCCAACTCGTTGAAGAGGGCGTCGATGCGGGCCAGGACCTCCTCGCCCTCGAGCCGCACCGGGTAGGTGGCCATGTAGTTGTACTTCACGTCGGAGATGATCTGGCCGAAGGCGCAGAGGCCCGAGGCGAGCTTCGGCACCACCACGGTGTCGATCCCCATCTCGCGGGCGAGCGCGGTGATGTGCGCCGCGGTGGCGCCGCCGGCGCCGACCAGCACGAAGTCGCGCGGGTCGTAGCCGCGCTCGACCGAGACGCGGCGGATGCCGTTCACCATGTTGCTGTTGACGATCGTGAACATGCCGTAGGCGGCCCGCTCCACCGACATGCCGAGCGGCTCGGCGATCTTATCGCGGATCGCGCGGGCGGCGGCCTCCCGGTCGAGCGGCAGCTTGCCGGCGAGGAGCCCGTCGGGGCTGAGGTAGCCGAGGACGAGGTTGGCGTCGGACACGGTCGGCTCGCGGCCGCCCTGGCCGTAGCAGACCGGGCCGGGGTCCGAGCCGGCGCTCTGCGGGCCCATCTGCAGGAGGCCCATATCGTCGATCCAGCCGATCGAGCCGCCGCCGGCGCCCAGCGTCTCCACCTGGATCATCGGCATGCCGATGCGATAGCGCAGGAAGTCGGTGTTCTTGGACAGGTTGGTGACGCCGTCCTTGGTCAGCGTGATGTCGAAGGAGGTGCCGCCCATGTCGACGGTGATCACGTTCTTCGCGCCGAAGGGGGCGGTCACGTAGAGGCCGGCCTGCGGGGCGGAGGCGGGGCCGGAGTTGATGGCGTAGACCGACCGGTCGCTCATCACCTCGCCGACCGCGAGCCCGCCGTTGGACTGGAAGTAGCGCACCGGGTTGCGGGCGCCGAGCGAGCGGAAGTAGTCGTCGACCGCGCCGACGTAGCTCTTCAGGATCGGCGCCAGGTAGGCGTTGAGCACCGCCGTCGAGGTGCGGGTGTATTCGCGCACCTGCGGATAGAGCTCGGAGCCGACGGTGAGGGTGACCCCGGGAAGCATCTCGCGGACGATCTCGGCCGCCCGCCGCTCATGGGCGTCGTTCAGCACCGACCAGACGAAGGAGATGGCGATGGACTCGACGCCTTCCGCGCGGAACAGCTCGCAGGCCGCCCGGACGTCGTCCTCGTTCATCGGCGTGTGCACCGTCCCGTTGGAGATGACGCGCTCGCGCACGCCGCGCCGCAGGTAGCGGGGAACCAGCATCCGCGCCGGCGGGTACTCCGGGTCGTAGCGGTAGCCGTCCTCCTTGTGGCCGAGGCGGATCTCGATGGAGTCCTCGTGCCCGGCGGTGCAGATCAGGCCCACCCGGGCGCCCTTGTGCTGGATCAGCGCGTTGAGCCCGACGGTGGTGCCGTTGATGCAGAGGTCGCACTGCGAGACGATGTCGGAGGCCGGCAGGCCGACGTCCTCGGCGACCAGCTTCAGGCCGTTCTCGATGGCCCGGGTGGGGTCCGACGGGGTGGAGAGCGCCTTGTAGAGGCGGATCTCGCCGGTGTCCTCGGCGAGCACGAAGTCGGTGAAGGTGCCGCCGGCGTCGATGCCGAGACGATACTTGGTGCGCATGGGGGTCACTCGATCTCGAGAAGGGGCAGGGGTGCGTCAGGCGGCGCGGGCGCGGAGCCGCGCCGTCGCCTCGCGGTCGACCACCAGGGCGCCGGGGTCGGAGAACACCACGCCGTAGTCGGCCCTGGCGCCCTCGACGGAGACGAGGCCGTTGCGCACGTCCTCGACCACCCGGTCGACGTCGCGCTCGAACGGATTGCCGAAGCCGCCGCCGCCGGGGTTCATGTTGGCCGCCCGCTCGCCCGGCCGGATGGTCTCGATGACGTTCTTCTTGATGAGGTCCACCTTGCCGTCCCGGGTGATCTCGAGGCGCCCGACCTTGGGCTCGACCAGGGCGGACTGCGCTCCCGCGGCGCCGACGGCCGGAATCCGCCGGCCCTCGCCGAAGGTGATGAAGGTCATCGGCTTGTCGAGCGGCTCCACCTCCCAGCAGGTGCCGGATCCGCCGCGATACTTGCCGGCGCCGCCGCTGTCGGTCATCAGCGAGTAGCGGTGGATGATGATCGGGTAGGAGTATTCGAGGAGCTCGATGTCGCCCGAGGTGAGGGCGCCGAAGCAGCATTCCGGCCCGCAGGCGTGCCAGCCGTCCTGGCTCGGCGTCGCCCCCGCGCCCGAGATGATCGAGGCGAGCACCATCGTCACGTACTCCTCGTCGTGGCGGGTGTCCCAGCCGGCGATGTTGCAGCCGTTGGCGTGGCCCCAGGAGGCGGACACCTTGGAGGGCGCCGCCTTCTCGAAGGCGAGGCGGACGGCGTCGGTCAGCGTCTCCATCGGCGTCGTGGTGCAGTTGACGTGCGGGGCCGGCTCCTTGGCGTTGCAGAGCGTGCCCTTCGGGCCCATGTCGACCGTCACGCAGCGGTAGAGGCCCTCGTTGTAGGGCGGCGGCAACTGCGCGAACATCATCAGCCCGAGGTAGACGCCGGAATAGGAGTTCCCCTCGTAGGAGTTGATGAAGTAGGGGATCTGCGGCGGGCTGGCGATGACGATGTGGCAGCTGTCGCCCGTGATGGTGACCGTCGCGGTGATCTCGAAGTCGCCGAAGCCGTGGCCGGCGTCCTCGAGGATGGCGGTGCCGGAATAGGTGCCGTCCGGCACCTCCGCGATCAGCTTGCGCATGTGCCGGTCGGCCATGTCCTGCAACTCGCCGATCGCCGCCTGCACCGTGTCGAGGCCGTACTTGTCGATCAGGGCGAGGAGGTTGCGCTCGCCGACCTGGCAGGCGCCGATCAGGGCGTTGAAGTCGCCCTCCTGGCTGCGCCGGGCGCGCATGTTGGTGAGCAGCAGGTTGAGGACGTCGTAGCGCGGCTTGCCGCGGTCCCAGATCTTCACCGGCGGGATCCGGAGGCCCTCGGCGTAGATCTCGGTGGCGTTCGGGTTGTAGCCGGCCGGCACCGGCCCGCCGATGTCGGTGAGGTGGCCCTTGCAGACCGTCCAGAACACCAGCTCGCCCTTGTAGAACACCGGCTTGTAGACGCAGGTGTCGATGATGTGGCTGCCGGCGTAGGCCGGGTCGTTGTGCATCACGAGGTCGCCCTCGTGGATGTCGTCGCCGAAGAACCCGGCGACCGCCTTCATCGCCGGGATCAGCGAGCCGAGGTGGATGGGGATGTCCTGGCCCTGCAGGATCATCTCCGGCACGTGGTTGAACAGCGCCGTCGAGTAGTCGTGCGCGAGGTTGAACACGCTGGAGCGCGCCGTCTTCTCGAGGCTCAGCGTCATCTCGCGCTGGGTCGTCTCGAGGACGCCCCGCACCACCGACAGGGTGATCGGATCGACCGTCGTCATGTGGATCTTCCCCTTGTTCCGGGCCATGCCCGCGACAACGCGGACGCCCGATCGCTCCGGACGCGGCCCCGTGCCGGGCCGTTGCGTCAAGGCTAGGTCCGGGACGGCCGGCGGTCTTGGAGCGGAGCGCGGGTTTTCTTGTCGATGCGTGCACTCGCATTGACAGCCCGCCGCCCGGCACCCAGTGTTCGCGACGGAGGACGGCAGATCCCGGAGGAGACCCGCCGTGCACAGCCTGGTCACCACGGAAGCGACGGACCCCGGCCGGCGCTCCCGCCACTGGCGGGACGTGATCGCCGGCGCCTACTTCCCCCTCGACCTCACCTTCCGCGACCCGGAGCGGTTCGACGGGCGGCTGGAGGCGTGGTCCTTCGGGCCGGTGTCGCTGTCCCGGCTCAGTTCCGACGCGCTGCTCTACGAGCGGGAGAGCCGGCACCTCGCGAACGATGCCGAGGAGCACTACCTCGTCACCGTGCCGGCGCTGTCCGACGTCTACTTCGCCCAGGGCGGCCGCGACGTGCGCTGCAAGCCGGGCGGCTTCATCCTCGAGCGCAGCAACGAGCCCTACGAGTTCCGCCACGACGATCGCAACGACCTCTGGGTGCTGAAGGTGCCGGGGGCGGAGCTGTCCGGCCGGATCCGCGCGCCGGATCGCTTCTGCACCATGCAGTTCGACGCGCGCACCGGCGTCGGGCGCCTGTTCGTCGACATGCTGACGATCCTGCCGATGCGCTTCGAGGGCCTCTCCGCCGAGGCGCGGGTCACCCTCGGCCGTCAGCTGGTCGACCTGATCGTCCTGGCGGTGAAGGAGGACGAGCGCACGCTCACCACCGCCTCGTCCAGCGTGCGCGAGGCGCACCTCACGCGCGTCGAGGCCCATGTGCGGCGCAACCTCGCCGATCCGTCGCTGTCGCCCGAGACCATCGCTGCCGCCTGCGGCATCTCGGTGCGCTACCTGCACGAGCTGTTCCGCGGCTCGAACCGGACGGTGGGACAGTGGGTGCGCGAGCAGCGGCTCGAGGCCTGCCGGGCGGCGCTCGCCGATCCCGGCTGCAACCGGACGGTCGCGGACGTCGCCTACGGCTGGGGCTTCACCGACCAGGCGCAGTTCTCGCGCCTGTTCAAGGGGCGCTTCGGGATCAGCCCGCGCGACTTCCGCCGCTCCGGCTGAGATAAACGTTTGAATCTGGAGCGATTTCTCCTCGACGAGGTGATTCCACCTGGTCGGAAAGCGCTCTTAGTCCTCCACCCGGGTGAGGTAGGCGGCGATCGACTGCGGCTCGGGAATCACCGCCACGATCTTCATCTGGGCGATGTTGCGGTTCATCGACGCCTCGATATGCCGGGCGAGCATGGCCGCCGCGGCATCGACCGCGCCGCGCAGCAGCAGTTCCACGATCAGCCGGTGCTCGGTGATGGCGGTGCGGTCGCTCGGCAGGCCCAGCTGGCGCAGCAGCCGCTCGGAAGCGAGCACGGGGAGGAGGTTGTCGCGGATCATCCCCCGCAGCTTCTCGTTCGGCGTGGCGAGCACGCAGGCGTCGATCAGCAGCGTCTCGAAGGCCTCCAGCGACTCCTCCGCTTCCGGCGCCTCCCGCTCCTTGGCGACGAAGCGGTCGAGCAGGGCGGCGAGGCGGGGGCGGTCGAGGTGCGGCGCGGCGCTGACGAGGGCAGGGGGCTCGAGGATCTTGCGCAGCGCGAAATGATCCTTGATCGTCTGCGCGGTCAGTGGCCCAGCGATCCAGTGCGAACTCTGGTTCTTGCGCACGAGGCCGCGCTCCTGCAGCCGACTCAGCACGTCGCGGACCACGGTGCGGCTGACGTTGAAGTACTCGGCGAGTTCGATCTCGATGATGCGGTACTGGCCGAACACCACGCAGGCGGCGACGTCGCTCTCGACGGTGTCGTAGATCCGCTCCCAGGACGACCGGCTCTGCAGCGCCTCGTCCACCGCGCGGGGGATCTCGAAGCCAACGGAGCGGATGTCGGAGCGGATCGGCATCGCCGGCTCGCCGGGCGGCCCGACGAGATAGCCGCGGCCGTCGAAACGGTGGATCAGCCCGTCGACCTCGAGGCGTTGCAACGCGCGCTGCACCGGCGCGCGGGAGGTCTGCATGATCTCGGCAATGGGTCCTTCGAGGAGGACGAGGCCGCGCGGCAGGCGCCCCTCGGCGATGTTGGCCCTGAGGACCTCCTCGACGATCTCGTAGCGTCGCTGGCTCGTCTGGCCAGGGCGGCTGCGGCCCATTGTCTCCCGACCCCTTGCTGTCCGCTCCTCGACCTCGCTCATGCGGCCCCCTTCCAGCGGATCGGTGCCTGATCGGCCACGCCGGCTCCCATCATGCCGGGGAAAATGGCTTTTGCATACGGAGAAGACCGGGGGGTTCGAAAGGGGATGCGGTTTCGAATTTTCGATCTGCCGCATCATCTTTTTCGATTTCGCAAGCATACCCGCGTTTGCCGAGGGTCGAGGCGGTCGAGGTCGACATGAATCGGCAGATTAAATTCGAGGGTCGAAACCGCCTTTTCCGGAGGCGCGCTGCTGCACGTCGGCTGTGCGGTCGTCGTGAATCGGCAGGTTTTCCGCGCTTTCGCGTTGCCTGCATGTCGGTCGTCCACATGCCCAAAATGCTGTTGCATACAAAATCCGTTCATACTAGCGTTGATGCAAGAAGCGCGATGGAACGCGCATCCATCAGGGACTCCACAGATCGAGCCAAGTAACGGGTCACTTCGGATCCGAACCATGCAGATGGTTCCGGAAGCGATCGTTCGTGCCGAGGCGACGGCTCGAGTGCAAATGGGGAATTTGGACGGAGATCCCATCCATCCGCCGTCCTACGCCACGGGAGACGACCTTGGTCACGGTCCTTCAGCTCACCGACGTAACCAGGACATACGGGAGCCTGCGTGCGCTCGACCACGTGAACCTGTCGATACCTGGCAACACCTACGTCTCGCTTCTCGGACCCAGCGGCTCTGGCAAGACCACGCTCCTGCGGGTGATCGCCGGCTTCGAGGAGCCTGACGGCGGCAGCATCACCTTCAGCGGCAAGCGCATCGACCGCACGCCCGCCCATCGCCGCGGAATCGGCTTCGTCTTCCAGAACTTCGCGCTGTTTCCTCACCTGACGGTGGAGAAGAACATCGCCTTCGGGCTGGAAAACGCGGAGGACGGCCCGGGCCTCTCGGCGAAGGAGATCCGCGACCGCGTCGCGGGCATGATCGACCTCGTCGGTCTCGGCGGGCTCGGCGACCGCGCCGTCACCCAGATCTCCGGCGGCCAGCGCCAGCGGGTCGCGCTCGCCCGGACCCTTGTCACCGAGCCGCGGCTGGTGCTTCTCGACGAACCGCTCGGCGCGCTCGACGCCAACCTCCGGACACGGATGCGCACGGAACTCCGCGCGCTCCGCGAGCGGCTCGGCGTCACCTTCCTCCACGTCACCGGCAGCGAGACCGAGGCGCTCGGCATGGGCGACACGGTCATCGTGCTGGACAGCGGCCGGATCGGCCAGACCGCCGACCCGGACACGGTCTACAACCGCCCGGCGTCGCCGCGGGTCGCGAAGTTCCTCAACTGCTACAACATCTTCGACGGCCTGATCGCCGACGGCGAGTTCGTCGCCGGCGTCGGTCGCTTCCCCCTCTCCGGCGTCGACGCGACGCCGGCCGGCGCCGGCCCGGCCTATGCCGTCCGGCACGACCGGATCGAGGTGCGCCCGGCGGACGCCCGCGCGGCGGACGACGAGATCCGGCTCGAAGGCACCTTCGTCGCCAGCGAGTACACCGGCGCATCGCTGATCTCCTTCTTCAGCCTCGGCGACGGCCGGGTGCTGGAGGTGGAGGCGCACCTCAGCCACCGGGCGCCCGACGCCTACGCGCCCCAGGCCCGCTACGGCCTCGTCTGGAAGCGCGACGCGGCGCTGGTGTTCGCCTGACGTCGGGCGGACCGCTGCCGCCCGACCGGGTTTCAGGGAGATTGGAATGTCGATGAGCACCGTTTCGGAGGAAGTGCCCAGCGGGGCGTCCGGGCAGCAGAAGGCGGCGCGGCGCAAGACCGCCTGGCTGCTTGCGCCGGGCGTCCTGTGGATGGTGCTCTTCCTGGTCGTGCCGATCCTGATGATGGTCTACGTCTCCTTCTGGACGCAGACCACCTTCACCATCGAGCCGACGCTCACCACCAAGAGCTGGGTCACCTTCTTCACCAGCGAGACCTACCTCAGCGCGCTGTGGACCACGGTCCGGATCTGGCTGACGGTCCTCGCCGCGACGCTGGTGGTGGGCTACCCGACGGCGCTCTTCGTCGGGCTCTTCGTGCGCAACAAGACGCTGCAGACCGTGCTGCTGGTCCTCTGCGTCATCCCCTTCTGGACCTCCTTCCTGATCCGCGTGCTGGCCTGGCGGCCGATGCTCGGCAAGGAGGGCGCGATCAACCTGATCCTCCAGGGGATCGGCATCACCGACCAGCCGATCGAGGCGCTGCTGTTCTCGGAACTCTCGGTGGTCATCGGCATGACGCAGATCTACTGCGTCTTCATGGTGGGGCCGATCGCCTTCATGCTGGCCCGCATCGACCCGAACATCATCGAGGCGGCGCGCGACCTCGGCGCCGGCTTCGGGCGCATCTTCCGCACCATCATCCTGCCGCTGTCGATGCCCGGCGTGGTCGTCGGCGCGATCTTCGTGTCGGTCATGGTGCTCGGCGAGTTCGCCACCTCCGCCGCGCTCTCCGGGCGCAAGGTCAACCTCCTCGGCAACATCATCGTCACCCAGGTCGGGTCGCTGAAGTGGGCGTTCGCCGCGGTGGTGGGCGTGGTGCTGACGGTCGTGATGGGCGCCGTGGTCGCAGGCCTCCTGCGCATCGTCGACCTTCGCAAGGAGCTCTGAGCGATGCAGTCCACCGTCATCAAGCCGATCCTCGCGGTCTACACCGGGCTGTTCCTGCTGTTCCTCTACGGACCCTTCGTGGTGCTGGCGATCCTGTCGTTCCAGACCGGGCCGGAGGGCGGGCCGCAGTTCCCGATCATCGAGTGGTCGACCTACTGGTACCGCCACCTGTTCGGCCTGACGCCGCCCTCGCGCATCGCCCCGCTGCCGATCGACGAGGCGCTGGTCCGCTCGCTGGTGCTCGCCGTCGCGACCATGGTGGTCTCCACCGTGCTCGGCGTCTCCGCGGCCCAGGCGTTCCGCCAGAAGTTCAAGGGCTCGGGGGTCGTCTTCTACCTGATCGTGCTCGGGATGATGGTGCCGGGCGTCCTGGTCGGCCTCGGCATGGCGCTGGTCGCCAATATCCTCGGCATCGACCGGCACTGGTGGGGCACCGCCTTCGTGCTCCACGTGGTCTACACCTTCCCCTTCGCCTTCCTGGTGATGCTGGCGATCTTCAACCGCTTCGACCAAAGCGTCGAGGAGGCGTCCTGGTCGCTCGGCGTGTCGCCGGCGCGCACCTTCCGCAAGGTCACCTTCCCGCTGATCTTCCCCGGCGTGCTGTCGGCGATGCTGTTCGCCTTCACGCTGTCCTACGACGAGTTCTCGCGCACCCTGTTCGCCTCGGGCCGCGACCTCACCCTGCCGCTGGCGATCTACGGCACCTTCTCGGTGGAGATCCACCCGAACGTGTTCGCCTTCGGCGTGCTCACCACCCTGTTCTCCTTCGCGCTCCTCTCCGTCTACGCGATCCTGATGACGCTGTCGGTGCGCAGGGCCAAGCGCATCGCCATCCAGGAGGACGCATGATGGCCGCCCGCACCGCTATCGTCACCGGCGCCGGCTCCGGCATCGGCGAGGCCATCGCCCTGCGCCTCGCCGCCGACGGCTGGGCCGTGCTCGCCAACGACCTTCACGCCGAGCGGGGCGAGGCCACGGCGGCCCGGATCCGTGACGCCGGGGGCGCCGCGTCGGCCATGGCCGGCGACGTCTCCTCCGAGGCGGACGTCGACGCCGTGGTCGCCGCCGCGCGCGAGGCCTTCGGGCCGGTGGGCCTCCTCGTCAACAACGCCGGCCACGTCCACCAGTCTCCGTTCGAGCAGCTCGCGCCGGCCGACTTCGACCGGATGTTCGCCGTCCACGTGCGCGGCACCTTCCTGACCATGCGGGCGGTGCTGCCGGAGATGCTCGAGGCGGGCGAGGGGGTGATCGTCAACATCGCCTCCCAGCTCGGCCAGATCGGCGGCGTCGAGCTCGTCCACTATGCGGGCGCCAAGGCGGCGATCATCGGCATGACCAAGTCGCTGGCGCGGGAGGTGAGCGCGCGCGGCGTGCGCGTCAACGCCGTCGCGCCGGGGCCGATCAACACGCCGCTGGTGAAGAACCTCTCCGACGACTGGCGCCGGCGCAAGGCGGCGGAACTGCCGCTCGGCCGCTTCGGCGAGCCGGACGAGGTGGCCGCCACGGTCGCCTTCCTCGCCTCGCCGGCGGCGAGCCTCTTCGTCGGCCAGACGCTGGGGCCGAACTCCGGCGACGTGATGCTCTGAACCCATTTCGTACGAGAGACCGGGAGACGCTGTGATGGCCGAGGCTGGAAGCGCGAGAACCGTCCTGATCACCGGCGGCGGCATCGGCATCGGCCGGTCCACCGCCAAGGCCTTCGCGGCCGGCGGCGACCACGTGGTGGTGACCGACGTGCTGGAGTCCGAGGGCACCGCCGTCGTCGAGGAGATCCGCTCGGCCGGCGGGTCGGCCGAGTTCATGGCGCTCGACGTGCGCTCGACCGAGCGCGCCGACGCCGTGGTCGCGGCGGTGGAGGAGGCCCGCGGCGGCATCGACGTGATCGTCGCCAACGCCGGCATCGCCCACCGGGTGCCGCTCGACCGGCTCACCGACGAGAAGTGGGACCACACCTTCGACATCGACCTCAAGGGCATCTTCCGCGTGGTGCGGCCGGCGCTGCCGAAGATGAAGGCGCGCAGCTCGGGGTCGATCGTCGCGGTCTCCTCGATCATGGGCGTCGCCTACGGCTGGGACGAGCACGTCCATTACTCGGCGGCGAAGTCGGGCGTGGTCGGGCTGGTGCGGGGCCTTGCGGTGGAACTCGCCCGATCGGGCATCCGGGTGAACGGCATCGCCCCGGGCTACATCCGCACCGCGCAGCTTCTCTCCAAGGAGCATTCCCTCGGGCCGGAGGGCGCCGAGGCGGCCGGCGCCTTCATCCCGATGGGCCGGATCGGCGAGCCGGAGGACATCGCCGACGTCATCCATTTCCTCGCCTCCCACGGCGCCCGGTACATGACCGGCCAGGTCGTGGTGGTCGACGGCGGTCTCCTGGTCGGTCGCTACTGACCGGGAGACAGGCGGGCCGGCCCCGCGGGGGCGGCCAGGACGGCATCGGAGGACGCGGGATCTGTCCGCGTCCCCGTCAACAAGGACCCGGGCCGTGCGCGGACCACGGGTCGACAAGAACCGGAGGTGGAGCATGTTCGACAAGGAAGAATACACGCGTCGCAAGCTGTTGAAGCGGACGGCGGGGATGATGGCGCTGGCGGCGGGTGCGGGGACGCCGTTCC
>JAWLBM010000068.1:0-12229 GCA_041687675.1 Pleomorphomonas sp. | reverse complement strand
CGGGCGAGCCGCCGCCGGTCCGAGCCGTCGTGGCGGTGCGGCGCGGCGAGCCGCACCCGGCCGGGCGCGGCCTCGCCGAGCGCCGCGAGCGTCGCCGACAGCCGCTCCGGCGCGGCGGCGTCGAGCCGGGGCGGCGGCACCACGGCGAACTCGGAGCCGTCCGCATGGGCGAGGAGGTCGGACAGGTCCAGCCGGCAGTCGCCCTTCTCCGCCCGCCGCTTGCCGAGCGTCAGCAGCCGGCAGAGCCGGCCCCAGGCGGCCCGGTCGGTCGGCCAGGCGACCACGTCGGGCGTGCCGTCGACGAAGACGAGCCGGGTGCCGGGCACGAAGCGGATCCCCGCCTCCCGCGCCGCCATGTGCCCGCGCACCACCCCGGCCATGGTGTTGCGGTCGACCACCGCCACGGCCGCCAGCCCCAGCGCCGCCGCCTGCACCGCCATCTCCTCCGGATGCGAGGCGCCGGTGAGGAAGGAGAAGTTGGAGGCCGAGACGAGATCGGCGAAGGCCACGGGACGGATCCTTGTTCCTGTTATGTTCCGATTGATTCCAGAGGTCGGCGCGGGAGTCGAGTCGGAAAACGAGGGAGCCTCGCGCCGGCGGCCGGTTCAGCCCCGCCGGACGGCCGGGAGGAGGCCGGCGGCGGCGGTGGCGAGCATGAGGACGCCGGCGGCGGCGACGGCGGGGCCGGGGCCGGCGAGGGCGAACAGGCCCGGAGCGGCGGCATAGCCGGCGAGCAGGCCGGCGAAGATCGCGATCATCTGCAGCCGGTAGACCCGGGCGACGTCGGCCGGCTCGTGGCGCGACTGCATGAGGTGCAGCATGGCGAGGCTCTCGAACGGACCGTTGCAGCCGGCGACGAAGGCGGCCGCCATCAGCGCGGCGAGCCCCGGCGCGAAGGGCATGGCGACGAGGCCGAGGCCGAACAGGACCCGGGACGTGACCAGCCAGGCGAGCGGCCGCCGCGGCGCCCTCGCCGACAGCCAGAGGTTCGCGCCGAGATTGCCGACGCCGTAGGCGGTCATCGTCAGCCCGTAGTCGGTCAGCGGGTCGGCGCTGGTGGCGCGCAGGTGCAGCACCATGCCGAGCAGCGGCCCGACCGCCCAGCCGAGGTTGCCGATGCCGTTGCCGACGATGCCGTAGATCATCAGCGGGTCGCCGCGCACCAGCGCGATGCCGCGCGCGACCGCCGCGAAGGGGTGCCGATAGAGGCCGGCGGCCGCCGCTGCCGGCGGAAGACCCCGGGTCGCCCGGCGCACCAGCAGCGCCGAAGCGACGAGGCCCGCCGCGGTGAGGGCGAGGAACTGGCCGGCCGCGAGCCACTGGTTGCCGGCGGCGACGATGGCCGGGGCGGCGACGCGAGCCATCCGCCGGGTGCCGTCGAAGAGGCCGTTGGTGGCGTGGCGGAGCGCCGGCTCCGGCGCCAGCACCGGGATCGTCGCCTGCAGCGCCGGCTCGAACACCGAGGCGGCGAGGGCGATCGCCACGATCGCGGCGGTGAAGGCGGCGATGCCCATCAGGCCGGCGGAGTCGAGGGCCACCAGCAGAACGAGCAGGGCGGCGCGCAGGAGATGGGCGCCGACCATCAGCGACGGATGGCGGAGCCGCTCGGTGAGCTGGCCGAGGAAGAGGCTGCCGGCGAGCAGCGCCGCCGTCTGCAGCGCCGCGAGGTAGCCCGCGAGGGCGCCGGCGAGGCCGGTGGCGATCCAGACGACGGCGACGGTGTAGAGTTCCTGCCCGACCGCGGCGAAGACCTGTCCGCCCCACAGGAGGGCGAGCGGGCGGCGGGCGAGCGGCGTCAGGATCGACATGGAAGGCCCCGGGCGCCGGCATCGGGCGCCGGTGGTTCGCAAGCCGATCGCACCCGGATTGTCAACCCTGGCGTGGCCTGGATGGACCCGATCGGCCACTTTCCGGTTGACTCCGCACCCGGCGGCCACCACCTCTCGGATCGACAGCGGCGGCGAGACCCATGAGCGACAGCGGCGTGCCCTTTGCGAAGATGAACGGGATCGGCAACGAGATCGTCGTGGCCGACCTGCGCGGCCGCGCCGAGCGGGTGACGCCGGAGGTGGCGCGGGCGATCGAGGGACAGGTCCACTACGACCAGCTGATGGTCCTGACGAACCCGCTCACCCCGAACACCGACGCCTTCATGCGGATCTTCAACCGCGACGGCTCGGAGTCGGCCGCCTGCGGCAACGGCACCCGCTGCGTCGCCAGTTTCCTGACCGGCCTCGACGGCAAGGACCGCTACCTGCTCGAGACCCGGGCGGGGCTCCTCAAGGTGCGGCTCGGCGACGGCGTCGTGACGGTGGACATGGGCCGCCCGAAGTTCGGCTGGGCCGACATCCCGCTCGCCGAGGCCTTCCACGACACCCGGGCGATCGAACTGCAGGTCGGGCCGATCGAGGCGCCGCTGATCCACTCGCCGTCGGTGGTCAACGTCGGCAACCCGCACGCGATCTTCTTCGTCGACGACCTCGACGTGGTGGACCTCGGCGCGGTCGGGCCGATGCTGGAGAACCACCCGATGTTCCCGGAGCGGGCGAACATCTCGCTGGCGAAGGTGACCGGGCCGGACGCGCTGGCCCTCAGGGTCTGGGAGCGGGGCGCCGGGCTCACCCGCGCCTGCGGCTCGGCCGCCTGCGCGGCGGCGGTGGCGGCGGCGCGGACGAAGCGGACGGGGCGGACGGTCACCGTGACGCTGCCAGGCGGCGACCTCGTCGTCGAGTGGACCGGCGAGGACCGGATCCTGATGACCGGTCCCACCGAGCACGAGTTCGGCGGCCGCCTGCCACTTGCGGTGTTCGAGCCGATCACCGCCGCCTGAGCCGGCACTGGCGCATCCCGCGCGTTTGCGGCATAGAACGGGCGCCAACCCCGAGGGACGAAGGACGACCATGGCGATCGAGGTGATCACCTTCGGCTGCCGGCTGAACACGGCCGAGTCCGAGGTGATGCTGAGGAAGGCGGAGGCGGCGGGCCTTGCCGACGCGGTGCTGGTCAACACCTGCGCCGTGACGGGCGAGGCCGTGCGCCAGGCCCGCCAGGCGATCCGCCGCACCCGCCGCGAGAACCCCTCCGCGCGCATCGTCGTCACCGGCTGCGCCGCCCAGACCGACGCCGCCGCCTTCGCCGGCATGGAGGAGGTGGACCTCGTCGTCGGCAACGCCGAGAAGATGACCGAGGACGCCTACCGCGCGCTGCCGGACTTCGGCGTCTCGGCGAGCGAGAAGACCCGCGTCAACGACATCATGAGCGTGCGCGAAACGGCGCTGCACCTCGTCGACGGCTTCGAGGGACGCGCCCGCGCCTTCGTGCAGGTGCAGAACGGCTGCGACCACCGCTGCACCTTCTGCATCATCCCCTATGGCCGCGGCAACTCCCGCTCCGTGCCGATGGGCGAGGTGGTCGGCCAGGTCCGCCGCCTCGTCGAGAACGGCTATGCCGAGGTGGTGCTGACCGGCGTCGACCTCACCTCCTACGGCGCCGACCTGCCGGGCGGGCCGACGCTCGGCCGGCTGACCCGGACGATCCTGCGCGAGATACCGGAGCTTCGCCGGCTCAGGATCTCCTCGATCGACTCCATCGAGGCCGATCCGGAGCTGATGCGGGCGATCGCCGAGGAGGAGCGGCTGATGCCGCACATGCACCTCTCCCTGCAGGCGGGCGACGACATGATCCTGAAGCGGATGAAGCGGCGGCACCTGCGCGCCGACGCCATGCGCTTCTGCGACGAGGCCCGGCGGCTCCGGCCCGGGATGGTGTTCGGCGCCGACCTCATCGCCGGCTTCCCGACCGAAACCGAGGCGATGTTCCGGAACTCGCTGTCGATCGTCGAGGATTGCGACCTCACCCATCTTCACGTGTTTCCCTACAGCCCCCGCCCGGGCACCCCGGCGGCGCGGATGCCGCAGCTGGACAAGGCGACCGTGAAGGCCCGGGCCGCGCGGCTTCGCGCCGTCGGCGAGGCGGCCTATGCGCGGCACCTCGCCGGCGAGGCCGGGCGGCGGCACCTGGTGCTGGTGGAGAAGGACGGCCTCGGCCGCACCGAGCAGTTCACTCTGGCCGAGATCGACCGCGGCCGTCCCGGGGAGATCGTCCCCGCCGTGGTCACCGGCCACACGGCGCGCGCGCTGGTCGCCCGCGCCGCCTGAGAGCTTGAAGGAACACCGATGGCCGAGGAGAAGAAGCCCGGATTGTTCGGCCGCCTGTTCGGCTTCGGCGCCAGGCCCGAGCCGCAGCGCCAGCCGGAGGTCGAGCCGACGCCGAAGCCCGAGGTCGAGCCGACCGCCCCGAGCCCCGAGGTCGAGCCCCGCCCGGGGCCGGACGTGGAGCCCGGCCGCGGACCGGACGTCGAGCCGCACCCCGCCCCCGAGTGGACCCCGCCGGAGCAGGAGCCGGCCCCGACGCCCGAGGTGGAGCCCGTGTCTCCGCCGGAGATCGAGCCCTCGATGCCGCCGGAGATCGCTCCGTCGGGCCCGCCGGAATTCGAGCCGTCGGGCGCCCCGGAGATCGAGCCGTCGGGTCCGCCGGAATTCGAGCCCTCGCCAATGCCGGACTTCGAGCCTCCCACCGGCCGCGGGGCGGCCATGGCGGAGGCGGCCCTGTCGATGCCGGATGACGCCCCGCCGCCGGCCGCGCCGGCCTCCGCCGCTCCGGCGAAGGTCGGCTGGCTCCAGCGGCTGAAGCAGGGGCTCTCCCGCTCCTCGGGCGCCATCGGCGGCGGCATCGTCTCGATCTTCACCAAGCGCAAGCTCGACGACGAGACGCTCGAGGACCTCGAGAATGTGCTGATCCAGGCGGACCTCGGCGTCGCCACCGCCACCGCGATCACCGAGCGCCTCGCCGAGGGGCGATACGGCAAGGACATTTCCGACAGGGAGGTCCGCAGCGTGCTCGCCTCCGAGGTCGAGGCGGTGCTGAAGCCGGTTGCCGTGCCCTTCGAGGCGAAGCCGCTTAAGCCGCACGTGGTGCTGGTGGTCGGGGTCAACGGCTCGGGCAAGACCACCACCATCGGCAAGCTCGCGGCGAAGTTCCGCGCCGACGGCCGCTCGGTGATGCTCGCCGCCGGCGACACCTTCCGCGCCGCGGCCATCGACCAGCTGAAGGTCTGGGGCGAGCGCACCGGCGTTCCCGTGGTCGCCCGCCAGGTCGGCGCCGACGCCGCCGGCCTCGCCTTCGACGCGCTGACCCAGGCCAAGGCGGAGGGGCGCGACGTCCTGATGATCGACACCGCCGGCCGCCTGCAGAACAAGGCGGAGCTGATGGCCGAGCTGGAGAAGGTCGTCCGCGTCATCCGCAAGGTCGATCCGACCGCCCCGCACGACGTGCTGCTCGTCCTCGACGCCACCACCGGTCAGAACGCCCTCAACCAGGTCGAGGTCTTCCGCCGGACCGCCGGCGTCACCGGCCTCGTCATGACCAAGCTCGACGGCACCGCCCGCGGCGGCATCCTCGTCGCCATCGCCAAGACCTTCGGCCTGCCGGTGCACTTCATCGGCATCGGCGAGTCCGTCGACGACCTCGAGCCCTTCGCCGCCCGCGACTTCGCCCGGGCGATCGCCGGGATCGAGGACTGACCCCGCCTCACGCCGCCTTCAGGTACTCCAGCATCGCCTCGGCGCCCGAGACTTGCACCGGCACCCCCGGCGGCTCGTCGCGAAATCCCGGCTCGACGAACATCCGGCGGATCTCGCGGTCGACGACGTGGGCGGAATAGCGCCAGCTCCTCAGCCCCATGCCCTGGTTCCGCCGCTCCACCAGCATGCCCATCTTGCGGGTGAACTCGCCGTTGCCGTCCGGCAGCATGCGCACCCGCTCGATCCCGCGCCAGAGCGCCCACTGCTGCATCACGAAGGCGTCGTTCACCGAGACGCAGGCGACCTCGTCGACGCCGAGGGCGCGGAAGGCGTCGAAGGCGCGCTCGTAGCCGGGCAGGTGCGTCTCGGAGCAGGCGGGGGTGAAGGCGCCGGGCACCGCGATCAGCACGACGTTGCGGCTGGCGAAGATCTCCGCCGTCGTCACGTCCCTCCACTCGAAGGGGTTCGGCCCGCCGAGCGCCTCGTTGCGCACGCGGGTATGGAACACGGCGTCGGGAACGAACTGCGGGGTCATGGGGATCGGCTCCTGCGGCATCTGGGTCTGGGGCGGTTTCTCGTCGACCGGGTGGTTCCACCTGATCGGAAAGCGCCCTTGGGAACGCGCGGGGGCGGTCGCCGGGTCCGGATCTGAGCATGCGCGCGGCGATTTGGGAACGGCGCCCGGGGGATCGCCGCCGCACGGTCGCCGGTGCGCCACAGCCTGCCGAAATCGTGGCCATGCCCACCCCTTGGGCTTTGCGCCTCGCGCCAACTGTCGTGTAATGCGCCCGACCACCCGAGGAGGCCGCAGCGCCGATGGCGATCCTGACCAAGCTGACCCACGTCACCCGATACGACTACGACCGGCCGGTCAGCCTCGGCCCGCAGGTGATCCGCCTCCGCCCGGCCCCGCACAGCCGCTCCCGCGTCGCCGCCTACGCGCTGAAGGTGGAGCCGGCCGGGCATTTCGTGAACTGGCAGCAGGACCCGCACGGCAACTGGCTCGCCCGCTTCGTCTTTCCCGAGCCGGTGACCAGCTTCTCCATCTCGGTCGACCTCCTCGTCGAGATGGCGGTGATCAATCCCTTCGACTTCTTCGTCGAGGACACCGCGGAGTTCTTCCCCTTCGCCTACGCCCCCGAGCTCGGCGTCGAGCTCGCGCCCTATCTCGTCCGCGAGGAGGGGGGGCCGCTGTTCGCCGGCTACCTCGCCGCGATCCCGCGCGCGGCGATGCCGATCACCGACTTCCTCGTCGAGATCAACCGCCGCCTGCAGGAGGACGTCGGCTACGAGATCCGGATGGAGCCGGGCGTCCAGGCGCCCGACGAGACGCTCGCCCGCCGGGCCGGCTCCTGCCGCGACTCGGCCTGGCTGATGGTCCAGCTGCTGCGCCACCTCGGCCTCGCCGCCCGCTTCGTCTCCGGCTACCTCATCCAGCTGAAGCCCGACCTGAAGGCGCTGGACGGGCCCTCCGGCACCGCCCACGACTTCACCGACCTGCACGCCTGGTGCGAGGTCTACATCCCCGGCGCCGGCTGGGTGGGCCTCGACCCCACCTCCGGCCTCCTCTGCGGCGAGGGCCACATCCCGCTCGCCGCGACGCCGCACTACCGCTCGGCGGCGCCGATCTCCGGCGGCTTCAGCGCCCACCCGGACACCCGGTCCGAGTTCTTCTTCGACATGCGCGTCGACCGCATCGACGAGCGCCCGCGCGTGACCTGGCCCTATTCGGACGAGGCCTGGGAGCGGCTGCTGCTCCTCGGCGACGCCGTCGACCGCGACCTTGCCGCGGGCGACGTGCGCCTCACCATGGGCGGCGAGCCGACCTTCGTGTCGGTCGACGACTACCAGTCCGCAGAGTGGAACACCGCCGCGGTCGGCCCGACCAAGCGGGAGCGCGCCGACGTGCTGATCCGCCGGCTCGCCGACCGCTTCGCCCCGGGCGGCTTCCTCCACTACGGGCAGGGCAAGTGGTACCCGGGCGAGAGCCTGCCGCGCTGGACCTTCTCGCTCTACTGGCGCAAGGACGGAAAGCCGATCTGGCGGAGTCTCGACCTCGTCGCCCGCGAGCCGGCCGACACTCGGGTCGGCGAGACGGAGGCCCGCGATCTCGTCGGCGGCATCGCCCGCCGCCTCGGCATCCCGGCCGACTTCGCGGTCCCCGCCTACGAGGACCCCGCCCACTGGATCCTCAAGGAGGCGGAGCTTCCCGAGAACGTCACGCCCGAGGACAGCCGGCTCGACAGCGCCGAGGAGCGCAGCCGCATCGCCCGGGTCTTCGCGCGCGGTCTCGGCAGGCCCTGCGGCTTTGTGCTGCCGGTGCAGCGCTGGCAGTCCCGCGCCGGCCGGGGCTGGGTCTCGGAGCGGTGGAGCTTCCGGCGCGGCCGGCTGCTGCTGGTCCCGGGCGATTCCCCCGTCGGCTTCCGCCTACCGCTCGCCTCGCTGCCCCACGTGCCGGAGTCGGCCTATCCCTTCATCGTCGAGCAGGACACCTTCGAGGCCCGCGGCGAGCTGCCGGATCCCGACCGGATGCACACCGTCTACCGGCAGCAGGCGGAGACCGCGCCGGACGATCCGCGCGTCCGGCAGTGGACGGCCGACGCCGGCGCCGTGCGCACGGCGCTCTCCGTTGAGCCGCGCGACGGCCGGCTCTGCGTGTTCATGCCGCCGACCTCCACCGCCGACGACTACCTGGAGCTGCTCGCCGCCGTCGAGGCGACGGCCGAGGACCTTGGCTGTCCGGTCCACGTCGAGGGCTACCCGCCGCCGCAGGACCCGCGCCTCGCGGTGATCCGCGTCGCTCCGGACCCGGGCGTCCTCGAGGTCAACGTCCACCCGGCGGCGAGCTGGCGGGAGGCGGTGGCGATCACCACCGGCGTCTACGAGGAGGCGCGGCTCGCCCGCCTCGGCACCGACAAGTTCATGATCGACGGCCGCCACACCGGCACCGGCGGCGGCAACCACGTGGTGGTCGGCGGCGCGACGCCGGCGGACAGCCCCTTCCTGCGCCGGCCGGACCTCCTGAAGAGCCTCGTGCTCTACTGGCAGCGCCACCCCTCGCTCTCCTACCTCTTCTCCGGCCTCTTCATCGGCCCGACCAGCCAGGCGCCGCGGGTGGACGAGGCCCGCCACGACGCGCTCTACGAACTGGAGATCGCCTTCGCCCAGGTGCCGCCGCCCGGCAAGGGCGCCGCGCCGCTGCCCTGGCTGACCGACCGGCTCTTCCGCAACCTCCTCGTCGACGTCACCGGCAACACCCACCGCTCGGAGATCTGCATCGACAAGCTGTTCTCGCCGGACGGGCCGACCGGCCGGCTCGGCCTGGTCGAGTTCCGCTCCTTCGAGATGCCGCCGGACGCGCGGATGTCGCTCGCCCAGCAGCTGCTGCTGCGCGCGCTGGTCGCCTGGTTCTGGCGCGAGCCGCAGGAGGGCGGCTTCGTCCGCTGGGGCACGGACCTCCACGACCGCTTCATGCTGGAGCACTTCGTCTGGGCCGACTTCCTCGACGTGCTGGCCGACCTGAGGCGCGCCGGGACGCCCGTCGATCCCGACTTCTTCGAGGCCCAGCGCGAGTTCCGCTTCCCCTATTTCGGCACGGTCGTGCGGGGCGGGGTGGAGATGGAGATCCGCGGCGCGCTGGAGCCCTGGCACGTCACCGGCGAGGAGGGGGCGGCCGGCGGCGCGGTGCGCTATGTCGACAGCTCGGTCGAGCGGCTGCAGGTGAAGGTCAGCGGCTTCGAGCCCGCCCGGCACGTGGTCGCCTGCAACGGCCGGCAGGTGCCGATGCTGCCGGCGGGCGCCAACGGCCGCTTCGTCGGCGGCGTCCGCTTCAAGGCCTGGCAGCCGGCCTCGGGCATCCACCCGGTGCTGCCGGCGAACGCGCCGCTCACCTTCGAGATCCTCGACCGCTGGTCGAGGCGCTCGCTCGGCGGCTGCACCTACCATGTCGCCCACCCGGGCGGGCGCAACTACGAGACCTATCCGGTCAACGCCTACGAGGCCGAGGCCCGCCGGCTCGCCCGCTTCGAGGAGATCGGCCATACGGCCGGCCCGGTGGCGATCCCGCCGGCGGAGGCGGGCGGCCCGTTCCCCGCCACCCTGGACCTCAGGCGCCCGGCGGACCGGTGATGATCCACCTCGCGGCGGCCCCCCCCCCCCCCGGGGGGGGGGGGCGCCGGCGCACCCTCACGGGAACGTCACCCCCTTGAAGGCGGACGGCTGGATCGGGTCGCGCAGGGTGAGGGCGAGGGCGAAGTCGGCCTTGGCGTCGCCGTCGACGTCGGCGAGCAGCGTCACCGCGCCGTCCCCGGAGGGCTGCAGCACGAGCTGGCCGGCGACGCCGGTGAGGGCCGTCCCCGGGCTCGCGACGAAGTCCTGGCTGCCCGGCGCCTTGGTGTCCGCGTCGAGGGCGGAGAGGTCGATCACGTCGCCCTCGGCGGCGGAGAAATCGAGGATCGCGTCCGGCGCGTCCGGCGGGCTGTCGGAAAGGGCGGCGTAGACGAAGACGTCGCCGCCCGGCCCGCCGGTCAGCCTGTCCGCGCCCGACCCGCCGGTGAGCCGGTCGGCGCCGCCCCTGCCGTCGAGGGTGTCGTCGCCCGCCCCGCCGTCGATCGCGTTGGCCCTGCCGTCGCCGGTCAGGACGTCGGCGTGGGCGGAGCCGGAGAGCCCCTCGATCGAGACCAGCCGGTCGCCCTTGGCGTCGCCGCCCTTGCCGCGCTTGCCCAGCGCGACCCTCACCGCCGCCGGGGACGAGAGATAGCTCGCGGTGTCGGTGCCCTTGCCGCCCTCGAGCCGGTCGGCGCCGCCGCGGCCCTCCAGCATGTCGTCGCCCGCGAGCCCCTTGAGAAGGTTGGCCGCGGCGTTGCCGGTGAGGGTGTTGGCGGCGGCGTTGCCGGCGCCGGCGAGCGGCTTCTTGCCCTTCAGCACCAGGTTCTCGACCTCCGCCGGCAGCCTGTAGCTGCGCGAGGCGATCACCGTGTCGGTGCCGCCGCCGGCCGTCTCGACCACCTTGTCGCGGGCATTGTCGACCACATAGGTGTCGTCGCCCGCCCCGCCGGTCATCCGGTCCGCGCCGGCGCCGCCATTGAGCAGGTCGTCACCCTCGCCGCCGACGAGCCGGTCCACGCCCGCCTTGCCGAAGAGGACGTCGGGCCCGCCCGCGCCGGTCAGCTTGTTGCGGGCGGCGGTGCCGACGAGCTTCAGGCCGATCGTGACGGTCACCGGCACGTCGACCGTTCCGCCCCAGGGATCGGCGACGCGCACGGTGAAGGCGTCGGACGTGGCCCCCGCCACGGTCGGCGCATAGGTGACGCGCCCGTCGGCCTCCACCGTCGCCGTGCCGTTCGCCGGCGGCGCGAGGATGCTGCGCACGAGCGCGTCGCCGTCGGGATCCGAGCCGATCGGCGCCGTCGCGACGCTGCTCCCCGCCCGCACGACAAGCGCCGCGGCCGCCGCCGTCGGCGGGGCGTTGTTGGAGGCGGTGATCGAGGCGTCGAGGGGGAAGACGAGCTGCTGCCCGGTCGCCTGATCGATCACCCGGAGCTTTTCGAGGGAGCGCAGCACGTGAGTGCCGAAGCGAGGGTTCGCCGCCCGGTCGGTGATTGCGACGTCGCCGTCCGGGCGAAGCTCGATCGCGTAGCGCTGACGGGGGGCGAGGACGTGGAAGGTGTCCGTCCCCTCGCCGCCATCCACGAAGTCGCTCGCCTCCGCCTGCCAGGTGAAGCCGCCGGCAGCCGCGAGATACGCGTCGCCGAAGAGATCGTTGCCCGGCCCGCCGAACAGCCAGTCGTCGCCGGCCCCGCCGAGGATCTTGTCATTGCCGCCGGCGCCGAACAGCCGATCCTCGCCACCCAGCCCGAGGATCAGGTCGTTGCCCTCGGAGCCGGGCGGGAGCGTGGCGAGGTAGAGGTTCTGTGTTGCCACGGGCCCACCGGGGACGAGGTTCTCTGCCGACGTCTCGAAGATGATCGCGGACCCGTCCGGGACAAAGGCGAAAGCGTGACGATCATTGCCGCTGTCCACGCTGTCGTCTGCCTCGGGCCCGTCGGGGCCTGCGCGAGAGACGAGAAACGGGGTCGAATTCGAGGCAAGCTCGCGAATGACGAGTTGCTTCTCGCCGTTGAACGTCCCCATGCCCGGTGCAAGGTCCGTTGATCTCGTAAGGAAGGCGACGCGAGTGCCGTCGGGTGAGACGAGCGGTAGAATTGAAGCTCCGTTGCCGGCCATCGCCACATCCTTGCGTATGGAAAGAAGCTGGAGCAATCCGGTGGCCTTTTCCACGGCCGGATCATACGCCGGCGACTTGATGTAGACATCGCGCTTGCCGTCGCCGTCTGCACTGACGAGGCTGCCGCAGGTCGTCTCGAACAGAACCTTTCTGCCGTCCGGATGAAAAGACGGAAGTATGCTGTCGCATGCGGTGCCCTGACCGCCCGAAATGCCGGTGGACACCAGCCAGAGAGGCTGATCTGAGAGGCGTGACGCATCTGTGAGGAAGTTTGAGTCGAAATGGCGGACGTAGATGTCCTCTCCAGTATTGGTATCATTATCTAGCAGGCTGTTGAAGAAGTCGCTCGCCTGTCCGACCTCGCCATGATTCACTCGCCTGATCGGCGCGGGAGGCTTGGCGGTGCGGGGATCGGACGAGA
>JAWLBM010000067.1:0-12480 GCA_041687675.1 Pleomorphomonas sp. | reverse complement strand
CACCCCCGCAAAGCCGCCCGCCCGCTACAGCGCTGTGGATGGCGCGCGTGCGGGCGGCTTCGCTGCCGTCCAGCTACACCACGCGGCGGGACACGACCCTCGTTCCCTCAGAACGTCATCCCGGCGAAAGCCGGAATCCAGAAAATCCAGCCGAGTCAATGGCTTCGGGGAAGCCTGGATCCCGGCTTTCGCCGGGATGACGGTTCATGACCTGCGCCGAACCTGGCCATTTCAAACGGCACGCACACCCGCTCCCCGCAACTTCATCGGCGAAAGCCGGCGGAGACACTCGTTCCCTCAGAACGTCATCCCGGCGAAAGCCGGGATCCAGAAAACCCATCCGAGTCAATGGCTTCGGGCAAGTCTCGATCCCGGCTTTCGCCGGGATGACGGTTCATGTCCTGCGCCGGACACTGGCCATTTCGAACGGCACGCCTACCCGCTCCCCGCAACGTCATCGCTGAAAAAACAAGTTCGCCCGATCTCGAGCTCCGCACGACGCCGCCGTTTGATCCGGCGCGTCTTCGGCGCTAATCGGAGACGGCCGGCAGCAGGGCCGGTCGGAGCATCCGGGGGATTCCATGCAGGACGGCGGCTTGCTTCTCGGCATCGACGGCGGCGGATCGCTCTGCCGGGCCCGGATCGCCGACGGCTCCGGCCGGGTGGTCGGCGAGGCGGCGGGCGGGCCGGCGAACATCGCCACCGATCTTGCCGGCGCCGCGGCGTCGATCCTCGAGGCGGCGCGGACGGCGGCGACAGCCGCCGGCCTCGGCGAGGAGGCGCTGCCGCGCATGCGGGCGGGGCTCGGGGTCGCCGGCGGCAACGTGCCGGAGTTCGCCGCCGCCCTTGCCGCCCACCCCTTCCCCTTCGTCTCGGTGACGGTGGCCTCGGACGCGGAGATCGCCTGCCTCGGCGCCCATGCCGGGCGCGACGGCGCGATCCTGATCCTCGGCACCGGCAGCCAGGGCGTGGTGATGCGGGGCGGCGAGACGCGCACCGTCGGCGGCTGGGGCTTCCAGCTGTCGGACACCGGCTCCGGCGCGGTGCTCGGCCACCGGGCGGCGCGGCGCGCCCTCCTCGGCCACGAGGAGATCGAGCCGCAGTCGGAGTTCACCCGGGCCGTGATGGCCCGCCACGGCGGCGACCCTTCCGCCTTCCTCGCCTTCGCGGTCAAGGCGATCCCGCGCGACTGGGCGCGGCTGGCGCCGCTGGTCTTCGAGCACGCGGCGACCGGCGACCCGGTCGCCCGCGCCCTTCTCGCCGAGGCGGTCGGCGACGTGGTGCGTCTCGTCGACCGGCTGGTCGCGCTCGGCGGCGAGCGGGTCGCACTGATGGGCGGCCTCGCGCCGTCCTACCGGCCGCATCTCCCCGCCCGGCTCGACCCGGGGGTGGTCGCGCCGGCCGGAGACGCGCTCGGGGGGGCGCTCGCCCTCGCCCGCCGCTGACGGCGCGGTCGCCGCTGCGGCAGGCGCCCGCGCCGCGGCCCGTCAGGCCGTCGGCTCGCGCCCCTCGATAGCGAAAGCGAAAGCCTTTCGTTTCGAGCCGATGCGAAGCACGGCGAACTGGGTCGCCGAATGCAAACCTTTTCCGAAGTCCATGCGAGATCACCGGCCATGCCGGGGTGCTTGGCATCAACCGACTGGCGCAGCATCGCTTTTTCAGCCCGACGGGCCGGCCGCGGAGGGGGCCCGCCGGGTCGACACGGGCGATGCTGCAACTTTTCGGTTGATCTTCGATCTCCTTCGCTTATGATCGATTGAAAGCTGCGGCGCGAAACGAAACTCGCGTCATCATCGGTCGCTGGGGAGGCGGCGGTTCCATGGCGGATGTGGACCTTCTGGTCGTCGGCGGGGGCATCAACGGCTGTGGCATCGCGCGGGACGCGGTGGGCCGGGGCTACTCGGTGATGCTGGCCGAGCAGGGCGACCTGGCCTCCGGCACCTCCTCCTGGTCGACCAAGCTGATCCACGGCGGGCTGCGCTACCTCGAGCACTACGAGTTCCGGCTGGTGCGCGAGGCGCTGCAGGAGCGGGAGGTGCTCTGGGGCATGGCGCCCTTCATCATCCGCCCGCTGCGCTTCGTGCTGCCGCACCACAAGGGGCTCCGCCCGGCCTGGTTCCTGAGGCTCGGCCTCTTCCTCTACGACCACCTCGGCGGCCGCAAGCTGCTGCCGGGCACCCGCACGCTGGACCTTGCCTCCGATCCGGCGGGCGAGCCGCTCAAGCCGGGCTTCTCCAAGGCCTTCGAGTATTCGGACTGCTGGGTGGAGGACACCCGCCTCGTGGTGCTGAACGCGATGGACGCCGCCGCCCGCGGCGCCACCGTCCTCACCCGCACGAAGGTGGTCGGGCTCGCCCAGGCGGACGACGCCTGGTCGGCGACGCTGGAGGACGCAGACACCCGCGCCCGGCGCACCGTCACCGCGCGGCTGGTGGTCAACGCCGCCGGCCCGTGGGTCGACAAGGTGCTGCGCGGCCCGCTCGGCCGCAACGACGCTCACAACGTGCGCCTCGTGCAGGGCTCCCACATCGTCGTGCGCAAGCTCTACGACCACGACCGCGCCTACATCTTCCAGAATGCCGACGGCCGGATCATCTTCGCCATCCCCTACGAGGGCGAGTTCACCCTGATCGGCACCACAGACCGCGACTGGACCGGCGACCCCGGCGAGGTGCGGATCACCGACGAGGAGATCGGCTACCTGCTCTCCGCCGCCGGCGAGTACTTCAAGGCGCCGCTGTCCCGCGACGACATCGTCTGGACCTACTCCGGCGTGCGCCCGCTGTTCGACGACGGCGCCTCCAAGGCGCAGGAGGCGACGCGGGACTACGTGCTGAAGGTGGACGGCGAGGGCGAGGCGCCGCGGCTCGTCAACATCTTCGGCGGCAAGATCACCACCTACCGCCGGCTCGCCGAGAGCGTGATGGAGAAGGTCGAGCAGGCGCTCGGCGCCCGCGGCGGCCGCTGGACCGCCGGAGCCACCCTGCCCGGCGGCGACTTCCCGGTCACCGGCTTCGAGGGCCTCGTCCGGGAGTTGCAGGCCGAGCACCCGGGAGTCGGTCCCGCGCTCGTCCGCCGCCTCGCCCGCGCCTACGGCACCCGGGCCCGCAGGATCCTCGGCACCGCGCGCTCGGACGCGGACCTCGGCCGCGGCTTCGGCGCCGGCCTGACCGAGGCGGAGATGGACTACCTCGTCGCCAACGAGTGGGCGCGGAACGCCGACGACGTGCTGTGGCGCCGCACCAAGCTCGGCCTCAGGACGACCCGGCAGGACGTCGAGGACCTGGACGGATGGTTCGCCGGCCGCAACCGCGAGCGCACGCACGACGCGGCGCAATAGAATAGGATTGGAGCCCGGCGCCGCCTGGAGGGGCGCGCCGCGGCGGAGGAACGCGATGCTCGAGTTGATCAACGTCACCAGGAAGGTCGGCGCGCAGACGCACATCGACGACGTCTCCATGACGCTGTCGAAGGGCTCGCTCAACGTGCTGCTCGGCCCGACCCTGTCCGGCAAGACCAGCCTGATGCGGCTGATGGCCGGGCTCGACCGGCCGACCCACGGCGACATCCGGGTGGACGGCAAGAGCGTCGTCGGCGTGAAGGTGCAGGCGCGCGGCGTCGCGATGGTCTACCAGCAGTTCATCAACTATCCGACGCTGACCGTCTGGGAGAACATCGCCTCGCCGCTCAAGGTCGCCGGCGTCGATCGCGCCACCATCAAGGCGAGGGTGGGCAAGGCCGCCGAGCTGCTGCGGCTCACCGACCAGCTGAAGAAGACCCCGCTCGAGCTCTCCGGCGGCCAGCAGCAGCGCACCGCCCTCGCCCGCGCCATCGTCAAGGGCGCCAGCCTCGTCCTCCTCGACGAGCCGCTCGCCAACCTCGACTACAAGCTGCGCGAGGAACTGCGCGCCGAGCTGCCGCGGATCTTCGCCGAGACCGGCGCGATCTTCGTCTACGCCACCACCGAGCCGACCGAGGCGCTGCTGCTCGGCGGCTCGACGGCGACCCTCTCCGAGGGCCGGGTGACGCAGTTCGGGCCGACCATCGAGGTGTTCAACCGTCCCGCCGACCTGGTGACCGCCAAGACCTTCTCCGACCCGCCGATGAACACGCTGTCGGTCGAGAAGCGCGGCGGCAGCTTCGTGCACCACGGCGGGCTGCACGTTCCCTCCGGCCCGGAGACCGCCGGCCTGCCGGACGGCGCCTACACCCTCGGCTTCCGCCCGCACCACCTCTCGCTCGACCCGGTCGCCGGCGCCGTCCGCGCCGAGGCGATGGTGGCGATCACCGAGATCACCGGCTCGGAGAGCTTCATCCACGTGGACGTCGCCGACAGCCGCTGGGTGGCCCTCACCCATGGCGTCCGCCTGCTCGAGGAGGGCGACCGCGTGCCCGTGTGGGTGCATCCCGACCGCCTGTTCGTCTTCGACCGCGACGGCCGCCTCGCCGCAGCCCCGCGCCTCGCCGCGGCCGCCTGAGAGGGGATCACGACATGGCGCGCATCGACCTCGACCACATCGCCCACGCCTACAAGCCGAACCCGACCAAGCCGTCGGACTTCGCCCTGAAGGAGGTGCACCACACCTGGGAGGACGGCGGCGCCTACGCGCTGCTCGGACCCTCCGGCTGCGGCAAGACCACGCTCCTCAACGTGATCTCCGGGCTGATCGTGCCCTCCAGCGGCCGCATCCTGTTCGGCGGCCGCGACGTCACGCACCTGCCCACCGAGGCCCGCAACATCGCCCAGGTGTTCCAGTTTCCGGTCGTCTACGACACCATGACCGTCCACGACAACCTCGCCTTCCCGCTGCGCAACCGCGGCGTGCCGGAGCACGAGGTCGAAAAGTCGGTCCGCGAGACGGCCGAGATGATCGGCCTCAGCGACAAGCTCGGGCGCAAGGCGAGCGGCCTCGGCGCGGACGAGAAGCAGAAGATCTCGCTCGGCCGCGGCCTCGTCCGCCAGGACGTCAACGCGATCCTGTTCGACGAGCCGCTGACCGTCATCGACCCGCACATGAAGTGGGTGCTGCGCACCCAGCTCAAGCACCTGCACAAGCGCTTCGGCTTCACGATGATCTACGTGACGCACGACCAGACCGAGGCGCTCACCTTCGCCGACAAGGTGGTGGTGATGTACGAGGGCGAGGTGGTGCAGATCGGCACCCCCGACGAGCTCTTCGAGAAGCCGCGCCACACCTTCGTCGGCTACTTCATCGGCTCGCCGGGCATGAACGTGCTGCCGGCCGAGGTGCGCGGCGACGAGGCGGTGGTCGCCGGCACGCCGATCCGGCTGAAGTCCTCCTACCCGCCCGCCTCCGGCAAGGTCGAGCTCGGCGTGCGGCCGGAGTTCGTCGCCCTCTCGGACGGGCCGGACGGGCTGCCGATCCGGGTCCTCGGCGTCGAGGACGTCGGGCGCTACCGGATCGTCCGCGCCGACCTCTCCGGCACTGACCTCAACGTCGTGCTGAAGGAGGGCGTGCCGGTGCCGGCGAGCCCGAGGGCGGTCTTCGACCTCGACCGCGTCAACGTCTACGTCGACAGCCATCTCGTCGAGCCGGTAGCGGGAGCCTGAACCATGGAAAAGACGTGGAACAACAAGGCCTGGTTCATGGTGCTGCCGGTGGTCGCGCTGGTCGCGATCTCGGCGGTGATCCCGCTGATGACGGTGGTGAACTACTCCGTCCAGGACACCTTCGGGAACAACCAGTTCTTCTGGGCGGGCACGGAATGGTTCCAGGACACGCTGCAGTCCGACCGCTTCCATGACGCGCTCGCCCGCAACCTGATCTTCTCGGCGATCATCCTCGCCATCCAGATCCCGCTCGGCATCGTCATCGCTCTCGCCATGCCGCGCAAGGGCTGGGGCGTGCCCGTCTGCCTCGTCCTCATGGCGCTACCGTTGCTGATCCCGTGGAACGTGGTCGGCACCATCTGGCAGGTGTTCGGCCGGGTCGACATCGGCCTGCTCGGCCACAGCCTCGCCGCCCTCGGGATCGACTACAACTACACGCAGGATCCGGTCGACGCCTGGATCACGGTCGTGGTGATGGACGTCTGGCACTGGACCAGCCTCGTGGTGCTGCTCTGCTACGCCGGCCTGGTGTCCATCCCGGACGCCTACTACCAGGCCGCCCGCATCGACGGCGCCTCGCGCTGGTCGGTGTTCCGCTACATCCAGTTGCCGAAGATGCAGCGCGTGCTGCTGATCGCCGTGCTGCTGCGCTTCATGGACAGCTTCATGATCTACACCGAGCCCTTCGTCGTCACCGGCGGCGGCCCGGGCAACTCGACGACGTTCCTCTCGATCGACCTCGTCAAGATGGCGGTCGGCCAGTTCGACCTCGGCCCCGCGGCCGCGATGTCGATCATCTACTTCCTGATCATCCTGCTGCTCTCCTGGGTCTTCTACACGGTGATGACCCACGCGGGACGCGACAAGGCGTGACGAGGCACCAGATGAGCCAGTCCACCTCCCCCTCCGCCGCCGCGCCCAGGTCGATCCCGGCCGCGATGGCGCACGAGATCTCCGGCCGGAAGGTCCGTTCGCTGCAGCGCAGCCGCTGGACCTTCCTGATCCCGACGATCTACATCATCTTCCTGATGCTGCCGATATACTGGCTCATCAACATGAGCTTCAAGACGAACCAGGAGATCCTCAATACCTTCTCGCTGTGGCCGGAGGATTTCACCACGGCGAACTACATGGTGATCTTCACCGATCCGTCGTGGTACAAGGGCTACATCAACTCGATGATCTACGTGGTGATGAACACGGTGATCTCGGTGTCGGTGGCGTTGCCGGCGGCCTACGCCTTCTCGCGCTACCGGTTCCTCGGCGACAAGCACCTGTTCTTCTGGCTGCTGACCAACCGCATGGCGCCGCCGGCGGTGTTCGCCCTGCCCTTCTTCCAGCTCTACTCGTCCTTCGGGCTGATCGACACGCACATCGCGGTCGCGATCGCGCACTGCCTGTTCAACGTGCCGCTCGCCGTGTGGATCCTCGAGGGCTTCATGTCGGGCGTTCCGAAGGAGATCGACGAGACCGCCTACATCGACGGCTATTCCTTCCCGCGTTTCTTCGTGAAGATCTTCATGCCGCTGATCGCGTCCGGCATCGGTGTCGCCGCCTTCTTCTGCTTCATGTTCTCCTGGGTCGAGCTCCTCATCGCCCGCACCCTGACCACCACCGACGCAAAGCCGATCGCCGCCATCATGACGCGCACGGTCTCCGCCTCCGGCCTCGACTGGGGCGTGCTCGCGGCGGCCGGCGTGCTGACCATCATCCCCGGCGCGCTGGTGATCTGGTTCGTCCGAAACTACATCGCCAAGGGCTTTGCCCTGGGCCGCGTCTGAGGAGGCTGCTATGGATCTCTCCTGGATGGCCTGGACCTGGCCGACCGCGATCTTCTTCATCACCATCTTCGCCCTGCTGGTCGGCATGGGCGTCTGGGAATGGGCCTCGCCAGGCGGTGCGCCCCGGGTCGGCATTCTTCGCTTCGAGACGACGCGCGGCGACCGGCTCTTCGTGTCGCTGCTGGGCGCCGCCTTCATCCACCTCGCCTGGCTGGGCCTCGTCGGCCCGAACCTGTGGTGGGCGCTCGGCCTCTCCGTCCTCTACGCCCTCGTGGTGTTCAGGACGGTGTAGGCCGGCGCGACGGATTCCCTTGGGGGAGCGGTCAGAGCCGCCTCCCCACGGGAGCGGAACGGAGATTGCCGCCACTCCGGCCATCTCCGAAATTCGGAAACGCCCGGAAAGGTCCGGGCACAAGGGAGGAACGTGAATGCGCAGACAATTGATGGCCACAGCGGCCACGATGGTTCTCGTCGGCTTTGCCGGCACAGCCTTCGCCGACGAGGAAGCGGCCAAGCGCTGGATCGAGAGCGAATTCCAGCCGTCCGTGCTCTCGCCGGAGGAGCAGCTCGCCGAAATGCAGTGGTTCATCCAGGCGGCCGAGCCCTTCAAGGGGATGGAGATCAAGGTTGTCTCGGAGACGATCACGACCCACAGCTACGAGTCGCAGACGCTCGCCAAGGCCTTCGAGGAGATCACCGGGATCAAGGTCACCCACGACCTGATCGGCGAAGGCGACGTGATCGAGAAGCTGCAGACGCAGATGCAGTCGGGCGAGAACATCTACGACGCCTACATCAACGACTCGGACCTGATCGGCACCCACTGGCGCTACCAGCAGGCCCGCAGCCTGACCGACTGGATGGCCGGCGAAGGCGCCGACGTCACCAACCCGGGTCTCGACGTCGCGGACTTCATCGGCACCTCGTTCACCACCGCTCCGGACGGCGAGCTCTACCAGCTCCCCGACCAGCAGTTCGCCAACCTCTACTGGTTCCGCTACGACTGGTTCAACGACGAGAAGAACAAGGCCGACTTCAAGGCCAAGTACGGCTACGACCTCGGCGTTCCGGTCAACTGGTCGGCCTATGAGGACATCGCCGAGTTCTTCACTGGCCGCGAGATCGACGGCCAGAAAGTCTACGGCCATATGGACTACGGCAAGAAGGACCCGTCGCTCGGCTGGCGGTTCACCGACGCCTGGCTGTCGATGGCCGGCAACGGCGACATCGGCATCCCGAACGGCGTGCCGGTCGACGAGTGGGGCATCCGGGTGGACGAGAACTCCCGTCCGGTCGGCTCCTGCGTCGCCCGCGGCGGCGACACCAACGGCCCTGCGGCGGTCTACTCCATCCAGAAGTACCTGGACTGGCTGCAGGCCTACGCTCCGCCGGAAGCCCAGGGCATGACCTTCTCCGAGTCGGGTCCGGTGCCGGCGCAGGGCGCCATCGCCCAGCAGATCTTCTGGTACACCGCCTTCACCGCCGACATGGTCAAGGAAGGGCTGCCGGTGGTGGACGCCGAGGGCAACCCGAAGTGGCGCATGGCTCCCTCGCCGCACGGCGTCTACTGGAAGGAGGGGATGAAGCTCGGCTACCAGGACGTGGGCTCCTGGACGATCCTCAAGTCCACTCCAGAAGACCGCGCCAAGGCGGCCTGGCTCTACGCCCAGTTCGTCACCTCGAAGACCGTGGACACGAAGAAGAGCCACGTCGGCCTCACCTTCGCCCGCGAGTCGACGATCCGGCACGAGAGCTTCACCGAGCGCGCGCCGAAGCTGGGCGGCCTGGTCGAGTTCTACCGCTCGCCGGCCCGCATCCAGTGGTCGCCGACCGGCACCAACGTGCCGGACTACCCGAAGCTGGCTCAGCTCTGGTGGCAGGCGATCGGCGACGCCTCGTCGGGCGCCAAGACCCCGCAGGAGGCGATGGACTCGCTCTGCGCCGAGCAGGAGAAGGTGCTCGAGCGCCTCGAGCGGGCGGGCATCATGGGCGACATCGGCCCGAAGCTGAACGAGGAGCAGAGCCTCGAGTACTGGGTCGAGCAGGCCAAGGCCAACGGCACCCTGGCGCCGCAGGCCCAGATCGAGAACGAGAAGGAGCAGCCGATCACCGTCAACTACGACGAGCTCGTCAAGAGCTGGGCCGACGCGGCCAAGTGACCGGCTGAACGCCCGGGCGGCCCGCTGCCGCCCGGGATCGCCGACCCCTCCCGCCGCGGCCGCCGCGGCGGGAGACCCCTGCCCGGCCACTTCCCCCTGCGCGGGCGGCCGGGCGCCGGTGAAAGGCACCGGCTCCGAACGAGAAGACAGCGAGGACCGCCGCCCATGTCCGCCTTCGTGCTCGCCATCGACCAGGGCACCACCTCCACCCGCGCCATCGTCTTCGACGGCGAATACCGGGTCCGCGGCGTCGGCCAGCAGGAGTTTCCCCAGCATTTTCCGCAGTCCGGCTGGGTCGAGCACGATCCGGAGGACCTCTGGCGCACGACGCTGGAGACGGTCCGCTACGCCCTCGCCGACGCCGGCGTCTCCGCCTCCGACATCGCCGCGATCGGCATCACCAACCAGCGCGAGACCACGGTGGTGTGGGACCGGGCGACCGGCCGGGCCATCCACAACGCCATCGTCTGGCAGGACCGCCGCACCGCCCCCGTCTGCGCCGAGCTGAAGGCCGCGGGCGCCGAGCCGATGGTGAGCGAGCGCACCGGCCTCATCCTCGACCCCTACTTCTCCGGCACCAAGGCCGCCTGGATCCTCGACCGGGTCGAGGGCGCCCGCGCCCGGGCCGAGGCCGGCGACCTCGCCTTCGGCACCGTCGACAGCTTCCTCATCTGGCGGCTCACCGGCGGACGCGAGCACGTCACCGACGCCACCAACGCCTCGCGCACGCTGCTCTATGATATCCGCCGCGGCGACTGGGACGACGACCTCCTCGACCTCCTCCGCGTCCCCCGCGCGATGCTGCCGCGCGTCCTCGACAGCGCCGCGGACTTCGGCACCACCGATCCCTCGATCCTCGGCGCTGCCATCGCCATCGCCGGCGTCGCCGGCGACCAGCAGGCCGCGACCGTCGGCCAGGCCTGCTTCCGGCCCGGCATGCTGAAGTCCACCTACGGCACCGGCTGCTTCGCCGTCCTCAACACCGGGCCGGACTTCGTCGCCTCCCGCAACCGGCTGCTCACCACCATCGCCTACCAGCTCGACGGCAGGCCGACCTACGCGCTGGAAGGCTCCATCTTCGTCGCCGGCGCGGCGGTGCAGTGGCTGCGCGACGGGCTGGGGCTGCTCGGCCGCGCCGACCAGTCCGGGCCGATGGCGGACATGGCCGATCCCCACCAGGACGTCTACCTCGTGCCGGCCTTCACCGGGCTCGGCGCGCCCTGGTGGGACGCGGAGGCGCGCGGCGCCATCTTCGGCCTCACCCGCGGCACCGGCCCCAACGAGATCGCCCGGGCGGCGCTGGAGGCGGTCTGCTTCCAGACGCGCGACCTCCTCGAGGCGATGCGCCGCGACTGGACCGGCGCCCGCGAGACGGTGCTGCGCGTCGACGGCGGCATGGTCGCCAGCGACTGGACCATGCAGCGCCTCGCCGACCTGCTCGCGGCGCCGGTGGACCGGCCTGTCGTGCTCGAGACCACCGCCCTCGGCGCCGCCTGGCTCGCCGGCCGCAAGGCGGGCGTCTGGCCGGACGAAGACGGCTTTGCCAGCAGCTGGCGCCTCGACCGCCGCTTCGAGCCCGTGATGGACGAGGCGACCCGCAGCCGCAAGCTCGCGGGCTGGGCCGACGCGGTGCGGCGCACGCTGACCTCCCCCGGCTGACCTCCGCGCGCCGGCCGTGAACGCACCGTTCACCGGCCGAGGCGTTGGAACCGATACCACCGCGGCCCATTTCCCTTGCGAGACATCTGGAATCGCAAAGGAAATTAGATGGGCCTGCTGATCGACGGGGTGTGGACGGACCGCTGGTACGACACCAAGAGCACCGGAGGGCGCTTCGTGCGCCAGGATTCGAAGTTCCGCCGCTGGCTGACCGCCGACGGCCGCCCCGGCCCGGACGGCCGGCCCGGCCTTCGGGCCGAGGCGGGCCGCTACCGGCTCTACGTCTCCTACGCCTGCCCCTGGGCGCACCGCACGCTGATCGTGCGGGCGCTGAAGGGCCTCGAGGCGATGATCGACGTCTCCATGGTGCACTGGCGCATGCTGGAGAACGGCTGGACCTTCGAGGAGGGGCCGGGCGTGGTGCCGGACCCGGAGATCGGCGCCGACGTCCTGCACCAGATCTACACGCTGGCCGAGCCCGGCTACACCGGGCGGGTCACCGTGCCCGTGCTGTTCGACACCCGCGAGCGGACCATCGTCAACAACGAGAGCTCCGAGATCATCCGGATGCTGAACTCGGCCTTCGACCATCTCGGCGCGACGCCCGGCGACTACTACCCGCAGGAGCTCCGCCCGGAGATCGACCGCATCAACGAGCGCGTCTACGCCACGGTGAACAACGGCGTCTACCGCGCCGGCTTCGCCACCTCGCAGGAGGCCTACGAGGAGGCGGTGGTGCCCCTGTTCGAGACGCTCGACTGGCTGGAGGGCCTCCTCTCCCGCCGCCGTTATCTCGCCGGCGACCGGCTGACCGAGGCCGACATCCGGCTGCTCACCACGCTGATCCGCTTCGACCCGGTCTATGTCGGCCACTTCAAGTGCAACCTGAAGCGGCTCGTCGACTACCCGAACCTGTGGGCCTACACCCGCGAACTGGTGCAGATCCCCGAGATCGCCGGCACCATCCGCCTCGACCACGCCAAGCGCCACTACTACGAGAGCCACCGCACCCTGAACCCCTCCGGCATCGTCCCCCTCGGCCCCGAGATCGACTGGACCGCGCCGCATGGCCGCGACCGGATGCGCGCCGCGGCGTGAACCACGACGGGCCGCGCGCAATCGACAGGGCGGGGGTTTTCGCCCGTCCGCATCCTCCTCGTCATCCCGGCGAAAGCCGGAAACCGGGTCCTGTGCCGGCATCCCCCACTCCCCGTCATCCCGGCGAAAGCCGGCAACTGTGTCTGCTGGGTCAGGCTGCGAAGGTTTTCTGGTCTCTGAGGATGGCGTTGAGCATGGTCAGGAGCTTCCT
>JAWLBM010000066.1:0-14117 GCA_041687675.1 Pleomorphomonas sp. | reverse complement strand
GGGGGGGCCACCCCTCCGCCGGCCGCGCCCCCCTCCGGCCGCGCGCCCTGCGGGCGCGCGCCCCTCATCCGCCGGCATTCGCCGGCACCTTCTCCCCGGGAGGGGAGAAGGGGAGCGCGGGGGCACTGGTGGCGAACCCGTCCGGCCGGGCGTATTCCCTTCTCCCCGCCGGGGAGAAGGTGCCCCGAAGGGGCGGATGAGGGCCCCCCTCCGCTGGCGCGACCGTCAGCCGTAGGCGATGCGGGCGGTGCCGGGTTCGGGGACGTCGAGGCCGGCGTCGGCGTATTCGTTCAGCTTGTTGCGCAGGGTGCGGATCGAGATGCCGAGGATGCGGGCGGCGTGGGTCCGGTTGCCGAGGCAGTGGTCGAGGGTGTCGAGGATGAGGTCCCGCTCCACCTCGGCGACGGTGCGGCCGACGAGGGCGCGGGTGACCGCCTCGGCGGTCTGCGCCGCCCGGGTCGCGGCGTCGCCGCCGGGGGGCGGCGCGGCGGGCTCGAAGCGGGCGCCGTCCGGCGCCCGGATCGCCTCGACGCCGATCTCCGGCCCGGTGGCGAGCAGCACCGCCCGGTGCAGGGTGTTTTCGAGCTCGCGCACGTTGCCCGGCCAGCGCGCGGCGATCAGCTCGCGCTTGGCGTCGGCGGAGAGCGGCCGGGCCGCGACGCCGTTCACCTCGGCGTACTTGCGGGAGAAGTGCTCGGCGAGGGCGACGATGTCGGCCGGCCGCTCGCGCAGCGGCGGCAGCTTCAGGTTGACCACGTTGAGCCGATAGAGCAGGTCCTCGCGGAACGTGCCGGCGCGCACCGCCTCGCCGAGGTTGCGGTTGGAGGTGGCGATGACGCGGATGTCCACCGGCACCGGCTTGCCGCCGCCGACCCGGTCGATCACCCGCTCCTGAAGGGCTCGCAGCAGCTTGGCCTGCAGGCGCACGTCCATCTCGGAGATCTCGTCGAGCAGCAGCGTGCCCCCGCTCGCCTCCTCGAACTTGCCGATCCGGCGCGCGACGGCGCCGGTGAAGGCGCCCTTCTCGTGGCCGAACAGCTCGCTCTCGAGGAGGTTGTCCGGGATCGCCGCGCAGTTCACGGACACGAACGGCCGGTCCGAGCGGTTGGAGCGGCGGTGGACGTGGCGGGCGATCACCTCCTTGCCGGTGCCGCTCTCGCCGGTGATCAGGATCGACGCCTCGGAGGCGGCGATCTGGTCGGCGAGGCGGACCACCTGCAGCATCGCCTCGTCGCGGACCACGAGGTCGCGACTGTCGGCCGCGACCGCCGCGAGCACCGCGGCGATCATCTCCGCGTCGGGCGGCAGCGGCACGTATTCCTTGGCGCCGGCGCGAATCGCCGCCACGGCGGCGCGGGCGTCGTTGCCGGTGCCGCAGGCGATCACCGGCACGTGGAAGCGCTCGGCCTGGAGGTCGGCGACGAGGGCCGCGATCGGCAGCGCCACGTCGATCATCAGGAGATCGGCGCCGCGGCCGGAGCGCAGCGACTTCAGGGCGGTGTCGATGCTGTCGGCGTGGGTCACCGAGGCGCCCCGGTCCATCGCGATCCGGGTCGCCGCGGTGAGCTGGCCGTTCAGCGTGCCGATGATGAGCAGGCGCATCTCGAAAGGGTCCTTCAGCGCTCGTTCTTGATGATCTCGGTCATGGTCACGCCGAGCTTCTCCTCGACGAGGACCACCTCGCCGCGCGCGACCAGCCGGTCGTTGACGTAGATGTCGATCGCCTCGCCGACCTTGCGGTCGAGCGCGAGAACGGCGCCCGGCTGCAGCTTGAGGAGGTCGTGCACGGCCATCCGCGAGCGGCCGAGGATGGCCGACACGCGGACGGGAACGTCGAACACCGCCTCCAGCTCGCCGGCGGCGTGGCTGACGTTGGGGTCTTCCTCGCTGTCCCGGCGGCGCGGCGCGCCGTCGTGGGGCTCCAGCGGCACGCCGCCGGCGTCGTCGGGCGTGGTCATGCGTCGGCTCCGGGGTTGTCCGCCGCCTCGGCGGGCGAGAGGCTGGCGATGTGGGCGTCGACGAGAGCCGCGACGGCGGCGTCCAGCGCCGCGCCGTCGCGGACGATGCCGCCGTCGGCCCATTCGATGCGGCAGTCGCCGCGGCGCACGCCGGGCTCGCCGAGAACGACGATGCGGCCCTCGAAGCCGCGCTCGCGGGCGACCTTGCCGATCGCCTCGCCGATGGCGCCGCTGTCCTCGGCGGCGAGGCGGACCACCACGTGGGGCGCCCGGCGCAGCGGCTCCAGGGCGTCCGCGAAGGTGGCGAGCACCGCCTCCCGCGGCAGCGCCTCGATCAGCCGGCCGGCCAGCTTGCGGGCGATGGCCCCGGCGACGCGAAGGCTGTCCGCCTCGATGCGGGCGCGCTCGGCGTCGAGCACGGCGAGGATGCCCTCGACCGCCGCGGCGAGCCGGCCCGCCTCCTCGGCGAGATGCACGGCGGCCCTGGCCTCCGCCGCCGCGCGGCCCTCGGCCAGGCCCGCGGCGCGGGCGGCGCGCTCGGCCGCCGCGACGCGCTTCTCGTGCTCGGCGACGGTGATCGTCGGCGGCGGCGGCGCGGCCCGCCGCCGCGCCTCGACGGCGAAGTCGGTCTCGAACAGGAAGCGGGCGGGTGCGGCCATGTGAGTCTGTCCTCTCGGGGCGGCCGGGTCAGATGACCAGCTCGTCCTCGCCCTTGTTCTTGGTGATCATGATCTCGCCGCGGGCGGCGAGGTCCTTGGCGATGTTGATCATCTGCGCCTGCGCCTCGTCGACGTCGCGAAGCCGCACCGCGCCCAGCGCCTCCATGTCCTCCTTCAGCATGGTGACGGCGCGGCTCGACATGTTGGAGAAGAAGAACTCGCGCACCTGCTCCTTGGCGCCCTTCAGGGCCAGGGCGAGGCGGTCCTTCTCCACGTTGCGCAGCAGCGTCTGGATGGCGGCGGCGTCCAGCCGGGCGAGGTCGTCGAAGGTGAACATCAGCGCCTTGATGCGGTCGGCGGCGTCGCGGTTGTCCTCCTCCAGCGCGGTGATGAAGCGCGCCTCGGTAGTGCGGTCGAAGTTGTTGAAGATCTCCGCCATGATCTCGTGCGCGTCGCGGCGCTGGGTATTGGTGAGGTTCGACATGAACTCCACCCTCAGCGTCTGCTCCACCTTGTCGAGCACGTCCTTCTGCACGGCCTCCATCCGCAGCATCCGGTTCACCACCTCGAGGGCGAACTCCTCGGGCAGGATGGCGAGCACCTTGGCGGCATGGTCCGGCTTGATCTTCGAGAGCACCACGGCGACCGTCTGCGGGTACTCGTTCTTCAGGTAGTTGGCGAGGATGTTCTCCTGGACGTTGGAGAGCTTCTCCCACATGTTCCGCCCGGCCGGCCCGCGGATCTCCTCCATGATGCTCGCCACCTTCTCAGGCGGCATCACCGACAGCAGCAGCCGCTCGGTGGTGTCGAAGTTGCCGAGGAGGGCGCCGGAGGACGACACCTTGGTGACGAACTCCACCATCAGGTCGTCCAGCATCTGCGGCGTGATCGGGCCGAGCTTGGCCATCGACATCGACAGCTGCTTGATCTCGATCTCGTCGAGCAGCTTCCAGATCGGCGCGCCGAAGCGGTCGCCGAGGGCGAGCATCATCACGCTCGCCTTCTCCGCGCCGGTGAGCGCGCGCTGGGTGCCGCCGGCGGTGACCGTGAGGGTGCCGCCGAGGCTGCTGTATTCGCGGCTCTGCTGGATCGTCATGGCTCAGGCGGCCTCCCCGAGCCAGTTGCGGATGATGATCGCGGCCTCGTTCGGGTTGTCCTTGACGAGATCTCCGACCCGGCGGACCTGGTCGAGCTGTGCGGCGCCGGCTGCGCGCGCCTCGTCGATGCGGGTGTTGGAGGGCCCTTCGATCTGCGCCTGGCCGTCGATCGGCTGAGGCTGGCCGTCCGGGCCGATCACCAGCGTCATGCCGCCGGGACCGGTCACCGTCGAGCCCGCGGCGAGGGCGCCGACGACCTGCTCCCCGGCGCCCTGGCTGTCCGGCTCGAGGATGCGGCGCACCAGCGGACGGACGGCGAAGAGCAGGACGAGCAGGGTGAGCACCGCCATCACCGCCAGCTCGACGAAGCGCATCAGCTCCGCGCGGCCGAAGTCGAGGAGGCCCGGCTCGGCGAACTCCGGCTCGGCCGAGGGGCCGGTCGCGAACTGCAGGTTGACCACCTCGACCTGGTCGCCGCGGTTCTGGTCGTATCCCATCGCCGTGCGCACCAGCGCGGCGATCTGGTCCAGCTCCTCCTGCGGCCGCGGGGCATAGGCCTGCACCCCGTCCGGACCGGTCGCGTAGCGCCCGTCCACGAGCACGGCCACCGAGAGCCGCTTGACGCCGCCCGCCTCGGTGATCGCGGTGCGGGTGGTCTTGGAGATCTCGTAGTTGATCGTCTCCTCGCTGACCGAGCTGTTCTCCCGGGTCTGCGCAGTCTGGTCGGCGGGCGGCTGGTTGGCCTCCGGGATCTGGTTGGCGACGGTCACCTGGTCCTGCCCGGCCTCGGCGGAGGCGGAGCTCTCCTCGCGCGACTGGGTGGAGCGGACGACCTGGCCCTCGGGGTCGAAGATGTCCTGGGTCTCCTGGACGCGGTTGAAGTCGAGCTCGGCGGCGACCTTCACGCGGGCGCGCCCGCCGCCGACCACGCTCTCGACGATGTCGCGCAGCCGGGACTCGAGGTCGCGCTGGTAGGCGAAGGTGCGCTCGTCGACGTCGGTGGCGATGAGCCCGATATCCTGCGAGCCGTTGCCCTCGGCGAGGAGCCGGCCCGTCTCGTCGACGATGGAGATGCGCGAGGGCTCGAGCTCGGGCACCGCCGAGGCGACGAGGTGCTGGATGGCGCGGATCTGGCCGCCGTCGAGGCTGCCGCGGGTCTTCACCACGATAGAGGCGGTGGGCGTCTGCTGGTCGCGGCGGAACAGCTGCCGCTCGGGCAGGACGAGGTGGACGCGGGCCGACTCGACCCGCTGCAGCGTGCGGATCGAGCGGGCCAGCTCGCCCTCCAGCGCGCGCAGGTGGTTGACGTTCTGGACGAAGCTGGTGGTGCCGAGGGCGTCGGTCTTGTCGAAGATCTCGTAGCCGACGCTGCCGCCAGACGGCAGGCCCTGCTCGGCGAGGTCCATCCTGGCGCGGACGACGCGGTCCTCGGGGACCAGGATCGTCGCCCCGTTGTCGCGGAGCGTGTAGGGGATGCCGGCCGCCTCGAGCTCGGCGATGATGCCGGAGGAATCGGCCATCGACAGGCCGGAGTAGAGGGGCATCTCCGCCACCGCGCCGAAGCGCACCATGATGTAGGCGAAGAAACCGACGAGGCCGAGCGCGACGGCGCCCATGGCCGCGAGGCGGCCCGGCCCGAGCGATCGCAGGAGTGACTGGATACCGTTCACCGAAGGACCGCTCCGTCCCGTCCAACCCGTCTTCGAGGCGCCGCGCCGGAAAAGCCCGGACCCGGTCCGCGACGCACCGTCCAACCCGGCAGGAATTTCCGCACGCCCATGGTTAACAGGGCCTTAACGGTAACGCGCCGCTTTCCGGCAAGCCTCGGAAAACCGGGATTCTCGGCTGAGGAATCATTATCGCGCCCGGCAAAATCTGCCGGGTCCGGGGCAGCGCCACGTCCGCGGCGGCCCGCCTGGCGCGCCGACGCGAAAAGGCCGGCGTCGTCGCCGGCCCTCCGTCATCTCGTCTCGGGGTCGTCGCCGGGCCGCCGCGGCCCGGGGATCAGGGCCGGTACTGCTGGACCCGTGTCGCCCTGAGGCCGGCGAGGCCGTGCTTGTCGATGGACTGCTGCCAGGAGAGGAATTCCTCGACCGTCAGCGTGTAGCGCTTGCAGGCCTCGTCGAGCGACAGGAGGCCGCCGCGGACCGCGGCCACCACCTCCGCCTTGCGGCGGATCACCCAGCGCTTCGTGTCCTCCGGCGGCAGATCGGCGATCGTCAGCGGGCTGCCGTCGGGGCCGATCACGTATTTCACGCGCGGACGCATCTGCTCGGTCATCGTACTCTCACACTGAACTCGACCTTCAGGCGGAGAGACTAGCGCGGGCCGTTTAAAAATCGGCTAAGGGCGTTGAAACAAATTAGTAAGAATTGACACCACCTCTGCGGGTGACGTCAGGCGGATACATTTCTGAGCGACCCGAGCGGGACCATGGTGTCGCCGATCTTCAGGTACGGCTCGATCCCGGAGGTATCGATGCCGGTGACCAAGCCGGTGATCCGGCTGGTGACCGCCACGGCCGCGCCGTCGTCGCCGATGGCGCTGACGGAGATCTGGTAGGCGCCGTCCGGCGCCTGCTGGCCGTTGGCGAGCCGTCCGTCCCACTCGAAGGCGTTCTCGCCGCGGGCAAGGTCCATCTCGCCCTCGTAGACCACCGCGCCGAGGCTGTTGCGGATGGTCACCGTCGCATTCTCCGCCGGCGCCGCGGCGTCCACCTTCCAGGTCGCCACGCCGTTGCGGAGCTGGGTGATGTCCGAGGCGACCTCGACGGTCTTGCCGATGTAGTTGACGAGGCTCAGCGTCGCCGACGAGACCATCGTCGCGAGCAATTCCTCGAGCCGCTGGTTGGTCTGGATCTGCTGCTCCACCGAGGAATACTGGACGAGCTGCTCGGTGAACTTCTCCGCATCCATCGGCTCCAGCGGGTTCTGAACCCGGAGCTGGGTGGTCAGCATCTTCAGGAAGGTGTCATAGGTGGTCAGCAACGCGTTCGCGGCCGGACTGACCGTGGAGGTCGGGTTCGCCGGGATGGTGCTGTTGACGGGGGCGACGGCCATGGGCGCGGTCCTCAGATCTTCAGGTCGACGCGGCCGGGCGGCAGCGGGCGGGTGAGGGCGGCCGCCGTGCGGGCGAGCGTCTCGGCCTCGCTCGTCGGCGCCTGTGGCTGGGGCCGCGGCCGGTCGGAACCGGTCCCGGGCTGCTGCTGGTTCTGCTGTTGCTGCTGCTGGGCGAAGCGCTCGCCGGCGCCGCCGTCGCCCTGCTGGCGCAGCGACACCTGCACCGAGCCGTCACGCGCCTCGAAGCCGGCCTCGCGCAGCGTGCGCTCCAGCGTCCGGTGGTCGCGCGCCATCAGCTCGAAGGTCTCGCGGCGCTCGACGGTGAGGTGGGCCCGTGCCTCGCCGCGCTCGTCGATGTCGAGCCGCACGTCCACCCGGCCGAGAGCGACGGGATCGAGGCGGATCTGGAAGCGCGTCTCGCCGCCGAGGGAGCGGCGGCCGATCTCCGCCGCCATCCGCGGCAGCGCCGCGGCGAGGGCGGCCGCCGAGGGCGGCAGCTGCGGCTGCCCGGGCTGGGAGGATGCGCCCGTCGAGGAGGTCGACGATCCGGTCGCGCCTGCCTGGGCGGTCGTCATCGCGACCCCCGCGCCGGAGGACGTGGTCGGGGCGGACGCCGTCGCCGCGCCGGCGTCGGGGACGGGGGCGGTGGCCGTCGGCGTCGCCGAGGCCGTCGGGGCGGGCGGCGGCACGGTGGCCTGCGGGCCGGCCTTCGCGGCGGCCGTGGCGTCGCCGGTCTCGCCAGCGCCGTTCAGCGAGGAAGGATTGTTGGCCGAGGCGAAGGCGCCGCGGGAGCCCTCCACCGCCTTCAGCCGCTCGACGAAGGCGAGGGCGGCGGTGGACATGCCGCGCGCCTGCTCGGGCCGCGGCCGCCGATCGAGGGCCGGCGGCGCGGTGCCATCGTCGCCGGTCTCCTCCGCGGTCTCCTCAAGCGAATCTCCGGGGGTGACCGAAGGGTCTGTCGCCTCCGGCTCGAGCGCGGCGACCACGGCCGGCGCGGGGCCGGTCGCCGGCATCGGCGCAGCCGGCGTCGTCGCGCCGGTCGTGGCGGACACCGCCGGCGCCGGGGACGGCTGGATCGGATCCGCGTCGCCGGACGTCGCCGTCGCCGGATCGAAGGCGGCCTCGGTCACGGCGGCAAGCGGCGCCGCCGCGGTGGCGGGAGGCGGCAGCGTCGATGCGCCCGGCACCGTTGGGGCCGGCATCATGGACGTGGTCGCGCCGCGATCGGCCGCGGCGGTCGCGGGGGAGGTGGGGGCGGTCGGTGCCGGAGGGGCTCCGGCGGGGTGGGTCGTCGCGTCATCCCCGGCACCGACGGCCGTCGCCGTGGTGGCCGGGGAGGGCATCGGCTCGCCCGCGTCCCCGCCCGCAGCTGCGGTGGAGGTCGGGCCGGCGGCTTGCGCCGGCTCGTCGGCCGGGATCGCCGCGCCGGCCGTCAGCGGAACGGCCGGGGGCTGGTCCGGGCCGCCCTCCTGCGGGGCGGGCTCGGGCGCGGGGTCCGTCCCGCCGTCGGCGGGGACCGGGATCCCGGCCGTGCCGCTGGTCGAGGTGGTCGCGTCTTCGGCAGCGGCCTCAGGTCCCGGCCCGGTCGGGACCGGCGCAGGCGCCGTGGCCATCGCCGGGGCCGGGTCGGCGCCGCCCGCCTCGCCGCCGGGCGGCGGGTCGCCCGGGGGCGGGGGTTCCGCCGGGCCGCCGGCGCCCGCTCCGACATCTCCGGCCGGGAGCGGCGGGACCGGAGCGGCGGCGTTGCCGGTCGGGCCGGCGACGTCGACGGGGGTCTCGCCGGCCGTCCCGTCGGCCGGAGGCGTTGCGCCGGCGCCCTCCGCCAGGACCTGGCGCATGAGGTTGCCGATCCCGGGCTTGTCCCCGGCGTGGGCGAGCATGCGGACGATGTGGCCGATCCCGCGCGCGTGCGCCGGACGGGATGGCAACTCGCCGTCCGCGGCGGCCGCGGCGATCAGGGCGGCGAAGGGGGCGGACGCCCCGGCCTTGCCCGTGGTCGGCGGAGACGCGGGCGAAGGCTGGGCCGAGGCCGCCGAGGCCGTGGTCGATCCCTCCGGCGGCGCAGCGGGGGTCGAGGAGGCGGTGGTCGTCGTCGCCATCGCGGTCGTCGCGCCGGAAGCCGGCGCCGTCGCGCCGACGGCGACCGCTGCGCCCGGACCGCCGGCGACCGCCCCGGCGGTGCCGCCGGGGGGCTTGCCGCCGGCCGCGACGGGCCGGCCTGCCGGCAGCCTCGTGGGGGCGACGGCGGTGACTTCGGACATGCTGCCTCCGGGTGGCGAAACGGGCCGCCGCCGAAGCTGCAATCTCCGGGCCAGCGAACGGCGAGGTGACGCGGGCTTGATTTTTCGCTAGGTTCCGCCCAGTTGTTCCGGAAAATCCGGCGCTCCTGCCGGGCACGACCTGCCGGGGACCCGGCAACTCTTGCCGCCCGCTTCCGAGAACGTGGACCGGGTCGCGATGGGATCGGCACATGATGAACAGTCTCGATCTTCCCGGCAGCCCCGCCGAGACCCAGGTCGTCGTCGCCATGTCCGGCGGCGTCGACAGCTCCGTGGTCGCGGGCCTGCTGAAGCGCGAGGGCTTCGACGTCGTCGGGGTGACGCTGCAGCTCTACGACCACGGCGAGGCGACCCATCGCAAGGGCGCCTGCTGCGCCGGCCAGGACATCCGCGACGCCCGCCGGGTGGCCGAGGCGCTGGGCATCCCGCACTACGTCCTGGACTACGAGGACCGCTTCCGGGACGCGGTGATCGACCGCTTCGCCGAGAGCTACATCGCCGGCGAGACGCCGATCCCCTGCGTCGCCTGCAACCAGACGGTCAAGTTCTCCGACCTGCTCGACACCGCCCGCGGCCTCGGGGCCGCCGCGCTGGCGACCGGCCACTACGTCCGCTCGCGGCCCGTCGGCGGCCGCCGGGCCCTGTTCCGCCCGATCGACGCCGACCGCGACCAGAGCTACTTCCTGTTCGCCACCACTCGCGAGCAGCTCGAATTCCTGCGCTTCCCGCTCGGCGAGCTGTCGAAGACCGAGGTGCGGGCGCTCGCCCGCGAACTCGGCCTCGCCGTCGCCGACAAGCACGACAGCCAGGACATCTGCTTCGTGCCCGAGGGGCGCTACGCCGACGTGATCGAGCGGCTGCGGCCCGACGCGGCCGAGCCCGGCGAGATCGTCCATGTCGACGGCCGGGTGCTCGGCCGCCACGACGGCATCATCCGCTACACCGTCGGCCAGCGGCGTGGGCTCGGCATCGCCGCCGGCGAGCCGCTGTTCGTGGTGCGGCTCGACGCCGCGGCCCGCCGGGTGGTGGTCGGCCCGCGCGAGGCACTGATCACGCGCCGGCTGGCCCTGCGCGAGGCGAACTGGATCGGCGACGGCGATCTGGGCGGCCTCGGGCCGGAGGGCCTCGAGGTGTTCGCCAAGGTGCGCTCCTCGCGGGCCCCGCAGCCGGCCGTGCTGCACGCCGGCGCCGACGGCGTCTTCGTCGACCTCGTCGAGGGCGAGCACGGGGTCGCGCCGGGCCAGGCCTGCGTGCTCTACGATGGCCCGGGCGACGACGCCCGCGTCCTCGGCGGCGGCTTCATCGCCTCCGCCCCGCCGCCCGCCGCCGCCCGCCCGCCGGCCCGCGCCGCCGCCCGGGTCGTGGCGCCCTGACGGTGAACGCTCGGACCGCGGCGGGACGGCCGGACGCCCCTTCGCCGTGCCCCGCCGGACGGCGCCTGCATCCGCGCCGCCGACGCTTGACTCCCGCCCGACCCGCCCCTTATATCGGCGGCGCTTCGGCCGCCGGTCACCGGCGGCCCCGGGGCGGAGTAGCTCAGTTGGTTAGAGCAGCGGAATCATAATCCGCGTGTCGGGGGTTCGAGTCCCTCCTCCGCTACCAAACTGCTTTCCGCGACAAAGACTTACGCACAATGCCCGAGGCGACCGATCCGCGGGTTGGATTTTGGGTTGCCGCCTGCGCTGTATGCTATCCGGCGGAGGAGCTGGACGCACATATGTTGAAGGCGGTTCGCGGCGCTGCGCCTCGGACCTACGACGGCAAAGACTCACCGACCTCTCTTCCTTGCAGAAGTCATGCTCGAACCAACCACCCCGGCACCGGCACACCGTTTCAATCGTAAGCGCGTCCTCTTGCTGGGCGCCACTGGGACGATCGGTCGGGCCACGGCGCGGGCACTCGTCGAGCGCGGTCACGATGTGGTCTGCTTCGTGCGGCCCCGCGCAGGTGTGCGTGGCGCGCTCACTGCGGAGCAAAGCGCGCAACTATTGGCCGGAGCGACCCTGCGCTTCGGCGACGTGGCCGCGCCCCCGTCGCTCGCTCGCGATGGCTTCCGTGGCGACCGCTTCGACGTTGTGGTGTCCTGCCTTGCCTCGCGAAGCGGAGCGCCCCGGGACGCCTGGTCCATCGATCACGGGGCCAATTCAAAGGCGCTCGAGGCTGCGCGGGAGCGGGGCGTCACGCATTTCATCCTGCTGTCCGCGATCTGCGTTCAAAAGCCACTCCTGGCGTTCCAGCAGGCGAAGCTGGCCTTCGAGAAGGAACTGATCGACTCCGGTCTCACCTATTCTATCGTCCGGCCGACGGCGTTCTTCAAATCGTTGTCGGGACAGGTGGATCGCGTCCGGCAAGGCAAGCCCTTCCTGGTGTTCGGCGACGGCATGATGACGGCCTGCAAGCCGATCAGCGACGCAGACCTGGCGCGCTACATCGCCGACTGCCTGGATGACGAAGGCTACCACAACCGGGTGCTGCCGATCGGCGGGCCTGGGGACGCGATCACGCCGAGACAACAGGGCGAGCATCTGTTTCGGCTGCTCGGGCGACCGCCGCGCTTCTCGCATGTCCCCGTGCGTCTGCTGGATACCATCGTCTGGGGCCTGGCGACGCTCGGGCGTACGCTTCCGACATTCGCCGACAAGGCCGAGCTGGCCCGGATCGGGCGTTACTATGCGACCGAGTCGATGCTCGTGTTGGACACAGCCACAGGACGCTACGACGCATCGGCGACGCCATCGACCGGAACGGAGACTCTGTTCGACTTCTATGGGCGCCTGCTCGCGGGCGAGGCCTCGATCGAACGGGGTGACCACGCCGTGTTCTGACGGCTCCGCGTTCGTACCCGGTCCAAGAAGGACCAAATCCAGGACGAAGTGTGGCCAGTCGGGCAGGGACGGTTTCCTTCGAGCCGCACGAAACAAAGCCGGCACGTGTGTCCACTCTGAGCTGGAATTCACCTCGACTCCGACATTGGCTGTCAAACGGATTGCAATTCTGACCCCCGATCTGGAGTGGGCCCCTGCGGCCGGACAGAACTCATGCTGCTGATTTGACAGTGACCCGGGTGTGCTGATCCTCGAACTGGGTGGGGCTGAGATAGCCGAGCGCCGAATGGAGGCGCTTGACACTGTAGACGTCATCAATGAACCTGGGGAGGAACTCCGCGACATCGGCGAAGGTCTCGAAGGCCATCGGGTAGACGCCTTCGACCTTCAACGTCTTCATGAAGTTCTCCGCCTTGGCGTTGTCGTACGGATTGCCGCGCCGTCCCATCGATCCGGCGAGACCGGCTTCGACCAGGGCAGACCGGTAGGCCAGGGCAGCGTAGTGCGAACCGCGGTCCGAGTGGTGAATGCATCCGAGCGGTGGTTTGCGCCGTTCCACGGCCGCTGCCAGGGCGGCGAGGGTCAGGCGCACATCGATCGAGCGGCTGATCGCGTAGCCGACGACGCGACGGGACCAGGCATCGAGAATGACCGCGACGTAGGCGAAGCCGGTGAGGATCGCGACGTAGGCGAAGCCGGTGAGGATCGCGACGTAGGTGATGTCGGCCACCCAAATCTGGTCCGGACCGTCGGGGAGCCGGTCGGCGACGAGATTGGGGAAGATCGGGTGGTCGTGGTCACTGTCGGGTGTTGCGACGTGACGCCGGCGGGTGCGGGGTTGGAGGCCGTGCTCGCGCATCAACCTCCTGATCTTCTTGTGGTTCACGACCAGACCCTGATGCCGGAGCGCCGCGCGGACTCGCCGCCAGCCATAGCTCTCGAATTCCTCGCAGATGGCTGCGATCGCCTCGACGACGGCCGTGTCGTCGCAGGCCTCGGCCTCGCCGTCGTAGTGGGTGGAGCGCGCGATCTCCATCAGTTCGCATCCTTCTGAGATGGAGAGACCGTCGGGCCGGTGATCACGGAGGTACTGCCGCTTCTCGCGCGCGGTGCGTTTTTCAGAGCCCCCTTCAGAAACTCGAGCTCCGTGGCCTGCTTGCCGACGAGCCGTTCCAGCGCGGCGATCCGGGCTTCGTATTCCTGGACCGTGTCGGCCGCCACCGCCTCCTCGTCAAAGGCGCCGGCCTGATGCTTCTGAAGCCAGATCCGGATCAAGTTGCGCGAGAGGTCGTGCCGTTTGCCGAGCGCGTGGAGCGTCTCGCCCGCCAGATACTCCTGGACGACCTGCCGTTTGAAGGCGGTGCTATGGGTGCGGTGTCTGCTGTGGATGAAGTGCGCATTGGTGTCCTCCGGGTGTCGTCTGCCGGCCGCCGCTTCGGCGGCCGCTACCTGTCGGACCTTTGGCGAACTTGTGCACCTATGTTCGGGGTCGGGGGCGGCGCCCGCAATGGTGACCGCAGGCACCATTGTTGCCGTCCGCGCGGGATTCCACTCTCGGCGCCGGAGTGAAAGGCGCCGCACGGCGCCGCCATCGGCGGACTCGGACGCTTCCCCGGAGCCGTCCTCGGCGCTTTCGTGGTCACCATCGGCAACGAACTCCTGCGCGGGGCCGGCGAGTACAGGCTGCTCCTCCTGGGTGTCATCGTCGTCGCGGTGATCATCATGCTGCCCAACGGCATCGCCGGCATCCGCGCTCGGTGGTACGCCGGGCGCAGGACCGCCGACGGGAAGTCTGCAGAAGAAGCCCGCGAGAGGTCCGCTTGAGCCTGGTGTGCCGAGGCGACGCCGGGCCGCCAGGGGCGCCGTGTCGTCTCGGCCTTCATCGCCACGGCCTTTGCCCAGAACGATGCCGACAGCGCCAGGCTGCAGTGGCGCCGCGTCGCCGACCAGCTTCGGCCAAAGGCGCCGAAGCTGGCCGCGCTGATGGACAACGCGGAGCCGGACGTACTCGCCTACATGAGCTTCCCGGCCCAGCACCGGGCCAAGCTGCACTCGACCAACCCGCTCGAGTCGCTCAACGGCGAGATCAAGCGCCGGACCGAGGTCGTCGGAATCTTCCCCGACGAGGCGGCAATCACCCGGCTCGTGGGCGCCATCCTCCTAGTCCAGCGAGCCCGCTACATGACCCTTGAGACGATCACCGCCCTCGGCGATGATCCCCTCGTCGGACTGCCGGACAT
>JAWLBM010000065.1:0-15128 GCA_041687675.1 Pleomorphomonas sp. | reverse complement strand
GGCGGGGATCGTGACCGACTTTCGGTCTCGAAGACCAGGGATCCAGCGATCTCCCGCCCGCCAACACCTTCGCACAGAATCGACACACAGGGATCCAGGCGCCCTGACCGCCGCACTCCGCGAGGTTTCCTGGATTCCGGCTTTCGCCGGGATGACGGCGGAGGGGTGGTTGCCGCCGCAACCGCCTGGATTCCGGCTTTCGCCGGAATGACGGCGGAGGGGTGGTTGCCTCAGCGGCGGCCGGTGTCTCACCCGGAAGGCCTGGATCCCGGCTTTCGCCGGGATGACGTTTGCAGGGACTGCCGCCGCGGCCGCCGGCATTCCGCCCGCCGGCGACCCCCCTACTGCCCGGCGATCCAGTCGCCCAGCGTGCGGCGTTCCTCCTCGGTCATGCCGGTCTCGTTGCCGAGCGGCATGGCGTCGGACTTCACCGCCTGCTGGTCGATGAGGGCCGCGTAGCGGCGCAGGTCCGCCGGCGTTTCCAGGTAGATGCCCTTCGGCGCCTCGGCGAAGCCCTCGTGGGTGGGCGCGCGGGCGTGGCACGAGGCGCAGTGCATCCGTGAGATGTTCACCGCGACGTCGTCGTGCACCGCCGCGAGGGACACCCTCGGCGCCGGGGCGGTCATCACCAGCGCGACCGCGAGGCCGGCGCCCGCCACGGGGAGCGTCCACCAGATCTTCTGCAGCGGGTCGCCGGCCTCGTGGCGGTTGAGGAAGTGGCGGGCCATGGCGCCCATCACCAGCACCAGCGCGACTAGGATCCAGCTCTGCGGGTGGTTGGTCAGCAGCGGATAATGGTTGGAGACCATCATCAGCAGCACCGGCAGCGTCAGGTAGTTGTTGTGCACCGACCGCTGCTTGCCGGTGGCGCCCAGCGCCGGGTCCGGCGCCTCGCCGGCCAGCAGCGAGGCGGTGATCTTCTTCTGGTTCGGGATGATCACCGCGAAGACGTTGGCTGCCATGATCGTGCCGATCAGCGAGCCGACGTGGATGAAGGCGCCGCGGCCCGAGAAGACGTTGGTGAAGAGGTAGCTGAACGCCATGATCAGCACGAACACGGCGAGTGCCAGCAGCGGCGTGTTCCGCCCGAGCGCCGAGCGGCAGAGCAGCCGGTCGTAGATGAACCAGCCGGCCGCCAGCGACACGACCGAGATCAGGACCGCCTCGCCCGGCGTGAGCGCGAGGACTTCCGGATCAATCAGATAGGCCGAGGCGTTGAAGTAGTACATCACCGTCAAGAGGGCGAAGCCCGTCAGGAAGGTGAGGTAGGCCTCCCACTTGTACCAGATCAGGTCCTCGGGCAGTTCCTTCGGCGCCACCGTGTACTTCTCGACGTGGTAGAAGCCGCCGCCGTGCACCTCCCAGGCCGTGCCGTAGACGCCCGGGTTCATCCGCGCGCGCTTCCTCAGCGAGAGGTCGAGGGCAATGAAGTAGAAGGACGTGCCGATCCAGCCGATGCCGGCGACGAGATGCGCCCAGCGGATGAGGAGGTTCAGCCACTCTGCGGCGAAGGCGAGCATGGACGGGTTCCGTGGCTCTCGTGTCCGTTCGGGAGGCGGGGCTGTGCGGAGGCGGGACGGCGGCCGGCGCGGCACGGACCAGCGGCCGCGCGCGGAAATCCGATCCCCGCCGGACGGAGGCCCCGGTCCGCGTCAGGCGGACCGGCCCCGCGTCGGTCCCCGGCGGGACGGCGCCCGCATGTCCCCACCCCGAACGGCCCCGGGGATACCCCGGGGCCGTCCGATTGCATCACTGCGGCAGCTGGTCGTCGATGCCCTGGACGTACCAGTTCATGCCGAGCAGGTCGGGGTCCGACATGACCTCGCCCTCCTTGACGCGGAGCTCGCCGGCCTGGTCGTAGATCGGGCCGGTGAAGGGGTGGAACTCGCCGGAGGCGATCTTCTGCTCCATCTCCTCGGCGGCGGCCGCGACGTCCTCGGGCATGTTGGTGTAGGGCGACATCAGCACGTCGCCGTCGGCGATGCCGGCCCAGACGTCGCCGGCTTTCCAGGTGCCGTCCATCACCGCCTGCACCGACTTGATGTAGTGCGGCGCCCAGTTGTCCACGATCGCGGTGAGCTGCGCGTTCGGCGCGAAGGCGATCATGTCGGAGGCCTGTCCGAAGCCCTTGAGGCCGCGCTCCTCGGCCACCTGCAGCGGCGCGGTGGAGTCGGTGTGCTGGACGATGATGTCGGCGCCCTGGTCGAACAGCGCCTTGGCCGCGTCCGCCTCCTTGCCGGGGTCGAACCAGCTGTTCACCCAGACGATCTTCACCTTGAAGTCGGGGTCGACGGACTGGGCGCCCAGCATGAAGGCGTTGATGCCCATCACGACCTCGGGGATCGGGAAGGACACGATGTAGCCGGCGACGCCGGTCTCCGACATCTTCGCCGCGATCTGGCCGATGATGTAGCGGCCCTCGTAGAAGCGGGCGTTGTAGATGCCGACGTTCTCGGCGGTCTTGAAGCCCGTGGAATGCTCGAACTTCACGTCCGGGTACTTGGCCGCGACCTTGATGGTCGGGTCCATGAAGCCGAAGGAGGTCGTGAAGATGATGTCGCAGCCCTCGCGGGCGAAGCGCTCGATCGCGCGCTCGGCGTCGGGGCCCTCGGACACGTTCTCGAGGTAGGCGGTCTCGACCTTGTCGCCGAAGTGCTCCTCGACGGCGAGGCGCCCCTGGTCGTGCTGGTAGGACCAGCCGAAGTCGCCGATCGGGCCGACGTAGACGAAGCAGGCCTTGGTCTTGTCCTCCTGGGCGGAGGCCGCGGCGGAGCCGAGGGCGAGGGCCAGCGCGGTGCCGGCGAGCAGCAGTGTCTTCTTCATTGTTCCATCACTCCCTGGAAGGGGTCGACGCCGTGTCACGGTCGGGAAGTCTGGGCGGAACCGGACCGCGACGGTCCCGCCGGTGTGGGCCGGACCACGGTCAGCGGTCCGGGACGAAGGGCGTGCCGAGGCAGGCCGGGGTGTTGAACTTGGCGGCGCGGCGGTTGCCTGACAACACCACCAGCACCAGCACCGTGGCGACATAGGGAAGCATCGACAGGAACTGGGCCGGCACGCCGAGGCCGAGCGTCTGGGTGTGCAGCTGCAGGATCGACACCGCGCCGAACAGGTAGGCGCCGATCGCCAGCCGCCAGGGCAGCCAGGAGGAGAAGACGACCAGCGCCAGCGCGATCCAGCCGCGCCCGGCGGTCATGTTCTCCACCCAGAGCGGCGTGTAGGCGATGGAGAGATAGGCGCCGCCGAGGCCGGCGCAGGCGCCGCCGAACATCACCGCCAGATAGCGCACCCGTATCACCGGGTAGCCGAGCGCATGGGCCGAGACGTGGTTGTCGCCGACCGCGCGCAGGATCAGCCCGGCGCGGGTGCGGAACAGGAACCAGGACACCGCCGCGACCAGCGCGAAGGAGATGTAGACGAGGATGTCCTGGCCGAACAGGATGCGGCCGACGAAGGGAAGGTCCGTCAGCCCCGGAATGTGGAGGCTGGGCAGCTTGATGCCGGGCTTGCCCACGAAGCTCTCGCCGAGGAGGCCCGAGAGCCCGAGCCCGAACAGCGTCAGCGCCAGGCCCGAGGCCACCTGGTTGGCCACCAGCGTCAGCGTGGCGAAGGCGAAGAGGAGGCTCACAAGCACCCCGGCGACGAGTCCGGCGAGGATGCCGGCGAAGGGGCTGCCGGTGGTCACCGTGGCGGCGAAGCCGGCCACCGCCCCCATCACCATCATGCCCTCGACGCCGAGGTTGAGGACGCCGGAGCGCTCCGCGACGAGTTCGCCGATGCTGGCGAGGAGCAGCGGCGTCGCCGCCGTGATGACGGTCAGGATGATCGCCTCAAGCATGGGCCCCCTCCCCGGCGCCATGGCGGCCGCGCACCAGCCGGATCCGGTAGAGGATCAGCGTGTCGCAGGCGAGCACGAAGAACAGCAGCATGCCCTGCAGCACGGTCGCCACCTTGGAGGACATCTGCATCGAGGTCTGGATCGCCTCGCCGCCGAGGTAGGAGAGCGCGATGACGAGGCCGGCGACCAGGATGCCGACCGGGTTCAGGCGCCCGAGGAAGGCGACGATGATGGCGGTGAAGCCGTAGCCCGGCGAGATCACCGGCTGCAGCTTCTGGATCTCGCTCATCACCACCATGATGCCGGCAAGGCCGGCGAGCGCCCCCGAGAGCAGGAAGGCGAACAGCGTCATCCGCCGCGCCGAGAAGCCGGCGAAGGCGCCCGCCCGCGGCGACTGGCCGAGCACGCGGATCTCGAACCCCTTGAGGGTGAAGCGCATCACCACCGCGAAGACGATCACCAGCAAGAGCGCGATCGGCGCCGAGAGGTTCAGCCACAGGCCGCCGACGGGGAAGCTGTCGAGGGTGGCGGAGGGGTTGAAGGTGACGGTGATCGGGAAGTTGAAGCCCTTGGGGTCGCGCCAGGGGCCGCGCACCAGCCAGTCGAGGAACAGGCCGGCGACATAGACCAGCATCAGGCTGGTCAGGATCTCGTTGGTGCCGAAGCGGGTCTTCAGCACCGCCGGCACCGCCGCGTAGGCCGCGCCGCCCGCCATCGCCATCGCCACCATCAGCGGCAGCACCACCCAGCTGTCGAACTCCGGCGCCAGCACCGGGATGGCCGAGCCGACGATGGCGCCGATGGTGAGCTGGCCCTCCGCGCCGATGTTCCAGTTGTTGGAGAGGTAGCAGACGGCGAGGCCGAGGCCGATGACGATCAGCGGCGTCGCCTTGATCAACAGCTGCTCGAGCCCCCAGAGCGAGGTGACGGGCTCGAGGAAGAACAGCCAGATGCCGGTCAGCGGGTTGTGCCCGGAGACCGCGAAGACGATCGCCGCGGCGACCACGGTGAGGGCCACCGCGATCAGCGGCGAGAGCACCATCATCGCGCGGCTCATCTCCGCGCGCTTGACGAGTTCGAGGCGCATCACGGCTCTCCCCGCTTCTCGGCGCCGCCGGCCATCAGCAGGCCGATCTCCTCGCGCGTCATCTCCGCCGCGTCCTTCGCCGCCGAGAGATGGCCGCGGGAAATCACGGCGATGCGGTCGGCCACCTCGAAAATCTCGTCGAGGTCCTGGCTGATGACGAGCACGGCGGAGCCGGCGCGGGCGAGGTCGATCAGCGCCTGGCGGATCACTGCTGCCGCGCCGGCGTCGACGCCCCAGGTCGGCTGGGCGATGACCAGGATCCCCGGCTCCCGGTGCACCTCGCGCCCGACCACGAACTTCTGCAGGTTGCCGCCCGAGAGCGAGCGGGCCTCCGGGTCGGGCGTTCCCTTGCGCACGTCGAAGCGGTCGGTGACGTCGGTCACCACCCGGCCCGCCACCGCCACCTTGGTGAAGCCGCTGCGGGTGATCCCCTCGCGGGTGCCGTGGCGGGTCAGCACCACGTTCTCCGACAGGCGGAACCCCGGCACCGCGCCGTGGCCGAGCCGCTCCTCCGGCACGAAGGCGGCGCCCGCCCGCCGGCGGACGTTGACGCCGCGGTGGCCGACGGGCTTGCCGTCGATCAGCACCATGCCGTCCGACGGCGCCGGGTTCTCGCCCGAGAGCGCGTCGAACAGCTCGCCCTGGCCGTTGCCGGCGACGCCGGCGATGGCGACGATCTCGCCCGCCCGGACGGTGAGGTCGATCGCCTTCAGCGCGACGCCGAAGGGGCCGGTGGCCGGCACGTCGAGGCCGCGGAGCTCCAGCCTCGTCGCGCCCGGCACCGCCCGCTCGCGGTGGATCTCGGCGACGTGGCTGCCGACCATCATCCGCGCGAGGGTGCCGACGGTCTCCCGGGTCGGGTCGGTCTCGGACACCACCTTCGCCCGCCGCATGATGGTGGCGTGGTGGCAGATCGCCCGCACCTCCTCGAGGCGATGCGAGATGTAGAGGATCGCGCAGCCTTCCGAGGCGAGGCGCTTCAGCGTCTCGAACAGCTGGTCGGCCTCCTGCGGCGTCAGCACGGAGGTCGGCTCGTCCATGATGATGAGCGCGGGGTTCTGCAGCAGGCAGCGGACGATCTCGACCCGCTGGCGCTCGCCGACGGAGAGGTCGGCGACGCGGGTGTCCGGCTCAAGCGGCAGGCCGTAGTCGCGCGAGACCTCGGCGATGGTGCGGCCGAGCTTGCGCGCGTCGGTTCCCTTCGGCATGGCGAGGGCGATGTTCTCGGCGACCGTCAGCGCCTCGAACAGCGAGAAGTGCTGGAACACCATGCCGATGCCGAGGGCGCGCGCCTCGGCCGGCGAGCCGACCGAGACCGGCCGGCCCTTCCACAGGATCTCGCCCGCATCCGGCTGCAGCGCGCCGTAGATGATCTTCACCAGCGTCGACTTGCCGGCGCCGTTCTCGCCGAGCAGCGCGTGGATCTCGCCCGGCATCACCTTCAAGGACACGCTGTCGTTGGCGACATTGGAGCCGAAGGTCTTCACCACGTCGCGGACTTCGAGCAGCGGCGTGCCGCTCGTGTCCCGGGCCCGGCCCCCCGCCGTCGCCATGCTCGTATCCATCGGCCCCGAGCCCCCAACCCGCCGCACCGAACTCAGCGCCGGCCCCCGCCGGCCCTGTCCACCGCCCGGATGAGCGGTTCCGATCCCCGTCCGGCACCCGACAGCGCCTCGTCCGCCACCAGAAGGTCGGCGGCCACCGCCGCCGCGATCACCGCCGGCTCCTTGGAGCGGATGCCGGCGAGGCCGATCGGGCAGCGGAAGGACGTCGCCGTCCGCTCGTCCAGCCCCGCCGCGATCATCCGCCGCTCGAAGCGCGCCCGCTTGGTGGCGCTGCCGATGAGGCCGGCGAAGGCGGCGCGGCCCGAGGCGAGCGCGGCCGTGAGGATCGCAAGGTCCGCGTCGTGGTCGTGCGTCATCACCAGCACGAAGGCATCCTCCGGGATCGCGCCGGCGACCGCTTCCGGCCGGCCGGTCGCGACGGGCGTGACGTTCGACGGCATCGCCGCCGGGAACATCTCCGCCCGCGCGTCGACCCAGGTGACCGCGAAGGGCAGCGGCGCCAGCGCCAGCACCAGCGCCCGGCCGACATGGCCGGCGCCGAACAGGAACAGCGGCCGCATCCGCCGACCGAAGCTCTCGGCAAGGGTTCCGTCCGCTGCGAGCGCCGCCACGGGCGTGGCCTCGCCGGGCCCGGCGATCCGCCGCACCAGCGGGGCGCCCTCGGCGAAGGCCGCCTCGGTCCGCACCGGGCCGGCCGCCACCGCCTCGGCGAGCCCGGCGATCTCCGCCCGGCGGGCGGCCGTCACCGCCTCGACGAGCAGCGTCACATGGCCGCCGCAGCACTGGCCGAGCGCCGGGCCGAGGGCGAAGCGGCGAAGCTCCGCCCGGTCCGCGCCCGCCCGGGCGATGGCCGCGGCGGCGGCGATCGCCTCGCTCTCCAGCCGGCCGCCGCCGATGGTGCCCGAGATCGCGCCGTCGGCGCTCACCACCATCCGCGCCCCCGCCTCCCGCGGGGTCGACCCGCGCGCGCCGACCACGGTGACGAGCGCGCCGGCGCCGTCCCGGTCGATCAGCCGGAGGAGGGTCGGGAAGGGGTTCATCCCTCGCCCCTTCGCATGAAGGAGACGGCGCGCATGATCGCCTCGGGCGTCGCCGGCGCCTCGAGCGGCGGGACGGTGCCGGGCTTCAGGCTGGCGACCGCGTCGAAGATCGCCGAGAACACCGAGGAGGCGAGCATCAGCGGCGGCTCGCCGACGGCCTTGGAGCGGAAGATGGTCTCCTCGCGGTTGCCGGCGCTCTCCCAGAGGCGGGTGCTGAATGCCTCCGGCACGTCCGACGAACAGGGGATCTTGTAGGTGGAGGGCGCGTGCGTCCGCAGCCGGCCCTTGTCGTCCCAGACCAGTTCCTCGGTCGTCAGCCAGCCCATGCCCTGGACGAAGCCGCCCTCGATCTGGCCGATGTCGATGGCCGGGTTCAGCGACTTGCCGCAGTCGTGCAGGATGTCGACCCGCTCCACCTTCATCTCCCCGGTCATGGTGTCGACCGTCACCTCCGAGCAGGCGGCCCCGTAGGCGAAGTAGAGGAAGGGGCGGCCTTCCGCCTTGTCCCGGTTCCAGGTGATCTTCGGCGTCTGGTAGAACCCGGCCGACGACAGCTGGATCCGCCCGAGGTAGGCTTTCTTCACAGCGTCCTCGAAGGGGATCGCCTCGTTGCCGACGAGCACCTTGCGCTCGCCGAAGGACACCGTCTCCGGCGGAACCCCCGCCACCCCCGCGAGGAAGGCGGCAAGCCGGCCCTTGATCGCCTCGCAGGCGGCGAGCGCGGCCATGCCGTTGAGGTCGGACCCGGCCGAGGCTGCCGTCGGCCCGGTGTTCGGCACCTTGGCGGTGGTCGTCGCGGTGACCCGGACGCGCTCGAGCGGCAGCCCGAACGCCTCCGCCACCACCTGCGCCACCTTGACGAAGAGGCCCTGCCCCATCTCGGTGCCGCCGTGGTTGAGGTGCACCGAGCCGTCCGTGTAGACGTGCACCAGCGCGCCGGCCTGGTTGAGGTGGATCAGCGTGAAGGAGATGCCGAACTTCACCGGCGTCAGCGCGATGCCCTTCTTCAGGATCCGGTTCTTCGCGTTGAACGCCTTCACCTCCTGGCGGCGGCGGGCGTAGTCGCAGTCGCGCTCCAGCGCCGAGACCAGTTCGTGGAGGATGTTGTCCTCCACCTTCATGCCGTAGGGCGTCACGTCGCGCCCCGGGCCGTAGAAATTGCGCTTGCGGATCTCCAGCGGGTCGCGGCCGGTGACGACGGCGAGGCTGTCCATCACCCGCTCCGCGAGGAGCACCCCCTGCGGCCCGCCGAAGCCCCGGAAGGCGGTGTTGGAGGCGGTGTTGGTCTTCAGCCGCTCCGAGCGGATCAGCACGTTCGGGTAGTAGTAGGCGTTGTCGGCGTGGAACATCGTCCGGTCGTTGACGCCGAGCGAGAGGTCCGCCGAGTAGCCGCAGCGCGACATGAAGTGCAGGTCGGCGGCGAGCAGCCGTCCGTCGCCGTCGTAGGCGATGCGGAAGTCCGTCTCGAAGTCGTGCCGCTTGCCGGTCATCACCATGTCGTCGTCGCGGTCGAGGCGGATCTTGCAGGGCCGGCCGGTGACGCGGGCGGCGAGGGCCGCGAGGCAGGCCCACTGGGTCGCCTGGCTCTCCTTGCCGCCGAAGCCGCCGCCCATCCGCCGCACCTCGGCGGTGACCGCCGCGTCCGGGATGCCGAGCACGCGGGCGACCATGTGCTGGACCTCGGTCGGGTGCTGGGTCGAGGACCAGACGTGCATCTCGCCGCCCTCCCCCGGCACCGCCATCGCCACCTGCCCCTCGAGGTAGAAGTGCTCCTGGCCGCCGATCGCCATCCGGCCCTCGAGCCGGCGCTGGGCGTTGGCCAGCGACGCGGCGGCGTCGCCGCGGCCGAAGCGGTACTCCGGCAGGATATGGCTGTTGGCCGCCCGGGCGTCGGCCACGGTCACCAGCGGCCGCGCGGAGTCGCCCTCGAAGATGGCGAGGCGCGCGGCCGCCCGGGCCTCGTGGCGCGTCCGTGCCACCACGCAGAAGGCGACCTGGCCCCAGAACTCGATGTCGCCGTCGGCCAGCACCGGGTCGCCGCCGACCGAGGGCGAGCAGTCGTTGACGCCGGGAACGTCCCTTGCCGTCAGCACCGCCACCACGCCCGGCGCGCTGCGGACCTTGGTGAGCCCGATCTCGGTGATGCGGCCGCGCGCCATCTCCGGGCACCAGCCGGGAGCAAGGTGCAGCGTGCCCTCCGGCTCGCGCATGTCGTCGATGTAGACGGCGGCGCCGGTGACGTGCAGCGCCGCGCTGTCGTGCGGCGCCGGCCTCAGCACCACGGCGAACTCGCTGTCGCCGCGGGCCGGGGCCACAGCCTCCGCGCCCGGGGCCGGGACGTCGATCGTGCTCATGGGACCGCCTCGGTCAGCCGCCGCCCGGCCACCCGGGTGCGCTCGGTCGGCGCGCCGGCCGTCTCGACCAGCGCCTTGGCGAGCAGCGCCCGCGCCGTCTCCAGCCGGTAGCCGGCGCTCGCCCGCATGTCGGAGATCGGCGAGAAGTCCTCGCCCATCGCCTCGATCGCGGCGCTCCAGCTCGCGGCCCGCGCCGGCTCGGCGCCGACCAGCGTCTCCTCGACGCGCCGCGCCCGCCTCGGCGTCGCCGCCATGCCGCCGAAGGCGACGCGTGCCTCGGTGATCGCGCCGCCCTCCAGGGTGAAGCGGAAGGCCGCCATCACCGCCGAGATGTCCTGGTCGAAGCGCTTGGAAATCTTGTAGGCGCGGAACACCTGGTCCGGCGCGAGCTTCGGCACCAGCACGCCGGCGACGAACTCGCCCGGCTCGCGGTCCTGCCGGCCGTAGTCGAGAAAGTAGTCCTCGAGCGCGAGCCCCCTCGCCTCCTCCCCCTTCACCAGCTCCAGCGTGGCGCCGAGGGCGATCAGGATCGGCGGCATGTCGCCGATCGGCGAGCCGTTGGCGATGTTGCCGCCCACCGTGCCCGCAGCGCGCACCTGCCGCGAGCCGAGCCGGCGCAGCACCGCGCCGATGTCCGGATCGATGGCGGCGAGGTGGGCGAAGGCCTTCTCGTAGGTCGCCGCGGCGCCGATGATCACCGCGCCCTCGACGTCCTCGATGCGGTCGAGGCCGAGCACCCGGCCGAGGTGGATCACCTTGCCGATCGGCCGCATCTGCTTGGTGATCCAGAGCCCGACGTCGGTGGCCCCGGCCACCAGCGTGGCGTCCGGGTGGCGCAGGTAGAGCTCGGCCAGCGTGTCGATGGTGCGCGGCGCGGCGAAGAACTGCTTCTCGCTTCCGACGAAGACGTCCTGCCGGTCCGACAGGAACTGCAGGATGCCCAGCGTCGTCGGCTCGCCGCGCACGAAGGCGTCGTCGGCGACGCCGGCGCAGGCCTCGCGCGCCGCGTCGACGATCGGCCGGTAGCCGGTGCAGCGGCAGAGGTTGCCGGCGAGCGCGTCGTCGATCTCGCCGCGGGTCGGCGGCGCGGCGCGGGCGCCGTCGTGGTAGAGGGCGAAGAGGCTCATCACGATCCCCGGGGTGCAGAAGCCGCACTGGGAGCCGTGGTGGTCCACCATCGCCCGCTGGACGGGGTGCAGCGCCTCGCCGTCGGCGAGGTCCTCCACCGTCACCACCTCCTTGCCGTCCGCCTGGCCGAGCAGCTGGATGCAGGCGTTGACCGGCCGGTAGACGACGCGGCCGTTCTCGCTGGCGCCGACGGCCACGGTGCAGGCGCCGCAGTCGCCCTCGTTGCAGCCCTCCTTGGTGCCGACGGAGCGCTCGCGCAGGCGCAGGTAGTCGAGCAGCGTCTCGGTCGGCCCGACCTCGCCCAGTTCAACGATCTTCCCCTTCCGGATCAGGCGGATGGTGTCGCGCATGAGGCTCCTCAGCTGCCGCGGTAGGTCGAATAGCCGAAGGCCGAGACGAGCAGCGGCACGTGGTAGTGCTGCCCCGCGTCCGCGATGGAGAAGCGGATCGGGATGATGTCGAGGAAGGCCGGGTCGGTCACCGCCGCGCCGGTGCGGCGCAGGTAGTCGCCGGCGTGGAAGCGCAGTTCGTAGGTGCCCTCCGCGAAGTCGTCGCCGGCCAGCACCGGGCCATCGACGCGGCCGTCGACGTTGGTCTCGACCCTCCTCAGGAGGCTCGCCGATCCGTCTGGGGAAAGCCGGTGGAGTTCCGCGACGACCCCCGAGGCGGGCCGGCCGAGCGCCGTGTCGAGAACATGTGTCGTCAGTCGGCCTGCGGCCAATCGGGTGCTCCCTGCCAGAGGCGCCGGGCCGCCGCGCGGCCCGCCGCTTTTCTCGTCCTGCCGCCTACGTTGGCACGAGTCCGGCACCGCGGGAAAGTGCAAAGCGCGGAAGCCGTTGGACGCTCCCCATGCGTCACACCGTGAGGATCGTCGACCCGGTGGTGCCCCGCGACTCCAGCGTGCGATGGCACTCCACCGCCTCCTCCAGCGGGAAGGTCTGGCCGATGGTGATCTTCACCGCGCCGGAGCGGATCACCGAGAAGAGGTCCTCCGCGGCCGACAGCAGCGCCTCGCGCGTCGCCGTGTAGTGGGCGAGCACGGGCCGGGTCATGAACAGCGAGCCGCGCTGCGCCAGCATCAGCGGCTCCATCGCCGGCACCGGCCCCGAGGCGTTGCCGAAGCTGACGAACATGCCGAGCGGGCGCACGCAGTCGAGCGAGCCCGGGAAGGTGTCCTTGCCGACGGAATCGTAGACCACGTGGCACTTCGCGCCGTTGGTGATCTCGGCCACCGCGGCGACGAAGTCCTGCTCCCGGTAGTTGATCACATGGCGGTAGCCGGCCTTCCGCGCGAGGTCCACCTTCTCCGCCGACCCGGCGGTGGAGATCGCCTCGAGCCCTAGCGACTTCAGCCACTGGCCGGCGATGAGCCCGACCCCGCCGGCGCCGGCGTGGAACAGCACCGTGTGGTGCGCCTCGACCCGGAAGGTGCTGCGCAGCAGGTACTGGGCGGTGAGCCCCTTCAGCAGGCAGGCGGCGGCGGTGCGGTCGTCGATGTCGTCCGGGATCGGCACCAGCCGGTCGACCGGCATCACCCGCTCCTCGGCATAGGCGCCGACGGAGGCGGCGTAGACCACGCGCTGGCCGGCGGAGATCGCCGTCACGCCCTCGCCGACCTCGGTGACGATCCCCGCGGCCTCCGCCCCCGGGGTGAACGGCGTGCCGGACGGGGCCTTGTAGAGGCCCGTGCGATAGTAGGTGTCGATGAAGTTGACGCCGATGGCGGTGTGGCGGATGCGGACCTCGCCCCGGCCGGGCGCCGGAACGTCCACGTCCTCGACCCGCATCGCCTCCGGACCGCCGACCTCGTGCACACGAACCGCCTTGACCATGACGTCGCTCTCCTTTTTCGCTGGGAGGCGGGAGGCTATCAGGCGGCCGACGCCCTGTCATCGACCGAGCGGGGCTCGACCGTTGCGACCAGCGCCGGCGCCGCCGGCCGCGCCTCGCCGGCGAACAGGAAGGTGAGCCCGATCGCCGGCACTAGCAGGACGAGCGCGACCGCGAGCCCGAAGGCCTCGCCGAGGAGGCCGATCACCGGCGGCCCGGTGAGCAGCGCCGCCATCACCGTCAGCGACAGCGCCGCGATGTTCGAGGCCGCGCTGCCGCCCTTCACCGAGACGGCGGCCACGGCGATCGGGAACACGAGGGAGACGCCGAGCCCCATCACGGAGAGGGCGAGGCCGCCCGCCACCACGTTCGGCGAGAGGACGAAGGCGACGAGCCCGGCGCCCGCGAGCAGCGCCGAGCCGCGGACGATGGCGGGGGCGGAGAAGCGGCCGCGGATCGCGTCGCCGCCGAAGCGGCCGGCCGCCATGGCGAGGGTGAAGCAGGCGAAGGCCATGCTGGCGGTCATCGGCTCGGAGCCGATCTCGACGCGCAAGTAAAGCGCTCCCCAGTCGTAGATGGCGCCCTCGGCGAGGGTGATGCCGGCGCCCATCAGGCAGATGCCCGCCGTCAGCCGGCTCGGGAAGGCGAACACCGGGCCGCCGCCGGCCCCGGGCTCGCGGTGCACCGGCGCGAAGGGCGCGCGAGGATAGACCGGCAGGATCGCCAGCGTGCCGGCCGCGCCGGCGACGGCCACCGCGAGGAGGTGGACCATCACGCCGACGCCAGCCTGGGCCAGGGCGCCGGCGACCAGCGCGCCGGCCATGAAGCCGAGGCTCCAGAAGCCGTGGCAGCGGGCGATGATGCGCGCGCCGGTCTCCTTCTCCACCCGGTCGACGGCGGCGTTCATCGACACTTCCATCGCACCGTTGACGAGGCCGGCGACCAGCAGCGTCGCCGCCAGCATCGGCACGCTGGAGGAGGTTCCGACGAGGCCGATCGCCGCCGACAGCAGGACGCCGGTGATGAAGGCGACCCGGCCGGGGGTGAGCGCGTCGATCAGCCGGCCGACGAAGGGCGAGGCGAGCATCGCGCCCAGCGGCGCGGCGAACAGCGCGAGCCCGAGCCCGGCCTTGCCGGTGTCGAGCTCCGCCATCACGTCCGGCACGCGCGACAGGAAGCTGCCGAGCAGGAAGGCGTTGAGGAAAAAGAGCACGCCGGCTCTGAGGACGACGGGCAAGACGGGACCCCGCGGGGGATACCGGGGTCGACCACCGGTTCCGGAGCTGGCGCAACGGCGGCGGATCCCCGGGCCGCCCCGGCCGCCCGCAAGCGGGGACCTCGGCGCGCACCCGGGCGCGCTCCGCACCACCGGTCGACGCCCTCCCTCTACCCCCCGCCGCGCCCCGCATCAATCCCTGGCGGGAGCCGCGGAGGAGCCGCGACCTGCCGGCCGCCCGGAACGGGGCCGCCCTTCTCGCGCAGCCCGCGCGCCGACCCGCGCCCGCCTGCGCGCCGACCCGAGCCCGCCTGCGCGGTTGCGGATCCGCCCCCCATGCAGTATGTCACCCCCGTCCCTTGGGACCCGCGGCCGAACCGACCGGCGGCCGTGTCGTGAGCGCGTAGCTCAGCCGGTAGAGCACGTGACTTTTAATCATGGGGTCGTGGGTTCGAGTCCCACCGCGCTCACCATCTTAATCGACTGATATAGCCTAGCTTTTTTAGAACATTACCCCGCGCGTGAAATCTGCCTTCCTCTTCGGGTCGCCACTGGGTCGCCACAGCGTGGAGACGCACGAGTTCGGTTACCTGGGCAGCTATAGTTTGCTCGACCCGCGAGAGCGCTTGATGCTGGAAGCCACTAAGCGGATTGACGCAAGCCGCTGAAGCCGCCGCGCGGCGGTCGGCCGGACGAGTGTCGGCCCGCTCTGCGGATCGGGGTGCTTCGGGGAGGCGAGGGAATGGTGGATGAGAGCGCGTTGTTCGGGGACGGGTTCGTGCCGAGGGTAATTCGCACCTACGGCTGCTCCGTGTGACCATGCTAGACAGTTTCGGCGGCCGACCGTCGGGCGTCTCGCGCTTGGGTAGCATCCAGTTCGGACATCCCCAACAGAGCGGCCGCCACGAGCGTCTTCACCTTACACCTGGCGTCACGAGCTACCAGCCATCGCAAGCGTCAGGGCGGGCGTATCCGGGCGGTTTTGGAGGAGCTCTTGGAGCGCCGTCTCCGTCGGGTTCCCCGACACTTCGTCGGTCCAGACCCGGAAAAGCTTCAAGTCGTAGCGGCCA
>JAWLBM010000064.1:0-15182 GCA_041687675.1 Pleomorphomonas sp. | reverse complement strand
CTCCAGCCGGGCGAACCCTCCGGCCGCGCGCCCCTCATCCGCCGGCATTCGCCGGCACCTTCTCCCCGGGAGGGGAGAAGGGGAGCGTGCCCCGCCCGCCGCGCCAGTCTTCTGCCGTCGGGCGACACCGGTGGCCGGGAAGCTTTCCTTCTCGCCCTTGGGGGAGGATCGCGGCCCCCGAGGTGTCAGCCGAGGACGTCCGCACCGTCTTCGGCAAGGCCATCGCCCGCTTCGAAAGCGACAACCCTGAGAGCGTCGTCGAGCATGCGATCGAGGACGGAAGCGCGGTCGTCCTTCGCTGCTTCGCCACCAACTGACCCCGCCGCCTCGCGCCCCGCCGGCAGGGCGAGTCTCGCCGAGACGATGAGCCCGGCGACGTCGGCGCCCCGGTCACGGCGCAGCACCGCCGGTTCCACCGCCGCCACCTCGAAGAAATGGGCAGTGGCGACGGCGCGGAGGTAGGCCTCGGAGTGGGCGTAGCGCAGGCTGTCGCGGAGGACGACGTCGCCATCCTCCGCCCGCTCCGCCGAGAAGACGAAGAGGGCGCCCTCGGGGAGGGTCGCGGCGAGCCCGGCGAAGACGGCCTCGAGGCGGCCGACGTAGACGAAGAGGTCGGCGGCGACGACGAGGTCCGCCACCGGCGCGCGGCCGTCCATCAGGGCGGAGACGTCGCCGGTGACGAGGCCGTCGTAGATGCCGCGGGCGCGGGCCCTCGCCACCATCTCGGGGGAGAGGTCGATGCCGTGGAGGGCGCTCGCCCGGCCGCGCAGCCGCTCGCCCATCAGGCCGGTGCCGCAGCCGAGGTCGAGGACCCGGCCGAGGCTGCCCTCCGGCTTCAGCCGGGCGACGGCGGCCTCGATCAGCTCCGGCACCCGGTAGCCCAGGCGGTCGACCAGCGCCTCGTCGAAGCGGTCGGCATAGGCGTCGAACAGGCCGCGGACATAGGCCTCGGGCGGCGCCTCCGGCACCGGCGCCCGGCCGATGGCGGCGAGCCGCAGGGCGGCGCCGAACGCGTCGGCGGGATCGAGCGCCAGCATCCGCTCCAGCACCGGCGCGGCTTCGGCGGGCGCTCCCGCCTCGACCAGCGCCTCGGCGAGGCCGGCAAGGGCGGGCAGCCAGTCGGGCGCGAGCTCGAGGGTCTGGCGGTAGAGGTCGGCGGCGGCGGGGAAGTCCCGCGCCTCGGCGAGAGCGCGCGCGTAGGCGTAGCGCCGATCGGCGGAGAGGTCCCCGGACGAGCGGAAGGTGTGGAGCACGGAGGTCGACCGTGGCGGGAGGGCGGGGCTCGGGGAGGGTCAGGAGGCCTTGCGGAAGCGCACGCGGGCGGAGTGCTCGATCGCCGCCACCGCCAGCTTCGGCAGCTCGAAGCGATCCTCCAGCATCTGCAGGAAGCGCAGTTCCTCCTGGGGGGCGGCGAGGTCCACCGCCGACACCTCGACGGCGAGGGCATAGGCGGTCTCGTGCAGCCGCGCAGGCAGGGCATCGCCGACGCGGTCGAGGATCTCGTCGAGGCCCTCCTCGCGGCCGAGCAGCTCGGCGCAGCCCTCGACGATGCGGGGCACGTCGCCGGAGAAGTCCTCGAAGACGGGCAGCCGGTCGACGATGCGGTCGATCTGCTCCAGTTCGACGTCCTTCACCGTCCGGTCGGCGAGCGAGGCCGTCACCATCACCCAGATCAGCGCTTCGTGGATGCCGAGGTCCGCCACCATGTCCATCATCGTCCTTCTCGAGGTCGTCCGCCGCGGCATTTAAGCCGCCCCGTGCGCGGAGACAAGCGAAGATGACCTCAGAAGGCGCGATGGGTGCCGACCTTCATCTCGGTGAGGATGTTCCAGGCGTCGGCGCCGGTCTCGGCATAGCGGAAGAGGTCGAGGTCCGCCGGGTTGATCACGCCGTGGCGCACCAGCGCCCCGAAGTTGACCACCTCCCCCCAGTAGCCCTCGTCGAACAGGATCACCGGGATCCGCGTCGCCTTGCCGGTCTGCGACAGGGTCAGCACCTCGAACAGCTCGTCGAAGGTGCCGAAGCCGCCGGGAAAGACCACCAGCGCGTTGGCCCGCATGGCGAGGTGCATCTTGCGCATGGCGAAGTAGTGGAAGCGGAAGGTGAGCTCCGGGGTGGTGTAGGGGTTCGGCACCTGCTCGTGCGGCAGGGTGATGTTGAAGCCGATCGTCGGCGCCCCGGCCTCGCGGGCGCCGCGGTTCGCCGCCTCCATCACGCCCGGACCGCCGCCGGTGGCGATGACGTTGTCACGGCCGCCGGGACCGTGGTGCAGGGCCCCGCCCTTCAGCGAGGCGATGCGGCCGAACGCGCGCGCCTCGCGGTACCAGCGGCCGTGCTCGCCGGGGCCGTCCTCGCGCACCCGGGCGGAGCCGAACACCACGATGGTCGAGCGCACTCCCCACGCCCTCAGCGCCTCCTCCGCCTTGGCGTATTCGAGCTGAAACCGGAGGCCCCGCATCGAATCGCCGAGCAGGAAGTCCTCGTCCAGCGCCGCGAGGCGGTAGGAGGGTGAGTTCATCTGGGCGATGTTGTCGGGGTGGATGTCGGCTTCGTCGGTCATCGCTGGCTCCGCTGTCGCGCCGAGGATAGGCGGTCCGCGTCGCGGAGCAAGCGCCCGACCCGGCCGGGAGGTTCCCCGGCGGGGGTCGGGCGACGGGGGATCAGGCCGGCATCTTCAGGGCCGGCTGCCGCCGCCGGGCGATCGCCTCGGCGCGGGCGTAGAGCTCGCGGTCGACCCGCCGGGCAAGGGTCTCGAGGACGCTCGCGACCATCTTTCTGCGCGCGGCCGGGCGGCCGACGAGGGCGGGATCCTCGAAGGGCCACATGATCGGCGCCTCGTCGGAGAGGGCGGCGAGCTCGGGCTGGGTCCAGCAGACGGTGCCGAGGTCGACCACCAGGTCCGGCCGCCGCGCCCCGGGCAGGGAGAAGATCGACCAGGACTTCGGCTCCAGCGCGTCCGTCGATATGCCGCGCGCGGACAGCACCTCGCGGGCCTCCTCGACCATGCGCTCCGCCGGCATCCTGCCGGCGCTGAAGGCCTGCAGGCGGATGTCGCCGCGGCTGTTCACCAGCGCTTCGGCCATCAGGCTCGTCGCCGCGTTCGTCTCGCAGAGGAACAGGACGTCGATCGGCTTCATTCCGGTCTCCACTCGGCGGACGAGTCGGCGGGCGCCGGCGGCACCTCGATGACTCGGCCTCGTGTCGCCCGGATGACGACGCGCGGGCCGCCTGCCTCCGGTTGGTCCGGGCGGGCGGTGCGCGCCCCTGCGGGCGACCTGTCGGGTTCGTTTGCATGCATCGACCACGCCAACGGCGCGGCGGATGCGGCGGGCGCCATCCAAACGTCTCCGCCCCGCGTATGTTCCGGGGTGGAAACACGGACGGGAGTTGCCCGCATGCCGATCGCCTACTGGTGCCTGCTGGCCGCCGCGCTGCTGCCGATCCTGTCGGTCTTCCCGGGAAAGCTGGACCGCTCGTTCGACAACGCCCGCCCCCGCGACCCGGACTACTGGCGCTCGGGCTTCCGGGCGAGGGCCCGGGGCGCCATGGAGAACGGCTTCGAGGCGTTCCCGCTGTTCGCCGTCGCGGTGCTGGTGGCGGCGATTCAGGGCGGCGCGCAGGCGACGGTCGACGCCCTCGCCCTCGGCTGGGTCGGCGCGCGGATCGGCTACGTCCTCGCCTACTGGGCGGACCGGGCGACGCTGCGCTCAATCCTCTGGGTGGTGGCGCTCGCCCTGGCGATCGCGATCTTCCTGACGCCGATCTGGGCGCCGGCGGCGAGCGGCTGACGCGGGAACGGGCAGGCCGCGGCAGGACGCCCGTCGGCATTTCCACGGGCTTGACCCGCCGGTAACCTGTGCCCCATCTTCAACTTATCGAAGGTGCCCTCCGGGCCCGCCGCCGACCTTGCCTTGATCCCGGGTTTCCGCCTTGATCGTCTGCCACTGCAACGTCATCACCGAAGCCGCCATCCGGCGCACCGTCGACGAGCTGGTCTCGGTGGACCGCCACCGGGTGATCACGCCGGGCCTCGTCTACATGACCCTCGGCAAGCGGGGAAAGTGCTGCGGCTGCTTCCCGAACGCCATCGAGGTGATCCGCTCCCAGGTCGACCTGAGGCGCGGCTGCGGCGAGGCGGTCAGCTTCGAGGACGACTCGGCGGCCGCCTGAGGGCGACGCCGGACGCCGCACTGGCCGGCTCCTTCTGCCGCACCATGTATCCTCCTCGACATTCATTGCATCCTGGGCCTGCCGACGTGCGTTGGCAGGGGCGAAGACAGCAGAGGAGCAAGCGACCGATGCAGGGCAAGGACCGTGTGATCTCCCGTCTCAACGAGGCGCTCTTCCTGGAGCTCGGCGCCGTCAACCAGTACTGGCTGCACTATCGCCTGCTGGAGGACTGGGGCTACCAGAAGCTCGCCAAGAAGGAGCGGGAGGAGTCCGTCGAGGAGATGCACCACGCCGACAAGATCGTCGCGCGGATCATCTTCCTGGAGGGGCACCCCAACCTGCAGACGCTGGCGCCCCTGCGCATCGGACAATCGCTGAGGGAGGTGCTGGAAGCGGACCTCGCCGGCGAACTGGACGCGGTGGCGTCCTATTCGCGCTCTCGCGAGGTCTGCAACGAAGAGGGCGACTACGTGACCATGAAGCTGTTCGAGGAGCTGCTCGCCGACGAGGAGGGCCACGTCGACTTCCTCGAGACGCAGATCGCGCTCCTCGACAAGCTCGGCGAGGAGCGCTACGGCCTGCTCAACGCCGCCTCGGCCGACCAGGCCGACTGACGGCCCCTCGGGGCGGCCCGGCGCCGCCCCGGTCCGGCCGGATCAGCGGTAGACCAGCCGGCACTCGTCCCGCTTCACCTTCACCACCTTGATCAGGCGGCCCCAGCGGTCGTGGATGCGGCGGGTGGTCCACACCGGCTCGCAGATCTCGACGCGGCGCGGCGGCGGGACCCAGCGCGGTGGCGCCGGGCGGTAGTGGCCGTAGGCCGGCGGGTAGGGCGCGTAGTGGCGCTGATAGCCCTCCGAGTAGCCGAAGCGCACGGACGGGTTGCCGCCGAAGCTGAAGCCGAAATAGGCGCCGTCCGCGGCGGCGGGCGCGGTCCCGGCGGCGATGGCGCCGGCGCCGACCACGAGCGACAGCAGGGCGGCGATGACACGGGTCTTGATCATGGCTCGGTTCCTTGACCTTGCGGGGACCTTTTGCGGGCGGCCGACCGGCCGTCGCCCCATGCCGCCCGTTCTACGCCCCGTCGGCTGAACCCGTTCTGAGATCGGCGTTCATGGGGCATTCAGCTTTTGCCGCCACCAATCGGAGATCGGAGCCGGGCCGATTCCCGGCCCCTCCCGGATGCCTGCCCGTGACCGCCGACCGCGCCTTCCTCGTCGTCATGGCCCCGGACCTCGCCGCCGCGGTCGCCGCCTGGCGGCGCGACCTTTCCGCGCTCCGGCGGATGTCGCCGAAGACGGTCGAGGCCTACGGCCGCGATGTCGAGCAGTTCGCCCGCTTCCTCACCGGCCATCTCGGCGGGCCGCCCTCCGTCGCCGAGGTCGCCGCCCTGAAACCGGCCGACTTCCGCGCCTTCCTCGCCGGCCGGCGGCGCGACGGCGCCGGGGCGGCCACCATGGCCCGCTCGCTCGCCGGCGTGCGCTCGCTGCTGCGCCATCTCGAGAAGCGGGGGCTCGCCGACAGCACGGCGGTGAACGCGGTGCGCACGCCGAAGGTGCCGCGGCGCCTGCCGAAGCCGCTCGCCGTGGCCGATGCGGTCGCAGTGGTGGACGAGGACAGCCAGGTCACCGCGGAGCCCTGGATCGCCGCCCGCGACGCGGCGGTGATGTCGCTCCTCTACGGATCGGGCCTGCGCATCTCCGAGGCGCTCGGCCTCGCCCGCGCCGAGGCGCCGCCGCCGGAGGGCGGCAGCCTGCGGGTCACCGGCAAGGGCGGACGCACCCGCATGGTCCCGGTGCTGCCGCAGGTGGGCGCCGCCGTCGCCGAGTATCTCCGCCTCTGCCCCTTCAGGCTGGCCGGCGACGGGCCGCTGTTCGTCGGCGCCCGCGGCGGGCCGCTCAGGCCGCGGCTGATCCAGATCGCCATGGAGCGGCTGCGCGGCGCGCTCGGCCTGCCGCCGACGGCGACGCCGCACGCGCTGCGGCACTCCTTCGCCACCCACCTCCTCGGCGGCGGCGGCGACCTCAGGACCATCCAGGAACTGCTCGGCCACGCCAGCCTCGGCACCACGCAGATGTACACCGCCGTCGACGCCGAGCGGCTGATCGCCGCCTGGGCCGAGGCGCATCCGCGCGCCCGCTGAGGGCCGGCCCGCTGGCGACGGTCCGGCCGCCGTGCTACGCCGGTCCGCCATGTCCACGCCCGTCGACGCCGTTCCCGTCCCGCCGCCGCTGACCGGCTACGTGCTCGCCGCCAGCGGGGCGATCCTGTTCGCCTCCAAGGGCGTCATCATCAAGATCGCCTACGCCGAGGGGCTGGACGCGGTGACCCTGCTCGCCCTCCGGATGCTGTTCTCGGCGCCGGTGTTCGTGGCCGTGGCCGTCTGGAGCGCCCGCCGCCGGATCGGCGGGGACGCGCTGAGGCTCGACGCGCGCACCGTGCTCGCCGCCTTCGGCGCCGGCCTGATCGGCTACTGGTTTGCAAGCTTCGCCGACTTCAAGGGTCTGGAGACCTTGTCGCCCCAGTTCGAGCGGCTGATCCTGTTCACCTATCCGCTGTTCGTGGTTCTGTTCGGCGCCGCCTTCTTCGGCCAGCCGCTGCGCGTCCACACCCTCGGCGCCTTCGCGATCTCCTACGCGGGGCTCGCGGTGGTGTTCCTGTCGGACTTCGCGGTGGAGGGATCGGCGATCGCCGTCGGCACCGCCTGGGTGCTCTCCTCGGCGGTGGCCTTCGCGCTCTACCAGCTGATCGCCAAGCCCATGGTGGTGAAGCTCGGGCCGGCGATGTTCAGCGCCCTCGCCATGGGCGGGGCGACCGCCGGGGTGCTCGTCCATTTCGCGCTGACCCACCAGGTCGCCGCCCTCGCCGTGCCGTCCGACGCGCTCCTGGCGGCGCTGGCGGTGGCGGTGCTGGCGACGGTGCTGCCGACCTACCTGATGAACTCCGCGCTGATGATGATCTCGGCGGCCGCCAACGCCACCATCGGCACCCTGAGCCCGGTGTTCACCCTGGCGCTCGCCTGGGCGATCCTCGGCGAGGCGATAACGCCGGCCGACCTCGCCGGCACGGCGCTGGTGCTCGGCGGGGTCGGCCTCTTCACCCTGCTCGACCGTCGCCGCCGCTGACCGTTCGCCCTGATCACGCAAATGTCAGGACGTCAGCGAGCCGGCCCGGTGGTACCATTTCGGGACGCCGGCCGCAGGACGCTGCCGGGTCGCAACAAGAGGAGACGATGGATGACCGTCCTCACCCGACTCTCGCTCGCGTTCGCGGCGCTCGCCTTCACGGCCGGCGCGGCTTCAGCCCAGTGCGCCTACTCCTCGATGAAGATGGCCTCCACCCCGCCGCCGGCGGCGGAGGCCTCCGAGGTCGATGTCGCCGCCCTCGTGCCGCCGGCCCTGCCGGCCGACACCAGGGCGGAGGCGGACGCCCCGGACACCTCGGCGAAGTAGGCCGCCGAAGCTCCACGACAGCAGAACTTGAAGGCCCGGGCGACCGTCGCCCGGGCCCTTTTCGTCCGGCGGCCCGCATCGGCAGCGAAACGGCCGCGGCGATGGCGGTCAGGACAGGCGCTTGAAGAAGAACTGGCTGTCGGTGGGGCGGCCGTCCGAGGACAGCGAATAGCCGGGGATCATCCCCGCGGGCTCCCAGCCGAGGGCGGTGTAGAGGCCGCGCCCGTCGCTCTCCACGGCGGTTTCCACCGTGAGCAGCGGCACGCCCGTCTCGCGGGCGGCGCCCTCGAGCGCCGCCATCAGCGCCCGGCCGATGCCGCGGCCGCGGGCGGACCGGTGGACGACCAGCTTCACCACGTCGGCCCGGTGCGGCTGGCGGGGCAGGCCGGCCGGCACCATCTGCACCATGCCGACGATCCGCCCCCCGGCCTCGGCCGCGAACACCATGCGCCGGCCCGCCTCGTCGGCGACGTCGAGGGTCCAGCCGACCGCGTCGAGCGGCTTGAAGGGGTTGCGGATGGTGAACGGTGCGCCGGACGAGACCGCGTCGAGCATGATGTCGGCGATCTCGTCGGCCCGGTCGCGGATCTCGGCCGGGGTCAATCTCCGGATGGTCACCGCATCCGATGCCGTGTCGTTCATGTCACCCTCCGCCGCCGGGGGTGGCCGCGTCCCTCAGCCCTCGAGGACCACCTTGGACGCGACGCTGCCGTCCTCGTTCAGACGATAGACGATCGGCACGCCGGTTGCGAGTTCCCGCGCGACGATCTCCTCGCCTCCCAGCCCCTCGAGGTCCATGATCAGCGCCCGCAGCGAGTTGCCGTGGGCGGCGACCAGGACACGCTCGCCCTTCATCACCCTCGGAAGGATTTCGCGCTTGAAATAGGGCAGCACGCGGGCGGCGGTGTCCTTGAGGCTTTCGCCGCCCGGCGGCGGCACGTCGAAGGAGCGGCGCCAGACATGGACCTGCTCCTCGCCCCAGCGGGCGCGGGCGTCGTCCTTGTTGAGGCCGGTGAGGTCGCCGTAGTCGCGCTCGTTGAGGGCCTGGTCGCGGATGGTCGGCAGGTCCTCCTGGCCAATCTCGCGGAGGATGATCGTCAGCGTCCGCTGCGCCCGCGACAGCACCGAGGTGTAGGCGACGTCGAAGGAGAGGCCGAGGGCATGCAGCCTGCGCCCGGCCTCGGTCGCCTCCTCGACGCCGAGCTCGGTGAGGTCCGGGTCCTTCCAGCCGGTGAACAGGTTCTTCAGGTTCCACTCGCTCTGGCCGTGGCGGACGAGCACCAGCAGACGATCCATGGGGTTGGGCTCCTCGGACGCGTTGAAAGGATCAGGAGGAAAGGCCGAGCACGTCGGCCATGGTGTAGCGGCCCGGCTTGCGGCCGCGGCCCCAGAGCGCCGCGCGCACCGCGCCGGCGGCGAAGATGCCGCGGTCCTCGGCCCGGTGGACGAGTTCGATCCGCTCGCCGCTGCCGGCGAGGATCACCGTGTGCTCGCCGACGACGGAGCCGCCGCGGAGCGCCGCGAAGCCGATCGCGCCCGGCCGGCGCGCGCCGGTGTGGCCGTCGCGGCCGCGGTCGGCGACCTCGTCCAGCGCGACGCCCCGGCCCTCCGCGGCCGCCTCGCCGAGCAGCAGCGCGGTGCCGGACGGCGCGTCCACCTTGTGGCGGTGGTGCATCTCGACGATCTCGATGTCGAACTCCGGCCCGAGCGCGCGGGCGGCCTGGCGGACGAGGCCGGCGAGGAGGTTGACCCCGAGGCTCATGTTGCCGGACTTCACCACCACCGCGTGGCGGGCGGCGGCGGAGATCCGCTCCTCGTCCGCCTCCGAGCAGCCGGTGGTGCCGATCACGTGGACGATGCGGGCCTGGGCGGCGAGTTCCGCCGCCTCAACCGTCGCCGCCGGGCTGGTGAAGTCGAGGATGCCGTGGGCGTCGACGATCGCCGCCAGCGGGTCGTCGGTCACCGCGACGCCGAGGTCGGAGAGGCCGGCGAGCCGCCCGGCATCCGCGCCGAGATGGGCCGAGCCGGGCCGCTCCACCGCGGCATGCAGGACGGCGCCCGGGGTCTCCGTCACCGCGCGGACCAGCGTCCGGCCCATGCGGCCGGCGGCGCCCATCACCACGAGCTTCATGTCGGTCATCGAGGGCTCCCGTCGGTCGGCCGGACCCGCGTATAGCAGGCGGGGGGCGCGGAGGAAACCGGGTCAGCCGGGGTCGGCGACGTCGGCCACGGCGGCGAGGATCCGGGCGATGTCGCCCGGCCGCGACAGCCGGTGGTCGCCGTCGCGGACCAGCGTCATCACCACGTCCGGGCCGGACAGCCGCTCGACGAGGAGCAGCGCGTGCCGCCAGGGCACGTCCGGGTCCGCCATGCCCTGGACGATGCGCACCGGCGCCTCGAGGGCGATCGGCCCGTCCAGCAGGAGATGGCGGCGGCCGTCCTCGATGAGGCCGCGGGTGATCGGCGTCGGCTCGTCCGCGTAGGCGCTCGGCAGCGGCGCGCGGCCGTCGCGGAGGATCCTCTCCCGCATCCCCTCGTCGAACTCCGCCCACATCAGCCGCTCGGTGAAGTCCGGCGCCGGCGCCACCAGGACGAGGCCGGCGAGGTCGCCGCCGCGCCCGGCGCGGGCCATGGCGAGGGCGGTGAGAAGGGCGATCCAGCCGCCCATCGACGAGCCGACCAGCACCACCCGGCCCGGCGCCAGCCGCTCGACGACGGCGAGGGCCTCCTCCGCCCAGCGGCCGATGGTGCCCTCCTCGAAGGCGCCGCCGGAGGCGCCGTGGCCGGAATAGTCGAAGCGCACCACCCGCCGGCCGGTGCGGCGGCCGAAGTCGGCGAGCGCCTCGGCCTTGGACCCGGTCATGTCCGAGCGGAAGCCGCCGAGCCAGACGAGGGCGGGGCCGCCGCCCTCCTCGGCGAGGACCGCGATGCGCCGGCGATCCTCGCCGACCTCGATGGTTGCGGGCGCGTCCGTCATGGCTCTCTCCTGTCCGCCGGGTTTCCTCCGCCGCCCGCCGCCCCGGCGGAGCGGTGGGCGAACCTTGACTTTTCGCCGCTCCGGGCCGATTTTGAGCGGGTTGCCCGTCGCCGGGCAACCGAGCCGCCGTCGGACGGACGCCCCGTTCGGATCGCCGCGCCCCGGACAGAGGCAAGTAGCCTCGACCGCCGGCCACGGCAACCCGCGAGGTACCGGGCGCGGAAACGGCTGAATGCCGCCGCGCCGCCCCGTCCCGGGCGTCCGCCAGGAAGCGGACCCGACCCGGGCCGATGCGCGGGTGGCGGAGCGGAGCCGGCGGCAGGGAACCGGTGTCCCGTAACTCTCGTTTGTCGCGAGCGTGTCGGCGTCGCGAAGAACCGGGCGTGGACCGCCCGGCGGCGTCGCCCCGTTCACGGCAGCAGGCGAGCGGTTCGCCGCACAGGATCAACGTCAGAGGAGACTGCAGCCATTCGTCGCCCGTTCCGTGCCCCACCGCCGACCAAGGATGGTCCGCGCGTCAACAGAGAAATCCGAGTCCCCCAGGTTCAGCTCATCGGTGAAGACGGGCAGAACCTCGGCGTCGTGAACATCGCGGATGCGCTGGCCGCCGCCGCGGAGGCTTCCCTGGACCTCGTCGAGATCTCGCCCAACTCGAACCCGCCCGTCTGCAAGATCCTGGACTTCGGCAAGTATAAGTACCAGGCGCAGAAGAAGGCGTCCGAGGCGCGGAAGAACCAGAAGACCGTCGAAATCAAAGAAGTGAAGATGCGACCGAACATCGACACCCACGACTACGAGGTGAAGATGAAGAACATCCATCGCTTCTTCGAGGAAGGCGACAAGGTCAAGGTGACGCTGAGGTTCCGCGGGCGCGAGATGGCGCACCAGGACCTCGGCGCCAAGCTGCTCTTGCAGGTTCGCGACGAGACGGCGTCGATCGCCAAGGTCGAGAGCGAGCCGCGCCTGGAAGGCCGCCAGATGGTGATGGTCCTCGCCCCGCGCTGACGGACCGCCCACCGCACCACCCCCACCGACCCCGCGGGACCGCCCTCCCGCGGGGTTTTTGCGTTCGGGCGGGGGAGATCCCCGCGGCGGGCGGTCCCGGAGAGACCCGTGACGGCCTCGCGCCGCGCGCCATCCGGCGGTGGCGCCGCGCGCCTTTACATCTCTTTACGCCTGTCGTAACTGACAGTGGTCGAAGCCGGCGCCCGCGCCAGTGGCATCCGACACGCATGCCGCATGCCTCGTGCCCAAGGGCGCCCGGCCGTGCGCGGGCGTGTCGGACCGTTGAGCCAGCACCTCGTCCAGGCCTACAGCGCCGAGATCGACCGGATCCGCCGCGTAACGGGTTCCGTCACCGAACAGGTCCTCCGCAAGGCCTTCCGCCGCCTCATCGACGACTGGTCGCGCAGCCTGAATCTTCTCTTCGTCGAGGAGTACGAGTACCGGACCAGCCAGAAGACCACCGTCTATCCGGACGGCACGGTCCTCTACGACACCGTCCGCCTCGCCCTCGGCCACTGGGAAGCGAAGGACACGAAGGACGATCTCGACGAGGAGATCGCCAAGAAGTTCCGCAAGGGCTATCCGCAGGACAACATCATCTTCGAGAACACCGAGACGGCGGTGCTGATCCAGAACCGGCAGGAGGTGATGCGCTGCCGGATGCGGGACGAGGGCGAGCTGCAGCGGCTGCTCTCCCTGTTCTTCAGCTACGAGCGGCCAGAGATCGAGGAGTTCAACAAGGCGGTCGCCCAGTTCAGGGCTGACCTTCCCGTGGTGCTGGAGGCGCTGCGCGAGCGGATCGACGCCGCGCAGGCCGGGAACGCCGCCTTCCGCGCCGCCGCCGCCCGCTTCCTCGAACACGCCAAGAGCACGATCAATCCCTCCATTTCCGAGGCGGACGTGCGGGAGATGCTGATCCAGCACATCCTCACGGAGGAGATCTTCGGCCACGTATTCGGCGACATCGACTTCCACCGCCAGAACAACGTCGCCCGCGCGCTCTACGCGCTGGAGGGGACCTTCTTCGTCGGCGCGGTGAAGCGCGAGGCGCTGAAGGCGATGGAGCGCTACTACGCCGCGATCCGCTCGGCGGCCGCGCAGGTGCCGAGCCACTCTGAGAAGCAGAAGTTCCTCAAGCAGATCTACGAGAACTTCTACAAGGTCTACAACCCGAAGGCCGCCGACCGCCTCGGCGTCGTCTACACGCCGAACGAGATCGTCCGCTTCATGATCGACGGGGCGGACCACCTCTGCCGCAAGCACTTCGGCCGCGGCCTGATCGACCCGGACGTCGAGATCCTCGATCCGGCCACCGGCACCGGCACCTTCGTCTGCGAACTGCTCGAGCACATGCGCGGCGACCCGATCCGCCTCGCCCACAAGTACAAGGAGGAGATCCACGCCAACGAGGTGGCGATCCTGCCCTACTACGTCGCCAACCTGAACATCGAGGCGACCTACTACGCCATCACCGGCCAGTACGCCGAGTTCCCGAACCTCTGCTTCGTCGACACCCTCGACAACATCAAGGGCCTCGGCGTCCGCTCCGGGTTCCAGCACGACCTGTTCGGCGCGCTGTCCGAGGAGAACGTCGAGCGCATCCGCCGGCAGAACCGTCGCAAGATCTCCGTCGTCATCGGCAACCCGCCCTACAACGCCAACCAGCAGAACGAGAACGACGCCAACCCGAACCGGGCCTATCCGCACATCGACGCGCGGATCAAGGAGACCTACATCCGCGCCTCCACCGCGCAGAAGACCAAGCTCTACGACATGTACGCCCGCTTCTTCCGCTGGGCCTGCGACCGCCTGCACGACGACGGCGTCCTCGCCTTCGTCAGCAACCGGTCCTTCGTCGACGCACGCACCTTCGACGGCTTCCGCAAGATCGTCGCGGAGGAGTTCAACGAGATCTACGTGGTGGATCTGAAGGGTGACGCCCGCACCAGCGGCGAACGCCGCCGGCAGGAGGGCGGCAACGTCTTCGACGACCAGATCCGGGTCGGCGTCGCCGTCAGCTTCTTCGTCAAGCGGAAGGGAAAGTCGGGCTGCCAAGTCTACTACGACGTGGTCCACGACTATGCGCGGGGCGAGGACAAGCGTGCCTGGCTGGCCGAAACCCGACTTGCAGAGCGGCGAATGAAGTTGCTCCGGCCCGACAAGGACGGCACGTGGATCGGTCAGGCTGAGAACGACTGGAGCGGGATGATCCCAGTCGCCGACAAGACGGTGAAGGCGGGGAAGAAGACAGGTCAGGACAAGGCAGTCTTCAAGTTCTTTACAAGCGCAATTAAATCAAACCGAGACGATTGGGTTTACGAGTTCGACGCAAACGTTCTTCAGAAGAAAGCTGAGTATTTCCTTAGCATATTCTCCGACTCCGAAAATTCTATTTTAAACTATAGCATTAAGTGGAGCCGTGATCTGAAGAGAAAAATTGGCAGGCAAGTCGGGCCGATGCAAATTAGCAAATCTATGTGGCGCCCGTTTGTGGTAAAATACTATGTACTAAACAAGACTATGTCAGATATATTTTTTAGTTTCCATGAATTAGCTTTTATCAAAAATGGAATGTCGCTGATGATTGCCATATCTGGGACTTCCGCCGCAAAACCGTTCCAAGCGATGTCCTTAAATGGACCGGCGGATTACGAAATTCTTGAGAAAACCAACCTGCTCCCCCTCCACCGCTACACCGCTTCCGGCGAGCGGGTCGACAACATCACCGACTGGGCGCTCCGGCAGTTCATCGCGGCCTATGGCAGGGACGGGCGGGGGACGCCGCCGGAGGGGGCGATGACGCGGGCGGGGACGGCGCCGGCGGCGGAGGAGGCGGCGGGCGACGGGGCGCTCGGCAAGGATGCGATCTTCGCCTACGTCTACGCCGTGCTGCACGACCCGGTGTACCGGGAGACCTATGCGCTGAACCTCAGGCGCGAGTTCCCGCGCATCCCCTTCCACCGCGACTTCTGGCGCTGGGTCCGCTGGGGCCGCCGCCTCCTCGACCTCCACGTCGGCTACGAGACGGTGGAGCCCTGGCCCGTCCAGCGGATCGACACGCCGGACGAGAAGGCCCGGGCCGCCGGCCTCGCCCCGAAGCCGATCCTGAAGGCGGACAGGGACGCAGGGCTGATCGTGCTCGACAGCGAGACCCGCCTCACCGGCATCCCGCCGGCCGCCCACGACTACCGCCTCGGCAACCGCTCCGCCCTCGACTGGGTGCTCGACCAGCACAAGGAGCGCCGCCCCAAGGACCCCACCGTCCGCGAGAGGTTCGACACCTACCGCTTCGCCGACCACAAGGAACGCGTCGCCGACCTCCTCGCCCGCGTCACGCGGGTGAGCGTCGAGACCGTCGGCATCGTGGAGGCGATCCGCGGGGCGAGGCGGTGAGAAACGGGAGGGACCGGGGCGGGAGCCGCGGGCACGGCCATGGTGGGGGTCCGCTCTTCCCCGCTTGGTTGCCGACCGGGCGGCGAACTGCCGCCCATGACTCCCCCCGCGCCGGCAATCCCGGTACCGTCATCCCGGCGCAAGCCCGGATACAGAAAACGCAGCCCAGGCCATGCGGTAATGGC
>JAWLBM010000063.1:8233-17018 GCA_041687675.1 Pleomorphomonas sp. | reverse complement strand
ACGCCGACCTGGCGGGCCAGCAGGATGTGCTCGCGCGTCTGCGGCATCGGGCCGTCGGCCGCCGACACCACCAGGATCGCGCCGTCCATCTGCGCCGCGCCGGTGATCATGTTCTTCACATAGTCGGCGTGGCCCGGGCAGTCCACGTGGGCGTAGTGACGGTTCTGCGTCTCATACTCCACATGCGCCGTGTTGATCGTGATGCCGCGCGCCTTCTCCTCCGGCGCCGCGTCGATCTGGTCGTACGCCTTGAACGTCGCACCCCCCGTCTCCGCCAGGACCTTGGTGATCGCCGCCGTCAGCGACGTCTTGCCATGGTCGACGTGACCGATCGTGCCGATGTTGCAGTGCGGCTTCGTCCGCGCGAACTTTTCCTTGGCCATCAGATCTCTCCGTCAATCTCTTGAAGCAGTTTGCCCAGGTCGCGGGGTTCAGGCGTACTTCGCCTGAACCTCCTGCGCGACGGCGGCCGGAACCTGCTCGTAGTGGTCGAACTGCATGGTGTAGCTGGCGCGGCCCTGGCTCATCGAACGGAGCTGGTTCACGTAGCCGAACATGTTGGCGAGCGGCACGAAGGCGGTGATGACATTCGCGTTGCCGCGCATGTCCTGGCCCTGGATCTGGCCACGCCGCGAGTTGATGTCGCCGATCACCGAACCGACGTACTCCTCGGGCGACACCACCTCGACCTTCATCACCGGCTCGAGCAGCGCCGGGCTGGCCTTCTCGATCGCCTCGCGGAGCGCCGCGCGGGACGCGATCTCGAAGGCGATGGCCGAGGAGTCCACCTCGTGGTAGGCGCCGTCCATGAGCGCCACCTTGACGTCCACCACCGGGAAGCCCGCCAGCGGGCCGGAGGTCATCACCGAGGCAAGTCCCTTCTCGACGCCCGGGATGTACTCCTTCGGGACGACACCGCCGACGATCTTGTTCTCGAAGACGAAGCCGGCGCCGATCTCGTTCGGCTCGACGACGAACTTCACCCGGGCGAACTGGCCGGTACCGCCGGTCTGCTTCTTGTGGGTGTAGTCGATCTCGGTCCGCTTGCGGATGGTCTCGCGATAGGCCACCTGAGGCGCGCCGACGTTCACCTTGATGTTGTGCGGCGCGCGGCGGAGGATGTCGATCTTGATGTCGAGGTGGAGCTCGCCCATCCCCTTGATGATGGTCTGGCCGGACTCCTGGTCCGTCGACACGGTGAAGGACGGATCCTCGGAGGCGAGCTTGGCGAGCGCGACGCCCAGCTTCTCCTGGTCAGGCTTCGAGGCAGCCTCGACGGCCATCTCGATCACCGGCGCCGGGAACTCCATCTTCTCCAGGATCACCGGCTTCAGCGGGTCGCAGAGGGTGTCGCCGGTGCGGGTCTCCTTGAGGCCGACGAAGGCGACGATGTCACCCGCATAGGCCTCCTCGATGTCCTCGCGGCTCGCCGCGTGCATCAGCACCATGCGGCCGATGCGCTCGCGCTTCTCCTTGGTGGAGTTGAGCAGCGTGGTGCCCTTGTGCACGACGCCCGAGTAGACGCGGGCGAAGGTCAGGACCCCGTACGGATCCTCGATGATCTTGAAGGCGAGCATGGAGAGGGGCTCGTCGTCCGACGACTTGCGGACGATGACCTCCTCGGTCTTCATGTCGATGCCCTTGGTCGGCGGCACGTCGACCGGAGACGGCAGGTAGTCGACAACGGCGTCGAGCAGGGTCTGCACGCCCTTGTTCTTGAACGCCGAGCCGGCCAGCACCGGGAACCAGGCCGAGACCAGCACGGCCTTGCGGATCAGCCGCTTCAGGGTCGCCTCGTCGGGCTCGTTGCCCTCGAGGTAGGCCTCCATGGCGGTGTCGTCCATCTCGACGGCGGCCTCGATCAGCTCGGCGCGGGCCTCGTTGGCGCGCTCGACCAGATCGGCCGGGATCTCCTCGTCGCGGAACTTGGCGCCGAGGGACTCGTCCTCCCAGATCACCGCCCGCATGCGGATCAGGTCGACGATGCCCTTGAAGTTGGACTCCGAGCCGATCGGCAGCTGGATCGGAACCGGACGCGCGCCGAGGCGCGTCTTGATGTCCGACAGGCACTGGTCGAAGTTCGCGCCGGTCTTGTCCATCTTGTTGCAGAAGACGATGCGCGGCACGCGGTACTTGTCGCCCTGGCGCCACACCGTCTCGGTCTGCGGCTCGACGCCCTGGTTGGAGTCCAGCACGCACACGGCGCCATCGAGCACGCGCAGCGAGCGCTCGACCTCGATGGTGAAGTCGACGTGGCCGGGGGTGTCGATGATGTTCAGCCGCTTGCCGTTCCAGAAGGTGGTGGTGGCAGCCGACGTGATGGTGATGCCGCGCTCCTGCTCCTGCTCCATGTAGTCCATGGTCGCGGCGCCGTCGTGCACCTCACCGATCTTGTGAGACTTGCCCGAGTAGTAGAGGATCCGCTCGGTCGTCGTGGTCTTGCCGGCATCGATGTGGGCCATGATGCCGAAGTTGCGGTAGTCCTCGATGTTGTGGGAGCGAGGCATCGGGTTGTCTCCGGCGAAACGGGGTTACCAGCGGTAATGCGAGAAGGCGCGGTTGGCCTCGGCCATCCGGTGCGTGTCCTCGCGCTTCTTCACGGCCGTGCCGCGGTTGTTCGAGGCGTCGAGCAGTTCGCCCGAGAGGCGGTCCACCATGGTCTTCTCGTTGCGGCCGCGGGCGGCGGTGATCAGCCAGCGGATCGCCAGAGCCTGGCGACGCTCGGTGCGGACCTCGACCGGGACCTGGTAGGTCGCGCCGCCGACGCGGCGGGAGCGGACCTCGATCTGCGGCATCACGTTGTGAAGCGCCTGGTGAAAGACCTGCAGCGGGTCCTGCCGGCTGCGGCCCTCGATGGAATCGAAGGCACCGTAGACGATCGACTCGGCGACCGACTTCTTTCCCTGCTTCATGATCGAATTCATGAACTTCGAAACGGTCAGGTCCCCGAACTTCGGATCGGGGTTGATCTCGCGCTTCTCTGCACTGTGACGACGGGACATGGAGGCTCGTCTCCGACTTGATCTTGTATTCTGAGACCCGAAGGACGACCGGCCGGCGCACAGGCCTCGCGGCGGCGCCGGCGATCGATCACTTCGGACGCTTGGCGCCGTACTTCGAGCGGCGCTGCTTGCGGTTCTTGACGCCCTGGGTGTCCAGCACGCCGCGCAGGATGTGGTAGCGCACGCCCGGCAGGTCCTTCACGCGGCCGCCGCGGATCATGACCACCGAGTGCTCCTGGAGATTGTGCCCCTCGCCGGGAATGTAGCCGATCACCTCGTAGCCGTTGGTGAGGCGGACCTTGGCGACCTTGCGGAGCGCCGAGTTCGGCTTCTTCGGCGTCGTCGTGTAGACGCGCGTGCACACGCCGCGCTTCTGCGGGCAGGCCTCGAGATGGCGCGCCTTCTCGCGGTAGACCGGCGCCTGGCGCGGGTTACGGATCAGCTGATTGATCGTCGGCATCCTTCACCTTCAATCTCGCCGGTCCCGGCAGCACGCCTTGGGACCGGTACCTCTTGACGTCGTCCGAAGGGCCGGCCGGGCGCAAGCGCGCCGGACGACCCCGTTCCCCCGCCCCGAGCCGCACCCTCGCGCAGCCGGGCTGCACAAAGCGAAGCGCACCGAAGCCGTGGACCTCCACGGACGGCGCTGCGGGAAGCAGAGGATCAACACCCTTGCGGGGCGCCGATCGTGCGTATTGCAACTGCTTTCACCATCGGAGTGAGGGGCAGTGTTTAGGGGCTCTCCATCCGGCGCAATGGCGCACCAAATGCGGCAGCCCCTACGGACCTGCCCTTCGAGTGGGCGGATAACTATCCACTCCCTCCGCCCTCGTCAAGGGAAATCCCCGGATCCGACCCGATTTCGCCCGCGCGGTCCAACCCCTCCCGTCCGGCGGCAACTTTCGGCCCGTCCCACTCGCCGGGCGCGCAAGGATCGTGCGCGGCGCCGCCGGCCGGATGCCCGTCGACCGTGCCCGGCGCACGACCCGGAAACGGGGAAGTGCCCGTCCACGGCCGGGTCCCTTCCGATTCCCGCCTGCCTGCAGAGGGCTCCTCGCCCGACAAAGTGGGCCGCGCCCCGAAAGGAACGCGGCCCGTTTCTTCAACCAAAAATCGAATAAGCGTCACCACCTCAAACATACGCCACTGACAAGTCACAGGTCATGAAACCCCTGTCCCGGAGCGCGCACGCGCCCGGGTGTGAAAACGTTCCAATGCCTTGACCCTGGGTTCCCCAGCCGAGCCCCTCGGCTATGCCCCGCCTTCGGCAATCGGCATATGGCGGGTGTATTATGAAACCAGAATGACTCAACCCGTGCGCTGCAGCAAGAACAAGAAAGGGCGCCGAAGCGGCGCCCTTTCGTCACACGTGCCGGATGGCCCCGCGTCATTCCCCTGCGGAATTGGGCACCTGGCCGATCTCGCCCGCCTGGACGTGCGCACCCGCGGCGAGCGCCTCCTTGCGGCGCTCCTCGAGAATGAGCTCGTCGCGGCGGACCGCGACCTGCCGGATCTTGCTCATCATGCCGCCGGTGCCGGCCGGGATCAACCGCCCGACGATCACGTTTTCCTTGAGACCCTCGAGCGTGTCCACCTTGCCGTTGACGGCGGCCTCGGTAAGCACCCGGGTGGTCTCCTGGAAGGAGGCCGCGGAGATAAACGAGCGGGTCTGCAGGCTCGCCTTGGTGATGCCGAGCAGCACCGGGTTCGCCACCGCCGGCTTCTTGCCCTCGGAGACCACCCTGTCGTTGATCTCGTCGAACTCGATCCGGTCGACCTGGTCGCCGCCCATCAGGTCCGTCTCGCCGCCCTCGATCACCTCGACCTTCTGCAGCATCTGGCGGACGATCACCTCGATGTGCTTGTCGTTGATGACCACGCCCTGGAGACGGTAGACCTCCTGGATCTCGTTGACGAGGTAGGCGGCCAGCGCCTCCACGCCCTTGATCGCCAGGATGTCGTGCGGCGCCGGGTTGCCGTCGACGATGTAGTCGCCCTTCTCCACGACGTCGCCTTCCTGCAGGTGGAAGTGCTTGCCCTTCGGGATCAGGTACTCCTTCGGCTCGAGGCTCGCGTCATGCGGCTCGATGATCACGCGACGCTTGTTCTTGTAGTCGCGGCCGAAGCGGATGGTGCCCTCGATCTCGGCGATGATCGCGTGGTCCTTCGGACGCCGCGCCTCGAACAGCTCCGCCACCCGCGGCAGGCCGCCGGTGATGTCGCGGGTCTTGGCGCTCTCCAGCGGGATGCGCGCGAGCACGTCGCCGGCCCGCACGGTCGCGCCGGGCTCGACCGAGAGGATCGAGTCCACCGAGAGCAGGTAGCGGGCGTCGCCACCCTTGGACGGCTTCAGGATCTTGCCGTCCGGCCCCTTGACCACGATCGCCGGCTTGAGATCCGACGTGCGGGACGAGCCGCGCCAGTCGATGACGACGCGCTTGGTGATGCCGGTCGCCTCGTCGGTGGTCTCCGACACCGAGGCGCCCTCGACGAGGTCCTCGAAGCCGACCACGCCCTCGACCTCTGTCAGCACCGGGCGGGTGTAGGGATCCCACTCGGCGATGCGCTGGCCGCGCTTCACCTTGTCGCCGTCGTCCACGTGCAGGCGGGCGCCGTAGACCACGCGGTGGGTCGAGCGCTCGTTGCCGGCCTCGTCCACCACCACGACCACGAGGTTGCGGCCCATGGCGATGAGCTTGCCGTCGGAGTCCCGCACCACGTTGCGGTTGCGGATGCGGATGGTGCCCTCGAAGTTCGACTCGATGAACGAGGAGTCCACCACCTGCGCGGTGCCGCCGATGTGGAAGGTGCGCATCGTCAGCTGGGTGCCCGGCTCGCCGATCGACTGCGCCGCGATGACGCCCACGGCCTCGCCCATGTTGACGGGCGTGCCACGCGCGAGGTCGCGCCCGTAGCACTTGGCGCAGACGCCCACCTTGGTGGCGCAGGTCAGCACCGAGCGGATCTTGACCGCCTGGATGCCGGCCCTCTCGATCTGCTCGACGTGCCGCTCCTCGATCAGCGTGCCGATCGGCACCAGCACCTCGCCGGTCGCCGGGACGACCACGTCCTCCGCCGAGGTGCGGCCGAGGATGCGGGCGCCGAGCGTGGCGACCACCTGGCCGGCGTCGACGATGGCGGTCATCCGGAGGCCCTCCTCCGCGGCGCCGCAGTCCACCTCGGTGATGATGCAGTCCTGCGCCACGTCGACGAGGCGACGGGTCAGGTAGCCCGAGTTGGCGGTCTTCAGCGCGGTGTCGGCGAGGCCCTTGCGGGCGCCGTGCGTGGAGTTGAAGTACTCCAGCACCGACAGGCCTTCCTTGAAGTTCGAAATGATCGGCGTCTCGATGATCTCGCCCGAGGGCTTGGCCATCAGGCCGCGCATGCCGGCGAGCTGCTTCATCTGCGCCGGCGAGCCGCGGGCGCCCGAGTGGCTCATCATGTAGATGGAGTTCATCGACACGGTGCGGCCGTTCTCGTCCTTGCTGACCGCGGAGATGCGCTTCATCATCTCCTCGGCGACGCGATCGGTGCACTTGGCCCAGGCGTCCACCACCTTGTTGTACTTCTCGCCCTGGGTGATCAGGCCGTCGGAATACTGCTGCTCGTAGTCATTGACGAGGGCGCGGGTCTCCTCCACCAGGCGATGCTTGGTGTCGGGGATCACCATGTCGTCCTTGCCGAAGGAGATGCCGGCGCGGCAGGCCTCGCGGAAGCCGAGGGCCATGATCCGGTCGCAGAAGATCACCGACTCCTTCTGACCGCAATGGCGGTAGACGGCGTCGATCATCGCCGAGATCTTCTTCTTGGTCATCAGGTCGTTGCAGACGTCGAACGGCACCGCGTGGTGCTTCGGCAGCAGCTCGCCGATGATCATCCGGCCGGGGGTGGTCTCGTAGATCTTCGAGACCGGGTTGCCGTCCGCATCGACCGTCCTGAACCGCCCGCGCACTTTCGTGTGCAGTGTCACGGCCTTGGTGTCGAGCGCGTGCTGCAGCTCGCCCATGTCGCCGAAGGCCATCCCCTCGCCCGGCTCGCCCTCCGACATGATGGAGAGGTAGTAGAGCCCGAGCACGATGTCCTGCGACGGCACGATGATCGGCGCGCCGTTCGCCGGGTGCAGGATGTTGTTGGTCGACATCATCAGCACGCGCGCTTCCAGCTGCGCCTCGAGCGACAGCGGGACGTGCACGGCCATCTGGTCGCCGTCGAAGTCCGCGTTGAAGGCGGAGCAGACCAGCGGATGCAGCTGGATCGCCTTGCCCTCGATCAGCACGGGCTCGAAGGCCTGGATGCCGAGGCGGTGCAGGGTCGGCGCGCGGTTGAGCAGCACCGGATGCTCGCGGATCACCTCGTCGAGGATGTCCCAGACCTCCGGGCGCTCCTTCTCGACCAGCTTCTTCGCCTGCTTCACCGTCGAGGAGTAGCCCTTGGCGTCGAGCCGCGAGTAGATGAACGGCTTGAACAGCTCCAGCGCCATCTTCTTCGGCAGGCCGCACTGGTGCAGCTTCATCTCCGGGCCGACGACGATGACCGAGCGGCCGGAGTAGTCGACGCGCTTGCCGAGCAGGTTCTGGCGGAACCGGCCCTGCTTGCCCTTCAGCATGTCGCTGAGCGACTTCAGCGGGCGCTTGTTGGCGCCGGTGATGACGCGGCCGCGGCGGCCGTTGTCGAACAGGGCGTCGACGGCCTCCTGCAGCATCCGCTTCTCGTTGCGGATGATGATGTCCGGCGCGCGCAGCTCGATCAGCCGCTTCAGGCGGTTGTTGCGGTTGATGACGCGGCGGTAGAGGTCGTTGAGGTCGGAGGTCGCGAAGCGGCCGCCGTCCAGCGGGACCAGCGGGCGCAGGTCCGGCGGGATGACCGGGATGACCGACATCACCATCCACTCCGGCTTGTTGCCGGACTGGATGAAGGCCTCGATGATGTTGACGCGCTTGGCCAGCTTCTTCGGCTTCAGCTCGGAGGTCGACTCGGCGATCTCCTGGCGCAGCCGCTCGGCGAGCTTGGCAAGGTCGAGCGCGATCAGCAGCTCGCGGATCGCCTCGGCGCCGATCATCGCCGTGAAGCTGTCCTCGCCGTACTCGTCCTGGGCGCGCAGGTAGTCCTCCTCCGAAAGAAGCTGGTGCAGCTTCAGCGGGGTGAGACCCGGCTCGGTGACGACGTAGTTCTCGAAGTAGAGGATCCGCTCGAGGTCCTTCAGCGGCATGTCGAGCAGCAGGCCGATGCGGCTCGGCAGCGACTTCAGGAACCAGATGTGCGCCACCGGGGCGGCAAGCTCGATGTGGCCCATGCGCTCGCGGCGCACGCGCGACAGGGTGACCTCGACGCCACACTTCTCGCAGATGACGCCCTTGTACTTCATCCGCTTGTACTTGCCGCACAGGCACTCGTAGTCCTTGATCGGACCGAAGATGCGCGCGCAGAACAAGCCGTCACGCTCGGGCTTGAACGTGCGGTAGTTGATGGTCTCGGGCTTCTTGATCTCTCCATAGGACCAGGAAAGGATTTTTTCCGGGCTCGCGATCGAGATCCTGATCTGATCGAAAATCTGAACGGGAGCCTGCGGGTTGAAAAGGTTCATGACCTCTTGGTTCATCGGCTCTCTCTCCTGGCTGCGGACGGATGCGGACGTCCCGGGGCATGGACGCTCCGATCCACGCGCAAAATCTCAAGGGTTGCCCCGCTGGCGCCCGCCCCGGCCGGCCTGAAGCCGGCGGGGCGGCGCTCGTCGCGCGGGCGGTCGTCGCAGCCGCGGGTCAATAACCCCCCGCCGCCCGCCC
>JAWLBM010000063.1:0-8223 GCA_041687675.1 Pleomorphomonas sp. | reverse complement strand
GGGTTGGTCGGGGGGGGGGTCTGCGCGGGGGGGTAACATCCGGCCGCGTCGGCCGGACGGTCGGCGTCGTTGCTGGCGCCGCCCTCCTTCGAGTTGATCAGCTCGACGTTGAGGCCGAGCGAGCGCATCTCCTTCACCAGCACGTTGAAGCTCTCCGGGATGCCGGCCTCGAAGCTGTCGTCGCCGCGGACGATCGCCTCGTAGACCTTGGTCCGGCCCGCCACGTCGTCCGACTTGACGGTAAGCATCTCCTGCAGCGTGTAGGCGGCGCCGTAGGCTTCGAGCGCCCACACCTCCATCTCGCCGAAGCGCTGGCCGCCGAACTGCGCCTTGCCGCCGAGCGGCTGCTGGGTGACCAGCGAGTAGGGGCCGATCGAACGGGCGTGGATCTTGTCGTCCACCAGGTGGTGCAGCTTCAGCATGTAGATGTAGCCGACGGTCACCTTCCGGTCGAAGGGCTCGCCGTTGCGGCCGTCGAACAAGGTCACCTGGCCCGAACGGTCCAGCCCCGCCTTCTCCAGCAGCTCGACGATGTCCGGCTCGCGCGCGCCGTCGAACACCGGCGTGGCGATCGACACGCCCCGCTTCACCTGGTCGGCGAGGCGCAGGATCGAGTCGTCGTCGAACTCCGCCACCGGCTCGTTCTTCAGCGAGCCCGAGAAGGTCTCGACCACAGCCTCGCGCAGCCCGTCCATCTCGCCGGACCGGCGGTAGGCGTCCAGCATCTCGCCGATCTTGCGGCCCATGCCGGCGCAGGCCCAGCCGAGATGCGTCTCGAGGATCTGGCCGACGTTCATGCGGCTCGGCACGCCGAGCGGGTTCAGCACGATGTCGACGTGGGTGCCGTCCTCGAGGAACGGCATGTCCTCGACCGGCACGATCCGCGACACGACGCCCTTGTTGCCGTGCCGGCCGGCCATCTTGTCGCCCGGCTGGATCTTGCGCTTCACCGCCACGAAGACCTTGACCATCTTCATGACGCCGGGCGGCAGTTCGTCGCCGCGCTGCAGCTTCTCGACCTTGTCGATGAAGCGCTGCTCGAGGCGCTTGCGGCTCTCGTCGTACTGCTTGCGCAGCGCCTCGATGTCCGCCATCCGGGCGTCGTCCGCCACGGCGAACTGCCACCACTGCGAACGCGGGTACTCCTCCAGCCGCTCCTGGTCGATCTCGGTGTCCTTCTTGAAGCCCTTGGGACCGGCGATGCCGACCTTGCCCAGCAGCATCTCGGTCAGTCGGCCGTAGATGTTGCGGTCGAGGATGGCCTGCTCGTCGTCACGGTCCTTGGCGAGCCGCTCGATCTCCTCGCGCTCGATCGCCATGGCGCGCTCGTCCTTCTCGACGCCGTGGCGGTTGAACACGCGCACCTCGACGACGGTTCCGGTGACGCCCGGCGGCACGCGCAGCGAGGTGTCGCGCACGTCCGAGGCCTTCTCGCCGAAGATCGCGCGGAGCAGCTTCTCCTCCGGCGTCATCGGGCTCTCGCCCTTCGGCGTGATCTTGCCGACGAGGATGTCGCCGGCCTGGACCTCGGCGCCGATGTAGACGATGCCGGCCTCGTCCATGTTCTTCAGCGCCTCTTCCGACACGTTCGGAATGTCGCGCGTGATCTCCTCCGGCCCGAGCTTGGTGTCACGGGCCATCACCTCGAACTCCTCGATGTGGATCGAGGTGAAGACGTCGTCCGAGACGATCTTTTCGGAGAGGAGGATGGAGTCCTCGAAGTTGTAGCCGTTCCAGGGCATGAACGCGACGAGCACGTTGCGGCCGAGCGCGAGGTCCCCGAGGTCCGTCGACGGGCCGTCGGCGATGATGTCGCCCTTGGCGATCACGTCGCCCACCCGCACCAGCGGACGCTGGTTGATGCAGGTGTTCTGGTTCGACCGCTGGTACTTCATCAACCGGTAGATGTCGACGCCGGACTTGGAGCTCTCCAGGTCCTCCGTCGCGCGGATGACGATGCGGGTCGCGTCCACCTGGTCGACCACGCCGCCCCGGCGGGCGGCGATCGCCGCGCCGGAGTCGCGCGCCACCACCGGCTCCATGCCGGTGCCGACGAAGGGCGCCTCGGCGCGGACCAGCGGCACCGCCTGGCGCTGCATGTTCGAGCCCATCAGCGCGCGGTTGGCGTCGTCGTTCTCCAGGAACGGGATCAGCGCCGCGGCGACCGACACCAGCTGCTTCGGCGACACGTCCATGAAGTCCACGCGGTCGCGCGGCACCATGGTGTTCTCGCCGGCGTGGCGGCAGATCACCAGTTCGCTGACGAAGGCGAAGCTCTCGTCCAGCTCGGCGTTCGCCTGCGCGACGGTGTACTTCGATTCCTCCATCGCCGAGAGGTAGACCACCTCCTCGGTGACCCGGCCGTCGACCACCTTGCGGTACGGGCTCTCGATGAAGCCGTACTTGTTCACCCGGGCGAAGGTCGCCAGCGAGTTGATCAGGCCGATGTTCGGGCCTTCCGGCGTCTCGATCGGGCAGATGCGGCCGTAGTGCGTCGGGTGCACGTCGCGCACTTCGAAGCCGGCGCGCTCGCGGGTCAGGCCGCCCGGGCCGAGAGCCGACAGGCGCCGCTTGTGGGTGATCTCCGACAGCGGGTTGGTCTGGTCCATGAACTGCGACAGCTGCGAGGAGCCGAAGAACTCGCGCACCGCGGCGGCCGCGGGCTTGGCGTTGATCAGGTCCTGCGGCATCACCGTGTCGATGTCGACCGACGACATCCGCTCCTTGATGGCGCGCTCCATGCGCAAGAGGCCGACGCGGTACTGGTTCTCCATCAGCTCGCCGACCGAGCGGACGCGGCGGTTGCCGAGGTTGTCGATATCGTCGATCTCGCCCTTGCCGTCGCGCAGTTCCACCAGCGTGCGGATGACCGCGAGGATGTCGTCCTTGCGCAGCACGCGCACGGTGTCCGGGCACTCGAGGTCGAGCCGCATGTTCATCTTGACGCGGCCGACCGCGGAGAGGTCGTAGCGCTCGGCGTCGAAGAACAGCGAGTTGAACATCGCCTCGGCGGTGTCGACGGTCGGCGGCTCGCCCGGGCGCATCACCCGGTAGATGTCGAAGAGGGCCTCCTCGCGCGTCTCGTTCTTGTCGACCGCGAGGGTGTTGCGGATGTAGCCGCCGGTGTTGACATGGTCGATGTCGAGGATCGGCAGCTCGTCGTAGCCGACGTCCTTCAGCATCTGCAGCATCTTCGCGGTGATCTCGTCGCCCGCCTCGGCGTAGATCTCGCCGGTCTGGACGTTGACCATGTCCTCGGCGAGGTACATGCCCTCGAGGTCCTCGTCGACGACCTTGATGGCCTTGAGCCCGCGCTCGGCGAGCTGGCGGGCGGCGCGGACGGTCAGCTTGCGGCCGGACTCGATCACCACCTCGCCGGTGTCGGCGTCGACGAGGTCGCCGACCACCTTCATGCCCTTCATGCGCTGGGCGTCGTAGGGCATGCGCCAGCCGTCGGCCGTCCGGGTGTAGACGATCCGGTTGTAGAAGGTGTCGAGGATCTGCTCGCCGTCGAGGCCGAGCGCGAACAGCAGGCTCGTCACCGGGATCTTGCGGCGGCGGTCGATGCGCGCGAACACGATGTCCTTGGCGTCGAACTCGATGTCGAGCCAGGACCCGCGGTAGGGGATGATGCGGGCGGCGAACAGCAGCTTGCCCGAGGAGTGGGTCTTGCCCTTGTCGTGGTCGAAGAACACGCCCGGCGAGCGGTGCATCTGCGAGACGATGACGCGCTCGGTGCCGTTGACGATGAAGGTGCCGTTGTCGGTCATGAGCGGCATGTCGCCCATGAACACGTCCTGCTCCTTGATGTCCTTGACGGACTTGGCGCCGGTGTCCTCGTCGACGTCGAACACGATGAGGCGCAGAGTCACCTTCAGCGGCGCGGCGAAGGTCATGCCGCGCTGGCGGCACTCGTCGACGTCGTACTTGGGATGTTCGAACTCGTAGCGGACGAACTCGAGGATCGCGGTGCCACCGAAGTCGGAGATTGGGAAGACCGACTTGAAGACGGACTGCAGGCCCTCCTCGGGGCGCTCGCCATCCGGCTGGTCGATCAGCAGAAACTGGTCGTAGGACGCCTTCTGGACCTCGATCAGGTTCGGCATCTCCGCGACTTCGCGAATGTCTCCGAAGAACTTGCGGATCCGCCTGCGGCCGTTGAACGTCTGCGCCATAATCGCTCCTCGTATCCACCGGATCGGCTGTCCGGAGCCCTTCTCGCGCGTCGCGCGAAAGGGCTCGGGACAGTTCCGATCCTCCTCATGTCGGGTGGCCCCCAATGGGAAGGCACCCGAAAGGGGCCGAATTGAGACGGCCCCCGAAAACGCGTGAGGGGCGGCGCCCGAAGGCGCCGCCCGACCCGACCCGCGAAGGGACGAAATTACTTGACCTCGACCTTCGCGCCGGCGTCCTCGAGCTGCTTGCGGATCTTGGCAGCCTCGTCCTTGGACGCCGCTTCCTTGACCGTCTTCGGAGCGCCCTCGACCAGGTCCTTGGCCTCCTTCAGGCCAAGGCCGGTGATCGCGCGGACCTCCTTGATGACGTTGATCTTCTTGTCGCCGGCCTCGGTGAGGATGACGTCGAACTCGGTCTTCTCCTCCTCGGCGGCGGCCGGAGCCGCACCGCCGGCTCCACCCGCGGCGGCCGCCATCGCGACCGGAGCGGCGGCGGAGACGCCCCACTTCTCCTCGAGCATCTTCGACAGCTCGGCGGCCTCGAGGACGGTGAGGTTGGACAGCTCTTCCACGAGCTTGCTGAGATCAGCCATTTTTCAGTTCCTTGAGATGGTTCGAACCAGAGATGGTGTTCAGGTCGAACGGCCTCACGCCGCTTCGTCCTTCCTGGCATAGGCTCCGAACACGCGGGCGAGCTGCCCGGCGGGCGCATTGACGACCTGCGCGATGCGCGTGGCGGGGGTGTTGATCAGGCCCACCAGCCTCGCGCGCAGTTCGTCGAGCGAGGGCAGCGACGCCAGGGCCTTCACGCCGTCGGCGTTCAGGTTGGTGCTGCCCATCGCCCCGCCCAGGATCACGAGCTTGTCGTTCCCCTTGGCGAAGTCGACCGTGACCTTCGCCGCCACGACCGGATCGCTCGAATAGGCGACGACGGTCGGACCGGTGAAGAGGTCCGTGATGTGTTCGGCTTCCGTGCCATGAAGCGCAAGCTTGGCGAGGCGGTTCTTCGCGACCTTGACCTTGCCGCCGGCTTCCCGCATGCGGGCGCGCAGCACCTGCATGTCGGCGACGGTAAGGCCCTGGTAGTGGGCGACGACGATCACACCGGTGTCCTTGAACGCGGTGTTGAGCGTCTCGACCAGTTCCCGCTTTTCCGCTCTATCCACGGCCTGTCTCCATTCGACGGCAGGGCGCGCCCCACCGCCAGGTTGCGGATGGCGCCGGACCCGGCGCCCCTCCCTCGCGGGAGGAGCCGGACGGCCCGACGACGCTTTCGCGACCTGTCCGCCAACCCGTCCCGGTACTCCGGCGCGGCTGGTCGGGAAGAGTTCGAACCGATCTCCAGGGGACCGGAGCTCGGCTCCGGACCCGTCGAAAACCCTCTGGTCCTACTCCCGTCTCATGCAGGCCCGGACCGGCCGCCGCCCGTAAAAGCGGTCCTGGACGGTCCTTCGATCGGCTTAGGCCCGGCCCCCGGAGGGAACGGTCACCTGCAATCTCGGACAGGTTCCGGCCGAGGGGGCGAACCCCTTCGGCCGTCTCACCCGCCAGCGGACCGGCGGGAAGCTCGTCTCTCTCCGCCGGCCGTCAGGCCTGGGCGGAGAGGCTGGCGAGGTCGACCTTCACTCCCGGACCCATGGTCGAGGAGATCGACACCCGCTGAAGGTAGGTGCCCTTGGCGCCGGCAGGCTTGGCCTTCTGCACCGCGTCGACGAAGGCGCGGATGTTCTCCAGCAACGCCTCGTCGGCGAAGGAGACCTTGCCGACGCCGGCGTGGATGATGCCCGCCTTCTCGACGCGGAACTCCACCGCGCCGCCCTTGGCGGCCCTGACCGCGCCGGCGACGTCGACCGACACGGTGCCGACCTTCGGGTTCGGCATCAGGCCGCGCGGGCCGAGCACCTTGCCGAGGCGGCCGACCAGCGGCATCATGTCCGGCGTCGCGATGCAGCGGTCGAAGTCGATGGTGCCGCCCTGGACGATCTCGACCAGGTCCTCGGCGCCGACGATGTCCGCGCCGGCGGCCTTGGCCTCGTCGGCCTTGGCGCCGCGGGCGAACACCGCCACGCGCACGTTGCGGCCGGTGCCGTTCGGCAGCTGGCAGACGCCGCGGACCATCTGGTCCGCGTGGCGAGGGTCCACGCCGAGGTTGATCGCGACCTCGACGGTCTCGTCGAACTTGGCGGTCGCCCGCTGCTTGACGAGGTTGACGGCGTCGGTCGCCGGGTACAGCTTCTTGCGGTCGATGCCCTCGCGGGCGGCGGTGACGCGCTTTCCGTTATTCGCCATCTCGATCACTCCGCGACCTGGAGGCCCATGGAGCGGGCGGAGCCCTCGACCATGCGCATCGCTGCTTCGACGGTGTCCGCGTTGAGGTCCGCCATCTTCTTCTCGGCGATCTCGCGGATCTGGTCGCGCGTCACGGAGCCGCTCGAGGCCTTGCCCGGCGTGGACGAGCCCTTCGGTAGGTTCGCCGCCTTCTTCAGGAAGTAGGCGGTCGGCGGCGTGCGGAGCTTGAAGGTGAACGAGCGGTCCGCGTAGATCGTGAACAGGACGGGGATCGGCATCCCCTTCTCCATGCCCTGCGTCTGCGCGTTGAACGCCTTGCAGAACTCCATGATGTTCAGTCCGCGCTGGCCAAGCGCGGGGCCGATCGGCGGCGCAGGGGCCGCCGACCCGGCCGGAACCTGAAGCTTCAGGTAGCCGGTGATCTTCTTCGCCATCGTCCATCTACTCCCGGTGTTGCCGGGCGCCCGCGGGCCCCGGCTCGGAGATCGTGGTCAAGACGGGGGACCCGGCGTGGCGAACGCCGGACCCGTCTCCCACGGGTTGCTGGCCACCCCTTCCGGGGGGCCGGTGCGCGCCAGGCGGAGCCCAGCGCGACGACGCCCAGCGACCGCGGCGGCGCCGCGGCCCGGGCGATCCCTTCGTCAGACCTTCTCGACCTGAGCGTATTCCAGTTCGACCGGCGTGGCGCGTCCGAAGATCGACACCGCGACCTTGAGCCGCGAGCGCTCCTCGTCCACTTCCTCGACGAGGCCGTTGAAGGAGGCGAACGGCCCGTCGGCCACGCGCACCTGCTCGCCGATCTCGAAGCTGATCGAGGGCTTCGGGCGCTCGACGCCCTCCTCGACCTGATGCATGATCCGCTCCGCCTCGCGGTCCGGGATCGGGATCGGCTTGTTGTCCGACCCCAGGAAACCGGTGACCTTCGGCGTGTTCTTGATCAGGTGGTAGGCCTCGTCCGTCATCTCCATGCGGACGAGGACGTAGCCCGGAAAGAACTTCCGCTCGGCGTTCACCTTCCGGCCGCGGCGAACCTCGACGATGCTCTCGGTCGGGACCAGGATCTGCTCGAACAGATGGTCGAGGCCACGCTGGTGGGCCTGCTCGCGGATGGAGTCCGCCACCTTCTTCTCGAAGTTCGAATAGGCGTGAACGATGTACCAGCGCATGGCCATGTCGGTGCTGCCCTCTCGCGCGTCAGCCGCCCACGCCGAGCAGCAGCCCGACGCCGAAGGCGATGATCTGGTCCACCACCAGGAAGAAGATCGCAGCGAGCACGGCCATGATGAAGACCATCACGGTCGTCGTCATGGTCTCCCGGCGCGACGGCCAGGTGACCTTGGAGGCCTCGTTGCGCACCTGCTGGAGGAACTGAAAGGGGTTGGTCTGGGCCATCCGTCCGCTCATGACAGTCGGGCGCGCGGGAAACCGATCCCGCGCGCCGCGATCAGGGAACCGTTATCTATAGCGTTCGATCCATTCACGCAAGAGGCGGGAATGGCAGGGGCAGCAGGGCTCGAACCTGCGACCTGCGGTTTTGGAGACCGCCGCTCTACCAGCTGAGCTATACCCCTCCAAGGTCCGTCTCCCGGACTTCGGCCTGCTTATAGCCGAACCTCGTTGCGGATCAAGCGCCTTGACGCCCCGCGCCGCCGGTCCGGGGGTCCCGGCGGCGCACCGCCGGGACGGATCCGCCCGGAGGCGGGGTCACTCGATGTTCGACGCGTCGACGCCGGCGCCCACGGTGCGGCCGCCCACGCGG
>JAWLBM010000062.1:0-18472 GCA_041687675.1 Pleomorphomonas sp. | reverse complement strand
TCCACCCGCGGCATCGTCATAGGGCTACTCCTAGGATTATCCCTAGGACTTCCGATGTTCCCGCCCAGCCGGCAAGGCGGCCCTCACCGGAGGGGTACGCATCATGACCACGTCCGGCACGTCGGTGCGTCCGAACTCGACACCACGCTAATGGCAATTAACTGAAACGATACAAGCCAGACCGACCACGCGTGCGCTATGCCCCCGCGAGTTCGGCTTCGGCAAGGATGCGCCAGCTACCAATCGGCTGGCGCGCCGAAGATGCGACGACAGCAATGCGATCGAAGGCGACTGCGCGGCGGAAGAGCCGTTTCGAGTAATCGACCTGAGCGTCGGTTCTCGCCTCGCCCTCCGTCGCTCCGTAGGCCAGCGAAACGTGAGGCAGGAAGTCGGGCGGCGGTTCCTTGCCGGCGGCCCGCCAACAGTCGACGCGCAGTGCCTCCAAGGAAGCGCTGCGGACGAACGCCGCATAGAAGGAACGAAAGTAGTCCGTCCCGACTCCTATGTACTGAAAATCGAGCTCGAATCGGAGATGCCGGGCCGCGAGGGCAGGTAGCGCATGAATTGCTTCTTCGACATAAGTGTCGAGATCTCCTGCGAGCGTCAGGTGGGGGTGGAATCGGGGGCCGCCAAGCCGTTCCGCAAGTTCACGGATGGCGGCCTCGAAAACCGCCTCATCGCCTTCGCTGGCGAGCAACCAGATCGAGATGAGCCCCTGGACGGCTGGAACGGACACGGTCACGAACTCCCTCGCACCACGAGATGCGGTTTAATGCGGACCTGCAGTGGCGTGGCTGTCGGCTCGTTGAGTCGCCGGTCAACGAGGTCGCAGACGAACCCCACCCTGAGGGCGATCGGGCTCCCGACGCTGGTGAGGTCGATCATCGGCCATGACGCCGGGGCTGTGTCGTCAAAGCCGGTTATCGCTATGTCCTCCGGCACCCGCAGACCGGCTTCCGCCTTCAAAACGTTGAGGACGCCGATCGCGATCGCATCGTTCGCGCAGACCACCGCATCAGGTCTCTCGCGTGCGAACAGCAGGTCTCGGGCAGCCGCCGAGCCTCCGGGAACGGTGAACGCTGTGTGCCTGACCGAGGTCGGTGCGAGGCCGTGGCGGCCAAGGACCCTTACGCACGCTTCGGCTCGGTCTCGGCCGCTGGCGAGCTCTCTAGGTCCTGAGATACAGGCCAGCCGCCGCCGGCCCCGACCCACCAGGTGGTCGACGGCGAGTTCGATGCCCCTGCCGCCGTCGGTGTAGACCGCGTCGACGTCGGGCATGTCGGAACCCGGTCCGGAGAGCACGATGGGACCGGAACTGCGGCACTGAAGCAAGGCTTCGGCCCCGAGGCTGCCGGCGGCCACAACCGTCAGCGCGACCGGATATTCGGACGCTTGTGCGATCGCCTGCGCGGCGTCGCGACCTTCGCCGACGTGGATGTAGAGGGGGCGGCGGCCTCGCGCCTGGAGCTCCCCCAGCAGCCTGTCGATAAAAGTAGAATAGTAAAAGTTGTCAATGAAGCCTGCGGCGAAGGCGACCAGTTCAGGTGAACGCCGGTTCAGCTGCCGAGCGAGGGCGTTCGGACGATAGCCGAGTTCCTCGGCGGCTTCGCGGATCCGGCGGCGCGTCTCCGGCGCCACGCTCGCGCCCTCGGTGAAGGCTCGGGAAACGGCGATGCGAGACACCCCGGCGACGCGAGCGACGTCGGCGGCCGTGACCCGTCCCCTGCGCTGCCGTTCGTAAGCTTTCATCCGGGACTTCCTGTGGAGGATCTCCAGTTAGCACAGTCCCGTCGGAGTGTCAGCGCAGTCTTGCACACGTGAACATATGCGGCGGCATTCAGGTTGAACACGTGTGCATCCGGGTGTTTAATGTGCCGGGGCGAAGCAGGGGAGGCCGGCATGGGCGGTCGCGGCGCGTCAGTGGCGGTGCAGAAGCTGACCGCTGGCTACGGACGGATTCGCGTGCTCGAGGGGATCGACCTCGAGATCGACCCGGGTATCTTCGTAGCCCTGCTCGGCTCGTCGGGCTGCGGCAAGACCACGCTCTTGCGCGCCATCAGTGGCTTCGTCCAGCCGACCGGCGGGCACATCCTCGTCGACGGGCGCGACATCACGGACACCGGCCCCGATCGCCGGGGAATGGCCATGGTGTTCCAGTCCTACGCCCTCTGGCCACACATGTCGGTTGCTCAGAACATTGGCTATGGCCTTCGGCTGCGCGGCTGGTCGCGAGCGGACATCGCGCGGCGAGTGGAGGAGATGCTGGTCCTCCTCGACCTGCGCGGATACGGCGATCGCAAAGTGACCGCCCTCTCGGGTGGCCAGCGCCAGCGCGTGGCGCTCGGCAGGGCCCTCGCGGTGGATCCGCCGGTCCTCCTCCTCGACGAACCTTTGTCGAACCTCGACGCGAAGATCCGCCTGTCGATGCGGCACGAAATCCGCGCTCTGCATAACCGCATCGGCTTCACGGCGATCCACGTGACGCACGACCAGGAGGAGGCGATGGTGATGGCAGATCGCATCGTCATCCTGGACCGCGGCCGCATCGCGCAGGACGGCGCGCCAGAAGAGGTCTACCGGCGTCCGAACTCCCGAATGGTCGCCTCCTTCCTGGGGGCCGACAACATTGTTCGGGGCACTGCCCGTCGCTCCGGGGACGACGTGATCATCGAGGTCGAGGGGGGCGCGACAGTCGTGCTTCCGGGCCGTTTGGCCCCGGAGGGCGGATGCGTGCTTCAGTTCCGCGGCTCGGACGTCTCCTTTGGCCCCACCGCAGAGGGCGGTCTGCACCTGCCCGGCATGGTCGAGCAGCAGAGCTATCCAGGCGGTCGATACCGATATGCAGTTTCGACGCCGGCTGGGACCTTTCTTGTCGACGATGCCACCCGGATCGCGCCTGGAGAGCGGGTGAACATCACCATTCCGGCCGATGCGCTTCACCTTTTCGAGCGGTCACCGGACGAGGTCGCTGCGGCGGCAGCATGACGCCGCATTCTAGGGAGGAAGAACAATGAGACACCGCCTGAGCACTCACGCAGCCGCTCGGCTCCGGTCGACGGTGACCGCAGTCGCACTTCTCGGCCTCGCCGGGCCTGCCGCCGCGGATACGGTGACCCTCAACGTGGCGACCGCGGGCGACCAGAACATGGTCGACTATATCCGCGACTACCTCGCTCCGAAGTTCGAGGAGATGCATCCGGACGTGGATGTGGTCGCAGTTGGCACCGGCCCCGGCGACGCCGGGTCGCAGAAGATCTACGAGAAGCTCTCCGCCCAGAAGGAGGCGGGCGCCGAGGCTTGGGATTTCGACGTGATCGTGGCGCACCAGAAGATGGCAGGCCAGATGGTCGAGGAGGGGCTGCTTGCGTCCTACCGCGACAAGATCGAGACGGGTGACCTCGTCACCCGCGACACGGCCGAGAACGCGCTGGGCACCAAGGTCAGCGGCTTCGTGATGCCGATGTTCCATTCGCAGACCGCGATCGCCTACAACGCCGACATGGTCGAAGATCCGCCGTCGAGCTACCAGGAGCTGGTCGACTGGGTGAACGAACACCCGCAGCAGTTCGGCTACAATGGCATCAAGGGCGGCATGTCGGGCGTCGCCTTCGTCACCGGATGGATCTACGCCTTCGGCGGAGACGCTAAGACCCTGACGTCCGGCGAGTACGATCCGGCCATGGAGAAAGATTGGGACGAGGCCTTGGCCGAGTTGAAGCAGTTCAACGAGAATGTCGTTATGACGCCCGGGAACGCCGGCACGCTGGACATGCTGAATCGCGGCGAGATCGCCATGGGCCCGGTCTGGGTCGACATGTTCTACAGCTGGCAGGCCGACGGCAAGCTGCCGCCGAACGTCAAGCTGAAGCTGATTGCGCCCGGCATGCCAGGCCAGCCGATGTACTACGCAATCCCTGCCAAGGCGGCCAATGCGAATCTCGCAGAGGAGTTCATCGCCATGGCGACGAGCCCCGAGGTGCAGGCAGAGGGTATCGTCAAGCGGTTTAACTGGTACCCGGGCATCGATGCGGCGCACGTGCAGGAAAAGCTCGATCCGGAGAGCTGGCAAAAGCTGTTCACCGACATCACCCCCGAAGATCTCGCCGAGTTGGGCAAGCCGTTCCCGCTCGCCGGCTACTTCAATGACATTCTCGAATCTTACGAGGAGAAGGTCGCAAACTGAACGAGAGGGACCCGGCGGCCTCGCGCCGCCGGGTCACCCGACCGATGAAGCTTGAACGCACCGCCCTTCCCGGCCTTCTGCTCGTCACCCCCGCCCTCGCGATGGTGGCGGGCCTGTTCCTGTATCCGCTCGGTTTTTCGGTAGCTTCTGCCTTCACAGGGGAAGCGGGCGGGTTCTCTTTGGAGAACTTCGACAAGGCGTTCGACCTCTACTCTGGCGACATCGTCTACACCGTTTTCATCGTGGTGACGGCCACCGCGCTGACGGCCGCCGTGGCGATCACGATCTCGGCAATCCTGACGCTCGGCGGGAACCCGGTGATCGTGTCGGTCCTCGCCTGGCTCTATCGGCTGCCGCTGTTCATCCCGTTCATTGTGGCGGCACAGTGCATGCGGACCTTCCTGGCCAAAAACGGGCTGATGAACAATACCGCGGTGATGCTGGGAGTCGATCCGTCCTGGACCACCAGTTTTCTCGACTGGCGAGGAATTATCATCACCTTCGTCTGGAAGCAGACGCCGTTCGTCACTCTCTTGCTCGCCGGCGCCATGGCGTCGCTCGACCGGTCCACGATCGAGGCCGCCCGCAATTTAGGGGCCTCACGCACCCGCGCACTGTTCGAGGTGATCCTGCCGCAGGTGATGCCCAACCTCCTGGTCGCCCTCACCCTCTCCTTCGTCACCATGCTGTCTGTGCTGTCTGTCCCCATGATGGTGGCGGGCTCCCAACCGACCATGCTCACAGTCGACATGGCATTCCGTATCAACGCCTATGGCGACTACGGCACCGCCAACGCGCTCGGCGTCGTCTCCTACCTGCTCACGGCCGTCGCGGCGGTGTTCTACCTCAGCCATTCGGTCCGGCGCGAGGTCCCGCAGTGACGGCCCCGGCGACGCTGGTCCGTCGCCCTAGGGCGAAAGGAACGGTTCTATCGCGGCTCTCGCATAGCGGGAGCGTCGTGTTGCAGGCCGCGGCAATCGGCTTGTTCGCGTTCCTCCTGCTGGGCCCCATCCTGAACCTCGTACTGTGGTCCTTCGCCGAGCGATGGTACGCCCCATACAAGCTGCCGGTCACCTGGGGATTCAAGTACTGGGAAGCCGTGTTTCGGCCGACCGGCGATGCCATGGCTTCGCTGACCACGTCGATCGTGATTGCGCTCCTCGTGGTCGTCCTGGCACTCGCCCTCTCGATTCCGGCGGGGTACGCGCTGGCCCGGCTCCGGCTGCCGGGTCGGACGCTGATCATGGTGCTGTTCCTGATGCCTCAGGCGTTCCCGTCGGTGGCGATCTACATCAACGTCGCCAAGATCTTCTACTCCTTCGGGTTGACCGGCACCATTCCCGGAGTTGTCGCTGTGCATACGGCCCACGGTCTGGTCTACACGGTGTGGATCGCAACGGCGGCCTTCGCCTCGGTGGACCGCGACCTGGAACTCGCAGCGCGCAACCTCGGCGCGTCCCGGCTGCGCACCTTCGTCACGGTGACGCTGCCGCTTGCAGCGCCCGGCATCCTAGCGAGCGCAATCTTCGTCTTCCTGGAATCGCTAGACGAGTTCACCGGCACCTTTTTTGTCGGCGTGCCGCAGGTCTCGACACTGCCGCTTCTGCTCTACAGTGCGAGTATGGGCGGCAACTACCAGATCGCCTCGATCACCGCGCTGATACTCCTCGTTCCCTCGGTGCTCTTCATGCTGGTCATTGAGCGTTTCCTCAGGGCAGACGTGTTGAGCCAGGTCGGTCGTTGATTCCTTGAACGCAGCTCGCCCTTCCCCTCACCGGCTGCACGGTCAAGGGCGACGTCTCGGTGCGCGGCGAGCGCATCTATTACCTGGCCGGGGGAAGGAGGCCTCGACGGCAACGGGTCACTCAATTGGTCTCGACGAACTTCCAGTAAGAGTCCTTTCGGGTGACCAGGCCTTCCTGGAAAGTGTAGAAGTCGCACCCCCTGACTTCCAGACGCTGCCCTTCACTCGTGGTGCCGGTGAGGGTCCATTTCGACACGCCGGTCTGTCGCGCCTCGTCCACGAAGTGCTCCTCGTGGCCGTAGTGAACGTCGGGCAGTCCTTCGAACCTTTTCGCAAGACCCCCGCGCACGGCCTGCTTTCCCTCGAACCGCGCGCCCCATGGGTGCGGTCCCCGGGGCATCTCAAGGATGCATTGGTCGGCGAAGAAACCCATGATCCGATCGAGGTCGTGCGCATTGAAGGCGTCGCACAGCCCGACGAGTTTCTCTCGAATTTCAGGCATTTTCGGCTCCCCGTGACGCACCGCCAGTCTGCGCCCTCGCCGCGGGGTTCCGCAACCGGTTACGCGGGAATCAACCGGCGGAACTGCCGGGCTCCGTTGGACGCTCGGCAGCTCGTTCGCAATTTTCGCGGGCGGGATCGTCGGAGTGGCCGCGGCCGAGCTCGCGTTTCCGCTCGCCGGCTGCGCGATCAAGGGCAACGTCTCGGTGCGCGGCGAGCGCATCTACCATGTCCCTGGGCAGCGCGACTGCACCACCACAAGCATGAGAATCAAGGGTTGCAAAGGCCCGCCGTTGGATCCAATATCCAATATTCTGTATCCACAATCCGCTGGGACGTCGCGAGTAGCACGCGCCGCAGGATGCCGATGCCGGAAGATTTGGCCTTCGAAGCGGTTGATTTGAGCCGGACGGCCTCCTCCTCGGAGTTGATCTACGACGCGCTGCGGGACGCCATCGTCAGCGGGCGCCTGGCCGAGGGGCAGGTGCTTCGCCAGGACAGCATCGCTCGCATGTTCAACGTTAGCCGCATCCCTGTGCGCGAAGCACTCGGCCGGCTCGAGGCGCACGGCCTCGCCGCCTCCGCTCGCTACAAGGGCATGGTGGTCGCCTCGATGTCGCCGGACGAGATCTCGGAGATCTTCGAGTTCCGGGCGGTGCTGGAGCCGGTGGTGGTGGAGCGGGCGGTGCCGCGGATGTCGGCCGCGGACCTTTCGCGCGCGCAGCGTGCCTGCGACGCCTTCGCCGCCGGCACCGACGCGGCCCGCTGGGGCGAGCTCAACCGCGACTTCCACTGGTCGCTCTACAGCCACTCCGGGATGCCGTACCACCTCTCGGTGGTGCGGAACGCCATGGACCGGGTGGAGCGCTACGTGCGCAGCCAGCTGAAGCTCACCTCGGGCATGGAGCGCGCCCGGACCGATCACCAAGCGATCATGGACGCCTGCGCCCGGCGCGACGCCGCCGCGGCGGCCGAACTCACCCGCCAGCACATCCTCAACGCCGGGACGACGCTGGTGGCCTTCATCGATCTGCAGAAGACAACCACCGGTTCGGCCGGCGTTGGTCCCGGCCGCAGCAATTACGTAGGGGCCTCGCGTTAGGTAGCGTTTGAGTTAGGAGGCTCCCTGCGAGTGGCTCCTGCTCGGTGGGTCGGCACAGCCGCCAATCTTAAGGGTGGGGATAAAGGGAGGAAGCGAAATGAAACAGACAGCTTTGAGCGCGGTTTCGGCGTCCCTAGTCCTAATCTACACAAGTTCTGTATGGGCCGAACAACCCAAGCAGGGCGGCACGATGACGGTGACTTACCAGGACGACATCACCACTCTCGACCCAGCGATTGGTTACGACTGGCAAAATCCGTCGATGATGCAGGCGCTCTTCGACGGCCTGATGGATTACGAGCCAGGGACCACGAAGCTTACGCCCGACCTCGCGGAAAGCGTCGAGGTCGCACCGGACGGGCTGAGCTACACCTTTAAGCTCCGGGATGGGGTCACATTCCATAACGGACGCGAACTGACCAGCGCTGATGTCAAGTACACGCTGGAGCGCCTCGCGAACCCCGCTACGCAGAGTCCTGGCCAGGGGTACTTCAGCCCAATCGCCGGTTTTGACGAGTTCGCTGCTGGAACTGCTCCTGGTCTAAGCGGCGTCGAGACACCCGACGACCGCACTGTGGTCATTCGAATGTCTCGACCCACCGCTCCCTTCCTCAACGTTCTTGCGATGCACTTCGGCTCCATCGTACCGAAGGAGGAAGTGGAGAAATGGGGGGACGATTTCGGTCACAACCCGGTTGGAACGGGTGCTTTCAAGATGACCGAGTGGACATCTGGGCAGCGAATCGTTTTCGAGCGGAACCAGGACTACTTCAAGCAGGGCGTTCCCTATCTCGACCGGATCGTCTTTGAGATCGGACAGGATCCGAACATCGCGGTCCTACGTCTGAAGAGCGGCGAAGTTGACATCGCCGGTGACGGTATACCGCCGGCGCAGTACCTGGATGCGACAACCAGCGAGGATACCAAGGATCTGGTCGTGCTCAGCGATCAGCTGCAGACTGGATACCTTACACTCAATGTAACGAAACCGCCTTTCGATAACCTGAAGGTTCGCCAAGCCGTGAACATGGCGATCAACAAGGATCGGATCGTCCGGATCATCAACAATCGCGCGGCGCCCGCCGATCAACCCCTCCCGCCGCTCATGCCCGGATACGCCGAGGACTATGAGGGATATCCCTACGATCCGGAGCAGGCGAAGGCTCTCCTAGCTGAGGCGGGCTTCCCGGATGGCTTCCAAACCGAGTTGTATGCGATGAACGTGGACCCCAATCCGCGTATAGCGCAGGCGATCCAGCAGGATTTGGCGGCTGTGGGGATCGAGGCAGCCGTCAATTCCCTTTCTCAGTCTGTCGTCATCGACACCGGCGGGCAGGGCAACGCTCCGATGTTGTGGTCTGGCGGCATGGCATGGATCTCCGACTTTCCTGACCCGTCCGGCTTCTATTGGCCGATACTGAGCTGCGGAGGTGCGGTGCCGGGAGGTTGGAACTGGGCGAAGTATTGTAACGAGGCCCTTGATGAGCGCGGGTCGGCGGCCGATGCAATGGTAGACCCCTCCCTTGGATCAGAGCGGATCGAGATGTGGCGCAATATATTCGTTGACGTCATGAAGGACGCACCTTGGGTGCCGATCTTCAATGACAAGGGCGTCCTCATGCATTCCGACAGGATTGCTGGTGATGATGTCTACTTTGTATCGCCGGTTCATATCCCGATCTGGTACGAATATCTGTACGCGAAGGACGCGCAGTAGAACTTGCCTAACGACCTTCGGGATCGTGCCGCTCGCAAGGCGGCACGATCTCGACGGCGGCTCGACATACATCAGGCAGCGAGCCAAGTACGTGGGCTGGCGTGGGCGACTTCCCTCCCGGCGGATTTCTCCTCAGGCTGATCAGGGCGAGCTTCTCGCGTAGCTCGGGTCGAGGGCGTCAGTGAGCGTGCGGGTCTTCTCCTGGCGAATCGCGCGGTGCTCCTTGCCACCGTCCACCGCAGCCTGCCGAGCGCCCCGTTTATTAACTCGAAGCGCCGAACGTCGCCGGGTGGCTCCAGTCTATGGTCACGTCCAGACACAAAACGATCCTCCCAAGGGATCGCCGGAGTCGGCCCTCACGCGGCGGCGAGGAAGGTGGGGAGGGGGACAGCGATTACCCATCACTCTTAACTATACCTGCGCACCGCCTCCCGGCCTCCATATGAGCGCGCCCGCGCGCGAGGCCTCCCCCTCCCCCTGTGACCCCGGTCCGCGGGGGTCCTGACGCGCCGTCACCGCCGTCACGCCGTCACCGGACGGCAAACAGGACCGAGTGGCAGCCGATCCCCTCCCGCCAACGTCAGGATCTACTGTCGATCCGCCGGCGCTCCGGAGAGGAACCGAAGAAGCTCTGCCGCCAACGCGTCCGGCGCGTCTTCGGCCATTTGGTGTCCGCTGTCGATGGCCCTTCCGGATAAGGTGGTGGTCCATGGACGCCAGACCCCGAGCACATCGCCATATAGCGCTTCGAGGTCATCGCGACGTGACCACATCACCAGCGTAGGACACTCAACGCGACGGCCCAGGCGCCGGTCCTCTGCATCATGGTGGCGGTCGACGGTGAGTCCGGCCCGGTAGTCCTCGAGCATGCCGTGGATAACGGACGGCTCCTGGACAGCAGCGGCGAAGTCGGCGTAGGCCTCGGCGCCCATCTGCTCCGGTGAGCCGCCGTACCAGCCGAGCGGGTCAGCCAAGATGGCCCGTTCCGGCTTCTCGGGTTGCGCGTAGAAGAACCAGTGCCACCACCGCCGCGCAAACTCCTCGCCGCACCTGTCCAGGGCCTCGGCGATCGGCACGCCGTCCAGGACGACCAGCCTTGTGATGACCGACGGGTTGTCCATTGCCATCCGGAAAGCGGTGTAGCTGCCGCGGTCGTGGCCCACGACGGCGAAGCGCTCGTGGCCGAGGCGACGCATCAGGGCAACGCAATGGCGGGCTTTCACCCGCTTGGACGAAAGGCCATGGTCAGGCGCGTCAGCGGGAATGGACGATTGACCGAATCCGGGAAGATCCGGGCAGACGACCGTGTGGTGATCCGCCAGCAGCGGCGCGACCCGATTCCAAGTCGCATGCGTCCGCGGATGGCCGTGCAGAAGAAGCACCGGCGGGCCATTGCCGCCGTGCCTGACGCGGAAGCTCGCCTCCGGAAGCTCGATGAAGTCCAGTTCAAAACCATCGAACATTCGGAGGAAACGCACCTACATGGACCGCGTTTCACGGCCGACGGCCAGCCGCTCCCGCACCCGACGTCCAGGATGGTGTCGCCGGGCCGGGTCCGCGCGATCAGGCGGTCGAGCAAGCGGCGTTCGAACAACGCGCGGCTGCGGTGCCGATCGAATGAGGCGGCGTGGCGCTCGTAGATGGCGCGGAGATCGACGAATCAGTTTCCAGGAGTCCAGTCCTCGATGGCGTCTAGATTCGTGCGGACTCCCAACCGCTCAAGGAGCGGCTGTAGCTTCACTAGGACATGGAGGTCCGATAGATCATCAAGGTCGTCGTAGTAGATAGCGGCATTGATCCAAATGTCCTGCTGCTCGGCAAACTTCTTGCGAAGGCGCTCCTCCACGCCTGACTGACCCGGGTAAAACTTTTGCGCGGCTCTGTGAGCGAGCTCGCGAAGAGAGACCTCGTCAATGTTGCCGTATTTCTCCTCAAACCCGAGCTCGACCATACTCTTCTTTGCCAGCTCGGCGTAGCGTTGTGAGCCCATCCACCGCAGAACGTGGCGCTCAGAAACGACCGGACGGCCCTCCTTGCCCTCCCCGAACAGCGCTTTTCTGGCGTCCTGCAGCCGCCTCTGGCGCAGATTACGGCGTCGCAGGTTCGACAATCTCTCGGATCCCTCCACTGGATTAGCATCGATGATCGCCAGAAGGAGCTTGTCCGAGGCAGATCGCCCCGGCGTCAGGGCACCCCCGTCGTCCTCTCGTTCCATATCCGCACCCCAGGAAAATCAAGCCAGTTTTTACCCACCGCGCGCCGAGAATATCCGCTAGATGGTTGGGCCTCCAGACGACGGAGGTGCAAGTGACTGAAAGCAAGCCCGCCCCCCCGAGCCTAGACCCGCTCGACCGCCTGCGGACCTTTAAGGAAGCCGCCGACGCGCTCGGCATTCCCTACTACAAGATCCAGCGGGCGGCCCGGAACGGCCTGGTGCCGACCTACGGCATCCTTAACGGCCGCCGCTATGTGACGCTACGTGACCTGCTCGACCGGATGTCCGCCGGGCAAGCCTAACCCAAACCTCCAAAGGTCAACGGCAGGACGCACCCCAGCCTTCGCTGGGCACGAGATCAACTTGCCTGAAAGGATCGACATGCAGAATTCTCTCAATTTAAAACAAGCGAGCAACGGTCTCGCGGTATTCGAGTTCTGCCTCGGTGTAGTGAAGAACTATGCAGACGACTTCGCCGCTCGTGGAGTTAGAAACACAGGTGCGCTCTCCGTCGAGGCTACCGCTTACACTGGTGGTTTGGAACTAAAAATTCGCGCTGAACGTGCCGAGGGTGAAACTCTGATCACGATATATGGAGATGTTGTAGAAAGTGAAGCTTTCAACGGAAAATCTGTTGTGATTAGCCGAAACATGATCAGCTTCCGAGTTCACTACTGCGTGGATACGTCGGAGCTGCACTTCCTCAAGGATGATAGTGTTTCGGTACCCGTACTGACCGGCCGCGAGTTGCAGCGGCTGGCATAATGCAAAGGCGCCGCCTCGGCGGCGCCCTCTCCCCCAACTTCGCTGGCTCTCATCTCCTGGCTACCGCCGGGCTGGGCCGGCTCGTCCTTGAGGCTGCACCATGACCGAACCGACACCGAACACCGACGAGGGGATCGACTTCCTCACCCGCATGGTCCCCGGCGGTCCCTGGGATCTCGTCGCCATGAAACCGGATCGCCCGCCGCAGGCGCGCACCTTCGCGGCTGACGCGGTCGAAAAGATGCGTGCGACGATCGAGGCACACCAGGGCAAGTCGAACCTCTACTTCCACGTCAACGCCCTCCACCCGGACCGGCGGAATGTGAAGGCGAAGAAGGAGCACATCGCCGCCGCCCGCTTCCTGCACGTCGACGTCGACGACCTCGACGCCCGCGAAAAGGTGATGGCCTTCGAGCCGCGGCCTACGGTCACCGTCTTCACCGGCGGCGGCTACCAGGCGTTCTGGCGCCTGGCCGAGCCGACGACCGACCTCGACCGTGTCGAGCGGTGCAACGCCGCCATCGCCAAGGCCCTCGGCGGCGACAACTGCCACAACATTGACCGGATCATGCGGATCCCGGGAACGATCAACGTGCCGAACGCGAAGAAGCGAGCGAAGGGTCGCGTCCCGGTGCTGGCGAAAATCGAGGAAGTCGACTGGGACCGCGCCTACAGCCTCGACGAGTTCGCCGAGGCCCCGATCGAGGAAGCGGGCCCGAAGAAGGCGGCGCCGGTCAACCCGACCGAGGTCCGACCCGTGTCGCTGGACGCGTTGCCGGCCCGAGTGCCGCCGGCGATCCGCGCTCTGCTCGAAACCGGCGACGATCCCGAGCGGCCCCGCGGTAGCCAGGGCGGTCGCTATCCGTCGCGTAGCGAGGCGGTGTTCCACGCCGCCTGCGAGCTGGTTCGCGCCGGATGCGACGACGCGGTGATCGCCGGCGTGCTCATCAACCCCGCCCTTCAGATCTCCGCTTCGGTGCGCGAGAAGCCGAACCCGGCGCGTTATGCCCTTCGGCAGGCGGCGGCGGCCCGGGCGGTCGTCGCCGACCAGTTCCCGGACGTCGACAAGTTCGGCCGACCGCGGGCGACCATGCGCAACGCCGTGGTCGCGGCGCGGCGGCTCGGGCTGCGTTTCGCCTACAACACCTTCCGCCACCGCAAGACGATGGACGGGCACTTACTCGAGGAGCACCAGGGCGAGATCAGCGACGACGCCTGCATGGTGATCCGCGGCCTCATCATCAACGAGTTCGGCTTCGACCCGAAGTCCGAGCACGTCCGCGACGCGGTGAACCTCCTCTGCCTCGAGCACCCGTTCCATCCGGTCCGCGACGAGCTCAACGCCCTCGCGTGGGACGGCGTCCCGCGCCTCGATGACTGGATGGTCCGCTACCTCGGGGCCGACGACACGCCGCTCAACCGGGCGATCGGCCGGATCATCCTCATCGCGGCGGTCCGCCGGGTGCGGCAGCCGGGCGTCAAATTCGACCAGATTGTCGTGCTTGAAGGCCCGCAGGGGTCGGGCAAGTCGACCGCTGTGCAGATCCTCGCCGGGCCCGGCAACCACTCCGACCAGGAGATCGTCACCCTAGAGGCGAAGGCGCAGATGGAGATGCTTGAGGGCGTCTGGTTCTATGAGCTCGGCGAACTCGACGGGCTCAACAAGGCCGAGGCAAACAAAATCAAGGCGTTTGCGTCCCGCACCGTTGACCGCGCCCGGATGGCCTACGCCCACTTCGCAGCCGCACGCCCGCGCCAGTCGGTGTTCATCGGCACCACCAACGACGACAAGTACCTCCGCGATCAGACCGGCAACCGCCGCTTCTGGCCGGTGCGGACGACCACCATCGACCTCGAGGCGCTCCGGCGCGACCGCGACCAGTTGCTCGCCGAGGCGGCGCACCTGGAAGCCGAGGGGGCGTCGATCGAGCTCCCGACGGAGCTGTGGGACGCGGCGGCGGTGGAGCAGGCGGCGCGGCTCGAGGATGACCCCTGGATCGACGCGCTCGAGAACCTGAACGGCAAGGCGCACGTCGACGAGGCGCGGCTCTACACCGACGACATACTCGCCGAGCGGCTGATGATCCCGCAGGAGCGGCGGACCCAGGCCCACACCAAGCGGCTCGCGGCGATCATGCGGAAGCTCGGCTGGGCCCCGGCGAAGTTCAAGATCGCCGGCAAGACGGTCCGCGGATACGTCCGCCCGAAGCGGCCGGGCCACGTCGACGACATCAACCTCAGCTGACCGGGGGCGGGTGGCATGGTGGCATGGGTGGCATGTCCTAAGGGTGACCTGCCGGTGTGTGCAGCAGCAGCTACACGGCCACGACGCCGACGCTCGCCCCCCCAAAAAAAACCTCCCAGGTGGCAGGGTCGGGGGTGGCGGGTGTTGATGCGGCCGAAATGCAGTGAGATGCGGGGTAAAGGTCGGGGTGTGTGCCGGCGGTGTGCACACTGGCAGGTCAGTACATGGACATGCCACCCCCGCCACCCATGCCACCCGGCGGCCGGTGGGCGCCCCGGCGGGGCCCGTGGGCAGGCGGAGCGGAGCGTCTTTCCGCCGACGTGCTTCCCCTGCCGGTCGGGTTGGGCTCGGCGCCTCCTGGCCGCCCCGCTCGCTGCGGCACGGCGCGTCCGGGCCCATCGTTTCCGCCGCGGGTTGGATTGGGCTTCGCCGCCTCATCGCCGGCGGGCCTCGTCGCGGCGGGTGTGCCGAGGGGGCTCGCCTCGCCGCCTCCTGCCCGTCGGATCCGCCCTCGGTTCGGTGTGGGCTTCACCGCCTCGCGTCGTCGGGTGCTCCTGCCGCCGGATTGGGCTCGCCACCTCGCCGCCGTCGCGACGGGTCGGAGCAGACTTCTCCGCTTCGCCGCCGGATCGCCACCTCGCCGCCTCCGCACCGCGATTACAACCCGGGCGGCCGAGGATTCCGACAGTGTTCGAGCCCCGTCGTCCCGCGGCCTCGAAGATAATCGGACAGTCCTGGTCACCTGCTTGGTTACAATTCGAACCCGTCGCGGCGTTTTCGACTGCCATTCGCGATTAATTGTGCGGGTTACCTCGCGCATGTTTCCGTTTTCCCGTGTTCAACGTCTCGGGTCTGGACCCATGATCGTTCCCATCAGCATCACCAAGACCACCCGCCGCCGCAAGATAACCGACGGCTCCGTTCGCGAATACCCGCAGTACTACGTCAACTACCGCGACCCGCAGTCCGGCCGCCGCGTCCGCCGCGCCAAGGACACCAAGCGCGAGGCCGAGGCGCTGAAGGCGGAGCTGATCCAGAAGTTCGCCGCCGGCACCTACGTCGACGAGCGCACCGTCCCGACGGTGGCCGAGGCCGCAGCGCACTGGCTCGCCGACCGCGAAGGCAAGGTGAAAGCATCGACGCTGAAGGGCTACCAGGTCGTGGTCCGCGGCGCGATCGTCGGGCCGCTCCTCGAGGGCACGCGCCAGCAGCGGCACGACTGGACCGAGAAGGGCGTCAAGCCGAAGGGCGCCCGCTTCATCAAGCTTCTCGGCGAGGTGAAGCTGTCCGAGCTGACCCCGGCGATGATCCGGATCTGGCACCGGACCGTGGTGGAGCAGTGCGGCACCTACACCGCAAACCGGGCAAAGTCGCACCTGAAGACCATCCTCGCGATGGCCGAGGAGGATTTTGGTGTGCGGGCGCCGGCGATGCCGACCGGGCTCGCCCGTTCGCGCGGCAAGGCGAAGAAGGCGATCCTCACCCCCGAGGTGATCGCCAACCTGATCGCTGCCGCCAAGGCCGATCCCGACCACGGGCTCTACTACGCCTTCCCGTTCCTCGCCGGCACCCGGCCATCGGAGCAGCTCGGGCTCTTGTGGGAGGACGTCGACTTTGATCGCAACGTGGTCCGGATCCGCCGCATCCAGGAGCGCGACGGCACGCTCACCGAGATGACCAAGACCGAGGCCGGCACCCGCGAGATCCCGATGAGCGCCACCCTCCGCGAGATGCTGCTCGCCTGGCGCGTCCGCTGCCCGCGGAAGGGCAAGGAACTGCACCGGGTGTTCCCGGGCCCCGGCCGCCTCCAGCCCTGGCCGAAGCCCCGCCTCGGCGGCGGCGGGCCGCTGCTCTATCAGAACTTCCGCAAGCGGTTCTGGGAGCCGGCGTTCCAGCGCCTCGGCCTGCCGTATGTCACGCCGCACTCGGCGCGGCACTCGTTCATCTCCACCCTGCAGGCGCAGGGGATCGAGGTCGGCCTGGTGGCGCAGATCGCCGGCCACGCGAACCCCGTCGTGACCCTCGGGCACTACACCCAGGCGGTCCGAGGCGGGGAAGCCGCCGTCGCCGCTCTCGACCGGGCCTACTCGGTGCCGGCGTGAACCGGTGCGGCGTTTAATGCACCGCGACAGGTGAGGTCCGCTCGCCCACCCTAGACGCAAACGAGGCGCCCCCCGGCTGAGCTCGGCAAAGTTCCACCATATCCGCCAGATATCTCGGGCCGGTGAGGGCACTCCCGGAGCAAACGGCCGTGTTGGGATTGAGATACTTCGTTGCATTGGCGCTGGTAGTCGCGGTCGGCCTGACGCTCCGGTGGGGATCGGAGGAGCGCGCCGGTTTTGAAGACGAGGTCTTGCACGCTGCGCTGTCGGAAGAAATCCGCAGTGGCCAGACGGTGTGCCCGCTCGGCAGCGATGCGATCGACCGGGCCCCGTCGTGGCTCCTCGGCGCCTGCGCCGCGGGCGGGCTGGACTGGTACAGGGCGGCGGACCTTTATGACGACGATGCCGCAGACGTGTTTCGCGTTTACGGCCATGATCCGGCGTTCGCCGAGATCTTCCAGCGCCTCGGTCATCCCGTCATCCCGGTCATCGCCTACTTCGTCCGGAACGGCTCCACGCAGGTTCGACTCCAGGAGACCGTCGGCAACACCCTGTCGCGGCTCTGGAACGAGGGGGAGCTCAGCTTCAGCCTGGTCGACCTCACGCCGGAGCAGTACGGACTCGTCGCCATACATGAACTGCGCGACCGCGGGCACGAACTCCTGTCCGAGTTCGAGATCGTCGGCGGCGTCGCGGTGCGTAAGCCGTTCACCCGCACCGTCCTCGGGGCGAAGAATATCCTGCTCGGCGGCATCTCCGACCTCGAGAGCGTTCTCGCCCGCGGCGAACGGCTCCCGACGTGGGGCGAGATGGGCTGGGCGGCCTTCGACGGCCTTATCGTCGCGGGCGGTGTCGGCGCCACCGCGAAGGCGCTGCGGGTCTCGAGGGCTCCGATCGCCGCGGCAGGTCGCGGGACGGTGAAGGCCACGCACCTCAGTGCAGCCGGGCGGAGCGCTGCTCGCTCGCTCGCGACCGTCGGCAGGGCCGCAGGGGTCGCGGCCATCGTCGCGATCCCGTACGTCGTGGTCACCCGTCCGCATCTCGTGGCGGCGGCCGGCGGCTGGCTGGCCGAGCAGGCCGGCCTTCCCGCATGGCTCGGCGTCTTCGCCGCGTATGCGCTCCTCTGCCTTATCGTCGCTACCCTGCTGAGACTCGTTCTCGGGCCGTTCGCCTGGACGATACAGGCGCTGCTCCGATGCGTGAGCTGGATCGCCGGTCGTGTGCGGCGGTGCTCCGGCCAAGAACAGCAGGCGTTGGTGCTCGCCCTTCAATCCGAGGGCCGCTCCGCTCGGCGCTGATTGTGTTAGGCGGACGGCGGCCACTTCCCGGGCCTACTCGGTGCCGGCGTGAGGCTGCAATCCGGAGGCGTGGGCGGCCGCCGCCCACGTCTCCCGCATCATTGTGGGCCGAGTCTCGCCGTGTTTTCCTGGATTGTAACTATTCAGGAGAACGGGGCCATGAAGCTCTTCCGCGTCGAGGACGTCGCCACCGGAGAGGTCCGCTCGCTCACCCTGGACGAGGCCGAGGGGCTGACCAAGGTCGGCGCCCACGAGATCGCCTGGGCGATCGAGGAGTTCGGCGTCTGCGAGACCGGCGAGTACACGATATCGGAGTACCCGGCGGAGGCCCGGGCGGTCGCCTGACCGGGGCACCCGTACGCACGGCGGTGGGAACCGTACGCACCGGCACGCCGGCCACAGGGCCGGTACATGAGCGCCGGCCGGCGCCAGCGGCAGCCGGTGTGGTCACGGCGGCCAGGTCGCGCCAGCCGGCTCAGCCGGGCGCGGATGCTTCGACCTCCTGTACCTCTCATCGCGATCCGATCGGCTTCGTTCTAGGCTGGTCGGATCGGGCCAGCCTGCCGGGAGCAACCCATTGCCCCCTGTGCCGTGAGCACC
>JAWLBM010000061.1:0-18478 GCA_041687675.1 Pleomorphomonas sp. | reverse complement strand
ATCCGCCGGCACCTTCTCCCCGGGAGGGGAGAAGGGGAGCATGCCCCCGGCCGCCGCGCATTCCTCTGGCGCCGCGTGACATCGGTAGCCAGCGAGTAGTCCTTCTCCCCAAGGGGAGAAGGGGAGCGTGCCGCGCCGTCCTTCGATCACCCCTCCCCTGAGCACGATATTCCCCGGCCCCGCCGAAGTTTGGAACCTCCGCCGCCGCGGTGGGCGGCGGTTGGGCTTATCTGTTGTGGCACGAGAGAGGGGACGCTGGCCGTCCCTTCGCCCATTCGCGCCGGAGTTGACCCGATGCCCCAGATCGTGACCGCGAACCGCCTCGTCGATGGCGACGTCGTCTTCCGCACCGCCGACGGCCGCTGGCTGCGCGACATCGACGCCGCCGGGCTGCTCGTCGACAAGGCCGCCGCCGAGGCCGCGCACGCCGCGGCCCAGGCCGACGTCGAGGCCGCCCTCGTGGTCGACGTCGCCGTGATCGACGTCGCGGTCGAGGACGGCGGCATCGTGCCGGTGCGCCTGCGCGAGCGGATCCGCGCCTTCGGGCCGACCGTCAAGGCCGACCACCGGGACGACCTCAAGCCCGTCGCCGCCTGACCCGCAACGACTGCCGCCCGGAAGGCCGTTCGCCATGTACCGCTACGACGAGTTCGACGCGACCTTCGTCCAGGAGCGCGTCGCCCAGTTCTCCGACCAGGTCGCGCGGCGGGTCGCCGGCGAGATGACCGAGGAGGAGTTCCGGCCGCACCGGCTGATGAACGGGCTCTACCTGCAGCTGCACGCCTACATGCTCCGGGTGGCGATCCCCTACGGCACGCTGAACGCCCGCCAGATGCGCCGCCTCGCCCGCATCGCCCGCGTCTACGACAAGGGCTACGGCCATTTCACCACCCGGCAGAACATCCAGTACAACTGGCCGGCCCTCAGGGACGTGCCCGCCATCCTCGCCGAGTTGGCCGAGGTGGAGATGCACGCCATCCAGACCTCCGGCAACTGCATCCGCAACGTCACCGCCGACCAGTTCGCCGGCGCCGCGCGGGACGAGATCGCCGACCCGCGCCCCTATGCGGAGATCCTGCGGCAGTGGTCGAGCCTCCACCCGGAGTTCTCATTCCTGCCGCGCAAGTTCAAGATCGCGGTGACCGGCGCCGCCCACGACCGGGCCGCCATCCGGACCCACGACATCGGCCTGGAGGTGCGCCGCAACGACCGGGGCGAGATCGGCTTCGGCGTCTTCGTCGGCGGCGGCCAGGGGCGCACGCCGATGCTGGCGCGCGAGGTGAACCCCTTCGTGGCGGAGAAGGACCTGCTCGCCTACATCGACGCGATCATGCGCGTCTACAACCTCTACGGGCGACGCGACAACAAGTACAAGGCCCGCATCAAGATCCTCGTCCACGAGACGGGCCTCGACGAGCTGAGGAGCCAGATCGAGGCGGAGTTCGCCGCCGTGCGGGACGGGGTGCTCACCCTGCCCGAGGCGGAGATCCGCCGCATCGAGGACTATTTCCGCGGCCCGGACTTCCCCGCCCGCGACCCGGCCGGCGCCGCGCTCGCCGCAGCCCGGGCGGCGGACCCGGCCCTCGACGCCTTCGCGCGGCAGAACCTCCACCCGCACCGGGTGCCGGGCTACGCCTCGCTCACCATCTCGCTGAAGCCGATCGGCGGCATTCCCGGCGACGCCTCCGCCGACCAGATGGACGTCGTCGCCGACCTCGCCGAGCGCTACGGCTTCGACGAGATGCGCGTCAGCCACGAGCAGAACCTGGTGCTGCCGCACCTTGCGCTCGACGACGTGCCGGCTGTGTTCGCCGCGCTCGCCGGGCATGGCCTCGCCACCGCCAACGTCGGCCTCGTCACCGACATCATCGCCTGCCCCGGGCTCGACTACTGCGCGCTCGCCAACGCCCGCTCGATCCCGGTGGCGAGCCGCCTCTCCGAGCGCTTCGCCCCCCGCCAGGAGGAGATCGGCCCGCTGTCGATCAAGATCTCCGGCTGCATCAACGCCTGCGGCCACCATCACGTCGGCCACATCGGCATCCTCGGCGTCGACAAGAAGGGGGAGGAGGTCTACCAGATCACCCTCGGCGGCAGCCCGGACGAGACCGCCTCGATCGGCGAGATCGTCGGCCGCGGCTTCTCCGCCGACGACATCGTCGACGCCGTCGAGACCGTGGTGGACACCTATCTCGGCCTGCGCGCCTCACCCGACGAGAGCTTCCTTGCCGCCTATCGCCGTGTCGGGGACGCACCCTTCAAGGAGGCGCTCTATGGCGCTTGAGGCCGTCCGACTGGCCATCGACCCGGAGGCCGGGCTCGCCGCCGAGGCGCGCGCTCTCTCCGCCGAGTTCGAGGGCGCCGGCGCCGAGGAGGTCCTCAGGGCCGCCGCGCGCGTCCATTTTCCCGGCGAGATCGCGCTGGTGTCGTCCTTCGGCGCCGACAGCGCGGTGCTGCTGCACATGGCCGCGCGGGTCGACCGCAGGCTGCCGGTCGTCTTCATCGACACCGGCAAGCTATTCGGCGAGACGCTGCGCCACCGCGACCACCTCGTCGAGCGCCTCGGGCTCCTCGACGTGCGCTCGGTGAAGCCGCGCCCGCAGCGCCTGGAGGCGGTGGACCCGGAGGGCACCCTCTGGTTCCGCGACACCGAGGCCTGCTGCGCCGTGCGCAAGGTGGAGCCGCTGTCGATCGCCCTTGACGGCGTCTCCGCCTGGATCACCGGCCGCAAGCGCTACCAGGCCGACACCCGGGCGCGGCTGCCGCTGTTCGAGGCGGACGCGGGGAAGATCAAGGTGAACCTCCTCGCCGGCTGGACCTCGGGGGAATTGGAGGCCTACCGCGCGGCGCACGACCTCCCCGCCCATCCGCTGGTGGCCGAGGGCTTCCGCTCGATCGGCTGCATGCCCTGCACCGACCGGGTCGCCGAGGGCGAGGACGAGCGCGCCGGCCGCTGGCGCGGCAAGGCCAAGACGGAATGCGGCATCCACCTCGGCCTCGTCGGCCGCGAAGCCTTCGGAAGCGGGATCTGAGCACGATGACCATCCAGACGCCTGTCACCCCCGCCGCCGCGCTGCCGGCGCTCGACGCGGACGTGTTCCGCGCCGGCCGCTTCGAGGCCGACGACTGGCGGCGCCTCGCCGACGACGCGCCGCTGCCGGGCGAGGGGCGCGTGCTCCTCTCCGTCCGCCGCTTCATAGAGGACGCGGCCGCCGGCGCACTCGGCAACCGTCCGGTCGGGGTGGTGGTCGAGCCGGCCGACCGGGTGGCCGACCTCGTCCCGCACCTCGGCCGGCTGGCGGTGATCGCGGTGAACTTCCCGAAGTTCAACGACGGCCGCGGCTTCAGCCACGCCGCCCTGCTCGCCCGCCACGGCTTTGCCGGCGAACTGCGCGCGGTCGGGCACGTGCTGATCGACCAGATCGACTTCATGAAGCGGCTCGGCTTCACCGCCTTCGAGATCCGCCACGCGGTCACGCGTCGGTATCTTACCGAAGGTCGCAATCCGGCTCCGAGGCATTACTATCAGCCCTCGGTGATATCCGAGCCGCCGGTGGGGACACGGCCCTGGCTGCGTCGCGCGAAAGACCGATGACGATGGACGTGGACCTGATCGAACGGGCCGCGGCGGCCCCCTCCACCCGCGGCGACGTGGTCGATGCCGACGAGCAGACGCTGTCTCTGCTCGTGGTCGACCACGCCGGGACGGAGCACCGGCTGGAGGCCCTGGAGGGCTGGCGGGTGATGGAGGTGATCCGCGACTGGGGCGTGCCGATCAAGGCCGAGTGCGGCGGCGCCTGCGCCTGCGGCACCTGCCACGTCTACGTGGACGAGGCCTGGCTGGGCCGGCTGGTTCCTCCCTCGCCGGAAGAGGAGGCCCAACTCGACCTCGCCGCCGGCGTCGAGGCGAACTCCCGCCTCTCCTGCCAGATCCTGATGCGGCCGGACCTCGACGGCCTGAAGGTGCGGCTCGCGCCCGGCAGCGAGGCCTGAGGCCTCCCGGAGTCAGCCGCCGCGGGAGGCGAGGCGGCCGTCGTCGAAGCCGAAGAACTTGTCCAGCGCGGTCCGCTCGGCCCGCGTGAGGCCGTCGATCATCCCGCCCTCGGCATAGGTTGCGACCTGCCGCGCCGCCTCGTAGTCCGCCTGGGTCGGCTCCACCGAGGGCCGCACGACCGAGGTGCCGGCGCCGGGCAGGCTCACCGTGTCCTTGTCGATGGTGCCGATCCCGAGCCGCTGGTCGATCGCCCGGATCGCCTCGGTCGTCACCGGCCCGCGCGACAGCGTCACCAGCCAGGCGTTCGCCTCGCGGATCGCCTGGAGGCGGGCCGCCGGATCGGCAAGGCCGACCGCGGCGCGCTTGGCGGCGGCGTAGATGGCAAGCCCCATCTCGGCCTCGCCGGGCGGCGGGGCATAGAGATCGCCGCCGTCGAGGGAGAGTCCGGGCTGCGCCGGATCGTAGGGGCCGTCCGGCGCGGCGTAGTCGTCGTAGAGCCGCGGCCGAGCGGCGCCCGGGACGTCGAGATAGCCGTCCTGCCGCATCCGGTCGCGGCCGCCGCCGGGGATCCATTCTTCCGGCACCTCGCCGGGCCAGGGATCGGCGTAGGCCGAGGGCGGCGGGGCGTCGTAGGAGGGAACGCGGCCGCGAAGGTGCAGCGCCGGGGCCTCGGCGGCGTAGGGATCGTCATAGGCGTCCGGCGGCGGCTCGCGCCAGACCGGCGGCGGCGCGCCCCAGCCCCGCTGCGGCTCCTGCCAGACCGGCGGCTCCACGTAGCGCCACACGCCGTAGCGGTCGCGATAGACCTCCTGGGCGGCGGCGGTCGTCGCCCCGGCCACGACGAGGATCGAGGCGGCGCCGAGCACCGCGCGAGACATGCGCACCATCATCGGTCCCGTCATGCGTCCCTCTTCGCCGCGGTTGCATGCGAACCTTCGCAGCACAAGGTGGCCAGATCCGGGCAGCCGCGCGACCCGTTCACCCAGATGTGACCCCGCCAGCGGCCCGAATCCGCCCAAACCGTTACAAGTCGCGACATTTTCGGCGTTTCGCCAATCCCCTCTGCTAGATTATGGGTGATCGCGAAGGACGGAGGCGGCGGAGCGCAAGATCCGGCGGCGCTTTCCTGCGTATGCCTGAACGTAATCCCGTGCATGGGAGACTTGCCGCTTCATGGCCGTCTGGAAGCAGATCCTGCTGGTTCTCGTCCTCGTCGTCGCCGGCGTGGTCGGCTGGGGTGCGGTCGACCCGTCCGCCCGCGACCGGCTGCTCGCCCTGGGCGTGCCGGCCGATCTGCTCCCCGCCTCGGCTTTCCTCGCCGCCAGCGGCGACAGCGGCGAGGCCGGACCCGCCGGGGCCGGCGGACCGCCGGGCGAGGGCCGGGCGGCGGCGGGGCAGCGCGGCGGGCCTGGCGGCGGCGGCGCCGGCGGCGGCGGCGGTGGGCCGGGCGGCTTCAGCGGCCCGGTCACGGTGGTGGCCGTGCCCGCCACCCGCGAGACCACCAACGACCGGGTCGCCGCCATCGGAACCGGCGAGGCCGCCCGGGCCGTCGTCATCCATCCCCGCTCGGCCGGCATGGTCGAGAGCGTCGAGTTCACGCCCGGCGAGCGGGTCGCGGCCGGCGCCGTGCTGGTCCGGCTCGACGACGAGGCCGAGCGCATCGCCCTGGAACAGGCCGAGCTGACCCTCGCCGACGCCCGCGCCAAGGTCGAGCGCTACGACCGCCTCGCCGGCAGTTCCGCCCTCTCCTCGGTCGAGCGCGACGCCGCCCGCTCGGAACTCGCCGCCGCGGAACTCGGCATCCGCCAGGCCCGGCTCGACCTCGACCGCCGGCAGGTGCTGGCGCCCTTCGCCGGCACGGTCGGCCTCACCGGCGTCGAGGTCGGCGACCTCGTATCGGACACCACCGAGATCGCCACGCTGGACGACCGCAGCCGGCTCCGGGTCGAGTTCCGGGTGCCGGAGTCCGTCGCCTCCAAGGTGGCGCTCGGCCAGGCGGTCGCGGCCACCACGCCGGCGCGGCCGGGAGCCGTCTTCGAGGGCGAGGTGACCGCGCTGGCGAGCCGGATCGAGCCGGACAGCCGCACCCTCGTCGTCCAGGCCCAGATCGCCAACGGGGAGGACCTGCTCCGGCCCGGCATGTCGTTCCTTGTCGAGCTCCGCTTCCCCGGCGACGACCACATGGCCGTGCCCGCCCTCGCGGTGCAGTGGGACCGCGACGGCTCCTTCGTCTGGCGGGTCCGCGACGGCAAGGCCGAGCGCGTGGCCGTCGCCATCGTGCAGCGCAATTCCCAGACCGTGCTGGTCGACGGCGACCTCGCCGTCGGCGACGTGATCGTGGTCGAGGGCGTCCAGCGGCTCCGGCCGGGCGCCGCCGTCGCCCTCGCGGACGAGCCGGCCTCGGCCGGCGCCGCGCCGGCGCCGCGCGGCTGACCGGGAGGCCACGAGCCCATGTCCACCCGCGCCGCCGGCTTCACCGCCCTCTTCGTCCGCCGCCCCGTGCTGGCGCTGGTCGTCAACGCGCTGATCGTCGTCGCCGGCCTCGCCGCCCTCGCCGGCATCGAGGTGCGCGAGCTTCCCGCGGTGGACCGGCCGGTCGTCACCATCTCCGTCGACTACGACGGCGCCTCGCCGGAGACGATCGACACCGAGATCACCGGCCCGATCGAGAGCGCGGCGGCCCGCGTCGCCGGGGTGGAGAGCATCTCGAGCCAGTCGCGCAACGGCTCGGCCCGGGTGACCGTCGAGTTCTCCCAGTCGAGCGACCTCAACGTCGCCGCCAACGACCTGCGCGACGCGGTCTCGCGCATCCGCAACAGCCTGCCCGACGGCGCCGAGGAACCGCGCATCGTCAAGGCCGACGCCGACGGCGAGGCCATCCTGCGCGTCTCGGTGACGGCCGACGACCTCTCCATCGAGCAGCTGACCACGCTGGTCTCCGAGCGGATCGAGGACCGCCTCGCCGCCGTCGACGGGGTCGCCGACGTCCAGGTGTTTGGCGACCGCGAGGCGATCTTCCGGGTCGACGTGGACCTGCCCGCCCTCGCCGCCCGCGGCCTCACGGTGGCCGACCTCAGCTCGGTCCTCGACACCGTCACCTTCGACGCCCCCGCCGGGTCGCTTGCCAACGCCGACCAGAGCCTGGTGGTGCGGGCCGACGCGCGGCTGGTCACGCCGGAGGAGATCGGCTCGCTGCTGGTCGACGAGACGACGCGCGTGCGCGACATCGCCACCGTCACCCTCGGACCGGACGTGCGGCAGTCGCAGCTGCGCGTCAACGGCCGGGTCGGCGTCGGCCTCGGCATCGTGCGGGCGGCCCAATCGAACACGATCGAGATCTCCGAGGGCGTGCGCAAGGCGGTCGCCGAACTCCAGCGCGACCTGCCGGACGGCGTGCAGATCGAGGTCACCTCCGACGACGCCAACTTCATCAACGGCGCCCTGCGCGAGGTGGAGATCGCGCTCGCCATCGGCATCTCGGTGGTGGTGCTGGTGATCTTCCTCTTCCTCGGCGACCTCCGCGCGACGCTGATCCCGGCGCTCACCATCCCGGTGTCGCTGATCGGCACGCTGGCGGCGATGTGGGTGGTCGGCTTCTCGATCAACATCCTGACCTTGCTCGCGCTGGTGCTCGCCACCGGCATCGTCGTCGACGACGCCATCGTCGTGCTGGAGAACATCGTCCGCCGGCGCCACCTCGGCCTCAAGCCGCGGGCGGCCGCCGTGCTCGGCACCGAGGAGGTGTTCTTCGCCGTGCTGGCGACCACGGCGACGCTGGCGGCCGTGTTCGTGCCGATCTCCTTCCTGCCGGGCACCGCCGGCGCCCTCTTCCGCGAATTCGGCTTCGTGCTGGCCATCGCGGTGTTCATCTCCTCGGTGACGGCGCTCACCTTCGCGCCGATGCTCGCCGCCTACATGCTGCCCGAGCGTGGCGCCGAGCACCGCCGCTCCCTGTTCGGCCGCGCCTTCGAGGCGGTCGGGGCCGGGCTCGCCGGCCTCTATATGCGGCTGCTCAGGGCCTGCCTCGCCGCGCCGCTGGTGCCGATCGCCGCCAGCCTCGCCTTCGCGGCGGCCGCCGTGGTCGTCTACGGCTCGCTGCAGCAGGAGCTGACCCCGCGCGAGGACCGCGGCGTCATCCTCCTCTCGATCTCCGCGCCGCAGGGCGTCTCGGTCAACTACACCACCCGGCAGATGGAGCGGATCACCGACATCCTCGAGCCCTACCGGGAGAGCGGCGAGGGCGCCGCCATCTTCGCCATCGCCGGCCGCGGCAGCGCCAACAGCGGCTTCATGGTGATGACCCTCGCCGACTGGGCCGAGCGGCCGCGCGACCAGTTCGCCATCGCCGCGGAGATCAACCGGCAGGTCTCCGGCATCCCGGGCGTGCGCGCCTTCGCGATCAACCCCAACTCGCTCGGCATCCGCGGCGGCGGGGGTGGCGGCCTGCGCTTCGCCATCACCGGGCCCGACTACGACGTGCTCGCCGAGGAGGGCGACCGGCTGGTGGCGGCGATGGAAGCCCGGCCGGAGTTCCAGCAGCCGCGGCTTGACTTCCAGGCGACGCAGCCGCAGCTCTCGGTCGATATCGACCGCGACCGGGCGCAGGACCTCGGCATCTCGATCGCCGGCCTCGGCGTCGCCATCCAGTCCGTGCTCGACGGCCGGCAGGTCGCCGAGGTGAGCGCCGGCGACAGGTCGATCCCGGTGAAGCTGATGTCCACCGCCCGGCCGATCGACGACCCGACGGACCTCGAGAACGTCTTCGTGCGCACCGGCGACGGCCGGATGGTGCCGATGTCGGCTTTCGCCACCATCCGCGAGGAGGCGGTGGCGCCCTCGCTGCAGCGCGAGGGCCAGCAGCGGGCCATCCCGATGAGCACCGAGCTCGGCGAGGGCGTCGCGCTGCAGCAGGGCATGGACCTCGTCCGCGAGGTCGCGGCCGAGACCCTGCCGCCGGGCTACGGCGTCCTCCCGCTCGGCACCGCGGCGACGCTGGAGGAGACCTCGAGCGGCCTCGCCATCACCTTCGGCTTCGCCGTGGTGATCATCCTCCTCGTGCTGGCCGCGCAGTTCGAGAGCTTCGTCGCCGCGCTGATCATCTTCGCCACCGTGCCCTTCGGCCTCGCGGCGGCCGTCTTCGCCATCGCCCTCACCGGCGGCACCCTCAACATCTACAGCCAGATCGGCCTTGTCATGCTGATCGGCGTGATGGCCAAGAACGGCATCCTGATCGTGGAGTTCGCCAACCAGCTGCGCGACCGCGGGATGGGCGTGCGTGCCGCGATCGAGGAGGCCTGCCGGGTGCGCATCCGGCCGGTCACCATGACCATGATCGCCACCATCGTCGGCGCCGTGCCGCTGATCCTCGCCTTCGGGGCGGGGGCCGAGGCGCGCATCGCCCTCGGCTGGGTGCTGGTCGGCGGCCTCGGCTTCGCGGCCGTCTTCACGCTGTTCCTGACGCCCGTCGCCTACCTGCTGCTCGCCGGATTCTCGCAGCCCCGCGCGGCCGGCGAGGTCCGGCTCTCCCGCGAGCTCGACGAGGCGACGGCCGCCGGCTCCGGCGCCGGGGACGAAGCGGAACCGGCCCGCGAGGAGCCGCGGCGCGACGGCCCGCCGCCCGCTGTCCCGGTGCCCTCCCCGGCGGAGTGATCCGCCTTCAGCCCGCCGCGCGGAAGCGGCCGGCGCTGGCCGGGTCGGCGAAGACGTCGCGGTCGAGCCGCGACAGCGCGTCGGCGACGAGGCCGGTGACGATCATGTCGCGCTCCCAGGGCAGCGTCTCGAGGATGGTGAAGCGGCGCAGGTCCTCCACCAGCGCCGCCTCGATCGCCGCGCGCATCGCCGGCTCGATCAGGGCGAAGGCGCGGGTCGAGGTGCCGGTGAGCACGATCCGCCGCGGGTTGACCAGCGCCATCACCCGGGCGAGCCCGTATCCGAGCGCCTCGCCCACCTTGGCGTAGACCGCCCGCGCCCGCCCGTCGCCCCGGTGGGCGGCGTCCTCCAGCGCGACGAGCGCGCCCGGCGGCGGGGTGGCGTCGCGCGGATCGGTGTCGGGCGGCATGCCCTCGGCGTCGCGGTAGACGGCGTAGTCGGCGACGAAGGCCTCGAGGCAGCCGCGCCGCCCGCAGCGGCAGAGCGGGCCGCCGGGCACGTGGTTCATGTGGCCGAACTCCGCCGCCGAGCCGTCGGCGCCGGCGTGCAGTCGCTCGCCGACGAACAGGCCCATGCCGACGCCGTAGTCGGCGAACACCACCGCGAAGTCGGCCCCGTAGGCGACCGGGTCGGCGGCGTGCAGCGCCTCGGCGATCATGTTGGCGTCGTTGGAGATGCGGCACTCGACCCCGAAGGCGGCCTGGAGCGGCTCGACCAGCCGCACGTCGCGGGCGTCGAACGCCGGCGACCACATCACCGAGCCGTGCCGCACGTCGACGAAGCCCTGGGCGGCGACGGCGATCTCGGCGATGCGCCGCATCGGTACGCCCGCCGCCTCGGCAAAGCTGCGGATCGCCTGCACCAGCGCGGCGGCGAAGGCCTCCCGCTCCATGCCGAGGGTGCGCATCCGAAGATCCTGCCGGGCGACCGTGGCGCCGGCGAAGTCCGCCATCACCAGGGTGACGGCGTTGATCGATATCTTGACCCCCAGCACCACCGCGGCCCGGGCGTCGAGGCGGAGCAGCACGCGCGGCCGGCCGCGTTTCGCCGGCGCCTCGGCGATGTCGGCCTCGCCGGCGTCCTCGGCGACGGTGCCGACCAGCCCTTCGGCGATCAGGTCGGCGGTGATGGCGGTGATGGTGGCGGGCGAGAGGCCGGTGAGGGTGCCGAGTTCCACCCGGGCGATCGGCGCGTGGCGGCGCAGCGCGGCCAGCACCAGGCCCCGGTTCTGCCGGCGGACGTGGTCGCTGTCCGCCTTGCCGCCGCTGGCGCGGGCGGGCCGCTGGGCCACCCCGGTCATCGCCGCGCCCCCGGACGCCTCGTCCCCGCCGGCACGGACGCCGGCGTTGCCGCAGCACTCCCCGTCATGCACCGTCCTCCCTGGCGGCCCGTCCATTCCCCGGGGCCGCGTGGCGATTCCCGTCCCACGATAGCCGCTCGCGGCGATCCGCGCGCGGGTCTCTCGCCGCGGTCCCGAGGGAGAAGTGTGACACCGCGCATCGCCAGGGTCCACCAATTCCTTCGAAGGTCGAAATTTATGGTCCCCGCGTCGGCTTCGCGTCGGCGTTCGGCGATTGGCAGCGGCAGGGTCGGCCGATATGGTCGGCGACGCCCGTGCCTGCCCGGAGGAAGCCGCCCGACATCATGACAGACCCCGCCGCCCATGCCGCCAGCACCCATGATTCCGCGGTTGATCCGCGCAACGAGCACATCCTCATCTACGTCGACGGCGACCTCGTCCCCCGCGACGAGGCGAAGGTCTCCGTCTACGATTCCGGCTTCATGATGGGCGACGGCGTCTGGGAGGGCCTGAGGCTCTACGAGGGCCGAATCGCCTTCCTCAACGACCATCTCGACCGCCTCTACGAGGCCGCCAAGGCGATCGACCTCGACATCGGCAAGCCGCGCGAGCGGCTCGCCGCCGAACTCCGGCGCACCCTCGACGCCAACCGCATGACGGACGGCGTCCACATCCGCCTGATGGTGACGCGCGGACGGAAGAAGAACCCCTTCCAGGACCCGCGGCTCTCCGTCTACGGGCCGACCATCGTCATCATCCCGGAGTACAAGACCGCCTCCGAGACAACCTTCGAGACGGGCCTTCGCCTCTTCACCGTCCACGTCCACCGCCAGACGCCGGATAGCCAGGACCCGAAGCTCAACTCCCACTCCAAGCTCAACTGCATCCTGGCGATGATCCAGGCGCTGAAGGCCGGCGGCGACGAGGCGCTGATGCTGGACCCACACGGCTTCGTCAACACCTGCAACTCGACCAACTTCTTCATCGTCCGCAAGGGCGAGGTGTGGACCTCGACCGGCGACTACGCGATGAACGGCATCACCCGGGCGAAGGTGATCCAGGTCTGCCGCGAGGCAGGGATCCCGGTGTTCGAGCGCAACTACTCGCTGGTGGACGCCTATGGGGCCGACGAGGCCTTCGTCACCGGCACCTTCGGCGCCCAGACCCCGGTGGTCTCGATCGACGGGCGGACGATCGGCGAGGGCCGGGCGGGGCCGATGGTCCGGCGCATCCGCGCGCTCTACAAGGACCTCGTCCGCCGCGACCGGGAGGCCGCCGCCCGATGACCGCCGGCCTTCCCCCCTCCCGCCTGCCGGCGATGACCATCGTCGCACGGCGGACCGTCCACGACGGCTTCGTCCGCCTCGACGTCTGCGAGGTCGACACGATCGTCCGCGGCGAGCACGTCCGCCTCGAGCGCGAGGTGCACGACCACGGCGACGGCGCCGTGGTGCTGGCATTCAATGCCGCCGCCCGCACCGCCGTCCTCGTCCGCCAGCGCCGGGCCGCGCCGCTTGCCCGCGGCACCGACGGGCTGGTGCTGGAGGCGATGGCCGGCATCGTCGACGCTGGCGAGGACCCGGCCTGGACCGCCCGCCGCGAGGCGATGGAGGAGGCCGGCCTGGTGCTCGGCGAGGTGACGCCCCTCGGCAGCCCGTTCTCCTCCCCCGGCACCCTCACCGAGCGCGTCCATCTCTTCCTCGGCGAGATCGACCCGGCGGCGAGCCGCGGCGCCGGCGGCGGCGTCGAGGACGAGCACGAGGAGATCGAGGTGATCGAACTGCCGCTCGCCGACCTCGCCGGCCTCGCCGACCGCGGCGCGATCGACGACATGAAGACGCTGCTGCTCCTCGAGATGCTCCGCCGCCGCCGGCCCGAACTGTTCGAGCCGGCTGCTTGACCGCGGCCGTCACCCTCGCCCACAAGTGCCGGGAGCGCAGCCGAATCGGAGCCGGAGGCCCATGACCACGCCGATCCTCGCCGTCATCCTCGCCGCCGGCGAGGGCACCCGGATGACGTCCGCCGTGCCGAAGGTGCTGCATCACGTCGCCGGCCGTCCGATGCTCGACCACGTCCTCGCCAGCGCGGCCGGGGGCGGGGCCGAATTCACCGCGGTGGTGATCGGCGCGGGCGCGGAGGCCGTCCGCGCCCATCTCGCAAAGGCCGCCCCGGCCGCGGCGGTGCACGTGCAGGTGGAGCGGCTCGGCACCGCCCACGCCGTGCTCGCCGCCCGGCCGTCGCTGGAGGCCCGGCGCGAGTCCCATGTGATCGTGCTCTACGGCGACACGCCGCTGGTGCGGCCGGAGACGCTCGCCGCCGCCACGGCCCGGCTCGAGGCCGGCGCCGACCTCGTCGTGCTCGGCTTCGTCGCCGCCGACCCGAGCGGCTACGGCCGGCTGGTGATGGAGGGCGACGCGCTCGCCCGCATCGTCGAGGAGAAGGACGCGAACGCCTCCGAGCGCGCCGTGCGGCTCTGCAATGGCGGCATCATGGCCTTCCGCGCCGGGCTGCTGCCGGAGCTGCTGGACGCCGTCGGCAACGACAACGCCAAGGGCGAGTACTACATGACCGACGCGGTGGCGATCGCCCGCGCGCGCGGCCTCTCCGCCGCCGTCCTCACCGTCGGCGAGGACGAGGTGATGGGCATCAACGACCGCGTCCAGCTGGCCGAGGCGGAGGCGGTCTGGCAGGCCCGCGCCCGCCGCGCCGCCATGCTGGCCGGGGCGACGCTGGTCGCCCCCGCGACGGTGACGCTCTGCCACGACACCCGTCTCGGCCGCGACGTGGTGGTGGAGCCGAACGTCGTCTTCGGCCCCGGTGTGACCGTGGAGGACGGCGCCGTGATCCGCGCCTTCAGCCACCTGGAGGGCGCCCGCGTCGCCGGCGGCGCGACCGTCGGGCCCTTCGCCCGGCTGCGCCCGGGGGCGGACATCGGCGCGGGCGCGCACATCGGCAACTTCGTCGAGATCAAGAACGCCGACATCGCCGCCGGCGCCAAGGTCAACCATCTCAGCTACATCGGCGACGCCAGCGTCGGTGCGAAGAGCAACGTCGGCGCCGGCACCATCACCTGCAACTACGACGGCGTCTTCAAGCACCGCACCACCATCGGCGCCGGCGTCTTCGTCGGCTCGCACACGACGCTGGTGGCTCCCGTGACCATCGGCGACGGCGGCTACACGGCGGCGGGCTCGGTGATCACCGAGGACGTGCCCGCCGACGCCACCGCCTTCGCCCGCGCCCGCCAGACGGTGAAGGAGGGCCACGCCCGCCGCACCCGGGAGGAGCTTCTGGCGCGCAGGGCCGCCAAGCCGGCCGGCTGAGGCGAAAGACGGCGAAACACTTGTTGATTTCCGCGACGGCGGGAACCCATCGTAGAGCATATTCCGTTCAGATCGAACGGATCTGAACGACAAGAATATGCTCAACTTTGGAATCTGGAGCGATTTCTCGTCGATCAGGTGAGTCCACCTGATCGGAAAGCGCTCTGGTCCCGCCCGTTCGCGGGCCGCCGACGCCGTCCGGCTGGGGACGGCCTTGCGGATGTTGCACGCCACGAAGGGGCGACCGATCATGTGCGGTATCGTTGGCATCGTGGGCCGGGCCGAGGTGGCCGACCGGCTGGTGGACGCGCTGAAGCGGCTGGAGTACCGCGGCTACGATAGCGCCGGGGTCGCCACGCTGGAGGGCGGGCGGATCGAGCGCCGCCGGGCCGAGGGCAAGCTCGCCAACCTCGCCCGCGTGCTCGCCGCCGACCCGCTCGACGGCACCACCGGCATCGGCCACACCCGCTGGGCGACCCACGGCGGCCCGAGCGAGCGCAACGCCCACCCGCACGCCACCCAGCGCGTCGCGGTGGTCCACAACGGCATCATCGAGAACTTCCGCGAGCTGAAGCGCGAGCTGGAGGCGGAGGGCCGCGGCTTCGAGTCCGACACCGACACCGAGGTGGTCGCCCACCTCGTCTCCCGCGAGGTGGAGGCCGGGGCCGACCCGGTGGAGGCGGTGGCAGCCGTGCTGCCGCGGCTCGCCGGCGCCTTCTCCCTGGCGATCCTCTTCCGCGACCGGCCGGACCTCCTCGTCGGCGCCCGCCGCGGCTCGCCGCTGGCGATCGGCTGGGGGCGCGGCGAGATGTTCTTCGGCTCCGACGCGATCGCGCTCGCCCCGTTCACCAGCCGCATCACCTATCTGGAGGACGGCGACTTCGCCGTGATCACCCGCGAGGGCGCCACCGTCCGCGACGGCAGCGGCGAGGTGGCGGCCCGGCCGGTGACGCAGTCCGTCGCCTCGGCGCTGCTGGTCGACAAGGGCAACCACCGCCACTTCATGGAGAAGGAGATCCACGAGCAGCCGGAGGTGATCGGCCACACCCTCGCCCGCTACGTGGACTTCGCCAGCGGCCGCATGCGGATGCCCGAGGACCTGCCGGTCGACCTCGCCAGCGTGCGCCGGCTGGTCATCTCCGCCTGCGGCACCGCCTATTTCGCCGGGCTGACGGCGAAATACTGGTTCGAGCGGATCGCCCGGCTGCCGGTCGACATCGACATCGCCTCCGAGTTCCGCTACCGCGAGGCGCCGCTCGACCCGGGCGACGTGTCGCTGTTCGTCTCCCAGTCCGGCGAGACGGCCGACACCCTCGCCGCGCTGCGCTACTGCAAGCGCGAGGGGCAGACGGTCGCCGCCGTGGTGAACGTCGCGGAATCGACCATCGCCCGCGAGAGCGACATCGTCTTCCCCACCCTCGCCGGGCCGGAGATCGGCGTCGCGTCCACCAAGGCCTTCACCTGCCAGCTGACCGCCCTCGCCTGCCTCGCCGTCACCGCCGGCCGGCTCCGCGGCACCGTCACCGACGACGAGGAGGCCGGCCTCGTCCGCGCGCTGATGGAGGTGCCGCGCCTCGTCGCGGAGGCGCTGAAGCGCGAGGCGGAGATCGAGCGGCTGGCGAAGACGCTGTCCAAGGCCCGCCACGCCCTCTACCTCGGCCGCGGCACCAGCTACCCGCTGGCGCTGGAGGGCGCGCTGAAGCTGAAGGAGATCAGCTACATCCACGCCGAGGGCTACGCCGCCGGCGAGCTCAAGCACGGCCCGATCGCCCTCGTCGACGAGACCATGCCGGTGCTGGTCATCGCCCCCTTCGACGAGGTGTTCGACAAGACCGTCTCCAACATGCAGGAGGTGGCCGCCCGCGGCGGCCGCATCGTCCTCGTCACCGACCCCCGCGGCGCGGAGGCCGCCGAGGGCGGCGAGGGCATCACCACCATCGTCATGCCCGAGATGCCCGCCTTCATCACCCCCCTCGTCTACGCCATCCCCATCCAGCTCATCGCCTACCACACCGCCGTCTTCATCGGCACCGACGTGGACCAGCCGCGCAACCTGGCGAAGAGCGTGACGGTGGAGTGACGGGGCGGGACGGGCGAGCGGGTTCAACTATCCGCATCTGTTTTACTGTGATTTATCCGTATGATTTACTCCCGCTCCGGTTCGGAGCGGGGGGCGGGCATGATCGACGGCGGGCTGTTCACCAAGGATTTCCTCGAAGAGGGCATCCGGGAGACGCCCGCCTATGCAGCGCTCGGATCGGCGGTCGCGGGGAAGGTCCACGACGTGATCGTGCCGACCCTCGACCTGGTGGGCTGGGCGCACCGGCTCTACGAGAAGCCGCTCAACCCGCACGGCCGCGAGGACGTGCCGGACCTGCTCCTGTTTCCCGACCATGACTCCAAGCTGCGGGCCGCGGCGCTTCGCGGCGGCGACACCTACCGCCACGGCGCCTGCCTCGTCGAGGCCAAGCGCTGGGAGCTCCGCCTCGACCGGGCCGACGCGACCTCGCGCGAGGGGGTGCCCTCGATGCAGATCGCGCGGTATCTGCGCCGCGCCGAGGAGGCGACCGATGGCCGGCTGCGCTGGGGCATCCTGACCAACGGCGGCAAGTGGAGGCTCTACCACCACCGCGGCGTTCCCGGCGAGAAGGCGTTCTTCGAGGTCGACGTCGCCCGGGTGGTCGCGCCAATTTAAGATTGTGTATGACCAATAGGCAACCCTTGCGCGTTCGGCGATCCTCAGTATCATCTGATCAACTTTGCTAGAATTCAGGAGCAGACATGCCGTGGTCAGAAGGACTCGCGCCGGATAGTCAGGCGTACGCGATAGCCGCATCAGAAAACGCGCGCATTCGCGTGGTGGCGGGACCGGGAACGGGAAAGAGCTTCGCGATGAAGAGGCGAGTTGCTCGCCTCTTGGAGAGTGGTGTCGCGCCTCGCGCAGTTCTGCCGGTTACATTTACCCGCGTCGCTGCAGAGGACCTGCATCGTGAGTTGGTGGGTATGGGGGTTCCCGGATGTGATCAGCTAAGAGGAACAACGCTGCACAGCCTAGCAATGCGAATACTAATGCGGAATCACGTACTTGCAAGCACCGGACGGACTGCGCGCCCCCTAAACGACTTTGAACTGAAGCCGCTCGTTTGTGACTTGAAGGAGAGCCACGGAGGCAAGCGCGCCGTGGAGCGGTTGCGCCACGCTTACGAAGCCGCTTGGGCGCGGTTACAGCACGAGCAACCGGGATATGTGGCCGCTCCCGCCGATGCGGCTTTTCAGGCCGACCTGTTGTCTTGGCTCGAGTTTCATCAGGCGATGCTGATTGGGGAGGTTATCCCCCAGCTTTATATCTATCTGAGGAACAATCCGGCTGCTCCCGAACGATCAGAGTTCGAGCACATACTGGTCGATGAGTACCAGGATCTAAATAAAGTAGAGCAGTCTGTCATTAATTATCTTTCAGACGCCGCTCACGTAACTATTGTTGGTGATGACGACCAGTCGATTTATAGCTTTAAGAGCGCTCATCCGGACGGAATAAGGGAGTGGTTGACCCTAAACGGCGGCGCCGACGACCTAGGGCTTGAGGATTGCCGCCGTTGCCCCACCCTAGTGGTCGATATGGCAAACAGCCTGATCATGAACAACCGAAATCGGCCAGTACCCCGACGGCTAACAGCGGTGCCGGCCAATGGCGCCGGTGACGTGAGAATATTGCAATATAGGAACATTGCGGGCGAAGTGGCTGGCGTGGCGGACATCGTTGCACAGCTGTTAGCAGACGGAATCCCGCCGGGTGATATTCTTGTCCTTGCGCAGCGTGGGGCGATCGGAACGCCAATTTACCAAGCTCTGAGAGCGAGGGCCGTTCCTGTTCGGTCATATTATGCGGAGGCAGAGCTTGACTCCGAGGTTGCTCAAAGAGCCTTCGCAGTCCTTAAGCTGTTCGCCAATCGAGAGGACAGGGTGGCTCTTCGATGGCTTGTCGGATTGGAGGGGCCAGACTGGAACGCCGCAGCTTTTCGTCGCATTCGACGCTTCTGCGAAGAAAGCGGGCAGACTCCCTGGCAAACCCTATCCGCATTGTCGGATGGCACCATAGCGCTGCCCTACACACGGGGAGGTCGTGTCCCGCCGCGTGGTGTAGCTCGACGGTAGCGAAGCCGCCCGCACGCGCGCCATCCACAGCGCTGTAGCGGGCGGGCGGCTTTGCGGGGG
>JAWLBM010000060.1:0-19417 GCA_041687675.1 Pleomorphomonas sp. | reverse complement strand
GGCGAGGCCGGGTCGGTGGGTCCGACGGGGGCTCAGGGCGAGGTTGGGCCCTTGGGTCCGACGGGGGCTCAGGGCGAGGTTGGGCCCTTGGGTCCGACGGGGACTCAGGGCGAAGTCGGGCCGGTGGGTCCGACGGGGGCTCAGGGCGAGACCGGGCCGGTGGGTCCGACGGGGGCTCAGGGCGAGGTCGGGCCGGTCGGGCCGACGGGCGCGCAGGGCGAGGTTGGGCCGATGGGTCCGACGGGGGCTCAGGGCGAGGCCGGGCCGGTGGGTCCGACGGGGGCTCAGGGCGAGGCCGGGCCGGTGGGTCCGACGGGGGCTCAGGGCGAGGCCGGGCCGGTGGGTCCGACGGGGGCGCAGGGCGAAGTCGGGCCGGTGGGACCGACGGGGGCTCAGGGCGAGGTCGGGCCGGTGGGTCCGATGGGCGCCACCGGGGAGCAGGGCGTCCCCGGCGTGTCGCCCTATGCCGAGACGGTGATGCTGCACGGCGCGCCGTCCACGGTGCTGGCGACCACGGCGGGAAACGAGTGGAAGATGGCCTCGGTGGCGGCCACGGTGACGGTCACGCCGACGCGGCGGATCTCGGGGATGATCGCGGCGCCCGCCTGGGGCTCCGGCTCGCCTCCGGTGTTCGCCTACGCGCTCTGCTGGCGCCCCGCCGGATCGTCGGCATCGACGCCGGTGCTGGCCCCGGGCGGCGCCGCGCCTGAGTTGCAGACCTACTACGGCAGCTTCCGCGGCAGCCACTCGGCAGGCGGCAGCACGGTGCCGGGCGTGTCCGGCCCGATCGAGGTCGGCTTCTGCGTGCGGAACCACTCGATCTCCTCCGGCCACGGGCCGATCGTCGTGGCGGCGCAGACCGGTTTCCTGATCGTCTCGGATTGACGGGCCGGCCGGTGGACGGCCGGCCGCCCCCGTGGACGCGCCGCCGCGTGCGCACTATGGTGCCGCCCCGTTCGACCCCGGAGGTTCGCCTTGTCCCGCCGCTACGCCGTCCTCGACGTCTTCACCGACACCCCGCTCGCGGGAAACCCGCTCGCCGTGGTGCTCGATTCGGACGGGCTGGACGGGGCGGCGATGCAGCGGATCGCGGCGGAGTTCGGCCTGCCCGAGACGGTGTTCGTGATGCCGCCGCCGCGCCCGGGCGTGTCGGCGCGGGTGCGCATCTTCACCCCGGCCAGGGAACTGCCCTTCGCCGGTCATCCCACCGTCGGCACCGCGGTGCTGCTCGCCACGGACCGGTTCGCCGGCATCGACCGGGAGACCGACGCGGTGGTGGTGCTGGCCGAGGACGTCGGCAACGTGCGCTGCGGCGTCGTCGTGGTGCCGGGCGGCGCCGGACGGGCGGTGTTCGACCTGCCGAAGCTGCCGGAGCCCTTCGAGGTGTCCGTCGACGTCGGCCTCGCGGCCTCTGCGCTCGGGCTCGACCGCCGCGACATCGGCTTCGAGAACTTCCAGGTCACCGGCTACGCCGCCGGCGGCCCGTCCTTCGTCTTCGTGCCGATCGCCAGCCTCGGCGCCATGGGCCGCATCCGCCGCGACGGGAACCTCTGGGCGGGCGCCTTCGGCTCGGCCGATATGAACGTCTACGCCTACACCCGCGAATGCGTCCACCGCGACGGCGACTTCCACGCCCGCATGTTCGCCCCGGAACTCGGCATCGGCGAGGACCCGGCGACCGGCTCGGCCGTCGCCGCCCTCGCGGGCGTGGTGATGCGCTTCGACGGGCCGACCGACGGCGAGCACACGCTGATCGTCGAGCAGGGCTACGAGATGGGCCGGCCGAGCCGGATCGAGCTCGAGCTGATGGTCGAGAAGGGCCGGCTCACCGGCGGGCGGATCGGCGGGACGGCGGTGATCGTCGCCCGCGGCGAACTGTTCGCATGACCGGCGTCACGGCCAGATGACAAAGAGATAGACGGCATAGCCGGCGAGCAGCCCGCCGCCCTCGAGGCGCGAGATGCCGCGGCCGGTATAGGCGATCACCAGGAGGGCGAGGCTGACCGCCACCATCACCGGGGCGTCGAAGCTGGCGATCTCGGGCGGCACCGTGGTGGGCGCGATCAGGCCGGTGAGGCCGCCGATGCCGAGGATGTTGTAGATGTTGGAGCCGAGCACGTTGCCGAGCGCGACATCGCCGTGCTTGCGCAGCGCCGCCACCACCGACGTGACCAGCTCCGGCATCGAGGTGCCCACCGCCACGATGGTGAGGCCGATCACCGTCTCCGAGATGCCGAAGCTGCGGGCGAGGTCCACCGCGCCCCCCACCAGGAAGCGGCCGCCGAAGACGATGACGACGAGCCCGCCGATCGCCATCGCCAGCGACAGGGCGATGTCGGCGCCCGGGCTGCGGGCGGCCTTGATGTTCTGGTGCGGAATAAGCTCCTCGGTGGCTTCCGCGCGGTCGAAGGCGGCGCCGTGCTCGGCCGGCGAGGTGCGCTCCTGCATGTAGGCGAAGACGAGATAGACAGCGAGGCCGGCGACGAAGATCGCACCGACCCAGCGCTCCAGGTCGACCGTCCAGGCCATCGCCAGGAAGAGGGCGGCGGTGCCGAGCACCACCGCGCCGTCCCGCTTCAGCGCCGAGGACGGGACCGGGATCGGCGCCAAGAGGGCGGCGATGCCGAGGATCAGCAGGATGTTGGCGAGGTTCGAACCGACGATGTTGCCGAGCGCGATGCCCGGCGCATCGATCAGCGCCGCCTGCACGCTGGTGACGAGTTCGGGCGCCGAGGTGCCGAAGCCGACCAGCGTGAGGCCGATCACCAGCGGCGACAGGCCCATCCGCTCCGCCACCCGCACCGAGCCCCTGACCAGAAGTTCGCCCCCGACGACGAGAAGCAGGAGGCCACCGACGATCAGGAGAGCGGTCATCATGCGGGAATTCCGGACTTGGGGAAGGGGCAGGGCGGGCGTCGCCTCTATGTAGAAAGGGCTCGGCGGGATTACAGGGGGCGCCTCCCGTTTCGCCGCAATTTTGCCGCATCCGGCGGAAAATCCGCCCGCGCCCTTGCGGAAGCCGGCCGATTGCGGCACATGTTGGGGCGCGTGTTCCACCGACGCGCGGGCGGTGCCCGGCGTTCGAGAGACGAGCGAGACCAAGGTCGATGTCGTCCGAGACCGGACAGAAGCTGTCGACGATCATCCGGCGCCCCGCGCGGCGCCCGCTTCCGCTCGCCCTTCTTCTCCTTAGCGGCCCCTGAGCGCCGGCTGGCCGACCATGGCCGGGTTCTCAGGGGAGTGACCGACCGCCGACCGATCATCCGCGGCCGCATCGTCCGTTCATTTGAGCGACAGACCCCGCTCCGGACCGGCCACCGCTTTAAGGAAACCAGGACATGACCACCGAGACCAGCCGGCCCGAGACGGACCGGATCATCATTTTCGACACCACCTTGCGGGACGGCGAGCAGTCGCCCGGCGCCTCGATGACGCTCGAGGAGAAGCTGGCGGTGGCCGACGTCCTCGACGACATGGGCGTCGACGTCATCGAGGCCGGCTTCCCGATCGCCTCCAACGGCGACTTCGAGGCCGTCTCCGAGATCGCCAGGCGCGTGCGGAAGTCCGTCGTCTGCGGCCTCGCCCGCGCCTCCCAGAACGACATCGACCGGGCCGGCGAGGCGCTGAAGCACGCCGAGCGCCGGCGCGTCCACACCTTCATCTCCACCTCGCCGCTGCACATGAAGTACAAGCTGCAGCTGGAGCCCGAGGCGGTCTTCGAGAAGGTGATCGCCTCCGTCACCCGCGCCCGCCAGTGGACCGACGACGTCGAGTGGTCGGCGGAGGACGGCACCCGCACCGAGCACGACTTCCTGTGTCGCTGCGTCGAGGCGGCGATCAACGCCGGCGCGACCACGATCAACATCCCGGACACGGTCGGCTACACGGTGCCGGAGGAGTATTTCGAGCTCTTCCGCATGCTGATGAACCGGGTGCCGAACGCCGACAAGGCGATCTTCTCCACCCATTGCCACGACGACCTCGGCATGGCGGTGGCCAACTCGCTGGCCGGCATCCGCGCCGGCGCCCGGCAGATCGAGTGCACCATCAACGGCCTCGGCGAGCGCGCCGGCAACGCGGCGCTGGAGGAGGTGGTAATGGCGATCCGCACCCGCGCCGACGTGCTGCCCTTCGAGACCGGCATCAACAGCCAGATGCTGATGCGCGCCTCCAAGCTGGTATCGGGCGCCTCCGCCTTCCCGGTGCAGTACAACAAGGCGATCGTCGGCCAGAACGCCTTCGCCCACGAGAGCGGCATCCACCAGGACGGCATGCTGAAGAACGCCCAGACCTACGAGATCATGCGCCCCGAGGACGTGGGCGTGAAGTCGACCTCGCTGGTGATGGGCAAGCACTCGGGCCGCCACGCCTTCAAGGAGAAGCTGAAGGCGCTCGGCTATGAACTCGGCGACAACGCCTTCGAGGACGCCTTCCGCCGCTTCAAGGACCTCGCCGACAAGAAGAAGCACGTCTTCGACGAGGACATCGACGCGCTTGTGTCGGAGGGCATGGCCGCCGGCGAGGCGATCAAGGTGATCGCCCTCACGGTGATCGCCGGCACCGCCGGACCGCAGACGGCGACCATCACGCTGGACGTGGACGGCACGCACGTCACCAAGATGGCGAACGGCGACGGCCCGGTGGACGCCACCTTCAACGCCATCAAGTCGATCGTGCCGCACGAGGCGACGCTGCGGCTCTACCAGGTGAGCGCCGTCACCGAGGGCACCGACGCGCAGGCGGAGGTCTCCGTCCGCATCGAGGAGGACGGCCGCCAGGTCACCGGCCGCGCGGCCGACACCGACACGCTCGTCGCCTCGGCCAAGGCCTATATCTCGGCGCTGAACAAGCTCGGGGCGATCCGCGGGCGCCTCAGCGCCCAGGAGGCCGCCGCGATCTGAGCCGGCGGCCGGAGACCCTGCGACAAGGTCCATCGCCGCGCCTGGGGCAACCCCGGCGCGGCGAACCGTTTTCAGCCCGGCGGTGTTTGTCACCGCCGGACGGAGGCGGTGCATGGACGCCAAGGCGAGCGAGCACAGGCTGAGGACGCGGCGCGGCGGGGTCCACCGCGGGGCGGCCGGGCGCGGCGGCCGGCCGGTGCTGCTTCTGCACGGCCTCGGCAGCCTCTCCGACGAGATCCTGCCGCCCTTCCTGCCGGCCGCCCGCTTCGCCCGGCTGCTCGCACCGGACCGTCCCGGGTCGGAAGGAGACGTGCTGCGCATCCTCGGCGACCTCGTCCGCGACCTCGCGCGTCCGTGGTCGGGCAGGCCGCCGGGCCGCGGTTCCGGGCGCAACCAATCCGCCGCCGGGAGGTTCAAGCAACGGGGGCACGACGGATCGCGAGGACCGGCCCCCGATGCACTTCTGCTGCCTCTCCCCGGTGTACCCGAGCCATGTCGCGGCGCTCGCCGCGCTGGCCGAGCCGCTCGCCGCGCGCGGCCACCGGGTTACGCTGGTGCACCGCCCGGCCGTGGGGCGCTCGGTCCCGGACGGCGCCCTCGGCTTCGCCGCCATCGACGACGACGGGCACCGGGCGGCGCCCGTCGCGGCGATGATCGCCCGCGCCGCCCGCCCGGGGCTTCCTTTCGGGCTCCGCCGGGTGATCCGCGACATGGCCGACGCGACGGACCTCCTCTGCGACCGGGCGCCCGAACTCCTCTCCGCCCTCGATGCCGACGCGGTGATCGCCGACGAGATGGAGGCGGCCGGGGCGCTCGTCGCCGCCCGCCTCAACCTCCCCTTCGTCTCGCTCGCCGCGGCGCTGCCGGTCGAGCGCGACCCGGCGCTGCCGCTGCCGGTGATGGGCTTCTCCTTCGACGCCGGACCGGCCGGCCGGCGGCGGAACGCGATCGCCGCCTCGATCCACGACCGGATCATGCGCCCGCACGCCGACACCGTGGCCGCATGGTGCCGGCGCTTCGGCCTTGCGCCCCGCCGCAGCCTCGCCGACCTCGTGTCGCCGCTCGGGACGCTGGCCCAGACCGTCGCCGCCTTCGACCTGCCCCGCGCGCTGCCGGCGCCGCGGCTTCACCACCTCGGGCCGTTCCGCCGGGGGACGGGACCGGCGCCGCGAGAGGATCGCCGGCGCGACGGGCCGCCGCGCGTCTTCGCCTCGCTCGGCACCCTGCAGGGCTGGCGGTTCGGCCTGTTCCGGCGGATCGCCGACGGCTGCCGGCGGGCCGGGGCGGAGGTCACCATCGCCCATTGCGGCGGCCTCTCCGCCGGCGAGGCGGCCCGGCTCGATGCCGACGAGGTCGTCGCCTTCGCCCCGCAGCAGCGCGCGATCGCCGACGCCGACGTGGTGGTCACCCATGGCGGCCTCAACACGGTGATGGACGCGATGGCCGTCGGCGTCCCGGTGCTGGTGCTGCCGATCGCCTTCGACCAGCCCGGCGTCGCCGCCCGCGTCCTCCATCACGGCGTCGGCCTGTCGATGAACCACCACACGGCGACGCCGGCCGCGATCGCCCGCTCGGTCCGGGTGCTGCTGGAGGATCCCCGCTACCGGCGGCGCGCGGCGGCGATGTCGGTCGCGGTGGCCGACGCCGGGGGCGCGGGGCGCGCCGCCGAGGTCGTCGAGAGCCTGCTCGGAGCCCGTCCGCTCGCGCGGGGGGTGGCATGAGCGCGCCGCGGATCGTCATCGCCGGCGGCGGCCTCGCCGGCGGCCTTCTCGCCTGGCGCCTCGCCGAACGGCGCCCCGAGGCGGAGGTGCTGCTGCTGGAGGCCGGGCCGGCCGTCGGCGGCAACCACACCTGGTGCGTCCACGACGCCGACCTCGGCGCCGCGGAGAAGGCCTGGCTCGCGCCCTTCGTGGTGCACCGCTGGTCCGGCCAGGCGGTGCGCTTCCCCGGCCGCGAGCGGCGGCTCGGCTCCGGCTATGCGGCGATCACCTCCGACCGCTTCCGGGCGCTGGTCGAAGCCCGCCTTGCCGGACGGGTCCGCACCGGCGTCTGCGCGGTCGACCTCACCCCGACTTCCGTCCGCCTCGAGGACGGCAGCCTGCTCCACGCCGACGCGGTGGTCGACGCGCGCGGGCCGCGGGCGACGCCGCACCTCGCCCTCGGCTTCCAGAAGTTCCTCGGCCGGGAACTGCAGCTCGACGCCCCGCACGGGCTCACCGACCCGGTGATCATGGACGCGACGGTGCCGCAGGAGGACGGCTACCGCTTCGTCTACCTGCTGCCCTTCGGCCGCGACCGCCTGCTCGTCGAGGACACCCGCTACGCGGACGGACCCGGCTTCGACGCCGGGGCGCTCCGCCGCGGCGTCGATGCCTATGTCCGCGGCCGCGGCTGGCGCGTCCAGCGCGTCTTTCGCGAGGAGACGGGGGTGCTGCCGATCACCCTCTCAGGCGACGTCGCCGCCCATTGGGACGATCTCCGCGGGGTGCCGACGGTGGGCCTTGCGGCGGGCCTCTTCCACCCGACCACCGGCTACTCGCTGCCGGACGCGGTGCGCGCCGCCGACCTCGTCGCGGGCCTGCCGGACCTTGCCGCCGGGCCGCTGTTTTCGGCGCTGAGAGGCCACGCGGAGCGGATCTTCGCCGAGCGGCGGCTGTTCCGCTGGCTCAACCGCATGCTTTTCCTCGCCGGCCCGGCCGACCAGCGCTGGCGGGTGATGCAGCGTTTCTACGGGCTTCCGGAGCCGCTGATCGAGCGGTTCTACGCCGCCCGGCTCACCCCGGCCGACAAGCTCCGGGTGCTCGCGGGGAAGCCGCCCGTGCCGCTGATGCCGGCGATCGCCGCCATCGCCGCGGGCGATCTTCACCTGAGGGCGGCGCGATGACGGCGGACCTCACCGAACGGGCGCTGGCCGAGACGATTCGCCGGGGCTCGCAGAGCTTCTCGCTCGCCGCGCAACTGTTCGACCCGCAGACGCGGCGCGGCGCTCTCGCGCTCTACGCCTGGTGCCGGCACTGCGACGACATGATCGACGGCCAGCTGCTGGGCCACGGGCGCCTGCGGCTCCCCGGCGATCCGGCGGAGCGGCTCCGCGCGTTGCGCGCCGAGACGCTGCGCGCCTGCGCCGGCGACGAAGTGGCCGACCCCGCCTTCGCCGCCCTCGGCCGGACGGTGCGGCGGCACCGGATCCCGCGGTCGCACCCGTTGCAGCTGCTCGAAGGGCTGCGGATGGACGTCGCCGGGCGGCGCTACCGTCGGCTCTCCGACACGCTCGACTACGCCTACCACGTCGCCGGCGTGGTCGGGGTGATGATGTCGATGGTGATGGGCGCGCGCGATCCGGACGTCCTCGACCGCGCCAGCGACCTCGGCATCGCCCTGCAGCTCACCAACATCGCGCGGGACGTGATGGACGACGCGAGGATGGGGCGGGTCTACCTGCCGGAGGAGTGGCTTCGGGGGGAGGGGGTCGAGCCCGCCACCATCGCCCACCCGGCCTGCCGCGAGGGGGTGGCCCGGGTCGTCCTGCAACTGCTCGGCGAGGCGGACCGCTACTTCGATTCCTCCACCGCCGGCATCGGCGCGCTGCCGCTCCGCTCGGCGCTCGCCGTGGCGGCGGCGCGGTGCGTCTACGCCGACATCGGGCGCATCGTCCGCCGGCGCGGCGCGGCGGCCTGGGACGGGCGGGCGGCGGCGGGGCCCGCCCGCAAGGCGGTGCTGCTCGCCGCCGGCGGATGGCTCGCCGGGCGTGCGCGGGTGCAGCCGGTCAGCCCGCGCGACCCGGCGCTTCTCGTCCGTCCTGGGTGACCGGGGGGCGCTGCCGGGCGGCTGCGCGGGTGCGGCGGAGTTCCTCCCGCAGCACGGCGACCGGCGGGGCGTAGAGGAAGCCGAAGGAGACGCAGCCGTCCTTCCCCTCCACCGCGTGATGCAGCCGGTGCGCCTGGACCAGCCGCTTGAGGTACCCCCGTCTCGGCGTCCGCCGGAACGGCCAGCGCTGGTGGACGAGGCCGTCGTGGACGACGAAGTAAAGCGCGCCGTAGACGGTCATCCCCGTCGCCACCCAGAACAGCGGCGGCCACAGCGCCGTGCCGGCCATGAAGAGGGCGATGGCGATCGCGGCGAACACGACGGCATAGAGGTCGTTCGTCTCGAACGGCCCCTCGGTCGGCTCGTGGTGGGAGCGGTGCCAGCCCCAGCCGAAGCCGTGCATCACGTGCTTGTGGGCGAGGACGGCCACCCCCTCCATGGCCGCCACGGTGGCGAGGACGATCGCCGCCGGGACGAGCAGGGCCGCGAGCCAGGCCATCGGCTCACCCCGGCGCGGCCGCGCCGTCGGCGGCGGCCGTCCTCTGGCGCCGGCGCGCGGCGGCCTCGGCGAAGATGAGCCGCACCAGCGTCCGGAGCCGCGGTGCGCCGCCGGGCATCCCGTCGAGGGCTGCGGTCGCGGCCTCGACATGCCCGCGCAGGCGGCGCCGCGCGGCGTCGGGGCCGATCAGCCCGACCAGCGTGGTGCGCCGGCCGCCGGCGTCGTCCTCCTCCTCGTCGAGGAGGTCGTCGAGGATCTGGAAGGCGCGGCCGAGTTCCACCGCGAAGCCGCGGAGCGCCGCCCGGCCCTGGGCGTCGGCGCCGGCGACCACCGCCGCGCCGTCGACCGCGGCGACGAACAGCGCGCCGGTCTTGCGGTCGTTGGTGACCGCCACGTCGGCCCGCGAGATGCGGGCGCCGCCGCGCAGGTCGGCATACTGGCCGCCGACCAGGCCGGCGACGCCGATCGCGTCGGACAGGATGGTGACGAGCTGCGCCCGGCGCACCGGGTCCACCGTCGACGAACCGGCGACGAGGCCGTAGGCGAGGGAGACGAGGCCGATCGAGGACAGCACGGCGATATCCTCGCCGAAGCGCAGGTGCAGCGCCACCTCGCCGCGCCGGTGCAGGGCGTCGTCCATGCAGGGCAGGTCGTCGAGGACGAGCGAGGCGGTGTGCAGCAGCTCGATGGCGCATCCGGCGTCCAGCGCGACCTGCGCATCCGCGCCGAGGTCCTCCGCCGCCAGCATGGCAAGCAGCGGCCTCAGCCTCTTGCCCGGCGAGAGCGCCGCTTCCCGCATGGCGGCACGCACGAGATCCTGCCCCGAGACGTCCCGCGGCAGGATCTTGGCGAGACGGCCGTCGATCCGCCGGCGCAGGGCGTCGATCTCGGTGGCGGTGGTGCCCGGGTCTGCGACCATCGTCATCCGCTGTTCTCCTCGAAGGTCAGGTTCCACCTGCAACCCGCACGACCGCCGTTGGTTTCGCCCGCTCCGCAGAGTGTGATCGCCGCCGCCTCGCGCTGCCACTCGGTGATCTCCGGTACCGGGCCGAACATGCCGACGGCGCCGAGGACGATGCCGTCGCGGATGGCGGCGGTGACGACCACCTCGATGGCGACCGCCAGCGCCACCGACCCGCGCCAGCCGAGCGACATTGCGAGCCGGAATCCGAGGGTGGCGAAGGCCATGTCGCTCAGCGAGTTGACGATGCTGTCGCCGTCGTAGTCGGCGCCGGAGGGGGAGGGGCCGAAGGCCTCGATCACGAAGGAGGTGTTCTCGACGACCTCCCAGCCGGCGGCGGTGAGGAGGCCCATCAGCACCAGCCACCCGTGCGGCCAGTGGCGCGAGGTCAGCCAGAAGACGGGCCAGGTCAGGATCCCGTGGGTGACGTGGAGGAAGGAGAACCAGTCGACGAGGTGCTGCGAGTTGCCGGGGCCGCCGGCCGCGCCGTACCAGAGGCGCACCACCCCGCAGGGACACACCGGGGTCCTCCCCAGCGCGAGGAGGATCGCCGCGGCCGCAACCGCGATCGCCGCCGCCACTGCGGCGTAGCCCGCCCGCCCCAGCGGCGGCGGCGCCGGGCGGGCCCGGGTCCGCCGGCCGCCGTCCGGACTTTTCTCGATCTCCCCGGCAAGTCCCCGGTGCATCCGCATCTCCCGCTTCTTCCGTAAAAGCGCGGGGAGGGAGCCTCGTTCCCTGCCGCCGGAACGGGCATCATGGTCATTGCCGCGACAGTGCGTATGGAAATGGGTGGATCCGGCGACTACAATCGCCGATGCGCCCGTGCCGGGGGCCGGGCGCCGATCGTCACTCCGGGCGTGCCGGTTCGTGGGAGCCGGGCGGAGTTGTCCTGACCGGTCGCGGGTCTCGCGCGGCCAATCATGCTGTGCCGGAGCACATGACCGCCGCCGAAACCACCGCGCCCTCGCCGCGCCCCGCCCGGCGCAGACGAGAAATCCGGATCGCCTATGCGGTCTGGCTGCTGCTGCTGCTCCTGGTGACGCCCTTTCTCCTCTCCGGCGCAATCGTGATGAAGCGCTACCTGGCGGCCGAACGCGAGCAGCACCTGACTGCCGTGAACGACCGGGTGGAGGCTCTGGCGAACGCGGTGGACCGGCGGCTGCGCTCCACGATCGACCTCGCCGAGGCGATCGCCGCCTCGCCGGATCTCTCCGCAGGCGACCTCGAGGGCTTCGCGTCCTGGGCCGGGACGCTGGCGGAGGAGCGCTCGCCCGGGCTGGTGGTGCTCGACCCGGACGGGCTCGAACTGCTCAACACCGCCGCGCCGATCCCGCCGGGCGACCGCAGGGCGGCGGACGCGGAGATCGTCGCCGAGGTCGCGGCAAGCGGCGAGCCCGCGGTGGGCGGCCTCGCCAGTCAGTTCGGGCTGGAGGCGCCGGGGCTGTTCGTCTATGTCCCGGTGCGCGGCGCCGGCGACGTCATCGGCGTGCTGGCCTACGGCGTTCCGGTCACCGCCCTGCGCGAGATCGTAGAACAAACGCTGCGCCAGCCCGGCTGGTTCGCCTCGATCGTCGACGGCTCCTCCGGGCGGATCGTCGCCCGCTCCTTCCGCCATGAGGATTTCTTCGGCCACCCTGCGGATCCGGAGTTCGTGGCCAGCCTCACCGGCCAGAGCGGGATCCTCGAGAGCACCGACCTCGAAGGCCGCCACGTGGTGACCAGCTACGCCCGCAGCCGGGCGAGCGACTTCGTCTACCTCGTCTGGGTGCCGCAGACGATCCTGTCCGAACCGCAGGGGCGCGCCATCTGGCTACTGCTGCTGGTGCCTGGCGTCACCATCGTCGGCTCCTTCGCGGCGGCGCTCCTCGCCAGCCGCGTGATGCTGTCGCCGCTGCGCCGGCTGCACCGGATGGCCGGGGAGATCGCCGCCGGCCGCTCCGTCCGCTTCGAGCCGAGCCTGATGCACGAGGCCAACGTGGTCGGCTCGGCGCTGACCCGCGCCTCCGCCCAGCTCGCCGAGTCCATGTCCGACCTCAAGGCCCGCTCGCGCGAGTTGCAGGCGGCGAACGACAAGCTGAATCTGGCGCTCGACGCCGCCCGCTCCGGCGCCTGGGAGCTGGACCTCTCCTCGAACCGGGCGATCTGGTCGCGCGAAAACTCTGTGCTGCTCGGGGTCGAGCCGTCGGACCTGCCGCCGGACTACCGCGAATACATCGAGCGGCACGTGCTGCCCGCCGACCGCGAGCGCCTGTCGGCCGAGGTGGCGGCGCTGGTCGCCTCGCGGGAGACGGACCTGGCGATGGAGTACCGGATCCTCCATCCACGCCTCGGCATCCGCTGGATCGCCGCTTCCGGCAAGGTGGAGCGCGACGAGGAGGGCCGCGCCCTGCGGCTGGTCGGTCTCAACCAGGACGTCACGGAGCGCAAGGAGAACGAGGAGCACGTCCGCCTCCTGCTGCGCGAGGTGAACCACCGCTCGAAGAACATGCTGGCGGTGGTGCAGGCGATCGCCCGGGCCACGGCGGCGCGGGACCCGGCGGAATTCGTCGACCGCTTCTCCCACCGTGTCCAGGCGCTCTCGGCGAGCCAGGACCTCCTGGTCCGGAACGAGTGGCGGGGCGTCGACATCGCCGAGCTCGCCCGGGCGCAACTCGCCCACTACGGCGGCTATTTCGGCGACCGGATCCGCCTCTCCGGCGAGCCGTTGATGATCCGGCCGGTGGCGGCGCAGGCGATCGGCATGGCGCTCCATGAACTCGGCACCAACGCCGGCAAGTACGGCGCGCTGGCGGGCGCGGCGGGGACGATCGAGATCGCCTGGTCCGTGACCGGCGCCGGGGAGGCGGCCCGCTTCGCCATCTCCTGGTTCGAGCGCGGCGGCCCGCCGGTGGCCGAGCCCGGCCGGCGCGGCTTCGGCACGACGGTCGTCGAGATGATGAGCCGCCGCAGCCTCGACGCCGACGTCGTCTACGACCTCGGCCCTGAGGGCGTCGACTGGCGCCTCGAATGCGCGGCCTCGGCGGTGGTCGACAAGGCCGCCTAGCCGATAGCGCGGACTTTTGTCCGTTCCGTCCTGCAAATGTCTTGACAGCGGCCGGACCGGGGCGGGAGGATCCCGGCCGCCCGAGCGCGCAACGCAGCGCGGACCCGAGCCCCAGGAAACGCCATGCCCCGTTCGATCCTCGTCGACCCCGCAGTCTCCCGCCGGCCGGGCGTCCTCGCCTTCCCGGAGATCCCGCTGCACGCCTACCGGCGGCCGCTGGCCGAGGAGCGCAGCGCACGGGGCGACGCGGCGCTTGCCGAGGTGCTCCGCCACATGATGCTGGTGCGCGAGTTCGAGACCATGCTCGGCACCTTCAAGGCGACCGGGTCCTACGCCGGCATCTCCTATGCCTACAAGGGGCCGGCGCACCTCTCGATCGGCCAGGAGGGGGCGGCCGTGGGCGCGGCTTTGGCGCTCGACCCCGCCGACCACATCTTCGGCAGCCACCGCAGCCACGGCGAGTTCATCGCCAAGGGCCTCTCCGCCATCGCCCGGCTGTCCGATGCGGACCTCGCCCGGATCATGGAGGAGACCCAGGGCGGGCGGCTCCTGAGGACCGTGGAGACGCGCCTTGCGCCCGCGGGCGGCCGGCAGGCGGCGGAGGGCTTCCTGCTGCTCGGTCTCCTCGCCGAGATCTTCATGCGCTCGAACGGCTTCAATGGCGGCATGGGCGGCTCCATGCACGCCTTCTTCACGCCCTTCGGCGCCTGGCCCAACAACGCCATCGTCGGCGCCTCCGCCGGCATCGCCACGGGCGCCGCGCTCGCCCGCAAGCTGCTCGGGCCGCCGGGGATCACCGTGGCGATGAGCGGCGACGGCTCGACCGGATGCGGCCCGGTCTGGGAGGCGATGAACTTCGCCTCGATGGCGCAGTTCCGGACGCTCTGGACCGACGAGCGCCGGGGCGGCCTGCCGGTCCTCTTCTTCTTCAACAACAACTTCTACGCCATGGGCGGCCAGACCATCGGCGAGACCATGGGCTGGGACCGGCTGTCGCGCATCGCCGCCGCGGCGAACCCCGAGGCGATGCACGCCGAGACGGTGGACGGCACCAATCCGCTCGCCGTCGCCGACGCGGTCGCCCGCAAGCGGGCGCTGCTCCTCGAGGGCCGCGGCCCGGCTCTGCTCGACGTGGAATGCTACCGCCTGTCCGGGCACTCCACCACCGACGCCAACGTCTACCGGACCAAGGAGGAGATGGAGGGCTGGTCCTCGCTCGACCCGATCGTCGCCTTCGGCGCGTCGCTGGTCGAGGAGGGGGTGCTCTCCGCCGAGGCCGTCGAGGCGATGCGGGCCGAGGTCGCCGAGACGATCCGCAAGGTGACCGAGGCGGCGGTCGACCCGGCGGCCTCGCCGCCTGTCGACGTGCCGGCGGACCCCGTGCTGATCGGACGGCTGATGTTCAGCCATCGGGAAACCGATCTCTCCCCGGAGACCACCCCTGTGCTGGCCGACCCGGAGTCGGTGGCGCGCGTCCGGCAGAACGCCAAGAAGAGCCGCTTCGGCCTGTCGCCCGAGGGCGAGGCGCTGAGCCCGATGCGGGCGATCACCCTGCGCGACGGCCTCTTCGAGGCGATCCTCCACCACATGCTGCACGACCGGCGGCTGGTCGCCTGGGGCGAGGAGTGCCGCGAGTGGGGCGGCGCCTTCGGCGTCTACCGCGGCCTGTCCGAGATCTTCCCCTACGAGCGGCTGTTCAACTCCCCGATCTCCGAGGCGGCGATCGTGGCGACGGCGGTCGGCTATGCGCTCGAGGGCGGGCGGGCGCTGGTCGAACTGATGTACGGTGACTTCATCGGCCGGGCCGGCGACGAGATCTTCAACCAGATGGCCAAGTGGCAGGCGATGTCGGCCGGCGCGCTGACGATGCCGGTGGTGCTGCGCTGCTCGGTCGGCAGCAAGTACGGCGCCCAGCACAGCCAGGACTGGTCGGCGCTGGTCGCCCACATCCCGGGCCTCAAGGTCGCCTATCCGGCGACGCCCTACGACGCCAAGGGCCTGATGGCCGCCGCGCTCGCCGGCGACGACCCTGTGGTTGTCTTCGAGAGCCAGCGGCTCTACGACGTGACCGAGCGCTTCCACGAGGGCGGCGTGCCGGAGGAGCCCTACCGGATCCCGCTCGGCATGCCGGACGTCAAGCGGACCGGCTCCGACCTCACCATCCTCACCATCGGCCCGTCGCTCTATCCGGCCCTCGCCGCGGCCGAGACGCTCTCCGGCAGCCACGGCCTCGAGGCGGAGGTGATCGACGCCCGCTCGCTGGTGCCCTTCGACTACGAGCCGGTGCTGGCCTCGGTCCGCAAGACCGGCCGCATCGTGCTCGTCTCCGAGGCCTGCGAGCGCGGCAGCTTCCCGATGACGCTCGCCGCGAACATCACCCGGTTCGCCTTCGGCCACCTGAAGGCGCCGCCGCGGGTGATCGGCTCGCCCAACTGGATCGTGCCGGGCGCCGACATGGAGACGACCTATTTCCCCCAGGCGCACGACATCGTCGACGTCGTCACCTCGGAGATCTTCCCGGAGAAGAAGAGCAACCGCCGCGGCGTGCGCTCCTGGGACGACCTCGACCTTGCGCTGAAAGCGCTCTGACCGGACCGGAGGACATGTCATGAAGGTGGAGATCCTGCTTCCGCAACTCGGCAACGAGGTCACGGAGGCGCAGGTGGACAGCTGGCTGAAGGCGGTCGGCGACAGGGTCGAGAAGGGCGAGCAGGTGGCCGTGATCACCACGCCGAAGCTCACCATGGAGATCGAGGCCCCGGCCGCCGGCCGGCTCGCCGAGGTCCGCGTCGAGGCCGACGACCTTGCCGCGGCCGGCGACGTGCTCGGCGTCATCGAGACCGACTGATGCCCGACGTCCCGGTCCTCCACCACCTCGGCGGCAGCGGCGAGCCGGTCGTGCTGCTGCACGGCTTCGGCTCGGACCGGATGTCCTGGGCGGCGAACCAGCACGAGCTGACGCGGATCGCCTCGGTCCACGCCCTCGACCTGCCCGGCCACGGCAAGAGCCCGCCGCCGCCCGCCGACCCGACCCCGGCGGGACTGTCCCGGGCGGTGGCGGCGGCGATCGACGCGGCCGGGCTCGGCCCCGTGCATCTCCTCGGCCACTCGCTCGGCGGCGCGGTGGCGCTGGCGCTCGCGGCCGCCGACCCGGGGCGGGTGCGCTCGCTGATGCTGGTCTCCCCCGCCGGCCTCGGCGCACGGCTCGACCGCGCCTTCGTCGACACCCTGCCCGAGGCGGAGGACGCGGAGACGCTGGAGCCGCTGCTGCACCGGCTGGTGTCGCGCCCCCGGCTCATCAACCGTCACATGGTCGCCCGGCTGCTGTCGCAGCTCGAAGGACCCGGCCGTCGCGAGGGGCTGCGGCAGGTGGCCCGCGGCATCGTCGCCGGTCGCGAGGCGGCGCTGGAGCATGCCGACGCGGTGGCGGCGGCGGAGATCCCGCGGCTCGTCGTCTGGGGCGACCTCGACACGGTCAGCCCCTTCTCGGCCGAGCGGCTCGACCGCCTCGGCGGCGAGCGGCACGTGGTCGAGGGCGCCGCGCACCTGCCGCATGTGGAGAACTTCAAGGCGGTGAACGAACTGCTCGCCGGCTTCCTGCTGCGCACCGCGGCCGCCTGGCCGTCCGCGGACGACTGACGCCATGGCCCGGCTCGCCCGCGAGACCCAGACCGCGATCGCCGACGCCGGGTCGCTGCGGCTCCGCGCGGCCTGGCTCTACCACGCGCACGGCCTCACCCAGAAGGAGGTCGCGGCCCGGCTCGGCGTCGCCCGCACCACCGTCATCCGCCTCCTCGAGGAGGCAACGCGGCGCGGCGAGGTGCAGATCTGGATCGCCGAGGGGGAGGGGGACTGCGTCGAGCTGGCGCTGCGGCTGGAGGCGGCGCTCGGCCTCGACGAGGCGGTGGTGGTCCCCTCCGCCGGCGAGGAGGCCGGCGACGTCGCCGGCGCGGTCGGCCTCGCGCTCGGGCGTTTCCTCTCCGAGACGATCCGCGACGGGATGACCGTCGGCGTCGGCTGGGGCCGCACCCTGTCGCGCTCGCTGGCCGGCTTCCGGCCGCCGCGACGGGAGGGCGTGCGGGTGCTGTCGCTGCTCGGCGGCCTGACCGAGGCGCGGGTGACCAACCCCACCGAATACGCCTGGCGGCTGGCGAGCCAGCTCGACGCGCCCTGCTTCCTGTTCCCGGCGCCGCTGCTGGTCGATTCGGCCGAGACCCGCGAGCGCCTGCTCGCCGGCTGCGGCCTCGACCGGCTGGACGCGATGGCGGCGGAGATGGACCTCGCGGTGGTGAGCGTCGGCGACGTCGGCCCCGCCGCCACGTCGCTCTCCCGCCAGCTGATCGACCCGGAAAGCTTCGGGGAGATCGTCCGCCGCGGCGGCGTCGCCGACGTGATGTGCCACTTCCTCGACGCCGACGGCCGCGACGTCGAGCATCCGGTGAACCGGCGGGTGATGGCGGTGGGCCTCGACCGCCTCGCCGCCGCCCGGCACCTGGTGCTCGCGACCGGCGGCAGCGCGCGCGCCGAGGCGATCCTCGCCGCGCACCGGCGGCTCGGCCTCAACACGCTTGTGACGGACGAGGGCGCCGCCCGGCGGCTCCTGGAGATCGCCGCCCCGGCATGATCAGCGGCGACGGTCGATGAGGTCGCGCAGGGCTGCGAGCGGTGCGCTCGCCGAGGGACCCCACCTGGCGATGGCGTGCAGGCGGATCGGCTGCGGCGGCGTCAGCCGCGGACCGGAGGGCTCGCGGCCGAGCAGGTGGTCGGCCATGGCCCGGCCGAGCATGGTCGAGACGGTGACGCCCTGACCGTTGCAGCCGACCGCCGTCAGCACGCCCGGCGCGAGTTGGTGGAGGCGCGGCAGGTGGTCCGCCGTCATCGCCGCGACGCCGTGCCAGCGGAAGGCGACCGGCGGCAGGTCGGGCATGTCGAGCATGTGGGCGAGGCGGGCGTGCAGGGCCCGGGCGACGACGCGGCCGGCGCCGCGGAAGGGAAGGATGCCGCCGGTGACGAGCCGGTTCTCCGCGTCGAAGCGGAGAGTGAACGGATTGCGGGCGTTGTCGCTCACGCCCTGGTCGGCGGGGAGTAGCCACTTGCGGACGGAGGCGTCCATCGGCCTTGTGGCGATCTGGTGGACGAGAACCGGGACCACCGTCCGCGCCAGCCTGCGGTCGAGATCGGCGAGGCTCCCGGCGGCGATCACCACCCGGTCGGCGAGGACGGAGCCGCCCGCCGCGTCGATGCGCCAGCCGCCGTCCTCGCGGACGGGAACCGACGCCCGGCTCTTCTCGTGGATGACGGCGCCCGCCCGCTCCGCAGCGTCGGCGAGCCCCAGCGCATAGTCGAGCGGATGGAGGACGCCGCCGGAGCGGTCGATCCAGCCGCCGGGCCAGGCGCGGCAGCCGGTCGCCCGGGCGATCGCCCCCCGGTCCAGCCATTCGACCGGCCGGCCGAGGCTCTCGAGAAGGCGCATCCGCGCCTCTGCGGCCGGGACGGCCACCTCCGCATGGCTCGCCTCGATCCAGCCGTTCCGGGAGGCGGCGCAGGCGATGCCGTGGCGGCGGATGGTCTCGAACACCGTCTCCACCGACCCGGCGACGGCGCGGATCAGCCGCTCGCCCTCGCCGTCGCCGAGGCGGGCGAGGATCGTGTCGCCATCGACGGCGCGCAGCACGGGGCTGACGAAGCCGGCCGCCCGGCCGGTCATGCCGCCGCCGACCTCGCCGGCCTCCAGGACGATGACGGAGATCCCCGCCTCGACGAGGGCCAGGGCGGTGGTCAGGCCGAGCCAGCCGCCGCCGATCACCGCCACCTCGACCCGCCAGTCGCCGGAGAGGGGAGGACGGACGGGGCGCGGCCGGGCCGTCCGCTCCCACAGGGAGCCGTCGACGACGTCCAAGCCGGGCCGCCGCGAGGCGGCTGTCGCGTCGGATCGATGGAGCGCCGCATCACCGCGGACAGGGACCTTGAAAGGAATCACCTGCAGGAATTCCAGTGCGAAATGGCGGAGGCCGTCGCGGCGCGCCGCGCGGCGGAAGACTCATGCAACAATCGCGATCGTTAAGCATGGGATTGTGGCGGAGTTCAAGCGGCGGCAGCGGCAATGACAGGGCTATCGCATTTGGCCGAGGATGGATCGTGCGAAGTCATCGGACCATCCCGAGCGCTTTCGTTTTCGTCGGATGGAGATGCCTGGCCTGGCGGTG
>JAWLBM010000059.1:0-20183 GCA_041687675.1 Pleomorphomonas sp. | reverse complement strand
CACCCGGCACCAGACCACAGTCGACCGCCAGGCAACCGCCCCTTGCGAAGGGCCACCCGGCTCGTAACTCGCCTCGGACATATGGTTCCGAAACTCGGCATCCGCAAGACCGCATCCGCGATCCCGCCCGCCTCCGACCAGCCCCTCCAAACCCCAGCTCACCGCCAAAATCCGGAGACAACCAATCCCGCCGGCCCCACGTCGCCGCAGCGCCGCCGTCGATGAACCGGGTTATAGACGGGGCCCCGGGGGGTGTCAACAGCGATTTTCAAAAAAGCGTCACATGGCGTTTTCAGCCGGATTTCAAAGGCTTGCGGCGTCCCGAGAGGATCCGTCCCGCAGCACCGCCCGAATTTTTTTGATCATCCGGTCGAACTCTCGGGATCCCCTCCCGGCCTCCCCTCCCAACAGGCAGCCCGAGCGCGAAATCGACCGGCCGCCGTCGCCGAAGGCCGCCCGCGGGAACGGGCCAGGCGGCCCGCCAGCCGCCCCGGATCAGCACCACCATCCGAACTGAGACGTGGAGAACCCCGCACGCGCGAGCGCACACACGCGGGGCGCCGCACTGCCGCCCCATTTGCACGGGCACATCGGGTCCCTCGCGGGCGGCGCCGGCACGACCACAACGGCGCCCGGCGTTGACAGGAGGCACGGGAAACCGGCAAGGTTTCCCGGACTTCGCAGGGGATCGAAGGACGACCACGGGGGCCTGCCAAGCCCGAACCCCGACTTGAGCCTGCGCCGCGGACCGTGGCGCGTTTCGACGGACATGCCGACCGGCGCCGCCGGCGGCACTCCCGCACGACGCGGGGGCTACCGACGGGTCTTCGCCGCCGCCTCGGGGCGGCCGACGACCCAGGAGCGACGACGCCGAATGAACGCGGTCTGGAACGAGCACGGCCAGAGAGACATCGACCTCGGCGACGAGCCCCCCCTCGTCACCTCCGACAACCGGAACGGACCGCCGGATCGTCGCAAGGTCTCCCTGCGCTGGCTCGCCGGCACGGTCCTCGCCGCCATGGCCTCCACCTCGCTGATGGGCGGCGCGCTCTACGTGGCGCTCGACGGCCGGCCCTCCATCGCCATGCCGGTGGACGAGATGGCGCTGCGCCACTCGCCCGAGCCGGCCGACGGCGCGAGCGACCTCATCGCCAAGGGCGACCTCAAGCTCGCCGACGATTCGGAGGCCGCGACCCGGCAGGTCCTGCGCGTCTCCACCATCACCCGCGAAGTCGACGCCGACCTCATCCGCATGAAGCCCTTCGCGCGGATCTCCACCCCGCTGGTCGCCCGCTCGACCGACATCGTCGACGCCATCCCCGCCTTCAACCCGCTTCGCATCTTCGCCGACGCCAACCCGGACAGCGCGGGACCTGAGGACCAGCTCTACGGCGTCGAGGTGGACGGGCGGATGACCGTGAAGGTGATCGACTTCCCGGTCGCGGACCCGACGCTCCCCCCCGACTCCCCGCTCGACATCGCCGCCGCCGAGGCGATGGTGCGCGAGAACGCCCGATTCATGGACGGCACCAGCGTGCAGGTCGCCGCGCTGCCCTTCGTCGACACCCAGCGCTTCGACTTCGGCTTCGCCGGCGAGAGCGCCTTCGACCAGTTCGGCGTGCGCATCGTGCCCGAGAACGTCTCCTTCGTCGCCACCACCGAACTCGGCGTCGGCGGCAGCGGCGGCTACAGCGAGGAGAAGACGGTCTCGCTGAGCCAAGGGGACGACCTCGAGGCCGTGCTGACGGAGAACGAGGCCACCGACGAGGAGGCGGCCGAGATCGTCATCCAGATGCGCCGGCAGTTCGGAATCGAGGAGATGAAGGACGGCGACCGGATGGCGATCGAACTCGCCCCCGTCGGCGACGAGACGGGCCGCTACCAGCCGGTCCGGGTCTCCTTCTATCGCGATGGGTCGCACGCCGGCACGCTCGCGCTGTCGGACCGGCAGGGATTTGTGGTGGCGCCGGAACCGCGGCGGGAGGGCGACGACCTGTTCGCCGCGGCGGAGGGCGACGGCGACGGGGACGCGCCGCGGCCGCGGCTCTACGAGAGCCTCTACCAGACCGCCCTCTCCCAGGGCATGTCCGCGGACCTCATCGACGAGATGATCCGGATCTTCTCCTTCGACATCGACTTCAACGGCCGCGTGGCGCCCGGCGACTCGCTCGAGGTGGTCTATTCGCTCGACGAGGACGAGACGGAGTCGGCGGACGTCACCGAGATCGTCTTCACCTCCCTCACACTCGCCGGCAAGACGCGCCGCTTCTACCGCTACAAGGCCCCGGACGACGGCTCGATCGACTACTACGACGAGGAAGGCCGGAGCGCGAAGAAGTTCCTGCTTCGCAAACCGATGTCCGGCGGCACCTTCCGCTCCGGCTTCGGCGCCCGGAAGCATCCGCTGCTCGGCTACGTGCGCGCCCATACCGGCGTCGACTGGGCGGCCCCGCGCGGCACGCCGATCATGGCCGCCGGCGACGGCGAGGTGATCTACGCCGACTGGAAGTCCGGCTACGGCAACTACATCAAGATCCGCCACAACAACGGCTACGAGAGCGCCTACGCCCACCAGACCGGCTTCGCCAAGGGCATTCGCAAGGGCATCCCCGTGCGCCAGGGGCAGGTGATCGGCTTCGTCGGCTCGACCGGCCTCTCCACCGGCCCGCACCTCCACTACGAGTTGCACGTCAACGGCAACCCGGTCGACCCGATGCGGATCAAGCTGCCGCGCGGCCGCTCGCTGGAGGGCGACATCCTCACCAGCTTCACGACCGAGCGGGAGCGGATCGAGACCCTGCTGGGTGGCGGCAACGGCGTGACGCCGCGCGCCACCGCCTCGCTGTCCGGCGACTGAGGCCGACGGCGGCCCGCCGGCAGGGCGCCCCGAGGAAACGGAAAGGGGCCGCGGATCGCCCGATCCGCGGCCCCTCCTCGTCTGATCTGACCCCCAGGGCGGATCAGGCGGCCTCCTGGTCGCCCTCGCGCTCGGTGAACAGCAGCCGGTCGCTGCCGGCCGTGATCTCCACCGTCTGGCCGTCGCGGACCTCTCCTGCCAGCACGCGCTCGGCGAGCGGGTCCTGGACGTAGCGCTGGATCACCCGCTTCAGCGGCCGGGCGCCGTAGACCGGGTCGTAGCCCTTGTCGGCGAGCCAGGCCCTGGCGCTGTCGTCCAGCACGAGGCGGATCTTCCGGTCCTCCAGCAGCTTCTCCAGCCTGCCGAGCTGGATCGCCACGATGGCGCCCATCTCGGTCCGCTTCAGCCGGTGGAACAGCACGATCTCGTCCAGCCGGTTGAGGAACTCCGGCCGGAAGTGCGACCGCACCACCGCCATCACGTCGCCGCGGACCGAATCGACGTCCTGACCGTCGGCGAGGCCCGCGAGATAGTCGGAGCCAAGGTTGGAGGTCATGATGATCAGCGTGTTCTTGAAGTCCACCGTCCGGCCCTGGCCGTCGGTCAGACGCCCGTCGTCGAGCACCTGCAAAAGCACGTTGAAGACGTCCGGGTGGGCCTTCTCGATCTCGTCGAACAGCACGACCTGGTAGGGCCGCCGGCGGACCGCCTCGGTCAGCGCGCCGCCCTCCTCGTAGCCGACGTAGCCCGGAGGGGCGCCGATCAGCCGCGAGACCGCGTGCTTCTCCATGTACTCGGACATGTCGACCCGAACCATGGCGTGCTCGTCGTCGAACAGGAAGGTGGCCAGCGCCTTGGTGAGCTCGGTCTTGCCGACGCCGGTGGGGCCGAGGAACATGAACGAGCCGATCGGCCGGTTCGGGTCCTGCAGGCCCGCCCGGGCGCGCCGCACGGCGGTCGAGACCGCGTGGACCGCCTCCGCCTGGCCGACCACACGCCGGCCGAGTTCGTCCTCCATGCGCAGGAGCTTGTCGCGCTCGCCCTCGAGCATCTTGTCGACCGGCACGCCGGTCCAGCGGGAGACCACCTGGGCGACGTGGTCCGGCGTCACCGCCTCCTCCAGCATGCCAACGCCGGGCGCCTCCACGGCCTCCTCCAGCGCCTTCAGCTCGCGCTCGAGGCCGGGCAGGATGCCGTAGGCGATCTCGCCGGCCTTCTGGAACTCGCCACTGCGCTGGGCGACCGCCAGGTCGTTGCGGGCCTCGTCGATCTGCCGCTTGAGGTCGGCGGCGCGGCCGAGCTTGTCCTTCTCGCCCTTCCAGCGCGCCGACAACGCGTCGGAGCGGCCCTGAAGGTCCGCAAGCTCGCGCTCGAGCTTGTCGAGCCGGTCGCGCGAGGCGGCGTCAGTCTCCTTCTTCAGCGCCTCCTGCTCGATCTTGAGCTGGATGATGCGCCGGTCGATCTCGTCCAACTCCTCGGGCTTGGAATCGACCTGCATGCGCAGGCGCGAGGCGGCCTCGTCGACGAGGTCGATCGCCTTGTCGGGCAGGAATCGGTCGGCGATGTAGCGGTTGGAGAGAGTCGCGGCGGCGACCAGGGCCGAATCCGTGATGCGGACCTTGTGGTGCTGCTCGTACTTCTCCTTGATGCCGCGCAGGATCGACACCGTGTCCTCGACGGTGGGCTCGTCGACGAACACCGGCTGGAACCGGCGGGCGAGCGCGGCATCCTTCTCGACGTACTTGCGGTACTCGTCGAGCGTGGTCGCGCCGATGCAGTGCAGCTCGCCCCTCGCGAGCGCCGGCTTCAGGAGGTTGGAGGCGTCCATGGCGCCATCGGCCTTGCCGGCGCCGACCAGGGTGTGCATCTCGTCGATGAACAGGATCACCCCGCCCTCGGCGGCGATCACCTCCTGCAGCACGGCCTTCAGCCGCTCCTCGAACTCGCCGCGGTACTTCGCGCCGGCGATGAGGGAGCCCATGTCGAGGGCGAGCAGGTCCTTGTCCTTCAGCGACTCGGGCACGTCTCCATCGACGATGCGCAGCGCGAGGCCCTCGGCGATGGCGGTCTTGCCGACGCCGGGCTCTCCGATCAGCACCGGATTGTTCTTGGTGCGCCGCGACAGCACCTGGATGGTGCGGCGGATCTCCTCGTCGCGGCCGATCACCGGGTCGAGCTTGCCGTCACGGGCGGCGGCGGTGAGGTCGCGGGCATATTTCTTCAGCGCGTCATAGGCGTTCTCGGCCGAGGCCGAGTCGGCGGTGCGTCCCTTGCGAAGTTCGTTCACCGCGGCGTTGAGCGCGTTGGGCGTGACGCCGGCGTTGGCGAGGATCTTCGAGGTGGCCGCGTCCGGCTCCATGGCGAGCGCGATCAGCAGGCGCTCGACGGTGACGAAGCTGTCGCCCGCCTTGTCGGCGATCTTCTCGGCCGCGGCCATAACCTTGGCCGTCGGCCCGGCGAGGTAGAGCTGGCCGGCGCCGCCGCCGCCCACCTTGGGCATGGCCGCGAGCGCGCGCTCGACCGCCTGCAGCGCATCGCGCGGGCGACCGCCGGCGGCGGTGATCAGGTTAGAGGCCATCCCCTCCGGATCGTCGAGCAGCACCTTCAGGATGTGCTCGGGCGTGAACTGCTGGTGTCCCTCGGAGAGCGCGTAGCTCTGCGCCGACTGAAGGAAGCCGCGAACACGCTCGGTATACTTCTCGATATTCATGGATCTCGTCTCCCACGAGCCCGCCCCCGACGCCCGAAGCACGAAGGAGGCGGCCCAAAGATCGGATGACGCGACCGCCGCCGCGGCCGCCCGCAGGATCATATGGTGTTGCGGATGGGCAACAAAAGGGGGGTCGGGGAGGATACGGATCGATGATCCCGCTGGACCGCCGGCGGGTGCAAAAACGGCAAAACGCCCCGCCGCGGCCGCGACGGGGCGTTTTCCGAACTAACGTCAGGCCGGGCTGCGGAGCCCTTTACTCTACCGCGCTCGGCTCCGGCGCGGCGTTCTCGCCGGCATCGGGCTTGCGTGCGCGCGGGGCGCGGCGGCGGCGGACCGGCTTCTCCTCGCCGCCCGCATCCACCGGGGTCTCGACCTGCGGCGCGGGAGCCGCGGCCGCGGCCGTCGGAGCCGGGGTCGGCTTCACAGGCGGCTCGGGAAAGTTCACGTCCGGCTGCGGGGCGTCGAGCGGCATCGGCTGCGGGCCGCCCGCGGCCGCGGGCGGCTGCCGCTGGTCGAAGCCGCGCTCTCCACGCTCGCCGCGATCCCCGCGACGGTCGAAGTTGCGGTCGAACCGCGGGCGACGGTCGCCCCGGTCGCGACCGCGCTGGTCGCGATCGGTGCGCTCGCCGCCCTGGCGCTCCTGGCCCTCGGGCTGGCGCTCGCCACGGTCGCGACGCTCGCCGCGGTCATAGTCGCCGCGCTCGCCGCGCACGTGCTGGGGCTGGGGCTGGCCCTCGCGCTCCTGCGGGTTGCCGCCGTTGCCGGGCTGGGGCCGCATCTCGATGTGGCGCGGCTCGAAACGGTCGGAGCCGATCGGCTCGAGATCGTCGTCGGCGTCCTCGGCATCCTCGCGCCCGATCCCCTGCTGGGGCTGCAGCGCCGCCTGGGCGGCGGCGATGACGCGATAGTAGTGCTCGGCGTGCTGGAGATAGTTCTCCGCCATCACGCGGTCGCCGGACGAGGAGGCGTCCCGTGCGAGCTGGGTGTACTTCTCGGCCAGGTGGAGGGCCGTGCCCCTGATCTTCACATCCGGTCCATTGGACTCGAAGGTGCGCGTGAGCGGGTTGGGTCCCTTGCGGCTGCGCCCGCGCATCCGGTTCTTGTTCTGCTGGTTCTGCCTCATCCGTCCGCTGTCTCTTCGCTACGCGGTTGACGATCGCCTGCGCCGGTCATCCCTGCACCCGGTCGTTGCGGGTGGCTCTCGGGAAGCGGCTCCAGTCCGGCGGTCGGTTTGGATTGCAACGGACGCGCGTCCTTTCGTCCGACACCTCGTGCGGTGCGTCGAAGGCCACCTGCGTCGGTCCTCCACGACTGTCGAAATGAGAACGGGGCCGAATATATGGTCGACGGTCGCGGTCGAGGACAACAACGCCTGTCGACGCGAGACGTTCGATCACTGATCAGCCGGAAATGACAGATCCACGCCCGGTGAACCTTCTTTTCGGATGCTTCGCAAAGCTCGAAGCCCGCTCTCGGCGAATCGACCGTAGCGGTTCGACGCGCGAATTCCAAGTGCGTTTTTCGCCGTCTACCCCGAAGATGCAGTGATTCCTCGCATCATCGTCCGGCGGCCGGTCACGACCCGGTCTCGTCCCCCGATATCGGGGTGCACCGCCACCTCCGCAAGCCCCGCGCGCGAAAACAGCCGCGAAACCGATTCGCCCTGCCCCGCGCCGATCTCGACGGCGAGGAGGCCGGATTCGAGAAGCCTCGCCGCGGTGCCCCCGACGATCGCCCGGTAGGCGTCGAGGCCGTCCCGTCCGCCGTCGAGCGCCCGCGACGGATCGTGCTCGCGCACCTCGCGGGGCAGGCCGGCGAGCGCGGCGGTCTCGATGTAGGGCGGATTGGAGACGATGAGGCCGAACCAGCCGTCGAGGGGGTCGAGCCAGTCGCCCTGCCGGAACTCGATGCGGTCGGCGACCCCGTGGCGTTCTGCATTGGCGGCGGCCGTCGCCAGGGCGCCGCCGGACATGTCGGTGGCGATGCCGCGCGCGGCCGGCAGTTCCGCCGCCAGGGCCACCGCGATCGCGCCGCTGCCGGTGCCGAGGTCGGCGAATCGCAGGCCCTCGCCGTCCGGCCCGGCGCCGGGAACCGTGCCGGAGCGCACCGCCGCGACCGCCACCGCGACGAGCGCCTCGGTGTCCGGCCGCGGTTCCAGCGTGTCGGCGGAGAGGGCGAAGTCGAGGCCGCGGAACTCGCGCCGGCCGAGAATGCGGCCGACGGGCTCACCGGCGGCGCGCCGCTCCACCATGGCCTCGAAGGCGGCGAGCGGACCGATGGGCGCCTCCTCGCCGCCGCGCGAGATCAGGCCCGCGGCGTCCACTCCGAAGGCCTCGGCCGCGAGCACGCGGGCGTCGAGCCCGGGCGTGTCGACGCCGGCCGCCGACAGCCGGCCGCGGGCGGCGCGGACGGCCGCGTCGATCCTCACCCCTCCGTCTCCGCCAGCAGCTTGGCCCGATGCTCGGCGAGAAGCGCCTCGAGCAATTCGTCGAGGTCGCCCTCCATCACCGCCGGCAGCTTGTAGAGGGTGAGGTTGATCCGGTGGTCGGTGACCCGCCCCTGCGGGAAGTTGTAGGTGCGGATGCGCTCCGACCGGTCGCCGGATCCGACCTGGCCGCGCCGCTCCGCCGCCCGCTCGCCGGCAAGGCGCTCGCGCTCGGCGTCGTAGAGGCGGGCGCGCAGCAGCGTCATCGCCTTGGCGCGGTTCTTGTGCTGCGAGCGCTCGTCCTGCACCGCCACCACGAGGCCGCTCGGCAGGTGGGTGATGCGGATGGCGCTGTCGGTGGTGTTGACGTGCTGGCCGCCCGAGCCGGAGGCCCGGAAGGTGTCGATCCTGAGGTCCGCCTCGTCGATGGCGACGTCCACCTCCTCGGCCTCGGGCAGCACGGCCACCGTCGCGGCGGAGGTATGGATCCGCCCGCCGGACTCGGTCTCCGGCACCCGCTGCACCCGGTGGACGCCCGATTCGAACTTGAGCCGCTGGTAGGCGCCCGCGCCGTCGATAGAGGCGATCACCTCCTTGTAGCCGCCGTGCTCGCCTTCGGAGGCGGACATCACGTCCACCCGCCACCCGCGCCGCTCGGCATAGCGCTGGTACATGCGGAAGAGGTCGCCGGCGAAGAGGGCCGCCTCGTCGCCGCCGGTGCCGGCGCGGACCTCGAGGATGACGCCGAGGTCGTCGGCCCGGTCGCGCGGCAACAGGGCGAGGCGCACGTCTGCGAGGAGCCGCCCGGCCCGCTCCTCCACCTCGCCGATCTCCTCCGCGGCGAGGGCGCGCATCTCCCGGTCCGTGGCCGGGTCCCCGATCATGGCGGCGAGGTCGTCCCGCTCGCGCTCGGCGGCGCGCAGCGCCCGCACCTTGCCGACCAGCGGCTCCAGCTCGGCATAGTCGCGCGACAGGCGCACCAGCGTCTCCGAATCCGGGCCGCCGGCGAGCCGGGCCTCGAGGACGGCGAAGCGGTCGAGGAGCCCGTCAAGCTTGCGATCAAAGGGGGTCTTCTCGTGCATCAGCTGAGAGGAACGTCATGGTCGTGGGCGAAGGCCATCAGGGCCTCGCGCAGGGAGCCGGTGGAGGGGTCCGCCAGCATGCGGTCCATGGCGACCTCGATCGCCGCGACGTCCAGCCCCCGGATCATCGCCTTCACCGGCCCGACCGCCGCCGCCGTCATCGAGATCGAACGGAATCCGAGGCCGATGAGGGCCATGGCGGTGAGCGGGCGGCCGGCGAGTTCGCCGCACAGCGTCGCCGGCTTGCCGTGGCGCTCGGCCGCCCGGGCGATCCGGCGCAGCGCCCGCAGGAACGAGGGCAGCAGCGGGTCGAAGCGGTCGGCCACCATGCGGTTGCCGCGGTCGGCCGCGAACATGAACTGCATCAGGTCGTTGGAGCCGACAGAGACGAAGTCCACCTCGCCGAGCAGTTCCTCGATCTCGAACAGCAGCGCCGGAACCTCGACCATGGTGCCGAGGCGGATCACCTTCGGCAGCTCGTAGCCGTGCCGGCCGAGGAAACGCTTCTCGCGCTCGACCAGCTCGCGGGCGCGGCGGAACTCCTCGACGGCGCTCACCATCGGGAACATCAGCCTGAGCTCGCGCCCGGCGGCGGCCTTGAGCAGCGCGCGGATCTGGGTCCGCAGCAGCGCCGGCCGGTCGAGGCCGAGGCGGACCGCCCGCCAGCCCATGGCCGGGTTCTCCTCGTGCACCTTGCGGGCGAGATAGGGCAGCACCTTGTCGCCGCCGACGTCGAGCGAGCGGAAGGTGACCGGCCGGCCGCCGGCGCCGTCGAGCACCTTGCCGTAGAGCTGCTCCTGCTCGCCGAGCCGGGGGAAGGCGGAGGCGATCATGAACTGCAGCTCGGTGCGGAAGAGGCCGATGCCGTCGGCGCCCGATTCGTCGAGGTGCGGCAGGTCGAACAGCAGCCCGGCGTTGATGTTGATCGAGACGGAGACGCCGTCCCGGCTCACCGCCGGCTTGCCGCGCAGCCGCCGGAAGCGCTCCTGCCGCCGCGCCCGGAAGCGGACCTTCTCGGCATAGGCCGCCTCGACGTCCGCGGGCGGCCTCAGGTGCACGAGGCCGGTCTCCCCGTCGACGATGATGGCATCGCCGCTCTCCGCCAGCGAGACCACGTTGGGGACCTGGCCGACGGTCGGGATGTTGAGGGCGCGGGCGACGATCGCCACGTGGCTGGTCGAGGCGCCCTCCTCCAGCACGAGGCCGCGCAGGCGCGTCCGGTCGTAGTCGAGGAGCTCGGCGGCGCCCATGTTGCGGGCGACCAGGATCGAGTTCTCCGGCAGCGCCAGCCGCTGGTCGTCGCGGCCCATCAGCTCGCGCAGCAGCCGGTAGGTGAGGTCGTCGAAGTCGTGCAGCCGTTCGCGGAGGTAGGGATCGGTCTGCCGCAGCATGCGGGCGCGGGTGTCGGACTGGACGCGTTCCACCGCCGCCTCGGCGGTGAGGCCGGAACGGACGATCGCCTCCTCCATCCGCCGCACCCAGCCGCGGTCGTAGGCGAACATCCGGTAGGCCTCGAGCACGTCCCGATGCTCGCCGTGGTGGGCGACCTCGCCGCGCTCGACCATGTCGTCGACGGAGAGGCGCAGGCCGGCGATGGCCTTTTCCAGCCGCGCGATCTCCTGGTCGGTGTCCTCGGCGACGAAGTTGGTCACGACGACGCGCGGCTCGTGCAGCACCACGTATCCGAGGCCGACGCCGTCCGAAAGGGCGACGCCGTCGAGGTGCATCGGACGGGAGAGGTCGAGGCCGGTGGAGGTGGTTGCCGAAAGCCCCTCGAGCTCGCCGGTGGCGATCATCTCGGCGATCACCATGGCGGTCGTCTGCAGCGCCTCCTCCTCCTCCTCGGAGTAGGTCTTGCGGGCGCGGTTCTGGACGACGACGACGCCGAGGGTGCGGCCGGCGCGCAGGATCGGCACGCCGAGGAAGGAGTGGTAGGCCTCCTCGCCGGTTTCCGGCAGGTAGGCGAAGGCGGGGTGCGACTGGGCGTCGGGAAGGTTGAGGTGCGTCGCCTCGGCGGCGATCCGGCCGACGAGGCCCTGGCCGACGCGCAGCGAGGCGCGGTGCACGGCGCTGCGGTTGAGGCCCTCGGTGGCGAACAGCTCGAGCACGCCGTCGGCGCGCAGGACATAGACCGAGCACACCTCCGCGACCATGTTGGCCGCGATGGTCTGCACGATCTTGTCCAGCCGTCCCTGCGCGTTGATCGGCTCCGCCATCACCTCGCGGAGGCGGCGCAGCAAAACACGCGGACCGAAGAGAGTCCCTCGCATCGTCCGCTTCCCAAAGGTGCAGCGACCCTGCCGCCGGCGACGTCAGGCGCTCCGACCGTCAGCCATCCGATCGCACACGGGATGTCAGGCTTTGTCCAGCCCGTATACCGAGTGGAGAGTCCGGACCGCAAGCTCCGTGTAGGCCGCGTCGATCAGGACCGAGATCTTGATCTCCGAGGTGGTGATCGCGCGGATGTTGATGCCCTTGCTCGCCAGCGCCTGGAAGCACTGCGAGGCGACGCCCGCGTGGCTGCGCATGCCGACGCCGATCACCGACACCTTGGTGACGTCCGTGGCCCCCTCGATGCCCTGGTAGCCGATGTCGGCGAGGTGCGATTCGATCACGCTGACCGCCCGCTCGTAGTCGGCCGAGGGCACGGTGAAGGTGATGTCCGTCTCGGCGCGGTCGCCGGAGACGTTCTGCACGATCATGTCGACGTTGATGTTGGCCTCGGCCAGCGGCACGAAGACCTTGGCGGCCACGCCGGGCTTGTCGGCGACGCGGCGGATCGAGATCTGCGCCTCGTCCTTGGAATAGGCGATGCCGGTGACGACCTGCTGTTCCACGATTTCGTCCTCGTCACAGATGAGCGTCCCGTAGGGGTCGCCGTTGGGCATGGTGCGCGGGTTGTGCGGGTCCTCGAAGGAGGACCGCACGAAGGTGCGCACCCGCTGCGTCATGGCGAGCTCGACCGAGCGCACCTGCAGCACCTTGGAGCCGAGCGAGGCCATCTCCAGCATCTCCTCGAAGGAGACCCGGTCGAGGCGGCGGGCCTTGGGCACGATCCGCGGGTCGGTGGTGTAGACGCCGTCGACGTCCGTGTAGATGTCGCAGCGGTCCGCCCGGATCGCCGCCGCCACCGCCACCGCCGAGGTGTCGGAGCCGCCGCGGCCGAGGGTGGAGACCCGCCCGTCCGGGGCGATGCCCTGGAAGCCGGCGATCACGGCGACCCGCCCGGCCTCCATCTGCTCGATCACCCGGCTGCCGTCGATGTCGACGATGCGGGCGGCGCCGTGCGCCTGGTCGGTCGTGATGGGGATCTGCCAGCCCTGCCAGGAGCGGGCGTCGATGCCCATCGACTGCAGCACGATGGCGAGCAGGCCGGAGGTCACCTGCTCGCCCGATGCGACCACGGCGTCGTACTCGCGGGCATCGTGCAGCACCGAGGCGCCGCGGCAGAGCGCGACCAGTTCGTTGGTCTTGCCGGCCATCGCCGACACTACCACGCCGACCTGGTGACCGGCGTCGACCTCCCGCTTCACGTGGGCGGCCACGTTGCGGATCCGGTCGAGGTCGGCGACGGAGGTGCCGCCGAATTTCATGACGAGCCGAGCCATACGCGCCGTCGAACCTCGTGTCTTGGGTGTCGCCTCTTCGGCCGGTGCCGCCGTGCGGCCGGCGCATCCCCGGCCTTCTCTCCCGCTGGGCGCGCGTTCCATACAGGATGGGCGCCCGAGCCGCAATCGCCCCGATCCGGCGCCCGGTTCCTTCGGTCAGGCCGGGCGGGCGAACACGCGCCTCAGGAAGGCGACCATCCCCTCGTGCGCCGGCTGCACCGAGACGAAGGCCCCGACCTGCTGGATCGAGCCGTGGTTGATGCCCGGGTACCGGATTGCCTCCACCTCGACGCCGGCTTCCTCGAGGCGGCGAGCATAGGCCTCCGCCTCGTCGCGCAGCACGTCGTACTCGGCGGTCATGACATGGGCGGGCGGCAGGCCGGAGAGGTCGGCGGCGCGCAGCGGCGAGGCATGCGGATGGATCCGGTCGGCCGGGTTCGGCACATATTGCTCGAAGAACCAGCGCATGTCCGCGTCGGTCAGGCCGTATCCCTCGGCGAACTCGGCATAGGACGGGTGGCCCGCCTCGGCATGGTCGGTGACCGGGTAGATGAGCAACTGGCCGGCGAGCCGCGGGCCGCCCTCGTCGCGGATCCTGAGCGCGGTCACCGCCGCGAGATTGCCGCCCGCGCTGTCGCCGGCGACGACGATGCGGGCCGGATCGGCGCCGACGCTCGCCGCCGCCGAGGCCGCCCAGCGCGTGGCGGCGAGGCAGTCGTCGGGCGCCGCCGGAAAGGGATGCTCGGGGGCCATCCGGTAGTCGACCGAGACCACCACCGCGCCGGCGTCGGCGGCGAGGTTGCGGCAGAGGGCTTCGTGGGTGTCGAGCGAGCAGAGCACGAAGCCTCCGCCGTGGAAGTAGACGACGAGCGGGAACGGCCCCTCGCCCTCCGGCGTGAAGACGCGCACCGGCACCTGGCCGGCGGGGCCCTCGAAGCTGGTGTCGCGGACCGAGGCGACCTCGCGGCCGCGCGGCCGGGCGCGGGCGTCGGCCTCGGATTCCGCCCGGGCTGTCGCCAGCGGCGTCTCGGCGAGCGGCTTGCGACCGAGCGCAGCGCGCTGCTCGAGGTTGGCGGCGATGTCGGGGGCGAGAGGCATGGCGGGATCCTGGAAAGGTTTCGAAGCGGGACGGACAGCATCCGCTGATCGGCCCCTCCGCCGCAAGGGTCCCGCCGACGCGTCCCCGACTTGACTTCGGCCCCCCTGCGGCCGAAGTACCCGGGACCCGCCAGGAACAAGGACGGACGCCCATGACCGCCGACATCGACGCCGAGACCCGCCGCGCCGGCACCGTCGACCCCGCCGAGGTGGAGCGCTTCTCGCGGCTCGCCGCGGAATGGTGGAACCCGAAGGGCAAGTTCCGGCCGCTGCACAAGTTCAACCCGGTCCGGCTCGGCTACCTCAAGCGCGAGCTGTCCGCCCACTTCGGCCGCGACGCCGCCAGCCTGAAGGCCTTCCAGGGACTGCGTATCCTCGACATCGGCTGCGGCGGCGGGCTCGTCTGCGAGCCGCTCGCCCGCCTCGGCGCCGAGGTGGTCGGCGTCGATCCCTCGACCACCAACGTGGAGGTGGCCAAGCTGCACGCGGAGCAGTCGGGGCTCTCGATCGACTACCGCGCCGGAACGGCCGAGGCGCTCGCCGAGGCCGGGGAGCGGTTCGACGTGGTGCTGGCGCTGGAGGTGGTCGAGCACGTGACCGACGTCGGCCGCTTCCTCGACCTGACCGCCGGCATGGTGAAGCCGGGCGGGCTGATGGTGGTCGCCACCATCAACCGCACCCTGAAGGCGCTGGGCCTTGCCATCATCGGCGCGGAATACGTGCTGCGCTGGTTGCCGCGCGGCACCCACTCCTACGACAAGCTGGTCAGGCCGGAGGAGGTGGAGGATCCGCTGCAGGCGGCGGGGCTCACCCTGCTCGACCGGATCGGCGTCGTCTACGACCCGCTGCGGGACGTCTGGAAGGAGAGCGCCGACACCGACGTCAACTACATGGTGCTGGCGACCCGGCCCGCCTGAGCGGCCCCGGCCGCCGCTGCCGGCTCAGTTGCGTTCTTCCGGCAGCACCGGGAGCGGCAGGATCTCGACCCCCTCCTCCACCAGCGCCCGGGCGTCCTCGAGGCTCGCCTGGCCATGCACCGCGCGAGCAGGGGCCTCGCCATAGTGGATCCGCCGGGCCTCCTCGACGAAGCCGGCGCCGACGTCCTCGGAGGCGGCGAGGAGAGCGGCCTTGAGTTCGCGCAGTTTCTCGATCACCTCGGCCGGGGCGGGGCCGGGAAGCGCGGCCGGGACCGGACCGGACGGGGACGCGGCCGGCCTTGGCGCCGGCATGCGCTGCTCCCTCGCCTCCGCCGGGACCACCGCGGGCGCCATCAGCGCCTTGCGCACCGCCGCGTCGCCGCAGGACGGACAGGCGAGGAACCCGCGCGCCTGCAGGTCGTCGAAGTCGTCGCCCGACCGGAACCAGGCCTCGAAACGGTGGTCGTTGGAGCAGGACAGGGTGTAGCGGATCATCGGCTGCTTTGACCTCGAAGGTCCGGCGTCAGGCTGAGGAGGCGACCGGCGCGGCGCCGGCCAGCGAGAAGGTTCGCTCGTTGGCGAGCGAGGGGATGCGCGCGCGGGCCGCCTCGACCTCCGCGAGGTCGAGGTCGGCGAGGAGGACGCCCGGCTCGTCGCCCGCCGCCTCGGCGAGGACGCGGCCCCACGGATCGACCACGATCGAATGCCCGTAGGTCTCGCGCCCGTCCTCGTGGCGGCCGCCCTGGGCGGCGGAGACCAGGAACGCGCCGTTCTCGATCGCCCGGGCGCGCTGCAGCACGTGCCAGTGCGCCTCGCCGGTCTGGCGGGTGAAGGCGGCCGGGGCGGTGAGGAGGTCGACCCCGGCGTGGCCGTAGCGGCGGAAGAGGTGCGGGAAGCGGATGTCGTAGCAGATGGCGAGGCCGATCCTCATGCCCGCCGCCTCCACCGTCACCGCCTCCGCGCCGGCGGTGTAGGTGGCGCTCTCGCGCCAGCTCTCGCCGCCGGCGAGGTCGACGTCGAACATGTGGATCTTGTCGTAGCGGGCGAGGAGCGCGCCGTCCGGACCGATCACGAAGGCCCGGTTGGCGACCTTGCCATCCTCGCGCAGGATCGCCAGCGAGCCGATATGGACGGTGACCCCGACCTCGGCCGCGACCTTGCGCATCCGGGCGAGAAACGGATCCTCGCCCTCCCGCGCGATGCTGGCGAACAGCGCCTCGCGCGAGCGCTCGAGGATGTTGGACATCTCCGGGGTCTGGACGTAGGCCGCGCCGGCGGCGGCGGCCTCGCGCACCAGCGCCTCGGCGGCCGCGAGGTTCCCGGCCGGGTCCCGGCCGGAGCGCATCTGGGCGCAGGCGACGCGCAGGGTGGTCATGGTTCCCCTCTTTCCCTCTCCGGTCAGGCGGTCGCCGTCTCGAGCAGCGGGTCGAGACCGCCGCGACGCTCTAGCGCATGCAGGTCGTCGCATCCGCCGACGTGCCTCTCGCCGACGAAGATCTGCGGAAAGGTGGTCCGGCCGGAGCGGTCCATCATCTCGCCGCGGAGCGCCGGGTCGAAGGTGGCGTTCTTCTCGGTGTAGCGGACGCCCTTGCGGTCGAGGAGCGCCTTTGCGGCGGAGCAGTAGCCGCAGAAGTCGCGGGTGTAGATCACTACGTCGGTCATCCAGGGGTTCCAGAGTAAGGGTTGCTGTCCCAAATCATATAGGGAGCGTCAGGGCATCGCGACAACCCGTGCGAAAGTCAGGACATCTATGCGTGCCGCGCCGGCCCGGCGGAGCACGCGGGCGGCGGCCTCGAGGGTGGCCCCGGTGGTGAAGACGTCGTCGACGAGGAGGATCCTGCGGCCCTTCACCTCCCCCCGTCGCGCCGGCGGCACGGCGAAGACGCCGCGCATGTTCTCCGTCCGCCCCTCGCGCGAGAGCCCCACCTGCTGCCGGGTCGGGCGGATGCGTTCCAGCAGCAGCGGCGCGAAGGGCCGGCCCGAGCGGGCGGCCACCTCCTCCGCGAGCAGCGAGGCCTGGTTGAAGCGCCGGCGGAACAGGCGCCAGCGGTGCAGCGGGATAGGGACGACGGCGTCGCAGTCGGCGAGAAGGTCCCGCCCCGCCCGCAGCATCTGCGCGGCGATGAGACCTGCAAGGTCGGTCCGATCGGCATACTTGAAGGCGTGCACCAGGTCCGGCGCCACCCCCTCGTAGGCGACGGCCGCCCGCGCCCGGTCGAAGGCCGGCGGGTCGGCGACCGCCTCGGCGCTCAGGGTGCCGGGTCCGAGATCGTACGGAAACGGAATGCCGAGCCGCTCGCACCAGGGCTCCTCGATGGGCCGCAGGGTCGACCAGCAGTCGAGGCAGAGCCCGCCGGCGGCGCCGAGCCGCGCCCGGCAGGCGGGGCAGCTCGGCGGCAGGACGATGTCGACGACGGCGCCAGCCGCCCGGGCGACACCGTCCAGGGCGCCGGACCATGCCCGCCCGGCCGCGCCCACAAGGGCGGCGCCCGGCTCGGCCGGCATCTCGACGTGGTCGGGTCGCCACATTTGGCCATGTCCTTTCCGAGAATCGACCATACATCGGACGGGGCGCCGGCGGGAGGGGGAGAGCGCGACGCGCGGTTGACCCCGTGACGGGCCCTCCCCATAACCCGCCCACCGGTCAGCCCCGAGGAGCCGCCGCCCATGAACCCCGTCGTCTTCGACCGCCGCGCCCTCTCCCGTCGCCGCGCGGCCGCGCTGCGCCGGGCCGAACCGGGTGCCGACTTCCTGCTTGGCGTCGCCGCGGAGGACGTCGGGGAGCGGCTGGCGACCCTCGCCCGGAGCTTCGGGACCGCCGTTGTGGTCGGCGACCCGACCGGGACCGCGGCGGCCGCGGTGGCGGCGAGCGGCAAGGCGGAGCGGGTGATCCGCGCCGATCTCCTGGTCCCGGGGATCCCCGGCGAGCCGCCCGCCGCGCTGGTGCTCGACGACGAGGTGCTCCCCTTCGCCGACGGGAGCCTCGACCTCGTGGTCTCGGTGCTCGCGCTGCAGTGGGTGAACGATCTTCCGGGAACGCTGGTGCAGATCCGCCGGGCGCTGCGGCCGGACGGGCTGTTCCTCGCCACCTTCGTCGGCGGCGACAGCCTGTCGGAGCTGCGCGAGGCCTTCCTCGCCGCCGAGGCCGAGCGGACCGGCGGCGCGACCCCGCGGGTCGCCCCCTTCGCCGACGTGCGCGACCTCGGCGGCCTGCTGCAGCGGGCCGGCTTCGCCCTGCCGGTGACCGACCAGGACCGGCTGACGCTGCGCTATGCGACGCCGCTGCACCTGATGCGGGAGCTGAAGGCGATGGGCGCCGGCAACGTGCTCGCCGAGCGGACGCGCGGGCTGACCGGGCCGGGGCTGCTGTCGCGGGCGATGGAGATCTACGCGGACCGGGCCGGCGACCCCGACGGGCGGGTCCGCGCGACGGTCACGCTGGTGTCGATGTCCGGCTGGGCGCCGCACGAAAGCCAGCAGGCGCCGCTCCGGCCGGGTTCGGCGCGGATGCGACTGGCGGATGCGCTCGGCACGCAGGAAAAACCCTTGGCCCGGGACTGACGGTCAGGGGGTGAGGGCGGTTCCGACCTGGTCGAAGGTGTTGTTCATCCGGCCGGCCACGTTGGTCAGCGTCGACATGCCCACCAGCGCGATCACGATCATGGACGCCAGCAGCCCGTACTCGATCGCGGTGGCCCCGCGGCGGTCGCCGAGCAGCCCTGCCGGCCGGCGGCTGCCATCTCCGTCGTTTCGGCGCTTCTGCATCCTCGACCCCTGGTCTCGAACTACAACAGGTCGACGAGGTGAGGGATGAGCGGCTCGTCGGCGGGCGGCATCGGGTAGTCCCTGAGGCGGTTCGCCCGCACCCATGCCGTCTGCTGCCCTTCGCGAGGCGTCACGTACCCTTCCCATCGGCGACAGACATACAATGGCATCAACAAATGAAATGAATCGTAACGGTGGCTCGCAAAGGTGAGGGGTGCGAGACACGGAGGCTTTATCAGCACGCCCAGCTCTTCTTCCATTTCGCGGATCAGAGCATCCTCAGGGCTTTCTGCTGCTTCTACTTTACCTCCTGGAAACTCCCACAGTCCGCCAAGAGCCTTGCCTTCCGGCCGGCGGCAGATCAGCACCCGGTTATCGGGATCAACCAGCGCGCAGGCGACCACAAGGACGAGTTTCATCGCGATCCCCGGTCCGGCTCAGCTTCGGTAATCGCCGTTGATGGCGACGTACTCCTTGGTGAGGTCGCAGGTCCACACGGTGGCCCGCCCCTCCCCGAGGCCGAGGTCGATCCGCACCGGGATCTCCTCCCTCTGCATGACCGCCGAGGCGGCGGCTTCCGAGTAGCCGGGGTCGCGGGCGCCCTCGACGGCGACCCGGACGTCGCCGAACCAGATCGACAGCCGGTCGCGGTCGGCCGGCTCGCCCGCCTTGCCGACGGCCATGACGATGCGGCCCCAGTTGGCGTCCTCGCCGGCGATCGCCGTCTTGACCAGCGGCGAGTTGGCGGCCGACAGCGCGATGCGCTTCGCCGATGCGTCGTCGACCGCCCCGGTCACGGTGATCTCGACGAACTTGCGGGCGCCCTCCCCGTCCCGGACCACCTGGTGGGCGAGGTCGAGCAGCAGGTCGTCGAGCGCCGCGCGGAAGCCGGCGAGCCGCGGATCGGCGGCGGCCTCGATCGACGGGGCGCCGCGCCGGGCGGCGGCGCCGGTCGCGAACAAGAGCAGCGTGTCCGAGGTGGAGGTGTCGCTGTCCACCGTGATGGCGTTGAACGAGCGCTCGACGCCGGCGGCGAGCAGGGCCTGCAGCGCCGGGGCGGCGACCGGGGCGTCGGTGAAGACGAAGGAGAGCATGGTCGCCATGTCGGGCGCGATCATGCCGGCGCCCTTGGCGATGCCGTTGAGGGTGACGGGCACGCCGCCGAGATCGGCCGTCCGGGTGGCGACCTTGGGGAAGGTGTCGGTGGTCATGATGGCCTTCGCCGCCTCGATCCACGGCCCCTCCGCGAGCCGTCCGGCCGCCGCGTCGAGCACGCCGGCGAACTTCGAGGGATCGAGCGGCTCGCCGATGACGCCGGTCGAGGCGAGGAACACCTCGTCGGCGTCGATCCCGAGCGCGCGGGCCACGTGGTCGGCGGAGATCCGCACCGTCTCGCGGCCCTTCAGGCCGGTGAAGGCGTTGGCGTTGCCCGAGTTGACCAGCAGCGCGCGGGCGCGGCCGCCGGCAAGCCGGTCGCGGCACCACTCGACCGGCGCCGAGGAGCACTTCGACCGGGTGAACACGCCGGCCACCCGGGTCCCCTCGTCGAGCGCGAGCAGCAGGACGTCGGTGCGGTTCCGGTACTTGATTCCGGCTTCGGCCGTCGCGAAGCGGACGCCCTCGAGGGCGGGCATGTCGGGAACGGTCTTCGGCGCGAGCGGGGAGACGGGGTGGGCCATGGCGGGATCACCGGCGGGCAGGGGTTCGGGCGGGGAGGC
>JAWLBM010000058.1:0-20632 GCA_041687675.1 Pleomorphomonas sp. | reverse complement strand
CTCCTGACCATGCTCAACGCCATCCTCAGAGACCAGAAAACCTTCGCAGCCTGACCCAGCAGACACAGTTGCCGGCTTTCGCCGGGATGACGGCGGAGGAATGCGCGGGGGAGCGAAGGCCCACCGTTCGAAGGGACCACGGAAGCGACGTCCGTTCCCCGTCATCCCGGCGAAAGCCGGGGTCCAGATCCCCCTCAACGCATTGACTCCGCTAGGCTTTCTGGATCCCGGCTTTCGCCGGGATGACGGCGAGGAGGGACCTGCGGTCAGCGCAGGAAGTTCACCAGCGTCAGTTCGCTGAGCCGTGCCGTCACCGCGTAGGACGCTTCCAGCGTGGTGGTGATGGCGAGGAGTTCGGCCGCCGCGCGGTCCTTGTCGACGCCCTCCACGTCGGTGAGGGCCCCCTCCACCGTCGCCTTCACCTGGACGTGCCGCTGGCGCACGGTCTCGACGAGGTTGCCGGCGACGGCGATCTGCACGTGGATGTCCTCGGGTCCCTCGCCGGCGCCGTAGGTGAGGCCCGCCCGGGCGCGGACTGCGAAGGCGGAATACTGCTCGCGCGGCAGCTTGTCCGCCGGCCCGCCGGTGTTCTGCGGGAAGGTCTCGGCGACGAACATGGCCAGGTTCTGCACCACCCGCCTCAGCCCCGCCTCGTTGGCGCGCACGCCGTAGGAGACGTCGAGGCCCTTGTCGATGCGGCCTGTGATGCCGTTGCGCGGGATCGAGCCGTAGTCCGCCGGATCGACCGGGTCGTTCTGGCCGCGGTACCACTGGACCGTGGTGGCGCTGGTGTCGGTGCCGTCGGGGAGATAGGCGGTGGCGAAGGCGGCGCTGCCGCCGCCGCTCGCCAGGTCGATGCGCCGGGCAAAGCCCCCCTCGGTGTCGAAAAAGTCCTCGGAGGCCCGGACCGCCGCGGCGGCCCAGAGGTCGCGCCGGGCGGCGTCGGTGATCGCACCGCGGAGCGCCCGGTCGAAGTTGGCGGCGGTGACCGTCGGATCCGCGTCGATCAGGAACTCGCTGCGCCCGACCTCCGGGCCGCGGGTGGCGGCGAGCGGGATCACGGTCTCGGTGCCGTCCGGGTTGCGCAGGGTGACCTGGACGGTCTCGCCGCCGGCGAGCGGGCCGGTGAAATCGAAGGTCGCGCTCTCCTGCGCCGTCCCCTGCCCGGCCGAGGTGACGCCGATCGCGCCGGTGGCGGTGGCGCCGGCGACGGTGAAGCCGAACTCGTCGTTGAGCGGGTCCGCCTTGCCGAGGGTGACGGCGCTGCCGGCGGCGGTGGTCGCCAGGCGCCCGAGCACCTGGCCCCCGGCCGTCCCGCTGGCGTCGGCGCCTGCCGCGGCGGAGACCGCGAGTTGGAGCGAGCGCATCAGGTTCGCCGCCGTCTCGGTGGTGTCCGCGCCGATGGCGAAGCCGCCGGCGGCGACCGGGGGCGTGCCGGCGGTCAGGGTGATCGAGGTCGGGTTGCCCTCGGCATCGACGAGATCCACCGTCACCGTCTCGCCCGGCGCCGGCAGGGCCGAGACGGTTATCGCCGCCGTCTCCGTCGGCAGGCCGTCGTCGGTGGTGGTGACGGCGAACGAGGGCCCGCCGCTGACGCCCGCCACCCGGTAGCCGAGGTCGGCCCCCGCCTCCGGGTTCCAGCCGAGGCTGACGGTGTCGCCGGCCGCCGACATGGAGAGCCAGCCGTCGTCGAGGCCGAGGTCGGCCGCGCGCCGCTCGGCGATCAGCTGCCGGACCCCGGCCTTCGAGCCGGAGCCATCGAGGATCTCGCGCACCGTCGCCACCGGGCGGGTGTCGGTCTTGGTGCCGGCATAGAGATAGCGCCCGTCGATCTCGGCGTTGAGCAGTTCCAGCGTCTCGTCGAGGGCGATGGCCGCGGAGCGCTGGATGTCGGTGTAGCCGTCCGATCGCGGTTCGTAGGCGTTGGGGTCGAGCGAGCCGCGGATCTCGCGGGGGATCTTGTCGAGGCGGGTCAGCGTGGTGTCAAGCAGCTTGATGCGCAGCTGCACCGCGGCGATGGTGCCGTCGAAGGCCTCCACCTGCGACAGCCGCGCGCGCAGCGACAGCGAGGTGGTCCGCCCGGTGCCGAGGCCGCCGTAGGTGTCGGAGCGCAGCCCCGTCGTCAGCTGCTGCTGGATGCGCTCCGCCTGGCCGCGCAGCTTGACCATGGTGGTCAGGAACATGTGGCTCTGGATGTTGCCGATCGGCATCTCTCAGCCCTCTCCTCAGATCCGCATCAGGGCGTCGAGCATTTCCTGCGCCACCGTCAGCACCCGCGCGTTGGCGCTGTAGGCGGTCTGCAGCTCGACGAGCCGGGCCATCTCCTCGTCGATGCTCACCGCCCGGCTCTCCTCGTAGCGGATCTCCAGGTTGGCGGCGACGATGCCCTGGCCGTCGGCGAGGCTCTTCGCCGCCGAGGCGTTGGAGCCCTGGGTGGACGCGACCTGCTTGACGAAGTCGCCGACCGTGCCGGTGAAGGGGGCGGTGCGCGTGCCGATCCCGACGCCGGGGTCGAAGGCGAAGCGGGCCGAAGTGAGCGCATCGAGGATCGCCCGCGGCCGCGTGTCGTCGCCGGCGGGGGTGTCGGCCGCGAAGCGGACCATGTAGGCGGGGTCGAGCTTCAGGGCCGGGTTGATCATCAGCCGCGAGGCAAGCCCCACCCGCGGGTCCTCGCCGCCGACGAGGCCGGTGAAGGGCTCGCCGGTGGCCGCGTCGAGGAACACCGGCAGCGCCGGCTGGCCGGTGAGGCCCGGGGCGGTGATCCGGGCGTCGAGGCCCGTCACGTCGATCGTGCCGCCGGTGGCATCCAGCACTTCCAGCTGGCCGCCGGCGTAGGTGACGGTGAAGGACGCACCGAGAGCGGCCTGGATCGCCGTCTGGATATCCGCGTCGCTGCCGGTGACGTCGATCGGCACTACGGTGTCGGATGGGTCGGCAGTGTAGCGGTCGTTGCCGGAAAAGCTGCCGGCGGTGGCGACGAAGCTCACCCGCGTCTCGGCGCCGCCGCTGACGTAGGAGAGCGTGACGACGTTGCCCTCGCGGATGCCGGCGAGGTCGATGGAGAAGCCGTCCGCCGGGCCGGCGGTCTCGCTTCCGGCGACGGGCGTCGTCGACAGCGCCTCGGACAGCCGGGCGGCGAGTTCGTCGACCTGCGCCTGCGCCTCGACGAGAGTGACGTCGCGCAGGTCCCTCAGCGCGGCGATGTGGCCGGAACGGAAGGCGTCGTCGGCGAAGAGGTCGATGCCGGCGCCGGGGCCACCGGCGATCACGATCGTGCCGAGGGTGCGCTCCGCCGGGTCGGAGGACCATGCCGAGGTCGGCTGCACCACGCCGGTTCCGTCGAAGCGGAGCACCACCGGCTCGTCGTCGTAGAGCATGGTGCCGGAGGTGGTGTGGATGGCAATGGCGCCGTTGCGCTGGTCGGAGACGCGGATGTCGACCAGTTCCGCCAGCCGGTCTACCGCGATGTCGCGCTCGTCCTCGAGCCCAGCGGTGGAGGCGCCGGTGACCTTGGTCGAGACCACCTGGCTGTCGAGGTCGGCGATCCGGCGGAGGAGTTCGTTCACCTCGTCGACCGCGACCGCGAGGCCCTCCTCGGCGTCCTGGCGCAGGCCCTGGATGTCGCCCGAGAGCGTGCGAAGGCCGAGCGCCATCTGCTCGGCCCCGTTCACCGCCTCGAGGCGGGTGGTCGGGTTGTCGGGCGAGGCCGCGAGCTGCTCGAGCTTCTGGACGAAGGTGTTGAACAGGGCGTCGAGCGAGTTCGGGTTGTCCGGGCCGCCGAAGGAGGCGTCGAGCCGCGACAGGCTGGCCGAACGCACCGCCGCATATTCGGCGCCCGACACCGCGAGCCGCCACTGCCGCTGGACCTGCAGGTTGATCCGCCGCGTCATGACGTCGGCCTCGACGCCGTTGACGCTGTCCCCGGTGACCACCTGCGAGGTGGTCACCACCTTGCGGCTGTAGCCGGCGGTGCCGGCGTTGGCGACGTTGTTCGCGGTCGCGTCGAGCTGGCGCTGGTTGGTGCGCAGCCCGGTGAGCGCGATGTTGAGCGCCGACGAGATCGACATGACCGGACCCCTCGCCCGTCAGGACGGGACGCCGGCAGCGCCGGCGCCCGCCCGCGGCGTCAGCGGATGATGTTAAGGACGTCGTTCATCATCTGGTCGGCGGTGGAGATCACCCGCGAATTGGCCGAGAAGGCCTGCTGGGTGACGATCAGCTTGGTGAACTCCTCGCCGATGTCCACGTTCGAGCTCTCCAGCGACGCGCCGACGACGAGGCCCGAGGAGTTGTTGATCGGCGGCCCGCTCTCCTTGGTCTCGGCATAAGCGCCGCCGTCGAGCGGGGCCAGCTGGGTCTGGCCCTTGAACTCGACCAGCGGGATCTGGAAGAGGTCCACGGTCTTGCCGTTCGAGTACTGCGCCACCACGCGGCCGCCGTCGCTGATCGCCACGCTCTCGAAGTTGCCCGCCGGCAGGCCGTCCTGCGTCAGCTGGCGCACGTTGGTCTTGCCGGCCGCGTCGGCGAACTGCGTGATGCCCTCGGTGCCGTAGCGCACGGTGATGTCGCCGAGGTTGACGCCGTCGACGGTCAGGCCGGTGACCACGACATTGGTGCCCCCCGGGGCGGTCATGTTGCCGGCCGCGTCGAAGGTGAAGTCCTGCGGGACGCCGCCATTGTCGATCTGGAGCCACTTCGGCGTCGCGCCGGTCGCCGTGGTGTCGGTCAGGTAGAAGCCCTGCCAGGTGTCCGGGGTGGCGGCGGTCTTGGCCCAGCGGATCTGCACGTTCACCGGCGCGCCGGAAGCGTCGTAGGCGGTCACCGCGCCGCCGGAGACTGAGTTGTCGAGGAAGTCGGTCTCGTCGTCGGCCGTCACCGGGCTCACCGGCGTCGCCCAGAGCTCGTTGTTCGGCAGGTCCGGGTTGAGCCGCGAGAAGTTGGTGATCGGCGTCTTCGGCAGGTTGAGCCGGTAGGCGATCTCGGTCGTGGGCTCGGCCCGGATCGGGTTGTCGTTGATCTGGATGGTCTCGGGGGTGTCGCCGACGGGATTGTTGGTGTCCGGGTCGATGCTGAGCCCGGCGAGATAGTAGCCGGCCTGGTTCACGAGGTAGCCCTCGCGGTCGACCTGGAAGTCGCCGCGCCGGGTGTACATCGAGCCCGGGTTGAACACGGTGGTCCCGTCGATCTCGCCGGCCCTCTGCTTGACCACGAAGAACCCCGAGCCCTTCACCGCCATGAAGGTGTCCGTCGCCGAGGCCTCGACCGAGCCCTGGATGTTCACCGTGGACCGCGCCGCCGCGCGGACGTTGCCGGCCGGCATCAGGTTGACCCGGCTCGCGCCGCTGGCGACCAGGTCGTAGAAGCTGGTGTCGGTCCGCTTGAAGGCGGTGGTCTGCGCATTGGCGATGTTGCCGGAGATGTTCTCGAGCGCGAACGACTGCGCGTTGAGACCACCGACCGACTTGTTCATGGCGGAAAGGATACCCACGGGGACACTCCTCGACTGACGCTCGCAACCGTGGCCCGTTGGCCGGGCCTTCGGCTTGACAAGCGCAAGCGCCGTGCCAGTGTCGCTGGCGCATTTCTGCAAGGAAATGCAATGGCTTGAGGCAGGATCTTCGTTAGGGAGAGGTTAAGGCCCCGGCAAGGCGCGGAGGCACCCGGCAGGAATTGCCGGGCGCGCCCGGCAGGACCGTCCGCGTCAGACCCGGTCGCGGTCCGCCGGCTCGCCGCGAACCACCACCCCGCTCATCACGTCGGCGATGCTTGGGCCGGGCTTGGCCAGGAACGGCAGCGGCCGGCAGACCTCGATGGCGGCGAGACCGATCCGGGCCGTGAGCAGGCCGTTGATGACGCCCTCGCCGAGCCGGGCGGAGAGGCGCGCGGCGACGCCGTGGCCGACGACCTGCTGCACCAGGCTGTCGCCCATGGCCATGCCCCCTGTCACCGCGAGATGGGCGACCACCTCCCGGGTCAGCGAGATGAAGCCGATGAGGCCGGGCCGGCCGCCGTAGAGGTCGGCGAGCTTGCGGATGAGGCCGAGCACGGCGACGAGGACGAAGATCACGTCCACAACGGCCCTCGGCGACACCGCCGTCACCAGCGAGACCTTGCGGCAGGCGTCGGACACCAGCCGTCGGGCGCCGGCGTCGAGCGGCGCCAGCACCTCGGACTCGGCGAGCCGCAGCAGGTCGCTGCCGTCGATCACCTCGCCGAGGTGGCCGGACAGCGCGGTCCGCCCGCGCGCCGTGTCGGGCCTGTCCCGGTAAAGGGTGACCACCTCGCGGACGATCTCGCGCGCCGCCGCGTCGTCGTCGCGGGCCGCGGCCAGGGTGGCGCGGTCGCGCAGGCGGTCGATCCGGCCGATCCGGGCAAGGCCGACGATCTCGCGCACCACCACGGCGAGAGCCGCGACCCCGGCCAGCGCGGCGAGGACGAGACCCGCCCAGCCGAACAGGTCGTTGCGGGCGAAGAGATCGCGGATGAGGTCGTCGATCATCAGGCCGACGGCGAAGACCACGAGCCCCGACACCGCGCTCCAGAACAGCCGCCCCCAGGGAAAGCGCTTCGGCGTGCGCGGCAGCGGCAACTCCGGCGCCTCCTCCGGCTCCGGCTCGATCACCACGGCGGCGCCCCTCGGCGCGGTGCCGTCGTCCCTCGTGAAGGCGACCCCCTCCTCGTCGATGCGGAAGGCGGTGGGCTTGCGGCGGTCGGCGCTCATGCCAGTCGGTCTCCGATCAGGAAGTCGAGCGCGCGGTCGAGCCGGATGTGCGGCAGCGACAGCGTGACACCCTCGGCCGTCGCCTCCAGCCGAGGCGGCCGGAAGCGGAGGAAGCGCATGTCGGGAATGAGCGAGGCGGTCGGCGGAACCGCTCTCGCATCGGACCTTCGGCGGCGGCCCTGATTCATCGCATTATCCGCATGAATCTTTGTCTCAGCCTCCGGATTCGGCGTGTGAGGATCCGGAATCGATGCGTGAACGGTCTCGAACAAAGCCTCCGGGTCCTCCGGCAAGTCCCCGGGAAACAAGGCTATTTCCTCGCTGCCGTCGTAGACGGAGCCGTTCAGCCGCTCCCCGGCCTGCGGCACGCCGATGATGGAGGGAAGGCTCTCGCCTCCCCGCCGGACCATCGCCTCCCGCGTCGCGCGGACCGCGGCGATGGCGCGGATGTCCACCTCGGCGCCGGCGAAGGCGGCACGGCTCGCGGCCGCGGCGATCATCCGCGTCAGGATCGCCTCCAGCCGGTCGTGGCTGGAATGGTGCAGGTGGTCGGCCTTGGTGGCGGCGAACAGGATGCGGTCGATCCGCCGGGTGAGGATGCCGCCGAGCCAGGACGAGCGGCCCGGCCGGAAGCAGGCGAGGATCTCCGCCAGTGCCGCCTCGAGGTCGGCCACCGCCGCCGGACCGCCGTTGAGGGCCGCCAGCACGTCGATCAGCACCGCCTGGCGGTCGAGCCGGGCGAAGTGGGTGCGGAAGAACGGCCGGACGACCACGTCCTTGTAGGCCTCGTAGCGCCGCTCCATCAGCTGCCACAGGCTGCCGTCCGGCGCCCGGCCCGCGGCCGGCAGCTTCAGCGGCGCGAAGGTGATCGCCGGCGAGCCGGCGAGGTCGCCCGGCATCAGGAAGCGACCGGGCGGCACCATGGAGAAGGCGTGGCCCTCGCCCCGCGCCGCCTCGAGGTACGCGGTAAAGAGCCGGTGCGAGGTCTCCGCCACCTCGTCGTCGGCGGGGCCGGAGGGGTCGGTGGCGTCGACGCTGGCGAGCCAGCGCCCGGCGATCGCGGCGCGGCCGGGCGCCTGCGCCCGCGTCAGCGCGTCGGCGCTGAAGGCGCGGAAGTCCTTCTCGAGCAGCGGCAGGTCGAGCAGCCACTCGCCCGGATAGTCGACGATGTCGAGGTTGAGCTTGCCGCGGCCGAGCCGGCGGCCGAGGAAGGTGGCGCTCTCGTAGGCGACGGTGAGGCGCATCTCCGAAATCGCCCGCGTCGATTCCGGCCAGACGCGGGCGTCGACCAGCTGGCGCACGTGGGCGCGGTAGTCGAAGGTCGGCACGTCGGCGTGGAGCTGCGGCTGCAGCGCCGCGCCGGTCAGCCGGCGGCTCTGCCAGGGCTCGAACAGCGGCAGCCGGCCGCCGTGGATCAGGTTGTGCACCAGCGCCGTGATGAACACCGTCTTGCCGGCGCGGGCGAGGCCCGTCACCCCGAGGCGCAGCGAGGGCGACCCGAGGCTGGTGGCGTATTCGGCGATGTTGTCGAAGGCGATGCGGGCTTCGTCGGCGAGCGAGGTCATCCAGGTCTTCCGGTCGACGCCGCGCCGGCGCCTCGACGGCGGCGCGCGTCCCGCGCCGTCCGGGGTTCATGTAGGGGCTGGCGGAGCGGCTGCCAAATCCGTGCTCAGTCGTCCGCCTCCTCGGGGCTGCTGCGGTCGACGAGATCGAGTTCGCGCGGGCGGAAGAAGGCGACCACCCGCCCGCTTCCGGGCTCGAGGTTGCGCCAGTCGGCGAGGGCGACGTCGATCACGGCGAGCGCGGCGGTCGGGAACTTGACGCCGATCTCGTCGATGATCTCCGGATTGCCGCTGCCGATCAGGGAGATCGCCGTCTCCTGGATCGCCGGGTTGTGGCCGACGAGGAGCAGCGTCCGGGCCTTGCCGCCGTGGCGGCGGATGAGGCCGAGGTAGCCCTCCTCGCCGACCTCGTAGAGGGAGCGCAGGATCGACACCTCCATGTCGCCGGAAAGGTGCGGCAGGATGCCCGCCAGCGTCTCGCGGGTGCGGCGCGCGCCGGAGCAGATGACGCGGTCCGGCGCCAGCGCATGGTCGGCGATGTGCCGGCCCATCAGCGGCGCGGAGGCGCGGCCGCGGACGTTCAGCGGGCGGTCGTAGTCGCCGAGGCGGGCGTCGTCCCAGGACGACTTGGCGTGGCGAAGCAGCAGCAGGCGGGCCATCGGGCATGTCTCCAAGGCCTTCGACCATAGCCGATTCCGCGCGCCGGTCGCAGGCTTGCCGACGCGCGTGCCCTCCCCTGCCGAATCTGCCGCGGACGGTCTAGAGTTCCGCACCGCCGGCGATCGATGCCGCCGGTCCGGAGCCCGCACGATGCCGCCCACCATGGAACCCGCCCCCCGCTTCACCGACACCGCCAGCGCGATCGCCTGGATGCGCGAGCGCCGGATCGACGAGGTGGAGTGCATCGTTCCCGACATGAACGGGATCATGCGCGGCAAGATCGTGCCGCGGGAGGACTTCATCCGCATCATGGACGCCGGCGTGCGGCTGCCGGAATTCGTGTTCTTCCAGGCCGTCACCGGCGACACGGCGGACGACAGCGAGGTGGTGAACCCGCTCGACCGCGACGTGCTCTGCGTGCCGGACCCGACCACCCTGCGCCTGGTGCCCTGGTACGAGGAGCCGACGGTGCAGGTGATCTGCGACTGCCGCTTCGCCGACGGCAGCTTCGTCGACTTCGCGCCGCGCTCGGTGCTCCGCCGGGTGCTGGACCTCTATGCGGAGAAGGGCCTCAGCCCGGTGGTGGCGCCGGAGCTGGAGTTCTACCTGACCGCCACCAACGAGGACCCGGACCTGCCGCTGTCGGTGCCGATCGGCCTGTCGGGGCGCAAGGAGAGCGGACGTCAGGCCTACGGCATCGAGCACGCCAACGACTTCGACCACGTCGTCAACCTGATGTACGACTATTGCGAGGCCTCGCGGATCGAGATCGCCACCATGGCGCACGAGGCGGGGCCGGCGCAGCTGGAGATGAACTTCCGCCACGGCGACCCGATCGAGCGGGCCGACCAGACCTTCCTGTTCAAGCGCACCGCCCGCCTCGCCGCCCGCCGCCACAACATGGTGGCGACCTTCATGGCCATGCCGCACCAGGACATGCCCGGCTCGGCCACCCACATCCACCAGTCGATCGTGGAGATCGACAGCGGCCGCAACATCTTCGCCAACCCCGACGGCACCGACACGCAGGCGCTCTACCACTACATCGGCGGCCTGCAGCGCTACGTGCCCTCGGCGATGAGCCTGTTCTGCCCGAACGTGAACAGCTACCGGCGGATCCGCCTGGAGTCCGACGCCCCGATCAACGTCCACTGGGGCCGCGACAACCGCACCTGCGGGCTGCGCGTGCCCGATTCCGGCCCCGAGGCGCGGCGGGTGGAGAACCGGGTGATCGGCGCCGATTCCAACCCCTACATCGCCATGGCCGCCACGCTCGCCTGCGGCCTGCTCGGCCTCGAGGGCGAGATCGAGCCGGACCCGGTGGTGGAGATCGACGCCCACACCCTCGGCGTCTCGCTCCCCTCCCACCTCTCCGACGCCCTCGCCGAACTCGGCGCCTGCGAACCCCTGAAGCGCATCCTCGGCCCCCGCTTCGTCGACGCCTACATCGACGTCAAGCGCCTCGAATGGCGCCTCTACAACCGCGTCATCTCCAGCTGGGAGCGGGAGTACCTGTTGCTGAACGTGTGAGGAATCCGGCGGGTTGCGCCGAGGCGCACCGTCCGGCCGCAGTGCTGGCGAGGACTGCCCCTCACGCCACCCCGAGCTTCTTCTGCAGGTTGGTCGAGGAGGTCGTGTACTGGAAGATGATGCGCTCGCCGGGGGAGACGATGCGCTTGGCGGCCTGGGCCATCAGGGCGCCCTCGTGGAAGCCGGAGAGGATGAGCTTCAGCTTGCCCGGATAGGTGTTGATGTCGCCGATGGCGAAGATGCCCGGCTCGGAGGTCTCGAACTTCTCGGTGTCCACCGGGATCAGGTTCTCGGCAAGGTTCAGGCCCCAGTTGGCGATCGGGCCGAGCTTCATGGTCAGGCCGAAGAAGGGCAGCATGCGCGTCGCGGCCACCGTCTCGAGGCTGCCGTCGGACGTCTTGACCGTCGCCGCGGCGAGCCGGCCGCCGGCGCCCTCGAGCCCGGTCACCTGGCCGATCACGAGGTTCATCCGACCCTCGGCGACGAGGCGGCGCATCTGCTCCACCGAATGCGGGGCGGCGCGGAAGTCGTCGCGGCGGTGGACGAGGGTGAGGCTGCGGGCGATCGGCTGCAGGTTGAGCGTCCAGTCGAGCGCGCTGTCGCCGCCGCCGACGACCAGCACGTCCTCGTCGCGGAAGGCCTCCATCTTGCGCACCGAGTAGAACACCGAGCTGCCCTCGTAGGCCTCGATGCCGGGCACCGGCGGGCGCTTCGGCTGGAACGAGCCGCCGCCGGCGGCGATCACCACCACCTTGGCGAGGAAGACGGTGTCGGCGTCGGTTGAAAGGCGGAAGCGGCCGTCCGCGTCGCGCGCGAGGCTCTCCACCTGCTGGGAGAAGTGGAAGGTCGGGTGGAACGGCTTGATCTGCTCCATCAGGTTGTCGATCAGCCCTTGGGCCGACACCGTCGGGAAGCCCGGAATGTCGTAGATCGGCTTCTCCGGATAGAGCTCGGCGCACTGGCCGCCCGGCCGGTCGAGGATGTCGACCACATGCGCCTTGAGGTCGAGGAGGCCGAGTTCGAACACGGCGAACAGGCCCACCGGCCCCGCCCCGACGATCACGACATCGGTTTCGATCAGTTCGCTCATCCGTTGGCTTCCGTTGGCTCAGATGTGTCGGACGGCTGAATATCCGATGGCGCGGCGGGCGGGAAGGAAAACGGTTCGCCCGGAGCGCCCGGGCGTAGAACGCCGTTTCCGGGATCCGCTCAGGCCTGGCGCTCGGGGACCCGCACCACGAGGCCATCCATGTCCGGGCGCACCTTGATCTGGCAGGACAGGCGCGAGTTGGGACGCACGTCGTAGGCGAAGTCCAGCATGTCCTCCTCCATCGGCTCCGGCGAGCCGACGGCCTCGGTCCAGGCCTCGTCGACATAGACGTGGCAGGTGGCGCAGGCGCAGGCGCCGCCGCATTCCGCCTCGATGCCTGGCACCATGTGCTTGACAGCGTTCTCCATCACCGTCGAGCCCACCGGGGCCTCGACCGGGTATTCGGTTCCGTCGTGGGCGATGTAGGTGATCTTGGGCATGGAGCGGGGCCACCTCGGCAGAAGTCCAGAGACGGCCCACGTGTTTAAGGGTTCGCGCCCCGGCGTCAAGCGCCGCGCCGCGCGACCCCGGGTCTCAGGCGGCGACGAGATCCTCGATGAAGCGGTTCGCCTCCTCCACCGCCGAGGCGAGCGCGGCAAGCTCCGACCGGGCCGTCGCGGGGTCGGAGCGGGCCGCGCGCTCGAGCCGCTCCGCCGCCGCCGCCACCTCGCGCGCGCCGATGCCGCGGGCCGAGCCGAGGATCACGTGGGCGAGGAAGGCGAGGTCGGCGGCGGGGTCGGCGAGGCGCGGCATCAGCCGCGCGGTCTGGCGCAGGAAGAGATGGAGCACTTCCCGCTCGAGGTCGCGGTTGCCCATGGTCTGGCGGGCGAGGTGGGCGAGATCGACCGGCCGCTCCGGCCGGCTCGCCCCGAGGTTCGTGTCGGTTTCCTGCATCATCCCCGGATCGGCCTTTCTGCCCTGCCGGTGGGGCGGGGCGATGCGTCGATCCTGCCGCGCCGCCGTTGAGGCGAGGTTTATTGCCCCGGCCGGGCGCCGGCCGTGGAGCCCGCGCCGGCCCGGAAATTGGGATTATGGTTAACGCGCGTTAACGGCTTTTCTCCGTTCCGCCGGGCGGAACGGCGCCGAGGACCGCGTAGCCCTCCCCGGTCAGCTTGCAGACCAGCCAGTCCGGCTTGGTCGGATTGTCGAACCAGCGCTCCGCCCAGCCGCGGGCGAGGCAGGATTCCACCGTCTTTCTCGGGATTTCTCGGCCCTCTCCGTCGAACAGCGGCAACTTGCCGCCGGGCTGCCCCAGCCCGCGGGCGAGCCAGGCGCGCTGCGCGGCGGTCGGAGCGGAGCGATTTCCGCGGCGGGCCGGGGTGCCGGCGGGTGTGCCATCGTCGGACAGGGCAGTATCTCCGGCGAGGGTTAGCAGGCTGTTAACAATCGGCCCCGGACGGGTGCCTTCCTTGTCCGGTCAGGGTCAATGTGCCATTACCTATAGCGGGGCGGCAAGCGAGGGAATCCCGCCTTAACCCTGGGTCCATGCCTTGCTGCTAGGCGGAGCCCGGGGACCGGACGCCCGCGGGGGTGGCGCCCGGGATCCGCATCTCACCGGTGCGGGTCGCCTGCCCGTCGGCTGGTCCAGGCCGACGCGGCCGTTGTGTAGGCGTGTACGGACGCGAGGGGATCATGGCGAAGAACACCAAAGTCACGGACCCGGCCGAGGCGGCTCTGTCCGCGGTCGAGGAGGCCCTGAAGATCGACTTCGGCGCTTCCGACGACGACGCCGGGATCACCGACACGGACCTCTTCGGCGCGCCCGACCAAAAGAAAGCCCAGGATCCCGACCGCGCCCAGCGCGCCCCGGAGGCCGAGCCCGCCCGGCCGACCGCGCCGGCGCCTCGCCCCCGCCCGGCCGCCAACGACGACCGGCGCCAGGCCGCCAACCTGATGGTGCAGTTGCAGCGCCGCCCCTCCGGCACCCCCTACCTCGTCGCCCTCCTCGCCAGCATCGGCTGGATCGCCGCCGGCGCCTGGGTGGCCTGGCTCGTCTTCGGCAACGCCGTCCTCGCCCCGGACGCGACCCTCCTTCGCCGCCCCGAGATGCTCGCCATCCTCGGCGGCACCGTCGTGCCGATGCTGTTCTTCTGGGTGATGGCGCTGATGGTGCGCCGCAGCCAGGAGATGCGCATCGCCGCCCGCTCGCTCACCGAGGTGGCGATCCGCCTCGCCGAGCCAGAGGCGATCGCCAAGGAGAACGTCGTCACCGTCGGCCAGGCGATCCGCCGCGAAGTCGCCGCCATGGGCGACGGCATCGAGCGCGCGCTCGCCCGCGCCAGCGAACTCGAGGTCCTCGTCCACAACGAGGTCGCCTCGCTGGAACGGTCCTACACCGAGAACGAGATCCGCATCCGCACCCTGATCGAGGAACTGGTCACCCAGCGCGAGGCGGTGGTGACCAACGCCGAGCGCGTCCGCTCAGCCATCGCCGGCGCCCACCAGGGGCTCGCCGACGAGATCAAGACCGCCGGCGAGAGCGTCGCCGCCCGCCTGGAGGAGACCGGCGGCCTGATCACCCGCCAGATCGGCGAAAAGGCGCAGGTGATCACCGTCGCCTTCGACGGCGCCGGCCGCCTGCTGGTCGACACCGTCAACGACCGCGGGGAGGACTTCGTCGGCCGCCTCGAGGTCGCCGGGCGCAACCTCTCCGAGCGGCTCGCGCAGGAGACCGACGCCTACGCCGGCCGCATCGACGCCACCGGGCTCTCCGTCGCCGAGACCCTGTCCGCCCGCGGCGACCACATCGTCGCCGCCCTCGCCGACCAGGGCGCCGCCGTCTCGGAGCGGTTCGCCGAGACCGGCCGCACCGTCACCGACTCGCTCGCTACCCGGGCCAACGAGCTCAACGCCACCATCGCCGATCAGACCGGCCGGCTCACCGGCTCGATCCAGACGCAGACCATCGAGCTCGGCATCGCGCTGGCGACCCGCACCCAGGACCTCGAGACCACCATCGCCGGCCGGACGGGCGAGCTGACCCGCGCCATCGCCGAGCGGACCGAGATGCTTTCGGCCACCCTCTCCGGCAGCACCGACCGGCTGGTCTCGTCGCTGGTCGATACCACCGACCGGCTCTCCCACACCCTCGCCGCCCGCACCGACGAACTGTCGGGCACCCTCGCCATGCGCACCGAGGAGATCTCCTCGACCCTGGCCGTGCGCTCCGAGGACCTCGCCGCGACGCTGGGCCGCCACACCGACGAGCTGTCCTCGACGCTGGCCGGCCGCACCGGCGAGATCGCCGAGACCATCGGCCTCCGCACCGACGAGCTGTCGGCGACGCTCGCCGCCCGCAGCGGCGAGATCGCCGAGACGATCGGGCTTCGCACCGACGAGTTGTCCTCGACGCTCGCCGCCCGCACCGGCGAGATCGCCGACGTGGTGGGCTCGCACACGACGGAGCTGTCGGTCGCCCTCGCGGACCGGACGGCCGAGCTGTCCCATGCGCTGGAGAGCCGCGGCGACGCCCTCGCCTCGCTCGTCTCCGAGCGGACCGAAATCCTCGCCGACACCATCGCGGACCGCACCGAGCGGCTCGGTGACGCCCTCGCCGCCCGCACCGGCGAACTGTCGGCCGCCCTGGGCGAGCACACCACCCGTCTCGGCGGCGAACTCGCCGCCCGCACCGACGAACTCGTCAGCGCCCTCGGGGAGCGGACCAGCCGCCTCGACGATACCCTCTCCCGCCGCACTGGCGAGCTGGAAGGCGCCCTCTCCCGCCGCACCGGCGAGCTGGAGAGCGCCCTGGTGCAGCGGACCGAGGCGCTCGACGCCGCGCTCGACCAGCGCAGCCGCGCGCTCGGCGAGACGGTCGGCAACCGCGCCGCCGCGCTTGAGCGGCTGCTGCAGAACCAGTCCAACGCCATCGCCGTGTCGATCGACAGCCGCGCCGCGGTGCTCGAGCACACCATCGGCGAGCGCGCCCGCGAGATCGACGAGACCCTTGCCACGACCACCCGCAGCATCGACGAGAGCCTCGCCGAGCGCTCGCGGGAGGCCGCGGAGACGCTGCAGCGCACCGGCGACCGCTTCGCCGACGAACTCGCCAGCCGGGCGGCCGAGGTCGGCGAGCAGGTGAGCCGGTCCGGCATCCAGGCGGCCGAGGCGATCGCGAGCCGCGTCGACAGCATCAGCGAGACGCTGCGCTCGACCGGCGAATCCGTGCTGGTCGACCTCGCCGTCCGCGGCGGCGAACTCACCGAGCGGCTGGACGAGACCGGCACCCGCATCACCGCCGAGATCGCCGAGAAGGGCACCGACCTGGTCAACCGCCTGGCGGAGACCGGCACCACGGTCCATACTGCGATCACCGTGAACGGGGCCGACCTCGCGGACCGCCTCGCCGAGACCAGCGGGGAGATCGCCCGCGTGCTGGACCAGCGGACGGCCTCGATCCGCAACATCATCGACGGCGCCGCCTCCTCGGTCGAGGCGATGCTGTCCGTCTCCGGCGGCGACTTCACCGACCGGCTGTCGACCATCGGCGCCGAGATCGCCCGCGCGATCAACGCCCGCGGCGAGCGCGTGGCCGACACCATCACCATCGCCGGCAACCAGATCGCCACCCTGCTCGACGACCGCTCCGACAGCCTCTCCACCAGCTTCGAGGCGCGGATCCGCTCTCTCGACGAGATCGTCAACGGCCGCGCCGCGGCGCTGGTCGACACCCTCGTCTCGCGCACAGGCGACCTCGACGGCTCGCTGGAGGCGCACGTTTCCCGGCTGGAGAGCGCCCTCGCCGCCCGCACCGCCGCGATCCAGGCGGCCATCGCCGCCGGCTCGGAGGCGATCGAGACGACCCTCACCGGTCGGTCCGAGGCCTTCGCCGGCATGTTCGACGCCCGCGTCGGCTCGCTCACCGCCGCCCTCGAGGGCCATTCCAGCTCCGTCGCCGGCGCGCTGGACGAGCGCTCGACGCGCCTCCTCGGTGGCCTCGAGCAGCGCACCGGCGCGATTCTGTCCGCCCTCGACGGCCGCGCCGAAACCTTCGGCGACACCCTCGCCGGCAAGCTGGAGGAGTTCGACCGCACGGTCGGAAGCCGCCTCGACTCGACCACCTCGTCGATCACCGCCAAGGCGGACGTCCTCACCGAGACGCTGGACCGCCGCACCACGATGATCGACCAGGCGCTGGACACCCGCGCCCGCCAGATCACCGAGACGCTGATGGCGCGCACCCGCGACCTCGCCGATACCTTCTCCTCCGGCCAGAGCGAGATGGTGGAGGCCATCGAGGGCCGGCTGCAGGTCGTCGCCCGGTCGCTGCAGCGCAAGACCGAGGAGTTCACCGAGACGCTCGCCGACAAGGTCGCCGAGATCAACGTGTCGCTCGGCTCCAAGGTGTTCGAGGTCGCCGAGACCCTCGACAGCCGGACGACCCAGCTGCAGGAGTCGCTCGCCGAGCGGCTCTCCGCCATCACCGCCACCCTGGTCGGCGAGACCGAGACGGCGCGCGAGACCCTCGCCCGCGCCATGCTCGACGCCGCCTCGATACTCGAGCGCGAGAGCGCCCGTGCCCGCGGCGAGATGGTCCGCGACCTGGAGAGCGCCGCCGAGCGGCTCGGCAGCGAGAGCGGACGCGCCCGCGAGATCGTCGTCGCCGCGATGGACGAGGTGTCCGAGCGGCTCGCCGGCGAGGGCGATCGCACCCGCGGCCTGCTGGTCGGCTCGGTCGAGGAGGTCGTGCGCCGGCTGGAGGGCGAACGCGAGGGCCTGGTCGCCGGCTTCGTCGAGGCGCTCGAGGGGGCGACGCGCCGCCTCGCCGCCGAGCGCGAGCTCACACGCGGCGACATCGAGGAGGTGGTCGCCACCGCGGCCGCCCGCCTCGCCGAGGAGCGCGAGCGCAACCGCAGCGGCCTCGTCGTCTCCGTCGAGGAGACGGCCCGGCTGCTCGGCGAGGAGCGCGAGCGCAACCGCGCCGAGCTCACCGCCGCCGCGGAGGAGGCGAACCGCATCCTCGCTGCCGAGCGCAGCGTCAACCGCACCGAGCTCACCGCCGCCGCGGAGGAGGCGAACCGCCTTCTCGCTGCCGAGCGCGAGCGCAACCGTGGCGACATCCTCGGCGCCGTCGAGGAGGCCGTCGGCCGCCTCGCCGCCGAGCGCAGCGTCAACCGCACCGATCTGGTCTCCTCCGTCGACGAGGCGGTGCGCCGGCTCGCCGAGGGCGGCACCGCGGTCCGCGGGGAGCTGGAGGAGGCCGTCGAGGTCGCCAGCCGCGGGCTCGCCGAGGAGCGCGCCCGCCACCGCGACGAACTCGCGGCGACCATCGACGAGGCCGTCGGCCGCCTTGCCGAGGAGCGGCGGCAGAACCGCGCCGACCTGGTCGGCGCCGCCGACGAGACCGCCGAGCGCCTGGGCGAGGCCCGCGAGCGCAACCGCCTCGAGCTCGCCGCCGCGATCGAGGAGGCCATGCGTCGGCTCGCCGACGAGACCGGCCGCACCGTCGCCGAGATCGCCGGGGAACTCGACGCCGCCGGCCGCCGCCTCGCCGCGGAGCGCGAGCGCAACGGCACCGAACTGGTCCTCGCCGTCGAGACGGCGACCCGCCAGCTCGGCGAGGAGCGCGAGCGCAACCGTGTCGAGCTCACCGCCGCCGTCACCGACGCCAACCGCCTGCTCGCCGCCGAGCGGGACCGCACCTCGGCCATCCTCGGCGACCTCGTCGAGCGCGTCATCGGCTCGCTGGGCCAGGAGAGCGAGCGGGCCCGCGACGCGATCCTCGCCACCCTCGCCGAGGCGGAGGACCGCCTCTCCGGCGAGAGCGCCGCGGTCCGCGCCGCCGTCATCGGCGCCGTCGAGGAGGTGTCCGGCCGCCTGACCGCCGAGAGCGAGAAGGCCCGCGCCATCCTGGTCGCCTCGGTGGACGACGTGACCGACCGCCTCGCCGGCGAGAGCGCCCGCGTCCGGTCGAACCTGATCGGCTCCGTGGAGGAGATCACCGGCCGGCTCGCCGGCGAGACCGACCGGGCCAGCGAGGCCCTCGACCTCGCCATCGCCGGCGCCACCGGTCGCCTCGCCGAGGCGGCCGAGGCGCTGGAGGCCACCCTCACCGGCCGCACCGGCGAGGCCTCGGCCCTGTTCGACACCCGCACGTCCGAGCTGGCGGAGCTGCTGCGCGCCCGGATGGAGGAGCTCTCCGCGCTGATCGACGGCCGCGGCGAGGAACTCGGCCGCTCCCTGCTGGAAGGCACCCGTGCGCTCTCCGAGGCGGCCGACGGCCGCGGCGAGGAGATCGCCGCGCGAATCCGCGCCGCAGCCGACGAGGTGCTCGGCGCGCTGGCCGAGGGCGGCGACGGGGTCGCCAGGGCGATCGTCGAGCGGGGAAGCGAGACCTCGCGCTCGCTGACGCAGGCCGCTCGCGGCCTGCTCACCGCGCTCGACCAGCAGAGCCGGGACGTCGTCCTCGCCCTCAACGAGACCAACGAGCGCGTTCGCGTCGACGTCTCCGGCATCCTCGAGCAGCTCGACCGCTCCAACGCCACCCTCGGCGCCATTCTCGACGAGGCGGGCGCCAACCTCGCCCGCATCGAGCAGAGCCTGGCCAGCCAGACCGGCCAGTTCCGCGGCGCCATCGACCGGGTGGTCGAGGACACCGGCGAGGCCACCCGGGCCATCGCCGAGAACGTCGCGGCGCTGCGCTCTGCCTCGACCGACGTGCTCGGCGAGATCGGCCGCATCGCCTCCCGCTTCGCCGAACAGACGGTCGCCCTGCGCGACGCCTCGACGGCGCTGGAGGACAGCAGCCGCGGCTTCGACGGCCGGGTCGACGAGCGGCGCGAGGCGCTGGAGCAGCTCGCCGCCACCCTCGCCGACCGCAGCCGGGCGGTGGAGGAGTCCATGCAGGGCTTCGCCACGCTGATCGGCGACACGCTGCAGACCGCGGAGCGGCGCGCCCGCGAGGTGGGCTCGCTGCTCGCCCGCAGCGCCGAGACGGCGACGGCCGGCGTCACCGAGCAGATCCGCTCGCTCGGCGAGGCCACCGAGGCGGAGGGCGCCCGCGCCCGCGAGGCCGTGGCGGCCAATCGCGAAGCGCTGCTCGCCGACCTCAACGCCGCCCTCACCGACGCGATCGCCCGGTTCGGCCAGGTCGCCGAGGAGATGCGCGGCGCCACGCGGACCGTCCGGCGCGAGCTGGAGGAGGTGCGCGCCGAGCTGACCAGCGGCGTGCTGGCGCTGCCCGAGGAGACCTCCGCCCAGGCTGCCGCCATGCGGCGGGTGGTCAGCGAGCAGATCCGCGCCTTGAACGAGCTCGGCGAAATCGTGTCGCGCCACGCGGCCGGCGCGGACGTGCCGCGGAGCGAACCGGCCGTCGCCCGCGCGGCGGTCGCCGAGACGCCGAGGCCCGCGCCGCGCACCCCGCCGGCGGAGGCATCCGAGCCGCGTCGCCCGGAGCCGCGTGGCGAGGCCCGCGAGCGCGGCTGGATCTCCGACCTCCTCCGCCGCGTCTCCGACGAGGACGGCGAGCGGGACGGCGCCCAGCCGGCCTCCCAGCCGAGCCGGGCCGAACCGGCCCGCAATCCGGGCCACACCATCGAGAGCCTCAACTCGCTGTCGGTGGACATCGCCCGGGCGATCGACAACGAGGCCTTCATGGACCTGTGGGCGCGCTACCGCCGGGGCGAGACGCACGTCTTCACCCGCCGGCTCTACACGCTGCAGGGCCAGCAGACCTTCGACGAGATCCGCAGCAAGTACCAGCGCGAGCCGGAGTTCCGCGGCGCGGTCGACCGCTACATCGAGCACTTCCGCGCCCTCTACGAGGACGCCGTGCGCAAGGACCCGGACGGCTCGCTGGCGCAGAGCTACCTGAACTCGGACACGGGCAAGGTCTACACCATGCTCGCCCACGCCAGCGGCAAGCTGAGCTGACCGCGGGCCATCGACGGGCGGAGGGGGTCTTTCCCTCATCCGCCCCTTCGGGGCACCTTCTCCCCAGGGGGAGAAGGGATTTATTGAGCCTGCCGTAGGGGTTGGCTCACCCCGCCGGCGGAATTCGCTCCCCTTCTCCCCACCGGGGAGAAGGTGCCGGCGAATGCCGGCGGATGAGGGGCGCGCGGCCGGAGGGGG
>JAWLBM010000057.1:0-22590 GCA_041687675.1 Pleomorphomonas sp. | reverse complement strand
GGCGGAGGCGGGGCGCGCGCCCGGAGGGCGCGCGGTCGGAGGAAGGCGCGGCGGGCGGAGGGGTTCCCCCCTCATCCGCCCCTTCGGGGCACCTTCTCCCCAAGGGGAGAAGGAAGAATGCGCCCACCCGGGGAAGCGCCCCCCATTCCCCATTCGGACAGCTTTCCCGCACCAACTGATTTGCTCTTGACATAAATGACATATGTCATTATTGTCGATCCTGCTCGCGGGGTGGTTTCCCCCTGACTTCCCGTGTAGCGCCCGCAGCCGCGGCCGGTGTGGAAGGTCCCCGGACCCCCGCGCCGGCCGCGTGCAAGCCCGGACGGCACGAGGGCAGGTCGCACGCATGGACCAGTCGGTCGCGAAAGGCGATGCCGCCGCCGGCCAGGCGGATCTCCCCCTGGTGGTCGACCTCGACGGCACCCTCACCCGGTCCGACGTCTTCCTCGAATGCCTCGTCGCCGCGCTCGCCGAGCGCCCCGACCGGCTGCTTTCCCTGCCCGCCTGGCTCGCCGCCGGCCGCGCCCGGACCAAGGCCTGCGTCGCCGGCCTCGTCCCGGTGGACGCGGCGAGGCTGCCGCTGCGGCCGGAGGTGATCGACCTCCTGCGCCGCGAGCACGCCCGCGGCCGGCGAATCATGCTCGCCACCGCGTCCGACCGCGCCTTTGCGGACGCGGTGGCGGCCGAGGTCGGCCTGTTCGAAAGCGTCTTCGCCTCCGACGGCGCCACCAACCTCAAGGGCGAGGCCAAGGCCGCCGCGCTGGTCTCCGCCTTCGGCGCCGGCGGCTTCGACTACATCGGCGACGCGGCGGCGGACCTCCCCGTCTTCGCCGCGGCCCGGACCGCCTACGTGGTCGAGGCCTCGCCGGGCTTCCTCGACCGGATCCGCCGCGCCGGCGGCCGGCCGGCCGCGCTGTCGCCGCCCTCCCCGCGGCTCGGGCCCCTCGTCGAGGCGATGCGGCTGCACCAATGGGCGAAGAACCTGCTCGTCGTCGTCCCGGCCGCCGCCGCCCACCGGTTCGACCCGGCGACGATCGGCCTCCTGCTCCTGACCTTCCTCGCCTTCGGCCTCACCGCCTCGGCGGTCTACCTGGTCAACGACATGGTGGACATCCGCGCCGACCGCCAGCACGCCCGCAAGCGCCATCGCCCCTTCGCCAGCGGCGCGCTGCCGCTGGCCGCCGGGCTTGCGGCGGCGCCCGTCCTGTTCCTGTCCGGCCTCGCCCTCGCCGCGGCCGTGTCGCCGGCGCTGCTGGCGGTGCTCGGCCTCTACGTCCTCGCCACCTTCGCCTACAGCATCGGGCTGAAGCGGCTGGCGATCGTCGACGTGGCGGCGCTGGCCGGGCTCTACACCGTCCGCCTCGTCGCCGGCGGGGTCGCCGCGGGCATCTGGCTCTCTCCCTGGTTGCTCGGCTTCTCGGTGTTCCTGTTCCTCAGCCTCGCCATGGTGAAGCGGCTGACCGAACTGAGGGCCTGCGTCGCCGAGGGGCGCGGCGATCCCGCCGGCCGCGGCTACCGGGTCGAGGACGTGCCGGTGCTGCTGGCGCTCGCCGGGGCCGCCGGCTATGCCGCCGTGGTCGTGCTCGCGCTCTACATCGAGAGCGCCGACATGCGGACGCTCTACGCCACCTCCTGGGGGCTGTGGGCGGCCGCCGGCCTGCTGCTGTTCTGGATCAGCCGGGTGCTGCTCATCGCCCAGCGCGGGGAGATGCACGACGACCCGATCGTCTTCGCCTTCCGCGACCGGACCAGCCGGGCCACGGGCCTGCTCGTCACCGTCGCGGTGCTGTCGAGCAGCGTCGGATGAAGACGCCGGTGCTGGTCGCCCGCTACGCCGGCTTCGCGCTCGCCGCCGTGCTGGCGAACCTCGGCGTTCAGGCCGTGGTGCTCGCCGCCCGGTCCGACGCCCTTGGCACCGCCGCCGCCATGGCGCTCGGCACCGGCGCGGGGCTGGTGCTGAAATATGTCCTCGACAAGCGGTTCATCTTCGCCGACCCGCTCCGCGGGCCCGCCCACGAGCTCGGCCGCTTCGGCCGCTATGCCGGAACGGGACTCGTCACCACCGCCGTCTTCTGGGCGACGGAGGCCGCCTTCGCCGTCGCCTTCGCCGATCCGCGGGCGACGCTGCTCGGCGGCGCCCTCGGCCTGTCGGTCGGCTACGCCCTGAAATACCGGCTCGACCGCCGCTATGTGTTCCGGAGGGCCGCCGCGTGAGGCTGTCCGGCTGGGGCCGCTTCCCCGTCGTCGAGGGCCGGCGGATCGGCGTGCACGACCGGCCCGCGGCGCTCGCCGCCATCGCCTGCGAGGGGCGGCTGATCGCCCGCGGCGCCGGGCTCTCCTACGGCGACGCCGCGCTGCAGCCGGCGGCGACCCTCGACGTCACCGGCCTCAACCGCTTTCTCGTCTTCGACCGCGCCGAGGGTATCCTCGCCTGCGAGGCCGGGGTGCGGCTCGCCGAGGTGATCGACCTCGTCGTTCCGGCCGGCTGGTTCCCGCCGGTGACGCCCGGCACCCGCTTCGTCACCCTCGGCGGCATGGCGGCGGCCGACGTGCACGGCAAGAACCACCACCGCGAGGGCTCCTTCGCCCGCCATGTGCTCGACCTCGAGCTGGCGCTGGCCGACGGGCGCGTGGTCCGCTGCTCGCGGACGGAGAACGCCGCCCTGTTCGAGGCGACGCTCGGCGGGATGGGGCTCACCGGGGTGATCCTGTCGCTGCGCTTCCGGCTGATCCCGGTCCGCACCGCCTTCATCGCCGCCGCGACCCGCCGGGCCGGCGACCTCGATGCGCTGCTCGCCGCCTTCGAGGAGGAGGCCACGGCCGACTATTCGGTCGCCTGGATCGACTGCCTCGCCGGCAATCGGTCGCGGGGCCGCGGCCTCCTCTTCACCGGCCGCCACGCCCTGCCGGAGGAGCTTGCCCCCGGGTTCCGCGCGGATCCGCTGGCGCGGCGGCCCGGGCGGCGGATCCCGGTGCCGTTCGAGGCCCCGGACCGGCTGCTCGGCCGCGCCGCGGTCCGGATCTTCAACGAGGCGATCTGGCGGCGGCCGCGGGCGGCGACGACGCTCGTGCCGCTCGACCGCTTCTTCTACCCGCTCGACGCGGTGGCGAACTGGAACCGCATCTACGGCCCGCGCGGCTTCCTGCAGTTCCAGTGCGTGCTGCCCGCCGCGGACGGCGGCGCGGGGATCGCCCGCTGCCTGGACCTCGTCGCCGCGGCCGGCCGCGGCTCCTTCCTCGCCGTCCTGAAGCGGCTCGGGCCGGGGCGAGGCCTGCTCTCCTTCCCGATGGAGGGGCACACCCTCGCCCTCGACATTCCCGCCGGCGAGGAGGGTCTCGCGCTCTACCGCCGCCTCGCCGACACCACGGCGGGGCATGGCGGGCGGATCTACCTCGCCAAGGACGCCGCCGCCCCGGCGGATGCGCTGCGCGCCGGCTATCCGGAGCTTGCCGCCTTCGCCCGGATCCGCGCGGAGGCGGGCGCGGACCTTAGCTTCTCCTCCCTCCAGTCGGAAAGGCTCGGCCTTTGAACGCGCCCCGCATCGTCCTCGTCGTCGGCGGCACCTCCGGCATCGGCCGGGCGGTGGCCCGCATCGCGTCGGCCGCGGGCGCGACGGTGATCGTCGCCGGCCGCTCCAGGGAGGCGCTCGCCCGCGAGGCGGCCGACCTTGTCGCGCGCGGCGGCGGTCCGGTCGAGACCCGCATCCTCGACGTCTCGGACCCGGTGGCCTCGGCCGCCTTCGCCGCAGGCATCGAGCCGCTGCCAGACGTCGTCGTGGTCGCCGCCGGGGTGCTGCCGGATCCGGAGGCGGGCCTCATCGACCCGGCGGTCGCCGGCGAGACCGTGGCGGTGAACCTCACCGGGCCGATGCTGCTCCTCGCCGGCCTCGGCGAGCGCTTCGCCGCCCGCGGCCGCGGCACGCTGGTCGGCGTCAGTTCCGTCGCCGGCGACCGCGGGCGGGCCAGGAACGTCGCCTATGGCGCCGCCAAGGCGGGCTTCACCGCCGCGCTCTCCGGCCTTCGCCAGCGCCATGCCGGGAGCGGCGTCCATGTGCTCACCGTCAAGCCGGGGTTCGTACGCACCCGCATGACCGAGGGGATGGACCTTCCCGCCGCGCTGACGGCCGAGCCGGAGGCGGTCGCCGCGGCGATCCTCGGCGCCGTGCGGCGGCGCCGGCAGGTGATCTACACGCCCGCCGCCTGGCGGCTGGTGATGGCCGTCATCCGCGTCCTGCCCGAGGCGCTGTTCCGGAGGCTCAGGCTGTGACCGCCGTCGACATCGCCACCGACGCCGCCCCGCCACGGACCGAGACGCTCCCGCCGGCGGCCGGGCGGATCTCCGTCGCTGGCGCCTTGCTGGTGATCGTCCCGGTCGCGGTCGGCTTCCTCTCGGCGGCGCGGGCGCTCCTCGAGTTCGCCTACGGGGGCGACATCTACGGGCCGGGCGGGCAGCCATGGGCCTATGGCGAATGGGTGATCTCCTACGCCTCCGGCTTCGTCCGCCGCGGCCTCTCGGGCGAGATCCTGATCCCGCTGATCCGGCTCACCGGGAGCCCCGCCCTGCCCTTCCTGTTGGTCGCGGGCCTCTGCCATGCCCTGGTCGCGCTCGCCATCCTCCGCCGCTACCTGCCGGCCTGCCGCACCGAGGCGGTGCTGATGCTCTACCTCCCCATCTCGGTGCTGTTCCCCCTGTGGGACTACAACGTGGCGGGGCGCAAGGAGCAGCTCGCCCTCGTCCTCGCCGCCGCGCTGGCGCTCATGTCGCGGCGCGGCGCGGTCGCCGCCGGGACGCTCCGCGGCAGCCTTGCCGTCGGGATGGTCTCGCTGCCGCTGATGCTGCTGCACGAGGGGCTCGTCTTCTTCCTGCCGCTGATCTTCGCCCTTCTCGAGATCCGCCGGCCGCCGGCGCCGCTGACGGAGACGGCCCTGCGCTTCGCCGCCATGGTCGGGCCGCCCGCGGCGCTGTTCCTCCTGATCGCGGCGACCGCCGCCCCGATCGCCACCAGCCCGCTGTTCGCCATCGTGCCGGAATACGGCCCGGGCATGGAGGCCTGGTGCCGCACGCGCGGCATCGGCTCGATCTGCTGGCTCGGCTTCGAGACGTCCTTCGTGGTCGGCTACGTCTACAACATCGGCTTCGAGGGCTTCATGCGGGCGGCGGCGATCGTCGCGGCGACCGGGGCGCTGGTCACGGCCGTCTACCTGCGGGTGCGCAATGCGCCGGTGGACCGGCGCGTGGTCGCGCTCCTCGCCCTCGGCTGGGCCGGCGTCGCGCCGCTCTACTTCATCGCCTTCGACTGGGGGCGGTGGAGCGCGGCGATCGGGCTCCTCTTCGTGCTGCTGGCGCCCCTCGGCGCCGCCCGGCGGATCCACCCGGCGGCGGTGATCGCCTTCGCGGCGGTGATGTCGGTGTTCACCGTCTCGCACCTGCAGTCGCAGAGCTTCGAGATCGGCGGGCCGAAGCTGGCGGCCAGGGCGGTGGACTGGTTCCTCTCCGATCAGGTCCCGCCGGGCTGACCGGGCGCCGCCGCCGGAGGGCTCAGCTCGCCGCGGCGACGACGCCCTCCGCGAAGGCGAGGTTCTGCATGATCCGGGGCCGCTCGGAGGCGGGCGTCGCCGGCGAGGCGAGCAGCTTGCGGCAGGCGGCCGCCGAGCCGGGCCGGTCCCCCACCCAGTAGGCCGCGATGGCGTATTCGTCGAGCGCGCGCCAGGCATAGGTGTCGTGGTCGAGGAAGAGCAGGTCGTCGGGCTTGCGGATGTCCTTGGCGCGACGCGAACAGGTGCGCCAGCGCCCAGTTGCCGCGCCCGCGCAGGTAGGCGGCGAGGCTGCAGAGCGACTCGGCGCGCTGCGGCCGCGCCCCGAAGGCGCGCAGGTAGCTGCCGACCACGGTGTCCATCGGCGCACCCGTCCGCTCGCGCATCACCGCCACTTGTTGCAGCGAGTACCAGACCTCCTCCTCCCAGCCGCCCATCGCGGCCCGCGCCTCGTAGGCGGCGATCGCCTTGTCGATCTGCTGGCTGTCCCGGTAGCCCTGGGCGAGATAGAACTGGTAGCGGGCGTTGTGCGGCTCCTCGACGAGGGCGGCCTCGAGCGTGCGGGCGTCGCGGGCGTATTTCTCGATGGTCGACAGGCCGACGCTGCGCCCGCCGTCGAAGTAGCCCCAGACGACCGGTCCCTGCAGGTTCTGCGAGGCGCGCCAGCCGTCCGCCTCGATGTACTCGTGCAGGACGCCGACATAGCGCCAGGCGAGGCGGTTGGAGACGAGGCTGGTCCGCCAGTAGCGGTTGGAGCCGGTGGCGTGCAGCAGCCGGTAGTCGTCCGCCCCGAGCGCCGGCCAGCCGAAGCCGTCCGGCAGCTCCAGCCGCTCGTCGGCGTCGATGACGAAGCTGTAGTCGGCGTGCGGCCGGGCGAGCGCCAGCGCCTCGCTGCGGTTGTGGCCGAAGTTCCGCCAGGGCCGCTGGTGCAGGGTTCCGGGAATCCCGGCGAGGATCCGCCGGATCTTTTCCATCGTGTCGTCGGTGGAGCCGGTGTCGACGATGGTCCAGTGGTCGATCAGCTGCTTCAGGGACGTGAGGCAACGCTCGATGACGTGGCTTTCGTCCTTGACGATCATGCAGAGGCCGATGGTGGTCTTTCTCATGGCTTGCCGCTCCCCTCAGGCCCGAAGCGCCGTGCGTTCGAGCGCCTGGAGCGCCATCTCGCGGTTCCTCTCGACCCGCCCGACCTCGCCCGGCGGGAGCATCCCGCCGTCGAGCAGCACCTCGCAGAGCTGGACGCTCTCGGCGTGCGCGCCGGTCCAGAAGGAGGCGATGGCGAGTTCGTCGATGAGACCCCAGTCGTAGACCCAGTCCTCCAGGAACAGGGCGCCGGGCGGCTTCGGCAGGCCGACGGACGCCTCCGCCGTGGTGCGCGCCTGCTCCCACCAGCCGTTCTGGCGGCAGATGCGGGCCACCGCGTGCAGGGCCTCCGCCCGCCAGGGCATCAGTTCCGTCAGGGCGGCGTATTCCTGCAGGAGTTCGTCCAGCGGCAGCCCGAGGGCCTCGCCGGCGCGGGCGGCGTAGAGGCGGGCGCAATAGACCTCCTCCTCCCAGAAGCCCATCCGGCCGCGCTGGAGCAGGCAGCGCCGGGCCTCGGCGTGCTCGCCGAGGGCCAGGTGGCTGTTGCCGAGGTAGAACATGTAGCGGGCCCGCATCAGCGGGTCGTGCTCGGTCAGGAGGGACTGGCGGAGCAGCCGGACGTCGAGCCGGAGCTTCTCGGCGACGGCCTCCGGCCCGCGCGCCAGCTGGCGGATGTGGACGCCCGCGAGAAGCGGCGCCGGGCCGTTCATCTCCAGGAATTCGTGGCTCGCCCCCCGGAAATGGGCGATCGCCTCACGTTGGACGATCCGGCGCGACTCGACGCTGACGCCGGCGACCACCCTCAGCGCGTGGGATGCCTCCCGGAGGCCGTCGCGGAAGCCCGGATCCTCCACCACCAGTTCCATGTCCGGATCGACCAGCAGGATGTGGTCGAAGGCGAGGTCGCTGCGCCGGCAGGCGTTCAGCGCCTCGTTGCGGACCTGGGCGAAGGTCCGGAACGGAGCCTCGACGACGAAGCCGGGCGTCCCGGTGCGCTTCAGGAACTCGCGCAGGATCTCGGCCGAGCCGTCGGCGGAGCCGGCATCGACCGCGACCAGCGCGTCGACATGGCCGGCGAGCGAGGCGAGGCAGCGCCCCAGCACCGCGGCGTCGTCTCGCAGGAACATGCTGGCGCACAGCTTCGACATGGAGAGGTCTCCGACACGCGGCGCCCATCGCGCCGTCCGCACCACCTTGTCTAGGTATTATTGACATTCGGTTTCCCGTCAATGTCCCGCGGACGATGCGCAACGCAAAAGCGGCGCCGGGAGGCCCGGCGCCGCTTGAAGGAGGCTGCGGTCGATGGCTTCGCGTCAGTGCCGGCGGCGCATCGTCTGCTTGCTGGCGGCGGAGATCATCTCGCGCAGGAGGGCGCCGGACACCGGCTTCTGGGCGAAGGTGAACTCGAGGTCGGCGAGGTCGAGGGTCGAGTCGCGATCGTCGGAGACGACGATCAGCCGCACGCCCTTCTCGGCGAGCTGGCGCGCGATCCACGGGCCGGTGCGGCCGTCCCGCAGGTGCAGGTCGATCAGCGCCACGTCCGGGCGCCGGGCGTCGAGCATGGCGAGGGCCTGGCGACTGTCCGCGGCGGGGCCGCAGGGCACGAAGCACTGGTCGAGTACCATGGCTTCGTAGTCGGCAGCTATCAGCGGATCGTCTTCTACGATCAGGACGTGGGGAACCCTGTTGGTCATTGGATGGCGACCTCGAATGGGAATAAGAAAATTCATTCTCCGGAAAATCCGGTCATCTACACGGGATCGAAAAGGCACGGCTCAAAATGCCCGACGATCCTGTGTCATCGGCGGCCCGCTGACCACATAGCCGAAGGTCTATTCGAAGCTCGCCGAGCGGCCGTCCCACATGGCGACGACGGTGCCGCCGGAGGGCCCCGGTCGCCACGGGGCGGGGCGGGCGGCCGGAGCCGGGCGCCCGGCCGGGACGCCGTCGCTCGCCCGGGCGGGGGCGGGTCCGCCCACGGCCGCCGGCCGGACGACCCGTGCGGCGCCGGCGTCGAGCGCCATCCCGAAGGCGGAGGCGCCGCCGACGACGATTGCGGGCCGGCCGCGCACCGGCGAGGCGATCACATGGGAGGAGCAGGCGGCGCCGCAGGCGGCGATGCCGCGGGCCGGGGCCGCCGTGGTCGCCACGTCGCCGGCGGCTTCGGGCGGAAGTCTTGCCTCGGCGCCGCCGAGAGCGAGCCCGGTCAGCACCACGCCGGCCGCAACCGCGCCTGCAACAATGGAAAATTTATACGTACGGGACAGCCCGGTCTGCATCATCGGACCCCTCCTTTGTTGTTCATCATCCATCAAAACTCGTTTTGAATCGAAAGGTTCCGGTCATAAACCTTAACGGCCAAGAACAACCGCCGGCCTTTACAACGGCGCCCGCAGGCGCCCGGTTCCGGCAGCGGGAATCCGCGGACCGCGGTTAACCGGGCGTTAACCATGCGCCCGGCAAATTCTGCCGAGTTCCCATATGACCGCCGTCCCCGGGGCAGCATTCCGTGACCGACACGACCGGCCCCAGCGCAACCCCAGGCTTCCGCTTCCCGGCCCTCGGAGACCTCAAGCTCGCCGTGCTGCGCGGCGACGTCGGCTTCGCCGTCGCCATCATGGCGATCCTGGTGGTGCTGATCCTGCCGCTGCCGCCGGTCCTGCTCGACCTGTTCCTCGCGGTTTCGATCATCTTCTCGATCCTGATCCTGATGACCGCGCTGTTCATCCGCGAACCGCTGGAATTCTCCGCCTTCCCGACGGTGCTGCTGATCGCGACCATGCTGCGGCTGGCGCTGAACCTCGCCTCCACCCGGCTGATCCTCGCCCACGGCCACAGCGGCACCGGCGCGGCGGGGGACGTGATCGAGGCCTTCGGGGCCTTCGTCATGGGCGGCAACTTCGTCATCGGCATCATCGTGTTCTCGATCCTGGTGATCGTGAACTTCGTGGTGATCACCAAGGGCTCCGGCCGCATCGCCGAGGTCGCCGCCCGCTTCACCCTCGACGCCATGCCCGGCAAGCAGATGGCGATCGACGCCGACCTCTCGGCGGGCCTGATCTCCGAGGGCGAGGCCCGCGAGCGGCGGCGCAAGCTCGAGGAGGAGTCGAGCTTCTTCGGCGCCATGGACGGCGCCTCCAAGTTCGTGCGGGGCGACGCGATCGCCGGGCTGCTGATCACCTTCATCAACGTGGTCGGCGGCATCGTCATCGGCGTCATGCAGATGGACCTCACCGTCGCCGAGGCCGGCCACAGCTACACGGTACTGACGGTCGGCGACGGACTCGTGTCGCAGATCCCGGCGCTGATCGTCTCCACCGCCGCCGGCCTCCTCGTCTCCAAGGCGGGCGTCGCCGGCGCCGCCGACAAGGCGCTCGCCCGCCAGCTCTCCGGATACCCCGCCGCGCTCGCCATGTCGGCGGCGGCGATGGGCGTGCTGTCGCTGCTGCCCGGAATGCCGTTCGTTCCCTTCGCGCTGCTCGGGCTCGGCGCGGGCGCGATGGCCTTCTACGCGGGGCGCCAGCACAAGGCGGCGGACGTCCGCAAGGCGGTGGAGAAGGCGGCCGCCGAGGCCGGGCCCGCCGCCCCCGCCGAGGAGCCGATCCAGACCGCCCTCAAGATGGATGACCTGCGCGTCGAACTCGGCTACGGCCTCCTGCCGCTGATCAACGACCCGGCCGGCGGCGACCGGCTGTCCGAGCAGATCAAGGCGCTGCGCCGCCAGATCGCCTCGGAGATGGGCTTCGTCATGCCGCCGGTGCGCCTGCTCGACAACGTGCAGCTGCCGGCCAACGAATACGTCATCAAGATCCGGGAGGTGGACGCCGGCAAGGGGACCCTCTTCCCCGGCCAGTTCATGGTGATGGACCCGATGGGCGGCAAGGTGGCGATCCCCGGCACGCAGACGACCGAGCCGACCTTCGGGCTGCCCGCCACCTGGGTCGACGGACGGCTTCGCGAGGAGGCGAGCATCCGCGGCTACACCGTGGTGGACCCGGCCACCGTGCTCTCCACCCATCTCTCCGAGACGCTGAAGGCCAACGTCGCCGAACTCCTCTCCTACGCCGACGTCAAGAAACTCCTGGCCGACCTTCCGAGCGAGCAGTCGAAGCTGGTGGACGAGCTGGTGCCGGGGCAGATCACCATCTCCGGCATCCAGCGGGTGCTGCAGACGCTGCTCACCGAGCGGGTCTCGATCCGCGACCTCTCGACCATCCTCGAGGGGATCGCCGAGGCGGCGGGCCACTCCCGCTCGACGCAGGCCATCGCCGAGCACGTGCGCGCCCGCCTCGCCCGCCAGATCTGCGCGGCGCACATGGCGCCGAACGGCTACCTGCCGATGGTCACCCTGTCGCCCATGTGGGAGCAGGAGTTCCTCGAGGCGCTGCATGGAGAGGGCGAGGACAGGCGCCTCGCCATGGCGCCCTCCAAGCTGCAGGAGTTCGTTGTCCTCGTCCGCGACGCCTTCGAGAACGCGGCCAAGCAGGGCGAACTGCCGGTGCTGATCACCAGCCCGATGGTCCGCCCCTACGTCCGCTCCATCGTCGAGCGCTTCCGCCCGCACACCACCGTCATGAGCCAGGCCGAGGTGCACCCGCGCGTCCGCCTGAAGACGGTCGGCAGCATCTGACGCCCGGCCGGCGCTCCCCGCCCAGCCGGCGGGGGTCCGCCCCTCATCCGCCCTTCGGGCACCTTCTCCCCGCGGGGGAGAAGGGAATGCTCCCGGCCGGAGGGTTTCGCCGCGACCGCCGCCTCCTCCCCTTCTCCCCGCCGGGGAGAAGGTGCCGGCGAATGCCGGCGGATGAGGGGCGCGCGCCCGGAGGGCGCGCGGCCGGGGCAGACCGGCGCCGCTTCCCCCGTGCGATCACTCCGCCGCGAGCGGCAGGCCGTCGTGGCGGGGGCGGTTGTCGGCGACGAGGCGCGGGCCGATCGGGACCACCGCGGGCGGCGCCACCGCGGCCGGCGGCGACTGGATCGCCGCGGCGGGCTCGCCGTGGCCGGCGGCCGCCGGCCGGGCCGGCTCCAGCGTCCCGGCGAAAGCCGGAGCGCCCAGCCCGTCCGCATGTCCGGCGGCGGCCGGCGCGCCGTGGACCGCCTCCTCCGCCTCGTCGCGCTCGTTCGGGTGGAAGACCACCCGGAACAGCCAGGCGAGGCCGCGCGAAAGATCGTCCATCATCACGTAGACCGACGGGATGAACACCAGCGACAGCACGGTCGACACCAGGAGGCCGCCGATCACGGCGATCGCCATCGGCGCCCGGAACTCGCCGCCGAGGCCGATGCCGTAGGCGGCCGGCAGCATGCCCGCGCCCATCGCGAGGGTGGTCATGATGATCGGCCGGGCACGCATGCGGCCCGCCTCGATGATCGCCTCCTTCTGGCTGTAGCCGTGCTTCTCGCGCTCCACGGCGAAGTCCACCAGCATGATGGCGTTCTTGGTCACGATGCCCATCAGCATCAGGATGCCGATCACCACCGGCATCGAGATGGCGTTGTCGGTGAGGAGCAGCGCGCCCACGACGCCGCCGACCGAGAGCGGCAGCGAGGCGAGGATGGTCAGCGGCTGGAAGACGCTGTTGAACAGCAGGATCAGCACCACGAACACCATCAGGACGCCCGCGCCCATGGCGGCCGCGAAGCCGGAGAACACTTCCGCCTGGATCTCTGCGTCGCCGGTCTCCTGGATCCGGACACCCTCGGGGAACGCCGTCACCACCGGCAGCTCCATGAGCCGATCGAGGCCCTCGCCGGAGGTGTAGCCCGGCGCCATGTCGGTGCCGACCTTCACCAGCCGCTCGCGGTCGTAGCGCTCGATCGCCGACGGGCCCTGCCCGAAGCCGACGTCGGCCACCGCCGCGAGCGGAACCGATCCGCCGTTCGCCGTCGGCACGCGGAGCGCCCGGATGGTTGCGAGGTCGGCGCGCGCGTTCTCCTCGAGCTGGACCCGGATCGGAACCTGGCGGTCGCCGACGGTGAACTTGGCGAGGTTGGACTCCATCTCGCCCTGGGTCGCCACCCGCACGGTCTGCGAGATCGCGTCGGTGGAGATCCCGAGTTCGGCGGCGATGTCCGCCTTCGGCACGATCCGGATCTCCGGCCGGGCGAAGGAGGCGAGCGCCGCCGGGTTGGCGAAGATCGGGTCCTGCCGCATCGCCGCCTCGAGGTCGCTGGCGGCCTTCTCAACCGCCTCGCCGTCGCGGCCGAGGATGCCTACGGTCGCCTCGCGGTCGCCGCGCTCGTTGACGAAGTAGGCGCGGATGTCCGGGATGTCGGCGAGAACCTCCTGGATTTCCATCTGCAGCTGCTTCTGGCGCAGCGCGCGCTCGGTCTTCGGAACGAGGTTGACGATCACGGTCGCCCGGCGGGTCTCGCGGGTGCCGGTCGGCGAGGTGCCGCCCATGACGAACACGCTGGAGACGCCCTCCACGCCCCGGATCGCCTCGGTGATGACGTCGGCGACCTCCCGGTTGGCGTCGAGCGAGGTGCCCGGCGGCAACTCGACGGAGGTGACGATGCGCGCGACGTCCTCCTCCGGCATGAAGCCCTCCGGCAGGTGCTTGGTGGCGTCCATCGCCACGGCGAAGATGCCGACGCCCACGGCGATGGTGACGATCGGCATCAGCGGGAAGCGCAGCCGGCGCCGCACCCGTTTGCCCTCCGCGTCGAGCTTGCGGCCCGGCAGAGGGATGGGCAGCCGCCAGAGGGTGGCGCGCAGCAGCCGGGTGTAGCCGGCCCGCATCCAGCCGTCCTGGTGCTCCTCCGGATGGGGACGACCGAGCCAGGCGGTGAAGAGGGCGAGGAACAGCACCACGCCGATCGCTCCGCCGATCAGCGTCGGGGTGTCGAGCGCGGCGAGTTCGGCGGCCGGGCCGGCGAGCGCGGCGACCGGGGTTCCGGCGACCGCGCCCGGGTTGCCGGCGACGAACAGCAGGCCGAACACGGCGAGGCCCGCCACGGGCACCAGCTGCAGCACCCGCCGCGCCACGCTCGGCACGAAGCCGCGGTAGACCGGGCGGCCGTCCGAGCCGTCGCCCAGCCAGGGCGAGCGCATGAAGAAGGCCGCCATCATCGGCGTGATCAGCCGCGCCACCAGGAGCGAGAAGAACACCGCCACGGCGACAGTCAGGCCGAACTGCTTGAAATACTGCCCGGCGATGCCGCCCATGAAGGACACCGGCACGAAGATGGCGATGATGGTCGCCGAGATGGCGATCACCGCGAGGCCGATCTCGTCGGCCGCCTCCAGCGCCGCCCGGTACGGCTTCTTGCCCATCCGGGTGTGGCGAACGATGTTCTCGATCTCCACGATCGCATCGTCGACCAGGATGCCGGTGACCAGGGTGATGCCGAGCAGGCTGACGAGGTTGAGCGAGAAGCCCATCACGTCGAGGGCCCAGAAGGTCGGGATCGCCGAGAGCGGCAGCGCCACGGCGGCGATGATCGTCGCCCTCCAGTCGCGCAGGAACAGCAGCACCACCAGAACGGCGAGGAGCGCACCCTCCACGAGGGTGTTCATCGCGCTCTCGTAGTTGCCGTAGGTGTAGATGACGCTGTCGTCGATCCGGCTGAGCTCGACGGAGGGATACGCCTGCTCCAGTTCCGCCACGCGCTCGGCCACCACGTCGGAGACCGACGCGTCGCTGGCCCCCTTGGCGCGGTAGATCGAGAAGGAGACGACCGGCTTGCCGTCGAGCCGGGCGAAGGACTTCGGCTCCTCCCAGCTGTCGACCACCTCGCCGAGGTCGGCGAGGCGCACCTCGCGCCCGCCCGGCAGCACGACCCGGGTGGACTCGAGGCCCTGCACCGTGTCGGCGGACGCGAGCGTGCGGATTGCCTGCTCCTGGCCCCCCACCTCGCCCTTGCCGCCCGACAGGTCGACGTTGGTGGCCCGAAGCTGCCGGTTGATCTCCGCGGCGGTGATGCCGAGCGACATCAGCCGGTCGGGATCGAGCCGGACCTGGATCTCGCGGCTGACACCGCCGATCCGCGTCACCCGTCCGACGCCCTTCAGCGACTGCAGTTCGCGGATCACCGTGTCGTCGACGAACCAGGACAGCTCCTCCGGGGTCATGCCCGGCGAGAAGGCGGCATAGGTGATGATCGCCTGCCCCTCGACGTCGATGCGCTGAATGATCGGCTCGTTGATGCCGCCCGGCAGGTCGCTGCGGACCTCGGCGACGGCGTCCTTGACGTCGTTCAGGGCGCGGTCGGTGTCGATCTCGAGGCGGAATTCGACCGCCGTGGTCGACTGGCCGTCCGTGATGGTCGACATCACGTGCTTGACGCCGGAGATGCTGGCGACCGCGTCCTCGACCTTCTTGGTGACCTGCGTCTCGAGTTCGGACGGGGCCGAGCCGGAGTCGGTGATGGTGACCGAGACCAGCGGCACGTCGATGTTGGGGAAGCGCGTGATCGGCAGCCCCATGAAGGAGTTGATGCCGAACGCGACCAGCACGACGAAGAGCAGGATCGAGGGGACCGGGTTGCGGATCGCCCAGGCGGAGAAGTTCCAGTTCATCCCTCGGACTCCTCTCCCTCGATCACCGGCGTGATCCGGTCGCCGTCGCGCAGGAAGGTGCCGGCGCGGGCCACCACCGGCTCGCCAACCTCGAGGCCTTCGACGATCTCGACGAAACCCTTGGCGGACAGGCCCGTCTTCACCCGGCGGGTGCGGACGGCGTCCCCGTCCACCACCTGCACCGTGGAGATGTCGCCGTCGGTCTCGACGGCCGAGACCGGCACGGTCACGCCCTCGCGGCGGGCCACCTCGATGGCGCCGCGGGCGAAGGAGCCGACGCGGAGGGGCGTCTCCCTGGCGAAGGCGATCCGCACGTGGCCGAGGCGGGTCGCCGGGTTCACCTCCGGCGAGACCAGGCGGACCGTGCCCCAGACCCGGCCGCCGCCGGGCGGCTCGACCATCACGGTCTGGCCAGGCTCGACGCGGGCGAGATCGGTTTCGATCACCTCGGCGTCGAGTTCCACGAGGCCGTCGCGGGCGATGCGGAACAGGTAGCCGGACTGGGCGGAGGCGACGGCCCCGACCCTCGCGGTCTTCTCCAGCACCAGGCCGGCGGCCGGCGCCTTGATCTCGGTCTTCTCGCGGCGCAGCTCGATCTCGCGGCGCTGGGCCTCGACGAGCGCCCTGTCGGCCCGCGCCACGTCCAGGCCCTGCTCCGCGATCGCGAGGCGCGCGCGGGCGCTGCTCGCCGCGGCGCGCCGCTGGTCGAGCACGTCCTGGCTGATGACGCCCCTCTGGAGAAGGGTCTCGGACCGGGCAAGCGCCCTCTCGGCCTCCTCGAAGTTCGCCCTCGCCTCGACGATCTGGCTCTCGGCCTGGGCGGTCGCCGCGTCGGTGCGGGCGAGCTGGCTGGCGTTCTGGGCGAGCTGCACGTCGAGGGTGTCGGTGGACAGCCGCGCCAGCACCTGGCCGGCCTCGACGCTGTCGCCCTCGTCGACCAGGATCTCCTCGATCTTGAAGCCCTCGACGTCGGCAGTGACCTCAACCTCCTCGCGGGGGGTCAGCGTGCCGGTCACGGCGACCTGCTCGGCCACCGGGCGCACCTCGGCCCTCACCACCGACACCGCGGGCGGCCGGGTCCCCTGCGGCTGGTCGGCAGCCGCCTCCTCGGCGACGGCCGCCATCGGCGCCCCCGCCAGCATGAGCGCGGCGATCGCCGCCTTCAGCGCTCGAAACGACATGTCCGTGCACCCCAGTTTCGTGTGGCGGCCTCGCCGCCGAATTCGTGTCCGGAGGTCCGCCGATGCGGCCGTCCGTTGGTCGGTCGCGGCCGAAGCCGCCCAGATTCGTCCGCCGAGCCACGCCTTCGCGATCTACGGCGGCGCATGCCTATCGGATGACCCTGCCGGGAGCTGGCAGCAGCCCCTCCAGCGCCCGGCGCAGCGCCGGGGCGATGCGCTCGAAGTTCGCCGCCTTGTCCAGCGTGACCCGCATCGCGAGCCCGTCGCCGATGGCGATCAGCATCGTCACCGCCGCCTCCACGTCGACCGAGGCGTCCACCTCGCCGTCCGCCTGGGCGGTCGCGATCGCGGTCACGAACTCGGCCCGGATGTCCGTCTCGATGCAGTGGAAGCGGTGGCCGACCGCGGTCGAGCGCATGCTCTCCGAGCAGATCTCGAACATCAGTTCGCCATGCCCGGGCTTCTGCATCAGCCCGAAGTAGGCGGAGGCCGCCCGCATCAGCCGGTCGACGATCGGGCCGGGGTCGTTGAACACCGCCATCACCCCGGAGGCCTTCATCCGCTCCTCCTCGGCGATCGCCTCGATGATCGCCTCCTTGGACGGGAAGTAGCGGTAGAGCGCGCCGGGGCTCATCTTCGCCTCGGCGCAGATCTGCTGCATCGACGCGCCGTGGAACCCGGAGCGGGCGAAGCAGGTCCGGGCTGCCGACAGGACATGCGCGCGGCGCTGGTCCTGGGGCGAGCCTTCGTCGTCGGGCGACACGGTGGCGAGTTGCGACATGATCCTGATGTGTCCTCTCAACGCTCGCGGCTGGACGACGCCGACCTTACGGGCGGCTGCCTTGGACCATACGTGAGCGAACGTTCGTTCTCGTCAAGAGCGAACGTTCATTCGCATACGCCAAACGTTTTCGTCCGTCAACTTATGTTAATCTGGATCATGCGTTCGTGATCGCCCGCGAGGACCGCGCGACCCCTCCCCGGGGTCGCCTCGCCGCGGACGGGGAGCATCGCAGGGGGCCTCGGGCACTCCGGAAAATGGCCCGGCCCGGCCTCGCGCAATGCCTTTTCCCTTCCCCTTCGCCCGCTCAGCCGCTAGATAACCGCCCGACCCTCCTTTCACGCGAACCGACCGGATTCCCCATGGCGCGCGAGTTCATCTACTACATGCAAGGCCTCACCAAGACCTACGGTGGCGGCAAGAAGGTGCTCGACAACGTCCACCTTCAGTTCTACCCGGACGCCAAGATCGGCGTGCTCGGACCGAACGGCGCGGGCAAGTCGACGCTGCTGCGGATCATGGCCGGCATCGACAAGGAGTTCAGCGGCGAGGCCTGGCTCGCCAAGGGGGCCACGGTCGGCTACCTGGCGCAGGAGCCGCAGCTCGACCCGTCGAAGGACGTGATGGGCAACGTCATGGACGGCGTCGCCAAGGAGCGGGCGCTGATCGACGAGTACAACGCGCTGATGATGGACTACTCCGACGAGAACGCGGAGAAGGCGGCGAAACTGCAGGACGTGATCGACGCCAAGAACCTCTGGGACCTCGATTCCAAGGTGGAGATGGCGATGGACGCGCTGCGCTGCCCGCCGGGCGATGCGGACGTCACGCGCCTGTCCGGCGGCGAGAAGCGGCGCGTGGCGCTCTGCCGGCTGCTGCTCGAGGCGCCGGACCTGCTGCTCCTCGACGAGCCGACCAACCACCTCGACGCGGAGTCCGTCGCCTGGCTCGAGAAGCACCTGCGCGAGTTCCCCGGCTCGGTGCTGATCATCACCCATGACCGCTACTTTCTCGACAACGTCACCGGCTGGATCCTCGAGCTCGACCGCGGCCGCGGCATCCCCTACGAGGGCAACTACTCGGTCTACCTCGAGAAGAAGTCCAAGCGCCTCGCCCAGGAGGGCCGCGAGGAGGCCGCCCGCCAGCGGGCGCTGGAGCGCGAGCGCGAGTGGATCGCCCAGAGCCCGAAGGCGCGGCAGGCCAAGTCCAAGGCCCGCGTCAAGGCCTATGACGAGTTGCTCCGGCGCAGCGACGAGCGGCAGAATTCCGGCAACGCGCAGATCTTCATCCCGCCCGGCCCGCGCCTGGGCGACGTGGTGATCGAGGTCGAGCATCTCTCCAAGGGCTACGGCGACCGGCTGCTGATCGACGATCTCTCCTTCCAGCTGCCGCCGGGCGGCATCGTCGGCGTGATCGGCCCGAACGGCGCCGGCAAGACCACCCTGTTCCGCATGATCACCGGCCAGGAGACGCCGGACCAGGGCTCGGTCCGCCTCGGCGAGACGGTGCAACTCGGCTACGTCGACCAGTCGCGCGATTCGCTCGACCCGAACAAGACCGTCTGGGAGGAGATCTCCGGCGGCCTCGACGTGATCACCCTCGGCAAGAAGGACGTCAACTCGCGCGCCTACTGCTCGTCCTTCAACTTCAAGGGCGGCGACCAGCAGCAGAAGGTGGGCTCGCTCTCGGGCGGCCAGCGCAATCGCCTCCACCTCGCCAAGATGCTGAAGTCGGGCTCCAACGTGCTGCTCCTCGACGAGCCGACCAACGACCTCGACACCGAGACGCTGGCGGCGCTGGAGGACGCGCTGGAGGACTACGCCGGCTGCGCCGTGGTGATCAGCCATGACCGCATGTTCCTCGACCGCCTCGCCACCCACATCCTCTCCTTCGAGGGCGACAGCCACGTGGAGTGGTTCGAGGGCAACTTCGAGGCCTACGAGGAGGACAAGCGGCGCCGCCTCGGCGCCGACGCGGTCAACCCGCGGCGGATCAAGTACAAGCCGCTGACGCGCTGATGGCCGACGACCTCGTCCGCCTGGCGCTCACCCGCGACGAGGCGCTCGTCCTGCACGAGTGGCTCGCGCGGGTGGTCGACGAGGAGAATGCGGCGGCCATCGCCGATACCCTGGAGGACGAGGCGGAGGCCTGGGCGCTCGCCGCCCTGCTCCAGCTTCTCGAGCAGGGGCTGGAGGAGCCCTTCGCCCCCGGCTTCGAGAAGGCGCTCGCCGCGGCCCGGCGCCGCGTCGTCGAGCGCACCGGCCCCTGGCCCTTCGACCGGGAGGCGTGAGGCTCGCCCCGAGCCCGCCGGCCGGAGCCATTTCCGACCCGGTACTTTCCCGACCTTGCACGCCCGCCGACAGGTCTGGTCTGCTCGGCCCGACACGCGAGTCTTCCGCCGCGGGGGCGCTCATCCCGGGGGCGGTGAAAGGGAAGGAGCTTCGCGTCATGGTCGAATACGAGGCGCCGCGTCCGAGCGGCTACACCATCATCCAGATCGCCCTGCACTGGCTGATCGCCGCCCTGGTCGCCTTCCAGCTGATCTTCGGGGAGGTCATGGTGGAGGCGATGGAGGCGGTGGAGGAGGGCGAGCCGCTGCCGGCCGGCGGCGGGGTCGGCATCGATCTCCACATCTGGGTCGGCGTGTCCATCCTCGTCCTGGCGGTCGCCCGGCTGATCGTGCGCCTCGGCCACGGCTCGCCGCCGCCTCCGGCCGGATCGCCGCCGATCCAGGTGCTCGCCGCCAACGTGGTCCACTGGGCCTTCTACGCGCTGCTGATCGGCGTGCCGATCACCGGGCTGGCCGCCTGGTACGTGACCCCGGCCGCCGGCGACATCCACACGCTGGCCAAGCCCGCCTTCATCATCCTCATCCTGCTGCACCTCGCCGGCGTCGCCTGGCACCAGTTCGTCGGCAAGGACACGGTGATGCAGCGCATGGTGCTCCCGGCGAAGTGAGGCGGGCCGTCCCGGCGGGGGCAGACGGGGGGCCGGCGGGATGCTATGTCCGGCCCGTCGTTCCCGCGCCCGGAGGTGGCCGATGTCGCTGCTCGATTCCGTCCTGCCCGAACCCGAGGTCGTGCCGGGGCTGAGGCTCGAGGCCCGGCTCGCCGGCTGCCTGCTGGGCGACCTCGAGGGCTTCCGCACCCGCCCCGTCGCCGCCCTCGACCTCGACCACGAGGGCATCGCGGGCGACGCCCACCGCGGCTTCACCCGCGCGGCCGGCGCCCGCGAGCCCTGGTATCCGCGCGGCACGGTGATCCGGTCGGGGCGCCAGGTCTCCATCGTCTCCGAGGAGGAACTCGCGGAGGTCGCCCGGCGGCTCGACCTCGCCGCCGTCGACCCGGCGCTGATCGGCGCCAACATGGTCGTCGCCGGCGTGCCGCGCTTCTCTTTCCTCCCGGCCGGCACCCGCCTCGTGATCGGCGCCGGCGCGACGCTGGTCGTCGAGCAGATGAACGGGCCCTGCCGCCATGCCGGCCGGTCGCTCGCCGGGGAACATCCGGGCCGCGACGACCTCGAACTCGGCTTCGTCACCGCCGCCCGGCACCGCCGCGGCGTGGTGGCGAGCGTGGAGCGACCCGGCCGGGTCGCGGCCGGCGACAAGGTCCAGGTCCGGGTTCCGGAGCAATGGATCTGGGCCGGCTGAAACGCGACCCCGCCGCCTCGATCCGCAGGCGTCGGGCGCCCGGGCGCGCGGCCTGGCGGACGACACGGTCGTTCAGCCCTCCGCCACCGCCTCCGCCACGGCATCGACCGAGGCGCGGTAGGGCTTGATGTCGAGGAGAGGCGTGCCGTCGCGGCAGTCGATCTGCTCGACCGTCAGTATCCCGGCCTCCTCGTCCACCGAAAACAGCCGGGCCGCCGCCATCGCGATCGGATTCGGCCGGGCCGGCGAGCGGATCGAGAAGACGCCGCGCGTCTCGTTCAGATGCCTCGGTGTCTGCAGCAGGAGGTCGCGCTCGGCCTCGTCCATCCAGTAGAGCAGCCACACATGCGAATAATTCTGGAGGCCCGAAAGGCCCAGCCTGAAGCGCTCCTTAACCTCCACCTGCGCCTTTCCGCCGTTAACTCTTGCGAGCCTCACATTGTGGGGGCAGTCGGAACGGTTTGTGAACGGTGTGCGGATCCGGCCGATGAAGACAACGCCGGCGTCAGGCTCGAAAAACCCTTTTGAATCAAGGTCCTCCATGAGGTGGCCCGACGCTGTTTTGAGTCAAATTCTAGCGTTTTGAAATATCCCGGTGATCGTTAGAAAACAACCAAAATCAGCAACCAAATGTGAAAAAAAGGTTTCTAGGGTAGCCCCATCGCGGTCGTATTCAGGGGTAACAAGATGATCGAGTCCAACCTCGTTGATTTCAAGAGCCTCGAGCAGGATACTACTTCCCATCGGAAGAATGAACTGATCAAGGGCGTGGCCTCTCTCTTCGCAGTTGCTTGCGACCGCTGCACCCTCGAGCAGATCGAAATCTATGACGACGTTCTCGTCCGGCTCTCCCGGATGGTCGAGGAGGAGGCCCGCGCCGTGGCGGCCCAGAAGCTCGCCCCGCTGCGCCGCGCCCCGGAGACGATCATCCGCCTCCTCGCCGCCGACGACTCGATCGAGGTCGCCGGCCCGGTCCTGTCCAGCTCGCCGGTCCTGAAGGAGGGCGACCTGATCGCCATCGCCGAGGATCGCGGCGACGGCCACCTTGACGCGATCGCCCGCCGGGCGGTGCTGTCCGAGCAGCTCTCCGACGTGGTGGTGCGCCGCGGCAGTACCGATGTCCGCCGCGTCGTCGCCTCCAACCACGGCGCCGCCCTCGGCGACCAGGCGCTCGCCCAGCTGCTCGACCTCGCCATGTCCGACATGGCCACCGCCGAGGCGCTCGGCGAGCGGCCGGACACCCCGGACACGGTGATCCAGAAGCTCTGCCGCGAGGCGGCCGAGGATGTCCGCAAGGCGCTGCAGGCCCGCGGCGTCAAGGTCTCCGACCTGCGCGTTGGCGAGGCGGCCCGGATGGCCGGCGAGCGCATGGGCAACCAGTACTGGCTCGGCCAGTTCGACTTCGAGACCGCCTGGGAGCGGGCGCTGGCCCGCGGTCGCCGCTCGGTCACCGAGCAGACCCTCTGCCTCGCCGCCGCCGAGGACCGCTTCGCCGACGCAGTGGCGCAGTTCGCCCTCCTCGCCGACCTGCACATCGAGGAGACCAAGCACTTCCTCGTCCGCACCGACACCGAGCCCTTCCTGGTGATCGCCAAGGCCGTCGGCCTGCGCTTCAACACGGTCCAGGCGCTGCTGAAGACCGGCCCCTGGCGCCACCGCCTCACCCAGGAGCAGCGCCGCGATGCGCTGAACCGGTTCCACGAGATCGACGCCCGCGCCGCCCAGGCCCGGATGCAGGCCTGGCAGGGGACCCGGATGGCGGGCTGACCCCTCCCGCCTCCCCCTCTGCGACCACCGGCGCCCGCGTCCCCCCTCGCGGGCGCCGGCGCGGCCGGTAGCATGC
>JAWLBM010000056.1:0-26061 GCA_041687675.1 Pleomorphomonas sp. | reverse complement strand
CACCGCCAGGCCAGGCATCTCCATCCGACGAAAACGAAAGCGCTCGGGATGGTCCGATGACTTCGCACGATCCATCCTCGGCCAAATGCGATAGCCCTGATTATTTGCATCCCAGCGGTTGACGGCCGTCGGCGCTTGGCCTATCGTCCGCCTCCGCGAAAAGACCGGCCTGCGGGGCCGGCGCATGCGCGCGCCTCCAAGTCCGCCCGCGATCCGCACCAACGCCGCAGCCCGCGCGCCGGTTTCACCGCGCCGCCGGGCCCCTCGAGGACCGACCCATGACCGACGCCTGGACCGAACCGACCGCGACCGCCCTTTTGGTGCTGGCGGACGGCACCGTCATCGAGGGGCAGGGCCTCGGCGCGACCGGATCGGCGGTCGGCGAGGTCTGCTTCAACACGGCGATGACCGGCTACGAGGAGATCCTCACCGATCCCTCCTACGCCGGGCAGATCATCACCTTCACATTCCCGCACATCGGCAATGTCGGCGTCAACGACGAGGACATCGAGACCGTCAACATGGCCTCGTCCTCGGGCGTGCGCGGCGCGGTGCTGCGCGCCGACGTGACCGAGCCGTCCAACTGGCGGGCGAGCCGCCACTTCTCCACCTGGCTCGCCGCCCGCGGCATCGTCGGCATCGCCGGGGTGGACACCCGGGCGCTCACCTCGCTCATCCGCGAGAAGGGCATGCCCAACGCCGTGATCGCCCACGAGCCCTCCGGCCGCTTCGACGTCGAGGCGCTGAAGCGGCAGGCGGCCGCCTGGGGCGGGCTGGAGAACCTCGACCTCGCGAGGGAGGTCACCAGCGGCCAGAGCTTTCGCTGGAACGAGACCGCCTGGCACCTCGGCGACGGCTACGGCCAGCAGGACGGCACGCGCTACAGGGTGGTCGCGCTGGACTTCGGGGTGAAGCGCAACATCCTCAGGCTGCTCGCCGACCTCGGCTGCGAGGTGGTGGTGCTGCCGGCGACCGCGACCGCCGAGGACGTGCTCGCCCAGGAGCCGGACGGGGTGTTCATCTCCAACGGCCCCGGCGATCCGGCGGCGACGGGGGAGTACGCCGTGCCGGTGATCCGGGAGGTGGTGGAGCGTGGCATCCCCACCTTCGGCATCTGCCTCGGCCACCAGATGCTCGGCCTCGCGGTCGGCGGCCGGACCAGGAAGATGCACCAGGGCCACCACGGCGCGAACCACCCGGTGAAGGACTTCACCACCGGCAAGGTCGAGATCACCTCGATGAACCACGGCTTCGCGGTGGACGCCGACAGCCTGCCGGAGAGGGTGGAGCAGACCCACGTCTCGCTGTTCGACGGCTCGAACTGCGGCCTGCGCCTGAAGGACCGGCCGGCCTTCTCCGTGCAGTACCACCCCGAGGCCTCGCCCGGCCCGCAGGACAGCCACTATCTCTTCACCCGCTTCGTCAACCTCATTCGCCAGCGCCGGGGCGAGGACCCGCTCGCCGAGCGCGGCGCGGCGTGAGGATGGCTGCCCCTTGCTAAGGTCCTTCGGAAAGGCAAGGATCGAACTCGACACATCCGACAGCCTTCGAAGTGGCGAACCAGGATGCCTTGGACCGTGGACGCCCCGTCCACCCCGCCGGTGATGAGCGCCGCCGCATTCCGGGCGTGGCGCAAGGGCACAGGCCTCACCCAGGCCGAGGCCGCGGCCCGGCTCGGCCTGAAGCGGCGCATCGTCCAGTACTACGAGACCGGCGAGCGCGGCGGGCGTCCCGTCGAGGTGCCGCTCTCGGTGCGGCTCGCCTGCTATGCGCTCAGCCAGGGCGTCGTGGACTTCGACGGCTCGGTCCCTGTCCGGGCGGCCGAGCGAGAGCCGGCCGAGGTCACGGCTCAGCCGGGCTGAAGGTGTCGCAGGCGCTCGCCCGGCCTTCCTCGAAGCCGCGCCGGAACCAGCGGCGCCGCTGCTCGGACGTCCCGTGGTTGAAGCTCTCCGGCACCACCTGGCCCTGCGTCCGCCGCTGGATGGTGTCGTCGCCGATCTGGGTCGCCGCGTTCAGCGCCTCGTCGAGGTCGCCCGCCTCCAGCAATCCCTTGCCCTCGGCGTGGGCCGCCCAGACGCCGGCGAAGCAGTCGGCCTGGAGCTCCACCCGGACCGACAGGGCGTTGGCCTCGGCGGGCGCCATCGCCTGGCGGCGGCGGTTGAACTCCGGCAGCACGCCGAGGACGTTCTGGACGTGGTGCCCCACCTCGTGGGCGACGACATAGGCCTGGGCGAAGTCGCCCGGCGCGCCGAAGCGGCGGCGCAGCTCGTCGTAGAAGGCGAGGTCGATGTAGACGCTCGAATCCGAGGGGCAGTAGAAGGGGCCGCTCGCCGCGCTGGCGAAGCCGCAGGCGGACTGCGCCTGGCCGGTGAAGAGGACCAGCGTCGGCTCCGGGTAGTCCTCCCCCTCGGCGGCGAAGACGGCGTTCCAGCTGTCCTCGGTCTCGGCCAGGACGGTGCGCACGAAGGCGGCCATCTCCTCCTCGGCCGCCGGCCGGGGCGCCCGCTCGCCGACAGACACCGCCTGCGGGTCGCCGAGGCCGCCCTCGAGCAGCGCCAGCGGGTTGATCCCGAGCATCCAGCCGATGATCAGGACGGCGACGAGGAGGCCGATCCCGCCGCCGCCCGCGCGGATCGGCCCGCGCCCGCCGGCGCCGATCGGGATCCGCATCCGCCCGCCGCCGAAGCCGCCGGCGCCCCGGCGATCCTGCACGTTCGAGCTCTGGCGTCGACCTCTCCAGCGCATCGGCGAACCTCCCGTCCGGCATCCCGCCCGCGGGAAAGCCCCAGGGCCGAGAGCAATCTTCTCACGTTCCTGCATAAATTCAGAGACGGGCCGAAGGCTCCACGCGATCCCGCCGGGGAGGGGAGTCGTCGGCGATGGGCGGGGCGGGCGCTGGCTCGACCCAACTGCGACGTCACTGCGACCTCCCGCCGGGGTTTGCACCCCCGGTCTTTTGCCCTATAAGCCGCCCGGCCGACGTCTGATCCTTGACACGTCCGACCCTTTCCGCCGTGGCCCGATCCCCCCGGATCCGCGGCCGCGAGCCAGCGCGAGCGAGCGATGCCGAAACGCACCGACATCAACTCCATCCTCATCATCGGCGCCGGTCCCATCGTGATCGGCCAGGCCTGCGAGTTCGACTACTCGGGCACCCAGGCCTGCAAGGCCCTGCGCGCCGACGGCTACCGGATCGTGCTGGTCAACTCGAACCCGGCGACGATCATGACCGACCCGGACATGGCCGACGCCACCTACATCGAGCCGATCACGCCGGAGATCGTCGCCCGCATCATCGAGAAGGAGCGCACCGAGCGCCCGGACGACAAGCTGGTGCTGCTGCCGACCATGGGCGGCCAGACGGCGCTCAACTGCGCGCTCAGCCTGAAGCGCATGGGCGTCCTCGACCGCTTCGACGTGGAGATGATCGGCGCCACCGCCGAGGCGATCGACAAGGCCGAGGACCGCGAGCTGTTCCGCGAGGCGATGACCCGCATCGGCCTCGACACGCCGCTCGCCGCCTTCGTCAACACCTCGGAGCTGAAGCAGAAGTTCCGCGCCGAGTACGAGGCGGGCCGCCAGGCGATCCTCGCGCGGGGGCTCGAGGGCGAGGCGCTCTCCAAGGCGCTCGCCGCCTACGAGGGCGAGTGGGTCACGGGCGAGAAGCAGCGGCGGCAGGAGTACCACCTCTCCGCCCAGATGCAGGCGCTGGAGGCGGTGAAGCTCACCGGCCTGCCGGCGATCATCCGCCCCTCCTTCACCATGGGCGGCACCGGCGGCGGCATCGCCTACACCATGGAGGAGCTGCACGAGCTGGTGCTCTCCGGCATCGACGCCTCGCCGACCAGCGAGGTGCTGGTCGAGGAGAGCGTGCTCGGCTGGAAGGAGTACGAGATGGAGGTCGTCCGCGACCGGGACGACAACTGCATCATCGTCTGCTCCATCGAGAACCTCGACCCGATGGGCGTCCACACCGGCGATTCGATCACCATCGCCCCGGCGCTGACGCTGACCGACAAGGAATACCAGATCATGCGCAACGCCTCGCTGGCGGTGCTGCGCGAGATCGGCGTCGAGACCGGCGGCTCCAACGTCCAGTTCGCGGTGAACCCCGAGAACGGGCGGATGATCGTCATCGAGATGAACCCGCGGGTGTCGCGCTCCTCGGCGCTGGCCTCCAAGGCGACCGGCTTCCCGATCGCCAAGGTCGCCGCGCGCCTCGCGGTCGGCTACACGCTCGACGAACTCGCCAACGACATCACCGGCGGCGCCACCCCGGCTTCCTTCGAGCCGACCATCGACTACGTCGTCACCAAGATCCCCCGCTTCGCCTTCGAGAAGTTCCCCGGCGCCGAGCCGACGCTGACCACGTCGATGAAGTCGGTCGGCGAGGTCATGGCGATCGGCCGCACCTTCCAGGAATCGCTGCAGAAGGCGCTGCGCGGTCTGGAGACCGGGCTCACCGGCCTCAACGAGATCGACGTCTCCGGCACCGGCCTCGGAGACGACCGCAACGCAATTCGCGCCGCCCTCGGCACCCCGACGCCCGACCGGCTGCGCTACGTCGCCCAGGCGATGCGGCTCGGCATGCCGCTGGAGGAGATCCACCAGATCTCCCGCATCGACCCCTGGTTCCTGCGCGAGATCCTCGGCATCGTCGAGGCCGAGGCGCGGGTGCGCGAGCACGGCCTGCCGACCACCGCCGGCTGGTTCCGCCGGCTGAAGGCGATGGGCTTCTCCGACGCCCGGCTCGGCGAACTCGCCGGGCTCGAGGAGGCCGAGGTGAGCCAGCGCCGCCGCGCGCTCTCGGTGCACCCGGTCTACAAGCGGATCGACACCTGCGCCGCCGAGTTCGCCTCGCCGACGGCCTACATGTATTCCACCTACGAGGCGCCCTTCGCCGGTGCGCCCGCCGACGAGGCGCGGCCCTCGGCGGCGGAGAAGGTGGTCATCCTCGGTGGCGGACCGAACCGCATCGGCCAGGGAATCGAGTTCGACTACTGCTGCTGCCACGCCTGCTTCGCGCTGTCGGACGCGGGCTACGAGACCATAATGGTCAACTGCAACCCGGAGACCGTGTCGACCGACTACGACACCTCCGACCGGCTCTACTTCGAGCCGCTGACCGTGGAGGACGTGCTGGAGATCCTGCGCGTCGAGAAGCAGAACGGAACGCTGAAGGGCGTCATCGTCCAGTTCGGCGGCCAGACGCCGCTGAAGCTCGCCGAGGGGCTCGAGAAGGCCGGCATCCCGATCCTCGGCACCTCGCCGGACGCCATCGACCTCGCCGAGGACCGCGACCGCTTCAAGCGGCTCCTCGACAAGCTCGGCCTCAAGCAGCCGAAGAACGGCATCGCCTACTCGATCGAGCAGAGCCGGCTGATCGCCGGCGACCTCGGCTTCCCGCTGGTGGTGCGCCCCTCCTACGTGCTCGGCGGCCGGGCGATGGAGATCATCCGCGACGAGGCCGGCTTCGACGCCTACCTCCTCGGCACCCTGCCGGCGCTGGTGCCGGCGGACGTCAAGGCCAAGTACCCGAACGACAAGACCGGCCAGATCAACATGGTGCTCGGCAAGAGCCCGCTGCTGTTCGACCGCTACCTCGACGACGCCATCGAGGTGGACGTGGACGCGCTCTCGGACGGCCGCGACGTCTTCGTCGCCGGGGTGATGGAGCACATCGAGGAAGCCGGCATCCACTCCGGCGATTCGGCCTGCTCGCTGCCGAGCCATTCGCTGTCGGCCGGGACGGTGGCCGAACTGGAGCGGCAGACGGCGGCGCTCGCCCGCGGCCTCGACGTCGTCGGCCTGATGAACGTGCAATACGCCATCAAGAACGGCGAGATCTTCGTCCTCGAGGTGAACCCGCGCGCCTCGCGCACGGTGCCCTTCGTGGCCAAGACCGTCGGCATCCCGGTCGCCAAGATCGCCGCCCGGGTGATGGCCGGCGAGAGCCTGGCGAGCTTCGGCCTGAAGCGGCCCGAACTCAAGCACATCGCGGTCAAGGAGGCGGTGTTCCCCTTCGCCCGCTTCCCCGGCGTCGACACCGTGCTCGGCCCGGAGATGCGCTCCACCGGCGAGGTGATGGGCATCGGCTCCAGCTTCCCGGTCGCCTTCGCCAAGGCGCAACTCGGCTCCGGGACCCGGGTGCCGACCGGCGGCACGGTCTTCGTCTCCGTGCGCGAGGAGGACAAGCCGCGGATCGTCGACGCGATTAGGCGGCTGGTGGCGCTGGGCTTCAAGGTGGTCGCGACCGCCGGCACCCAGAAGCACCTCGAGGCGGCCGGCGTGCCGGCGCAGCGGGTGAACAAGGTGCTGGAGGGCCGGCCCAACATCGTCGACGCAATTCGCAACGGCGAGATCCAGCTGGTCTTCAACACGACGGAGGGCGCGCAGGCCCTCCTGGACAGCCGTTCGCTCCGCCGCGCGGCCCTCTTGCAGAAAGTCCCGTATTATACGACGCTCGCCGGATCGATCGCTGCGGCCCGCGGCATAGAGGCGTGGTCTTCCGGTGTCCGGGAGGTCCGCCCGCTGCAGGCCTACTTCGACGACGCGGGGTGACCGCGCGGCCAGGGACGGTGCCGGAGGCGCCCGGAGACCCCGGGCCCGCCTCTTCGGCGTCGTCGCGCGATCCCCGGATCGGACGGGCGTTCCGCCTGTGACCGAGACAAAGAGGAACAATATCGGCGCCCGACGCCCTACGGCGGCGGGTGCTCTGATTTTATGCGAAAGGCTGATTGAGCGATGGACAAGATCCCGATGACCGCCATCGGATACGCGGCTCTCGAGACCGAGCTGCAGCGCCGCAAGACCGAGGAGCGGCCGCGCATCATCGCGTCGATCTCCGAGGCCCGGGCTCATGGCGATCTGTCGGAGAACGCCGAGTACCACGCGGCCAAGGAGCAGCAGAGCCTGAACGAGGGCCGGATCTCCGAGCTGGAGGACATGCTCAGCCGCGCCGAGGTGATCGACGTCTCCAAGCTGACCGGCAAGACCATCAAGTTCGGCGCCACGGTGAAGCTCGTCGACGAGGACACCGACGAGGAGAAGACCTACCAGATCGTCGGCGACGCCGAGGCGGACGTGAAGTCGGGCCGGATCTCGATCTCCTCGCCGATCGCCCGCGCGCTGATCGGCAAGTCGGTCGGCGACAGCGTCGAGGTGGCCGCCCCGGGCGGCGCCCGCGCCTACGAGGTGCTGGAGGTGGCGTTCCGGTGAGCGGACCGGAGCGGGGGAAGACGCCTCCATGCCCCTCGTCGACATCCAGGAGGTCGAAGTCGTCGCTCCGAGCCTGAACCGCCGGTTTTCTGGAGTGACCTCCACCGTGATCGCCCTCGTGCCGGAGCATGCGCGGCGGATCCGGATCGCGGCTCTCGGCGCGCATATCCCGGAAGATTTCCCGCGAATCCGCTGGCGCGATGTGCTCGTCGGCGGCTGGCGCCCGCTCGCTGGCCGTCGCCGTCGGATCTGGCATGCCCGCCGGAACATCGAGATGGCGGCCGGGGTCGTGCTCGCACGCGTCCTGAGGCAGCCATGGGCGCTGGTGTTCACCTCGGCGGCGCAGCGTCGCCACACCCGCTTCACCCGTTTTCTTCTGCGCCGGATGGATGCGGTGATCGCCACCTCCCCGGAGGCCGCCGCGTTCCTCGACGTGCCCGCGGTGGTCAGCCTGCACGGCGTCGACACCGCCACGTTCCATCCGGCAAAGGATCGCGACGTTGCTTGGGCCGGACGCGGCCTGCCTGGCCGCTTCGGAATCGGCATCTTCGGCCGCGTCCGGCCGCAGAAGGGGACCGACCTGTTGGTCGAGGGACTGATTTCGACGCTGCCCGGTCGGCCGGACTGGACCGGCGTGGTGATCGGCCTCGCTAAGCCCGAGGATGCCGCCTTCGTCGCCCGGCTGAAGGGCTCGCTTGCGGAGGCGGGGATCGCGGACCGGGTGCTGTTCCTCGGCGAGCGGCCGATCGAGGAGATACCGGTCTGGTATCGCGCGCTGTCGCTGGTCGTCGCTCCGCCGCGTCACGAGGGATTTGGCCTCGTGCCGCTGGAGGCGATGGCGAGCGCGACTCCCGTCGTCGCCAGCAGGGCCGGGGCCCACGCCCACCTCGTCGTGGACGGCGAGACGGGCTGGCTGGTGCGTCCCGGCGACGCCGCCGGCCTGTCCGCCGCGATGGCTGCGGCGATGGATCTATCGCCTGCGGAGCGGGAGGCGATCGGCCGGGCCGGCCGCGACAGGGTGGAGGAGGCGTTCTCGGTCGAGCGGGAGGCACGTCGGATCGAGGCGGTTTATGCCCGGCTCATCTGCGATCGCCGGGGCCGGTGAGAAGCGGCGCCAGGGCGGCCTCGAACACTTCGCGCACCGGTCGTTCGGGCACGCGCAGGGCCAGGAGGTGGCTGGCGAAGCGCTCGGGGGTCATGCTGCGCAACGGCAGCACCGCCAGCCAGCCCTGGCCGGCGTGGCCCGCGACGACCTCGTTGGCCGACGAATCCTCCACCTTTGCAGGCTTCAGCGCCACCACCGGCCGACCGGCGGCGAGCCCTTCGGAGAGCATCGACAGCGAGTCCTCGGTGACGACCACCGCGTCGGCGGCGAACAGCCGGTTGCCGGAGCCGGGGCCGGCCGTCCGATAGTCGAGAAACTCCTCGATCACCCCGCGGGCGGCGAGGTCGGCGAGCAGCGGCCGCAGGAAATCAGGAGACCGGCGGGAGGTCGATACGCGCCAGCGGACTTTCAGCGCCGCCGCGCTCGCTTCGAGAAAGCTCGCCAGAGACCTCCACTCGCCGTGGCTGAAGCTGTGGCCATGCGAGTCGCCGCCGATCATTAGGGCCATGTCTGCGCCGGCGAGATCTTCCACCCGGCGGAGCGGGCGTGGGGCGGGCAGGTTGCAACGGTCCACAAGGCTCGGCACGGGTGTCCAGACGGTATTCGGCTCCCCCATGAGGCGGGGCGAGTTGGCGAGGATCAGATGAATGCGGGATCGGTCGAACCCGCTCGGCCATCCCGAGTAGACGAATTTTCCGCGGAACCGCTCAGCCAGCAGGATGCCGGCGGCGATGGTCGGCCGTCCCGAACCGACGATCACGTCCGCCGCCGCGAGGTCCAGGATTGCCGGGCCATACAGGAATCTCGCCAGTCGCGCGGGGTCGCCGCGGCGACGAAGCAGCCATTGGCGGGTTTTCGAATGCGCGTACCAGGCGGGGCGAACGTCGAACCGGTCGAGCGTGGCCGGTGCCATCCCGGCTATGATGCGCCCCAGACCCTCGACCTGGTGAAAGTGACCTGGCTTGCGGTCCCGCAGCAGCAGGACTCGGAGCGTGCCGCTGCCGCGGTCCGCGGGCTGGTTCATCGCCCCGCGCGGGGAAGTAACCGCCCCAGCTTCCTAGCAAGCACCTCGCGCGTCGTGATGGCGGCGCCGACAACGGCTGGCAGGCCGGCGTCGAAGGTCTTGAACGCGACCCTGCCTTTCCGAAGGATCGGGATCGGCTTCACCGCCGGCCAGTGCCGGGCGAGGCGCTTGGCCCAGGTCGGCCCGTCGTGCAGCGAGACATGGGCGTTCCGTCCGTCACTGAGGATTAGCTTCGCCGGCCGGGTGTCGATGACGATCAGGGCGTGCCGCGCCATGGCTGCCATTTCGGCCATCACCGCGTCGAGTTCGTCGTCGGGCACGTGCTCGAGGACGTCGACGTTGATCAGCAGGTCGAAAGGCTCAGCCGGCGGCTCGGCGAGGTCGGGAATGGCCGGATCGTAGCGGCGCACGGTCGCGATTCCGGCCTTCGCCGCGAGGATGTCCGCGAGCCGGCTCTGCCCGCAGCCGTAGTCGACGAGCGAGGCCGGCCTCAGCGCCAGCGCATGCGGCAGCAGGTACGGCAGCACCTTATCGCCCGTGGCGCCGTAGCGCGTGCGGCTGTGGATCGCCGCGTATTCGCCAATGAGCCGCCGTTCCATGCGCCTGTCCGCCGTCCTTTATCGCTTGGGAATATCGGAAGGGGACCATGGGCGCAACCGCCGGCGGCCCGGGCCGCCTCAGAGCGGCACGCCCGGCTCGTTCTTGACCTGGCGCAGGGTCAGCGAGGTGCGGACGCCGTCGACGTTGGGGGCGGCGGTCAGCTTCTCGATGACGAAGGTCTGGAAGGTCTTGAGGTCGGGAGCGATGCACTTCAGCAGGAAGTCCACCTCGCCGGAGAGCATCCAGCACTCGCGCACGATCGGCCAGCCCTTCACCAGGTCCTCGAAGGCGAGCAGGTCCGCCTCCGACTGGGAGGACAGGCCGACCATGGCGAAGACGGTGATCTCGTAACCGAGCCCCTTCTCGTCGAGGAGCGCGCGGTAGCCGAGGATCAGGCCGGCCTCCTCGAGCGCGCGCACGCGCCGCAGGCACGGCGGCGCCGAGATGCCGACGCGCCTGGCGAGTTCGACGTTGGTCATGCGGCCGTCGGCCTGGAGTTCCTTGAGGATCTTCCAGTCGATCGCGTCCAGTCGGATCTTCAACGGGATCCCCCGACGTTCGGGCCGGCGGCCGGCCACAGCTGCGCATCAATGTTGCCGGGTCCGGCAAGGATCGGAAAGCAACAGGTAGCGATCGTGAGCCGACGGCGCAACGGTGTTACGCCGTCCGGCGGGGCGCCCGCGCCGCGTTTGTTGTGGACGGCCGCGACAAACGCCCACGGCGCACCGCCCTCCCGGGCGCCCTGTCTTGAATCGGCAAGGTCCGGCACCTACCATCCGGCAATCTTCGGGCCGCCACCGGTCCGTCCACCCTTCGGCACGGCAGAACGAGCGGCCCCATGGCGCACCATCACTCGAAAGTCCTCATCGTCGGCTCCGGGCCGGCCGGCTACACGGCGGCGATCTACGCGGCGCGCGCGATGATGGAGCCGATCCTGGTCTCCGGCATCCAGCCCGGCGGGCAGCTGACCATCACCACCGACGTGGAGAACTACCCCGGCTTCTCCGATCCGATCCAGGGTCCGTGGCTGATGGACCAGATGCGCGCCCAGGCCGAGGCCATGGGGACGCGGATCATCTCCGACCATATCTCCAGGGCGGACCTCTCCGCCCGGCCGTTCCATCTCGTCGGCGACGGCGGCGAGACCTATTCCGGCGATGCGCTGATCATCGCCACCGGCGCCCAGGCCAAGTGGCTCGGGCTGGAATCGGAGAAGAAGTTCCAGGGCTTCGGCGTCTCCGCCTGCGCCACCTGCGACGGCTTCTTCTACCGCGGCAAGCACGTGGTCGTGGTCGGCGGCGGCAACACGGCGGTGGAGGAGGCGCTCTACCTGACCCACCATGCCGACAAGGTGACCGTTGTCCACCGCCGCGACCATTTCCGCGCCGAGCGGGTGATGCAGCAGCGCCTGTTCGACAACCCGAAGATCGAGGTGATCTGGAACAGCGTGATCGACGAGGTGCTCGGCACCGAGGGCTTCCCGCCGTCCGTCACCGGGGTGCGGCTGAAGGATGCCGTCACCGGCGAGACCCGGGAGCTTGCGGCCGACGGCATCTTCGTCGCGATCGGCCACGCGCCGGCGGTGGAGCTGTTCAAGGAGCAGGTCCGGCTGAAGCCGTCCGGCTACATCTGGACGGAGCCTGGCTCGACCGTGACCTCGGTGCCCGGCGTCTTCGCCGCCGGCGACGTCACGGACGAGGTGTTCCGCCAGGCGGTGACCGCCGCCGGGCTCGGCTGCATGGCGGCCCTCGAGGCGGAGCGCTGGCTGTCCGCCTCCTCCTTCAAGGCGGCCGCGGAATAGCGCCAGGTGATGTCGCGTGCCGGTGGACGGGCCGGCGCGCCTCGCGGCCGGCCGAGGGGAGGGGTGGGATGGACTGGGACAAGCTGAGGATCTTCCATGCCGCCGCCCGTGCCGGCAGCTTCACCCACGCCGGGGACACGCTGGGCATGAGCCAGTCGGCGGTGAGCCGGCAGGTGAGCGCGCTGGAGCAGGAACTCGGCGTCCCGCTGTTCCACCGCCACGCCCGCGGCCTGATCCTCACCGAGCAGGGCGAACTCCTGTTCCGGACCGCCCACGACGTTCTGATGAAGCTCGAGGACGTGCAGAACCGGCTGACCGACAGCCGCGAGCGGCCGTCCGGGTCGCTGCGCGTCACCACCACCGTAGGGCTCGGCTCGACCTGGCTCACCGCGCGCCTGCACGAGTTCATTGACCTGTTCCCCGAGGTGCAGCTGCAGCTGATCCTCGACGACGTGGAACTCGACCTCGCCATGCGGCAGGCGGACGTCGCCATCCGCCTGCGCCAGCCGACCCAGCCGGACCTGATCCAGCGCAAGCTGTTCACGGTGCACTTCCACCTCTACGCCGCGCCGGCCTACCTGAAGCGCTTCGGCGCGCCGCGCACCATCGACGACCTCGAGGGGCACCGCTTCGTTACCTTCGGCGCCGCCGCGCCCGCCTACCTGCGCGACATGAACTGGCTGGAGACCGCCGGCCGGCCCTATGACAACCCGCGGATCCCGGCGCTGCGGGTCAACAATGTCGTGGCGATCAAGCGGGCGGTGCAGCGCGGCATCGGCATCGCGCTGCTGCCGGACTACCTGATCGAGACCGACAGCGGCCTCACCCAGCTGATCCCCGAGGTGGACCTGCCGTCCTTCGACACCTATTTCGTCTACCCGGACGAGCTCCGGAACTCCGCACGCGTCCACGCCTTCCGCGACTTCCTGGTCAACAAGGCCCAGCGCTGGAACTATTGAGGCGCGACGCCGGTGCAGCGAGACGGATAGGACCGTCTGCCGCTCCGACCCCTCACGGCGGGACGGGACCCTCAGCTAGCTCGGACGCTTTATCGCGTGATCCGCCCCGACGGGCCCGGCGCACCTGCCGCATTTTCGGGCGCGCGGGATCGGCTACGACGGGCCCGGCGCCGCTGCCGCGTTTCCGGGCGCGCCACCTTCGTTTCTGGCGCGGGCTTCGGCAGAACTGCGCGCTGATTGCATAGCAGGCATGCAAACTGCCGACTTGCCTTGCAGGGCTGACGCAAGCATATACCCGCCAGCTGATGAATTCGCTTCCACCCGCTCTCTTTCCTCCCGGCGGGTCGAAGTTTCAGCTGTTCCCCTCTGGAACGGTTGCGCATCGTTCCCTGCGATGCACAACCGAAACTTTCCAAGGCCGGGCCCCGCGCCCGGCCTCTTTTTTTCCGGTGCGACAAACCCCTTGCTTCACGGTGCCCCGGCGGAGATCCAGGTGCGCCGATCCGGCCTGAAGGCGGGCTCCGCCTCCCGGATCAGGTGCGCTTGGCCCCGGGGAGTGACCTCAGTAGACGTCGCACCCAGCGGCGCACAGCACCCGCAGGTGAGACCGCCGCGCGAAGGGACCTGCGCACCTGCTCGCTCATGTGCACCGATCCATCAGGATTGAACTGGAAGAACTCGCCCTGCCCGAGGGCGATTCTCACACCCTTCTCGCCGCCATGGACGACGAGGCAGCCGTCCGCCTCTCCGAAGAGCTGGCCGGCGCGGCCTTCTCCAAACACGACCCCGGATCGCCAGCCGTCGGCGCTGGCCAGAAGGGCACCCTCCCGGAACGAACTCTTGGAAAGGTCAATTCCCCGCCGGCTTGGGCCGGTTTCGCAATGCAAAAGGGTTGAATTGTCGTGGAGCGCATTCCAGACAAGGATTGCGTTGTGCCAAGCTCCCCTTCTGTTTTCGGGTCCTCGGCCGAAGTCTTCGGTGTCTTCAGTGCGTATTTCTACCGCTGCTCCATTCCTGCTTCCAAAGCCGACGATTTGAACGCCGGTCTTTCCCATATTGGTGCCGTCCCAGTCCTTTCCCGCATTGAGGACGTCGACCTCCACCCCAACAAGTCCGGCATCGAAGTCATGGTCTTCGTATTCGCCGGCTGATTCGGGTGTGTATCCCTCCCAGCGAACCGGCCAAGACCTGGCGCTGAAAAAGCCGCCCCATGACTTGGCTTCCGGAACGAATGCTCCCGAATCGCCCCAAATAGCAACGCCGTTAAGTGAACGGGAAAAATTGAATACCTCGCTGAGAAAGTTCTGGTAGTGGTTATGAAGATGGCGGTATACCTCCGAACTTAATGGCTGACCATAGGGTGCGGATTGCATTTCGTAAGGGTTGCCAAGCCAGTCATGGATCGGGGTTTCATCTGTAATTTGGTCAGATACGATAATATTATGCGCAAGTCCGGTCTTTAAGAATGAGTACTGCGGAGTAATGCCTTCCTTACGCGGATGATTGCCGCCTAGTATAGTGGCGCCTCCGTACCTGAGGTCAATGACCAAGATGTTGTCCGGCACGTTCTTGAACAGTGTTCCGCGCCGAACAGTTGGGGAGATGATGCAGATACCACCTCCGGCCGATTCGAGTTCGGAGATTACCTCATCCCCCTCGTCGGCATCCTCAGGGCCGATGAACTTGTAGTTTTGCATTAAATCTTCCGTTCCTCGCGATCCGAGTTTGAATTCAGTTGCTCGGGCGGCGAACCACCGAGATGCAGTCCAGATTCTTATCCTCGCCCCAGTCGATGAGAGTCTGTGAGCAAATCTCCAAGCCAGCGGTCAGTGCCAAGTGCCTGAATATGTCCGCCGACATGAAGTTTCGCCAATGGGGTGAATATGTAAAATTCTTTCCCGGCGCTCCAGTGTAGTTCGAGTGATGTGCAAAGAAAATGCCGCCGGGTTTCAGCACTCGCGCCGATTCGTCCACGTAAGCGGCAATGAACCTGAGATCGAAGTGGACGAGAGCGTCCCAGCAATAAATCAGCGAAGCGACCCCGTCTTGGAGGGGCGCGAGCGACTGGCCATCATTCTGGACGAATTCGACCGGCTGTCCGGCAAATCTGGATCGGCAGAATTCGAGGTTCTCAGGGTTTACGTCGACGCAAGTGACGTGCTTGGCACCCGCGGAGAGAAGCGCGGCGGTGTTGCGCCCGCGGCCGCTGGCCAGGTCCACCACCGATTCGAAGTTTGGATCGTGCGCAGCGAGCGTCGGCCAGATGTGCTTGGACCACTGCTCCGCCATCGCGGCCTCGGCGATCTGGTAATAATGCTCCGCGTTGTTTCCCTAGTGGAACGCTTCACTTTCAACCCTTTTGTTAGGCATGGCCTACCTCCGGTGAACTGTCGATTTCGGTTTCGGTGTGTAGAGCAGGATTCCCTGGTTCACAAGATGATCGTCGGTGTTGAAAAATATTCGGGGAGTTGCATAGGCTAACAAAAAAAGGCCCTCGTGAGGTCACGAGGGCCATGGCGGTTGGTGCCTGTCGGCCCCGTTCACATGAACAGGGGTTCGCTCTCGAGGCCCTTGTAGAGGTGGGCGACCTCCTCGGCGTAGCCGTTGAAGAGCTGCGTCGGCACCATCTCGTTGGTGTGCAGCAGGCGCTCCTCGGCCTGGCTCCAGCGCCGGTGCGGCACCTCCGGGTTGACGTTGGCCCAGAAGCCGTACTCCTCGCCGAGCAACTCCTCCCAGAAGGACACCGGCCGCTCGTCGGTGAAGGTGACGCGGACGATCGACTTGATCGACTTGAAGCCGTACTTCCAGGGAACCGCCAGGCGGAGCGGCGCGCCGAACTGGTTGTGCAGGGTCTTGCCGTAGGCGCCCATCACCATGAAGGCGAGGTCGTTGCTGGCCTCCTCGATTGTGAGCCCCTCCACATACGGCCAGGGGTACCAGAACTGCATCTGGCCGGAGGCGACCTCGGGATCCATGAAGGTCTCGAAGCGGACGTATTTCGCCGAGGAGAGGGGCCTCGCCCAGTCCACCATCGCCTTCAGCGGGAAGCCGGTCCAGGGCACCGCCATGGCCCAGGCCTCGACGCAGCGGTGGCGGTAGAGCCGCTCCTCGACGGGCATGGCGCGGATGAGTTCGTCGACGTCGACCGTGCGCTCCTCCTCGACCATGCCGTCGACCTTCACGGTCCACGGCCGCGGCTTCAGCGCCTGGGCGGCCCCGGCGATCTGCTTGTGCGAGCCGAATTCGTAGAAGTTGTTGTAGTTGGCGGTCACGTCCTCGGGCGTGATCTCCCGGTCGAGCTTGAAGGCCTCGTTGCGCGGCGCCGGGAACAGGTCGGCGATGGGCGAGGTCTCCGCCCGGGCGCGGCCGAGACCGCCCGCGAGGATGAGGCCGGCGCCGAGGCCGGCCGAGGCGATGAACCGGCGACGATCGAGGAACACCGCCTCCGGCGTCGCCTGCGCCTCGGGGATCTCCCAGCGGCGCCTGGACTTGATCAGCATGTCACGTCTCCCGGCGGGGACGTCCCCGCTCCTCGTCGCATCCTGACCAAACATTAGGAGCGGCGCGCCGCCGCGCAAGACACGATCCCGTCAGGGGCGGCGTGAGCGGGCGGGGTAACTGTCGCCGCCCGGTCCCGTCGGGGAGGATCCGTTCCGCCGCGCCGTCCCGGGCCTTGCCGTTCACCTCGCCTCGCCGTCACCCCGCGAACGCAGGAGTCCAGGCCCTCGGGCCTTGACTGCACGCATCTGCACGATTATGCACGTTGCCGCACAGTCATGGAGCCTTCCCATGTCCGACGTCGTCGTGGACGCCGCGCTCTCGCCGGAGGAACGGCAGGACCGCATCCTCGCCCTGCTCGCCGAGCGCCGCCGGCTTGCGGTGGCGGACCTCGCCCGGTGCTTCTCCACCTCGGAGGATTCGATCCGCCGCGACCTGCGCGCGCTCGCGGCCGCCGGCCGCATCCGCCGCGTCCACGGCGCGGTGCTGCCGGCCGCGTCGGAGCCCGCCGCCTTCGAGGCGCGCGGCGCCCAGCAGGCGGGCGCCAAGTCGCGGATCGCGGCCGTCGCCGCCGGCTTCGTCCGCGACGGCATGACCGTCCTCGTCGACGGCGGCACCACCACGCTCGCCACCGTCCGCGCACTCCCGGCGGACCGCCGCTGCGTGATCGTCACCACCTCGATCCCCGTGGCCGACGCGCTGGCGGACCGGCCGTCGGTGGAGGTGATCGTGATCGGCGGCAGCTTCGACAGGGCCAGCCGAACCGTGGTCGGCGCCGCGGCGGTCGAGGCGGTCGGGGCGGTGCGCGCCGACCTCTGCCTCGTCGGCCTCTGCAGCCTCGACGCCCGCGCCGGCGTCACCGCGGCCGGATACGAGGAGGCGCTGGTGAAGCGCGCGATGATCGGCGCCGCCAGCGAGGTGGTCGCCGTCGCCACCCCCGACAAGCTCGGCGCCGCCTCTCGCTTCCACGTCGCGCCCGCCTCCGCCGTCGGCCGGCTGGTGACCGCGGCCGGGGCGGCGCCCGACGCCGTCGCCGACCTCGCCGCCCTCGGCATCGACATCGTCACCGCCTGAACCGGATCCGCCATGACCGACCGTTCCGCCGTCCGCGCCCGCTGGGCCGTCGCCTCGATCTTCCTCGCCAACGGCTTCCAGCTGGGCGCGTGGGCGCCGCACGTGCCGCTTGTAAAGGCCCGGCTCGGCCTCACGGAGACGGACCTCGGCCTCGCGCTCTTGGTGATGGCGATCGGCGCGGCGGTGGCGATGCCCTTCTCCGGGCTCCTCATCGCCCGGCTGGGCAGCGCGCCCGTCGCCCGCTGGACGATCCTCCTGCAGGTGGTGTCGCTGCCGGTGGTGGCGCTGGCGCCGGACTGGACGACCCTGCTCGCCGCCGCCGCCGCCTTCGGCGCCGGGACCGGGCTCTCCGACGTCGGCATGAACGCGCATGCGGTCGAGGTGGAGCGCCGGCTCGGGCGGCCGGTGATGTCGTCGCTGCACGCGATGTTCTCGGTCGGCGGCTTCGTCGCCGCGGCCGGGGGCGGGGTGCTGCTCTCCACCTTCCCGCCGACGGTCCACCTGGCGGTCGTCTTCGTGGCAAGCCTCGTCCTGCTCGCGGCGATGCTGCCGCGGCTGCTGCCCTCCGGGGTCGACCGGGCCGAGCCGGGCGCGGCCTTCGCCCTGCCGACGCGCAGCGTGGCGCTGATCGGGCTGCTCACCTTCACCGTCTTCATGACCGAGGGCGCGATGATCGACTGGTCGGCGGTCTGGCTCGGCGAGGACCTCGGCGCCGGCCCCGGCCTCGCCGCCGCCGGCTACGCCGCCTTCGCCGGCGGCATGGCGATCGGCCGCTTCGCCGGCGATGCGATCCGGGCGCGCACCAGCGCCGTCTGGCTGGTCCGCGCCGGGGCGCTGTCGGCCGCGGCCGCGATCCTCGCCGGCGCCGGCTCGGGCGTGGTGCCGGTGGTGGTGGCGGGCCTGGCGGTCGCCGGGCTGGGGCTCTCCAACGTCGTCCCGGTGCTGTTCTCGGCGGCGGGGAAGACCCCGGGACAGTCGCCGGCGACCGGGGTCGCCGCGGTGGCGACGACCGGCTACTTCGGCCTCCTCGCCGGGCCGCCGGCGATCGGCTTCATCGGCGAGCACCTCGGCCTCGGAGCCGCCTTCCTGATGCTGGGCTCGGCCGTCTTCCTGGTGGGCCTCGCCGCCCGCGCGGCCCGCGCGGCGGACGGCGAGGGCGTGGCGGTCATCCAATCGTCGCGGAAGGCCGCCTGAGGCCGCCTCGACCCTTGCGCCTGCGGGAGCGCCGCAATAGGGTCCGGCCGCTTCCGCCGCCTGCCAGACCCGGCGGATCCGCGTTCGGAGACGAGCCATGTCCTTTCTCGCCCAGTCCCTTTCCCGCGTGAAGCCCTCCGCGACCATCGCGGTCACCAACAAGGCCCGGGAGCTCAAGGCTGCCGGCCGCGACGTCATCGGCCTCGGCGCCGGCGAGCCGGACTTCGACACCCCGGACAACATCAAGGACGCCGCGATCCGCGCCATCCGCGAGGGCAAGACCAAGTACACCGCCGTCGACGGCATCCCGGAGCTGAAGGCGGCGATCGTCGCCAAGTTCGAGCGGGAGAACGGCCTGTCCTACACGCCCGCCGAGATCACCGTCGGCACCGGCGGCAAGCAGGTGCTCTACAACGCGCTGATGGCGACGCTGAACCCCGGCGACGAGGTGCTGATCCCGGCGCCCTACTGGGTGAGCTACCCGGACATGGTGCTGCTCGCCGGCGCCACGCCGACCTTCGTCGACGCCTCGATCGAGACCGGCTTCAAGGTGACGGCGGAGGCGCTCGAGCGGGCGATCACCGAGAAGACCAAGTGGTTCATCTTCAACTCGCCCTCGAACCCCTCCGGCGCGGCCTACAGCCGCGACGAGATCCGCGCCATCGCCGACGTGCTGATGAATCATCCGCACGTCTGGACGATGACCGACGACATGTACGAGCACCTCGTCTACGACGACTTCGCGTTCACCACGCTCGCCCAGGTGGAGCCGGCGCTGAAGACGCGCACGCTCACGGTCAACGGCGTGTCCAAGGCCTACTGCATGACCGGCTGGCGCATCGGCTACGCCGGCGGCCCGGCGCAACTGATCAAGGCGATCGCCAACATCCAGTCGCAGTCGACCTCCAATCCCTGCACCATCTCGCAGTGGGCCGCGGTCGAGGCGCTGAACGGCCCGCAGGACTTCATCGCGCGCAACAACAAGGCGTTCAAGGAGCGCCGCGACCTCGTCGTCTCCATGCTGAACCAGGCGAGGGGCCTCGCCTGCCCGACGCCGGAGGGCGCCTTCTACGTCTATCCCTCCTGCTCCGGCGCCATCGGCAAGCGCTCGCCCTCGGGCAAGGTGATCGAGACCGACGAGGACTTCGTGACCGAGCTGCTCGAGCACGAGGGCGTCGCGGTGGTGCAGGGCTCGGCCTTCGGCCTCGGCCCCAACTTCCGCATCTCCTATGCGACCTCCACCGGGGAGCTCGAGGCCGCCTGCGAGCGGATCCAGCGCTTCTGCGGGTCGCTCGACTGACGAATCACCTCCCCGGCTGGGGTTTGGACGGGGCCCGGCGCATGCCCTCTCGCCGGGCCCCGTTCCGTTCCGGGAGTGGCGATCCGGGACGCTCCGGCAAGTTTTTCTTGACACCGGTTAACGTGCCACGAATTCGCCACACGAAATCCGGCTGGCACCCGCAATTGCGGCCCGCCCCCGACCAAATCCGCAGGCCCAATACCAGCGTCGGAACGGACGCCGGTCGTCGGCGCCCGGCGCAACCGGTGGAACGGCTTGCCCGCGCGGGCGCGGGCCTTGGGTCAAGGTGGGCGGCATCATGACGGACATTCGGCTGAACGACGAACTCGCGACCCTTCCGGCGGCAGGAGAGGGGGAGGCGCCGCGCGGCGGCGGCTCGACCATGCTTGTCGCGATCGCCGCGGCGCTCGCGGTGGTCATCGCCATCATCGCCGCGGCGGCGATGACCGTGGCAGGTGCGGCCGCGGCGCCGGTCGTCGAGGGCATCAGGGTCGCCTCCGCCGCCAGTGGAGCCGACGCCTTCACCTCCGCCGTGCTCTACGCCGGGGCGCCGACCCGGGATGCCGTCTACCAGGTGGTGTCCGCCGGAGCGCCGCCGCACCGGAGCCTGGCGATGATCCTCGTCGGCGCGCTGTTCATCGCCGCAGCGGTCGCCACCCGCACCGCCTGGCGCGCGCTCGGCCGCTCGCTGGCCCCGGTCGAAGCGCCGAGGCGCAGGGTGCGCGATTGACGCAGGTCGCAAGGTCGGCGTTGCCGTCCGAGGTCTCCGCGCTTATCTCGGGTGTCGAGACCAAGCCGGAGGCCTTCATGCGTTCTCGACAGGGTGTCGCCCGCGCCGCGTCCATCGCCGCCCTTCTGTCCGCGACCCTCGTCGCCGCCAGTTGCGCCCGGGCCGGTCCCGTCGAGGCCGAGACCGCCGCTGGCCTGACCATCGCGGCGGAGCCCGTGGTCACCGGGCTCGAGCATCCCTGGGGACTGGCGTTCCTTCCGGACGGCGACATGCTCGTCACCGAGCGGCCCGGTCGGTTGAGGCTCGTCTCCGACGGCAGCCTCGTCGCGGAACCCGTCAGCGGGGTGCCGCGCGTTTGGGCGCGCGGGCAGGGCGGGCTCCTCGATGTCGCCGTCGGGCCGGACTTCGCCGAGAACGGCGAGGTGTTCCTTTCCTACTCGGAGCCGGGCGAGGGCGGGGCCGGCACTGCGGTCGCCCGCGGGCGGCTCGTCCGCGAAGGCGACGGCGGACGGCTCGAGGACGTTGAGGTGATCTTCCGCCAGCAGCCGAAGCTCGGCGGCGGTGTCCACTTCGGCTCGCGGATCGTGGTCGGCCGCGACGGCACGCTTTTCGTCACCCTCGGCGAGCGGGGCCAGAAGCCGCTGGCCCAGGACCTCTCCACCCACATGGGCAAGGTGGTGCGGATCGACCCCGACGGCTCGGTCCCCGCCGACAACCCCTTCGTCGGCCAGCCGAACGCCCGGCCGGAGATCTGGAGCTACGGCCATCGCAACCCGCAGGGCGCCACGCTGCACCCGGACACCGGCGAACTCTGGACGGTGGAGCACGGCGCCCGCGGCGGCGACGAGATCAACATCCCGAAGCCGGGGGTCAACCACGGCTGGCCGGTCATCACCTACGGCGTCGACTACTCCGGCGCGACGATCGGCATCGGCACCGAGGCGCCCGGCATGGCGCAGCCGCACCACCACTGGGATCCGTCCATCGCGCCCTCCGGTCTCGCCTTCTACACCGGGGACCTGGTGCCCGCCTGGCAGGGCGACCTCTTCGTCGGCGCGCTGCGCGGCCAGATGCTGGTGCGCCTCGACCTCGACGACGAGCGCCGTATCGTCGGCGAGGAGCGGCTGTTCGAGGGCGCCCTCGGCCGGGTCCGGGACGTGCGCCAGGGGCCGGACGGCGCCCTCTGGCTGCTCACAGACGAGCCGGACGGCAGTCTCGTCCGGGTCGCCCCGGCGGAGCAGAGCTGAGGCATGGCCGATGCACCCCGGGCGGCCGAGCGGCACATGAGCCCCTTCAGGTTCCTGATGGCGATACTTCTCGCGATTGCGGCGCTGATCGGCGCCGCGGGGATCGGCTTCGTCGCCTACGGGCGCGATGCGGTGTGGACGGATCTGGTCGGCCCGGCGGACACCGGGCCCTACGACTTCGAGCAGCCGACCCGGACCGGCAAGGTGAACGATGCGCTGTTCTGCCCCGTCGGCGACGCCGCCTGCGAGGCGGCGGCCGTCGACCGCGGGCTTCCCCTCTATGCGACCGACGCCCCGACGCTGCTCGCGGCGGTGAGGGAGACGGTGGCGTCGATGCCCGGGGCGGACTTCGTCGAGGACAACCCCGACGACCTCTCCTTCCGCGCCGTGGTGCGCACGCCGCTGCTGCGGTTCCCCGATACGGTGTCCGTGCGGGTGCGCGAGCAGGCGCCGGGCCTGTCGGCGGTCTGGCTCTACTCGCGCAGCCGGATCGGCCACGCCGACCTCGGCGCCAACGAGCGCCGGCTGAGGGTCATCCAGCGCGGCCTGGCGAAGCGCTTCGAGACGGTGCGGCCTGAGGCAGGCTGACGCGCCGACGCCCCCGCCGCCGTCGCCGGGCTCCGCAGCCGTCATTCCGGCGAAAGCCGGAATCCAGTTGCGCCGCTAGTGCCTTGAGGTGGCTGGGTTTTCTGGATCCCGGCTTTCGCCGGGATGACGTCGAGGGTGGGTGGGCCGATCCGTGCCGAACCCCAGGCCGCCGTGATCCCCCGAAAGCCCCGCAACCGCCAGTCGGCGACAGTCGTGCTCCGCCCCTCACCGTCGCCATTCCGGCCGTGCGCTCCCACCCGCCCCCACCGCCGTCATTCCGGCGAGAGCCGGAATCCAGTTGCGTCGCCAATGCATTGATGTGGGAAGGTTTTCTGGCTTCCGGCTTTCGCCGGGACGACGTCGAGGGTGAGCGAACCGATGCGCGCCGACGCCCGCGGCGCCGTCATTCCGGCGACGCGCGCTCGCGACCCGGCGCACCCGCGACGGTCACGGCTCGACGCGGATCTGGATCGCCTTCGGGCCCTTGCCGCGCTTGTCCTTCTCGGTGGAGAAGGAGATGCGGATGCCGTTGTCGAGGGAAGACAGGCCGGAGCGCTGCACGGCACTGATGTGCACGAAGATGTCGCTGCCGCCGCTATCGGGGATGATGAACCCGTAGCCCTTGATCTCGTTGAAGAACTTCACCGTCCCGGTCTGCCGCTCTTCGTCCTGCTCGATCATCTGTTCCATGTCGTGTCCATGCTGCTCATCGAACCCCGCCCGACGCCGCGCGCAGCCGGACGGACCGCCGGGCGGCCGGAAGCCCCCGCGATGCGGCCATGGACATGTTATGCGGAAAAACGACCTCCCTTGCGGTAATAATCGTCAATAATTACATTTCGAGAAATGCATATCCGAGCCCTGCGGACCGACCCGGCCACCGCCCTCAGCGGCCGCGCCGGCGGTCCTTGCGCCCGCCGATCGTCCCGGCGGCGGTGCCCGGCGGCGGACGCTTCGGCGCCGGCTGGCCGACCGGCACCTCGGTGCGACCGACCGTCATCTCGTCGAGGTCGTTCTTGCGCACCCTGGACGGCGGCAGGTTGGCCGCCCGTCCATACTTGCGCTCGCCGGCGAAGCCGCCCGCCGCCGCATCCACGTCCGACTGGCGGGCGAGCGGATCGTCGGAGACGACGAGTTCGGTCTCCCTCAGCCGCTTCAGCTCGTCGCGCAGGCGCGCCGCGGTCTCGAACTCGAGGTTGGCGGCCGCGTCCCGCATCCGCTTCTCGAGGTCGGCCATGTGGGCCTTGAGGTTGTGGCCGACCAGCGCGCCCTCCTCGGCGAAGCCGGTGTCGACCCGGACGTGGTCCTGCTCGTAGACCGACTGCAGGATGTCGCCGATCGAGCGGCGCACGCTCTCCGGCGTGATGCCGTGCTCGGTGTTGTAGGCGAGCTGCTTCTGCCGCCGCCGCCCGGTCTCGGCCATCGCCCGCTCCATCGAGCCGGTGATCGTGTCGGCGTAGAGGATCACCCGGCCGTCGACGTTGCGGGCGGCGCGGCCGATCGTCTGGATCAGCGAGGTCTCCGAGCGCAGGAAGCCCTCCTTGTCGGCGTCGAGGATCGCCACCAGCGCGCATTCGGGAATGTCGAGGCCCTCGCGCAGCAGGTTGATGCCGACCAGCACGTCGAAGGCGCCGAGGCGGAGGTCGCGCAGGATCTCGATCCGCTCCAGCGTCTCGATGTCCGAGTGCATGTAGCGGACGCGGATCCCGTGCTCGTGCAGGTACTCGGTGAGGTCCTCGGCCATCCGCTTGGTGAGCACGGTGACCAGCGTCCGGTAGCCCGCCTTCGCCACCTGGCGGACTTCGCCGAGCAGGTCGTCGACCTGCGTCTTGGCGGGCCGCACGTCGATGACCGGGTCGATCAGGCCGGTCGGGCGGATCACCTGCTCGGCGAAGGTGCCGCCGGACTGCTCGAGTTCCCAGGAGGCGGGCGTCGCCGAGACGGCGACCGTCTGCGGCCGCATCAGGTCCCATTCCTCGAAGCGGAGCGGCCGGTTGTCCATGCAGGACGGCAGGCGGAAGCCGTATTCGGCCAGCGTCGCCTTGCGGCGGAAGTCGCCGCGGTACATCGCGCCGATCTGCGGCACGGTGACGTGGCTCTCGTCGACGAACACCAGCGCATTGTCGGGCAGGTACTCGAACAGCGTCGGCGGCGGCTCGCCCGGCGCGCGGCCGGTGAGATAGCGCGAGTAGTTCTCGATGCCGGCGCAGGCGCCGGTCGCCTCCATCATCTCCATGTCGAAGACGGTGCGCTGCTCCAGCCGCTGCGCCTCCAGCAGGCGGCCGTGGGCGTTGAGCTCCTCCAGCCGCTGCTTCAGTTCCGTCCGGATCGACTTGATCGCCTGCGCCAGCGTCGGCTTCGGCGTCACATAGTGCGAATTGGCGTAGACCTTGACGAACTTGAGGTCGGCGCTGCGCTGGCCGGTCAGCGGGTCGAACTCGGTGATCTGCTCGACCTCGTCGCCGAACAGGCTGATCCGCCAGGCCCGGTCTTCCAAATGGGCCGGGAACACCTCGACCGTGTCGCCGCGCACCCGGAAGGTGCCGCGCACGAAGCCGATGTCCTGCCGCTTGTACTGCAGCGCCACCAGGTCGGCGAGGAGCTGGCGCTGGTCGATCCGCTCGCCCACCTCGAGCGAGAAGGTCATCGCCGTGTAGGTCTCGACCGAGCCGATGCCGTAGATGCAGGAGACCGAGGCGACGATGATGACGTCGTCGCGCTCGAGCAGGGACCGGGTCGCCGAGTGACGCATCCGGTCGATCTGCTCGTTGATCGACGATTCCTTCTCGATGTAGGTGTCCGTCCGCGGCACATAGGCCTCGGGCTGGTAGTAGTCGTAGTAGGAGACGAAATACTCGACGGCGTTGTCCGGGAAGAAGGACTTGAACTCGCCGTAGAGCTGCGCCGCCAGTGTCTTGTTGGGGGCGAGGATCAGCGCCGGGCGGTTGGTCGCCTCGATCACCTTGGCCATGGTGAAGGTCTTGCCGGAGCCGGTGACGCCGAGCAGCACCTGGGTGCGCTCGTCGCCCCGGATCCCGTCGACCAGTTCGGCGATGGCGGTCGGCTGGTCGCCCTTCGGCTCGTACTCCGACCGGACGCGGAAGGGAATGCCGCCCTCGGACTTGTCCGGCCGCGGCGGGCGGTGCGGCGCCCAGGTGCCGTTGCGGAACTCGTCGCGGCCGTTCTGGATGAGGCTCTCCAGCGCGCGAACGGTGGCGGTGACGCCGCCGGTGGGCATCGCGGCGGCATCCTCGAGGCTGACGGCCATCCCGGCCACCGGGTTGAGGCCGCCCTTGGCGCGGGCCTTGGGGTCGGTCGAGGCGCCCATGGAGGTGCCGCGGGCGGAGCGGGCCGGGCGCTTCGACTTGCCGTCCTCGCCCTTGCCCTCCTTCGCGCGGCGGCGCGTCGCCTCGTCGGGCTCGTCGGACCCGGAGACGGACGACAGCCAGTCGGCCACCGGGGAGGGCATCGGCGCCCCCTCAAGCGCGGGCTGCGGCGCCTCGCCGAATCCGGACGTGGCCTGGTCGCCGGAATCGGCCGGATGGGCGGGTGAGGTCTTCCTTTGAGCCATGGCGCATATGTTGACCGCCGCCGCCGCAAAGGCAAGGTGCGCGGCCGTCGCGGCGCAGGGCTATCGCATTTGGCCGAGGATGGATCGTGCGAAGTCATCGGACCATCCCGAGCGCTTTCGTTTTCGTCGGATGGAGATGCCTGGCCTGGCGG
>JAWLBM010000055.1:0-26469 GCA_041687675.1 Pleomorphomonas sp. | reverse complement strand
CCGACCCCACCCCCGCGGGGGGCCCCACCCCCCCCCCCCCCCCGCCACTCCGCGGGGACACCAGCCTTGTCCGATTCGATCGACATCCGGGGCCGCTCGGCCCTGCAGATCGGCGCTCTCCTCCAGTCGGGCCTCGTCGACGCCGAGCAGGTCGCCGAGATGACCCTCGCCGCCATCGAGGCCTGCCCGGACCCGGCGGTGTTCACCCGCGTCACCGCCGGCCGGGCGCTGACCGAGGCCCGCGAGGCGGCCCGTCGGATCCGGGCCGGGCGGCCGCGCGGACTTCTCGACGGGGTGCCGATCGCCTGGAAGGACCTCTTCGACCTCGACGGCATCGTCACCACCGCGGGCTCGCTGGTGCTCGCGGAAGGCCCGACCGCGACCGGCGACGCCGCGGTGGTGGACCGGCTGAAGGCCGCCGGCATGGTCACCGTCGGCCGGGTCAACATGACCGAGTTCGCCTTCTCCGGCATCGGCATCAACCCGCACTACGGCACGCCCGCGAACCCGAACGGCTCCGGCGAGCCGAGGATTCCGGGCGGCTCCTCCTCCGGTTCGGCCGTCGCCGTGGCGCGCGGCCTGGTGCCCGTCTCGATCGGCACCGACACCGGCGGCTCGGTGCGCATCCCGGCGGCGCTCAACGGCATCGTCGGCTACAAGTCGACCCGCGGACGCTATCCCATGGAGGGCGTCTTCCCGCTCTCGGCCAGCCTCGATTCGCTCGGCGTCCTTTGCCGGACCGTGACAGACGCGGTGCTGGTGGACGCGGCGATGCAGGGGCTCGCGGCCTCGCCGGTGCGGCGCGGGTCCATCGCCGGCCGCCGCCTGGTCGTGCCCACCAACGTGGTCTTCGACGACTGCGAGCCGGACGTCGCCGCCGCCTTCGACGCCGCGGTGGATCGGCTCGCGGCGGCGGGCGCCAGGGTCGAGCGCCGCCCGGTCGCCGCCCTCGACGGCGTGCTCTCGCTCTACGCCCGGCACGGCGCACTGGTGACGGCCGAGGCCTACGCCCTCCACCACGAGCGGCTGAACGGGCGCGACGGCGAGCGGATGGATCCGCGCGTGGTCGCCCGCGCCGGCCTCGGCTCGCGGATCAGCATGCCGGACTACGTGGCGCTCCTCGCCGCGCGCGCTCCGCTGATCGCGAGCCTCGCCGACGACGTCGGGGCCGACACGCTGATCGTGCACCCGACCGTGCCGCACGTCGCCCCGACGATCGCCTCGCTGCTGGCCGACGACGAAGTGTTCTTCGCCATCAACGGGCGGACGCTGCGCAACACGCTGCTCGGCAACTACCTCGACTGGTGCGGCGTGTCGCTGCCCTGCGGGCGGGACCGCAGCGGCATGCCCGTCGGCCTGCTCGTCTCCGCGCTGCCCGGCCGGGACGAGGACGTGCTCGCCTTCTCGCTCGCGGCCGAATCGGTCGTCCGCGACGAACCCGCCTGAGGGAGGCCCCGGTGCCCGACGTCGAGATCACCCCGCCGCAGCCGTCCGACAGGGCCGGCTGGGAAGCCATGTGGGCGGGCTACTGCGCCTTCTACGCCGTGCCGCACACGCCGGAGAAAGCGGACACGGTGTGGTCCTGGATCTCGGATCCCGCCCACCCGGTGAAGGGCTTCCTGGCCCGCACCGGCGAGGGCAGGGTGGTCGGCCTCACCCACTACCGCGCCTTCCACCGGCCGATCGCCGGCGCCGTCGGTTGCTTCCTCGACGACCTCTTCGTCGACCCCGAGGTCCGCGGCGGCGGCATCGCGGCGAGGCTCGTCGAGGCGGTGGTCGGCGAGGCGCGGCGGAACGGCTGGGGCGTGGTCCGCTGGATCACGGCCGAGGACAACGCCCGCGCCCGCGCCCTCTACGACCGCATCGCGGCGAAGACGCAGTGGGTGACCTACGAGATCCGGCCCTGACCCGCATCGGGGCTCCCGATATCGGGATAATCGATGCAGGCCAGCGCAATTGTCGATTTTACAATACGGCCGTCCTCGCGCACTCTCTCCCTGCCCGGACCTTGCGCGCATGGAACGGCGGTGCCTTTTGGAAGGACTGTCACGATGACGCTCATCAACTGCGACATGGGCGAGAGCTTCGGCATCTGGCGTCTCGGCGACGACGAGGGGATCATGCCCTCGATCCACATCGCCAACGTCGCCTGCGGGTTTCACGGCTCCGACTTCAACCACATGCGCAAGACCGTGCGGCTGGCGAAGCGCCACGGCGTGAAGGTCGGCGCCCATCCCTCGCTGCCGGACCTGCAGGGCTTCGGCCGGCGGGAGATGAAGATCGGCCGGGAGGAGCTCGCCAACTGCCTGATCTACCAGGTCGGCGCGCTGAAGGGCTTCCTCGAGGCCGAGGGAATGCCGCTCAACCACATCAAGCCGCACGGATCGCTCTACGGCATGGCCGCGCGCGACCCGGAGATCGCCCACGCGGTGGCGGATGCGGCTGACGTCTTCAAGGTGCCGCTCCTCGGCATGATCGAGAGCGAGCACGAGCGGGTCTACACCGCGCGCGGGCACCGCTTCGTCGCCGAGTTCTACGTCGACCTCGACTACAACGACGAGGGCGGGCTGATCATCACCCGCGAGCACGAGGCGGTCGACCCGGACGAGGCCGCGGCGCGCGGGGTGCGCGCGGTCCGCGAGGGGCTCGTGACCTCCGTCGGCGGCCGCGACATCCGCGTGCGCGCCGAGACGATCTGCGTCCACTCCGACACCCCCGGCGCCCACGCGATCGCCGCGCGGCTGCGCGAGCGCCTCGCCGACGAGGGCCTGGTCCCGCCCGCGGCCAGGGCAAGCTGATTTTCCACCTCATCGAGGAGCCCGCACCATGGCGACGAAGACGATCCAGGCCCCGATCCCCGGCACCTTCTACCGGCGTCCGGCCCCGGACCAGCCGGAGTACAAGGCGGAGGGCGACATGGTCGCCGTCGGCGACACGGTCGGCCTCATCGAGGTGATGAAGAGCTTCACCCCGGTGGTCGCCGAGGAGGCCGGCAAGATCGTTGCCTTCCACGTGGAAAACGAGGACGCCGTGATGGCGGGCCAGCCGCTCTACGACGTCGAGGCGTGAGCATGCCGCTGAGAAAGATTTTCGTCGCCAACCGCGGCGAGATCGCCGTGCGGGTGGTCAGGGCGGCGCAGGAACTGGGGATCGCCACGGTGCAGGCGGTCTCCGCCGCCGACCGCGAGATGCTGGCCGCCCGCCTCGCCGACGAGGTGATCGAGATCGGCCCGCCGCACGCGACCAAGTCCTACCTCAACAAGGAGGCGGTGCTGAAGGCGGCGCTGGAGTCGGGCGCCGACTCCGTCCACCCCGGCTACGGCTTCCTCTCCGAGAACGCCGACTTCGCCGAAATGGTCGAGAATGCCGGGCTGGTGTTCATCGGGCCGAAGGCGGAGACGATCCGCGCCATGGGCGACAAGGCGACCGCCCGGTCGATGGCGACGGCCGCCGGCGTTCCGACGGTCCCCGGCTCCGAGGGACGCGTCGAGGGCATCGAGGACGCCCGCCACGTGGCGAAGGAGATCGGCTACCCGGTGATGATCAAGGCCTCCGCCGGCGGCGGCGGGCGCGGCATCCGCGTCGCCGAGGACCCGGCGGAACTGGAGAAGCTGATCCCGCAGGCGAGCGCCGAGGCCAAGGCCGCCTTCGGCGATGGCGGGCTCTACCTGGAGCGCTTCGTCCACCACGCCCGCCACGTCGAGGTGCAGATCCTCGGCGACGGCGAGGAGGCGATCCACGTCTACGAGCGCGAATGCTCGCTGCAGCGACGGCGCCAGAAGGTCTGGGAGGAGGCGCCCGCCGCCTGCCTCTCGCCCGAGGTGCGCGAGGAGCTCTGCGCCTCGGCGGTCCGGCTGGCGAAGTCCGTCGGCTACCGCGGCGCCGGCACGCTCGAGTACCTCTACGACGCCCACACCGGCGAGTTCTTCTTCATCGAGATGAACACCCGCATCCAGGTGGAGCACCCGGTATCGGAGATGGTCACCGGCATCGATCTCGTGCGCGAGATGATCCGGGTCGCAGGCGGCGCGAGGCTGTCGATCGCCCAGGAGGACGTGCGCCTGCGCGGCCACGCGATCGAGGTGCGCATCAACGCCGAGGATCCCGCCCGCGGCTTCATGCCGGCGCCGGGCACGGTGGACACGCTGTCGATCCCGGGCGGCATGGGGGTGCGCTTCGACACCATGCTCTATCCCGGCTACGCGGTGCCGCCGTTCTATGATTCGCTGCTCGGCAAGCTGATCGTCTGGGACGACAGCCGCGCCGCCGCCATCGAGCGCCTCCGCCGGGCGCTCGGCGAACTCGAGGTCGGCGGCCTGCCGACCACCCGGGCGCTGCACCTGGCGCTCGCCGCCGACGACGACGTGCGGGCCGGGGATTTCCACACGCGGTGGCTCGAGGGCTGGCTCGACGCCAACCCGCTCGACCACCCGAGAGCCTCGAACGCGGAGGGACCGACGCGATGAAGACGCGGTATTCCTACGGAGGGGACGAGCACATCTTCGTCGAGGTCGACGAGGAGATGTCGCTCGAGGCCTTCTTCAAGAGCCTGTCGATCACCACCGCGGTGAAGGAGGCCGGCATCCGCGGCGTGACCGAGATCTGCCCGGCCAACGCCTCCTTCCAGATCAAGTTCGACCCGGACGTGATCGCGCCGGACGACATGCTGAAGGAACTGAAGGCGCTGGAGAGCGCGGCCGAGACCGCCGCCTCGACGATCACCACGCGCATCGTCGAGATGCCGGTCTACTACAACGACCCGTGGACGCACGAGACGCTGATGCGCTTCCGCGAGCGCCACCAGGACCCGTCCGGCACCGACCTCGAATACGCCGCGCGGATCAACGGCTACGCGGACGTGCCGGCCTTCATCGAGGCCCATTCGGCATCGCCCTGGTTCGTCTCGATGGTCGGCTTCGTCGCCGGCCTGCCTTTCATGTACCAGATGGTGGAGCGCGACAAGCAGATCGAGGTGCCGAAGTACCTGCGCCCGCGCACCGACACGCCGCGCCTCACGGTCGGCCATGGCGGCTGCTTCGGCTGCGTCTACTCGGTCCGCGGCGCCGGCGGCTACCAGATGTTCGGCATCACGCCGATGCCGATCTACGATCCGAAGCAGGAGATCAGCCATCTCCGCGACTTCATGATCTTCTTCAAGCCCGGCGACATCGTGAAGTTCAAGCCGGTGGACCGGGACGGCTACGACGCCGCGGTCGAGGCCGTCGACAAGGGGCAGTTCTCGCCGCTGGTCCGCACCGTGGACTTCTCGCTCGAGGCCTTCCAGGCCGATCCCGCCAAGACCAACAGCGCGCTTCTGGAGGTGCTCCATGGCGCTTGAGATCGTCAAGCCCGGCCTCGCCACCACGGTCCAGGACCTCGGGCGTCCCGGCTACTACCACCTCGGCATCCCGCTCTCGGGCGGCATGGACCGCTATGCGCTCTCCCTCGCCAACCTGCTCGTGGGCAACGACGAGGGCGACGCGGTGCTGGAGGCGGTGTTCCTCGGCCCGGAGATCCGCTTCGGACGGGATGCCGTCGTCGCCGTCACCGGCGCCGAGCTGCCGCCGAAGGTGGACGGCGAGGAGCAGCCGACCTGGACGGCCTTCGAGGTGAAGGCCGGCCAGGTTCTCTCCTTCGGCTTCCTGAAGCAGGGCGCCCGCGGCTACATCGCGGTCTCCGGCGGCGTCGACGTCCCGGTCGTGCTCGGCTCGCGCTCGACCTACGCCCTCGGCGCGCTCGGCGGCCACGAGGGCAGGGCGCTCAAGGCCGGCGACAGCCTGCCGCTCGGCGCGCCGAAGCGCAGGGCGAAGGCCGGGGCCACGGTGCCGCAGAGCCATCGCCGCGGCCCGGGCGGCGACCCGGTGTTGCGGGTGCTCCCCGGCCTCTACTGGCACCGCCTCACCGAGGCTGCGGGCGCGCACTTCTTCGAGGACACCTGGAAGGTCGCGCCGGAGGCGGACCGCATCGGCTACCGCTTCCGCGGCGGCCGGCCGATGGAGTTCGTGCCGCGCAAGCAGCCGTTCGGCGCCGGCTCCGATCCCTCCAACATCGTCGACAGCTGCTATCCCTACGGCTCCATCCAGATCCCCGGCGGCACCGAGCCGATCGTGCTGCACTGGGACGCGGTGTCGGGCGGCGGCTACTTCATGATCGGGACCGTGATTTCGGCCGACATGGACCTGATCGGCCAGCTGCAGCCGCACCAGGCCGTGCGCTTCGAGAAAATCGACATGGAGGCCGCGCTCGCCGCCCGGCGGCAGCGGGCGGGCATGCTGGCCGAGGCGACCGCGGGGCTTGCCGGCTGAACCGGAACTGGAAGAAAAAGGGGTGCCCACGTGACGACTGAAGCGAAAATGCCGTTCACCCGCGCGTTGCGGGGCTCCGGCCTCGCCACCAGGGCCGCCGCGGTGCTGGCCGGCTCGATCCTGATCGCGGTCGCGGCCCAGGTCGAGGTGCCGATGGTGCCGGTGCCGATGACCATGCAGACGGCCGCCGTGCTGGCGGTCGGCCTCCTCTACGGCAGCCGCCTCGGGGCCCTGACCGTGCTCGCCTACCTCGCCTGGGGCGCGGTCGGGCTGCCCGTCTTTGCCGGCGGGGCGAACCTCGCGGGGCTCCTCGCCAAGCCGTTCACGATCGGCTACCTCGTCGGCTTCGTGCTGGCGGCGGGCCTTGCCGGCGCGGTGGCGGAACGGGGCGCGGGGATCCTCCGCTCCCTCGGCGCCGTCCTCCTCGGGACGGCGGCGATCTATGCCTGCGGGCTGGCGTGGCTCGCCGCGATGCTGGGCGGCGATTTCGCCAAGGCGGTCCAGACCGGCCTCCTGCCGTTCCTGGTCGGCGACGCCATCAAGGCCGCGCTGGCCGTCGCGGCGGCCTCGGCCGTGGGGCGGCTGCGGATGTGAACGTCGCCGCTGCGGCGGACCGACCCTGGAGCCGGCCGGCCTGGGTTCCGGCCGGCGATCGGGTCCGTTCGCGGCTGTTCTCCGGAACGGCATTGAGCCGCGGCGGGTTGGGCTGAGGGTCCGGCCGCGATGCGCGGGGCCGGGCGATCGCCGACCAGAGCCGCGAGGACGTTCCGATGCTCCGACCCGACCGGCGGGTCCGTAACCTGCGTCCGCACGGGCGAGCGCCGTGACGGCGGACACGGGGCCCCCGCCCGCCGCCGCCGCGCGAACCACCGTCGGCGCCGTCGCCGGTCTCTCCGCCGGCGTGGTGCTGGCGCTGCTGTGGCTGGGACCGCTGCCGGAGATGGCCCGGCTCGCCTTCTCCCCCCACATGATCCTGCACCTCGGCCTCGTCGGGATCGCCGCGCCGCTGCTGGCGGCGGCCATCCTCTGCCGGAGGCGCCCGTCGGCCGGGATCCGTGTCCCGGCCTCGCTGGCGATCGGCGCCGCGGCCACCGAGATGCTGGTGGTCTGGGGCTGGCACGCGCCGCTGCTGCACGCGGCCGCCGCCCGCTCGGACGGCTTCTTCGTCCTGCAGCAGGCGAGCTTCCTCGCCGCCTCGACCATCGTCTGGGTCGTCTCCTTCGCCGGCCGCTCGCCGGCCGCCATCGCGCTGGGCGTCCTGGTCATGGGCAGCACCTTCGCGCACATGACCATGCTCGGCATCGGCTTCGTGCTGGCGACCGGCGTCATCTATCCGCCGGACATCTGCCGCGGCGCGTTCGGCTTCGACCCGCTCACGGACCAGCAGTTCGGCGGCACCCTGATGGCCGTCTTCGGCGGGCTTCCCTATCTCGCGGGGATGAGCGTGCTGCTCGCCCGGCTGCTGTCGCCGCGCGAATGAGCCGGTGCCGGTGCGTCGCCGTCCGCTCCCGCGCGCCCGGACGGCCGGCGCCGGGCCGGGCTCATACCGCCGGCTCGACCCGGCGGGCGCGACCCCTTGCCGGCGCGGCGGGCGGCGGGGCCGGGCGGGCGAGGTCGCGGATGATCGGGCAGTCCGGCCGCTGGTCGCCGTGGCAGCTCCCGGCAAGTTCGCGCAGCGTCCCCGCCATCTGCTGCAGTTCCCGCATCTTCGCCTCGAGCACCGCCACGTGGTCCATCGCGATGCGCTTCACCTCGGCGCTGGCGCGGCTGCGGTCCTGCCACAGGGCGAGGAGTTCTCCCATCTGCTCGACGCTGAAGCCGAGGTCGCGGGCGCGGCGGACGAAGCGCAGCGTGTGGATGTCGTCCTCGGAATAGACGCGGTATCCGGCGGCCGTGCGCGCCGGCGGCCGGATGAGACCGATCTCCTCGTAGTAGCGGATCATCTTGGCCGAGACGCCCGATGTCGCCGCGGCTTCGCCGATGTTCATGCCGAAGGATCCTGCGCCCGAGCTGGCAGAACGCGGCCGCCGATGGAGCGGCGAGCCGCCCCCATCCATATCGGAACGGAACGGCGGACCGCCAGCCCCGAACGCCGGCGGGGCCTCAGCCGGGCACGCGGGCCGGAAGGCCGTCCAGCAGCATGTGGCCCTTGCCGCAGCCCGGGCAGGCGTCGAGCGCCGGCGCGGCCACCATGCGCACTGTCCCGCAGTCCGGGCAGCCCTCCAGCGCGGGCATCAGGGCCGGACGGGCCCGCCCCATCGCCTCGCTCGCCGTCACAAGTTTTTCGAACATCGCCTTGACCTCCCAAGGAAACGGGTGCCCGGCCCAGCGGCCGGAAACGCAGGCCCGGCGAGCCGCCTCCGGCCGCTCGCCTCGTTTTTCAATCCGTCCGGACCCTATCCGGACGCCTGCGGGCCCGCCCGCTCAGACTTCCCGCACCGGATACTCAAAGATGGCTCAACCGGTCGCGCGGACCGGCGCGGCTGTGCCCGCCTCCTCGACGGCGATCCGGCAGGACAGCGCCAGGCGGAAGCGCCCGCGGCCGCTCTTCTGCAGGCGGATGTCGGTGCAGCGCTCCTCGAGGCGCCGGTGGAGCAGGACCAGCCTCGCCTCGAGGTTCTCCACGTAGCCGGGCAGCCTCAGCGCGGGGTCGAGGCGCAGTTCCCGGTTGGAGAAGTCCACCCGGCCCTCCGCCACGTGCTCGCGGACGATCTTCCAGAAGATCGCCCCGGCGACGCCCTTGATGAGGTAGTCGTGGTCGATGAAGATGCTGTCGTCCGCCGCGTAGTGGCGGATGGTCACGGTGCGCTGGTCGACCACCGGCGCCGGCTCCCCGTCGTCCGCCTCGGCCGGGGCGTCCTCGGACTGCAGCAGCGCGAAGGCGGCGCCGATCTGGCCGGCGACGATCGCGAGGGCGTCCTCGTCGTCGTAGCAGAAGCGCATCGGCTGGCCAGATTCGGCGAACAGCACCCCGACCGTCCGACCGCACTGGATGATCGGCACGGCGACCTGACTCTCCGGGTGGGAGAGCCCGGGGAAGGGGATCTCCGTGGTGTCGGACCAGCCCATGCCGGACCGGCGGGCGTTCTCCCGGACGGCGACGCCGTAGGCGAAGTCCGTGCTCATGTGGCCGATGCGGATCGGCGTGCGCTCGCGGGCGGCGATGCCGATCACGCCGTCGCCGACGGGGAGTTCCGAGCCGATGCCGGACCGCTCGTAGCCCATCGAGGCCACGGTATAGAGCCGGTCGCCGGCGGGCTCCGCCATCAGCACCATCGCATGTTCGATGCCGAAGTGGCGGCCGAGACCGTCGAGCGTGCAGTCGAACAGTTCCCCGAGGTCGCGGCAGTCGGCGATCTCGGCCGAGATGCGGCGGGTGGCGGCGAGGAGGTTGCGGCGGGCCGGCTGCCTCGGCAGCGTCTCGCAGGGGAGTTCCTCGATGGCCGCGACGCGGTAGATGTCCGAGCCGAGCAGGCGGAAGACGCCCTCCATCCCGGTGTGGGAGGCGACGCCGGCGAGCTTGGCCCGCATGCTCTCGAACAGCGGCCCGCTGGTGCGCGTCTCGAGATAGGTCAGCGCCAGGCGGTACTGGGCCATGGTGGTCGGGTCGATCACCGCCACGGAGGCGACGCCGGTCTCCATCACGTTCCGCCGCGTCTTGTTGAAGAACTGGTAGGAGAGGGCGACGTGCTCGGGGTCGACGTAGTGGACCTGGGAGATCAGCGACACGTTGGGCACGCCGCCGGCACCGCAGGTGGACATCACCGCGGGGACGTAGCCCTCCAGGCAGTCGCGAAGCATGTCGAGGGTGAGGGACTTCATGATCCGAAGGCGCTCCCGGCGCCGGGGCCCGGTGTCTGGACGAATCCCTGCTCGGGGGTGAAGTCGATCGCCACGATCTCCTGCGGGCGATAGGCGGTGTAGAAGGCCGCGAACTCGGGCGTGTAGTCGATCCGCTCGAGGATGCCGCGGAACCTCGCGCACTGGCGGGCCAGCATCTCGAGGTCGGCCGCCTCCGGCGCCGCCGTCGCTGCCCGCGAGGTCTTCAGCTGGATCGACCGATGGTTCAGCGGCTCGGTGAAGGTGACCGCCAGGCCGTCGCCGGCCTCCACCGTCTCGACCAGCCCGGCGTTGGCGGCCCGGCGCAGGAGAACGCGCACCGTGCCGTCGTCCTTGACCCGGCAGCCGAGCGCGACGCCCGCCAGGGGAAGGCCGCCGCGCCCGAGCCAGCCGATGACCACGCTGACCCCGCTCTCGCAGAAGCGCGCCAGGTCCTCGGTCAGCACGCCGCCGCCGATCGCCGGGGCGTCGGCGTGGGCCCGGAGGTCGTCGGAGGGGGTCGAGGGCGTCACGCGGTTCATGGGGCCGGCCACGAAATCAAAGGTTTGAATATCCTTATCATGCGACCGGCCGCGCCGGAAGAAAGCAGGCGCCTCAGGTCCGGATCGAGACCGTGGGATCGATCGGCTTGTCGTGCCTCGATGCGATGTTGGTGGTGGAATATGCAAGTTAAGCGTATTCTTCGAGCCTCAGCCGCCGTGCTGCCGCCGCTCCCGCGCGTAGCGGGCGAGGGCGAGTGAGCGGTAGAGACCGTGAACGAACTTGCCGTAGGGCATGGTGACGAACAGGGCGAACACCACGCCGAGGTGGATCGCCAGCAGCATGCCCATCGCCGCCGTCTCGCGAAGCACGAGCAGCAGCAGTCCGGTCACGCCGGTGGCGAGCAGCATGACGGTGAAGGCCACGTCCATCCCGGTCGAGCCCTCGTCCCGCAGCGCCGCCGGCCGGCGGCGGCGCTCGGCGAGGAGGCCGGCCGGCCCGATGGTGATGCCGATCCCGCCGAGCGTGCCGAGCACCACCGGCAGGTCCCACCAGGGGTAGGGCGCCTCCCGGCCCAGCCCGTAGTGCCACACGGTCGCCACCGAGGTGGAGAGGACGCAGAGCAGGAAGCCGTAGAAGGTAAGGTGGTGGAACAGGCGCCGACGGTCGGGGCCGGTGGTCCCGTGGTCGCCCGGCGTGATCGCGCAGCCGGCGCCGCCGCCGTCGAGGTAGCGCAGCGTCGCCGCGTCATGCCCGGCCGCGGCCCACGCCCGGCCGTCGGCGAAGGTCTCGCCGCGGGCGAGGTCCGCGCGGAAGCGGGCAAGCCCGACGGCGATCGCGACGATGGCGTAGAGGAAGGCGGCGCCGAAGATCGCCACCATCGTCTCGTGCGGCATCAGCCGGTAGAAGGCGCCGGGGCCGGTCTGGACCGAGAAGAGGGCGGCGGGATCGGCGAAGGCGACGAAGCCGGCGACGAAGGCCGCCACCGACACCGCCGCCGCGACGGCGATAGCGAGGCCGTTCCTGGCGAACACGCCGGCGAAGGCGCGCGGCCAGACGTAGGCGTCCCAGCTCTCCCGCCGGACCCTGGCCAGGGTGGCCGGGACGTTCACCGCGAACTCGTGCGGCGGCGAGAACTGGCAGTCGTCGTAGCAGGCGCCGCAGGCATGGCAGAGGTTGGCGAGATAGTTGAGATCGGCGTCGGCGAAGGAGCGGCGCATCTCCATCGCCGGGAACACCGCGCACAGCCCCTCGCAATAGCGGCAGGAGTTGCAGATCGTCATCAGCCGGTCGGCTTCCGCCAGCGTCTCAGTTGCGTGCATGCCGCGCGGCTCCTTCACCCGCGATCCGTCCGAACACGCTGCCGATGGTCATGCCGATGCCGGCGGCGTAGCCCTTGCCGAGCACGTTGCCGGCCATGATCTCGCCCGCCGCGAACAGGTTGGCGGCGGACCGCCCGTCCTGCATCAGGACCCGGGCGCTGCCGTCGACGCGGGTGGCGAGATAGGTGAAGGTGATCCCGGGCCGCACCGGGTAGGCGAAGTAGGGCGGCGTGTCGAGGCGCCGGGCCCAGTGGCTCTTCGGCGGATCCAGCCCCTCCGTGCGGCAGTCGTCGAGCGCCGCAGGGTCGAAGGCGCCGGGCCGGACGGCGGCGTTGAAGCGTTCCACCGTCGCCTCCAGCCGGCCGGCGTCGAGCTCCAGCTTGCCGGCGAGTTCGCCGATCGAGGCGGCCTCGACCGGCGGGAACAGCGAGGGCATGAACAGCCCGCGCGACTTGGCGTCGAACAGGATGTAGGCGATCTCGCCCGGCTGCTGGGCGACGAGGCGGCCCCAGATGGCGTAGCGCTTCGGCCAGACGTCCTCGCCCTCGTCGTAGAAGCGCTGGCCGTTGCGGTTGACGACGATGCCGAAGACGACGCAGTCGAGCCGGGTGATGATGCCGCCGTCGTAGCGCGGCGCGCGGGCATCGACCGCGACCGCATGGCACTGGCGCGGATCGCCCACCGCGGCGACGCCGGCGTCGAGGAGCATCCGGAGCACCGCGCCGTCGTTGTTGCGGGTGCCGCGGATGACGAAGTTGTCGGCCGCCGGCCCCCAGTGCTCGCGCAGCCACTCGATGTTGGACTCAAAGCCCCCCGCCGCGGCAACCACGCTGCGCGGCCGGATCACGTGGGTGGCGCCGTCGCGCCGCAGCGTCGCCGTGCGCACGGTCCCGTCCTCGAGGTCGATGTCCGACAGGCTCGTCTCGTAGGCGACCGAGACGCCGAGGTCGCCGGCGGTGCGGTAGAGCGCGTTCAGCATCGCCCGTCCGCCGCCGAGGAAGAAGGAGTTGGTTCGCCCGAGGCTGAGGGTGCCGCCGAGCGAGGGCTGGAAGCGGACGCCCTGCTCCTGGATCCAGCCGAGCATCGACTTCGATTCCCGGACCATCATCCGGGCGAGGTCGAGGTCCGTCTCGCCCTCGGTGACGCGGAGAAGGTCGTCGAGGAACTCCTCCTCGCTGTAGGGGCCGGTCAGCGTGTCGGTCGCCGTGTCATGGGCGCAGCGCATGTTGCGGGTGTGGCGGGTGTTGCCGCCGCGCCAGAAGGCGTCCGACTTCTCCGCCACCAGCACGGACGCGCCCTGGCGCCGCGCTGCGATCGCCGCGCAGAGGGCAGCGTTGCCTCCGCCCACGACGAGCACGTCGACCTCTTGCGGAAGCGGCGGGCGGGCGGGGCGGGACGACACGCAGGACTCCGGCTTGGTTTGCTCCGTGGTTGCTGTATACATGTGCATACAGAGTGTCAAGGAACGGCGCATCCCGGCGGGAGCGGCCCGGTTGCAGCGCCGGGCGCGATCCGCGATAAGGTGCGCAGGGTGAACTGATCGGGCGGGCGTCGGCGATGGACACGCAGTCGGACAGCAGTGCGGAGGAGCCGCGGGTACGCCGGTCGCGGGCGGAGGCCGTCTACGAGACGCTCCGCGACGACATCAAGGCGGGCCGCTACGCCGCCGGCGAGCGGCTGCGCGAGGAGGACGTCGCGCAGCGGCTCGGCGTCAGCCGGACGCCGGTCCGCGAGGCGCTGGCCCGGCTGCAGCACCGGGGACTGCTCGAGAGCTCCGGCGACGGGCTGGCGGTGACCGCCCTGTCGCGCATCCAGGTGCTGGAGCTCTACGGCATGCGCGAGATGCTGGAGGGCGCTGCGGCGCGCTTCGCGGCCGAGCACGCCTCCCGCTGGGACATCGACGACCTGCGCCGCCTGGCCGCCCGCTTCGAGGCGGCGGCCGGCGACCCGGCCGCGCTCGCCACCGCCAACATCGCCTTCCACCAGGGTCTCTACGAGGCCGCCCACAACCGCTATCTCATCCGCACCCTGAACGAGCTCCACGACGCGCTGGCGCTGCTGCAGACGACGACCTTCACCGTGGACGGCCGCTACACGAGCTCGGTCGAGGACCATGCGCGGATCGTCGACGCCATCGCCGCCCGCGACGCCGACACCGCCGAGCGGATCGCCCGCGAGCACATCCGCGGTGCGCTGGAGGCCCGGCTGGAACTCATCCGCCGCTGAGCCGGCAAGCGGGCCGGGGGCCATGGAGCTGGGCTGTCGATCGATCCCCGCGCCGTGCGGCCGGGGAGAACAGCCTTTGCCGCGTCGGTGAACCTCTTTTGGCGGGCCGCCTGCTACTGCGACAGCCGGATCCCGCTCTCGGTGGCCGGGAGGGAGTAGGGGAGTGACAGCGACGTCATGTCGATGTTGAGTTCCGTGCTGCCGCTGATGTGGACCTCGTCCGCGATGATCGGCATGAAGGGAGACTGCTGCCCGAAGCCGCTGTTGCCGTTGAAGGTCACCTTCTGGGTCGGGGCATAGACGGCGCCGACGAGGTTGCCGTCGGAGCCTCCGTTCAGCTTGTTGTCCGCGCCGGCGTTCGAGAACTTGTCCTGCATGAAGAGGATCCCGGCGTGCGGTCCCGTCGTCTGGGCCTTGAGGTCGAGACTTGCGCCGCCGTTGATGTCGAAGCCCGCGTTGGTTCCGGTGAAGTAGAAGAGCACGTCCGTGCCCTGGACATCGGCCTGGCTGTTGATCTTGAGGCCGCCGTTCTTGATGACATAGGTGCCCGGCTGGAGCGTATCCTCGCCTTTGAGGTCGAGCCCGCCGCAGTAGACACCCGGGCTGAGGGTCGTCTTCTTGTTGGGCTTGGTGCTCACGTTGTTGGCGGTGCAGGACGCGTAGGACGGCGCGGGAACATGGGCGAACGGATCCGCCAGCTGCGCGCAATATTCCTTCGGCGCCGGCACGAGGGCCTTGTTGGTCTGGACTCCGCCGGCACTGCAAAGACCGTCGGCGACGACGTTCGCCGACCCCATGATCTTCATTCCGGCGGGATCTTCGGAGTTGGAGTAGATCACGCAGTTCGAGGTCACCACGTCGGCGTTGCCGGTGATGGTCACCGCACCGGGCTTCGAACCGTTGAGGGCCAGCACGCAGGGCGGCGGGTTATCGAACACCTTCACGGCCGTCGCGGTCGCGCTGACGGGCGCCGTGTCAAAGCCGAACAGCGGCATGAAAGCCAGCGGCAGATCGAGGTCGGCCGTCGCGGTGTAGATCTGGCTGTCGCCGGAGGTCGCCAGGGTGGCTGGGGGGCCGTTGTAGTTGCTCGCCAGCGAAGCCTCCGCGGCGGCGTGCCGATCCTGACTGGCGGCTGAACGGGTCAACAGACCCGCAATGGCCGACGTGTCCACCGCGTTCTGGAGACGCCGGTCGACATTCGAGATCCGGGCAAAGTCGACCGCGGCGCCGACCGCCCCCATGACGGGGAGCAGGGCGAGGGCGAAGATGATGGCCACGTTGCCGGACCGGTGTTTGAGCAAACGATGGATGCGCCGCACCATGCAGGGTCTCCCGACTTGGGAGGCACGCTACCGGGCGGCACTGAAATTCCGGTTAAATGCACGATCGAAAATATTGCTCCGATTTCCGGACCCACGGGAAACCGGGCTATGGTCGCGCAGCCGCGCGGGCGGAAGGGCGGAGGGCCGGCAGGGGCTGCGGCCGCGGGGCGGATGACCCGGCGAGGCGAAGCTGGCGCGCCGACCTCGTCCGGCTGGCGCGTCCAATGTCGATGCGGATCTCCTAGCCGCGGAAGCTCGACAGCGCCCGGACGTCGCCGGCGTCGAACAGGCCGCGGAGCGCGTCGGCGCAGGCCTCCGCCCGCGCGTCGGACCAGCCGCCGTGGTGGCAGTTGGCGCGGAACTTCGCCAGGATCTCCTCCATCGGCAGCGTCTCGCGCACGCCGCCGCGAAGGTGCGGCTGGCGCGCCTCGCGGACCGTGCCGTCGTCGAGGGTGACGATCACCGTGCCGGTGTAGTTGCGCGGGTATTCGTCGTCCGGGTCGATCTCGTAGCGCACCTTGGCGGCGAGGCCGAGCACGGCCGGGTCGGCGATCCGCTCCTCGGTGAACTGGCCGAGGCCGACGGCCCGGTCGACGAGGCCGATCGCGACGCCGTAGGGCACGGAGAACTTGGCGGAGTAGGGGGTCGACGGCCGGCGCTTCTCGGCGAGAGGTTCCCAGAGCCGATGGACCGTGCCCTCGCCGACCTTGCACAGGACGTCCGTGACCCGCGCGGGATCGACGCCCTCGGCGGCGAGGCGGAGGGCGCAGTCGATGAAGGGCTGCACCATGGTGCCGCAGGCGTAGGGCTTGAAGGCGATCCGCCCGGCGTACCAGTCGGAGCCGAGCCCTTCGAGGAGGCGGGAGAAGTCCGGCGCGATCCGCTTGTCGCCGAAGGCGAAGAAGAAGCCGTGCTCGCCCTCGAACACCGTGCGCGGCCCGAGGAAGCCCGCCCGGCCGAGCAGGGCGGCGCGCAGGCCCGCCTGGGCGGACCAGCCCGGATGGATGCGCTTCGTCCAGGTCCCCTCGGCGAGGTATTCGATGATGCCGGAGGCGAAGCTGCCGGCGACGCCGAGGGCATCCGTCGCCTGCCGCGGGCTCATCCGCATCGCGGTCGCGACGGCGATCGCCGAGCCGAGGGCGCCCATCACGGCGGTCGGGTGGAAGCCGGCCCGGTGCTGCGCCGTGGGGGCGACCACCGCCATCCGGCAGACGAGTTCGGCCCCGGCGATCGCCCCGCGCAGGACGTCGGCGCCGGACAGGCCGAAGCGCTCCGCCGCGGCGAGCACGGCCGGCATCACCACCGCCGTGCTGTGCATCGGCGAGCCCTCGAAGGTGTCGTCGTAGTCCTCCCCGTGCGAGGCGGTGCCGTTGACGAGCGCGGCGCCGGCGGCGTCGAAGCCCCGGCCGTGGCCGAAGGCGGTGCAGCCTCCCTCGCCGTCCCAACTCTCCGCGATTGCCCGCACATAGGGCTCGTGCCGGGCGGAGACGGCGAGGCCGACATGGTCGACAAGCGCGCGGGTGGCGGTCTCGCGGACGGCGGCGGGGATGTCGGACGCCTCCAGGGAGGTCGCCCAGGCGGCGAAGCGTTCGGCGATCGCCTCGCCGGCGGGCGGGGTGTTCTCGCGGGCCATGTCGGGTCTTTCTTTCAGGGGTCGAAGGTCGCGGGCGGCGCGGCGGGCCGGTCCCGGCCGCCGCGCCTGGCAGGGTGCGGCGGTCGTCCGGCCCGCCGGTCAGGCATCCGCCGCGCGGCGGAAGCGGCGGATCTCGGTGACCGCGGCGAGCACGAGGACGATGATCGCGCAGATCATCAGGAAGGCGCTGACGCCGTTCTCGAAGAACACCATGTGGTCGCCGCGGGTGAGCAGCAGCGAGCGACGGTAGTTGCTCTCGATCATGTAGCCGAGGACGAGGCCGAGGATCAGCGGCAGGGTGGGGAAGCGCAGCACGCGCATGGCGTAGCCGACGACGCCCGCCCCCAGCACCACGGCAAGGTCGAACAGGCTGTGGTTGATCGAGTAGATGCCGGAGAAGACCAGCGCCAGGATCACCGCGTTGAGATACGGCCGCGGCCGGTTCACCAGCCAGATCGCCGGGCCCAGGATGACGATGCCGAACAGGAACATCATCAGGTTGGCGACGAACAGTCCGCCGAACAGCCCGTAGACGACGTCCGGATTGGTCGAGAAGAGCAGGGGCCCTGGCTGCAGTCCGTGAATCAGGAAGCCGCCGAGCAGGATCGCGGTCGAGTTGGAGCCGGGGATGCCGAAGCTGAGGGTCGGCACCAGCGCGGTCGCCGTCACGACGTTGTTGGCGGTCTCGGGCGCGATGACGCCCTCCTCGGAGCCCTTGCCGAATTCCTCCGGCGTCTTCGACCAGCGCCGCGCCTCGTTGTAGGAGAGGAAGGAGGCGACCGTGCCGCCGGCGCCCGGCACGGGGCCCTCCAGCGCGCCGACGGCGCAGCCGATCGCCTGGGCGCGGCGCAGCGACCAGAGCTTGCCGAGGCTCGGCAGCACCAGCCGCGACACGCTCTCCGGCCGGACCCCCTCGTCGGTCTCCTTCTCCGCGATCTTCGTCATCAGTTCGGCGACCGCGAAGACGCCGAGCATGATCAGGATGAAATGGACGCCCTCGAGGAGTTCGGGCTCGCCGAAGGTGAAGCGGGTGACGCCCGAGAGCGGGTCGGTGCCGACGGTCGCCAGCATCAGGCCGAGGATGCCCGCGATCAGGCCCTTCAGCAACGAGCCCTCGGACACCGAGGCGATGATGCTGAGGCCGAGCATGCCGAGCGCGAAATAGGCCGGCGGGGTGAACATCAGCGCCAGGCTCGACAGCGGCTTGGTGAGGGTGGCGAGCAGGATCAGGCCGAACAGGCCGCCGATGGTGCCGCCGGTCAGCGACAGGCCGAGCGCCTCGCCGCCACGGCCGTTCTGGTGCATCACATAGCCATCGATGACGGTCGCCGCCGCGGCGTTGGTGCCGGGCGTGCGGATCAGGATGGCCGGGATCGAGCCGCCGTACTCGGCGCCGATGTAGACCGAGCCGAGCATCACCACCGCCATCACCGGCGACATGTCGTAGGTGAAGGGAAGGAGCAGCGCCATGGCGATCGACGGCGAGATGCCGGGCAGGGCGCCGCCGAGAATGCCCCAGAGCACGCCGCCCGCGGCGGCGGCAAGCACCTGCCAGGTGCTCACGGCGGCGATCGCATGGAAGAGACCGTCCATCGCGTCGAGAATCCCGTTTCGAGGGTCAGACCGGGGCGGAGCCGCCGGAAAGGAGGGACGGCCAGATGCCGGCGGGCAGCGGCACGTCGAGGCCGAGCACGAAGAGCACGTAGAAGAAGGCCGCGCCGGCGACGCCGAACACCACCGTTCCGAGCCCGAAGGCCTTGCCCGAGTAGGTGGCGACCGCGACCAGCAGCAGGGCGACGCTGAGGGCGTAGCCGAGCACGGGCAGCGCGACGAGGAAGCCTACGCCGATCGCGATCACGCCGAGGGCGCGCAGGTGGCCGGCGACGTCGCCGACCTCGGAGGAGGCCGCGGTGCCGGTGGCGGAGGCGGCGCCGGTCCGGCGTCGCTTCCGCATCTCGACGAGGGTCTGCAGGGCGAGACCCGCCGACAGCAGCCCCAGGGCCACCGCCAGCAGCTTGGGCAGTCCGTCGGCGCCGACGAGGCCGCCGAGGCTGCTCTTGGGTATCGCGTCGGCGCCCAGCCAATAGGCCGCCGCCAGCACGATCAGGAGGCCGGAGGCCACCAGCATCGCCCGCATGTCGGATCCTCGAGTCCCGCTGCCGATCAGATCAGTCGGTCTGGATGTTGTATTCCTTGAAGAAGTCCTGCATCTCGGCAGCGTACTCCTCGGTGAAGGTCCGGGCCTCCTCCTGGTTCATGAAGGCCGGGATGACGCCCTCGCCCTCGTACCAGGCCTTGAACTCCGGGTCGGCGAGGAGCTTCTGGATGCCCTCTTCCCAGGCCGCCACGACGTTCTCCGGCATGCCCTTCGGGCCGGCGAGGCCGCGGAACTTGCGCACGACCAGGTCGATGCCCTGCTCCTTGGCGGTCGGCACGTCCGGGAAGAGCTCGAGCCGCTCGTCGGTGTAGGTGGTGATGAGCCGCAGCTCGCCCGCGTCGATCTGGCCACGCAGTTCGGCGATCTCGCCGATGCCCACCGCCGCGGTGCCGTTGAGCACGCTGAGCAGCACGTCGCCGCCGCCGTCATGGGTGAGGATGGTGAAGTCGGTGCCGGTGACCGCCTTCAGCTTCTCCATGATCTGCCGGTCCTGCGAGCCCGGGGTCGACACGCCGACGATGATCTCGCCCGGCCGGCCCTTGGCGTCCGCGATCACGTCGCTGAGCGACTGGTACGGGCTGTCGCCGCGCGCGAAAACCACCTGCGGGTCGAAGAACATGTTCACGACCGGGTCGAGGTCCTTGTAGGTCGCGTCCGGGTTCGAGAGCAGCGAGGTGTTCACGTAGCTCGGCGTGGTGCCGTAGAGCACCGAGCCGTCGGCCGGCGAGTTGGCGAGCGCGGCCATCGCCTTGGCGCCGCCGCCGCCGCGGATGTTCTCGACCACGAAGTTGAGGCCCATGATCGGGCCGAGGTGCTGGCTGAGCTGGCGCAGGAACACGTCCGTGCCGCCGCCGGGGCTGGAATGGGTCACCAGCTTGACGGTGTCCACGGGGTATTCGCTCTGCGCGAACGCCGGGGCGGAGATGCCCGTCGCGACGGCGACGAGGGCTCCGAGAAGCCACTTGGATTTCATGTCGAACCTCCCTTTCTGTTTCGTCCTCTTCCGAGACGATGGCCGGTCCCACCGGGGCCGGCCGGCTTGTGAATTGCAGATTGCCGACAATCGGCAGCAAGAGTCGACCTTCTCTTGCGAGCAAATCAGGTCAGGTACAATCCCCCGTTTATGTGGATGGTCTGGCCGGTGATGAACCCGCCGGCTGGACCGCACACGGTGAGGATGACCTCGGCGACGTCCTCCGGCGTCCCCTCCCGGCTGACGAGGGGCTTGCCGCCATGCGGCAGGGCGACGCCCGCGCCCGAGGTCGCCGAGCGCTTGCCGCCGATCTTGCCGGGGGCGATGCAGTTGGCGGTGATGCCGTCGGGCGCGAACTCGACCGCGAGCGCATGGGTGAGGCCGACGAGGCCCATCTTGGCGGCGGCCACATGGGCCCGCTCGATCGCGCCGGTGTGGGCGCTGACCCCGCCGAGGTTGACGATCCGGCCGCCACCCTGGCGCTGCATGTGGGGGATCGCCGCCCGCGCGCAGAGGAAGGCGCCGTCGAGCACGACGGCGAGGATCTCGCGCCACTCGGCGTAGGTCATCCGGGTAAAGGCGCCCTCGCGGCGGATCGCGGCGTTGTTGACGAGGATGTCGAGGCGGCCGAGGCGCTCGACCACGGCCTCGGTCATGGCGCCCACCGCCGCCTCGTCGGTGACGTCGGCCAGGTGCACCATGGAGCGCACCCCCAGCGACGCAACCTCCGCCGCGGTCGCCTCCGCCTCCTCGCGGGAGGAGCGGGCGTTGATCACCACGTCGGCGCCGGCGCGGGCGAGGGCGAGGGCGGTCGCCCGGCCGATGCGGCGCACGCCGCCGGTGACCAGCGCCACCTTGCCGGCGAGGGGACGGTCCGCGGGCCGCGCGGCGTTCGTTAAGGCTGTGTCTCGGACCAACGATCGACTCCCTGGCGCGGGCTTCTGCGGCGCCCCCGGCGCTCCGTCCCGCTGACCGCGGCCGACCGGCCGCATGTGTTTCCCGAGCCCTGTATACAATCGTGTGCAAGGCTCTTGCAAGCCTCGCCGGCGGCGTCGCGGCTCAGCCGGCGAGCCTGACCAGCGCGGCCGGGTCGGCCATTGCTCCGAAATCCGCTGCAGCGGCCTCGATCGCCGCCGTCCGGTCCGCGCCGATCACCGGCTCGGCGTTGGCGCGGAACTTGGCCGCGAGCGCCGCGTCGGAGAGCGGGTTGCCGGCGGTGCCGGCCGCATTCTCGACGCGGCTCGCCAGCCGGCGCCCGTCTGCCAGGCGAAGGCTGGCGGTGGCCTGGTCGCGGGCGAGCGCCTCGTCGGTCGCCACCCGGATGCGGCCGGCGAGGGCGCTCACGTCCGCCGCTCCGGCGCGCTCGTTGGTGAACTGCCGCACGCCGGCGGCCCGGTCGAGAAAGGCCACCGCCGCGGTGTGGGTGAGGCTGAACTTGGACTTGAGGCCCGACTCCGGCTTCACGACCCCGGTGATCGTCACCGCCGCGGGATTGACGACGAGGTCGATCTCCTCCACCGCGGCGCCGGGGCCGGCGGCCGCGGCAAGGTCCAGCATGGCGTCGATCGCCGGGTGCAGGACGACCCCGCAGGCGTAGGGCTTGAAGCCGTTGTCGAGGATCTGCCAGCGCTCGCCGAGGCCGCGGGTCAGCGCCGCCTCGTCCGTCCGCGCGCTGTAGATCCGGCAGAAGCCGCGGCGGCCTTCGAGGATCTCGTCCGAGCCGTCGTAGCCCGCCTCGGCGAGCAACCCGGCAAGCAGGCCGTTGGCGGCGGCCTTCCCGGCGTGGAAGGACTTCGACATGGTGCCCCGGTTCTGCTGCATGCCCGCCGCCTGGGTGGCGGCGATGGCGAGGGCGTTGACGGTCCGCGCGGCGTCGATCCCGATCGCCCGGGCCACCGCCGCCCCGGCGGCGATGGAGCCGAGCGTGCCGGTGAGGTGCCAGCCGCCGGGATGATGGTCCGGCGCCGCCTGTCCCGCGCGCACCCCCGCCTCGAAGCCCGCCACATAGGCCGCCGCGAAGTCGGCGCCGGACAGCGGGCGCTGCTCGGCGAGGGCGAACAGGGCCGGCAGGATGGCGGAACTGGCGTGCAGCACCACCCCGCCCATGTGGGTGTCGTCGAAGTCGAGCACGTGTCCGGCCTGGCCGTTGGCGAGCGCCGCCTCCATCGGGCCGAGCCGCAGCCCGCGGCCGACCACCGTCGCCGTGGCCGCGCCGGAGAGGGTCCCGAGGGTGCCGGCGAGGATGCCGCAGGCAGGGTGCGTGCTGCCGGCGACGGCGCAGCCGATCCAGTCGAGGACGCCCCGGCGCACCGCCCGCAGCACCTCCGGCGGAAGGTGCTCGAAGCGGAGGGCCGCCAGCGCCTCCGCAAGCGTCCGGGTCAGGCCCGCCCCGGTCGCCGCCGCGCCGTAGGCGGGAGTGGTCGCTGCCGATTGCGTCATGGTCCTCGCTCTCCGATCCTGTCCACCGGCCATGTCCGCCGGGCCGGGACGATCCCGCTGGCGGCCCGCCGGCGTGGTGTATACAAGCGGATACATTCCCGCCCGGCGAGCGTCCAGCCCGCCACCCCCAGATTGGAGGAAGGTTCGAGCATGTCCGGTCCCGCGTCCGACGCCCCAGGTCTGATCGCCCGCCGTCTTTCGGCCCACGTCGCCGGCGCGCTCGCCGCGCCGCTGCCGGACGAGGTGGCGGACAAGACCGTCGCCCATGTGCTGGACAGCCTGGCCGCGGTGATCTCGGGCGCGGACCTCAAGGTCGGGCGGCTCGCCGTCGCCTTCGCGGAGGGGCAAGGCGGGCGCGGCGAGGCGACTCTGGTCGGCTCGCCGGCCAGGGTGCCGCGGATCACCGCCGCCTTCGCCAACGCGCTCGCCGCCCATGCGGACGAGACCGACGATTCGCACCTCGGCGGCCGGTTCCACCCGGGCTGCGCCATCGTGCCGGCGGCGCTCGCCTCGGCGGAGGCGACCGGCGCCGGCGGGGCCGACTTCCTGAGGGCCGTCGCCCTCGGCTACGACGTCGGCGCCCGGGCGGTCATGTCGCTGGGCTTCGCCCGGCCGGACACCGCCCGCCACTCCAGCCACAGCATCGGCCCGCTGTTCGGCGCGACGGCGGCGGCGGCGGCGCTGCACCGGCTGGACGAGCGGCAGGTCCGCCACGCCTTTTCCTACGCGGTCCAGCAGTGCTCGGGCGTCCCCTTCTGGCAGCGCGACGCCGAGCATGTGGAGAAGGCCTTCGACTTCGGCGGCATGGGCGCCCGCAACGGCGTGACCGCCGCCCTGATGGTCGCGAGCGGCTTCACCGCGGTCGACGATCCGTTCGGCGGCCGCCACAGTTTCTTCACGGCCTTCGGCGAATCCCCGGATCCGGAGCGGCTGGTCGCGGACCTCGGGCAGCGCTTCGAGATCCTCGGCGCCTCGATCAAGAAGTGGTGCGTCGGCTCGCCGATCCAGTCGGTGCTCGACGCGGTCGCCGCGCTGGTCGAGGCGCACCGGCCGGATGCGGCCGCCATCGCCGAGGTCGTGGTGACCATGCCCGACGACCGCGTCCACATCGTTGACAACCGGGCGATGCCGGCGGTCTGCCTGCAGCACCTCGTCGCCGTCGCGCTCATCGATGGCACCGTCACCTTCGCCTCCGTCCACGACGAGGAGCGGATGCGCGACCCCGCCGTGCTGGACCTCAGGCGACGGGTCCGCCTCGTGCCGAGCGCGGAACTCACCGCGGCGAGGCCGGCGCGCCAGTCGATCGTGGAGATCGTGACGACGGGCGGCGAGCGGCTGAGGCACCATGCCCGCGCGGTCCGCGGCACGCCGGACAACCCGATGGGCATGGACGAGGTGGTGGCGAAGGCGGTCGATCTCGTCTCCCCCCGGCTCGGCGCCGCGGGCGCCGGCGCGCTCGCCGACGCGGTGCTCTCGCTCGGGCGGGCGCCGGACCTCGACGCGATCGCCCGCCTGCTGGCCCTGCGGCCTGCGGACGGCTAGCCCCGTCAGAGGCCCGGCCGGAGTGGCCTTCTTCTCTGAAATCGCTGCCGAATCCTCGCCCGCGGGTCGGAACGATCGCCCGCGGGCCGTGTTGGGGGCCGGATCGCGCGAGAGGCGCGCGGTCCCAGCCCGGCACCCCGGAACGGTCCGGCCGCCCAGGTGGCCGCGAACGGAGGAGGCAACCCCCGTGTTCTACCACGTCAAGGAACTGCAATATAACGCCCGGGTCTCCCGGCCCGACCCGAAGTTCGCGGCCCTGCTGCTCGAGCAGTTCGGCGGCCCTAACGGCGAGCTCAAGGCGGCGATGCAGTATTTCACCCAGTCCTTCGCCACCCGCAAGCCGTACCCAGACAAGTACGACATGCTGATGGACATCGCGACCGAGGAGTTCAGCCACCTCGAGATCGTCGGCGCCACCATCACCATGCTGCTCGACGGCGTGAACGGCGAGCTCAAGAACGCCGCGGAGGCGAGCCCGCTCGCCAGGCTGATGGAGGGCAAGGGCGCCAAGGAGGAGATCTTCCACGAGGCGCTGACCAACCCGGAGTTCCTCGTCACCACCGGTGGCGGACCGGCGGTCACCAACAGCCAGGGCGTGCCCTTCTCCGGCATGTACATCAACGCCATGGGCGACCTCTCGGTGGACCTGCGCTCCGACATGGCGGCGGAGAGCCGGGCGAAGATCACCTATGAATACCTGCTGAAGTTCACCGACGACCCGCTGGTGCGGGACACGCTGCGCTTCCTGATGACCCGCGAGATCGCCCACTTCCAGATGTTCGGCGCGGCGCTGGAGACCATCCAGCCGAACTTCCCGCCGGGCATCCTGCAGGGCGACCCGCGGCACACCCACACCTACTTCAACATGTCCAACGGCGCCGACTCGCGCGGGCCGTGGAACGAGGGGCAGGGACCCTGGGGCGCCGGCGAATCCTGGGAGTATGTCGACAAGCCGCACAAGCACGTCATCGACACCGAGGGCGAGGTCAACCACCAGCCGAAGGGCGCCCGGATGAGCCAGTCGGACGTGGAGCGGAAGGACAAGGACCTCTCGAAGAAGCGGAGCGGGGAGGTCAAGTCGAAGACCACCACCCCGGCGCAGTGGTCCTCCTACCCGCAGACCGGGGTCGAGAGCCCGTCGAAGCCGCAGCAGACGTCCCGCTGACGGATGGCCGACACGACGCCCGCCGGGACGGGAGGGGCGGCGGCGGAGCCGGGCAGCCGGCCTGCCGTCGCCCTCGAGATCACCGTCTTCACCGACCCGCTGTGCTGCTGGTCCTGGGGCTTCGAGCCGCAGCTCCGGCGGCTGCGCCACGGCTTTGCCGGGCGGATCGCCTGGCAGCTCCGCATGGGCGCGATGATTCCCGGCTGGGACCGCTACGAGGATCCGCTCAACGCCGTCCACCGGCCGTCGCAGATGGGGCCGCTGTGGATGCAGGCCGCCCGCCTCACCGGCATGCCGATGGAGGCGGGGGTCTGGGTCCGCGACCCGCCGGCCTCCTCCGTCCCCGCCTGCCTCGCCGTCAAGGCGGCGGAGTTGCAGTCGCCCCGCGCCGCCGACGCGATGCTGCGCCGGCTCCGCGAGGCGGCGATGGTGGAGGGGCGCAACATCGCCCGGCGGGAGGAGATCCTGGCTGCCGCCAAGGCGGCGGGGGACGTCGTCGATGCCGGGCGCCTCGCCGCCGAGATCGACGGTCGGCAGGCCGGGGCCGCCCTCGAGGAGGACGTCCGCGAGGCCCGCTTCCTCGGGATCGGGCGATTTCCGTGCCTGCGCCTGCGCGCCCCGGGGCGCGAGCCGATGCAACTCGTCGGCTGGCGGCCGTTCGCGGCGCTGATGGAGGCGGTCGGCGCCTTCGCCCCCGACCTCGGCCCGGCCCGGCCGCCGCCGGACGCGGACGGCTGGCGCCGCTACTGGGGCGGGGCGACGGACCGCGAGGTCGAGGAGATCGGGCCGGCACGGGACAACGGCCCGCCGCCCCCGGGCGCAGCGGCGTCCTCGGCCGCGGCGGGCGACGCAGGGTGATCCGCCGGCAGGGCGCACCCTCCGGCCGCGCGCCCCTCATCCGCCGGCATCCGCCGGCACCTTCTCCCCGGGAGGGGAGAAGGGGAGCGCGCCCGGCCGCGGGATTGAAAACTCTTCTCCCCCTTGGGGGAGAAGGTGCCCCGAAGGGGCGGTTGAGGGGGAGACCCCCTCCGTCCGGGCCATTCCCTTCCTTCTCCCCCTTGGGG
>JAWLBM010000054.1:0-27885 GCA_041687675.1 Pleomorphomonas sp. | reverse complement strand
GGCGGGGATCGTGACCGGCTTACGGTCTCGAAGACCAGGGATCCAGCGATCTCCCGCCCGTCTACACCTTCGCACAGAATCGACACACAGGGATCCAGTGCGACGTTGCCGGCTCGACTCCGCGAGGTGGTTCTGGATCCCGGCTTTCGCCGGGATGACGTTTAAAAAAAATCTTAGGGAGCCTGCAGAGGCACCGGATTCCGGGACACCTTAGCCAGGCCGATCCCGACGCACTGGCGCCCGCCGCGCCACGCCTCGCCGACACGCACGCGACGGGGCCGCCCGGACGGATGTCCGGGCGGCCCCTTTGTCACCCAATGCGCAAGGTCAGCGCAGGACCTGGACGATCCGCCGGGTGGACGGGTCGATGATCACCGGCTGCCCGTTCACATAGGCGTACTGGTACTGGTACTGCGGCACCGGGACGAGCTCGACCGTCTCCGGCAGGCCCGCGCCGACCACCACCTCGCCCTCGAGGTAGACCGGGTCGACCGGATTGGAGGTCACGTAGGTGCGCACCTCCTCCGGCGGCGGCTCCACCGCCGCGCCGGTGACGCCACCCGCGACGCCACCCGCCGTGCCGCCGATCGCCGCGCCGGCGAGCGCACCCGCCGGTCCGCCGATCAGGGCGCCGGCGACCGCGCCGCCCACGGCGCCCGTGGTGAGGCCGGCCGCGCTGCCGGCCTCGGCGCCGGCGGACTCCTCATAGGTGGTCACCGGGACGCCGACCTGGGCGTAGTTGCCGGTCAGCACCGTCGGGGTGCCGGAAAGATCGGCGGCCAGGTAGTCCGAATAGGCCCAGCCCTCGGTCCCCTCGTAGGAGACGCGGCACCACTTGCTGCCCTCGATGCAGCCGTTGACGACCGCCTGGTCGTTGCCGCCGATCACGCCGAGGACCTCGTACTGAGGACCCGGACCGGAGCGGATGTTGAGGTCCGTGGTGGCCGTGGCCGTGGTGGACTGGGCGAAGGCGACGCCGGACGTCGCCGCGAGAAGGCCGGCCGCCATGGCGGCCGAAACGATGGTTCTCATGTCCGTAACTCCACTCTGTGCCCCGCCGCCCGCATCAACGGACTTCGCCGCGGGAGGTTCCGACACCCCGGCCCGGGCCACCCGGCCGGATGCGGCCCGCGCCCGCGCCGGCGACAGCCTGCTCGTCGGCTGCGGTGCTGGCACGGGGCTCTCCGGACCGGATTGCAGGTGTTCCATGCGCATTCGAGCGGTGGACATGCACGCGCGGCCGGCGCTTCCGGTGCCGCCTGGCGGACCGGCGCGACCGTGTGGCGGCGAGGAACAATAGCCACCGCGGACGGTTCAAAAGCGAGTTGCTGGACGCCCGGCGGGAGATCGGGGCCGGGCGACGCTCCGGCAGTCCGCCGGAGCGGACGCCGGCGCATCCCGCCCGGCGGCAGAGGAGCCTGGCCTTGAAGCTCACCGTCTTCGGTCTCACCGTCAGTTCGTCCTGGGGGAACGGCCACGCCACCCTCTGGCGCGGCCTGATCCGCGCCCTCCACCGGCGGGGCTGGACCGTCACCTTCTACGAGCGGGACGTGCGCTGGTACGCCCGCAACCGCGACCTCGACGACATCGACGGCGGCCGGCTGGTGCTCTACCGGGACTTCGGGGAGATCGCCGAGGCCGCCCGGCGGGACGTCGCCGACGCGGACGTCTCGATGGTGACCTCCTATTGCCCGGACGGGATCGCCGCGACCGGCCTGACCCTCGAGTCGGCTCGTGGCCTCAGGGTCTTCTACGACATGGACAGCCCGGTCACCCTGTCCGAGGTCAGGGCCGGGCGGCAGGTGGACTACATCGGCGAGGGCGGCCTCTCCGGCTTCGACCTGGTGCTCAGCTACACCGGCGGCGCCGCGCTGGACGACCTCGTCACCCTGCTCGGCGCCCGCCGCATCGCGCCGCTCTACGGCCATGTGGACCCGGACGTGCACAGGCCCGCCGAGGCCAATCCGTGCTTTGCGGCGGACCTCTCCTACCTCGGCACCTATGCGGCCGACCGCCAGCCGGCGCTGGAGCGCTTCCTGGTCGCGGCGGCCCGGCTTCGCCCGGGGCGGACCTTCGTCATCGGCGGCGCGCAGTATCCCGAGGCCTTCCCCTGGACGGACAACATCAACTTCGTCCGCCACCTGCCGCCCGGCGACCACCCCGCCTTCTACGCCTCGTCGCGGCTGACGCTGAACGTCACCCGGGCGGCGATGGCCGCCTCGGGCTGGTGTCCTTCCGGCCGGCTGTTCGAGGCCGCGGCCTGCGGGGCGGCGATCGTCACCGACGCCTGGCCGGGGCTGGAGGACTTCTTCGAAACCGGCGGGGAGGTCGTCGCCGCGCGCACGACGGAGGACGTGCTCGCCGCCATCGACCTCCCCGACGACCACCTCGCCCGCATCGGCCGGCGCGCCCGCGAGCGCGTGCTCGCCGACCACACCTCCGACCGCCGGGCGGAGACCTTCGAGGCGCTGGTCTCGGCGCCGCCCGAGCCGGCCGCGGCGCTGCACGCCCGGCCGGCCGGCGTGCAGGGAGCCTGACCCATGATCGGCATCGTCCCCGCCGCGGGCCGCGGCAGCCGCATCCAGCCGCTGGGCTTCTCCAAGGAACTCCTCCCGGTGGGCAGCCGCATGGACGCCAGGGGCGAGCGCCCCGCCGCCGTCAGCGAATACCTCGTCGAGCGCATGGTGGCGGCCGGCGCCGACCGGATCTGCTTCGTGATCCGCCCCGGCAAGGCGGACATCCTCGACTACTTCGCCGGCGGCTACGGGGGGGCGTCCTGCGCCTACGTGGTCCAGCCCGACCCGACCGGCCTCTGCGGCGCGATCTTCACCGCCGCCCCGCTGGTGCGCGACGACGAACCGGTGCTGGTCGGCCTTCCGGACACGGTCTGGTTCCCGCTCGAGGGCTTCCGCGCGCTGCCGGACGACCGGCTGGGGTTCCTGCTCTTCCCGGTCGACAAGCCCGAGCAGTTCGACGCCGTGGTCACCGACGCGGCCGGGCGGGTGCAGGAGATCCAGGTGAAGCGCCGCGGCGACCCGGACCGGTGGATCTGGGGCGCCTTCAAGATGCCGGGCCGGGTGCTGCGCGAGCTCAACGCGCTGTGGCTCGCCCGCGACGGCCGCGACGAGTACATGGGCACCCTCGTGAACGCCTGGCTCGAGGCCGGCGGCGAGGCGGTCGGCGTGCGCGCCGGCGAGGCCTATGTGGACGTCGGCACGGTCGACGGCTATCGCGATGCCCTCGACCTCCTCGGCCGCCGGCCGGGAACAGCCTCCATCCGCGCCGGCGACGGCATCGGCATGACGCGGCAGGACGGCCCCGGCCGCCCGGCGCGGCCCGCCGCCAATGCGGGCAAGACGCCGTGAGCGCGCTCCTCGACCGCCCGCCCGCGGCGGTGGGCGCCCGGGCGCGGCTCGCCGCGCTGCTCACCGAGCCATGTCCCGGGCCGGACGCGGGGGCGGATCTCGCCGTGATCGTCGCCCACCCGGACGACGAGACCATCGGGGTCGGCGCCCACCTGTCGGCGATCCCCGCCGCCCGCGTGGTCCACGTCACCGACGGCGCCCCGCGCGACCTCGTCGATGCCAGGCGGGCGGGGTTCGACGGCACGGAGGCCTACGCCCGCGCCCGCCGCCGCGAACTCGAGGCAGCGGTGGCCGAGGCCGGTATTCGGGCGGAGCGGCTGGTCCCGCTCGGCCTTGCGGACCAGGGGGCCAGCCGGGCGATGGCCGACCTCGCGCTGATGCTGCTCGCCGTGATCACCGGCGACGGCGTGCGGACCGTGCTCACCCACGCCTACGAGGGCGGCCATCCGGACCACGACGCGACGGCCTTCGCCATCGACGCCGCCTGCCGGCTGATGCTGAGGCTCGGCCTCGAACCCCCGGCGGTATTCGCCATGCCCTTCTACCGCGCTGCGCCGGGGGGCCTCGCCTGGCAGAGCTTCCCCGACATGGCCGCGGACGACCTCGTGCTGCCGCTGCCGCCGGCCCGGCGGGCGCTGAAGGCGCGGATGATCGCCCGCCACGCCAGCCAGAGGGACGTGCTCGGCGCCGTCTCGCTGGAGGCGGAGCGCTTCCGGCTGACGACCGGCTGGGACTTCACACGCCTGCCCGGCACGGGCCGGCCGGGCTACGAGGGGCTGCCCGTGGGCATGACCGGCCGCCGCTGGCTCGAACTCGCCGCGGCGGCGCGCCGGCGGCTGGGCCTCGACAAGCCATGAGCCTCACCGTCCTCAACGTCGCCTACCCCTTCGCGCCGGTCGGTCCGGATGCCGTCGGCGGCGCGGAGCAGGTGCTCTCGACGCTCGACCGGGCGCTGGTCGCGGCCGGGCACCGCTCGCTGGTGGTCGCCTGCGAGGGATCGCGGGTGGCCGGCTCGCTGGTCGAGGTGGCGCTTCCGCACGGCCTCATCGGCGCGGAGGAGCGGCGGGCCGCCCACGCCCAGCACCGCGCCGCCATCGCCGCCGCCCGCACCCGCTGGGCGGTGGACGTCGTCCACCTGCACGGCGTCGACTTCGCCGGCTACCTCCCCGCCGACGGGCCGACGCTCGCGACGCTGCACCTGCCGCTCGACTGGTACCCGCCGGGGGCGCTCGCGCCGGACCGCGACGACCTCTGGCTCAATCCCGTGTCGATGGCCCAGGCGGCGACGGCCCCGGCTGACGCGCGGCTCGTGCCGCCGATCGCCAACGGCGTCGACGCCGCCGCCCTCGCCGGCCGCCACGCCCGCCGCGGCTTCGCCCTCTGCCTCGGGCGCATCTGCCCGGAGAAGGGCGCCCATCTCGCCCTCGACGCCGCCCGCCGCGCCGGCGTGCCGCTCATCCTCGCCGGCGAGGTGTTCGCCTACGATGCGCATCGGCGATACTTCGAGGCCGAGGTGGCGCCGCGCCTCGACGGGATGCGGCGCTTCGCCGGCCCGCTCGGCTTCCTGCGCAAGCGGCGCTTCCTCAATGCCGCCCGCTGCGTGGTGATCCCGAGCCTTGCCGCGGAGACGAGTTCGCTGGTGGCGATGGAGGCGCTCGCCGCCGGGACGCCGGTGGTCGCCTTCCCGAACGGAGCCTTGCCGGAAGTGGTCGAGCACGGGCGCACCGGCTTCCTCGTCGGCTCGGTCGAGGAGATGGCAGAGGCGATCCGGGCGGCGGGCTCCCTCGACCTGGAGCACTGCCGCGAGGCGGCGCGGCGGCGCTTCTCGCTGGCGGCCATGTGCCGCGGCTACTTCGCCGCCTACGAGGCGCTCGCCGCGCTCGGCCGCAGCGCGCCGGAGCAGGCGAGGATCGCGCAATGACCGCCGCCCTCCCCTCCGGCGTCGAGGTGATCGACGACCCGGACCGGCTCGCCGCGATCGAGGGCGAGTGGTGGGACCTGTTCGCCCGCGCGCCGGCCGCCACGGTCTTCCAGTCCCCCGCCTTCCTGATCCCCTGGTGGCCCGCCTTCGCGCCCGGCCCCCTCGCCACCATCGCCGTTCGCCGGGCCGGGCGTCTCGTCGCGCTGGCGCCGTCCTGGATCGAGCGCGACGGCCCCCTCGGCCGCCGGCTGCTGCCGCTCGGCATCTCGCTCGCCGACCACCTCGACGTGCTGGTCGACCCGGCCGCGGGGCCGGAGGCGGTCGAGGCGCTGGTGGCGGCGGCGGCCCGGCTCGACTGGGACCGCTGGGACCTCGAGGACCTCGACGGCGCCGCCGCCGCCCCGCGGCTGCCCGTCCCGGCCGGCTGCGAGGACCTCTCGGAGGAGACGGTGACCTGCCCGGTGCTGTCGCTCGAGGCCGGCTTTCCCGCCTGTCTTCCCTCCAGGAAGCGCCGGCAGGTCCGCCGGGCGCGCGAGAAGGCCGAGGCCCGCGGCGGCGTCCTTGTGGAGCGCTGCGAGGAGGATCCGGACCGCTTCTTCGCCGAACTGGAGCGGCTGCACCGGATGCGCTGGAGCGGCCGAGGCGAGGAGGGCGTGCTCGCCGACCCGCGGGCGGCGCGCTTCCACCTGGAGGCGCTCCACCGGCTCGCGGCGGCGGGCATGGCGCGGAGCCTCGTCGTCCGCATCGGCGGCACGGTGGCGGCGGCCTACCATGGGATGGCCCACGGCGGCGCCGCGCTCGCCTACATGGGAGGCTTCGACCCGGGCTTTTCCGAGGAGAGCCCCGGCTCGATCGCCATGGCCGAGGCCATCGCCCTGGCCGCCGCCGAAGGCCGGACCGAGTATCGCTTCCTCCGCGGCGCGGAGGACTACAAGTACCGCTGGGGCGGCACCGACCGCTTCAGCCGCCGCCGATCCTTCCGACGCGGGAGCGGCCGATGACCCGACCGCCGCCGCGGCAAGCGGCCCTTCCCGCGGAGATCCTCGCCTGCACGCGCGGGGACGCCCCCCCGCCCATCGCACTGATGCGCCTCGTCCTCGCGGTGCCCGACGACGGGGAGGTGCTGCGTCTCGTCGCCGAGGCGGCCGCGGCCGACCCCGGTTCTCCTGAGATGTCGGAACTCGCCAGCCTCGCCGCCGCCCACCGGGGCGACTTCGGGCTGATCCGCGCCACCGCCGGCGCGGTGGACCACGAGGGGCCGGCCGACGGGGAGGCGGCCATCCGGCGCTTCGCCGCCAGCTACGACAACGCCGTCCGGGTGTCCCCCGAGGCGAGCGTCGCGCTCTATTCGATGGGCGATCCCACGCGGCTTGCCGCCGCGACCGCCGAGGTGGTCGACCTCGTCGCCGCGCTCGGGCCGCGGCGGGCGATGCTCGACGTCGGCTGCGGGATCGGGCGGCTGGCAACGGCCCTCGCCGACCGCATCCCGCGCATCGTCGGCCTCGACATCTCGCCGGGCATGGTCGCGGAGGCGCGCCGGCGCGCGGTCGGCCTCGAGGGGTTGGAGATCCTCGAAGGGAGCGGCCACGACCTCTCCCGCTTTCCCGCCGGCGCCTTCGACCTGGTGATCGCGGTGGATTCGATGCCCTATCTGTTCGCCGCGGGCGAGCCGTTCGCGGCCCGCTTCTTCCAGGAGGCGGCGCGGGTCCTCGCCGCCGGCGGCGACCTCCTCGTCCTCAACGCCTCCTATCGCGGCGACCCCGAGCGCGACCGGCGCGACGTCGCCAGGTTCGCCGCGGCCGCCGGCTTCGACGTCCGGCGGCTCGGCGACCGGCCGTTCCGCCTCTGGAACGGAGCGGTGTTCCACTGCGTCCGCCGCCCCGGGTAGCGGTCCTTGGCGGGAACCCCCTTGCCGATCGCCCGTTGAAGGTCCCGACGTGCCGCGGGTGCGCTCGACCCGGCGCCGCGGCAGCCCTTCGCAGAAACGACGCGACATCGTCATCGTCGCTGTATAACGGCGACACGATACTGCGTGACCACGAGTCGGACGGGGAGGCGACGAATGCAGATGGACCGGACCAATTCGCGCGAACGGGATGCGATCGGCGTCGGACAGGTGGTCGAGGCCTATGCCCGCTGGGCCCCGGTCTACGACATGGTGTTCGGCCCGATCATGGAATCCTCCCGCAAGGCGGGCGTCGCGGCGATCCCGCCTTCGGCCCGCAGCGTCCTCGAGGTGGGCGTCGGCACCGGCATCTCGCTGCCCTACTATCCCCGCGAGATGCGCGTCACCGGCATCGACCTGTCGCCGGACATGCTTGAGCGGGCGCGCGAGCGCGTGCGCCGGTCCGGGCTCTCCAACATCGACGGCCTGCACGAGATGGACGCCTCGGCGCTGCGCCTGCCGGACGGCAGCTTCGACGTCGCCATGGCGATGTACGTGATGACCGTCGTCCCCGACCCGGCCGCGGTGATGTCCGAACTCCGCCGGGTGGTGAAGCCGGGCGGCCGGATCATCGCCATCAGCCACTTCGCGCCCGATTCCCACTTCAGGCGGGCGCTCGCCGCGCCGCTGCGGCCGCTCTGGCACTGGCTCGGCTGGAACCACTCGGTGACCGCCCGCAGCCTCGCCGCCCTGCCCGGCATCCGCATGCTGTCCGACCGGGCCGCCGGTCTCGGCGGCTTCTACCGCCTCGTCGAATTCGAGGTCCTTGACTGATCGGGGGAACGGGTCGCGGCGCGCATGGTTGACACCGGTCAGGCGGCGAAGCGCCGCCGCAAGGCTCGACCGGAGTTGACGATGACCGCGACGATGAAGCCTTCCGAAGAGGCCACCTCCCGACAGCTCGAACTGGCGCGCGCCGGCGGCGACGCCTACCACGACGCCCTCTCCTACATGATCGGCGAGGTCGCCGACACCGGGGCGATCCAGGAGGCCGACGACTACGCCGTCGCCTTCGCCCAGGAGAAGGCGGAAGGTCTATATTTCCTGCAGGAGGACGGCGGGCTCGAGTGGGTGGAGCCGGACGAGGAGAACTGCCACATCGAGATCGCCGTGTGCGACCGGGTCGACGGCCGCTTCATTCCCGGCCTCGACGTCACGCTGACACTCACCTCCGAGGGTGGCGAGCGCATCGGCCCGTTCGAGATGCCGTTCCTCTGGCACCCGGGCCTCTACCACTACGGGCGCGACATCCGCATTCCCGGCGAGGGCAGATACAGCCTTTCGGTCTCCATTGCCGCGCCACGCTTCCCTCGTCACGACAAGGTGAACGGTCGCCGCTACGCCCGCGACGTTTCGGTCGAGTTTCCAGACGTACATCTTACGACCGGCCAGGGTTGATCGGAGTGTGCATGCAGAGCAAGGCGAGCCCTTCCCGGCGGCAGACCGCCGCCCACGTGAACGCGATCGGCAGGGCGACGCCGGCGCACGACTTCCACGACCGCTACGTCTCGTTCATGCCGGCCGGGCTGTCCGGCGAGCGGGAGCGCCGCCTGTTCGCCCGCATGGCCTCGCGGGCCGGCATCGCCGCCCGCCACTCGCCGCTCGAGCCGGGCGGCGGCGCGGCCGCGCTCGACACGGGTGGGTTCTACCGCGCCGGCGCCTATCCCTCGACCGGCGCGCGGATGGCCCGCTACGAGGCCGAGGCGGCGCCGCTTGCCGAGCGGGCCGTCGAGGACCTCGCCGATCGGCTCGGCCCCGGCTGGCGCGCCGGAATCACCCACCTCGTGCTGACCACCTGCACCGGCTTCGCCGCGCCGGGCGTCGACCAGCACGTCATCAAGCGCTTCGGCCTGTCGCCGTCGGTGGAACGGACCACGGTCGGCTTCATGGGCTGCAACGCCGCCTTCAACGCGCTCAAGATCGCCCGCCACGTGGTCCGCTCGGAGCCGGAGGCGCGGGTGCTCGTCCTCAATCTCGAGCTCTGCTCGCTGCACCTGCAGGAGACGGGCGACCTCGAGACCGCGTTGATGTTCCTGCTGTTCGCGGACGGCTGCGCGGCAAGCCTCGTCAGCGCCGACGCGACCGGCCTCGAACTCGACCGCTTCGGCCAGGCCCTCCTTCCGGAGAGCGCCGGGCAGATCACCTGGCGGATCGGGGACGACGGCTTCGACATGCACCTCTCCGGCGCCGTGCCGCGCACGATCGGCACGCATCTTCCCGCCCATGTCGCCGAGTTGCTGGGGCAGCGGCCGCTGTCGGAGGTCGGCCTCTGGGCGGTCCATCCGGGCGGGCGGTCGATCCTCGACGCGGTCGAGGAGTGCCTCGACCTCGGGCCCGAGGCGCTCGCCGCCTCGCGCGACGTGCTCGCCAGCCACGGCAACATGTCCTCGGCGACAGTGATGTTCGTCCTCGCGGCGCTGCTCGAGCGCGCCGCCGCCCCGGGCGAGCGTGGCGTCGCGCTCGGCTTCGGGCCCGGCCTCAGCGTCGAGAGCTTCACCTTCCGGGTCGCGGCATGAGCGCGGAGGGCTTCGCGCTGCCCGGACGGCTCGTCGCCGAGGAGCGGATGGACACCGAGGCCGTGCCGTTCGACGACTACCGCGGCTGCCTCCGGGACCTCGAGACGCTCAACCGGCTCAGCCTCGGCTACCGGCCGACGCTGCACGCGCTGGCGGGCTTCGCGGCGGGGCGGGACCGGCTCTCGGTGCTCGACGTCGGCTGCGGCCACGGCGACGGGCTGCGGCGGATCCGCCGCTTCGCCGACCGGGCCGGGATCGAGGCGGATCTCGTCGGGGTCGACATCAACCCGCAGGCGACGCGGGCCGCGCGCGAGGCGACGCCGCCGGACATGCGGATCGCCTTCGAGACCGCCGATCTCTTCGACATCGGCCCGGAGCGGCGGTTCGACGTGATCGTCAGCGCCCTCTTCGCCCACCACCTCGCCGACGCCGACCTCCTCCGCTTCGTGCGGTGGATGGACCGCACCGCGGCGGTCGGCTGGTTCGTCAACGACCTCCACCGCCATCCGCTGCCGCATCTCTTCCTGAAGGTGACGCTCGGGCCCGCCCGCATGCACCGCTTCGTCCGCCACGACGGGCCGGTCTCCGTCCGCCGGGCGTTCCGGCGCGAGGACTGGACCGCCCTCCTCCGTGCCGCCGGCATCCCGGCCTGGCGGGCGGACGTGCGCTGGTGGCTGCCGTTCCGCTGGGGCGTCTGCGTCAGGACGGGAGCGGTGCGATGAAGCCGGACGCGCTGGTGATCGGCGGCGGCCTCGCGGGCGCGGCCGCGGCGCTCGGGCTCGCCTCCGCCGGGCGATCGGTGGTGCTGATCGAGCGGGAGCGCGGCCCGGCGGACAAGGTCTGCGGCGAATTCATGAGCGTCGAGAGCATCGGCTTCCTGGAGGCGCTGGGGCTCGACCTTCCGGCGCTCGGCGCCCGTCCGCTCCGTGCGGTCCGCCTGTTCGCCGGGGGCCGCCGGGCGGAGGCGGACCTGCCCTTCCCCGCCGCCTCGCTCTCCAGGCGCCGGCTCGACGCCGCGCTTCTCGACCGCGCCGCCGAGGCGGGGGCGGAGGTGAGGACCGGCCTTGCCGTCCGCCGGCTGGAGGACGCGACCGCCTGGCTCTCCGACGGCACCGCCGTGTCGGCGCCGGCCGTGCTCCTCGCCACCGGCAAGCACGACCTCCGCGGCTGGCGGCGTCGGCCGCCGGGCGACGGCAACCGGGTCGGCATCAAGCGTCACCTGCGGCTCGGGCCGGCGGCGGCGGACCGCCTCGGCGACGCGGTCGAGGTCCATCTCTTCCCCGGCGGCTACGCCGGATTGCTGCCGCTCGCCGACGGCACCGCGAACCTCTGCCTCGCGGTCGATCCGGCGCGGCTGCGGACCGCCGGCGGCGCGGAGGCCCTGATCGCCGGAGTCGCGGCGGAGTGCCCGGAGCTCGGCCGGCGGCTGGAGCGGGCCCGTCCCACCGCCGCGCGGCCCCTGACGGTGGCGCAGGTGCCCTACGGCTACCGCGCCTTCCGCGCGCCCCCGGGGCCGGACTGGCTCTGGCGACTCGGCGACCAGGCGGCGGTGACGCCGTCCTTCACCGGCGACGGCATGGCTATCGCGCTCGGCTCGGCGCTGCTCGCCGCCGGCCGCCTCGCGGCAGGGGGTCGGCCGGAGGACTATCTGGCCGACCTTGCAGCGTCCGCGGGCGGTCAGATGCGGCGGGCGGGGCTCATCGACCGGCTGCTGGCGATGCCGCCGCTGGCCGAGCTCGTCGTCGGCGTCGGCGCGCTCGCGCCGGGCCTCATCCGCCGGGCGGCGTCGGCGACCCGCATCGGCGGTGCGGCCGCCGGTACGGCACTGGAGGGGAGACCGGGATGAACATCTACGAAGTGCCGGGCATGCAGCCCGGGATCTGCGAACCCGAGATCGCCAGGGCGATCCGCCGCGAATTCGGGACCGACGTCGCCATCGAGGTGGACGCGGGGCTCGGCCGGGTGAAGGTCAGCCGCTCGGCCGACCCGCAGGTGGTCTCCTTCGCCATCGAGGGCGCCGGCTACACCGTCACCCGGGTGATCCACCCGGACCCGCCTCTGTCCCCCGACACCCCGTGAGCGATGCGGCGCGGCCGGGGCGGCTGACCGCCCCGGCCGTTCGCGTTCGCGCACTAGGCCGTCACTGCGGCGCCTGCTGCATGTCGCCGCCCATGTCGTCGATCCGGTCGCCGTCGGCGCCCGGCGTCGCCGCGCCGGAGCCCACCGCGCCGGTCTCGGCGACCGGCGGCATCACCACCGGCGAGCCGCTGGCGTCGTAGAAGGTCACCTCGGCGCCCTGACGCAGCTCGTTGCTGATCTCGGCGATGGCCTGCTGGCGCAGCGTCTGCTCGATCTGCGGGCGCACCTCGTCCAGCGGCGGCAGCTCCTGCTGGGTCGTCGCCTGGGCCTGCGCATAGCTCTGCTCGACCGCTTGGTCGGTCACCCGCTCGTCGAGCTCGCGCTGGAGCCAGACCTGCACCATCGCGTCCTCCTCGGCGAGTTGGGCCGCCTCGTCGACGAGCTGGCGCACGTCGGGATCCTCGGCGAGGTTCTCCTGGCGGGCCCGGTCGAGGATAAGCTCGCGCAGCACCAGCTGCTCGACCGCGAGCGGAACCAGCAGGTCCGGCTGCTGGGTGCGCAGCCGCGGCGGCAGCGCGCCGATGGCGGTCATCACGTCGGAGCCGCGGATCTCGGCGTCGCCGACGGTGGCGATCAGGGCGTCCGGATTCGGCGTCTGCTGGTCCTGGGCGTTGGCGGTGCCCTGCTGATCGCCGGCCTCGCCGGTCGCTGCAGGCTGCTCCTGTTCGGCCGTGGTCTGGCCCTCGCCCGCGGGCTGCTGCTGCTGGGCGTTCATCGGCTGCTCGCCGCCGCCGGTCGCGGCGTCCTGGGCGAGCGCGGGGGTCAGGGCGAGCGGGGCGCCGAGCACGACGGCAAGCGCGGTGCCGCGCAGGAATTCGGTGGGTTTCATCATGGGCTGTCCTCCTTCGGGGGTGCGGACGCGAAGCGGTGGCTCCGCGACAGGGGACCCAACGGCGGGCGGCCGCACGTGTTCCGAGATTTTAAGCGCCGGGACGCCGGTCAGGCGCTCTCGGCCGGACGCTCGCCTCCCTGGAGCAGTCGCACCGCGGCGGCGCCGTCGCCGCCCCTCAGGTGAAGGTCGGCCCCGGAGCAGCGACCGCGCGCGGCCGGAACCTCGCCCCGGCGCGGTCCGTTGTTCCTCGAGACGCCGGGCATGCGCCCGGCCCGAGCAGCGGAGACAGGCGAATGGCCCCCATCTCGAGCGAGATCAAGCGCCCCCTGCCGTTGACGCTCGCCATCGTGGCGGCGATCGGCTGGATCCTTGCGATCGGCTTCTGGATCGCCTGGGCGACGCAAGGGTCGGACTACGAGGCGAGGATCGCCGAGGCGGAGGGCGCCCGCGCCGACGTCGAGACGAGGCTCACGTCGCTGCAGGCCGAGGTCGGCACCATCGAGGAGCTCACTCGGCAGCGCGAGGCGCTGGGCGCCGAACTCGAAGGCCTTGTGGAGGAGCGCGCCGGCCTCGTCGGCGAGGTCAACCGGCTCAGCGCCGAGATCGAGCAGAACCGCGCCGCTGCGGAGGAACAGGCGGCGCGTCTCGCCCGCACCCGTAGCGAGGCGGAAGCGACCGGGCAGCAGCTGGAGCAGATGCGCGCCGAGATCCAGTCGATCGAGCAGCGCCTCGCCGAGCGCACGCAGGAACTCGCCGACGTGGGCCAGCGGCTCGAGGACGCGCGCCGGCAGGAGGCGGAGACGCGCAACAGCCTGGCCCAGCTCTCCGAGCAGGCCGCCGGCCTCTCCGAAGAGGTCGCCACCGCCGAGGCCGCCATGCAGGCCGACCGCGAGGAGCTCGCCGCCTCAGAGCAGCGGCTGCAGCAGCTCCGCGACGAGGTGGCCACCGCGGAAGCCAGCCGGACGGAGCTGCGCGGCCGCGTGGAGGCGCTTGCCGAGCGGCGCCAGGCGCTGGCCGCCGACGTGGCCGACATCGAGCGCCAGCGCTCCGCGATGCAGGCGCAGCTGACCGAGGCGGCGGCCATGCTCGCCCGGCGCAGCGAGGACCTCGCCGAACTCGAGCGGCGGATCGCCGGGCGCCAGCAGCAGAACGTGGAACAGCTGCCGCCGTCGGGCGCGCCGGCCGCGTCCGGGGAGGCCGCAACCACGGCGGCGCCCGCCGGCGCAAGCCAGCCCGACCCCGCGCCGCCGCCCGGGGAGCAGGCCCCCGACGCGGCGACGGAGGCGGAAGGAGCGGTGCCGGAAAGCGCAGTGACACCGGGCCTCTACGGCGCCGGGCCGCTCGAGGCGCGGTTCGGACCCGACGGGCAGTTCCGGATCGAGAGCACCGACGGGGCCGCGCTGGCCGGGCGCTGGGCGGTCGAGGACGGAAGCCTCGTCCTGACGCCCTCCGGTTCCGGCGAGTCGGGTGGCGGCCGCACGATCCGCTGCCCGGTGGAACCCACGGAAGCCGGTTTCCGGCTCGGCCTCTCGGGCGGCGGCTGCGGCAGTCTCGCGGGCGCGGAGTTCGAGCGGCGCTGAGCCCGGCTCACAGCCAGCCGCGGCGCTTGAACCACAGGTACGGCAGGATCGCCGACACCACCATGGCGAGGAGCGCCGCCGGGTAGCCGCCGATCCAGTGCAGTTCGGGCATGAACTCGAAGTTCATGCCGTAGATGGTGCCCACCAGCGTCGGCGGCAGGAACAGCACCGCCGCGATCGAGAAGACCTTGATGATGGCGTTCTGCTCGATGTCGATGAGCGCGGTCACCGCCTCGTGCAGGTAGCTGATCTGCTGGCCGAGCTGCACCTCGTAGGCGGTGAGCGACTTGATGTCCCGCTCCACCGTCTTCAGCCGGTTGCCGAGGCCGCCCTTGAAGCGCCCGGCGTGGTCCTGGCGCAGGAACGGCATCAGCCGGCCGATCGACAGCATGCTCTCGCGCACCAGCGACAAAACGTGGTTCTTGCGGCCGAGGATCCTGATCGCCGACTGCATGTCGGGGCGCGGCGCCGGCGGGCCGCCCGCAGGCGGGTCGTAGAAGATGCCGCTGGAGACCTCGTTGAGGTCGGTCGAGACCATCTCGAGGATGTCGGCGATGCGGTCGACGATGGTCTCGAGCAGCGCGACCAGCACCGAGGGCGCGGCGACGTCCTTGCCGGCGTTCCGCTCGATGCGTGCGGCGAAGGTGCGGAAGGGCATCGGGTCGGCATAGCGAACGGTGACGAGCCGCGAGGGCGTCAGCACGAAGGTGGCGGTCCCGCGCCCGGGCTGCCCGCTGCCCGTGCCGTCGCCGACGCCCTCGCAGACCACCACGGTCAGGAACAGCGCTTCTCCCTCGGCGTAGACGCGCGAGGACTCCTCGATCTCCGCCAGTTCCTGCCGGGTCGGGATGTCGAGGCCGAGCGCGGCCTCGATCAGCCGCTCCTCGTCGGCGGTCGGGTCGCAGAGATCGATCCAGACCGCCTCGGAGACCTCCCCGTCGGCGGGCATCGGCTCCAGCCGGTCCCCGGCGGACCTGTAGGCGTTGAACATCGGACCTTCTTTCCCCCGACCTCCGGGAAGCCTCCCCACCTCCATAGCGCGGCGGGACCGTCCGGGGGAAGCGGAAGGCGCCGGGAACCCCGCACCGGCCCGGCTGTTAGGCCCCTGTTCCCTGGCACCCGGAGGACCGCCCCCGTGACCCGCTCCCGGACGACCACCGAGATCACGCTCGTCGTCAACGGCGTCGAGCATGCGCTGACGGTGGACAACCGCACCACGCTGCTCGACGCCATCCGCGACGGCCTCGCGCTGCACGGCACCAAGAAGGGCTGCGACCTCGGCCAGTGCGGCGCCTGCACCGTTCTGCTCGAGGGGCGAAGGGTGGTCTCCTGCCTTGCGCTCGCGGTGCAGGCCGACGGCGCCTCGGTGCTGACCATCGAGGGTCTTGCCCATGGCGACCGGCTGCACCCGATGCAGGAGGCCTTCGTCGAGATGGACGCGCTCCAGTGCGGCTACTGCACCCCGGGGCAGATCCTCTCCGCCGTCGGGCACCTGCGCGAGGGCCGCGGCACCGAGCCCGACCAGATCCGCGAGAGCATGAGCGGCAACATCTGCCGCTGCGGCGCCTACGCCAACATTGTCGAGGCGATCCGCCTGGCCGCGGGGGAGCGCTGACGTGAACCCCTTCTCCTTCCGACACCTCGAGCCGGGCACCACCCGGCCGCCGCGCACGGACGGCGGCGAGGAGACCTTCATCGCCGGCGGCACCGACCTCCTCCAGCTGATGCGCGAGGGCGTCGCCGCGCCGGACCACCTCGTCGACATCCGCGGCGCGCTCGGCACCGGCGTCTCCGACACGCTCGACGGCCTGCGCATCGGGGCAGCCACCCGCCTCGCCGACGCCGCGGACGACGAGACCCTCCGCCGGCGCCTGCCGCTGGTCGCCGAGGCGCTGGCCGAGACCGCCTCGCCGCAGGTCCGCAACATGGCCACCGTCGGCGGCAACCTCCTGCAGCGGACGCGCTGCCTCTACTTCCGCGACGTCTCGACCCCCTGCAACAAGCGCACGCCGGGCAGCGGCTGCCCGGCGATGGACGGCTGCAACCGCATCAACGCCGTATTCGGCGGCAGCGACCGCTGCATCGCCGTCTCCCCTTCCGACCTCGCCGTGGCGCTCGTCGCGCTGGATGCCGAGGTGACGGTGGCCGCCAGCGACGGGCGGACGACCCTGAAGGTCGAGGATCTCTACCGGCTTCCCGGCGACATGCCCGAACTCGACACCGTGCTCCGCCCGGGCGATCTCATCACCGAGGTGTTCGTGCCCGCCGAGGCCGCGGCGCTCGCCCAGCGCTACGTCAAGGTGCGCGACCGCGGCAGCTTCGAGTGGGCGCTCGTGTCGGTTGCCGTGGCCCTCGCGGTGGTCGAGGGGCGCATCGAGGCCGTGCGCCTCGCCGCCGGCGGCGTCGCGACGAAGCCATGGCGGCTCAGGCAGGTGGAGACGGATCTCGTCGGCCGGCCCTTCGCGCCGGACGTGGTCCGCGCCGCCGCGGCCCGGGCCACCGAGGGCGCCGAGCCGCGCCCGGGCAACGCCTTCAAGGTGCCGATGCTGGAAGCCGCGGTGACGCGGACGCTGCTCTCCTTCGGAGGTTGGGCATGAGCCAGGTGACAGGAACGCCCGTCAGCCGGGTCGACGGGCCCGCGAAGGTGACCGGCACGGCCCGCTACGCCGCCGAATTCGCGCCGGACGGCCTCTGCCACGCGGCGCTGGTCGCGGCGCCCGTGCCGGCCGGAAGGATCCTGGCGATCCGCACCGAGGCCGCCGAGGCCGCCGGGGGCGTGCTCGCGGTGATCACCCACGAGAACGCCCCGCGCCTGCCCTACCAGCCGCTGCAGACGCGGCCGCCGGTCGACCCGAAGTCGGGCGACCAGCTGCGCGTCTTCCAGGACGACCGCATCTGGTTCGCCGGCCAGCCGGTCGCCTGCGTGGTGGCCGAAACCGCCGAGGAGGCCGCCGCGGCCGCGCGGCTGGTGGAGGTCGACTGCGAGACGGCGCGGCACCTGCTGACGACCTTCGATCGCGGCCGGGGCGAGACGCCCTCCCGCGGGACCGCGAAGGCGGGCCGGCCGCCGACGTCCGGCCGCGGCGACGTGGAGGCCGGCTTCAGCGAGGCCGCGGTGACGATCGAGGAGGAGTACCTGCAGGCCCGCGAGCACCATAACGCCATGGAGCCGCACGCCACCATCGCCGCCTGGGACGGCGACGAGCTGACGCTGTTCGACAAGACCCAGTGGGTCGGCAACGACGCCAACGAGATCGCCCATGTGTTCGGGATCGCGAAGGAGCGGATCCGGGTGATCTCGCCTTTCGTCGGCGGCGCCTTCGGCTCGGCGCTGCGGACCTGGCCACATGTGACCGTGGCGGCGCTCGCCGCGCGGGTGGTCTCCCGGCCGGTGCGGGTCGAGCTCAGCCGGCGCGAGCTCTACGCCGCCGTCGGCTACCGGCCCGAGACCGTTCAGACGGTCCGCCTCGGGGCCGACGACGAGGGCCGGCTGGTCGCGATCGAGCAGCGGGCGACCGCCGCGGTGGCCCGCTACGAGGAGTACTCGGAGGTGACGCTGGAGCCGGCCGAGACCGCCTACCAGTGCGACAACGTGCGCACGCACTACTGGCTGGTGCCGATGGACGTGAACTCGCCCTGCCCGATGCGGGCGCCGGGCATCGTCACCGGCCTCTGGGCGCTCGAAGCGGCGATGGACGAACTCGCCGAGGCGCTGGGCATGGACCCGCTGGAACTGCGCCTCAGGAACATGGCGCGGACCGACCAGAAGAAGGGGCTGCCCTGGTCGTCGAACGAGCTGGAGACCTGCTACCGCACCGGCGCGGAACGCTTCGGCTGGGCCGACCGGCCAAGGCCGCCGCGGGCGCGCCGCGACGGCCACCATCTCGTCGGCACGGGCATGGCGACGGCGATCTACCATGCCGAGCGCGGCAGCGCCGCCGCCTCGGCGACCGTCTATGCCAACGGCAGCGCGGTGGTCCGCACCGCCGCATCGGACATGGGGCCGGGCACCTACACCTCGGCGACGCAGATCGCCGCCGAGGTGCTCGGGATGCCGGTCGAGGCGGTGCGGCTCGACATCGGCGACAGCGCCCTGCCCTACGCCCCCGTGCACGGCGGCTCCATCACCCTCGCCAGCGTCGGCAGCGCTGTCGGGGCGGCCTGCGCGAAGGTCAGGGACCGCCTCGACGGACTCGGCGGCGGCTCCGTCGCCGAGGTTCTGCGCCGCGCCGGCCTCGACAGCCTGGAGGAGAGCGCCGAGACGGGGTCGGGCGAGGCCTCGAAGAGCCATGCGAGCTCCGCCTTCGGCGCCGTCTTCGCCGAGGTGCGTGTGGACGAGGACCTCGGCACGGTCCGCGTCACCCGCCTCGCCGGCGCCTATGACGTCGGCCGGGTGGTCAACCCGAAGATCGCCCGCAGCCAGTGCATCGGGGGGATGGTCGGCGGCCTCGGCATGGCGCTGCTCGAGCAGGCGGAGTGGGATCCGCGCTTCGGCAAGGTGATGAACGCCAACCTCGCCGAGTACCTCGTCCCCGTGGCGGCCGACACGCCCGACCTCGACGTCGCCTTCGTGCCGTCCGAGGACACGGTGCTGACGCCGCTCGGCGCCAAGGGTCTCGCCGAGGTCGCCATCTGCGGCGTCGCCCCGGCGATCGCCAGCGCCGTCCACAACGCGACCGGCCGCCGCTTCCGCAGCCTGCCGATCCTCCCCGAGCACATCCTCGACGGCCAGGGCCGCTGACCGCCCGGAGCCTCGCCCGCGTCCTTGCGCCCGGGCACGGCCCGGGGGAATCCGACGAGACGTCTTCACAAGCGGCCGGCATCGGGGGATGATGGTTCTCGCCGCCGGCGGCTCCCGCGCCAGGCGAGACCCGGCCGGCGACGGCGACCGCTCGTCCGACCGGACGCGGGCCGGCGATCGCGAGGCGACACACGCGGCACCACGCGTCCGGGCCGGCTCCGTCGGGGGCCGCCCGCGCGGGCCGCCATACCGGCCCCACGATCCTCCCCCGACCGGCCCGGCCGATACTGCCGTCAGGGCGGGAGGAACGATCATGGGAGACGAAGCCGGAAGAGGACCGAGGCCCCGCGCCGGGGCCCGCTGCATCGCACTGGTCGGGCCGTTCGGAAGCGGCAAGACCACCCTTCTCGAAGAGATCCTCGCCCGCACGGGGGCGATCAACCGGCCGGGGTCCGTCACCGCCGGCTCCAGCGTTGGTGACGGCTCCCCCGAGGCCCGCGCACACGCCATGAGCGTGGAGCTCAACGTCGCCGAAGCCGAGTTCATGGGCGATGCCTACACATTCCTCGACTGCCCGGGATCCAACGAGTTCTCCGCCGAGGCGGAGGGCGTGCTGGCGGCGGTCGATTGCGCCGTGGTGGTCTGCGAGGCCGACCCGCGCAAGGTGCCGGCGCTGCAGGTGATCCTGAAGCGCCTCGCCGACGGCCGCGTGCCGCATTTCCTGTTTCTCAACAAGATCGACCGGGCCGACACGGGCGTGCGCGAGACCCTCGAGATGCTGCAGCCGGCGTCGACGCTGCCGCTGGTGCTGCGGCAGATCCCGATCTGGAAGGACGGCGTCGCAAGAGGCTTCATCGACCTCGCGCTGGAGCGCGCCTACGGCTACCGCGAGCATGCGCCGAGCGAACTGATCGAGATGTCCGGGGAGGACCGCGCCCGCGAGGTGGAGGCCCGCTTCGCCATGCTGGAGCGCCTCGCCGACCACGACGACGAACTGATGGAGGAACTGCTCGGCGACATCGAGCCGCCGCGCGACCAGGTGTTCCACGACCTCGTCGACGAGTTCCGCAAGGGCCTGATCTGCCCCGTGCTATTCGGCTCCGCCGCCAACGGCAACGGCATCCTGCGCCTTCTGAAGGCGCTGCGCCACGAGGCGCCCGGGATCGAGGACGTGCGGGCCCGCCTCGGGCTCGAGGGCGGCGGCGAGACCGTGGTGCAGGTGCTCAAGACCATCCACGCCAACCACGGCGGCAAGCTGTCGCTCGTCCGCGTCCTCGCCGGCGAGGTCTCGGACGGCATGCTGCTGACCCTTCCGGACGGGCGACAGGAGAAGGTCTCCGGCCTGTCGAAGGTCATGGGCCAGAAGACCAGCCGCGCCGACCGGGCGGGGGCTGGGGACACGGTGGCGCTCGGCAAGCTCGACCACGCCCGCACCGGCGACACGCTCTCCGGCGGCCGCGAGCCTGCGCCGCAACTGGTGACCCTCGACGTCGCCGAATCGGTGATGGTGATCGCGATCCGCGCCAACGACCGCAAGGACGAGGCGAAGCTCTCGGCCGCCCTCGCCAAGGCGGCGGAGGAGGACCCGGGCCTCGTCGTCGAGCAGTCGCAGGAGAGCGGCGAGACCCTTCTTGCCGGCCAGGGCGAGATGCACCTCAGGGTGCTCGGCGAGAAGCTCGCCGGCCGCTTCGGCCTCGACCTCGCCCGTCGCCCCGCCAGCGTCGCCTACAAGGAGACCATCCGCGGCAAGACCGTCCAGCGCGGCCGCCACAAGAAGCAGTCCGGCGGCCACGGCCAGTTCGGCGACGTGCTGGTGGAGATCGAGCCGGCGCCGCGCGGGGCAGGCATCAGCTTCGTCGACCGCATCACCGGCGGGGTGGTCCCGCGCCAGTACATCCCCGGCGTCGAGGCCGGCGTGCGCGACGCGCTGAAGAAAGGCCCGCTCGGCTTCGAGGTGGTGGACGTCACGGTGACGCTGACGGACGGCTCCTACCACTCGGTCGACAGCTCCGACCAGGCGTTCCAGACCGCCGGCCGCATCGCCATCCGCGAGGGGCTGCCGGCCTGCAGGCCGGTGCTGCTCGAGCCGATCGACAGGATCGAGGTCTGTTGCCCCTCCGACACCACCGCCCGGATCAACGCGATCCTGTCGGCCCGGCGCGGGCAACTCCTCGGCTATGACGCCCGGCCCGGCTGGAGCGGCTGGGACGTCGTCGAGGCGCTGATCCCGGCCGCGGAGGTGGGCGACATCATCGTGGAGTTCCGCTCCGCGACCCAGGGCGTCGCCACCTTCCGCCGCCGCTTCGACCACCTGCAGGAACTGACCGGCCGCATCGCGGACGACATCGTCGCCCGCCAGACGGCGCCGGAAGCCGCCTGAGCGCCGGGGAGGACCGACCAGGGACGCCTTCTCCCCACCGGGGGGAGGCGTCCCGGAGCGGCGGACCCGGGGCTCGCGCCGCCCTCCCCCAAGGGTCACCCGCCGCCGATCACCGCGGCGGGGATGACGAACTTCTCGCTGCCGTTGATCACGATCTCGTAGCTCGTCCCCTTGAACTGCCACTCCAGGACCAGCCCCGGGTTCGGCGTGAAGACCCGGTCGCCGGCGAAGTTGACGGCGCGCACCGTGCCGTCCGGCAAGGTGGCGTGGACGACCGCCAGGCCCGGGCCGGCCCGCTGCACACGGGCCTCGCAGACCTTGTCGAGCACGAGGCCCGGGCCCTGGGCGCATCTGACGACGCCGGCGATGGTCTCCAGCGGGCGGGCTCCGCCAGGGCGCGTCTCGTCCTCCTCGGCGTCGCCTTTCTCGCGGCTGGTCTCGCGCAGGTAGCGGCCTGCAACCCAGCCCACCCGCTTGCCCGCGAGTTCCACCCGGCACCAGCGCGCGGCGGACACCATCCGGCAGCCGCGGTTCTCGAGGCCGACCGCGTCATGCGCCAGTTCGCCGATCCGCGTCGCCTCCTTTCCCGGGCTCTCGAGCACCGGCAGCACGCCGCCGGGCGGCACGCCGGTGACCGCCCAGAAGCGGGCCGGCGGCATGAAGTCGGCGCCGGGGGCGACCGACCTGGCCAGCGCCTCGACCTCCGGATCCGGCTCGGCCGGCGCCTCGGCCGGCGGGGTGGATCCGGCCCCGGCCGCGGCGGGGTCGGCCGCGGCGGGGTCGGTTGCGGCGGGGTCGGTTGCGGCGGGGTTGACCGCGGTTGGAGCAGCAGCGGGCGCCGCCGGGTCCGCCGCGGCGGACGGCGCCGGCGCCCCGGGCGCGGCCGCTCCGGCTTCCGCCCCGTCCGCGCCGGCGGGGGGTGCGGCGTCCGCGGCGACTCCGGCCGCCCCCTCCACGGGCTCGCCGGTGAGGGTCGCCGTGAGCCGGTAGGTCACCGTCTCGCCGCGGCGGGCGGCGCGGTCGCCAAGGAGCAGCCGGGCGGCGTACTGGCCGGGCGCCGCGGCGACGACGGACCAGGTGGTCCCGTCCGCAGCGCCCTCGTGCAGCCGGCGCCCGTCCGGCCCGAACACGTCCATCACGCTCTCGGGGTGATTCGTCTCGAAGGAGAAGCCCACCGTCTGCCCGGCCGCGACCGGCAGCGCCCAGGTCACCGTGTCGAAGCCGGTGATCTTGCCCGCGACCTGCCGCGACGAGCGGCCGGGATCCGGCGCGATCAGGCCGAACCGGTCCTCCGCCCGGAGTGGCGCGGCGCCGCCGAGGACGGCGAGGAAAAGGGCGAGGAGGAGGACGAGACTGCGAGGCATGCGACTTCGACCGGCGTTGCCGTTGACTTTGGGGTGCACAGCCTTCTCCAAGCCGGCCCCGGATGCAACGGTGCGGTTCGGCGCAGCAGGGCTCCGAACTCATGTGACTGAGGGTGACGGGTTGCGGATTGGCTGATTCCGTGTGCCGAGATAATTCGCAGGCGCGGCATGAGCGGGATGGATGAGGACGACCGTGGATCGAAGTCCCGGCTTCGGGTGCTTCCGGAGCTTTCGGGCGCACCGAGGACCCTCGGGACGTGCGGCGAAGGAATGCTCCCCGGCCACCGGTGTCGCCCGACGGCAGAAGACTGGCGCGGCGGGCGGGGCACGCTCCCCTTCTCCCCTCCCGGGGAGAAGGTGCCGGCGAATGCCGGCGGATGAGGGGCGCGCGGCCGGCGGGTTCGCCCGGCTGGAGGGGTTCTCCCCCCTCATCCGCCCCTTCGGGGCACCTTCTCCCCCAAGGGGGAGAAGGAAAGCTCCCCCAAGGGGGAGAAGGAAGGCTCCCCGGCCTCCGGTGTCGCCCGACGGCAGCGGCGGGCGGGGGTGGCGATGGTCCGAAGACACCCTCGCAAGCCTCGTCGGCCTCCTACCCCACCAACTTGGATTCGGAGCCCTGTTCGGCGCAGGCCGCGGCGGACGGGCGGCACCGGGGCCGCCCCCGCCCGCCCGGTCAGGCGCTGATCCGTCCGCGGCGGTCGGCCACCAGCGCCTTCAGCGCGTTCTCGATGATCCTGTGGCCGCAGTCGTCGCCCATCGACATGATGCTCTCCGGGTGGAACTGCACCGCCGCCATCGGCTCGCGCTCGTGCTCGATCGCCATCACCACGCCGTCCTCCGTCCGGGCCGTCACCCGGAAGCCCCTGGCGAGGCTCTCCGGCACGGCGTGCAGCGAATGGTAGCGCCCGACGATCAGCCGCTCCGGCAGGCCCTCGAACAGCGCCGAGCCCGGCTCCACCGCGATCTCCGACGGCTTTCCGTGCACCGGCACGTCGAGCTGCGACAGCCGGGCGCCGGTCGCCTCCGCCATCGCCTGCAGCCCGAGGCAGACGCCGAACAGCGGCAGCCCGCGGGCCCGGGCGGCGGCGATGGTGTCGGCGCAGCGGAAGTCCGACGGGTTGCCGGGGCCGGGCGACATCATCACGAGGTCCGGCTTCAGCCGGTCGAGCTCCGCCGTATCGAAGCCGACGCCCCTGGAGGCGCGCACAGTCACCACCTCGGCGCCGGTCTGGCGCACATAGTTGGCGAGGGTGTGGACGAAGCTGTCCTCGTGGTCGACCAGCAGCACCTTGAGCCCCGCCCCCGGCAGGTCGAGCGCGCCCGCCGCCGCGGCGGCGGAGACCTTCCCCGCCTCGCGGATGGCCGCGATCATCGCGGAGGCCTTGAGCTCGGTCTCGCGCTCCTCCTCCTCGGGGATGGAATCGTAGAGCAGCGTAGCCCCGGCGCGGATCTCGCAGAGGCCGTCCTTGATGCGGATGGTGCGCAGCGTCAGGCCCGTGTTGACGTCGCCGTTCATCAGCACCGCGCCGACGGCGCCGCCGTACCAGGCGCGCGGGCTCTTCTCGTTCTCCTCGATGAACTGCATCGCCCAGCGCTTCGGCGCGCCGGTGACCGTCACCGCCCAGGCGTGGGAGAGGAAGGCGTCGAGGCCGTCCATGCCCGGCCGCAGCCGGCCCTCGATGTGGTCGACCGTGTGGATGAGGCGCGAGTACATCTCGATCTGCCGCCGGCCGATGACGCGCACCGAGCCCGGCTCGCAAATGCGGCTCTTGTCGTTGCGGTCGACGTCGGAGCACATGGTGAGCTCGGCCTCGTCCTTCTTGGAGTTGAGCAGCGCCCGGATCTGCGCCTCGTCCTCGATGGCGTTGCGGCCGCGGCGGATCGTGCCGGAGATCGGGCAGGTCTCGACCCGCCGGCCGTTGGTCACCCGGACGAACATCTCCGGCGACGCGCCGACGAGATACTCGTCCTCGCCGAGGTTGAAGATGAAGCCGTAGGGCGAGGGGTTGATCTCCTGCAGCCGCCGCGAGATCGCCGACGGCGGCGCCGTCGGGGGCTCGTAGAAGGTCTGGCCCGGCACCACCTCGAAGAGGTCGCCGCGCCTGAAGTATTCCACCGCCTTGCCGACCGAGGCGGCGTATTCGCCCGGCTCGTGGTCGCCGCGGCCGGGGACACGGGTCGAGGCGCGGAACGGCCGCCGCTCGCCCTCGCGCGGCAGGCCCGCGGTGGACCGGCCGTCGACCGTGAAGTCGTAGGCGTAGACCGTCGCGGCGGCGCGGTAGTGGTCGACGATCAGGATTTCGTCCGGGAAGTAGAGGACGAGGTCGCGCTGGCTCTCCGCGCGCTCGAGCTTCAGGTCGATCGGCTCGAACTGGAAGGCGAGGTCGTAGCCGAAGGCGCCCCAGAGGCCGAGGTTGCCGTCCTCCTCGGTACGGAAGGCGGCAATCACCCGGCGGATCAGCGAGAAGACCGAGGGCTGGCGCGAGCGCTCCTCCTCGGCGAAGCGCCCCTCGGGCCGCTTCACCCGGCAGGCGATCCGCCCCTCGTCCGCTTCGAAGGCCTCGAGGTCCTCGCCGGCCGAGATCGCCGCGGCGAAGGCCGGCAGCAGCACCCGGCCGCGCGCGTTCAGCGCCTCGACGGTGACGCTGCGGCCGCGCGCGGTCATCGCCAGCGGCGGGTCGACGAAGGCGATGTCCCAGCGGGCGTAGCGGCCCGGGTACTCGTAGTTCGACGAGAGCACCGCGCCGCGGCGGTCGTCCAGCATGTCGACATAGCCGAGCGCCGCGCCCTGGTAGGGCACCGCCCGCGGCGTCCGCGTCACCTCGACGCCGCCCGCCGTCCTGAACCCCGTGGTCCCGTCCACCATCTGAAGCACCCTCGCCATGGTCGAAGCCCCGTTCCCGCCGGGGTCCCGGGGGCCTTCGTGCGGACACGAAAAAGGCCGCTCCGGGGTCCCCGAGCAGCCTTTGAAGATCCTGTCACACGTCCATGCGAAAGGAGGCCGCTCAGCGAGCGCGCCACCACCACCAGCCGAGGGAGGTCCGCAGGGTCGTCATGGGGGCGGAGGATAGGGGATGGGCCGGGGATTGTAAATGGAAGCAGAGGCGCGGATCGGCGCGGTCCGGCCGGCCGGCGCGCCCGGATCCCGCCCTGTCGCGGCGATCCGCGGCCCGGCGATCCCCGCAGGGGGTGCGGACCGCGCAAAAGACGACTATATATGAGCAAACGCTGCCGGCCCCGGTCGGCCGGGCCCGCCACTCTTCGAGATCCGGACACCGCATGATCACCTATGTCGACGCTGCCGTGGCGCCGCTGCGCAACACCGGCGACATCCGCCTCTACACCCCCGAGGACTTCGAGGGGATGCGCCGCGCCTCGCAGCTCACCGCCCGCTGCCTCGACGAACTCGTCCCGATGGTGGCGCCGGGCGTCACCACCGACGAGATCGACCGCTTCGTCTACGAGTTCGGCCGCGACCATGGCGCGGTGCCGGCGACGCTCAACTACCGCGGCTACACCAAGTCGTCCTGCACCTCCGTGAACCACGTGGTCTGCCACGGCATCCCCGACGCCAAGCCGCTGCGGGACGGCGACATCGTCAACATCGACGTCACCTTCATCCTCGACGGCTGGCACGGCGATTCGAGCCGCATGTACGGCGTCGGCACGGTGAAGCGGGCGGCCGAGCGGCTGATCGACGTGACCTACGAGGCGCTGATGCGCGGCGTCGCCGCCGTCCGGCCGGGCGCGACCACGGCCGACATTGGCGAGGCGATCCAGCGCTACGTCGAGGCCGAGCGCTGCTCGGTGGTGCGCGATTTCTGCGGGCACGGCGTCGGCCGCCTGTTCCACGACGCGCCGAACATACTGCACTACGTCCGCCGGGAGGAGGCGGTGGTGCTGAAGCCGGGCATGATCTTCACCATCGAGCCGATGGTGAACCTCGGCCGTCCCCACGTGAAGGTGCTCTCCGACGGCTGGACCGCGGTCACCCGCGACCGCTCGCTGTCGGCCCAGTTCGAGCACGCGGTGGGCGTCACCGACACCGGCGTCGACGTCTTCACGCTGTCGCCGGCCGGGCTCGACAAGCCGCCGCTGACCGTCGGCTGAACGGGCTCGACACTCTCGCCTTCATTGTCGATTCTGCTAATCTCGCGCCGATCGGGGCGCGGGAGGCGGCGGGACGCATGGACGGCTTGGAGGACGGCAGCGCGGGGACACCCCACTTCCACGGCCACCGCGAGCGCCTGCGCGCCCGCTTCCGCGAGGCGCCCGACGCCCTCGCCGACTACGAGATCCTCGAGCTCCTGCTGTTCCGCTCGATCCCGCGGCGGGACACCAAGCCGCTCGCCAAGGCGCTGCTCGCCCGGTTCGGCAGCCTCGCCGAGGTGCTCGGCGCCTCCGAGCAGCGCCTGCGCAGCGTGCCGGGCGTGTCGGAGAACGTGGCCGTCGACCTCAAGGTGGTGATGACGGCGAGCCTGCGCCTCGCCCGCGGCCAGGTGATGAAGCGGCCGGTGCTCTCCTCCTGGACCGCGGTCATCGACTACTGCCGCACCGCCATGGCCTTCGAGGAGCGCGAGCAGTTCCGCATCCTCTTCCTCGACCGCAAGAACGCCGTCATCGCCGACGAGGTGCAGCAGACCGGCACCGTCGACCACACTCCGGTCTACCCGCGCGAGGTGGTGCGCCGGGCGCTCGAGCTCTCGGCCACCGCGGTAATCCTCGTCCACAACCACCCCTCCGGCGACCCCACCCCCTCGCGGGCGGACGTGACGATGACCAAGCAGATCGTCGACGTGGCGGCGCCGCTCGGCATCACCGTGCACGACCACATCATCATCGGCCGCGACGGCCACGCGAGCCTGAAGGGACTGAAGCTGATGTGACTGCCATGAGGCGTCGGGCGGTCAACCTCCCACGAGCGTCATCCCGACGAATGCCCCACGAACGTCATCCCGGCGAAAGCCGGGATCCAGAAAACATCGCGACGTCAATGCGTTGGGGGTCCTGGATCCCTGTGTGTCGATTCTGTGCGAAGGTGTTGGCGGGCGGGAGATCGCTGGATCCCTGGTCTTCGAGACCGAAAGTCGGTCACGATCCCCGCC
>JAWLBM010000053.1:0-30075 GCA_041687675.1 Pleomorphomonas sp. | reverse complement strand
CTCCGCCTTCGCCCGGGCCGCCGACGTCCGCTTCCGCCGCAAGGGCTCCCGCCTCGAGGTCGACCGCAACGGCGACGGCAAGCCGGAGTTCGCCGTGGTGCTGAAGGGCGTCAAGCGGCTGCCCAAGGGCGCGGTGAAGGCGAAGAGGTAGGCGGCGGGCCGGCGGCGGCCAGGCGCCGCCGCAAACGACCCGGCGATCCGTCGCCCGCCCCTTGCCTCACCGTCACCCCGGCGAAAGCCGGGGTCCAGAAAGGCATCGGATCCAGGGCATTAGCCCGGCAATGGATCCCGGCTTTCGCCGGGATGACGGTCGCGGGGCAAAGTTGTGTGCCGCCGGGTTCCCCTGGTGCCCCGGGGCCTCGCGCCCGGCGCCGCCGTCATCGCCGGTCCGTTTTCCCGGGCGCAGTGCCGCGGCGCACCCGCCCACCCGGGGCGGACACGGCTCGGAGCGGCGGCGGCCCGCGGGCGGGAGACCCGGTCTCCCGGCCCGGCCGCCGCCGGTCCGATCGGGGCGGGCGTCAGGCGGTGGCGAGCTGCAGGGTGCGGCGGGCGTCGAGCGACCAGGCGCCGGGGCCGGTGGCGATCAGGGCCAGGAAGCCGCCGGCGATGGTGACGTTCTTCATGAACATGATCTGCTGGGTCATGTCCGCCATCGGGTCGGCGCCGTTGATCGCGGCGAAGTGGAACAGATAGCCGGAGATCACAGAGAAGCCGGCGAGCAGGAGGGCGGCGACCCGGGTCTGCCAGCCGACGAGCACCGCGAGGCCGGCGCCCACCTCGACGAGGATGGCGAGTGGCAGCAGGATCGACGGGACGCCCATCATCTCCATGTAGCCGGCCGTCCCCTCGTAGCCGGTGATCTTCTGGACACCGGAGACGATGAAGATGAGCGACAGGAGCACGCGGGCGGCGAGCAGCGCAGGGGCCTGGATAGGGGTCATGGGTCGGATCTCCTCGGATGCAACGAGCCGGCGGCGCCGGCCCTCCCCCAAGGCGATACCCCGATCCGCCCTCGTCAGAAATCACCTCCCGGGTTGAATCTGTGTTCACCCAGGATGAACGTTGAACGATTTGTGATCAACATTGTGATCGAATCCGGAGCCAATGCCCGCCCGACCGGCCCCGCGGCGCCGGCCCGGCGGGGAGCCGCCCGGGCCGGATCACCCCGCCGCGTCCATGCGGGGGTGGGCCATCAGGGCGCGGGCGGTCGAGGTGTCCGTCGCGACGGCGTTGATCAGGCCGCCGTCGACGGCGGCGCGGATCGCCTCGGCCTTCTCCGGCGAGATCGCGGCGGCGATCCGCATCGGCGCCTGCATCAGCTCGTCGATGCTGATCGACATGGTCCGGTCGTCGAAGCCGGTCCCGACCGGGCGGCCGCCGGGTCCGAAGAAGCGGGCGCAGATGGTGCCGACCGCCCCGCGCTGGCGGATCTCCTGCATGAAGGCGTGGTCGATGAAGCCCTCGCGGAAGATGGTGGCGTCCGGCGAGATGGTGCCGACGCCCACCACCGCGATGGTCATCCGCCGCATCAGCGCGAAGACGGCGCGGATGGTGCCGGTGTCGTGCAGCATCCGCGCGGCATTGTCGTCGTCGACGATCGCCGGCACCGGAAGCTGCCAGGCGCGCGCCCCGAGCCCCCCGGCGAGGCGCCGGCAGACCTCGCTGGAATGGCTGAACTGCTCCGGCGCGCCGAGGCCGCCGACCCGCGAGACGACGTCGATGTCGGTGGTCGGGGCGCGCCGCGCCGCCGCCGCGATCGCCGCGGTGGTGGCGCCGTCGGAGACCCCGAGCACGTCGCCCGGCTTGATCATGTCCTCGAGCACCCGGGCGAACGCCTTGCCGAGGGTGTCGATGGTCTGCGCCGGGTTCGGGCGGTCCTCCACGACCACCGCCAGCTTGAGGCCGAGGTGCAGCTTCAGCCGGCGCTCGGCGACGACGTCGCGGAAGGCCTTGGGCGCCACCTGGATCTCGACGAAGCCGAGGTCGAGCGCGGTCTTGAGACAGCGGCTGACGGTCGCCTCGGAGACTTCGAGCGCGCGGGCGATCTCGGTCTGCGGCAGGCGCTGCTCGTAGCGCATGCGGGCGACCTGCACGATCATCTCTTCGCTGCGGCGCGGGCGGGGCATCGGGGGGGGTTTGGGTCCCGGGGGGGGGGGGGGGGGGGGGGCGGCGGCCGGCCGCCGCCCGCGCGTGTCGTCGGGTCGATCAGGCGGCCATGCGAAGCCGGCCCCGCACCAGCCGGCGCAACTCGCCGAGGTCCTTGGCGAACTGGCGGATGCCCTCGGCGAGCTTCTCGGTGGCCATGGCGTTCTCGTTCATCGCCCAGCGGAAGGAGCGCTCGTCGGTGGCGATGCGGTCGGGAACGCCGCGCGGGGCGCCGGGATCGAGCCGGCGCTTCAGCGTGCCGGTCTCCGCGTCGAGCTTTTCCAGCAGCGCCGGCGACACCGTCATCCGGTCGCAGCCGGCGAGCGCCAGCACCTCGCCGGTGGAGCGGAAGGAGGCGGCCATCACCACCGTGCCGATGCCGTAGGCCTTGTAGTAGTCGTAGATGCCGCGGACGGAGAGGACGCCCGGATCCTCCTCCGGCTCGAAGGCGCGGCCCTCGGCCTTGACGTGCCAGTCGAGGATGCGGCCGACGAAGGGCGAGATGAGGAAGGACTTCGCCTCCGCGCAGGCGGCCGCCTGCACGATGTCGAAGATCAACGTCATGTTGGTGTCGATCCCCTCCTTCTGGAGGATTTCCGACGCGCGGATGCCCTCGAAGGTGCCGGCGAGCTTGATCAGCACCTTCTCGCGGCCGACCCCCGCCTCCTCGTAGGCGGCGATGATCGACCGCGCCTTCTCGACGCTGCCGGCGGTGTCGAAGGAGAGGTCCGCGTCCACCTCGGTGGAGACGCGCCCCGGCACCATGCGGGCGAGTTCGGCGCCGATCGCGACGGCGAGCCGGTCGGCGACGGCTCGCACGACCGCGTCCTGGTCGCCGGCCTTTGACGCGCCCCAGGCGACCGCGTCGGAGAGCAGCCCCTCGTAGGCCGGCAGGCCGACAGCCTTGAGGACGAGCGTCGGGTTGGTCGTGCAGTCGACCGGGCGGAACCGGCGGATCGCGTCGATGTCGCCGGTGTCGGCGACGACGATGGTCATGTCCCTGAGCTGGTCCAGTAGCGACGTCATGGCTCTTGCTCCCTCGCGGCCCGTGGCCGTCGCCGCGCCGCATCGGGCGGGCGGCCGTGTGGCGATCCGATCAACGGTTCCGGGATAACCCGGGTTCCCGCAAAATGCAAGAAACCTCGTTTCTGCAATTTATTTCGTTAATGATGGGAAAGTGAGCCGTGTGGCTCCGGTCGACGGCGCGGCAGCCCCGGCCGGCGCTGCGGCATCCGCGCCGGCCCCGGCCGGCGCTGCGGCATCCGCGCCCGCCCCTGGGGGGATGCACCGTCCGAAGGACTCAATCGCCCCCACCGGCCGACATGTGGTCCTGCGCCAGCGGGATGCGGAATTCCGCTTCGAGGCCGTCGGGGCCATATCGGAAGGCGACCTTGCCGTCGAGGGCGTGGCGGACGCTCTGGTTGATCAGCTTGGATCCGAACCCCTGCCGGCGCGGGGACTTCGCCGGTGGCCCGCCGCGCTCGGTCCAGCGGATCAGAAGCACGGGGTCGGCCCCGGACACGCTGCAATCGACCTCCACCAGGCCGTCGGGCGTGGACAGCGCCCCGTACTTGGTGGCGTTGGTCGCCAGTTCGTGCAGCACGAGGGTCAGCGTCTGCGCCTTCATGGCGGAGAGCGGCACGTCCGGGCCGTGCACCATCACCCGGTGCCTCGGGCCGAAGCTCTCCAGCGTTCGGCCGATCACCCGGGAGATCTCGACCGTCCTCCAGCCGCTCTCCAGGAGCAGGTCGACGCCGCGGCCGATGGCGTCGAGGCGCCCCGAGAAGGCCTCGTCGAACTGCTCGAGCGAACCGGAATGGCGGATCGTGTGGCGCATGGTCGCCTGCACGGTGGCGAGAAGGTTCTTCACCCGGTGCCGCAGTTCCGCAGCAATCAGCGCCTGCCTCGCCTCCGCCTCCTTGCGGGGGGTGATGTCCATCTCGACGCCGATCATCCGCTGCGCACGGCCGGCCCCGTCCCGCACCAGTTCCGCGCGGAATTCCACCCAGAACGGCTTGCCTCCGGGAGGGACCACGCGGCACTCGGCGCGGAATTCCCCTTCGCCCCGGAGCGTCCTCGAAAGGCCGGAGGCAATGGCCGCGCGGTCCTCCGGGTGCACCACCGCGGTCAGCGCCTCGACCGCTTCGGCGACACCGGTCGACGGCATCCCGAGCCGGCGCGCCAGGGCTTCCGACCAGACCACGCGCCCGGAGGCGAGGTCCCATTCCCAGACGCCGATGCCGCCCGCTTCTGTGGCAAGCCGCAGCCGCGCCTCGCTTTCCCGCAGCGCCTCCTCCGTCCGGCGGCGCGCCGTGATGTCGGTCACGACGCCGAAGGCCCGGAGCGGCCGGCAATCCCCGTCGCTGGTGATCCGGCCGGAGGTGGAGAGCCAGCGGATACTGCCATCGGGCCCGGGGGACCGGAAGTCGATCGACACGTCGCCGGCGAATTCCCGGGCCACCAGGTCGCGGAACAGGTGGTGATCCTCGGGATGGACGCAGGTGCTCAGCCAATCCTCGAACATCGGGGGCGGCCTGGACGGATCGGTGCCGAAGATGGCATGCGTCTGCGGCGACCAGACGGAGCGGCCGGTGGCGAAGTCGTGCTCCCACGCGCCGGCATGGGCCGCGGTCAGCGACATTCGCAGCAGTTGCTCGTTCGCCAGCAGCGACTCGGCCGCCTTGCGCAGCGAGATGTCCTCCAACACCGCGATGCCGTAGTCGGGGTGCCCCTCTTCGTCCCGGGCGACGGACGCCGTCAGGTTGACCCAGACCGCCGACCCGTCCGGGCGGATGTAGCGCTTCTCGATCCGGTAGGTGTCGATATCCCCGGCCCACAGGCGTTGAGCGAGCGACACGTCCGAATCGAGATCGTCGGGGTGGGTGATGTCCTGGAAGGTTCGCGCCGAAAGGTCGGCCGCGGAATACCCGGTGATCTCGCAAAGCTTGCGGTTGATGCGCAGGAAGCGGCCGTCCCGGCCGATATGGGCCATGCCGACGGCCGCCTGCTCGAAGGTGGCGCGGAAGCGGCCCTCGAGCCGCCTCGCGACCTCCTCCACCCGCCTGCGTTCCGTCACGTCCTCGGCGATTCCGGCGATCTGGACGATCACGCCGGCGCTGTCGCGCACGGGAAAGGCCCGCGCGGAAATCCAGCGGGTCTCGCCATCGGGCCTCAGGATGCGAAACTCGGGAACCGGGGAGTCTCCGAAGCCGCCACGCAGCTTGCTGACGAGATCCCGGCGGACCTTCGCCCGATCGGCGGGATGCATCGTGTCGGCAAGCGAGGTCCTCGACCTTTCGAGGTCCCGGAACGAGCGCCCCCACAGGGCCTCGAAGGCGGGATTGAGATAGAGCACCCGCCGGAAGTCCGGCGTGCTCAGCCAGAACACCTCCCGGATCCTCTCGGCCACCTGGCGGAAGCGCGTCTCGAGTTCCATCTCGGTGGTGCGGTCTTCGTAGACCGCCACCACCTCGCCGCCGGGCAGGCGAAAGACGTGGTTCTCGCGCCAGCCGGAGATCCGCCCGTCGCGATACTCGCGGACCGGGTGGCGCTCGGGAACGCCGGTCCGGGAGACACGCGCCAGCACCTCGAGCAGGCCGAACTCGACGACGCCGGGGAAAACCTCCGCCACCCTCCGTCCGACCACCTCGCTCCGGGTGACGCGGTCGATCCGCTCCGCCGCCGCGTTGATGCCGAGGAACACGAAGTCGTCGCCGGCCTCCACGGGCTTGTAGATGGCGATGCCGCTGGAGACGTGCTCGCAGAGCGAGGCGAAGAACGGAAGCGGGTCGCCGGGCGGCACCAGGCCGGGGCTGGCGTGAGACTCCACTCCGTCACCCTTCATGTCCCTGGCCCCCTGTCACCCCGCACGCGGCCGCCGCGCCCCCCGGCCTCCGAGCCCCCGGCGCGGCCCAAGCCACGCCCGCAGCCGCCGACACAAAGATCGCCGCCCGCCACCGGGATACCGCGGGGATGGTCCTGCCCGATCCGGGTCCTCCCGGCACCGGACCTTAGAACCCACTGACGATCATCTAGTTTGGTCTCGAGCCGGTTCAAGGCTGTTCTTTTCACAAGGGGAAGCAATGAGGGCATGCCGGGCACCGCCGGTCCGGCGGCCGCCCGGTGTCTCCCGGCCAGCCCGCCGGTTCGCCGGCGCGCCGGCGGCGGGTCCGCTCGCCGGTCCGGGGCGGTCCGCGAGGGCGGGCGGCGGGTGGACAAGGGCGCGCGGGCGGTGTCATCTGCGCACGCGCGAGCGTGAAGAGGACGAGAATGACCGAGCGGATCGAGATCGACGGGCTGGCCGTGGACGCCGGGTTCCAGCGCTTCATCGAGGTGGAGGCGCTTCCCGGCACGGGGGTGGAGGCGGACCGGTTCTGGGCGTGCCTTGCGGCGCTGGTCCGCGACTTCGCGCCCGAAAACCGGCGGCTGCTCCAGGTCCGCGACGAGATGCAGGCGAAGATCGACGGCTGGCACCGCGCGCATCCGGGCCGGCCGGTCGACCAGGCGGCCTACGAGGCGTTCCTCGAGGAGATCGGCTACCTCGTGCCGGAGCCGGCCGACTTCACCATCGGCACCCGCGACGTCGACCCGGAGATCGCCACCCTCGCCGGCCCGCAGCTGGTCGTGCCGGTGATGAACGCGCGCTATGCCCTCAACGCCGCCAACGCCCGCTGGGGCAGCCTCTACGACGCCCTTTACGGCACCGACGCGGTGCCGGGCGAACGCTCGACCCGGGGCTACGACCCGGCGCGCGGCGCGGCCGTGGTGGCGACCGCCAAGGCGCTGCTCGACGACGTCGCCCCGCTCGCGGCCGGCAGCTGGGCGGCGGTCGGCGGCCTTGCCGTCGAGGACGGGCGCCTCGCCGTCTCCTCCCGCGCCGGCGAGACCGGGCTCGCCGATCCCTCGCTCTTCGCCGGCTGGACCGGCGAGGCCAGGGCGCCCGCCTCCGTGCTCCTGCGCATCCACGGCCTCCATGCCGAGATCCGCATCGACCGCGCGACGCAGGTCGGCGCGGCCGACCCCGCCGGCATCTCCGACGTGGTGCTGGAGAGCGCCGTCTCCACCATCATGGACTGCGAGGACTCCGTCGCCGCGGTGGACGCGGAGGACAAGGTGCTCGTCTACCGCAACTGGCTCGGCCTGATGCGGGGCGACCTCGAGGAGACCTTCGAGAAAGCCGGCCGGACGATGACCCGCCGCCTCGCAGAGGACCGCGTGTTCACCGCGCCGGACGGCTCCGAACTGGTGCTGAAGGGCCGCAGCCTGATGCTGGTGCGCAACGTCGGCCACCTGATGACGACCGACGCGGTGCTGGACGCCGACGGCCGGGAGATCCCCGAGGGAATCCTCGACGGCCTCGTCACCTCGATGATCGCGCTGCACGACGTCGGTCCCAGCGGACGGCGGGCGAACAGCCGCGCCGGGTCGGTCTACATCGTCAAGCCGAAGATGCACGGGCCGGAGGAGGTCGCCTTCGCCGACCGGCTGTTCGCCGCGATCGAGGAGGGCCTCGGCATGGCGCGGAACACGCTGAAGATGGGTATCATGGACGAGGAGAGGCGCACCTCGGCCAACCTCAAGGCCTCGATCCATGCCGCCCGCGACCGGGTGGCCTTCATCAACACCGGCTTCCTCGACCGCACCGGCGACGAGATCCACACCTCGATGGAGGCCGGCGCCGTGGTGCGCAAGGCGGAGATGAAGTCGAGCGCCTGGATCAAGGCCTATGAGGACGGCAACGTCGACGCCGGCCTCTCCGCCGGCCTGCCGGGCCGGGCGCAGATCGGCAAGGGCATGTGGGCCGCCCCGGACCGGATGGCGGCGATGCTGGCGGAGAAGATCGGCCACCCGATGTCCGGCGCGAGCACCGCCTGGGTGCCGTCGCCGACGGCGGCGACGCTGCACGCGACGCACTACCTGCGCGTCGACGTCGCCGCGCGGCAGGCGGCGATCGCCGGCCGGACGCCGGCGAGGCGCTCGGACCTCCTCGCCATCCCGCTCGCCGCCGACACCAACTGGAGCCCGGACGACGTGGCGGCCGAACTCGACAACAACGCCCAGGGCATCCTCGGCTACGTGGTACGCTGGGTCGACCTCGGCATCGGCTGCTCCAAGGTGCCGGACATCCACGACGTCGCGCTGATGGAGGACCGGGCGACGCTGCGCATCTCCTCCCAGCACATCGCCAACTGGCTGCACCACGGGATTGTCGGCCGCGGCCAGGTGTTGGAGACCATGAAGCGGATGGCGCGGGTGGTCGACGGCCAGAACGAGGGCGAGCCGGGCTACCGCCCCATGGCAGAGGACTTCGACGGCTCGGTCGCCTTCCAGGCGGCGCTCGACCTCGTTTTCAAGGGACGCGAGCAGCCGAACGGCTACACCGAGCCGGTCCTTCACGCGCGCCGGCGCGAGGCGAAGGCCGCGCAACGGCATTGATCCGCCTCAAGGCCGCCGCCCGGCTCACCGTGGCACGGTGGCGGCCTCGACGCAGGGGCGCCGCGCCCATCCGGCGGCAGGGGACGGAAAACACCATGGCCATCAGGGACATATTCACCATCGTCGACCTCTACGACCCGGCGCTGCCGGCCGCCATGGTGGCGATGGACATCGCCGGGCGCACCGGCGCCCATGTGACCGGCCTCGCGCTGGCGATGGAGCCGCTCGCCCCGGGCTTCCTCGCCTCGCCGATCCCGGCCGACTACATCGTCGGCGCGATGGAGGAGGCGCAGCGCCAGGCCAAGGAGGCCGCCGAGCGCTTCGCCGCGATGGCGACCTCCGCCGGCGTCTCCGCCGAGGCGCGCACCTCGACCGTTCTCGCCGGCGCGACCGCCCCGGTTGTGGCGCAGGCCCACCTCTCCGACCTGGTGCTGATCGGCCAGGAGGACCCCGAGCGTCCCGAGCCGATGCGGGCGGCGATCACCGAGGCTGTCCTCTTCGACGCCAGCGTGCCGCTGATGGTGGTGCCCCACGGCTGGACCAACGGCCTCCGGTTTCGCCGCGCCGTGGTCGCCTGGGACGGCTCCTCCACCGCCGCGCGCGCCGTCCACGCGGCGCTGCCGCTGCTCGAGATGGCAGAGGCGGTCGAGGTGACCATCGTCGGCACCCCGCGCGGCCATGACGGCGAGCCGGGGGCGGAGGTCGCGACCTATCTCTCCCGCCACGGCCTCGACGTGTCGGTCAACTCGGTGAACCGCAGCACCTCCGACGTCGCCGGCACGCTCAACGACCATGTGCGCGAGATCGACGCAGACTTCCTGGTGATGGGCGCTTACGGCCACAGCCGCCTGCGCGAGTTCATCATCGGCGGCGCCACCCGCGACATGCTGGAATCGATGATCGTCCCGACCGTGATGGCGCACTGACGCCGGTCGCGCTCCCCGGACCGCGAAGACCGCGACCCGACGCCCCGGCGCCGGGCCGTCAAGGCGCGGACACACGCGTCGATCATAACCGCGGGGATACGTTACGCCCGGAACGACGTTAGGCTCGCTGTCGAGCCCAGCCCGCGAGGATCCCTGTCCATGCCCGAGTCCGTCGAGGCCTTCTTCCATCCCGAGTCCATCGTCATCGTCGGCGCCTCCACCCGCCCGGGGGCGGTGGGGGCGATCGTGGCGCGGAACCTCCTCGAGGGCGCGCGCGACCGGCTGATGCTGGTGAACCCCAAGGGCGGCGAGATCGGCGGCCTGGTCCTCCACCGCTCGATCGGCGACCTGCCGCGCCGGCCCGATCTCGGCGTGATCTCGGTGCCGCCGGCGGCGGTGGTGGGGGTGATCGACGAACTCGGCAGCGCCGGCGCCCGCGCCGCGATCGTCATCACCGCCGGCCTCGGCCACGGCCCCGGCTCGCTCGGCGCCGCGGCGGTGGAGACGGCGCACCGCCACGGCATGCGGCTGATCGGGCCCAACTGCATCGGCGTGATCTCCCCGCAGGCGACCATGAACGCCTCCTTCGCCCAGCGCGCGCCGCGCAAGGGCGACGTGGCGCTGATCTCGCAGTCCGGCGCGATCCTCACCTCGGTGCTCGACTGGGCGGAACGCAACGAGGTGGGCTTCTCCGGCCTCGCCTCCATCGGCGACGCCCTCGACGTAGGCTTCGCCGAACTGCTCGACCATTTCGCGCTCGACTATTCCACCCGCGCGATCCTCCTCTACGTCGAGGCCGTGCGCGACGCCCGCGCCTTCATGTCCGCCGCCCGCGCCGCCGCCCGGATGAAGCCGGTGGTGGTGGTGAAGGCCGGCCGCCACGCCGCCAGCGCCCGCGCCGCCGCCTCGCACACCGGCGCGCTGGCCGGCGTCGACGCGGTCTACGACGCCGCCTTCCGCCGCGCCGGCGTGCTGCGCGTGAACGACCTCGGCGAGCTGTTCGCCGCCGCCGAGACGCTGAGCCTCGTCCCCCGCATCGGCGGGCGGCGCATCGCCGTGCTGACCAACGGCGGCGGCGCCGGCGTGCTCGCCGCCGACCGGCTGGGCGACCTCGGCGGCACGCTCGCCGACGTCTCGAAGGAAACCATGGCCGCCCTCGACGCGACGCTGCCGCCGACCTGGTCCCGGGGCAATCCCGTCGACATCATCGGCGACGCCCCGCCGGAGCGCTACCGCGCCGCGCTCGCCGCGCTGCTCACAGACCAGGAGAACGACGCCGTGCTGGTGATGAACTGCCCGACGGCGCTCGCCTCCTCCAGGGCCGCGGCCGAGGCCTCCGTCGAGGCGATCACCGAGTTCCGCCGCACCCACTACCGCGGCAAGCCGGTGATCGCCTGCTGGCTCGGCCTCGACGACGGCTCCGAGGGCGTCTTCACCGCGGCCAAGGTGCCGGTGCTCGACACGCCGGACCGGGCGGTCGAGGGCCTGATGCAGCTCGTCCGCCACGCCGAGGCGCAGGAGGCGCTGACGGCGACGCCGCCCGACCTCCTCGCCGGCTTCGCGCCCGACCGCGATCGCGCCCGCGCCGCGGTCGACCGGGCGATCGCCGACGGCCGCTCCTGGCTCACCGCGACGGAGGTCTCGGACGTCCTGTCGGCCTACGGCATCGAGGCCGTGCCGGCGGTGCCGGCGGCGACCCCGGAGGAGGCGGAGGCCCGGTCCGCCGCCCTGTTCGAGCGGAACCGGGCGGTGGTGGCGAAGATCGCCTCGCCCGACATCGTCCACAAGTCCGACGTCGGCGGCGTCGAGCTGGAGCTGACCTCGCCGGCGGCCGTCCGGGAGGCGACGGCGCGCATCCTCGACCGCGCCCGCGCCGCCCGGCCCGAGGCCCGGCTCGAGGGCGTCACCCTGCATCCGATGATCATCGCGCCGAAGGCGGTGGAGCTGATCGCCGGCGTCGCCGACGACCCGGTGTTCGGCCCGGTGGTCGTGTTCGGCCGCGGCGGCACGGCGGTGGAGGTCATCGACGACAAGGCGCTGGCGCTGCCGCCGCTCGACGTCAACGTCGCCCTCGACCTCATCTCCCGCACCCGCGTCTCCCGCCAGATCGCCGGCTACCGCGACCGCCCGCCGGTGGACCGGGAGCGGCTGGCGACGATGCTCGTCAAGCTGTCGCTGCTCGTCAGCGACGAGCCGCGCATCCGCGAGATCGACCTCAACCCGGTGGTCGCCGACGCGGAGCGGGTGGTCACCGTCGACGCCCGCGTGCAGGTCGATCCGGAGACGGCGCTGGCGGTGCCGGCGCCGGGGCCGAAGCAGGGCCATCCGCGCCTCGCCATCCGTCCCTATCCGAGCGAGTGGGAGCAGACCATCCGCCTGCGCGACGGGGACGAGGTGCTGGTGCGCCCGATCCGGCCCGAGGACGAGCGCCTCTACCCGCCCTTCTTCGCGCGGATGACCGACGAGGACATGCGGCTGCGCTTCTTCGCCCGCGTGCGCGAGCTCGGCCACGCCTTCATCGCCCGCCTGACCCAGATCGACTATGCCCGCGCCATGGCCTTCATCGCCATCGACCCGGCGAGCGGGGAGATGCTCGGCGCGGTGCGCCTGCACGGCAACGCCGACCGCGAGCACGGCGAATATGCCATCGCCGTCCGCTCCGACCTCAAGGGCAAGGGCCTCGGCTGGGAGCTGATGCGGCTCATCATCCGCTTCGCCCGGCGCGAGGGCTACGGCGAGATCCGCGGCGAGGTGCTGCGCGAGAACACCACCATGATCGAGATGTGCCTCGCCCTCGGCTTCGAGGCGCATCCGGAGCCGGAGAGCCCGGAGATCATGGACGTGCGGCTGGACCTGGCGAAGGCGGTGGAGGCGGACCCGACGCTGGGCTGACCGGTTGTCGGCGGCCGGCCGTGCGCCGCGGATCCGCGGCCGGGGCCCCCTCCCGCCGCCCGGGTCCGCCGTGCTATCCCCTCGCCATGGCGCACTCCGATTTCCGCACCCCCCGCCTGTTCGTCCCGGGGCCGCTCGCCGAGGGCGACCGGCTGTCGCTCACCCGCGAGCAGGCGAACTACCTCGTCAACGTGCTGCGCCTCTCCGAGGGCGCCGCGGTGCTCGTCTTCGACGGCGCCTCCGGCGAGTTCCGCGCCACCGTCGCCGGCGCCTCGCGCAAGGGCGCCGAGCTGTCGGTCGGCGCGATGACGAGGCCGCAGCCGCCGGACCCGGACCTCCTCTGGCTGTTCGCGCCGCTGAAGCACGCCCGGCTCGACTACATGGTGCAGAAGGCGGTGGAGATGGGCGTCGGCCGGATGCGGCCCGTCCTCACCCGCCACACCCAGGCGAGCCGGGTGAACCTCGAGCGCATGCGCGCCAACGTGGTCGAGGCCGCGGAGCAGTGCGGCGTCCTCCACGTGCCGGCGGTGGAGGCGGAGGAGAAGCTCGACCGGGTGCTCGCCCGCTTCGCCGCGGAGGAACCCGGCCGGCGGCTGATCTTCTGCGACGAGGCCGAGGACGCCACCAACCCGCTGGAGCGACTGAAGGCCCTCGGCCGCGGCCCGCTGGCCGTGCTGATCGGCCCCGAGGGCGGCTTCTCGGAGGAGGAGCGCCGCACCCTCCTCGCGCTCCCCTTCGTCACCCCCATCCCCCTCGGCCCCAGGATCCTGCGCGCCGACACCGCCGCCGTCGCCGCCCTGGCGGTGATCCAGGCGACGATCGGGGACTGGTGAGAGGCCCGAGGAAAAGGGAAAATCCTTCTCCCCACCGGGGAGAAGGTGCCCGAAGGGCGGATGAGGGGGGCACCCGGCGGGGGATTGCGTGCCCTTCAGAAAAGCGTCCCCTGCCCCGCCGGCGGCTTCGGGGCTTTCCGCCGCGGCGGGGCGGTGCCGTCGGCGGTGACGGGGGTGGCGCCGTCGGCGAACTCGATCGAGAGCCGCTGGCCGGGCGCGACGTCGGCGCTGGCCCGGACCGGGGTCCCGGCCTCGTCGCGGACGAGGGCGAAGCCGCGGGCGAGCGTCGCCTTGTGGCTGACGGCGTCGAGCACGTGGGCGATCCGGTCGAGCCGGGCGCGGTGGCCCTCCACCACCCGGCAGAAGGCGCGGCCCGACCGGGCGTCGAGCCCGGCGAGGCGCTCGCGGCACATCAGGTTGGCGCGCACGAGGCCGCCGACGGAGAGGCGCGAGGCGATCCGGTCGAAGCGGCGGGCGTGGGCGGCGGTGTTGGCGCCGAGCGCGCTGGAGAGCCGGGCGGCCACCCCGTCGAAGCGCTGGCGTGGCAGGGCGAGCACCTCCGCCGGCCGCGGCAGCGCCCGCGAGCAGGCGAGGAGCCGCGTCCGCCGCTCGTCGATCCCCCGCTCGGCGCAGGCGTGCAGGCGGCGGGCGAGGTCGTCGGTCCGGTCGAGCAGATCGCGCCGGACCGGCACGGCGATCTCGGCCGCGCCGGTCGGCGTCGGCGCGCGCCGGTCGGCGGCGTGGTCGATCAGCGTCCAGTCGGTCTCGTGGCCGACGGCGGAAATCAGCGGGATGGCGCTCTCCGCCGCGGCACGCACCACCGCCTCGTCGTTGAAGCCCCAGAGGTCCTCCAGCGACCCGCCGCCGCGGGCGACGATCAGCACGTCCGGCCGCGGCACCGGGCCGCCGGGGGCGAGCGCGTTGAAGCCGCGGATCGCCGCCGAAACCTCCTCCCCGCAGGTCTCGCCCTGCACCCGCACCGGCCAGACCACCACATGCACGGGGAACCGGTCGGCGAGGCGGTGCAGGATGTCGCGGATCACCGCCCCGGTCGGCGAGGTGACGACGCCGATGACGCGCGGCAGGAACGGCAGCGGCTTCTTCCTGGCCTCCTCGAACAGGCCCTCGGCCGCCAGGCGCCGGCGCCGCTCCTCCACCATCGCCATCAGCGCGCCGATGCCGGCGGGCTCCAGCGTGTCGATGACGATCTGGTACTTGGAGGCGCCCGGGAAGGTGGTGAGCTTGCCGGTGGCGATGACCTCCATCCCCTCCTCCGGACGCACCTTCAGCCGGCCCATGGTGCCGCGCCAGATCACCGCCTCGAGCCGCGCGCCCTCGTCCTTCAGCGTAAAATAGGCATGGCCGGAGGAGTGCGGCCCGCGGTAGCCGGAGATCTCGCCGCGCACCCGCACGTGCCCGAACTGGTCCTCCACGGTCCGCTTCAGCGCGAAGGCGATCTCGGAGACGGTGTATTCGGCGACGTTGGAGACGATGTCGGTCATGCCCGGGAGGGGGCCACGAATCCCGTGGACGGGTCAAGGGGCGGGACGGCCCGCAGCGAGCGCGAGGTCGGTGGCGACCGCCGGGGCGCCGGCCGGCGCCCGTGACCTCGCGCCGGCCCGCCCGCCTCAGACCGATTCGGTGCGCACCACCCGGAAGGTGTGCAGTTCCTCGTCCTCGTCGCGGATCGAGACGTAGTCGCCGAGGTTGAAGCTGTGGCTGCCGAGCTTGTAGCCGGCCTCGTCGTCCTCGTCGCCGTCGATGTCGTAGTGGAACACCCAGTTGCCGCGGCGGTGGATGACATGGCCGATGTCCTCGTCCCCCTTGCCCCAGAAGCGATGGACGCGGCAGCGCTCCTTCAGCTTCTTCCACGCCGACGGGTCGAGCCGGGCCTCGCCGTCCAGCGGCGCGACGAACTCGTAGCCGTGCTGCGAGGAGCCGGAGGGGAACTCCGGGCTGCGGGCGAGCTCGAGGCGGATGCGGGTCAGCGGGTGGTGGTTCTCTGTCATTCGGACTCTCCCTCCTCGCGGGGCGGGCGCGCCCCGGAAGCTTCGCCCGGAGAATGGCCGTCCACCTGCCCCGGGGCCTTGATTTCGGTCAACGCGGCGGGCGCCGGCCGAGTTCGCCGTCGCCGGATCCCGCCCCGTCCGGGAGGCCGGATCCGCGGCGCTGCCCGGATCATGCCTGCACCGGCGGCCATGCGGTATCGGATTATGTTGATCGGCACAAAATCCTTTGGTAAACATGCAAATGAATTCATCCGCGTGGGGCTGCGGCCATGTATGCGAGCTTTCAGTTCGAACTGGCGGGAATCCGCCGCATCGACGACGCGGAGCCGGGCGAGGCCGACCTGCTCGTCGACTTCCGGACGATCGACCGGGTGGTGCGGGTCCAGGTGACGATCCCGATCGACCGGGCACGGTACCGGGAGGAGCACTACCTCGCCGTCGCCCGACATGAACTCGCCGAGCTGCTCGCACGGCTCGCGGACCGGTCGAAGGGCTACCGGCTGACCGACCTCGAGCTGGCGATGGCGCGGGCCTGAGGCGCGCTGCGGCCCGTCACCGGCGGATGAGGCCCGTCCAGGCGCGGGCGATGGCAAGGCCAACCTTGTCCGCCCGCGGCCCGTGCAGGGTGGCGTCGCGCGGATGCCGCTCGGGCCAGTCGGGGGTGTGCCCGGCGATCTGCCCGGCGAAGCCGGCCGACCAGCTCTCCACCACCTCCCGGTCGGCCTCGAAGTGGAACTGGATGCCGTAGACGGCGCGGCCAACGCGGAACGCCTGGTGCGGGGTCTGCTCGGAGGCGGCGAGGTGCACTGCGCCGGGCGGCAGGGTGAAGGTGTCGAAGTGCCAGTGGAACAGCGGCGCGCCGGCGCCCAGCGCCGCGAGCACCGGGTCGTCGGCCGCCGCCGGCGTCGGCGTCACCTTCTTCCAGCCGAACTCGATCGGCCGGCCGAGAATGTTGGTGGCGCCATGGCCGCGGGCGACGATCTGCGCGCCGAGGCAGATGCCGAGCACCGCCTTGTCCGCCTCGCCGAAGGCCCGGGTGAGGCCGGCAAGGTGCGGAAGATAGGGATGCTCGTCGTCGGCGAGCGCGTTCTGGCCGCCGCCGAACACCACCAGCGCGTCGTGCTCCGCGTGCCCCTCGGGGAGCGGATCGCCGGCGTGCATCACCCGGAGGTCGACCACGGCGCCCGCCTCGCCAAGCGCACGGCCGACGAGGCCGAGGCGGGTCTCGGGGTAGTTGTCTACGACGAGGACGCGCATGTGAATCGACTGCTCCGCTGATTGCCGGCCTTCGTCTAGCAGAGCCGGCCGCGGGACGCCAAGCGGGCGGCCGCACGCCGAGGCGGATCGCGCGGCGCCGTGCAGGGTTCCGATTGATTGGCCGAGGCGGCCCGGCTAGGGTGCCGCTCCAAATCGCGGATATCCCGGACGAACCCATGGCGCGCGACACTTCCGACGACACCCCGGTCACATCCGTCCGGGACCTGGTGCAGCGCCTCGCCGAGGGAGGCAAGCCGCGGGAGGCCTGGCGGATCGGCACCGAGCACGAGAAGATCGGCTTCTGCCGCGCCAGCCATCGTCCGGTGCCCTACGAGGGCCGCGGCGGCGTGCGACAGTTGCTCGAGGGGATGGCGGGCCTGCTCGGCTGGGAGCCGATCGTCGACCGCGGCCTGCCGATCGGCCTCGTCGACCCGACCGGCGGCGGCGCGATCAGCCTGGAGCCCGGCGGCCAGTTCGAGCTTTCCGGCGCGCCGGTGGAGACGCTGCACGAGACCTGCGCCGAGACCCACGCCCACATGGCGCAGGTGCGCGAGATCGCCGAGCCGCTCGGCATCGAGTTCCTGAGCCTCGGCATCAGCCCCAGGTGGTCGCTCGCCGAGACGCCGGTGATGCCGAAGTCGCGCTATGCGATCATGACCGACTACATGCCGAAGGTCGGCAGCCGCGGCCTCGACATGATGTACCGGACCGCGACCGTGCAGGTGAACCTCGACTACTCCGACGAGGCCGACATGGTGCGCAAGATGCGCGCCTCGGTGGCGCTGCAGCCGGTCGCCACCGCCCTCTTCGCCAACTCGCCGCTGCTCGACGGCCGGCCGACGGGGCGCCTGTCCGAGCGCTCCGAGATCTGGCGCGACACCGACAACGCCCGCGCCGGCATGATCCCCTTCGTGTTCAGCGAGGGCTACGGCTTCGAGACCTACGTGGAATGGGCGCTCGACGTGCCGATGTACTTCGTCAAGCGCGGCGACACCTACTTTCCGGCGACCGACGTGACCTTCCGCCAGTACATGGCCGGCGCGCTGAAGGACCGGGTGCCGGACGGCATGCCGACGCGGGGCGACTGGGACAACCACCTCTCCACCCTGTTCCCCGAGGTGCGGCTGAAGCGCTTCCTGGAGATGCGCGGGGCCGATTCGGGGCCGACCCGCCGGATCCTCGCCCTTCCGGCCTTCTGGGTCGGCCTCCTCTACGACGACGACTCGCTCGCCGCCTGCCTCGACCTCACCGCCGACTGGACCGACGAGGAGCGCCAGTCGCTGCGCGACCGGGTGCCGGCCACCGCCCTCGCCACCCGCTTCCGGGGCGGCACGGTGCTCGACCTCGCCCGCGCCCTGCTCGACCTGTCGCGGGCGGGGCTGAAGCGGCGCGCCCGGCTCAACCGCCACGACCTCGACGAGACCGTCTACCTCGCCCCACTGGAGGAGACGGTGGCCCTCGGCCGGACGCCGGCGGAGCTCCTGCTCGACAAGTTCCACGGCGAGTGGGGCGGCGACGTCGACCGCGTGTTCGGCGACTACGCCATGATGCCGGCGGCCTGAGCGGCGCTGCGACGCCAGCGAGACCCGGGCTCCCCCGTCCGGGGAGCGTGACCGGACTGGACGAGAGGCGGGGTGGACGGGGCCGCCCGGAGGGCGGATGATCGGGGACAGCCCGAGCCGGGAGCCCCGACGATGTTCACCTTCGCCGATCTGATGAACCAGGCCCAGGGCGGCAAGGCCCTCGACAACATCGCCGCAGCCTACGGGCTGAAGCGCAGCGACCTCGAGGCGATCAACCGCACGCTGCTGCCGGTGTTCCAGATCGGGCTGATGCGCACGATGGCCGACCGCGCCGGCCCGGCGACCCTCGACGACCTCATTGACCCCAAGACCTTCGGCGCCGCCTTCGAGGACGCCCGGGCGGCGGTGTCGCCGGCGGCGACCGAGGCCGGGCGGATGGCGCTGGAGCGGATGTTCGGCTCGAAGGACGCCGCGCGGGTGGTCGCCGACCAGGCGGCGGCGATCAGCGGCGTCGGTTCCGACGTGATCTCCAAGGTGATGCCCTCGCTCGCCGCCACCCTCCTCGGCGGCCTCGGCAAGGCGATGGAGGGCACGCCGATGCGGGAGGCGCTGAAGTCGTGGAGCGGCATCGACCCGGCGGACGAGCCGCTGGCGGCGATGGCCGCCCCCTGGCGCGAGGCGATGTCGGCCTTCCTGCGCGGCTATGCCGAGGGAAAGCCCGTCCCCAAGCCCGAGGGCGCCCCGGACTGGCCGGAGGGCATGGAGGCCTTCGGCAAGATGTTCGAGGCGGGGGTCGACCTCGGCGAGCAGAACCGCAAGGCCTTCGAGCAGATCCTCGAGGGCTTCCGGGCCAGGGATCGCGGCGCGGAGTGAGCGGGAACCCGCCGGCCGGCGGCGGGCCGACCCGCGGGTTCCCCGCGGGTCGGAAGCCTCAGGCGGCCAGCGCCGTGGGCGCGGGCCGGATCGCCGTTTCCAGCGCCACGATGGCGGCGAGGAACCGGTCGCGGGAGGCGCGGTCGGCGAAGCCGACGACGTGGCCCCGGTAGAGGGCGAGGGCGTCCGGCGAGACCGGGCGCCCCGTCCAGGGGCAGACGTCGTTGGCGCAGTCGGCGAGCGCGAGCGGGGCGAGCGCCGGGGCGCTCACCCGCCCGGCCTCCCCCGGCCGCGCGGATGCATCGTCGGACCCGCGTCGAAGCGGGCCGCCAGCGCCAACCGCGCCGTCGGGTCCTCGTAGATCGGCAGCGACGCCGCGTCCTCGACGTCCGCCCGCGAGAGGCCGATGTCGGCGAGGAGATAGTCGTCCAGTTCGGACAGCCGCCGGACCTGGCGACGGTTCACGAGAGCCGTCCATGCCGCCACCAGGGCGCGGGCCACCTGGCGGGCCGCCGCGAAGGCGGACGCGGAACCGGAACGGGGCCGGGAGGCGGTGGTTCTGATCATGGTCATCGGTCGTCTCCTGATCGTCAGGCAACAGGTGTCGGTTGCGCGCTGCCGGCGCGCGGTCGGGCTGGAGGTTGGAGGGAATGCGGGAAGCGGCGGGACGATGCCGCCGCGCCCCCTATCAGTCCAACGAATGTTTTCGATGGCTCCGATCGTTTTCGGTGATGCCGGCAGCGGACGTCGCTCAAGCCTCCGTCCGCCGCCTCTCCTCCCGGAGCCGAGCCAGCTCGGCGAGGCGCCGCTCGTCCCGCCGGTCCACCAGAGACTGGCTCGCCTTCTCGCCAGCTCCTGTCAGCAGCGCGGCATAGACGTCGCCACGGGTGAGGCCGATGTCGCGCAGCTCGTGGTCCTCGAAGCCCAGAAGCCGGGCCGTGCGGCGACGGTCGAGCTCGGCGGCGGCGAAGCGGGCCACGGCGGCCGCGCTGCGGCCGACGGCGCGCAGCGCGCGGACGAGGAGGGTGTCCCCGGCGGCATGGGTGAGTTCGTAAAGGGTCATGTCTCCGTCTCCGGACATGCCTCGCCCGTTCGCGGAAACGGTGGTTTCCGCGTGGATCGGCGAAGCGGGCTTCGATGGGGACAGAGTGCGCCGGCCCTATTGATCAGTCCAACGAATGTTTGTAATCTAACTCATCAGAGACGGTGATCAGTCTGTCCGCGTTCGGGAGAGTGCTCCGGCGGGCGGGCCGTCGCCACCCGAAAACCGGCCGGGCCGCCCTCGCGGCCCCAACTGGGAGCCCGAGATGAACGTCCTCGACCTCGACCAGCTGCGCACCTTCGTCGCCATCGCGGAGATGGGCTCCTTCACCTCCGCGGCGGAGGTGGTGCACAAGACCCAGTCGGCGGTGTCGATGCAGATGCGCCGCCTCGAGGAGCGCGTCGGCCGGCCGATCTTCACCCGCGACGGGCGGCAGAGCCGGCTCACCGAGGACGGCCGGCGGCTGCTCGAATATGCCCGCCGGCTGATCCGCCTCAACGACGAGACGCTCGCCGCCTTCACCGACCCGGGCCTTGCCGGCACCGTCCGCCTCGGCATCCCTGATGACTACGCCGACCGGCTGCTGCCCACCGTGCTCGCCGGCTTCTCGCGCATCAACCCGGCGATCGACATCTATGTCGACTGCCAGCGCACCCATGTGATCCACGACCTGATCCGCCAGGGCGCGCTCGACCTCGGCATCGTCAGCCACGGCACCATCAACGGCATGACCAGCGAGGTGATCCGCCGCGAGCAGCTCTACTGGGTCGCCTCGCGCGACCATTGCAGCCACGAGCAGGACCCGCTGCCGCTGGCCCTCGGCCCCGAGGACTGCTGCTGGCGGCTGGAGGCGGTGCGCGCGCTCGACCGCATGGGCCGGCGCTTCCGTGTCTCCTACACCAGCGGCGCGGCGCTGGCGCTGTCCGGCGCCGTGCTGGCCGGCCTCGCCATCTCGGTGCTCCCGGAGAGTGCGCTGCGGCCGAACATGCGTGTGCTGGGCGCCCGCGAGGGCTTTCCGGAGCTTTCCTACGCCGAGATCGGGCTCATCCGCGCCGACCACGCCAAGCATCCGATCCACGACGCCCTCGCCGGGCACATCGCCGCCTCGCTGGGCAACCTGCAGCCGGCGCCGCCCTTCTCGGTGGCCGCCGAGTGATCAGCGCCCGCGGGAAAGGACGACCAGGTTCCCGGCGATGACCGCGGCCATCCCGACCACGGCGACCGCGGTCCACTGGTAGCCCTCGAACACGGTCGAGATGCCGAGCGCGAAGATCGGGAAGATCACCGTGGCGTAGCCGGCCCGGGCGGCGCCGATGCGGCCGAGCAGCGTCAGGTAGCAGGCGAAGGCCAGCACCGAGGAGACCACCGCCAGCCAGGCGAGGCCGCCGAGGTAGGGCCAGGTCCACTCGACGGTGAAGCTGCGGCCGTTGACCAGCGCCAGCGCCACCATGATCAGCGCGCCATAGAGCATGCCCCAGGCGCTGACCGTCACCACCGGCAGGCCGCGCCGCTGGTTGGCCCCCGAGATCATGTTGCCCGTGCAGAAGAACAGCGTGCCGGCGACGCAGAGGCCGAGCCCGACGAGGGCGTCGTGGTCGAACTCGGTGCCCGCGATCTCCGGCCAGAACACGAGGGCGATGCCGGCAAAGCCGAGCAACGCCCCGGCGGCGACCCTCAGGCTGATCCCCTGCTTCAGCACCACCGCGGCGAGGATCAGGTTGAACACCGAGGCGAGGGAGAACACCACCGACAGAAGCCCCGACGGCAGATGCTGGCCGCCGCGGTAGAAGAGGTAGAAGTTGGTGGAGAACATCAGGCCGCCGAGGACGGCGAAGCGCAGGTGCTCGGCAAGCGGGAACCGCATCGGCCGGCCGGTCAGCACGACCCAGGCGATCATCATCGCCGCCGCGAGCAGGAAGCGCCAGGCGACCGACACCTCCGGCGCCACCACCCCGACCTGCATCTTCAGCGCGATCCAGCTGGTCGACCAGGCGAACACGGTCAGCGCGTAGAGCACGAAGTCGAAGGCCGTGAAGCGGGCGGCGGCCTCGCGGCCGCGGGCGGCGGCGACGGCTTCGTGGGGGACGGCGCTCATCCGCGTTTCCTCGAGGCTTCTCCGGGCGCCGGACGTCGGCTGGCGCCGCATCTTCTTTGGTCAGCATCGCTGACCCATCAGTCATGCCCCCGATCGGCCTCCATGTCCAATCGATGATCGTGATCCGACGATCAACATCGCTGATGCGTCGAGGGCCTCGTCGCTCCGCAGGTGAGAAAACACGGCGCATCCAAAGGGCAGCGACCCGTCGGATGTCGTTTCCCGCAGAGACCGGGTCCGCACCAAGGTCCCGTTCCGCCGCGCCGGAAAACGACCCGCCTCGCGGGGACACGTACCAACCGCAACGGCTCGTCAAAGCCGGAGCGGGACCATTCACACCGGACCACGACCCGTCACAGCGGAACGCGATCTGTCACGGCGGGGCGGGGCTTTTCACAGCGAACCACAACCGTCATCCCGGCGAAAGCCGGGATCCATTTCCCGGACAACGCCTTGACTACGTTACCTTTCTGGACCCCGGCTTTCGCCGGGGTGACGGTAATGGGACGAGGACCGACAGTTGCCCCACGTCGACGCCTCTCGTGTTCCGGGCCCCAGCCCGTCATCCCGGCGAAAGGGGACGAAGTGACGGGTTGCCGGAGAAGCGGAGCGGGCGCGCGAACGACCGCCCCGTTATGGCCCCGCGCGGCCGCCGCTGGCTCCGTGCCCCTCGCCTACCTCTTCGCCTTCACCGCGCCCTTGGGCAGCCGCTTGACGCCCTTCAGCACGACGGCGAACTCAGGTCTGCCGTCGCCGTTTCGGTCGACCTCGAGGCGGGAGCCCTTGCGGCGGAAGCGGACGTCGGCGGCGTTGGCGAAGGCGGAGACGTCGATGCGGTCGCCCGCCTTGAAGTCGGTGATGACGTCGGGGGACTTCGGCCGGCTGTCGGAGGGCTTCCTGAAGACGAATCGGTCCCTGCCCGCCCCGCCGGTGAGCCGGTCGCGGCCGGGTCCGCCAAGGATCCGGTCGTTGCCGCCGCCGCCGTCGATCGTGTCGGCGCCGCGGCCGCCGAGGATCCGGTCGTTGCCGTCGCCGCCGTCGAGGGTGTCGGCGCCGCCGCCGCCGAGGATCCGGTCGTTGCCGCCGCCGCCGACGAGGATGTCGGCCGCCGCGGTGCCGGCGATCTCGTCGGCGCCGGGGGTGCCGGTGACGAGGAGGTCGATCGCCGCCGAGGCCGGCGCGTCGAAGCTGGCGTCGCCCGGCCAGGCGGCGGCGAGTCCGTGGAGGTTGGCGGGCAGCGTCGGGGCCAGCGTCGCGACGCCATCCACCAGCGCGGCGGCGCCGATCGCCTCGCCCCGGTTGGTGAAGGTCACCGTTCCGGTCGGCACCGGCCCGGCGACGACCGGCGTGGTCGCATAGCCGAGGATGCCGTCGCCGAGCCGTCCGTGGTTGCGGTTCCCCCAGCATTGGACCGCGCCGGCAGTGGTCGCGCAGGAGTGTACGCCGCCCGCCGACACCGACGTGGCGGCGAGTTCCTGGCCGCCGGGGCCGAGCACCGCGACCGGGGTGAGGCCCGGGGCGGTGTCGCCGGACCCAAGCTGGCCGTTGTCGTTCAATCCCCAGCAGCGTACCGCGCCGGAGGAGAGCCGGGCGCAGCTATGCGCCCAGCCGGTACTGACGGCCACGGCCTCCGTCAGCACCTCGCCGTTGCCGAGGACGACAGGTGCATAGCTGGAGCGTTCAATGGTGGTGCCATCGCCGAGCTGGCCATAGATGTTCCACCCCCAGCAGTAGACCAGGCCATTCGCGGCGACCGCGCAGGTGTGCTTGTCCCCGGCGGCGACCGCCACCGGCTTGACCAGGATCCCGTCCATCGCCGGCGTGGATGCGGTCAGCAGCCTGACGTGCATGGGATAGTCGACACCGAGCCGGCCGTCGCCGTTGTATCCCCAGCACTGCACGAGGTTGGTCGATGCGACCTCGGAGACGGCGCAGGTGTGGTTCTCGCCAGCGGCCAGGCCGATCACCTTGCCGGCGAGGCCCTGCACCATCACCGGCGTAGCGGAGTTCATCTGATCGTCATTGCCGAGTTGGCCGTCGGTGCCGAGACCCCAGCAGCGGACACCGGCGCCGACGATGGCGCAGGTGTGTTCGTGACCGGCGGTGATCGCCGTGGCGGGCCCGTCGAGGTCCACGTCCACCGGCACCAGGCTGGGCTGCGTCCCGCCGTTGCCGAGCTGCCCGGAGTCGTTCTGCCCCCAGCATTTCACGCCGCCGTTCTCCATGAGCGCGCAGCCGTGTAAGTATCCCATGGCCACCTGCTCCGCTCCAGCGATGTCCCCCGGCAGCCCCGGCCCCGCCTTCACCGCGACAGGTTCGGCCGAATCGACCGTGGTGCCGTCGCCGAGCTGGCCGTCTCTCCCGTGGCCCCAGCAGCGAACTCCGCCCGAGACGACTGCGCAGGTCGCCGAGGGTCCGGCCGACACCGCCTGTGCGGCAAGCGGCACCCCGCCAGCCGACACCGGCCCGGGTGTCAGCGCGAGTTCGGCCTGGCCGTCACCCAGCTGCCCGCTCAAGCCTCTGCCCCAGCAGCGGAGCCCGCCGCCGGAGAGCGTCGCACAGCTGTGATCGCCCCCCGCCGCGAGGCCGACCGCCGCCGCGGGAAGGTTCCGCACCGCCACCGGGACGAGGCTGTCGTCCAACGGCTTGCCGCCGCCAAGCTGCCCGCTGTCGCCATTGCCCCAGCAGAGCACCTCGCCCGCCACCGTCCGTGCGCAGGAATGGGAGTTGCCGAGGGCGACCTCGACGACGCCGGTGAGCTCTCCGATGCCGCCGATCCCCTTCACCGCCACGGGGAAGGCCCGGTTGTCGGCGGTGCCGTCTCCGAGACGACCGCTTTCGTTGTAGCCCCAGCAGACCACCGAGCCCTCAGACAGGACGGCGCAGCTGTGGACGTTGCCCGCGGCGATCGAAACGGCGCCGGCGAGCCGGGCGGCACTGTTGCCCGGCCCGGCCACGGCGACGGGACGGGTCACGTCCTCAGCGCTCGCCATCCCGGCGCCGACCTGGCCCTCGCCGTTGTAGCCCCAGCAGTGGACGGACCCGCCGGCGCCGAGCGCGCAGGTCTGGACGCCTCCGGCGGCAATGGCCGTGACGCCGCCGAGCTGGGCGAGGCCGGAGCCGGCCGGCCCGAGCACGGGGGCCGGGGTCGGCCCGCCGGCCCCGGCGACACCGCGGCCGAGCTGGCCGTAGTGGTTCCAGCCCCAGCAGCGGACCGTGCCGTCGCCGAGCAGGGCGCAGCTGTGGGACCTGCCCGCGGTGATCGCCGCGACGCCGGCAAGGCCGGGGATCATCACCGGCGTCGGCTGGACGGTCTTGGGCGTTGCGACTCCGAGCTCTCCGTGATGATTGGAGCCCCAGCAGGCGACCGTGGCGTTCGCCAGCAGCGCGCAGACGTGGTAGTCGCCGGCAGCGACGGCGGTCGCGCCGCCAAGCTGTCCGGTGCCGCCGGTCCCGGTGACCGACACCGGCCGGGCCCGGTCGGTCGTCGTGCCGTCGCCGAGCTGGCCCGAGCTGTTGTCGCCCCAGCACTTCACCCCTCCCTCGGGGGTCACCGCGCAGCTGTGCTCTTCGCCGCCGTCGACCTTGCCCGGCCCGGAGGCATCGAAGAGAAGGCCCTGCACCAGCGCCGTCAGCGTCACCGGCTGGTCCATCCGGCCGGACGCGGGCGAGGCGATGAGCGACATCGACGTCGGCTCCTTGGCGGCGGCGGGCGCGACGGCAAGCCAGGCGCCGGCGAGGGCGGCGAGGACGCGGGTGGCGGAGCGGCGGCAGGCGGACATGAACGAACCTCCGGTTTTTGCGAGGGCAGCCGGCCTCGGGGGGCCGGTGGACTCGCCAAATCAGGTGTAAGTATTTTTTACAATTACGGGATGCCCGAGCCGCCCGCCGGGCGGCGCGAAATCCTTCTCCCCTCCGGGGAGAAGGTGCCCGAAGGGCGGATGAGGGGGCCCCGGCGGCGGCGGGGGGGGCGCCCGGGGGGGGCGCGGGGCCCCCCGGCGGCGGCGTGTCCCCCCTCATCCGCCGGCATGCGCCGGCACCTTCTCCCCCAGGGGAGAAGGGGAGCGCGCCGGCGGGCCGGGAGAAGGGGACCGCGGCGATGCCCGCACCGAGGGACGCCGGCGCTTGACCCCCGGGCGCATCCCACCTATCCGACGGGACTGAGGCCCCGGGCGGGTGACCGGCCACGGCGGGCGGGGGAGATGCGGCGCATGTGGGACTTCTGGATCGACCGGGGCGGCACCTTCACCGACGTGATCGGGCGCGACCCGGACGGCCGGCTGCACCAGGTGAAGCTCCTCTCCGAGAACCCCGGCGCCTACGAGGATGCGGCGGTGGCGGGCATCCGCGCCCTCACCGGCGTCGCCCCGGACGCGCCGATGCCGGCAGGCCTCGTCGGCGAGGTGCGGATGGGCACCACGGTCGCCACCAACGCCCTCCTCGAGCGCAAGGGCGAGCGCACCGCGCTGGTCACCACCCGCGGCTTCCGCGACGCGCTGGAGATCGGCTACCAGGCCCGGCCGGACATCTTCGCCCGCCGCATCGTCAAGCCGGACCTCCTCTACGACGCCGTCGAGGAGGTGGACGAGCGCATCCTCGCCGACGGGACGGTCGACCGTCCGCTCGACGAGGCGGGCGCCCGGGCGGTGCTCGAGGATCTCCAGGCGCGCGGCTACCGCAGCCTCGCCATCGTCTTCATGCACGCCTACCGGCACCCGGCGCACGAGGCGCGGGTGGCGGAGATCGCCCGCGCCATGGGCTTCCCGCAGGTCTCGGTCAGCCACGAGGTCTCGCCGCTGGTGAAGTTCGTCGGCCGCGGCGACACCACCGTGGTCGACGCCTATCTCTCGCCGATCCTCTCCCGCTATGTGCAGCGGGTGGCGCGGGCGCTCGACGTCGGCCGCACCGGCACGCGGCTCATGTTCATGATGTCCTCCGGCGGCCTCACCGCGGCGGACATGTTCCAGGGCAAGGACGCGATCCTCTCCGGCCCGGCGGGCGGCGTGGTGGCGCTGGCCGAGACCGGCGCCGAGGCGGGCTTCGGCGAGGTGATCGGCTTCGACATGGGCGGCACCTCGACCGACGTCGCCCACTACGGCGGCGCCTTCGAGCGGACGCTGGAGACGGTGGTGGCGGGCGTCAGGATGCGCGCGCCGATGATGCTGATCCACACGGTCGCCGCCGGCGGCGGCTCGATCCTGACCTATGACGGCGCGCGCTTCCGCGTCGGCCCGGAGTCGGCCGGCGCCGACCCGGGCCCCGCCTGCTACCGCCGCGGCGGCCCGCTCACCGTCACCGACGCCAACGTGATGGTCGGCAAGATCCGGCCGGACCTCTTCCCGCGCCTGTTCGGTCCGGACCGCGACCAGCCGCTGGACGCGGAGGTGGTGCGGGAAAGGTTCGAGGCGCTCGCCGCCGGGATCGGCGACGGCCGCGGCGCCGAGGCGGTGGCCGAGGGCTTCCTCACCATCGCCGTCTCCAACATGGCGGAGGCGGTGAAGAAGATCTCCGTCGCCCGGGGTTATGACATCGGTTCCTACGCGCTCAACGCCTTCGGCGGCGCCAGCGGCCAGCACGCCTGCCTTGTCGCCGATGCGCTCGGCATGAAGACGGTGCTGATCCACCCCTTCTCCGGTCTCCTCTCGGCCTACGGCATGGGCCTCGCCGACATCCGGGCGATCCGCCAGGCTGCCGTGGAGGCGCCGCTCGACGCCGGGATCGTCGACCGCCTCGCCGACCTCTCCGCCGACCTCGGCGCGGCCGCCCGCGAGGAGGTCGCCGCCCAGGGCGTCGATCCGGCGGCGAGCCGGACCGAGATCACCGCCCATGTCCGCTACGCCGGCACCGACACGCCGCTCGACGTCCCCGCGGCGACGCTCGCCGGCGCGGCGCCTGGCCTTGCGGAGGTCCGCGCGGCCCTCGACGCGGCAGCGATGACGCAGCGCTTCGAGGCGCTGCACCGCGCCCGCTTCGGCTTCGTCGATCCGTCCAAGGCTCTTGTGGTCGAGGCGGTGTCGGTGGAAGCGATCGGCGGCGGCAGCCGGCCGGTGCCGATCGAGGCGCCCGAGGCCGCCACCGGCGCGCCGGAGCCCGCCGCGACGGTGGACCTCTTCACCGGCGGGCGAAGCCGCAGGGCCGCCGTGCACCTGCGCGAGGCGCTCTCCCCCGGCCACGCCGTCGACGGCCCGGCGCTGATCGTCGAGGCCAACCAGACCGTCGTGGTCGAGCCCGGCTGGCGGGCGCGGCTCACCGGCCGCGACCACCTGGTGCTGCGGCGGGTCGAGGCGCTGCCGGCGCGCACCGCCCTCGGCACCGAGGCGGACCCGGTGATGCTGGAGGTGTTCAACAACCTCTTCATGTCGATCGCCGAGCGGATGGGCGTCTCGCTGCAGAACACCGCCTATTCGGTCAACATCAAGGAGCGGCTCGACTTTTCCTGCGCGGTGTTCGACGCGAGCGGGGCCCTCGTCGCCAACGCGCCGCACATGCCGGTGCACCTCGGCTCGATGGACCGCTCGGTGGAGAGCATCATCCGGGCGAACCCGGTGGTGCGGCCCGGCGATGTCTTCGTCATCAACGCCCCCTACGCCGGCGGCACCCACCTGCCGGACGTCACCGTGGCGACGCCGGTGTTCGACGAGGCCGGCGGCACCGTGCTGTTCTGGGTGGCGAGCCGCGGCCACCATGCCGACATCGGCGGCGTCGCGCCGGGGTCGATGTCGCCCAACGCCCGCACGATCGAGGAAGAGGGCGTCACCATCGACGCCATCAAGCTCGTCGACGGCGGCCGCTTCCTCGAGGAGGAGATCACCGCGATCCTCACCGGGGCGAGGTACCCGGTGCGCAACGTCGTCCAGAACGTCGGCGACCTGAAGGCCCAGGTCGCCGCCAACGAGACCGGCGTCGCCGAACTGAAGGCGATGATCGCCCGCTTCGGCCTCGACGTCGTCAACGCCTACATGGGCCACGTGCAGGACAATGCCGCCGAGAGCGTGCGCCGCGTGATCGAGCGGCTTGCCGACAGCGAATTCGAGTATCCGATGGACGGCGGCCGGCGGATCAGGGTCCGCATCGCGGTGGACCGGGACCGGCGCGAGGCCACCGTGGATTTCACCGGCACCTCGCCGCAGCAGCCGGACAACTTCAACGCGCCGGAGCCGGTCACCCGGGCGGCCGTGCTCTACGTCTTCCGCGTCATGGTGGACGACGCGATCCCGATGAACGCCGGCTGCCTCCGGCCGATCCGGATCCTGCTGCCGGAGGGCTCGATGCTGTCGCCGAAGCACCCCGCCGCCGTGGTGGCCGGCAACGTGGAGGTGAGCCAGGCGGTCACCAACTGCCTGTTCGGCGCTCTCGGCGCGCTCGCGGCGGCGCAGGGCACGATGAACAACCTGACCTTCGGCAACGCCCGCCACCAGTACTACGAGACGATCTGCTCCGGCGCCCCGGCCGGCCCGGGCTTCTCCGGCGCGCCGGGCGTGCACACCCACATGACCAACTCGCGGCTGACCGACCCGGAGATCCTGGAGAGCCGCTTCCCGGTGGTGCTCGAGGACTTCCACATCCGCCGCGGCTCCGGCGGCCGCGGCCGCTGGCGCGGCGGCGACGGCACCAGCCGGACCATCCGCTTCCTCGAGAGGATGGACTGCGCCATCCTCTCCGGCCACCGCGAGGTCCGTCCCTTCGGGCTCGACGGCGGCGAGCCCGGCGAACTCGGCCGCAACATCGTCCGCCGGCTGGACGGCGGCGCCGAGGGACTGAAGGGCTGCGACCAGACGGTGCTGGAGGCGGGCGAGGCGATCACCATCGTGACCCCCACCGGCGGCGGCTACGGACGGGCGGACTGACCTCCCCGGCCGTGAGGCGGCCCGGACGGGGCGCCCGCCCCTCGACGTCGCGGCCGGCCAAGGGCGGCCGGCGGGGCGAGTTCACACGCACGCAGGCGCCCTCCCTCGACGTCATCCCGGCGAAAGCCGGCCGGCGGCGCGGGTGCACACGCACGTCGACGCCCTCCCCCCGACGTCATCCCGGCGAAAGCCGGGATC
>JAWLBM010000052.1:0-31975 GCA_041687675.1 Pleomorphomonas sp. | reverse complement strand
GGGCGGGCGGGGATCGTGACCGACTTTCGGTCTCGAAGACCAGGGATCCAGCGATCTCCCGCCCGCCAACACCTTCGCACAGAATCGACACACAGGGATTCAGCCGCGCCCGCCGCGGGGCGCCCCGGCCGGGCGCTGGACCCCGGCTTTCGCCGGGGTGACGTTGCGGGGAGGTGCGGGCACACGGCCTCCCCTTCCGTGTCGGAAGCTGCGGCGGCACTCTCCCGTCATCCCGACGAAAGTCGGGATCCAGCCGCGCCCGCCGCGGGGCGCCCCGGCCGGGCGCTGGACCCCGGCTTTCGCCGGGGTGACGTTAGGGGAAGGGGCGGGCGAAGCGGCGGGGGTGCCGCGGGTGGCGCGGCGGACCGGAGTTCCAGACGCGCCCGGGTCGGGCGCGGGCAGGCTGGCCGCGGGAGCCGGCCGCATCTCCGCCCATGGCGAAGCGCCGCCCGGTCGGCTATAGGGGACCTCCCCGAAGCGTCGGCCCCCGTGCCACCGAGCCCCGAGTCCCGAGTTCCGCCCTTTGACCCGTGTCCTGCAGGCCGCCTACGGCAACGCCTATGTGGTGCTGAGCCTCGCCAGCCTGTTCTGGGCGGGGAATGTCGTCGCCAGCCGCCTCGCCGTCGGCGAGGTCTCGCCGATGGCGCTGACGACCTTCCGCTGGGCGGGGGTGCTGGCGCTGCTGCCGTTCATCGCCGGGACGGCGCTCCGGCGCGACTGGCCGGTGCTGAAGGGCCGGCTCGGCTATGTGCTGGTGATGGGCACGCTCGGCTTCACCGCCTTCAACGCCTTCTACTATGTCGCCGCCCATTTCACCTCGGCGGTGAACATCGGCATCCTGCAGGGCGGCATCCCCGGGCTCGTCTTCGTGCTCGCCTTCCTCGTGCGCGGCACCCGCGCGGGCGTCCGGCAGGTGGCGGGCATGCTGGCGACGCTTCTCGGCGTCGCCGTGGTGGCGACCCGCGGCGACCTTGCCGCCCTCGCCGGCCTCGACTTCAACCTCGGCGACCTTCTGATGCTCGGCGCCTGCGTCGTCTACGCGATCTACACCGTGCTGCTGCCGGACCGGCCGAAGGTGGCCGGCATGTCCTTCTTCGCCGGCCTCTCGGTCGCCGCCTTCGCCACCTCCGTGCCGCTCCTCGCCGCCGAGGCCGCCGCCGGCCTCTATGTCGCGCCCACCCTCACGGGATGGGCCGCCGTCCTCTACTGCGCGATCTTCCCCTCGGTCGCGAGCCAGATCTTCTTCATTCGCGGCGTCGAGCTGATCGGGCCGGGCCGGGCGGGCGTCTTCGTCAACCTCATCCCGGTCTATGCCTCGATCCTCGCCGTGCTGGTCCTCGGAGAGGCCTTCCACCTCTACCACGCGACCGCCCTCGCCCTCGTCGGCGGCGGCATCCTCTTCGCCGAATGGGCGGGGCGGCGGGCGCGGGAAACGGGTGGCGCGCCCGCCCGCGGCGGCTGACCCTGCCCGCGTCGCCCACCCCGAGGCCGCCCGCCCCCCGCTCCGAGCTCCCATGTCCCGTCTCGCCTGGATCCTGCTCGTCGTCCTGTCGCTCCTGTGGGGCGGCTCGTTCCTGTCGGCCCGGATCGCGGCGCCGCACCTGCCGCCGCTGACGCTGGTGTTCCTCCGGGTGTCCCTCGCCGCGCTGGCGCTCCACCTGGTGCTCGCGGCCTCCGGCCGGCGGATGCCGACGGACCTCAGGAGCCTTCGCGACTACGCCGGCATGGGCATCCTCAACAACATCATCCCCTTCGCCCTCATCTTCTACGGCACCGCCACCATCGGCGCCGGCCTCGCCTCGATCCTCAACGCCACCACGCCGATCGTGACCGCCCTCGTCTTCCACCTCTTCACCCGCGACGAGCGGCTGACGCCGGCGAAGACCGTGGGCGTCTCGCTCGGCTTCGCCGGGGTCGCGGTGCTGATCGGCCCGACGGCGCTCGGCGATCTCGGCGGGCACCTTCTCGCCGAGCTCGCCCTGGTCGGCGCGGCTCTCGGCTATGCCGTCTCGACGCTGTGGGCGCGGCGCTTCCGCGGCCGCGACCCGGAGGCGACCGCCTGCGGCCAGCTCACCGCCTCGGCGGTGATCGCCCTGCCGCTCGCCCTCCTCGTCGACCAGCCGTGGACGCTGCCCGCGCCGCCCGCCGAGGTGGTCGCCGCGGTGCTGTTCCTCGCCCTCCTCGCCACCGCGCTCGCCTATGTGATCTTCTTCCGCATTCTCACCCTCGCCGGCTCCAACGTGCAGCTGGTCACCTTCCTGGTGCCGGTCACGGCGGTGGCTCTCGGCTGGCTGGTGCTCGGCGAGCGGCTGACGGCGCAGGCGCTCGCCGGCATGGTGCTGATCGCCGGCGGGCTCGTCGCCATCGACGGTCGGCTCTGGCGGCGTCTCTCCGCCCCGCGCAGCGCATGACGAAAAAGGCGGCGGCCCCGGGGAAGGGAACCGCCGCCAAGTCGGTCTTGGGAGGTCGTCGGGAGGGGAACGGCCTCGCCATCCACTTACGGGATGGACTATGGATCCTCAGAACCGCAGCGACTTCGCCTGCCGCACCGCCGGCAGGGCCTGGACCCCGGAGAGCACCTCCGCCGGCACGTCGCCGTCCACCTCGACGAGGCAGATGGCGTCGGCGCCCTGGGCGTGGCGGCCGAGCGAGAAGGTGGCGATATTGATCCCCGCGTCGCCGAGCAGGCTCGCGAAGCGGCCGATGAAGCCGGGCTTGTCCTCGTTGGTCACGTAGATCATCGAGGCGCCGAACTCGGCCTCCATCTTGATGCCCTTGATCTCGACGATGCGCGGGCGGCCGTCGGCGAAGACGGTGCCGGCGATGCCGCGCTCCTGGCGGTCGGTGATCACCACCAGGCGGATCAGGCTCTCGTAGTCCTCCGCCTCGGTCCGCCGGGTCTCGGAGACGTGGATGCCGCGCTCCTTCGCCATGATCGGCGCGGAGACCATGTTCACCGTCTGCAAGAGCGGCCGGAGCACGCCGGTCAGGGCGGCGGCCGTCAGGGCGCGGGTGTTCATGTCCGCGACCTGGCCCTCGTACTCGATGCGGATGCCGCGCAGCCCGGTCTCGGTGAGCTGGCCGGCGAAGGAGCCGAGCAGTTCGGCGAGCTTGACGAAGGGGACGAGCCGCGGCGCCTCCTCGGCGGTGATCGAGGGCATGTTGAGGGCGTTCTGGACCGCGCCCTTCACCAGGTAGTCCGACATCTGCTCGGCCACCTGCAGCGCCACGTTCTCCTGCGCCTCGGTGGTCGAGGCGCCGAGATGCGGGGTCGCCACCACGTTCGGGTGCCCGAACAGCGGGTTGTCGGTGGCGGGCTCCACCTCGAAGACGTCGAGGGCGGCGCCGGCGACGTGGCCCGAATCGAGCGCCGCCTTGAGGTCGGCCTCGACGATCAGGCCGCCGCGGGCGCAGTTGATGATGCGCACCCCCTTCTTCATCCTGAGCAGCGCCGAGATGTCGATGATGTTGCGCGTCTTGTCGGTGAGCGGCGTGTGCAGGGTGATGAAGTCGGCCCGGCGCAGCAGCTCGTCGAGCTCCACCTTCTCCACCCCGAGGTCCATCGCCCGCTCCATTGACAGGAACGGGTCGAAGGCGAGCACCCGCATCCTGAGGCCGATCGCCCGGTCGGCGACGATCGAGCCGATGTTGCCGCAGCCGATCACGCCGAGCGTCTTGCCGGTGAGCTCGACGCCCATGAAGCGGTTCTTCTCCCACTTGCCGGCGTGGGTGGAGGCGTTGGCCTCCGGGATCTGCCGGGCCAGCGCGAACATCATGGCGATGGCGTGCTCGGCGGTGGTGATCGAGTTGCCGAAGGGCGTGTTCATGACGATCACGCCCCGGGCGGTGGCGGCCGGCACGTCGACATTGTCGACGCCGATGCCGGCTCGGCCGACCACCTTGAGGCGCGGCGCGGCGGCGAGGATCTTCTCGGTCACCTTGGTGGCGGAGCGGATGGCGAGGCCGTCGTAGTCGCCGATGACCTCGAGGAGCCGGTCCTTGTCCTTGCCGAGGTCCGGCTGGTAGTCGACCTCGACGCCGCGGTCCCTGAAGATCTGGACCGCGGTGGGGGAGAGCTTGTCGGAGATGAGGACGCGAGGAGCCATGGGAGAAAGTCCCGTTTAGGGTGGGATCGGAATGGACCGGGGCCGTGGCCGGGGGCGGCTGCGGCGGGCGGCGGTCGCTGTCGGGGGATCAGGCCCCCTCCCCGCCGGGCGGGGAAGGGGGACGCGTCAGGCCGCCCTGGCGAGGTCGGCCTTGGTCGCCTCGAAGGCGTGGGCGAGCCAGGGCATCAGCGCCTCCACGTCGGAGGTCTCCACCGTGGCGCCGCACCAGATGCGAAGGCCCGGGGGCGCGTCGCGGTAGCCGGCGATGTCGTAGGCGACGCCCTCTTTCTCGAGGAGCCCGGTGAAGGCCTTGACGAAGGCCTGCTGGCCGGCGTCGTCCAGCGCCGCGACGGCGGGGTCGGTGAAGCGCAGGCACACGGAGGTGTTGGAGCGCGTCGCCGGGTCCCTCGCCAGGAAGTCGATCCACGGCGTCCGCGCCACGAAGTCGGCGATCACCGCGGTGTTGGCGTCCGCCCGGGCGATCAGCCCGTCGAGGCCGCCGACGCTCTCGGCCCACTCGAGGGCGTCGATATAGTCCTCGACCGCCAGCATGGACGGGGTGTTGATCGTCTCGCCCTTGAAGATGCCCTCGATCAGCTTGCCGCCGGAGGTGAGGCGGAAGATCTTCGGCAGCGGCCAGGCCGGCTTGTAGGTCTCGAGCCGCTCGACCGCGCGCGGCGACAGGATCAGCATGCCGTGCGCCGCCTCTCCGCCGAGCACCTTCTGCCAGGAGAAGGTCACCACGTCGAGCTTGTCGAAGGGGAGCCGCTGGGCGAAGGCCGCCGAGGTGGCGTCGCAGATGGTCAGGCCCTTGCGGCCCGCCGGGATGAAGTCGCCGTCCGGCACCCGCACGCCGGAGGTGGTGCCGTTCCAGGTGAACACCACGTCGTGGCCGAAGTCGATCGCCGAGAGGTCGACGATGTCGCCGTAGCCGGCCTCCAGCACGCGGGCGTCCTTCAGCTTCAGCTGCTTGACCGCGTCGGTGACCCAGCCGGCGCCGAAGCTCTCCCAGGCGACCATGTCGACCGGCCGCTCGCCGAGCAGCGACCACATCGCCATCTCGACCGCGCCGGTATCCGACGCCGGCACGATGCCGATTCGCCAGTCGGCGGGAACGTCCAGAACCTTGCGGGTGAGGTCAATCGCCCGGCCGAGCTTCGCCTTGCCGATCTTCGCGCGATGGGAGCGGCCGACCTGCGCCCCCTTCAGTGCCTCGACGGACCATCCCGGGCGCTTGGCGCAGGGGCCGGAGGAAAAATGGGGCTTGGCCGGCTTTCGAGCCGGCGCGGCGGTCGTCGTCATGATGCTATCCTCTCAGATAGACGCCCCTCGTTGGGGAGGGGTGGCCCGCGGTGGGAGATATCGGAGGGCGGGCGCGCGGTCAAGGGGTCGGAGGAGGGTGTCAGGAGGGCATCGTCCGGGCGGAGGGTGAACGCCCTCCCGCCCCCCGCCGAACGAAAACGGCGGGGCCCCGGGGGGGTCCCGCCGTCGTTCGCGATGGTGACGCCTGCAAATGGAAGGCTTGGTGACGCTTCGGAAAATCAGTTGAAGTTGTAGCGCATGCCGACCCGGATCTCGTGGGCGGCGATGTCGTTCCACTCGATGACGCCGGGGCCCGGAGCGGCGGGATCCGTGTTGGAGCGGGCGTCGCCGAGGTTCATGTAGCGGTAGTTGAGATCGAGGGTGAGCTGCTCGGTCACGTCGTAGCCGACGCCGGCCATCAGCGCCCAGGCGAAGTTCCAGGTGTCCTCGCCGTAGTAGGTGCCGGGCGAGGAGGAGGTGACGTCGCTGGTGCGCAGCAGCGACACGCCGAGGCCGGCGCCGACGTAGGGGCTCAGCCCGCTGTAGTTGCCGAGGTCGACATAGGCGTTGACGAGGCCCGTCCATGCGTCGAGGTTCGCCGCCTCGCGGGAACCGGCGGTGCAGGGCGCCGGGCACGGCAGGCGGCCGTACATCTCGGCCTCCCATTCGTAGTCGATCGTCGCATCGACGCGGAACCACTCGTTGAACCGATAGCCGGCGCCGACGCCGATCACCCCGGTGTCGTGGAGGTTCTCGCCGTCCATCGATTCGTACCCGGCCAGGTCGTAGTACCCGTTCGGATCCTCGTAGATCTTGTAGCCGATGTCTCCCCGCAAGTACCAGTTGCCCACGGGAAGCGGCAGGGGTTCGGGGGTCTCGATCGGCACATACTCGGGCATGTCCGCCGCGTGGGACGGAGGAGCGCCGAATGCGACCGTTCCGGCGATGATCATGGCCGACGCCGTGAGCAGATGACGCATGCTGGTGATCCCTTCTGATTCGGCCGTCCCGCGCTGGCCGACCGGATTAGCTCGGCGGTAACCTTAACGGCGAAGGGTTAAGCATGGCTTAACTACAAGATGAACTTGCATGTGTGACGGAACGAGGGGGACGGCCGGTTTCGTGCCGTCGCGCGGCCGCTGCGCGCCGGGCGCGTCATCCACCCGGCGGACGCGGGTCGCCGGCAGGTTCCGGCGCAAGGGGGGCGACGGCCGCCTCAATCGGAAACATCGGAGAAAGGCCGGGCGCAGGCGCCCCGGCGCCGTCAGGCGGCGCGGGAGATGGCGCCGACGATGTCCTCGACCACCGCCCGGACGAGGTCGGCGTCGTCGCCCTCCCCCATCACCCGGATCAGCGGCTCGGTGCCCGACGGCCGGACGAGGACGCGGCCGGTTTCGCCGAGGCGCGCGGTCGCGGCCTCGATGGCGCTGCGCACCGCGTCCACCTCGAGCGGCCTGCCGCCGGAGGTGCGCACGTTGCGCAGGATCTGCGGCACGGGGTCGAAGCGGTGGCAGACCTCGCTGACCGGGCGGCCGTGCTTCTGCACCACCGCCATCACCTGCAGGGCGGCGACGAGGCCGTCCCCGGTGGTGGAGTAGTCCGACAGCACGATGTGGCCGGACTGCTCGCCGCCGACGTTGTAGCCCTCCGCCCGCATGGCCTCGACCACATAGCGGTCGCCCACCCTGGTGCGCTTGAGTTCGAGGCCGTGGCCGGCAAGGAAGCGTTCGAGCCCGAGGTTGGACATGACGGTGGCGACGACGCCGGGGCGGGACAGCCGGTCGTCCTCCAGGAAGGAGTGCGCCACCACCGCCATCAGCTGGTCGCCGTCGACCACCCGGCCCTTTTCGTCGATGATGATCACCCGGTCGGCGTCGCCGTCGAGGGCGATGCCGATGTCGGCCCTGACCTCGTGCACCTTGGCGATCACCGCGCCGAGGCTGGTCGAGCCGCAGTCGCGGTTGATGTTGAGGCCGTTCGGCTCGACCCCCAGCGACACCACGTCGGCGCCGAGTTCCCAGAGGGCCTCGGGCGCAACCCGGTAGGCGGCGCCGTTGGCGCAGTCGATCACCACCCGCAGCCCCTCGAGGGAGAGCGACCGCGGCAGCGTCCGCTTGGCGTATTCCACGTATCGGTCGCGCACGCCGTCGAGCCGCTTGGCGCGGCCGAGGTCGCCCGGCGCGGCGAGGCGGGCGCCGAGGTCGGACTCGAGCAGCGCTTCGATCTCCGCCTCCACTTCGTCGGAGAGCTTGTAGCCGTCCGGCCCGAACAGCTTGATGCCGTTGTCGGCGAAGGGATTGTGCGAGGCGGAGATCATCACGCCGAGGTCGGCCCTGAGGCTGCGCGTCAGCATGGCGATCGCCGGCGTCGGCACCGGGCCGGAGAGAATCACGTCGACGCCCACGGCGGTGAAGCCGGCGGTCAGCGCCGGCTCGATCATGTAGCCGGACAGGCGGGTGTCCTTGCCGATCACCACCCGGTGCCGGTGGCCGCCCCGGCGGAAGGCGAGGCCCGCGGCCATGCCCACCTTGAGGGCGATCTCCGGGGTGATCGGCCAGCTGTTGGCGGTGCCGCGGATGCCGTCGGTGCCGAAGTAGGATCGTGCCATGGCGCTCGTCGTCCGGTTCGATTGCGCAAGTGTCCCGCCGCGGGATTGAGAGTTGGTTTACCCGATCCAGCCGGCGAACGGCTTCAAATTCTATGGCGAAACGTAACAGGCGGCTCAGCGCTCGGTGAGCTTCAGCTCGATGCGGCGGTTGCGGGCGTAGGCCTCGTCGCTGTCGCCGGGCTCCAGCGGCTGGAACTCGCCGAAGCCGGCGGCGACCAGGTGCTCGGGGGAGACGCCCCGGTCGATCAGGGACTTGACCACGGAGATGGCGCGCGCGGAGGAGAGCTCCCAGTTGTCGCGGAAGCGGCCGGTGCCGGAGAGCGGACGGGCGTCGGTGTGGCCGTCCACCCGCAGCACCCAGGCGATCTCCTCGGGAATCTGCGCCTCGAGTTCGTTGAGCGCGGTGGCGAGCTTGTCGAGTTCGGTCTGCCCGGCCTCGTTGATCTCCGCCTGGCCCGAGTTGAACAGCACCTCGGACTGGAACACGAAGCGGTCGCCGACCACGCGGATGTCGGAGCGCTGGGAGAGGATCTCGCGCAGGCGGCCGAAGAAGTCGGAGCGGTAGCGGGCGAGTTCCTGCACCCGCTGCGCCAGCGCCACGTTGAGCCGGCGGCCGAGGTCGGCGATCTTCGTCTGGCTCTCCCGGTCGCGGCTTTCGGAGGCGTCGAGCGCATCCTCGAGCGCGGCGATCTGCCGGCGAAGCGCCGCAATCTGCTGGTTGAGGAGCTCCACCTGCGCCATGGCCCGCTGGCTGACGCGGCGCTCGTCGGAAAGCTCGGAGGTGAGCGCGGAGACCTGCGAGCCGGCGTCGCTCGCCGCCTCGCCCTGGACGTCCATCAGCGCCTGCAGCTGGTTGCGCGCGGCCTCGGCGTCGGCGAGGCTGGTCTGCAGCAGCGACACGTTGTCCTGGAGGTCGCGGCTCTGGGCGCGCTCCAGCGCCAGGAGTTCGGTCAGCTCGGCGATCTGGGTGTTGAGCCGATTGAGCACGGTGTCCCGGTCGGTGATCTGCTGGCTCAGGAAGAACTGGGCCAGCATGAACACGGACAGCAGGAAGATGATGGACAGCACCAGGGTGGTGAGCACGTCCACGAAGGCGGGCCAGTAGTCCTGCTGCGTCGAGAAACGCCGTCTGGACAGCGCCATCAAGTCAATCCTTCGTCCGGTCGACGGCTCCGGTCAGGAGTTCGAGGAGACGCCGGATCTCTTTCTGCTGCTCGCCCTGGGCCTCGGCCCAGGAGCGGATCATCTGCTGCTCGGCGCGCATGTGCTGGACCAGCCCCTGAATGCCCTCGGCGAGGTTGGCGAGGGCCTGGCTCTGCGAGCGGCCGCCGCCCGCCCCGCCGTCCTGCACCATGCGGGCGAGCCGGTCGACGGCGAGGCGCAGTTCCTCGCCGCCGGCGCCCGAGACGTCGAGCGGACCGCCGGTGGCGTCGAGCTCGGCCTGGGTCGACAGCCAGTCCTCCAGGTCGCGGTAGAAGCGGTTCTGCGCCTGCCCCGCCTGCAGGTCCAGGAAACCGAGCACGAGCGAGCCGGCGAGACCGAACAGCGACGAGGAAAAGGCGGTTCCCATGCCCGACAGCGGCGCCTGGAGCCCCGCCTTCAGGTCCTCGAAAATCACCCCGGCCGCCCCGGAGCCGACGTCCAGCGTCTGGATGGTGGCCCCCACCGCGGTCACCGTCGTGATGAGGCCGTAGAAGGTGCCGAGCAGGCCGAGGAAAACCAGCAGGCCCGTCATGTAGCGGCTGATGTCGCGGGCCTCGTCGAGGCGGGTCGCGATCGAATCGAGCAGCGAGCGCATCGCCGAGGTGGAGATGGCGCTGCGGCCGAGCCGGTCGCCGAGCAGCGTCGCCATCGGCCCGAGCAGGACGGGCTGCTTCATCACCTCGAGGCCGGGCTCGCCATAGCGGTAGTTGTTGACCCAGCGGACCTCGCCGAAGAGGCGGATTACCTGGCGGAAGATGAGGATGATGCCGACCAGCCCGACGGCCAGGATCAGGCCGTTGAGGCCCGGGTTGGCGAGGAAGGCCGTCTCGATCTGGTTGAAAAGCAGCAGCGCCAGGAAGGCGACGATGACCAGGAAGACGACCATGCGCCACAGGAAGACCTGTGGACTTGAAAGCTTGGTACCGTCGAAGTCGCTCGCCATGTCGCCCCGTCGTCGTCGCCGCGTGTCAGCCGTTCGGGATTAAACGCGATTTGCGGCAAAAGAAAAATGGCGATGGCGCACCATCCCCCGGGAACACGCGCCACCGCGGCCGGTCAGCCGCGCGCCTTCTCCAGCGTCGCCAGCAGCTGGCGATGGATGTGCTCGTTGCCGGCGACGATCTCCTTCGCCTCGAAGACCCGGTCCTTGCCGGAGGCGTCGGTGACGAAGCCGCCCGCCTCGCGGATCATCAGCATGCCGGCGCCGACGTCCCAGGGGTTGAGCCCCTTTTCCCAGAAACCGTCGAAGCGGCCCGCCGCCACATAGGCAAGGTCGAGCGCCGCGCAGCCGAGCCGGCGGACGCCCGAGCAGTTGGCCATCACCTGGCGCAGCTCGTCCATGTAGCCCTGGTGGTTGGGGCGGCCGAGGTGCGGGATGCCGGTGCCGATCACCGCGTCGACGATCTCCCGCCGCGCGGCGACGCGCAGTCGCCGGTCGCTGGAGAAGGCGCCGGCGCCCTTCTCGGCGGTGTAGAGCTCGTCGGTGACCGGGTTGTAGACGACCCCCGCGATCACCTGTCCGTTCCGTTCCAGCGCCACCGAGATCGCGAAGATCGGGATGCCGTGCAGGAAGTTCGTGGTGCCGTCCAGCGGATCGACGAGCCAGCGGTGGGCGGAGTCGTCGCCGGCCACCTCGCCGCGCTCCTCCATCAGGAAGCCGAAGCCCGGGCGCACGCGCGACAGCTCCTCGAAGAGCACCTGCTCGGCGCGCCTGTCGGCGGCCGAGACGAAGTCGCCGGGGCCCTTCATCGAGACCTGCAGGTTCTCCACCTCGCCGAAGTCGCGCGCAAGGCCGCGGCCCGCCTTGCGGACGGCCTGGACCATGACGTTGAGGAGGGCGGATCGTGCCATCGTTCTGGGCCTTGGATGTCTCTGTCGGAGGAAGGGGTTCGCCGGGTGCCGCTAGGCACCACGAAAAGGACGGCGCCGCAAGCGGAAAGGCGCGTTCACGGCGCCGCGGGGTCGGCCGCGCCGGCCGAGGCGGCGTCGCGGTCCGCCTCGGGCATGCGCTCCACCACCCCGTCCAGGAAGAGGTCGGACACGCCGGCGGCGCGGGCGCGGAAGTGCCACTTCGCCGCCTCCCCGAGGTCCAGCGGCACGCCGAAGCCGGTGGCGTAGAGGCGGGCGAGCCGGTTCTGGGCGACCGGGTTGCCGGCGCGCGCAGCCATTTCGAACCAGGCGGCGGCGCGGCGCTCGTCCTTGGCGACGCCGCTGCCGTTGAACAGAATGATGGCGTACTCGACCTGGGCGCCGACATGGCCGCCGCGGGCGGCCTCGCCCATCCAGCGGGCGGCCTCGATCGGATCGGCGGCGACGCCGCCGCCCTCCAGCAGCATCGCCGCGAGGGCGTACTGGGCATCGACGTTGCCGGCCTCGGCCGCGATGCGGAATTCGCTGGCGGCCCGCGCCCGGTCGGTGAAGCCGCTGCCCGGGTCGAGATGGATGAGGCCGAGCCAGTAGGCGGCCTCGGGGCGGCCGGCGGCGAGCGCACGTTCGAGCAGCTCGCGCGCGCGGCCCTCGTCGCGCGGCACGCCGACGCCGAGGGCGTGGAGATTGGCGAGCTCGACCATCGCCGCCGCGTCGCCCGCCCCGGCGGCCAGGCCGTACCAGGCCGCGGCCGCCGCGTGGTCCTGGGGCACGCCGAGGCCGTTAGCGAAGAGGTAGCCGACCAGCGTCTGCGCCGCCGCCTCGCCCGCCTCCGCCCGCTTCAGCGCGATCGCCATGGCGGTGAGGTAGAAACCGCGCTGGAAGGCCCCGTAGGCGTAGTCGACCGTATCGGAGGACGGCACCTCCGCGATCTGCGCCCGTGGTGACTCCGGCAGGACCGGCGGCGGAAGGAAGGGCTCGGCGGAGGGGTCCGGCTCGGCGTCGACGGTGATGCTGTCGCCCTGCGGGGTCACCAGCCGGTCGGGCGTCGCGGCGCCGGCGTCCGGCGCGGCCGGCGGGGCGAGGCTCGGCGCGTCCGGCGGAAACGGTGCCGCGGGCGCGTCCAGCGCGCCGGGCACGCTCTGCAGGAGGTCTCCGATGGGGTCTTCGGGCGGCGCGGTCTCCGCCTGTCCCCGCGCGGCCGTGGCGGCGGCAAGGCCCAGCGCCGCCGCGAGCACGGCGACCAGCGCGCGCGAGCGCCCGCTCATGCCTCCCTCTCGCCCGGCGCCCCGGCGACGCGGTCGAGCACCGCGTTGGCCTCGCGCACGGCGGCGGCGGGGCCGTCCGGATGATCCCACACGAAGTCGCGCACCGCGACGAAGTCGGCCCCGACCCGGGCGCAGGCCTCGACCGAAGCGAGCGTCCGCCCGGCCAGCAGAACGCAGGGCGGCTCCATCAAGTCGGCCCACCAGGCGCCGAAGTCGAGCGTCTTCGGGTGGACGTCCTCGTCGTCGGGACGGGCGAGGAGGCCGAAGAAGACGTAGTCCGCCCCCGCCTCCGCAGCCTCCATCGCCTCGTGCCGGCTCCGGATCTCGCCGGCGCCGAGGATGGCCCGGCCCTGCAGCCGCTCGAAGGCCTCGGCCACGGCGGCGGTCCCGCCGGTGACGTGGATCCCGTCCGCCTTGGAGCGGCCCATCGCGCGACTGTCGTCCGGCACCAGGGCGGCCGCCCCGGCGGCCTGGATCGTCGGCACCAGCGCCTCGGCGATCCGCTGCAGGTGCGCCTCCGCCGACACCTCCGGCGCGATCAGCACGGAGGCGACGTCGCCGCCGCCGAGCGCCGCCTGAAGGGCGGGGGCGAAGGCGGCGAGGTCGATCGACTTGGGGGTGACCAGGTAGAGGCGGGCGCGCAAGGGCTGGGCTCCGGGTTCGTCGCGGGAGGGATGCGACGGGAATGCGGCGAAACGGCGAAGCCCGCGGGCGGGGCCGCGGGCCTTGGTGCCGTCGGACGATGGCGGCGCGGCGGGCGGGGCGTCAACCCCGCATCAGCGCCTTCACCCCGGGGAGTTCCTTGCCCTCGAGCCACTCGAGGAAGGCGCCGCCGGCGGTGGACGCATAGGTGAAGTCGCCGGCGACGCCGGCATGGTTCAGCGCCGCCACCGTGTCGCCGCCGCCGGCCACCGAGAGCAGCGCCCCGGCCTTCGTCCGCGCCGCCGCGTGGCGGGCGGCGGCGAGGGTCGCGGCGTCGAAGGGCTGGATCTCGAAGGCGCCGAGCGGGCCGTTCCAGAGCAGCGTCGCGGCCTTGTCGATGCGCCCGATCACCGTCTCGACGGAGCGCGGGCCGACGTCGAGGATCATCGCGTCGGCGGGGACGGCGCCCACCGCCACCGTCTCGGAGGCCGCGCCCGCCTTGAACTCGCGGGCGATGACGGCGTCCTCGGGCAGCACGATCTCGCAGCCGGCCGAGGCGGCCTTGTCCAGGATCCTCCGGACGGTGTCGGCGAGGTCGTGCTCGCAGAGCGAGCGGCCGACGTCGACCCCCCTGGCGGCGAGGAAGGTATTGGCCATGCCGCCGCCGATGACGAGGATGTCGACCCTGGCGACGAGGTTCTCCAGGAGGTCGATCTTGGTGGACACCTTGGCGCCGCCGACGATCGCCGCCACCGGCCGCTTCGGCGTGCCGAGCGCCGTCTCGAGCGCGTTGAGCTCGGCCTCCATGGTGCGGCCGGCATAGGCCGGCAGCCGGTGGGCGAGCCCCTCGGTGGAGGCGTGTGCCCGGTGGGCGGCGGAGAAGGCGTCGTTGACGTAGAGGTCGCCCAGCGCCGCCATCCGCTCGACCAGGGCCGGGTCGTTCTTCTCCTCGCCCTTGTGGTAGCGGGTGTTCTCGAGGAGCAGGATCTCGCCGTTCGCCAGCGCGCCGACCGCCGCCTCGGCGGTCTCGCCAACGCAGTCCTCGGCGAAGGCGACCGGCCGCCCCACCGCGTGGGCCAGCGGCTCCACCACCGGCTTCAGGCTGTCCTCGGGCCGCCGCTCGCCCTTCGGACGCCCGAAATGGGCGAGCAGCACCACCTTGGCGCCCCGGTCGGAAAGGTCGCGGATGGTGGGCACGATGCGCTCGATGCGGGTGGCGTCGGTCACGCGCCCGTCTTCCATCGGCACGTTGAGGTCGACGCGGACCAGCACGCGCTTGCCGGCGACGTCGGCGTCGTCGAGGGTCAGGAACTTGGCCATCGGTTGGCTCCCGGTCGTCTCGGGCGCCGCGAGGACGGCCGGCGGCGAGAGGCCGCTGCCGCCGGCGGCAGGGTCGGCGGGAGCCCCGCCCACCGGGCGGGGCTCCGCGTACAAGTCAAGTCAGAGGGTCTTGCCCATGGCGACGGCGGTGTCGGCCATGCGGTTGGAGAAGCCCCACTCGTTGTCGTACCAGGACAGGATGCGCACCATCACGCCCTCCATGACCTTGGTCTGGTCCATGTGGAAGATCGAGGAGTGCGGGTCGTGGTTGAAGTCCATCGACACGTTCTTCTCGTCGGTGTAGCCGAGCACGCCCGCGAGCTGGCCGTCGGCCGCGGCGCGGATCGCGGCGTTGATCTCGTCCACCGAGGTCTCGCGCTTCGCCGTGAAGACGAGGTCGACCACCGACACGTTCGGCGTCGGCACGCGGATCGCGACGCCGTCGAGGCGGCCCTTCAGCTCCGGCAGCACGAGGCCCACCGCCTTGGCGGCGCCGGTCGAGGTCGGGATCATCGACATCGCGGCGGCGCGGGCGCGGTAGAGGTCCTTGTGCATGGTGTCCAGCGTGGGCTGGTCGCCGGTGTAGCTGTGGATGGTGGTCATGAAGCCGCGCTCGATGCCGACCGCGTCGTTCAGCACCTTGGCCACCGGCGCGAGGCAATTGGTGGTGCAGGAGGCGTTGGAGACCACCACGTGGCCGGCGCCGAGCCTGTCGTGGTTGACGCCGTAGACCACCGTGAGGTCGGCCCCGTCCGCCGGCGCGGAGATCAGCACCCTCTTGGCGCCGGCCTCGAGATGCGCCGCGGCCTTCTCCCTGGAGGTGAAGATGCCGGTGCACTCGAGCGCGATATCGACGCCGAGGTCCTTGTGCGGCAGCTCGGCCGGGTTCCGGATCGCGGTCACCTTAATCGGGCCGCGGCCGACGTCGATGGTGTCGCCCGACACCGTGACCTTCCCCGGGAAGCGGCCGTGGACGCTGTCGTAGCGCATCAGGTGCGCGTTGGTCTCGACAGGGCCGAGGTCGTTGACGGCGACCACCTCGATGTCGGTGCGGCCGGATTCCATGATGGCGCGGAGCACGTTGCGGCCGATCCGTCCGAAGCCGTTGATGGCGACCTTGATTGCCATGGGACAGTCACTCCTCGTTCCGGGGCCTCGCCGCCGAGCCGCGGCGTCCCCTGGGGTGGTCAGGCACCGACGCGGCCGAGCGCGAGTTCGACGACGTGCTCCGCCGTGATGCCGAAATGGGGATAGAGGGCCTCGATCGGCGCCGAGGCGCCGAAGCCGGACATGCCGACGAACAGGCCGTCCGAGCCGATGATCTGGTCCCAGCCCTGGCGGATCGCGGCCTCGACGGCGATGCGCACAGGCGCCTTGCCGATCACCGCGGCGCGGTAGCCCTCCGGCTGGGCGAAGAACAGCTCGAAGCAGGGGACGGAAACGACGCGGGCCGGGTGACCGGCCTCCTCCAGCCGCTGCTGCGCCTCGAGGGCGATCGCGATCTCGGAGCCGGTGGCGAAGATCGACACCGCCGCCTCGCCGCTCGCCGGCGACAGCTCGTAGGCGCCGCGGGCCACCAGGTTCTCGGCGCTCGCCTCGGTCCGCACCGCCGGCAGGTTCTGGCGGGAGAGCGCGAGGATCGAGGGATGGCTGCGGTCCTTCAGCGCCACCTCCCAGGCCTCCGCCGTCTCCATGGCGTCGGCCGGGCGGAAGACGTTGACGCCGGGCATGGCGCGCAGCGAGGCGAGGTGCTCGACCGGCTGGTGGGTCGGGCCGTCCTCGCCGAGGCCGATCGAGTCGTGGGTCATCACGTGGATGACGCGCTGGTGCATGATCGCGCCGAGCCGGATCGCCGGGCGGGAGTAGTCGGAGAAGACCAGGAAGGTGCCGCCGTAGGGAATGAAGCCGCCGTGCAGGGCGATGCCGTTCATCGCCGCGGCCATGCCGAACTCGCGGACGCCGTAGTGGATGTAGCTGCCCTGGTAGTCGGGCGCGGCGAAGTTCACCTGGCCCTTGGTGCGGGTGTTGTTGGAGCCGGTGAGGTCGGCCGAGCCGCCGAGCATCTCGGGCACCGCCGCGTTGATCACCTCGAGCGCCATCTCCGAGGACTTGCGGGTGGCGACCTTGGGCCGCTTGGCGGCGAGCTCCTGCTTGTAGGCGGCGAGCGCGGCGTCGAGGTCGGCCGGCAGTTCGCCGGAGACGCGCCGGTCGAACTCGGCGCGGAGCGTGGGGTCGGCGGCGGCGTAGCGCTTCTCCCACTCCTTGCGCGCCTGGCCCGAGCGCAGCCCGGCGATCCGCCAGGCGTCGACCACCTCGGAGGGCAGCTCGAAGGGCGGCAGGTTCCAGCGCAGCGCCTCGCGGGCGCCGGCGATCTCCTCGGCGCCGAGCGGCGAGCCGTGCACCGAGTGGGTGCCCGCCTTCTTCGGCGCGCCATGGCCGATGACCGTCCTTGCCGCGATCAGCGTCGGCCGGTCGGAGGCCCGGGCGGCGGCGATCGCCTCGCTGATCGCCACCGGGTCGTGGCCGTCGCAGGCGAGCGTCGACCAGCCGGCGGCCTCGAAGCGCTTGCGCATGTCGCCGGACTCGGCGAGCGCGACGGGGCCGTCGATGGAGATGCCGTTGTCGTCCCAGATGACGATCAGCTTGTGAAGCCTGAGGTGGCCAGCAAGCGAGATCGCCTCGTGGCTGATGCCTTCCATCAGGCAGCCGTCGCCGGCGATCGCATAGGTATGGTGGTCGACCAGCTCCGCGCCGAACCTCGCCGCCAGCGCCCGCTCGGCGATGGCCATGCCGACGGCGGTGGCGAGCCCCTGGCCGAGCGGCCCGGTGGTGGTCTCGATGCCGGGCGAAAAGCCGTATTCGGGGTGGCCGGCTGTGCGCGAGCCGAGCTGGCGGAAGCGCTTCAGCTCGTCCATCGTCATCTCCTCCACGCCGAGGAGGTGGAGGACCGAATAAAGCAGCATCGAGCCGTGGCCGGCGGAGAGGACGAAGCGGTCGCGGTCGGGCCAGCGGGGCACCGTCGGATCGAACTTCATCACGTCGCCGAACAGCACGGTGGCGATGTCCGCGGTGCCCATCGGCATGCCCGGATGGCCGGACTTGGCCTGCTCGACCGCGTCCATGGAGAGCACGCGGATGGCGGTCGCCATCTGGCGGTGACGTTCTAGATCGAGCATTTCGGCCCCTGTGGCATCTCTCCCGCGCAAGCGGGCATGCGGATCGGCCCGGGCGGCGGGATGTCGCCCGGCGTTTCACCGGGACGGCCGGCCCCCGTCGGCGCCGGGTCGTCCGTCCGGAAAAAAGCGGGCCGATCAATATCAGCTGCCGGTCCGCTGTCAATGCAGCGGCGGCGGAAACCCGCGGACCCCGGCGGCGGATCCCGGCCGTTGGCCGATGCGCGATCCGGTTGCCAGACTCAGGCAGCTGTGGCACGGGTTGGGATGGTCGTCCCGAGCGACCGGATCGCATGCGGCCCGCGCGGCGGGCGGGCCGACGGAGGCTCCTAATGGCCGGACCCGCACCCCTGGACGCGGCCCTGGCGAGGCTGGACCAGGCGCTCGCCATGCTCGAGGGCGCCGTTGCGCGGCGCGTCGCGGCCGAGGAATCGATCGACGGCCTGCAGACCGAGATCGCCCGCCTCGGCGAAGACCGCTCGCGGCTCGCCGTCGATCTCGACGGCGCCATCGCCCGCGCCGGACGGCTGGAGGACGCGAACCGTGAGGTCTCGCGCCGGCTCGTGTCGGCGATGGAATCGATCCGCACCGTCCTCGACACCCACGGCGGCTGACGCGGCCGCCCCCCGCATTCCGGAGTATCCCCCGCATGCCCCAGGTGACCGTCACCATCGCCGGCAGGACCTACAGGATGGCCTGCGACGACGGGCAGGAGGATCATCTGCACGGCCTCGCCCGCCGCCTCGACGCCACCATCGAGGAACTTCGCGGCGTCTTCGGCGAGATCGGCGACCAGCGGCTCACCGTGATGTCGGCGATCACCGTGCTCGACCAGCTCTCCGAGACCGAGCGCCGCCTCGCGGCCCTCGAGGCGGAGACGGCCGAGCTGCGCGTCGCCCACGACCGGCTCGCCGGGGAGGCCGCGACCGTCGAAGGCCGGCTCGCCGAGCGGGTCCTCGACGCCGCGGCGCGGATCGAGGCGGTGGCGCAGTCGCTCTCCTCCGGGCGGACCGGCTGACCATATGCCGCGGCCCCTTCCCCGACCGGCGGCGGCGGCCTATATTCGGCCGCGTGACGTCGCTGCGCTTCGCGTTTGGAGACACATATCCCCGGGGCCTTACGATTCCGAACGGGGGCTGTCACTGACCGGGCCCGTGGGCCCGGGCAAACGGCTCCCACCTACGCTGTAGGTTCCCGGGATCACACCTCCGACGGTCGCCGCGGGGCGTCACGCTCGTCCACCGGAGTCCGGCCCGTCCGTCCGGTGGCGTCGCCATCGCCGGCCGGCGCCCGGGGCGGGCGGACGGTCTTCCGTCCAGACGAGCCGCGGGACCGCCCTTGACCGCCACCGCCGACATTGCCGAGGCGAAGGCCGCCCTCAGGTCCGCGGCGCTCGCCCGCCGTGACGCGATGAGCCCGGCCGAGCGCGCCGCCGCCTCCACCGCCATCGCCGCGCGGATTCTCGACATCGTGCCCCCCGGCGCCACCGTCTCCGCCTTCCTGCCGATCCGCTCGGAGGTCGACCTCGACGGGGCGATCGAGGCCCTCCTCGCCCGCGGGCACGCGGTCGGGCTGCCGGTGATGGCCGGCCGCTCCCTCCTCTTCCGCCGCTTCGCGCCCGATGCGCCGCTGGTCCCCCTCGGCTTCGGCACCCGCGGTCCCGGCGAGGACGCCCCGACACTGGACCCGGAGGTGATGCTGGTGCCCTTCTCGGCATTCGACCGGCGGCTGAACCGGATCGGCTACGGCAAGGCCTACTACGACACCACCATCGCCGCCCTTCGCGCCGCCGGCCGCGATCCGCTGCTGGTCGGCGTCGGCTTCGCGGTGCAGGAAGCCGCGCGCGTGCCGGTGGAGCCGCACGACGTGCCGCTGCACCGGATCGTCACCGAGCGGGAGGTGATCCTTCCGCCGCGGGGGGCGTGAGCGATGCGCCTCCTCTTCGTCGGCGACGTGGTGGGACGCAGCGGCCGCGCCGCGGTGGCCGAGCACCTGCCGGGCCTCGTCGCGGACCTCAGGCTAGACTTCGTGGTGGTGAACGGCGAGAACGCGGCCGGCGGCTTCGGCATCACCGAGGAGATCTGCCAGGACTTCATCGACGCCGGCGCGGACGCGGTGACCACCGGCAACCACGTCTGGGACCAGCGCGAGGCGCTGGTCTTCATCGAGCGGCAGCCGCGGCTGCTGAGGCCGGCGAACTTTCCGCCCGGAACGCCGGGGCGCGGCGCCGCGCTGGCGCTTGCCCGCAATGGCGCCCGCGTGCTGGTGGTCAACGTGATGGGCCGGGTGTTCATGGACGCCCTCGACGACCCCTTCGCGGCGGTCGACCGGGAGCTCACGGCCTGCCCGCTCGGCGAGCAGGCGGACGCCGCGCTCATCGACGTCCACGCCGAGGCGACCAGCGAGAAGCAGGCGATGGCGCACTGGTGCGACGGGCGGGCCAGCCTCGTCGTCGGCACCCACACCCATGTGCCGACCGCCGACCACCAGATCCTCGCCGGCGGCACCGGCTATCTCTCCGACGCGGGGATGACGGGCGACTACGACGGGGTGCTCGGCATGGACAAGGAGGAGCCGATCAGCCGCTTCCTGCGCAAGATCCCCGGCAGCCGCTTCCAGCCGGCGACCGGGCCGGCGACGCTCTGCGGCGTTGCGGTGGAGGTGAGCGACCGCACCGGGCTCGCCGAGGCGATCGGGCCGCTGCGCATCGGCGGCCGGCTCTCCCCGGCGATGCCGGACTTCTGGTGAGCCGGCGCTTCACTTTGCCGCCGCCTCGGCCTATAAGGCGGCATCCCTGAGATCCAAGGAAGGGCCGGCCGGGATGCGGGCCGGTGAGACGGAACCCCATGGCCGGACACAGTCAGTTCAAGAACATCATGCACCGCAAGGGCGCGCAGGACGCCAAGCGGGCGAAGATCTTCTCCAAACTGGCGCGCGAGATCACGGTGGCGGCGAAGCTCGGCGGCGCGGATCCCGCGATGAACGCCCGCCTGCGCCTCGCGATCCAGAACGCGCGCGCGGAGAACATGCCGAAGGACAACGTCGAGCGCGCCATCAAGAAGGCGGCGGGCGCCGACACCGACAACTACGACGAGGTCCGCTACGAGGGCTACGGCCCGGGCGGCGTCGCGGTGATCGTCGAGGCGCTGACCGACAACCGCAACCGGACCGCCTCGGCGGTGCGCTCCTACTTCGCCAAGTCCGGCGGCGCGCTCGGCGAGACCGGCTCGGTGGCCTTCATGTTCGACCGCGTCGGCCAGATCGCCTATCCGCCGTCGGCCGGCGACAACGACCGGATGGTCGAGGCCGCCATCGAGGCCGGCGCCGACGACGTGGAGACGACCGAGGACGGCCATCTCGTCTACTGCGCCTTCGAGGCCATGGGCGACGTGGCCAGGGCGCTCGAGGCCGACCTCGGCGCGGCCGAGAGCGTCAAGGCGGTGTGGAAGCCGAAGTCCGGCACCTCGCTCGACGAGGAGAAGGCGCAGTCGCTGATGAAGCTGCTCGACACCCTCGAGGACGACGACGACGTGCAGAGCGTCTACTCGAACTTCGAGGTGTCCGAGGAGGTCATGGCCAAGCTCACCGCGGCCTGACCCGATCCGTGTTCGTATCCCGAAGGGGCCGGCCCGTGCGCCGGCCCCTTTCGCGTTCAGCCCCAGACCGGCAGGCCGGCGAGGCCCGCGAGCACGATCAGGGCGTAGGCGATCCGCCGGTAGGTGTCCGGCGAGGCGAAGGCGAACAGCCGGTTGCCGGTCGCCATCGCCACCGCGAACACCGGCACCATCAGCACGGTGAGAAGCAGCACCTCCCGCGTGATCAGGCCGCCGAGGAGGTAGGTCGCCAGCGTCACCGCGGTGCCGAACTGGAAGTAGAGGAGGGCCGAGGCGCGCACCCGCGCCGGTTCCGTCGCCCGGCTCAGCCAGTAGAGGATCACCGGCGGCCCGCCGATCTGGGCGAGGCCGTTCATGAAGCCGGAGACGAGGCCGACGCCGACCGCCGTCGCGTCGCCCGCGTCGCGCCGCACCCTGAGGCCCGCGGCGATCGCCGCCACCGCCGCGAGAACGCCCAGAGAGATCGCCCAGCGGACGATCTCCGGGTCGAGCCGGGTGAGCGCGACATAGCCGAGCGGCGTCGCCGCCATGCCGCCGAGCGCCAGCGGGATCACCTCGCGCACGTTGGCCTTGGGGAGCAGGCGGATGGTCAGCGGCACCGAGGCCGGGATGTCGTAGAGCAGCACCGTCGCCGCGGCCACCTCCGGGCCGAGCACCGTTGCCGCCACGGGCACGTAGATCATCCCCGCCCCGAATCCCGCGAAGCCGCGGGTCGTCCCCGCGATGAAGACGACCGCGAGCATCGCCAGCACCGCCGGGTCGGCGACCAGCACGCCGAGATCGGCGGCAAGACCATGCAGGACCGTCATGCGGGGAGAGCCCGGTGGGTGGGCATTCCTCTTACGCCGCCGCGGCGGTTTTCACCAGCCGGGCCGGCGGGCCGCGAATCGGCTACTGCTCATCCATGAGCACCGTCACGCGAATCATCGGCATCGACCCGGGCCTGCGCCGCTGCGGATGGGGTGTCATCGACGCCGTCGGCAACTCCGTCCGCTTCGTCGCCTCCGGCACCGTCACCTCCGACGGCGACGACGACCTCGCCCGGCGCCTCGTCGATATCCACGACGGGCTGGAGGCGGTGCTCGGGGAGTTCGCGCCGGACGAGGCGGCGATCGAGCAGACCTTCGTCAACAAGGACGCCGGCGCGACGCTCAAGCTCGGCCAGGCGCGCGGCATCGCGCTGCTGGTGCCGGCCCGGCGCGGCCTGCCCGTCGCCGAATACGCGCCGAACGCGGTCAAGAAGGCGATCGTCGGCGCCGGCCACGCCGAGAAGACCCAGATCCGGATGATGGTCACGGTGCTGATGCCCAGGGCGACCTTCCGGACGGACGACGCCGCCGACGCGCTCGCCATCGCCCTCACCCACGCGCATCACCGCGGCTCCGCCGCCGCCCGCCTTGCCGCGGCGGCCCTCGCCCCGGCGGCGAAGGCCCGACGGATCCGGCGCTGATCCTCGCACGGAGATCGGAGCGGACGCTGTCGGAAGGCCTCGCCGGACCGGCGACGGTGCGGCCCTTTACACGTTCGCCCGTAGAACACGTGACAGGCAATTCTTTTGCGATGTGGACTGCTTGTGGCGAATAACTTAGGATGTCTTGGTGACATAAACATCGGTGGGTACAACATGGCGATGCATAAACGGATCGGATCCGCTGCTGCCCTCATGGCACTCTTCTGCTCCGCCGGCGCCGCCGGTGCCGCGGATCTCGTCGGGGCCGTCCCCGAGCCTCCGCCGCCTGCCGAGGAGGTCGTCCCGCCCGGGTGGTCCTTCACCATCGCGCCCTACGTCTGGGCGGCCGGCATCGAGGGACGCGCCGGCGTTTTCGGATTCCCGCCCCAGGACATCGGCGCCTCGTTCTCCGACGTTCTCTCGAACCTCGAGGGGGCACTGATGCTGGTGGGCACCGCCCGCTACGATCGCTACAGCCTCTTCGCGGACCTGGTCTACACCCGGATCGGCACGTCGGTATCGACGCCGTTCGGCATCCTCGCCAACGAACTGGATGTGGACGCGACCCTCTTCGTCGGCACGGCGGCTCTCGGATACGCCGTGCTCTCGGACCCGTCCCTCACGGTCGACGTCATCGCCGGCGCGCGGCTCTGGCATGCGGACAACGACTTCGGCTTCCAGGGCGGCGTCCTCGACGGACGGTCGCGCAGCGACGGCGACACCTGGGTCGATCCGATCCTCGGCGCGCGGCTCCGGGCCGATCTCGGCGACAGCAACTTCTACGTGGCGGGCTGGGGCATGGTCGGCGGCTTCGGCGCCGGGTCCGACTTCTCCTGGGACGTCCTCGGGGGCGCCGGCTACGAGTTCAACGAGACGGTCTCGCTCTTCGCCGGCTATCGCGCTTTCGGGGCCGACTACGAGAACGACGGCTTCGTCTTCGACCTCACCCAGCACGGCCCGGTGATCGGCGGCGTCTTCCAGTTCTGACGAAACGGCCTGATCGGACGGACGGACCGGCCCCGCGGCCGGTCCGTTTTTCTTCATCCGGCTACGCGGCCGCGATCGCCGACGCGAGCGGACTTGAACTCATAAAAAAAAGATGGCCCGGCTTTCGCCGGGCCACCCATTCCGATCGGCTCTTTCGAGCTTACCAGCTGCGCGAGAGCTGCAGCAGGCCGACGAAGGCGTCGTCGGTGCCGTCGTCCGCGTAGGAGACCTCGGCGGTGCCGATGAGGCCCGGGACCACCACGTAGTCGACGCCGAGGTTGGCACCCCAGGCATCGTCGCCGTCGCGGATGTCGTACACCACACCGGTGTACAGCGTGGCCGCGTCGGAGACGCCGAAGGCGACCGCGCCGGAGAGCTCCACGCCATCGACGTCACCCACGTCGAAGTACGACGCGGTGAAGCGGGTGTCGACACCCTCGGCGAGGGTCAGGTCGGCCGTCGCCTTGACCGTGAAGAGGTCTTCGATCTGGCCGAACTGCGTGACACCGTCCCAGTAGGCGTCGTTGTACTCGTAGACGACCGAGAGGTCGACGGCGCCCCACGGCTGGCCGGCGATACCGACGGCGCCCTGGAAGGCGACAGCCGCGTAGTCGTCGACGTCGTCCTCGCCCCAGAGGATGTTGGAGCGGCCACCGTTCGAGCCGTAGACACCCGCGCCGACGTACCAGCCGCCGCCGAGGTCGTCGACCAGAACCGCGATGCCGAGCAGGTCGTCGTCACCGGTGATGTAGCCGAAGCTGTTGTCGCCGAAGAGAACGTCGCCGTTGGCGACGTCGCCCTGGAGACCGAAGGTCATGTAGCCGAGCTGGATGAAGGCCAGGTCGATCTCGATGCCGTCGGACCCGGAGTCGATGCCACGGGAGAAGGACTCGGAGAACTCGTCGCCGAGACGCACGAAGGTGCGCAGGGTGCCGAGTTCGGTCGAGGTGCGGATGTCGAAATCGATGCGGGCGTCAGCGCGGAAGCTGAGCACGTCGGTGTCATCGGTGTGGTTCCACTGGGTCCGGAACCGGACGCGGCCACCGATGTCAAGGCAGGTGTCGGTGCCCGGCAGGTAGAAGAAACCGGCGCCGAAGGTGTCGCACACCTTCACGTAGTCGACAGCGGCCGGAACCGGCTCGCCCGGCAGATCCGCCGCCTGGGCAGCCGAGGCGACCATGAGGCCGGCCGCGGTGCCGAGAAGAAGGGTTCCAAGCTTCATTGTGTTAGCTCCACAACAGGTTTCACTCGGCACACAGATTCCCCGTCCACCGCACCTGGGTACGATGGCCTGAACCGTCCGGCTGTGCGCCTTCTGGCTTGTTCTCTAAGTTCTAGCGACGCCGAAGAGCCGCTTTCCCCTTGAACGCCTCAGCATATTCGGTGATCCGCATTTGAGATCCAATCGAATACTCCGTAAAGAACTGTAAAGCAAATCCCCATGTTGCTGCTTTACAACATGGAATTCGTTAACCTTTTCGCTCCGGAGACGCTCCTGCGCGGGGTCTGGGCGCCCCCCGCAATCCACAGACAAAACAAGGGCTTGTCACGGGCTCAGGCGGTCGCCGCGACGGCGCCGCCATGGGCAGCGCCCGCCTCCGAGACCAGGCGGAAGCCGTGCAGGCGGGAGGTGTCGATCGACGCCCCGATGGCGTTTTCACGCAGCTTCTTGCGCAGATTGGACACGTGCACGTCGATCCTGCGGTCGAAACGGTCGTAAGGAATACGGAAGACCGAGCGCGAGATGGCGTCCCGACTCACAAATCCGGACCGGCCGTCGATCAGCAGCCCGAGGATCCTCGATTCGGCCTCGGTGAGGCGGACGGAGCCATCCTCGGCGACGAGCCGCCGGTTCGCGGCGTCGAACCGGGCCCGGCCGACGCGGGCGGGCCGGGCGTCCGGATGCCAGATCTGCAACAGCGAGCAGCACTGCAGGAAGAGGTGGTAGGGATCCGGCTCGCCGCCGAACACCACGTCGGCGCCGGCCCGGTAGAGGTCGCAGACCTCGCCGGGACCCGAATGGCCCGCCTGCAGCACCACCCGCGCGCCGTCGCCGCGCAGGCGGCGGACGAGGTCCACGGTCGCCGGTTCGGCGCCCCGCGCCTCGATGACGGCGAGCGCGGGCGAATCGTCGATGCCGATGCCGTCCCGGTCCACCACCTCGGCCAGGATCCCGCAAGGCTCCAGCAGGTCCACGAGCGGCGCAAGGTCGTCGCTTTCCGCGACGATGAGGGCGCGAAGGACGCGCTGCTGGACGGCGGTCTCCGACATGCGAAGCTCTCCGGGTGGGCGGCCGGACCGCCCGGGGAAGGCGAATGTATGTAGCCGTGCATATCATGGGGACTGAATATTCGAAAAGACATGTAAAGAACGGCGTTCCAGTGCGTTGCATCGGCGCAACGCCGGCGGGCTTGTGTCCGCCCGGGGCTCTCCTATGATCGCCGCCGCGACCGGGGCGATGCCTGTCCCCGGGCTTTCGGGCGGGACCCCATGATCGGCAAGCTCAAGGGACTGGTGGACAGCTTCGGCGACGACTGGGTGATTCTCGACGTCGGCGGCGTCGGCTACCAGGTCTGGTGCTCCTCGCGCACCCTGCAGCGGCTGCCCCGCACCGGCGAGGCCGCGGTGCTGTCGATCGAGACCTATGTGCGGGAGGACATGATCCGCCTCTACGGCTTTTCCTCCGACATCGAGCGCGAGTGGTTCCGCCTGCTGATGACGGTGCAGGGCGTCGGCGCGAAGGTGGCCCTCGGCGTCCTGTCGGTGCTCGACCCCGGAGCGCTGGCCACCGCCATTGCCGTGAAGGACCTCTCCGCCATCGCCCGCGCCCCGGGCGTCGGCAAGCGGGTCGCCGAGCGGATCGCCTCCGAGCTCAAGGACCGCGCCCCGGCCTTCGCCGACGCGGACCCGTCGGTGATCCGCACCGCCGTCGACGTGCGCGAGGCGCGCGCCGCCGGGCCGGTGTCGGAGGCGGTGTCGGCGCTGGTCAACCTCGGCTACCCGCAGCTGCAGGCGGCGGGCGCGGTCACCGCCGCCGCCAAGGCCGCCGGCGAGGACGCCTCGACGGAGACGCTGATCAGGCTCGGCCTCAAGGAGCTGGCGCGCTGACCGTGGCCGGACGGCTGCCCTCGCCGGTGTTCCGTGCTAGAGGTGGCGGCGGAAAACGAAGGGCGAACGCCGGTCGATTCGGGCGGCGCCCCCACGAACCGGGGATCCAGGACCCGAGGGAGCCATGACCACCCCGAAACGCCTCGTCACCGCCGAGAAGCGCGAGGACGACCTGGAGCAGTCGATCCGGCCCTCGGCCCTCGACGAATTCGTCGGCCAGGCGCCCGCGCGCGCGAACCTCAAGGTGTTCATCGGCGCCGCCAAGGCCCGCGGCGAGGCGCTCGACCACGTGCTCTTCGTCGGCCCGCCCGGCCTCGGCAAGACGACGCTCGCCCAGATCGTCGCCCGCGAGCTCGGCGTCAACTTCCGCGCCACCTCCGGCCCGGTGATCGCCAAGGCCGGCGACCTCGCCGCCCTCCTCACCAACCTCGAGGAGCGCGACGTCCTCTTCATCGACGAGATCCACCGGATGAGCCCGGCGGTAGAGGAGATCCTCTACCCGGCGATGGAGGACTACCAGCTCGACCTGATCATCGGCGAGGGACCGGCCGCGCGCTCGGTCCGCATCGACCTCGCCAGGTTCACCCTGGTCGGCGCCACCACCCGCCTCGGCCTGTTGACGACGCCGCTGCGCGACCGCTTCGGCATCCCGATCCGCCTCGAGTTCTACACCACCGGAGAGCTCGAGCAGATCGTCCGCCGCGGCGCCCGCATCTTCGGGGTCGGCATCACCGACGACGGCGCCACCGAGATCGCCCGCCGCTCGCGCGGGACGCCGCGCATCGCCGGCCGGCTGCTGCGCCGCGTGCGCGACTTCGCCGTCGTCGCCGGGGTCGAGGCGATCGACCGCGACGTCGCCGACGCGGCGCTGACGCGGCTCGACGTCGACCCGATCGGCCTCGACGCGCTGGACCTTCGCTACCTCACCACCGTCGCGCACTCCTTCAGCGGCGGGCCGGTCGGCATCGAGACGATCGCCGCGGCGATCGCCGAGCCGCGCGACGCCATCGAGGACATCGTCGAGCCCTTCCTCATCCAGCGCGGCTTCGTTCAGCGGACCCCGCGCGGGCGGATGCTGACCCCCCATGCCTTCCGCCACCTCGGCCTGCCGGCGCCGTCCGGCCCCGACGCGCCGCAGTTCACCCTGTTCGGGGGCGGCGACGAATGAGCGGAGCGGCGCCCGCCGAGGCCCCGGCGGAGCGGATCGAGGTCCGCGTCTACTGGGAGGACACCGACGCCGGCGGCATCGTCTACCACGCCGGCCACGTGCGCTTCTTCGAGCGGGGCCGCACCGAGTTCCTGCGGGCGAAGGGCGTCGAGCAGTCCGCGATGGCCGACCGCTCGCGGCCGGGCGCGCTGTTCTTCACCGTGCGGCGGATGGAGGTGGAGTACCTGCGCCCCGCCGTCCTCGACGACCTCCTCGTCGTCGAAACCCGCATCGCCGCGACCACCGGGACCCGGGTGGTGTTCGACCAGCGGCTCCTGCGCGGCGGCGAGGTGGTGGCGACCGGCCTCGTCACCGTCGTCGCGATCGACGCCGGCGGCCGGCCGAGGCGTATTCCGCCGGCGCTGGCGGCCCTGTTCGAGGCGCCGCGCTAACCCTTCCTTAACCTTGACGAACCATGACTTGACCGTGCGGCCGCAGGACGCGGCCGGCGGCCCGGAAGGTCCCCGTTTTGACAAAATTGCCCGTCATCCCCCACCGGGACGGCGATCGGACTGCGGGACGGGCGAAGAGCCTCAGACCGGCTGCCGGGCGCGCCCCGCCTCCGGCCGGGGGCCGCATCGACGGGCGGTCCCGGGCACGACCGATCACCTCATCAAGGAATTCGATCCGCTCATGAATCCGGCCGACATCACCCAGACGGCTCTTGCGGCGCCCGCACCGGATCTCTCGCTCATCGGCCTGTTCCTGCAGGCGCACCTCGTCGTCAAGCTGGTGATGCTGGGCCTGCTGTTCGCCTCCATCTGGTGCTGGGCGATCATCGTCGACAAGGCCATCCTGTTCTCCCGCATGAAGCGGTCGATGGACCGCTTCGAGAAGGTGTTCTGGTCGGGGCAGTCGCTGGAAGAACTCTACCGCTCGCTGATGAGCCGGCAGAACCAGGGGCTCGCCGCCGTCTTCGTGGCGGCGATGCGCGAGTGGAAGCGCAGCCACGAGGCGGGCCGGACCTCCTTCCTCGGGCTCACCGACCGGATCGAGAAGGTGATCGACGTCACCATCGCCCGCGAGATGGAGCGCTACGAGAGCAAGCTCCTCGTGCTCGCCACCGTCGGCTCGGCCGGGCCCTTCATCGGCCTGTTCGGCACGGTCTGGGGCATCATGACCTCCTTCCAGTCGATCGCGGCCTCGAAGAACACCAGCCTCGCGGTGGTGGCGCCCGGCATCGCCGAGGCGCTGTTCGCCACCGCGATCGGCCTTGCGGCCGCCATTCCCGCGGTGCTCGCCTACAACAAGTTCGCCACCGACGCGGCCAAGCTCGGCTCGCGGATGGAAGGCTTCGCCGACGAATTCTCCGCCATCCTCTCCCGCCAGATCGACGACCGGAGCTGAGCCATGGGCATGGGCGGCACCAGCGGGGCGAGGGGCGGCGGGCGGCGCGGACGGCGCCGGCCGCGCAGCGCCGTGATGAGCGAGATCAACGTGACGCCGCTGGTCGACGTCATGCTGGTGCTGCTGATCATCTTCATGGTCGCGGCGCCGCTGCTTACCGTCGGCGTGCCGATCGACCTGCCGGAGACCTCGGCCAGGCCCCTCGAGGGCCAGACGGACCCGATCAACATATCGATCGATTCGGAGGGCCGCATCTTCCTGCAGGACACCGAGATCCCCTTCGACGAGGTGGTGGCCAAGCTCGAGGCCGTCGCCCAGAACGGGGTCGAGGACCGGATCTACGTGCGCGGCGACCAGAACGCGGACTACGGCATGGTGATGCGCGTGATGGCCCGCATCTCCGCCGCCGGCTTCAAGAAGCTCGGGCTCGTCACCGTCGAGGAGCAGGGGGCGAGGGCGACGTCCCCGTAAACGAGAATGCGCATCGGCTACGCGACCTCCGTCATCGGACACGCCATCCTCCTCGGCTGGGGCCTTGTCACCCTGCCGGGGACGAAGCCGTTCGAGGTGGAGCAGATCGACGCCCTGCCGGTGGACATCGTGCCGATCGCCGAGGAGACGGCGCTGTCGGAGGGCACCAAGACCGCCGCGGTCTCCGACACCGCCAGCCAGGCCCGCGTCCGCCCGCCGCAGCCGCGCCCGGACTCCGCCCGGGTCGGCGCCGCCGAGGTCGACCAGGACACCCCGATCACCGAGACCGCGACGCGCACCGCCGCCGCGCCCTCGACCGAGGCGCCGCCGCCGCCGCCGCCGCCGCCGGCTCCGAGAGTCGAGGCGAAGCCGGACCCGGTTCCAGCGCCGCCCGCGCCGGATCCCGAACCGGCGCCGCCCGAGGAGGCCGCGCCGGCCGAGCCGGCCCCCGCGCCGCCGCCCCGGACCGAGACGGCCGAGCTCGCCGCCGAGCCGGAGCCCGCCGAGACGCCGCCCGCGCCGGTGCCGCCGGGCGTCAAGCCGCGCGCCAAGCCGACGCCGCCGGAGCCCGTCGAGGTCGCCTCGGCGAGCCCCGACACCACCGCCAGCACGACGACGCGCGAGAGCCCGCGGCAGACCCCGGAGCAACCGCCGGTTCCGGCCGACAACGACAAGCCGGTCAAGGAGTTCGACCCGAACGAACTGGCCGCCCTGCTCAACAAGGTGGACCCCTCCGGCGGCGGCGGCCTCGCCTCCGACCGGGACGCCTCCTTCGGGTCGCAGAACGTCACCGGCTCGGTGCCGCAGATGTCGCAGAGCGAGATCGACGCCCTGCGCGCGGCCATCTACGCCTGCTGGGTGGTTCCGGTCGGCGCCGAGGGCCTCAACGACCTGGTGGTCCCGGTGCGCCTCGAGTTCAACCCGGACGGCACGCTCGCCTCCGACCCGGTGGCGCTGTCCATCCCGGGCGGGCCGATCGGCCAGCAGGTGGCCGAGGCGGCGCTCAGGGCGGTGCGCCGCTGCGCGCCCTACCCCTTCCTCCCGCCGGATAAGTACGACGCCTGGCGGGTGGTCAACATCAACTTCTCCCCGCAGGTCTGACCGGACCCCGCCGCCTTTTCGCCGCGAGGGCGGTGCATGCACGCAGCGACGAACCAGCAAGACAGGACAGGAAGCCTCGAGATGGTCGCATCCGCCTTGAAGCCGGCACCCACCGCCCGCGCGATGCTGCGAGGGATCGCGCGCGCCGCCGCCGCGCTCGTCGCCGCGGCGGTGGTCGCAGCCGGCACCCTGCCCGCCCGGGCGGAACTCACCATCGACATCACCGGCGGCCGCTTCGAGCCGATGCCGATCGCCATCCACGACTTCGTCGGCACCGCCGAGACCGCCCAGGTGGGCCGCGACATCGCCCAGGTGGTCCGCGCCGACCTCACCCGCTCGGGACTGTTCGTGCCGCTGGACCCGGCCTCCTTCGTCGACCGGATCGACAACCCGAACGTGATGCCGAACTTCCAGAACTGGCGGGTCATCAACGCCCAGGCGCTGGTCACCGGCGGCATCACGCGCGCGCCGGACGGGCGCCTGCAGGTGGACTTCCGCCTCTGGGACGTGTTCGCCGGCCAGCAGCTGACCGGCCAGCAGTTCTTCACCACGCCGGAGAACTGGCGGCGCGTCGCCCACATCGTCGCCGATGCGATCTACGAGCGGCTCACCGGCGAGAAGGGCTACTTCGACACGCGGGTGGTGTTCGTCGACGAGTCGGGCGCGAAGGGCGCGCGGGTGAAGCGCCTCGCGATCATGGACCAGGACGGCTACAACGTCCGCTACCTGACCGACGGGCGCGACCTCGTGCTGACGCCCCGCTTCTCGCCGTCGACCCAGGAGATCACCTACATGTCCTACGGCGGCAGCGAGCCGCGGGTCTATCTCCTCAACATCGAGACCGGCCAGCGCGAGGTGGTCGGCAACTTCCCCGGCATGACCTTCTCTCCGCGCTTCTCCCCGGACGGGCAGCGGGTGGTGATGAGCCTCGAGCAGGGCGGCAACGCCAACATCTACACCATGGACCTGCGCTCGCGGGTGACGACGCGCCTCACCGACGCGGCCGCGATCGACACCTCGCCCTCCTACTCGCCGGACGGCTCGCAGATCGTCTTCGAGTCGGACCGCGGCGGCAACCAGCAGCTCTACGTGATGAGCGCCGCCGGCGGTCCGGCGAACCGGATCTCCTTCGGCGAGGGCCGCTATTCGACGCCGGTGTGGTGGCCGCGCGGCGGCCGCAGCGCCGGCACCAAGCAGGCCGG
>JAWLBM010000051.1:0-32598 GCA_041687675.1 Pleomorphomonas sp. | reverse complement strand
CGGCGGGCGGCGGGGTTCCCCCCTCATCCGCCCCTTCGGGGCACCTTCTCCCCCGAGGGGAGAAGGAAGGGGGGCGCCCGGCCGGTGGGGAGAAGGGTTACTCGCCGGCGACCGATGTTGCACGGCGGCGGAGGACGGCTCGGCGGCCGGGGGCATGCTCCCCTTCTCCCCTCCCGGGGAGAAGGTGCCGGCGAATGCCGGCGGATGAGGGGCGCGCGGCCGGAGGGCGCGCGGTCGGAGGAAGGCGCGGCGGGCGGAGGGGTTCCCCCCTCATCCGCCCCTTCGGGGCACCTTCTCCCCCAGGGGAGAAGGAAGGGCGCGCGGCCGGAGGGGAGAAGGTCAGTCCCCGGCCACCGATGTCGCACGGCGGCGGGGGACGGCGCGGCGGGCGCGGCCCCGAGGACCGACCGGCGAACCGAGCCCCTACAGCCTGTCCCGGAGGGCGAACCAACTCATGGCTGCGACCATGGTCGGGAAGCGGAGGAGGGTGCCGCCGGGGAAGGGCGGGCAGGGGAGGTCGGCGAAGGCGTCGAAGCGGTCGGTGACGCCGCGGATGGCCTCGGCGAGGATGTGGCCCGCGTAGGGCGCGAGCACGACCCCCTGGCCGGAGAAGCCGGCCGCGACCCAGACGTTGGACTTCGGCCGGCGGACATAGGGCAGCCGGTTCACCGTGACGCCGAGGGTGCCGCCCCAGGCGTGGTCGATCGCGACCTTCGAGAAGCGCGGGTAGACCCTGGCGAGGTGCCGGCGCACGAAGCCGGCGATGTCGGCGGGAAAGCGGGGCGTGAAGGTCTCGCCGCCGCCGAAGAGAAGCCGCCGGTCCGCCGTCATCCGCCAGTAGTGGACGACGAAGCGGGTGTCGCTCGCCGCCTCGTTGCCGGGAATGGGGGTCTCCTCCAGCGGGGCGGTCGCGAGGATGAAGTTGTTGAGCGGCATCACCCGGGCGTCGGTCTCCGGGTCGAGCCCGCCGAGGTAGCCGTTGCCGGCCAGCACCACCGTGTCCGCGACCACGGTGCCGCGGCCGGTCGAGACCCGCGCCGGGCTGCCGTGGCGGATCTCCACCGCCCGGCTGTCCTCGTGGATGGTCGCGCCCGCCGCCACCGCCGCGCGGGCGAGGCCGACGGCGAGTTTCAGCGGATGCAGGTGGCCGCCCTTCGGGTCGAGGGTGGCCCCGAAGTAGACGTCGGTGCCGAGCCTCTCCGCCGTCTCGGCGGCATCGAGGAAGCGGATCGGGCCGGTGCCCCAGCGTGCGTGCTCCTCTTCCACCGCCCGGCGCTCGACCTCCACCATCCGCCGCTTGTGGATGCCGTGGATGAGGCCGGAGGCGAGGTCGCAGTCGATGGCGTGATCGGCGACCAGCCGGCGCTGGAAGTCGAGGGCCTCGTCGGCGAAGGCGAGCAGCCGGCGGGTCGCCGCCTCGCCGAGGCGGGCGGCGAGCCAGTCGGGATCGCGTCGCTGGCCCGGGTGGATCTGGCCGCCGTTGCGGCCGGAGGCGCCCCATCCGACGCGGTTCGCCTCGAGCACCACCACGTCCCGCCCGGCCCTGGCCAGCGTCAGCGCGGCGGAGAGGCCGGTGTAGCCGCCGCCGATGACCACGACGTCGGCGCGCCGCTCGCCCTCGAGCCGCGGGTGGCGCGGCATCTCGCCGGCGGTGGCCGCGTAGTAGGAGGGCGCGTGGGGCGCGCCGCCCTCGGCGGGCATGTAGCCCTGGTGCGCCATCGCGTCAGCCCATCAGGCCCTGCCGCTTCAGCTCGGCATGGGTGTCGTCGAGGGTCTTCCGCGCAAGCCGCACCAGCTGGTCCGCCTCCTCGTGGCTGATCACCAGCGGCGGCGAGATGATCATCGAATCGCGCACCGCCCGCATGACGAGGCCGTTCTTGAAGGAGAAGTCGCGGCAGAGCGTGCCGATCTTGCCGTCGCCGGGGAAGCGGCGGCGCGAGGGCTTGGCGGGCACCAGCTCCAGCGCGCCGACGAGCCCGACCATGCGCGCCTCGCCGACCAGCGGATGGTCGCCGAGCTGCAGCCAGCGCTCGCGCAGGTAGGGCCCGATGTCCTCCGCCACGCGCTCGACCAGCTTCTCGTCGCGGATGATCCTGAGGTTGGCGATGGCGGCGGCGCAGGCCACCGGATGGGCCGAGTAGGTGAAGCCGTGGTTGAAGTCGCCGGTCTCCATCAGCACCTCGGCGACCCGGTCGGCCACCATCAGGCCGCCGATCGGCAGGTAGCCGGAGGACAGGCCCTTGGCGATCGGCATCAGGTCCGGCCGGGTGCCGTAGTACTCGGACCCGAACCAGCGGCCGAGCCGGCCGAAGCCGCAGATCACCTCGTCGGAGACGAACAGGATCTCGCGCTCGTCGCAGATCCGCTGGATCTCCGGCCAGTAGGTCTCCGGCGGGATGATCACCCCGCCGGCGCCCTGCACCGGCTCGGCGATGAAGGCGGCGACCTTGCCCTCGCCGATCTCGTCGATGGCGCGCTCGAGTTCCCGCGCCGCCCACAGGCCGAACTCGGCCGGGCTCATCTCGCCGCCCTCGTCGAACCAGTAGGGCTGGGCGATGTGGTGGATGCCGGGGATCGGCAGGCCGCCCTGGGCGTGCATCGGCTTCATGCCGCCGAGGCTGGCGCCGGCCACGGTGGAGCCGTGGTAGGCGTTGCGCCGGGCGATGACCACCTGCTTCTCCGGCTTGCCGAGCGTGGCCCAGTAGGTGCGGACGAGGCGCAGCACGGTGTCGTTGGATTCCGAGCCCGACCCGGTGAAGAACACCCGGTTGAACTGCGGCGGCGACACCTCGGCGAGAAGGGTCGCGAGCTCGACCGCCGGCGGATGGGTGGTCTTGAAGAAGGTGTTGTAGTAGCTGAGTTCCTGCATCTGCCGCTGCACCGCCTCGGCGATCTCCGGGCGGCCGTGGCCGATGTTGACGCACCACAGCCCCGCCATGCCGTCGAGGATCCGGTTGCCGTCGGAATCGGTCAGCCACACGCCCTTGCCGCCGACGATGACGCGGGTGCCCTCCTCATTCAGCGACCTCGTGTCGGAGAAGGGGTGCAGGTGGTGGGCCGCGTCGAGGGCGCGGTAGTGGGCGGTCGGGTACTTGTTGGAGACGTTCATCGGCGGGACTCCCTCGCTGCGGCCCGGACCTCCTCGGGCTGCCATGCGGTTCGTAACTGGATGTCGGTGCGGGTCAGACGCTGAGCAGCAGGTGTTCGCGCTCCCAGCTCGAGATCACCCGCATGAAGACCTCGTATTCGGTCTGCTTGATCGCCCGGTAGGTGGAGACGAAGCCCTTGCCGAAGATGTCGACCAGTTCCTCGGTTTCCTCGAAAGTCGCCACTGCCTCGAGCAGGCCGCGGGGCAGGCCGAAGGGAAGCTCGCGCGCGGAGCCCTCGATCGGCGCCTCCGGCGAGAGGCCCTCCTGGATGCCGAGGTAGCCGCAGGCGAGCGAGGCGGCGATCGCGAGATAGGGGTTGGCGTCGGAGGAGGGCACGCGGTTCTCCACCCGCCGGGCCTGCGGGCCCGAGTTCGGCACGCGGATGCCGACGGTGCGGTTGTCGTAGCCCCAGTGGACGTTGATCGGCGCCGCGGTGTAGCGGGCGAGCCGCCGGTAGGAGTTGACGTAGGGCGCCAGCATGCAGAGCACCGCCGGCAGGTACTTCTGCATCCCGGCGATGAACTGGAAGAACTCCTGCGTCGGGTTGCCGTCCTCGCCGGAGAAGATGTTACGTCCGGTCCCGGTGTCGACGATCGACTGGTGGATGTGCATGGCCGAGCCGGGCTCGCGGCTCATCGGCTTGGCCATGAAGGTGGCGTACATGTTGTGGCGCAGCGCCGCCTCGCGGATCGTGCGCTTGAACAGGAACACCTGGTCGGCGAGGTGCAGCGGATCGCCGTGCAGGAGATTGATCTCCATCTGCGCGGCGCCCTCCTCGTGGATGAGGGTGTCGATCTCCAGGCCCTGCGCCTCGGAGTAGTCGTAGATGTCGTCGAACAGGTCGTCGAACTCGTTGACCGCCTGGATCGAGTAGGACTGGCGGCCGGATTCGGAGCGCCCCGAGCGGCCGACCGGCGGCTCCAGCGGGTAGTCCGGGTCGGTGTTCGGCTTGACGAGGTAGAACTCGATCTCCGGCGCCACCACCGCGGTCCAGCCCTGGCGCTCGTAGAGCCCCATGATCCGCCGCAGCAGCTGGCGCGGGGCGATCTCCACCGGCCGGCCGTCGCGGGTGTAGGCGTCGTGGATGATCTGCGCGGTCGGGTCCGAGGCCCACGGCACCGCGCAGAGCGTCGAGTAGTCGGGCTTCAGGATGATGTCGCCGTCGGAGGGGTCGTGGCGGAAGGCCTCGTCCTCCTCCGGGTACTCGCCGGTGATCGTCTGGGTGAAGATCGACGAGGGCATCGACATCTCGGGGCCCGAGAAGAACTTGTCCGCCGGCATCAGCTTGCCGCGGGCGACGCCGGCCTGGTCGGGCGTCACGCACTCGATGTCCTCGATGCCGCGGGCGGAGAGCCAGGCGACGGCCTCTTCCATGGATTCGACGCCCCTCACGCTCGCGGCTCCCTCGCCGGCCTTGGTCACGCTGGGCAGGTTCTTGTTCATGTCGGCTCGCGTTTCCGGGTCGCCCGGACCTGCCGTGGCCGGCTGGTCCTCGACGATCCCGCGTCGTCTTCTCTCGTATGATCGTCTGGTGCGGTTCATTTGTGATCACAAAAATGCGAGTTGTCAAACCGGGTTCCGGCGTCCCTGCGAAACCGCCCGCCGCTCAGCTGCGCCGGCGCGGCCTCGCCGCCTGGGTGTCCATCTCCGCCCGCAGCGCCTCGCCGATCAGGCTCATGCCCTCGCGGATGTCGAGGCGGATCGCCTCCGAGAGGCCGGCCGGGTCGCGGCCGGCGATGGCGGCGAGCGCCGTCTTGTGGTGGTCGACGAGGCCCGCCGTGCCGACGCGCCCGTAGATCATCCGCATGAACGGGCCGAAGCGCAGCCAGACGCTCTCGATCAGCGGCAGGAACACGTCGGAGCGCGAATGGCGGTAGATCGCGAAGTGGAACTGGTGGTTGAGACGCATATAGGCTTCCACGTCGCCGCTGACGAGGCTCGCGTCGATGGCGTCGTCGATCCGCTTCAGCTCCTTCAGCCGCTCCCGCGTGATGTTCGGCAGCGCCAGTTCGGCGGCGCGAGGCTCGAGCAGGGCGCGGGCGTCCAGGATCTCGGCGAAGCGCTGCTCGCTCATCCGCGGCACCGCCACGCGGCCGCTCTCCGACACGTCCAGCGCCTTCTCCGCGGCGAGCCCGCGGATCGCCTCGCGGACCGGCATCGGCGACGTGCCGAGCACCTCGGCCAGGCCGCGCAGCGTCACCGGCCGCCCCGGCTGGATCCGCCCGATGATCAGCGCCTCGCGCAGCGCCCCCGTCACCCGGTCCCTGACGCCCGACCGCGGCTGGCCGTCGCCGCGCCCGCCTCCGTGATGCTCCTCGCCCCTGTCCGCACGCATGCCCGTCGCCGCCGCTCCGCCCGCCATCCACAGCACCCCGATCCGAGATCGTCCGGGTTCCGGCCCTCGGCTCTTGACCCGGCTCTTGACCCGGCTCTGTACTTTGTGATCACAATAGCGCGATGAAGCCGTCCGGGAAAGGGCGGGCCGCCGGGTTTCGACCCGAAGGTGAATGAGAACCGGTTCCCGCGCAGGGGAACCCGCAGGAACTTCGGACGGGCGGCCGGATTGCGACCGGCCGCGACAGCGGCGGGCGACGCGGAGGGGACCGCGGCGCCGGACGGGGCCGCACGCCCGACAACGACGAGGACATCGTGGGTCGCGCACTGACGGACAATCCGGCGAACGACGAGGTCGCACGCTTCCTGAAGGCATTTCCGGACGTCGAGGGTGTCGAGTACCTGATCTCGGACTCCAACGGCATCCTGCGCGGAAAATGGGCGCCGCCGCAGTCGCTGGCGAAGGCGGCGGGCGCCGGCATCAACCTGCCGCTGTCGATCTTCGGGCTCGACATCTGGGGCCGCGAGGTCCGCGACACCGGGCTGCACATCGAGTCCGGCGACCGCGACGGCTTCTGCCGGCTGGTGCCGGGATCGGTCCGGATCGTGCCCTGGGCCTCGCGGCCGACCGCGCAGGCGTCGGTGACCATGTTCCTGGAGAGCGGCGCGCCCTATCCCCTCGACCCGCGCCAGCAGCTCGCGGCGGCGGTGGAGCGCCTCGGCCGGCTCGGCCTGATGGCGGTCGCGGCCTTCGAGATGGAGTTCTACCTGGTCGACCCGAAGGCTGTGGCGCACGACGGCGGCCCGCGCACGGTGCTGTCCGGCCATGCCGGCCCGGAGCGGCCGAACACCTACTGCCTCTCGGACCTCACCGCCTACGGCGACCTCTTCACCGAGGTGCGCTCGGGCGGGCTCGCCCAGGGGCTGCCGATCGACACCATCGTCTCCGAGGCCGCGGCGGGGCAGTTCGAGGTCAACCTGAAGCACCGCTCCGACGCGCTGGCGGCCGCGGACGACGCGCTGATGCTGAAGCGGCTGATCTGCGAGGTCGCGCGCAAGCACGGGCTCGTCGCCTCCTTCATGGCGAAGCCCTTCATGGACCGGGCGGGCAACGGCATGCACGCCCATGTCAGCCTGATCGACCGCCATGGCGCCAACGTGTTCGCCAACGGCGAAGAGGGCGAGCTGCGGCTCGGCCACGCGGCGGCGGGGCTCGTCGAGGCGATGGCCGCCTCGACGCTGATGTTCGTTCCGACCTGGAACGGCTACCGCCGGCTGCAGCCCGGCTCCTTCGCGCCGACTCGGGCGGCCTGGGGCTTCAACAACCGCTCGGTGGCGGTGCGGGTGCCGGCGTCGGAGCCGGTGGCGCGGCGGCTCGAGCACAGGGTGGCGGGCGCCGACGCCAATCCCCATCTTGTGCTCGCGGCGATTCTCAACGGCATGGCCGACGGCCTGGAACGGGAGGCGGCGCCGCCGCCGCCCTGCCATTCCAATGCCTATGAATCGGGCGTTCCGCACCTGCCGTCGACCATGGCCGAGGCGATCCGCCTGTTCGAGAAGTCCGAGTTCGCGCGCAAGAGCTTCGGACCGGAGTTCCGGCGCGTGTTCGCGGCGCTGAAGCGCAGCGAGATGGACGCCTTCATGGCCGAGATCTCGCCGCTGGAGCGCTCGACGTATCTGTGAAATCCGGCTCCGGCCCGGCGCTTGCAAGGCGGGGCGGAGACGGGAAGGCCCGGCACCACCCGCAAGGGAGTTGTGTCGGACGGCAAGGGGGTTCTAGTGTGCCGGCCAGACGCGGGATCCGTCCCCGTGAACGGCCGGCGCGAGGCCCGGTAGACCGGGCCGCCTGGTCGTATCGAATTCTGGAGGAAGGACGAATGACAGGAACCTTGACGTTCAAGATCGGTGTCGCCGCCGCGGCCCTCGCCGCCGGCCTCACCGCCGCCGCCGCGCAGGAGCGCGTCGTCAACGTCTACAACTGGTCGGACTACATCGACGAGACGATCCTCGAGGACTTCACCAAGGAGACCGGGATCAAGGTCGTCTACGACGTCTTCGACAGCAACGAGCTCCTCGAGACCAAGCTGCTCGCCGGCGGCTCGGGCTACGACGTGGTGGTGCCCACCGGCACCTTCCTCGCCCGCCAGATCCAGGCCGGGGTGTTCCAGCCGCTCGACAAGTCGAAGCTGCCGAACCTCGAGCACATGTGGCCGGCGGTGATGGAGCGGCTGCAGAAGTACGACCCGGGCAACGAGCACGCCATCAACTACATGTGGGGCACCACGGGCCTCGGCGTGAACGTCGACAAGGTCCGGGCGATCATGCCCGACGCGCCGATCGACTCTATCGAGCTGATCTTCAACCCGGAGATCGCATCCAAGTTCAAGGACTGCGGCATCCACATCCTCGATGCCCCTGACGAGATCATCCCGGCCGCGCTCAACTACATGGGCAAGGATCCGGACTCCAAGGACGCCGAGGACATCAAGGCGGCGGGCGAGCTCTTGAAGCAGATCGCGCCCTACGTCCAGAAGTTCCACTCCTCGGAGTACATCAACGCGCTCGCCAACGGCGACATCTGCATCGCCCTCGGCTGGTCCGGCGACATCCTGCAGGCGCAGGCGCGCGCCGAGGAGGCCGGCAACGGCGTCAACATCGAGTACCGCATCCCCAAGGAGGGCGCGCTGCTCTGGTTCGACAACATGGCCATCCCGGCGGATGCCCGCAATGTCGAGGAGGCGCACGAGTTCATGAACTTCATGATGCGCCCGGAGGTGATCGCCAAGGCGTCGAACTACATCGCCTACGCCAACGGCAACCTCGCCTCCCAGCAGTACCTCGACCCCGAGGTGCTGAACAACCCGGCGGTCTATCCGACGCCGGAGGTGACCGAGCGCCTGTTCTCGGTGTCGCCCTACGACGCCCGCAGCCAGCGCACGCTCACCCGTACCTGGACCGAGGTGAAGACCGGGACCTGACCGGACGACGACGGCGCCCGGCTCCGGCCGGGCGCCGCTTCTTGGGCGCGGGGACGGGATCGGCGGGGGCGCGCGAATGGCGAAGTCGATGGGACCGGTGAAGCGGACGTTCCAGCCCTGGGCGGACCCGCAGGCCAAGCCCTACATCCGCTTCGAGGGGGTCACCAAGAAATTCGGCGAGTTCGTCGCCGTGGACGACCTTACCCTCGACATCTACGAGAAGGAGTTCTTCGCCCTGCTCGGCCCCTCGGGCTGCGGCAAGACGACCCTTATGCGCATGCTCGCGGGCTTCGAGGACCCGACCCGCGGGCGGATCCTGCTGGAGGGCCGGGACCTCGCCGGCGTGCCGCCCTACCGGCGGCCGGTGAACATGATGTTCCAGTCCTACGCGCTGTTCCCGCACATGAGCGTCGAGGGCAACATCGCCTTCGGCCTCAAGCAGGACAAGCTGCCGAAGGGCGAGATCGACGCGCGCGTCGAGGAGATGCTCCGGCTCGTCAAGCTGGAGAGCTTCGCCAAGCGCAAGCCGCACCAGCTCTCCGGCGGCCAGCGCCAGCGCGTGGCGCTCGCCCGCTCCCTCGCCAAGCGGCCGAAGGTGCTGCTGCTCGACGAGCCGCTCGGCGCGCTCGACAAGAAGCTGCGCGAGGAGACCCAGTTCGAGCTGATGGACATCCAGCAGCAGCTGGGGCTCACCTTCGTGGTCGTCACCCACGACCAGGAGGAGGCGATGACCATCGCCGACCGGATCGCGGTGATGAACCAGGGCCGCATGATCCAGATCGCCACGCCGGCCGAGATCTACGAGCAGCCGAACTCGCGCTACGTCGCCGACTTCATCGGCGACATCAACCTGATCGAAGGCCGGCTCGCGGCCGTGAACGGCGAGGTGGTGCGGCTCGCCTGCGACAGCATCGGCAGCGAGATCGAGGCCGAGCACGCCGGCCCGGGCGCCGCGCCCGGCGAGACGGCCTGGTTCGCCATCCGCCCGGAGAAGGTCCGCATCTCGCAGGATGCCCCGCCGGATGGGTCGGTCAACGTGGTCAAGGGCACGGTCTGGGACATCGGCTACCTCGGCGACGTCTCGGTCTACCGGGTGAAGCTGCCCAACGGCGCGGTGGTGAAGTCCACCATCGCCAACGTCACCCGCCTCGTCGAGCGGCCGATCACCTGGGACGACGAGGTCTGGCTGACCTGGCCGCGCGACGCCGGCATCGTGCTCACCGACTGAGGAGACGGCGATGGCCGAAACGGAAGCATCCGCCGGACCCGTCGCCTCCGCCCGGGAGGCGGCCCCGCCGCGCCGCTCGGCCGGTCGCTCCTGGACCCGGTGGCTGGTGGTGGCGATTCCCTACGCCTGGCTGCTGGTCTTCTTCCTCGCGCCCTTCGTCATCATCCTGAAGATCTCGCTGTCGGACTACGCGCTGGCGATGCCGCCCTACACCCCGGTGATCGACAGCCTGTCCAGCCTCATCGAGGCCTTCTCCGAGTTCGACCTCGAGAACTACTGGTTCCTCCTCAGCGATTCCCTCTACATCCAGAGCTACCTCTCGAGCCTCCGGATCGCCTTCGTCTCGACGGTGCTGCTGCTGATCGTCGGCTACCCGATCGCCTACGGCATGGCGCGCGCGCCGAAGTCGCTGCGGCCCATGCTGGTCATGCTGGTGATCCTGCCCTTCTGGACGTCCTTCCTGATCCGCGTCTACGCCTGGATCGGCATCCTCAAGCCGGAGGGCCTGCTCACCGTCTTCCTGCAGGCGATCGGCGTCTACGGCCCCGAGGACCAGGTGCGGGTCTTCAACACGGAGACCGCCGTCTTCATCGGCATCGTCTACTCCTACCTGCCGTTCATGGTGCTGCCGCTCTACGCCGCGCTGGAGAAGCTCGACGAGACGCTGCTCGAGGCCGCCTCCGACCTCGGCTGCCCGCCGCTGAAGGCGTTCTGGATGATCACCTTCCCGCTGTCGATTCCGGGGGTGATCGCAGGCTCCTTCCTCTGCTTCATCCCGATCGTCGGCGAGTTCGTCATCCCCGACCTTCTCGGCGGCTCGAGCACCCTGATGATCGGCAAGACGCTCTGGTCGGAGTTCTTCTCCAACCGCGACTGGCCGCTGTCGTCGGCGGTGGCGGTGGTGCTGCTGATGATCCTGGTGGTGCCGATCGTGCTGTTCCAGAACTACCAGAAGAAGGTCTGACGCCATGAGCCGCTCCTTCTCCTGGTTCAACCTCACCTCGCTGGTGGTCGGGTTCGCCTTCCTCTACATCCCGATCCTGCTTCTGGTGATCTTCTCCTTCAACGAATCGCAGCTGGTCACCGTCTGGGGCGGCTTCTCCACGAAATGGTACGTGGAGATGCTGAACAACGAGGGCCTGATGGACGCCGCCTGGGTGACGGTGAGGGTCGGCATCCTGTCGGCCACCATCGCCACAGTGCTCGGCACCCTCGCCGCCCTCACCCTCGACCGCTACCGCCGCTTCATCGGCCGCACCGCCTTCTCGGCGATGGTCTACGCGCCGCTGGTGATGCCGGAGGTGATCACCGGCCTCTCGCTCCTCCTCCTCTTCGTGTCGATCAACTTCGACCGCGGCTTCTGGACGGTGACCTTCGCGCACGTCACCCTCACCATGTGCTTCGTCGCGGTGGTGGTGCAGTCGCGGCTGGTGACCTTCGACCGCAGCCTCGAGGAGGCGGCTCTCGACCTCGGCTGCCCGCCGGTGAAGACCTTCTTCGCCGTCACCCTGCCGCTGATCCTGCCGGCGGTGGTGGCCGGCTGGATGCTGGCCTTCACCCTGTCGCTGGACGACCTGGTGATCGCCAGCTTCAACACCGGGCCGGGGGCCACCACGCTGCCGATCAAGATCTACAGCCAGGTCCGGCTCGGCGTGACGCCGGAGATCAACGCGGTCTGCACCATCCTGATCGCCATCGTGGCGGTCGGCGTCGTCGTCGCCTCGGTCGCCACCCGGCACAGCCAGATCGAGCGCGACAAGGCCGAGCGCGCCGCGGCCGGCGCCTGACGGCCGGTCCGGATGGCGTCGCCCACCGTCGCCGCGAGAGCGGGGTTGCCTCTCGCCGCCGGATCGGGCACCACCGGACAGCGAGAACGCGCCCGACCGGTCGGGCGACGCCCGGGGGTAGCCGCTTGACCGAACTGAGGCCCGTCCTCTTCGTGATCGGGGTGCTGTGCATCACGGCCGGGCCGCTGATGCTGATCTGCGCGCTGGTGGACCTCGCCGCCGACAATCCCGACTGGCAGATCTTCGTGCTCTCGGCGGTGCTGACCGTCGGCTTCGGCATGCTGCTGTCGACGGCCACCTGGAGCGGCCCGTTCCGGCTGAGCCTGCGGCAGGGCTTCCTGCTGACCGTGCTGGCCTGGGTGGTGATGAGCCTGATCGGCTCGGTGCCGCTCTACTTCTCCTCGCTGCCGATCTCCTATGCCGGCGCCTTCTTCGAGGGGGTCTCGGGCTTCACCTCGACGGGGGCGACCGTCGTCTCGGGCCTGGAGACGCTGCCGCCGGGGCTGCTGCTCTGGCGGGGGCTGATGCAGTGGGTCGGCGGCCTCGGGGTGATCGCGCTCGGCATCGTGCTGCTGCCCTTCCTGCGCATCTCGGGGATGCAGCTGTTCCGCATGGAGAGCTCCGACGTCAGCGACAAGGCGACGGCGCGGGTGGTGGTGCTGCTGCGCCAGATCACCTTCCTCTACTTCGCGCTGACGGTGGCCGGCCTGTTCGGGCTCCTCGCGCTCGGTCTCTCGCCGCTCGACGCGGCGGTGCACGCGATGACCGGCATCGCCACCGGGGGCTTCGCCAACTACGACAGCTCGATCGGCGCCTTCGACAGCTTCGCGGTGGAACTCGTGCTCGCCGTGCTGATGTTCCTCGGGGCGCTGACCTTCCCGCTGATGGTGCTCGTGTTCCACGGCCGCCCGGACGCGATCTGGCGCGACGAGCAGATCCGCTTCTTCATCATGCTGGTCCTGGCGGTGACGGCGGTGATGTCGCTCTGGCGGGTGCTGGCCGCCGGCGTCCGCCTCGAGGACGCGCTCTGGCCGACCTTCTTCAACGTGCTGTCGGTGATCTCGACCACGGGCTTCGCCAGCGACAACTACGTCGCCTGGGGACCCTTCCCCGAGATGCTGTTCTTCCTGATCACCTATATCGGCGGCTGCACCGGGTCGACGGCCGGCGGCATCAAGCCCTACCGGCTGCTGCTCCTCGGCAAGATGGCGCGCAACCAGATCCTGACCCGGCTGCAGCCGCACCGCATCGTGCGGATCACCTACAACGAGCGCATCGTCGACGACGAGATCGTCCGCTCCGTCTCGGCCTTCGTCTGGGTGTTCGTGCTGTCGCTGGTGGCGTTCACCGCCGCGGTCTCGGCCTGCGGCATCGACTTCGTCACCGCGATCTCCGCCGTGTCGCAGGCCCTCGCCAACGTCGGCCCCGGCATCGGCCCGGTGATCGGGCCGGCGGGCAACTACGCGACGCTGCCGGAGGCTGCGCTGTGGCTGCTGTCGGCGGCCATGCTCCTCGGGCGGCTCGAGGTGGTCGTCGTGCTGGTCGTGCTCAGCCCGGCGTTCTGGCGGCGGTGAAACGTCAAGCGCTTTCCGATCAGGTGGCATCACCTGATCGACGAGAAATCGCTCAAGAGTCAAAGCTAGAGCATATTCTTGTCGTTCAGATCGGTTCGATCTTAACGGAATATGCTCTAGCCGGTCAGCATCGGGTCGGCCGGCAGCACCGCCCGGCTGCCGGAGCCGGCGCGGGCGCTCGCCTGCGGCTGGTCGCGGAAGCTGGTGCGGGCGAGCATCACCACCGGGCCGAGGCCGGCCAGCACGATCATCAAGGCGGCGATCGCGCCGTCCTCGTAGGTGCCGCGCGCCGCCTCGCCGTAGACCGTCGTCGACAGCGTCTCGAAGCCGAGCGGGCGCAAGAGCAGCGTCAGCGGCAGTTCCTTCATGCAGTCGACGAAGACGAGCAGGCCGGCCGCGGCGATGGCCGGGCGGATCAGCGGCACATGGATCCGCGCCACGGTGCGCATCGGCTCCGAGCCGAGCGAGCGGGCGGCCATGTCGAGGGAGGAGGGAACCTTGGACAGCCCCGCCTCGATGCCGCCGGAGGCGACGCCGAGGAAGCGGATCACATAGCCGAAGATCAGCACGATGCCGAGGCCGGAGAGGACGAGCCCGATCCGCTCGCCCGTGGCCGCCCGCCAGGCGTCGGCGATCCAGTTGTCGAGGGTGGCGAAGGGCATCAGCATGCCGGCGGCGAGCACCGTGCCGGGGACCGCGTAGCCGATGCTGGAGAGCCGCACCAGCGCGGGGGCGAGCCGGTGGCGGGCGAAGCGGGCGGTGTAGGCGACCAGGAGGCCGACCGCGATGGCCGCCACCGTGGCGCCCGCGGAGGCGAGCACCGTGTTGACGAGCCAGCCGCCGAGGGCGGGCGGGACGCCGTGCTCGACCAGCCGGCGGAGGGCATGCTGGACGAGGTAGGACGCCGGCACGAGGAAGCCGATCGCGATCGGCAGCAGGGCGAGGAGGGTCGCGCCGGCGGCCCTCCAGCCGGTCAGCGGGGTCGGCACCGCGGTGCGGCTGCGGTTCGACCGCGAGACGTAGCGCTGGCGACGGCGCCCGCGCCGCTCCAGCCAGACCAGCGCCACCACCACGGCCAGCATCACCAGCGCGATCTGCGAGGCGCCCTCGATCGAGGAGCGGGTGACCCAGGTGGTGTAGATCGCGACCGTCAGCGTGCGCACCCCCAGGAACTCCGAGGCGCCGATGTCGTTCAGCGCCTCCATCAGCGCGAGGCTGGCGCCGACCGCGACCGCCGGCCGGGCGAGCGGCAGCGCGACGCGGAAGAACACCCGGCGCCGGCTGCCGCCGAGCGTGCGCGCCACCTCGAGCATCGACGGCGACTGCATCAGGAAGAGCGCCCGGGCGGGCAGGTAGACGTAGGGGTAGAGCACGAACCCCAGCAGCACGATCGCCCCGCCCAGCGAGCGGATCTCCGGGAACCACCACAGCGCCCGCGGGTCGGTGAAGCCGAACAGGCCGCGGATCGCCCCCTGCACGGGTCCGACCGGGTGCATCACGTCGAGATAGGCGAAGGCGACGATGTAGGTGGGCACCGCCAGCGGCAGCAGCAGCGCCCATTCGAACAGGCGCCGTCCGGGGAAGCGGTACATGGCGACGAGCCAGGCCATGCCGACGCCGACCACCGAGACGATGATGCCGACCCCGCCGAGCAGCAGCACGGTCGTCTGCAGCGCGTGCGGCAGGATGGTGCCGGCGAGGTGCGGCCAGAGGTCCCCGGAGCCCCTGGAGGCGTAGTAGAGCAGCCCGCCGACCGGCGAGAGCACGCCGAGAACGACGAGGCCGCTCGCGAGCAGCCAAAGCCGGTCGGAGCGGTCTCTCATGGTGGTGGCCGGCGCAAGCGTGGCTGCCGGTCGGCGGCGGGAGGTCATCGGCGGGATCCGTCGCGGCGATCCCGCCGCACCCTCGCGGATGCGGCGGGATCGTAGGTCCTCGGGGGCGCGGCGGCCCGGGTCAGTTGTCGAAGCCGACCTCGTCCACCAGCATGCTGGCGTCCTTGCGGTTGGCGGCGATCTCGGTCAGCGGCGTCGGGTCGATCTTCAGCTCGCCCAGTTCGGCGATGATCGGGTCGGCGGCGACGCCGGGCTTCACGGGGTACTCGTAGTTGGCGTTGGCGTAGATCTGCTGCGCCTCGTCGGAGACGAGGAACTCCAGCAGCTTCACCGCATCCTCCCTGTTCGGCGCATTCTTCGCGACGGCCGCGCCGGAGATGTTGACGTGCGTGCCGCTGCCGTCGGCGAAGGTGGGCAGGATCACCTTGATCGCGTCCGCCCAGGCCTTCTGCTCCTCGCCGCCGGACCCCGAGCGCATCAGGCCCACGTAGTAGCTGTTGCCGACGCCGATGTCGCAGATGCCGGCGAGGATGTCCTTGGCGACGTCGCGGTCGCCGCCGCCCGGGGTGCGGGCGAGGTTGTCCTTGAGGCCCGCCAGCCACTCCTGCGTTTCCTCGCGGCCGTCGCGGGTAATCAGGGCGGCGATCAGCGAGGTGTTGTAGGGATGCTGGCCTGGACGGATGCAGACGCGGCCCTGCCACTTGTCGTCGGCGAGGTCCTCGTAGGTCATCGCCGTTTCCTCGACGCGGTCCCTCGAGGCGTAGATCACCCGGGCGCGCATCGACAGCGTGAACCACTCGTCGTTCTCGCCGCGCAGGTTTTCAGGGATCGCCGCCTCGAGCACGTCGGACTGCACCGGCTGGGTGAGGTCGCGCTCCACCAGCTCCATCAGGTTGCCGTAGTCGACGGTCATCAGGACGTCGGCCGGCGAGTTGGCGCCCTCGGCGGCGACGCGCTCGGCGAGGCCCTCCTTGACGAAGATGGCGCTCGTCTCGATTCCGGTCTCGGCGGTGAAGCGGTCGAGCAGCGGCTGGATCAGGCCCGGTTCGCGGGTGGTGTAGACGTTCACCTCGGCGGCGGCGAGCGAGGGGAGCAGCGCGGCGGCCGCGGCGAGGGCGAGGGTGCCCGAAGCAGGGAAACGGATCATCGGATTTCTCCAATCGGCAGGGTTCAAGGCCCTGTCATCGGTGGTCCGCCGACGAGCGGCGGGGTGACGGGGATGTTATGGCCAGCCGACCGGGTCGCTGTCAATCCGGAATAGCCATTGCGATCAATGGCTTGCGGCCTTACAGCATGGAACGGTTCCAGACTGGGCGCACAAGTGTCTCTACCGTCGCGCAAAATAGTTGAGTGATTGGGGAAGGTTTTTTGTCGCCGGGCCGGGCTGCGACAGGGTGCCGCGGCGGCGCCCGCCGATCACTCGGCGAGCACCCGCGTCGAGGGGAAGGTGACCTGGACGAGGGTTCCCTCGCCGACCGCCGAGTCGATCCGGAACCCGGCGCGGTTCGCCTCCACCAGCGCTTTGGTCAGCGGCAGGCCGAGGCCGGTCCCGCGTCCGGGGCGGCTGGTGTGCAACTGGCGGAAGGGCTCCAGCGCCTTGGCGACGTCCTCCTCGCTCATGCCCGTCCCGGTGTCGCGCACCCGGATCGCCACCTCGCCGGTCTCCTCGTAGAGCGTGGAGACGATCACCTGGCCTCCCGGCGTGTTGAACTTGATGGCGTTGGACAGGAGGTTGAGCACGATCTGCCGCAGGCTGCGGCTGTCGGCGACGACGTTCGGCAGGCTGGAGGACAGCGAGGTGCGGATGATCACCCGCTCGCGGTTCGCCTGCGGCTGCATCAGCGCCACGCACTCGCGGATGACCTCGTTGGCCGCCACCGCCTCGAAGGCAAGGTCGAGCTTGCCCGCCTCGATCTTGGACAGGTCGAGGAGGTCGTTGACGAGGCTCATGATGTGCGCGCCGGAGAGGTGGATGTCGCGCAGGTACTCCTTGTAGCGCTCGCTGCCCACGGGCCCGAAGCGCTCCTCCATCATCACCTCGGAGAAGCCGATGATGGCGTTCAGCGGCGTGCGGATCTCGTGGCTGATCTTGGCGAGGAAGTCCGACTTCTGCGACGAGGCCGTTTCGGCCGAGCGCTTCGCGTTGGTGAGTTCCTCCTCCGCCCGCTTCCACTGGGTGATGTCGCGCAGCACCGCGCAGAACTTTTCCGACGAGATCCGGCCGATGGTCATGAACAGCGGCACGAGGCCGCCGCCGGGGACGCGGCCGATCACCTCGCGGCCGTCGTTGAGCACGCTCGCGACGCCGTTGCGGGCGAGGCCGTCGAGGTAGTCGAGGGCCGCCCGGTGGCTTTCGGGCGCCAGGAGGTTGAGGACGGCGCCGCCGATCATGTCGGAGCGATCGGTGCCGAACAGGGCCTCCGCCGAACGGTTGGCGCCGAGCACGGTCCCCTTGGGGTCCAGCACGAGCACGCCGTCGGTGGCGGTGTCGAGGATCGCCTCCAGTTCCTCCGCCCGCGCCTCGGCGCCCTCCGCCCGCTGCCGGCCGGTGGCGGCCGCCGTCTCCTGGACGACCAGCAGCGAGGCGACGCCGCCCTGCCAGGGAATCGAGTGGAGCCGGGCGGTGACCGGGACCTCGACGCCGTCGCCCCGGCGGATCGCCGGCAGCGAGGCGTCGCGCGGCAGTGCCGAGCCGGCGAAGGCGGCCGGGAAGCCGCCGGCGGCCTCGAAGTCGTCGTGGTCGGCGTAGCCCGCGAGGCCGACGAATGCGCGGTTCACGGTGACCGCCTCGCCGTCCTTGAGGATGGCGACGGCGACCGGCAGGCGATCCAGCACCGCCGCGTCGATCGGCGCCGTTTCGGCCGGTCGCGGCCGCGGCCCGCGGGCCGGCGCCACGGACCCGAGCGGATCGGCGGCAAGCGGTGCGCCCGGCTCGATCTCCTCCTCAATCTCGACGACGCCGATCGCGCCGGCGCCGGCCGGAGCGTCCTCCATCCGGGCGCCGAGCGCCTCGGCGATCTTGAGGAAGGCCTCGCGCTCGGGGCGGGAAAGGCTGCGCCGCGACATCTCCTCCTCGTCGCGCGCGGCGCGCGGCACCGACCGGGGCACGATCGGCGACTGGATCACCTCGCCGGTCCGGCGCTCCGGATCCTGCCACTCCACGTCGAACTCGCCTTCGGGCCGGGTCGCCGTTTCCGTGGTGTCCGGGCCGGGATCGACGTCGGGCGCGGCGTCGGGCGCAGCGGGATCCTCGTCCGGCGCATCGTCGTCGCGCGAGGAGGCGGCGATCGCCGCATCCAGCGCGGCCATGGTCGCAAGGTCGGCCTCGTCGCTGGCCTCGTCCGGCTGCCGCGGCTCGAAGGCCTCCATGTCGGGGCCGGGTTCGGGCGGCATCTCCAGGGTGCCGGGCCAGTCCTCGCCGAGATCGTCGGCCGGCTCCGGCTCCCAGTCGGGCTGGTCGTCGAGGGGTGGCTCCTCGACGGTGGCGATGTCGTGGGGGGGCGCCGTGGCGTCGGCGGTCGGCATCGCCTCGCCGGAGAGCAGGTCCCCGGCCTCGGTCGCCGGCTCGAAGGCGGCGTCGGCCCGGGCCTCGCCCTTTGCCTCCTCCGCGTCCGATTCGCCGGTCTCCTCGGATCCCGCCGGGGCAGCGGTATCCTCCGCGGGCCCTGCATCCTGCGCAGCGTCCTCCGGGGCGGCAGCGGCGGCGATCTCCTCGGCGCTGGCCCCGTCGAGCAGGGCGAGCGCGCCCATGTCGGCCTCGTCCTCGCCGACGGGGCTGGCCCGCTCCGCCTCGCGGGCCTCGGCGTCCAACTCGGCTTCCACGGCGGAGGTCTCCTCGGCGGCGCCCTCTTCGGAGGCCGCCTCGGCCGGCGCCGCGGGCTCGCCCGCGTCGTCCTCCGCGGCCGCGAGCGCCGCGTCCGGCTCGGAGAGGTCCTCCCCCTCGACGGTCACCGGCGCGGCGCCGTCCTCCGTCTCGGCCTCGACGATCACCAGGCCGAGGGCGATCTCCTCCGGCGTCAGCAGGCCGGCGACGGGCAGGGCGGCCGCCTCGGCGTGGACCGGCGCCTCGAAGGCGGCGCCGCACTTGGCGAGCCCGAAGCCGCGGTAGCCGCGGAAGACGCGGTCGCGGCCGAACACCGGCATCCCGGCCAGGTCCACCGGCACGCGCACGGCGGCGTCGTCCACCGGCCAGTCCACGGTGAGGCCGGTGAAGGTGTCGCGGCGCCCGAGCGCCGCGCCGACGCGGCCGAGCGGGTCGAGGCCGAGCGCCGCGGCGATCTCCGGCCAGCGGCGGCCCTGCAGCGCCGCCGCCCGCGGCCCGACCGCCTCCGCAAGATCCGGCGAGACGAAGGTGAAGCCGTGCTCGGCGTCGAGTTCGAAGACGAAGCGGATGGTGCGGCCGTGGGCGGCCCGGCCGTAGCGCTCCTCCCGGGTCGATTCCCGGGCCGCAGGGCGATCGCCAGCGGGAGAAGCGGTCCCCGCTTCGCCGGCGCCGGTCGGCCCGGCCCAGTCCGGCGGCGGATATTCGGGAACGCCGTGAAGCTCCACGAGGTCCGGTTCCTCGTCGGGCTCGGGCGGGAACCGGACCGGGTCGGCCGGCTGGTCGTCGTGGGCCTCGTCGGCGAGGGCCGGCCGCGGCGGCAGCACGCCGGCGTCCGGTTCGGCCAGCGCGGCGAAGTGGCGGGCGGCCGCGTCTCGGGCGGCCGCGTCGAGGAGGTCACCGGCGTGCGCCGGGTCGGCGGCGTCGAAGGGCCCCTCGCCGGGTGTGTCTTCCTCCGCCCCGCCGGCCGGGGCTCCGGCGCGCGGTTCCGGCGGCGCCGGGGCCGCCTCGGGCTCGGCCGCGGCCGTATGCGCGAGCCGCTGTTCAAGCCGCTGGTAGGCCTCGGCGGCGACCGCGTCGGTGGCGACGGCGCCGGTGCCGTCGACGACCACCGCGAGGACGACTCTCTCGCCGCCGACCAGCAGCCGGCGGACCTGGCAGGCGGCCTGCACCGGCACGATGCCGAGGGGCAGGGGGATTCGCTCGATCCGGGCGCCGTCACCGGGCAGGCGGCCGGCGATCGCGGCGATGCGGCGGGCGGTCGGGCTCGCGGCCGGGAGGCGGACGGGCCCGTCGGTCCGGGGGTCGCCGAGGCAGGCGAGGCCGCCGGCGTTGGCCCACAGCACCTCGGTGCCGCTCCGGTCGAAGGCGATGGCGGCACGGCGGTCGCGACCGAGCGCCGCCACGTCGGCACCGGCGGCGACGGCGAGGAAGCTCGTGGCGAAGGCGCCCATGCGGGTTTCGTCCCCTCGTGGCGGGACGGCGGGCGGGCGGCCGCGACCGCGCCGGCACGCCGACGATCCTTAACGTTCCGTTTATTAGTATGCGGGCGCGACGATGGCTATCACAAGACGGCACGAGTTGCGCCGAGATTGAGGTTTACCTTAATCCACCGGGACCCCGTTTGCCTGCCGGCCCCGGACGTGGTGAACTTCCTCCACCCGCTCTCCCGCAGGAAAGGACGAGGTCATGGTCGAGAAGAAGTCCGCCGGCAGCCCGGATCCAACCCACGCCTTCCGCGACGCCGCCGAGCAGTCGGTCGCCCAGGCGCGCAAGGCCTTCGAGGAGGCCATGGCGGTGACCCGCAAGACGCTCACCGGCGCCGAGAGCAGCCAGCAGCAGATGCAGGACCGGGTCCGCCAGATGACGCGCGAGACGCTGGAGTTCGCCGGCGCCGCGGCCGAGGCGACGCGGGACCTCGGCGAGCGGCTCTCGCGGGCGAAGACGCCGCAGGAGGCGATGGAGATCCAGAAGGCCTACGTCGAGGCGCAGATGGAGCGGCTGGGCCGCCAGGCCCGCACCGTCGGCGACGAGGCGATCCGCGCGGCGCAGGACCTCACCAAGCCGTTCGAGCGCTGACTCCGGGCGCCGGCGGGGGCAGGAACCGGCCCATGGCGGCCGGCGTGCACCGCATTGCAGCATTTCATGTTGCAATGCAGCATGAGATGGTCTATATCAGGGTCGAGGTCGGAACGGACCGTGGAACCCGGCATAGAGCGGCAGTCGCCGCGAGGGTCCTTGCGGTCGACCGTGACGGATCGATCCGTCGACGGTTGCGGGACTATCCGCACGGGTTCCGACGCCGAGACGAACCAGGAGAGACCCATGACCGAGGCTGAAAAGACCACCGCCCCGAAGACCGTCCGCAAGCCCGCCGCCAAGTCGGAGGTCACCGACGTGTTCGGCATGACCAACGTCGAGATGCCGGAGATCTTCCGCGAGGCTGCCGAGAAGTCCGCCCGCCAGGCGAAGGACGCCTACGAGAAGATGCGCACCGCCGCGGAAGAGGCGACCGACATCCTCGAGGACCAGTTCGAGACGGGCCGCACCAGCTTCATCGCCCTGAACTCCAAGGCGCTGGACGCCGCCCAGGCGAATGCCGACGCGAGCTTCAAGTTCGCCCGCGACGTCCTCGCGGTGAAGACCTTCGCCGAGGCCATCGAGCTCCAGACCGCCTTCGCCCGCCAGCAGTACGACCTGATGTCGGCCCAGGCCAAGGAGATGCAGGAGCTCGTCCAGAAGGTCGCCACCGAGCAGACCGCTCCGGTCAAGGACGCCTTCTCGAAGCTCATGAAGGACATCAAGGCCGCCTGACGGCCTTCCCCTTCGAGTGACGGAAAACGCCCGGTTCCCTGAGGAGCCGGGCGTTTTTGCGTTCGCGGCCGCCGGAGCGAACCGGCTCACCAGTGCGGCGGCGGCTTCTGCGGGGCGGCATCCCCGGCCCGGGCGACCGCCTCGTCGAGGGTCTCGCCGATCGCGTCGATCCGGCGGCGCAGCTCGTCGATCACCGACCACTGCCGGGTGACCATGCGGTTCAGGTCCGCGATCGTGGCGTCCTGGTGCGCGACGGTGATCTCCAGCGCATCCAGCCTCCTATGGACAGCCTCGTCGGTCATCGCCTCTCGCCTTCCTTCGCGAACTCACGGCGCCGCCAGGGGAAATGCCCTTCGATCTCCACCTCCAGCGAGAAGCTGAGGAAGGTGCGGATCAGCACCACGCCGCCCAGAACCAGGACGCTCTCGATGGTCGGCTCGATCGCCACGGTGCCGATGATGTCGGCGGCGACGAGGAACTCGAGGCCGAGCAGGATGGCGCGGCCGAGCGCCGCCCGGTAGGCGTAGTAGGCGTCCTCCGTGCCCGTCCGTCCCGACAGCAGGTGGCGGCCGTAGGCCGCCGTCGCGGTCAGGGCGCCGCCGACGATCACCGCGATGCCGGCCACCTCGATCGCCCGCGTGATCCAGTGCAGCGCCTCGTCCAGGATCGCGGCCGCGTCGCCGCCGACGGCCGGCACGCCCTGCGCCGAGGCGCCGCCGGCGCGCAGCGCGAGGGCGGCGGCGAGAAGGAGGACGAGGGGCAGGGCGCGCAGCATGAAGGACTCCGTGTCGTGTGGAGAGGGAAGGGCGGCGGCCCGGGTTCGGTTCCCGGCCGCGCGCCGTCAGTGCGACAGCAGGATCGGCGCCGGCGGGCGGCGCAGCAGGCCCATCGTCGCCCCGCCGAGCACGAACTCGCGCAGCCGGGAGTGCCCGTAGGCGCCCATCACCAGGAGGTCGAGCTTCTGGTCCCGGGCGAACTCGTCGAGGACGTCGGCGGCCGGCCGGCCGGCGGCCGGGCGCTCCTCGGCCACCGCGTCGATGCCGTGCCGCGCCAGGTGGCGGACGAGGTCCGGCGTGCTGATCCACGGCGTCATCGCCTTGTCGCCGACGATGGTGAGGAGCTTCACCGACCCCGCCCGCCTGAGCAGCGGCAGCGCGTCCGCCACGGCCCGCGCGGCCGGGCGGCTCGCGTCCCAGGCGACGCCGATCCGCTCGGGGACCAGCCGCCGCGGCGGCGGCGCCTCCGGCTTCGGCAACCGGTCCGGCGGGCTCTCGGGGAGCACCAGCACGGGGCGCCCGGAGCCGAAGATCACCGCCTCCACCAGCCAGTGCTCCCAGGAGTCCGAGGGGGCGAGCGGCAGGATGGCGAGGTCGCAGATGCGGGCGTGGGCGACCACCACGTCCTGCACCTCCGTGGTCAGGCAGCGGCGGACGATCTGGTGGCGGGCGATGTCGACCGCGGCGGTCTCCTCGGTGAAATGCCCCATCAGGTCGTGGATGTGGTCGCGGCAGCGCTGTCGCTCGCGCTCGGCCAGCGCCTTGACGTCGATCATCAGGTCGGAGAGCACCGTCCGCCGGACCGGGAACTCGACCTCGCAGGCGAGCGCCGTCAGGCCGGCGCCGAGCCATGCGGCGAACGACACCGCCCGGGCGACCGCCTCGTGCGAGGTGGCGTCCGGGTGGCACTCGAGGTGCAGTAGCAGGTCCCGCATGGGCGATTCCTCCGGCCGGCCGCTGGTCACGAGCCGCTCTTCCGCCGGCCGGCGGCGGAGGAGGAGGAGGAGGCGGCCGCCTCGGCCTCGGCCACCTTGCGCTTCACCGCGATGAAGCTGTCCGGCGTCACCGAGATCGAATCGATGCCGCAGTCGACGAGGAAGCGGGCGAACTCCGGATGATCGCTCGGCGCCTGGCCGCAGAGGCCGATCTTGGCGCCGGCCTTCTTCGCCGCGGCGATCACGTGGCCGATCATCCACTCGACCGCCGGGTCCTGCTCGTCGAAGAGCTCGGCGAGGTCGCCGGCGTCGCGGTCGACGCCGAGGGTGAGCTGGGTGAGGTCGTTGGAGCCGATCGAGAAGCCGTCGAAGCGCTCGGCGAACTCCTCGGCCAGCACCACGTTCGACGGGATCTCGCACATGACGAACACCTTGAGGCCGTTCTCGCCGCGCTTCAGCCCGTTCTCGGCCATCACCTCCAGCACCCGGTCGGCCTCCTTCGGCGAGCGGCAGAACGGGATCATCACCACCACGTTGTCGAGGCCGATCTCCTCGCGCAGCCGCTTGATCGCCCGGCATTCGAGCGCGAAGCCGTCCCGGTAGCGGTCGGAGTAGTAGCGCGAGGCGCCGCGGAACCCGATCATCGGGTTCTCCTCCTTCGGCTCGAACTCGGCGCCGCCGATCAGGCCCGCGTACTCGTTGGTCTTGAAGTCGCTCATCCGCACGATGACCGGCTTCGGCCACAGCGCCGCGGCGATCTTGGAGAGGCCGCGGGCGAGCGTCTCGACGAAATACTCCGCCTTGTCGTCGTAGCCGCGGGTGATCTCCTCGATCTGCCGCCGCACCTCCCGGTCGTGCAGCTGGCCGAAACGGGTCAGCGCCACGGGGTGGATCTTGATGGCGTTGGAGACCACGAACTCCATGCGCGCCAGGCCGACGCCGTCCGCCGGCAGCCGCCACCAGCGCATCGCCGCTGAGGGATTGCCGATGTTGAGCATGACCTCGGTGCGGGTCTGCGGCAGGTCGGTCAGGTCCAGCGTCTCCACCTCGAACGCGCCGATTCCCTCGCGCACCAGCCCCTCGTCGCCCTCGGCGCAGGAGACGGTGACGTCCTGCCCGTCGTGCAGCACGTGCGTCGCGTCGCCCGTGCCGACCACCGCCGGCAGGCCGAGCTCACGGCTGACGATGGCGGCGTGCGATGTGCGCCCGCCGTGGTCGGTGACGATCGCCGCCGCCTTCTTCATGATCGGCACCCAGTCCGGGTCGGTGGTCTTCGTCACCAGCACCGCGCCCTCCGGGAAGCGGCCGATGTCGGCGGCCGTCTCGATCACCGCCACCCGGCCGGTGACGATGGCGCTGCCGATGGCGAGGCCCTTCACCAGCGGCTTGCCCGCGGACTTCAGCGTGTAGGTCTTCACCTCGCCGCTGCCGAGGCGCGACTGCACGGTCTCGGGCCGCGCCTGGACGATGAAGAGCTCGTTGCTCTCGCCGTCGCGGGCCCATTCCATGTCCATCGGACAGCCGTAGTGGGCCTCGATGGTGGCGGCCCAGCGGGCCAGCGTCAGGATCTCCGGGTCGGAGAGCACGAAGGCCTCGCGCTCGGCCTTCGAGGTCGGCACCTCACGGATCGGCGTCTCGCCCGAGGTGTCGTAGATGATCTTGATCTCCTTGGCCCCGCGCCGCTTCTCCAGGATCGGCACGATGCCCTCGCGACCCAGCAGCGGCTTGAACACCACGTAGCCGTCCGGGTCGACCGAGCCCTGCACGACGGTCTCGCCGAGGCCCCAGGCGGCATCGATCAGGATGACCTTGTCGAACCCCGTCTCGGTGTCGATGGAGAACATCACCCCCGACCCGCCGATGTCGGAGCGCACCATCTTCTGGACGCCGACCGAGAGCGCCACCGCCAGGTGGTCGAAGCCCTTGGCGCGGCGGTAGGAGATCGCCCGGTCGGTGAAGAGGGAGGCGAAGCAGCGGCGGCAGGCGTCGAGCAGCGGCGCCTCGCCGCGGATGTTGAGGAACGTCTCCTGCTGGCCGGCGAAGCTCGCGTCGGGCAGGTCCTCGGCGGTGGCGCTGGAGCGCACGGCGACGTCGGTCTCGCCACCGCCGTGGCGGGTGCAGAGCTCGCGGTAGGCGGCGCGGATCTCCTCGGCGAGGTCCTCCGGCCAGCGGCCGGCGACGAAGGCCTTGCGGATGGCGGCGCCGACCTCGGGGAGAGGCGTCGCGCCGCTCTCCCAGGCCTCGGTCTCGCGGCGGATCACCTCGGCGAGCCCGTTGGCGTCGACGAAGGCGCGGTAGGCGTCGGAGACGGTGGCGAAACCGCCGGGCACGCGGATGCCGCGGCCGCCCAGTTCGCGCACCATCTCGCCCAGCGAGGCGTTCTTGCCGCCCACCTTCGGCACGTCCGCCCGGCGAAGATCCTCGAACCAGGCGACGAAGCGTTCGGATTCGGTCATGTAAGTTACCTCCTGGGTTTGGACGGGAGACTAGGGCGGCCCCGGCGCGGCCGCCTTGCGCGAGGTCAAACGGCTCCCGTGTCCTCGCCCGCCTCCGCGTCACACCGGCGAAAGTGCCTTGCCCTCGCCCCCACCTCGACGTCATCCCGGCGAAAGTGCCGTATCCTCGCCCCCACCTCGACGTCATCCCGGCGAAAGCCGGGATCCAGCGCCCGGCCGAAGCGCGGACGGCGCCGGAGGACTGGATTCCGGCTTTCGCCGGAATGACGAATCCCTGTGGCCATGACGGCGCCCCGTGCCCTCGCCACACCTCCACGTCACCCCGGCGAAAGCGCCCTGTCCTCGCCCCGCGTCCGCGTCATCCCGGCCCTCACGCCGGCGAGGCGCGGCGGCGACCCGGCGCCACCTGCCTCACGGCGTCGCCTCCCGCGCGGCGGGCGTCTTCGGCTTCTCCGGCCTCAGGGGCGGATAGTCCTCGGGCGTCAGCGTCTCGCGCTCGAGCAGCAGCGCGGCGCCGCGGTCGAGGTCGGCGCGGCGGCGCTCGAGGGTCGAGCGGGCCCGGTCGAAGGCCTCGGCGATCAGCCGGCGGACGGCGAGGTCGATCTCGCGCGCGGTCGCCTCGGAGAAGTCGCGCGAGCCGCTCATCGAGGCCTGCCCCTCGAGGAACATCGGCCGCCGCTCCTCCAGCACCGCCTGGCCGACGTCCGGGTCCATGCCGAATCGCATGACGATCTGGCGGGCGATGTCGGTCGCCTTGGCGAGGTCGTCGGAGGCGCCGGTGGAGACCTCGCCGAAGACGAGGTCCTCCGCCGCGCGGCCGGCGAGCAGCACCGCCATGCGGTCCTTCAGCTCGCGGGTGGTGATCAGGAAGCGGTCCTCGGTCGGCCGCTGCAGGGTGTAGCCGAGGGCGCCGATCGAGCGGGGGATGATCGAGACCTTCTGCACCGGGTCGCTGCCCGGCAGCGCCGAGGCGACCAGCGCGTGGCCCATCTCGTGGTGGGCGATGCGCTGGCGCTCGAGCGGGTTGAGCACCCGGCTCTTCATCGCCGAGCCGGCGACGATGCGCTCGACCGCCTCGACGAAGTCGGCCTCGGAGACCTTGTCGGCGCCGCGCCGGGTGGCGACGATCGCCGCCTCGTTGACGAGGTTGGCGAGGTCCGCCCCGGTGAAGCCGGGGGTGAGCCCGGCGACGCGCTCGGGGTTCACGTCGGGGGCGAGCGAGACCTTGCCGAGGTGGACCTTGAGGATCGCCTCGCGGCCGTGCTTGTCCGGCCGGTCGACGGTCACCTGCCGGTCGAAGCGGCCGGCGCGCAGCAGCGCCGGGTCGAGCACCTCGGGCCTGTTGGTGGCGGCGAGCAGCACGATGCCGGTGCGCGGGTCGAAGCCGTCCAGCTCCGCGAGCAGCTGGTTCAGCGTCTGCTCCTTCTCGTCGTGCCCGCCGAAGCCGCCGAAGCCCCCGCGGGCACGGCCGAGCGCATCGAGCTCGTCGATGAAGATGATGCAGGGGGCGGCCTTGCGGGCCTGCTCGAAGAGGTCGCGCACCCGGGCGGCGCCGACGCCGACGAACATCTCCACGAACTCCGAGCCGGAGATCGAGAAGAAGGGCACGCCCGCCTCGCCGGCGACCGCCTTGGCGAGCAGCGTCTTGCCGGTGCCGGGCGGGCCGACCAGAAGGATGCCCTTCGGGACATGCGCGCCGAGCCGGCCGTAGCGGTCCGGGTCCTTGAGGAAGCCGACCACCTCCTGCAGCTCCGATTCGGCCTCCTCGACGCCGGCGACGTCCTTGAAGGTGACGCCGGTGTCGGTCTGGACGTAGATCTTCGCCCGCGACTTGCCGACCGTCATCATGCCGCCGATGCCCTGCCGCTCGGCGAAGCCGCGGAACAGGAACATCCAGAAGCCAAGGAAGATCAGCATCGGCAGGATCCACGACAGCAGCGTGGTCAGCCAGTTCTGGTCGCTGGCGCCCTCGAAGGGAATGCCGCGCCGCTGCAGCTCCTCGGCGATCGCCTCGTCGACCCGGGTGGTGACGAACTGGGACTTGCCGTCCTGCGGCGTGGTGAACCGGCCGGACACCATCGACTCGGTCACCCTCACGTCGGTGATCTCGCCGCGGTCCAGCGCGTCCAGGAACTCGCTGTAGCGGATCTGTGCGACGTCGCGCGTGCCGAGCCAGACCTGCAGGGCGGTGATGGCGAGGAAGGCCACCAGGATGTAGCCGATGTTCAGTCCATGGGTCTTGTTCATGTCCATCCGTCCCGCGGTGTGCGAGCCGTCCGCCCGCTGGCCGTGCAGTCGAAACATAGAACGGCGGCCATGGTGCCGCATTGACACTGATCACGCGAGGGCCGGGCGGCCCGGAACATGTAGGCGGCCCGGCAAGTTTCGCGAAAGGGGCATGACTCCAACCCGAGGGGAGGACGATGCCGGACCAAACCGCGCGGCCCGGGGACGGGCACGGCGAGGCCGCGACGGACGGCGGGGCGTTGCTGCGGCCCGGCGACACCTGCTGGCAGGTGGCCCGGGCAGGGCGCTTCTCGATGATCGTCGACGCCGCCGACTACTTCGCCGCCGCCCGCGAGGCGATGCTTCGCGCCGAGCACTCCATCGTGCTGGTCGGCTGGGACTTCGACCTCAGGATCGACCTTGCGCCCGGCAAGGACGACGGCGAGGCGCCGATAAAGCTCGGCGCCTTCCTGAAGGACCTCGTCCGGCGCAAGCCGGGGCTGCAGATCTACATCCTCAAGTGGGACATGGCGGTGCTCTACACGCTGACCGACCACCTGCTGCCGATCTTCGCCCTCGACCTCGTCCGCTTTCGCCGCATCCACCTGCGCTTCGACAGCACGCATCCCTGGACGGCCGCGCACCACCAGAAGATCGCGGTGATCGACGACAGCCTCGCCTTCTGCGGCAGCATCGACATGACGACGGATCGCTGGGACACCCGCGGCCACCTGCCCGGCGACGAGCACCGCGTCCGCCCGGACGGCAGCCCCTATCCGCCCTGGCACGACGTCACCACCGCGGTCGACGGGGAGGCGGCGAAGGCGCTGGGGGAGCTCTGCCGCGAGCGCTGGCGCATCGCCACCGGCAGGCGCATCAAGCCGCCTCGCGACGGGCACGATCTCTGGCCCGGCAGCCTGGCGCCACAGCTCAGGGACGTCGATGTCGGGATCTCGCGAACGATGCCCGCCTTCGGCGGCCGGCCTGCGGTACACGAGATCGAGGCGCTGACGCTGGCGGCGATCGGCCGGGCACGCCGGTCGATCTACATCGAGAGCCAGTACTTCGCCTCACTGAGGATATGCGAGGCGCTGGCGGCGCGGCTCGCCGAGCCGGACGGGCCGGAGGTGATCGTCGTCAACCCGCTTTCCGCCGACGGCTGGCTGGAGCAGGTGACCATGGGCACCGCCCGCGACATCCTGCGCGCCGACCTCGACAAGGCCGACCGGGACGGCCGCTTCGGCTTCTACCACCCGGTGAACGAGGCGGGCGAGCCGATCTACGTCCACGCCAAGGTGCTGGTGGTGGACGACGACCTGCTGCGCGTCGGCTCCTCCAACATCAACAACCGGTCGATGGGCTTCGACACGGAGTGCGACCTGGCGGTGGAAGCCCGCGACGACGGCGAGCGCGACATCATCGCCAGCATCCGCGACGACCTCGTCGCCGAGCACCTGGCGGTCGATGTCGAGACCCTGCGCCGGGCGGAGTCCGACGCCGGCGGGACGCTGAAGGGCGGCATCGAGCGCCTGCGCACGGACGAGGGCCGGTCGCTGCGGTCGATGCCGCTGCGCGAGGTGGACGAGTCGGCTAAGGCGCTGGCGCGCAGCCATCTCGCCGACCCCGAGCGCCCGACCGACCCCGAGCGCCGCATCTCGCACCTGGCCAAGCGGATGGCGAGGCGCATGCCGACGGCCGGGTGGATGGCGCTGTCGACCGGAGCGGTGCTCGCCGGCATCGTCGCCGGTCGGCGCGGCCGCTCCGGTGCCGGGCGCTGAAGGTCCGGTCAGCCGAGCAGGATCTCGAAGCGGTCCTCCGCACCTGATGTCCGGTGGACGACCCGGCAGCCCGGCCCGGCGACCGCGCGGAACAGCGCCTCCAGCACCGCCGCGTGCCAGCGGCAGCCGGGAGTGGCGAGCGGGTTGCCGGCGATCGTCAGCAGCGGCGGCCGCCCGTGGCCGCCGCGCGCCCGGCCGGACCCGGCGAAGGTCCAGGCATGGCGGACGATGGCGGCGAGCATCAGCCGCGCGGCGAGCGGCGCCGGCAGCGCCCGCATCGCCGCGACGGCGGCGGCGGGAATCCGGTTGGCGAGGATGTAGGCGCCGGTGCGCTGGCCGGAGTCGGCGAGGACGGCGTCGGCGTCCGGCGGCGCGAGGTCCGACAGGACGGCGTCGAAGAGCCGCCGCACCTCGGCCTCCGGCACCATGTCCGCGGGCGGATGGGCGAGCCGGTCCCCGAGCCCCGCGCTGGCGAACACGGCCCGAGCCGCCGCCTCGCCGCCGAAGGCCCGGAGCGCCGCGGCGGTCTGCAGGATCGCGTTGGGTCCGACGACGGCCGGCGCGGGGCCGGCCTCGGCGCCGGCCGAGGTCCACATCCGCGTTGCCGCGGCGGCCGTGGCGGCTCGTCCGGCCATCAGTGCAGCGACGCCCGCGGCGCCTCGACCTCCGCCATCCGGTCGGTTCCGCCGCCGCAGGCGAGCGCGGCCTCGCCCTCGCGGCGGGCGCGGGCCTGGGCGGCGCGGTCGGCGGCGGCCTGCCAGTCCTCGATCTGCGCCGGCGCCGGCCGGCGGCTCTCGTCGAAGTGGAAGTCGACCCCCTTCTTCGACTGCGGCCCCCAGTAGTTGACCTTGCCGAGGTCGTAGAAGGTGCGCTGGAAGCCGGCCTTCAGGAACGCCTTGAGGCAGCCGAGCAGGTAGCGGCGGCGGAAGCCGGTGCCGCGCCAGGGATAGTGGAACAGCGCCTTGCGGATGTAGAAGCGCCGGTAGTTGTTCATCACCCGGTCGAGCAGCTCCGCCCGGTCCATCGCCTCCGGCTTCATGATCGGGGTGACGAAGTTGTACTTGGAGAAATCGAACACCTCGACCTTGTCGCCGAGCGCCTGGAACAGCGGCGAGAACGGCCAGGGCGTGTACATCGACCAGTTGGCGAGGTCCGGGTCCCAGTCCCGCGCCATCCGGTAGGTCTCCTCCAGCGTCTCGGCCGTCTCGTTCTCGAGACCGACGATGAACTGCGCCTCGGTGAAGATGTCCGCCTGGCGCAGCAGCTGGATGGCGCGGCGGTTCTGCTCGACCTTGGTCTCCTTGTTGAAGAGGTCGAGCTTCAGCTGCGCCGCCGCCTCGGTCCCGAGGCTGACGTGGACGAGCCCGGCCTTGCGGAAGAGCGGCAGCAGCTTCTCGTCGCGGATGATGTCGGTGACGCGGGTGTTGATGCCCCACTTGACCTTGTCGGGGAGGCCGCGGGCGATCAACTCCTCGCAGAAGGCGACGAACTTCTTGCGGTTGATGGTGGGCTCCTCGTCGGCGAGGATGAAGAAGCCGACGCCGTGGTCGCGCACCAGCGTCTCGATCTCGTCGACCACCTTCTTCGGGTCGCGGATGCGGTAGTCGCGCCAGAACTTCCACTGGCTGCAGAAGCTGCAGGTGAACGGGCAGCCGCGCGCCATGTTCGGGATGGCGACGCGCACCCCGAGCGGCACGTAGATGTACTTCTCCCATTCCAGCAGCGACCAGTCCGGGACGATGTCGTCGAAAGCCTTCACCGTCGGCGCCGCGGGGGTGGCGACGATCGCCTCGCCGTCGAGATAGGCGAGCCCCTTGATCGCGGCCCGGTCGGCGGGCCAGCGGCCCTCGGCGAGGCAGCGCACCAGCTCGACGATGATCTCCTCGCCCTCGCCGCGGACGATGACGTCCACCCAGGGCGCCTCCGACAGCACCTGCTTGTACATGAAGGTGGCGTGGACGCCGCCGAGCACGCGGAGCGCCCCCGGCACCACCTCGCGGGCGATCTCCAGCACCCGCTCGGCCTTGTAGATCGACGGGGTGATCGCGGTGACGCCGACGATGTCGGGCTTCAGGTCGCGGAGCCGGGCGGCGATCGCCTCGTCGGGAAGGTCGTTGGTCATCGCATCGACGAAGTGGACGTCGTCGAAGCCGGCGCGCTTCAGCGCCCCGGCGAGGTAGGCGACCCAGGCGGGCGGCCAGTTGCCCGCAATCTCCGCGCCGCCGGAATGGTAGTTCGGGTGGACGAACACGACGCGCATGGGGCGACCTCCTCGTTGTCAGGAAAGATTGACAGCAAATCAGTCAGCGTTGTTTGACATGAATCAAAGTCGGAGGCCGGTCCCGTCGCCGCGGGAAACGCCCGCGATGGATCCGTCCGCCCGGTCGCTGCCGCCCGGGCGCAGCCGGCAGACCGGGGCCGGGACGGGCCGCCGGTCGAGGGCTCGAAGGCGACCTCGACTCCGCGACTGCCGGAACGAGCGGCCAGAACGGCGAGGCGGCCGCGGCAGGACGCGCCACCCCCCCGCCGCGCCTTCCGGACGGGACGCGAAAACCCCTTGCAATGCCAACGAGGCGGAACTAGTTTCCGGCCGTCTCCGGGCGGGATCCGTTTCCGCCCGTCCCCGGGCAGCTGTAGCTCAGTTGGTTAGAGCGTCGGATTGTGGCTCCGAAGGTCCCCGGTTCAAGTCCGGGCAGCTGTACCATCTATCTCCTTTAAATCATTGCGTTATTTTTTTTGGGTTACCAGAGCCCGGTGGCGTCGCGAGGGCTCCGGGTAACATATGGGTAACAGATTTTCTCTGCATTTCAGACGATCGTGTCCCCAGACGTGGTGTAGCTGACGGCGAGCACACCGTTGGTCGCCGGCTCGGCCGGGACGCGGGTCAGGCCGCCATGTCCGGCAGTCCGAC
>JAWLBM010000050.1:20338-33441 GCA_041687675.1 Pleomorphomonas sp. | reverse complement strand
GACCTGTGGGTGTGGACCGGCCTGGTCTTCACCAACGTCGGCCAGATCCAGGGCCCCGCCGGCCCGCAGGGCGCCCCCGGACCGCAGGGCCCGCAGGGCTTGCAGGGACCGCAGGGGGCGCAGGGGCCGCAAGGGCCGCAGGGTCCCACAGGCCCGCAGGGAGACCAGGGGCTTCAGGGCCTGCAGGGGCCGGCCGGTCAGCAGGGACCGCAGGGCGTGCAGGGCGAGACTGGCCCGGCCGGTCCGCAGGGCCCGGATGGACCGCAGGGCGTGCAGGGCGATCCAGGCCCGGTCGGTCCGCAGGGCCCGCAGGGTCTGCAGGGTCTGCAGGGCGAAACCGGCCCGGCCGGCCCTCAGGGCGACCCTGGGCTAGTGCCATCGGGCGTCTGGGAGGCGGGTAAGCAGTACCCGCCGAATGCGCTGGTCACCTACAACGGCTCGAGCTGGTACACCGAGGTGCAGACGCTGGCCGGCCCGCCGGATCAGGTTCCGGCGGTGTGGAAGCTGTTCACCGCGCGCGGCGCCACTGGCGACACCGGCGCCGAGGGGCCGACCGGGCCGCAAGGCGTGCAGGGCGATCCCGGCCCGACGGGGCCGCAGGGTCTCCAGGGCGACATCGGCCCGACCGGACCTCAGGGCCCGGAGGGGCCGCAGGGCGTTCAGGGCGACCCCGGCCCGGCCGGCCCGCAGGGGCCGGAGGGACCGCAGGGCGTGCAGGGCGATCCCGGCCCGGCTGGTCCGGAAGGGCCGCAAGGCTTGCAGGGCGACACCGGCCCGGCCGGTCCGCAAGGTCCGCAGGGTTTGCAGGGCGATCCCGGCCCGGCTGGTCCGGAAGGGCCGCAAGGCTTGCAGGGCGACACCGGCCCGGCCGGTCCGCAAGGGCCGCAGGGTTTGCAGGGCGATCCCGGCCCGGCTGGTCCGGAAGGGCCGCAAGGCTTGCAGGGCGACACCGGCCCGGCCGGTCCGCAAGGGCCGCAAGGCTTGCAGGGCGATCCCGGCCCGGCTGGTCCGGAAGGGCCGCAAGGCTTGCAGGGCGACACCGGCCCGGCCGGTCCGCAGGGGCCCCAGGGGCCGCAGGGTCTCCAGGGCGACACCGGCCCGGCCGGTCCGCAGGGGCTTCAGGGCGATACCGGCCCCGCCGGTCCGACCGGCCCGGCCGGCCAGGACGGCTCGTCGGTCACCATCCTCGGAAGCTTCCCCGACGAGGCGACTCTGTTCGCGACCGTGACCAATCCGCAGGCGGGCGACGGCTATCTCGTCGGAGGCGATCTCTACGTCTGGGACGGCTCGGCGTGGAACAACGTCGGCCAGATCCAGGGACCACAGGGCGATGTTGGCCCGACCGGTCCGACGGGCTTGCAGGGTCCGGCCGGCCAGGACGGCGCCATCGGCGCCACCGGCCCGACAGGCTTGCAGGGTCCGGCCGGCCAGGACGGCGCGGTCGGCGCCACCGGTCCGACAGGCTTGCAGGGTCCGGCCGGCCAGGACGGCGCGGTCGGCGCCACCGGTCCGACATGCTTGCAGGGTCCGGCCGGCCAGGACGGCGCGGTCGGCGCCACCGGTCCGACAGGCTTGCAGGGTCCGGCCGGCCAGGACGGCGCCACCGGCCCGACCGGCCCGACCGGCCTTCAGGGTCCGGCCGGCCAGGACGGCGCCGCCGGAGCCACCGGCCCGACCGGCGCGGAGGGTGCCGCGGGTCCTGCCGGCCCGACCGGCCCGACCGGCCTTCAGGGTCCGGCCGGCCAGGACGGCGCTATCGGAGCCACCGGCCCGACCGGCGCGGAGGGTGCCGCGGGCCAGGACGGCGCCATCGGCCCGACCGGACCGACCGGCCTGCAGGGTCCGGCCGGCGTCGCCGGAGCCACCGGCCCGACCGGCGCGGAGGGTCCCGCGGGCCAGGACGGCGCCATCGGCCCGACCGGACCGACCGGCCTGCAGGGTCCGGCCGGCGTCGCCGGAGCCACCGGCCCGACGGGTCCCGGCGTCACCTACAGAGGCGTCTGGCAACTGGCCTTCAGCTACGTGCCGAACGATATCGTTCAGTTCAACAATCGGCTCTGGCGTGCCAACGCCCCGAACCAGGCCGTCCAGCCCAACATGATCAATGCGCTGGGCTGGGAACTCTACATGCCCGGCCTGCGCTACAGGGGCCCATGGAGTTCCGCCGCCACTTACGAGAATGGGGACGTCGTCCTCTACCAGGGAACGCTCTACGGCACCGACACGGTCGAGGCCGGCGGCCCGCCCGACGTGGGCGACTGGTTCGAGTTCCTGCCCGCAGGCGCCACCGGCCCGACCGGGTCGCCGGGCGCGGCCGGAGCCACAGGCCCGACCGGACCAGGATTCAATTTCCGGAACCTCTGGGCGGCGATCCAGACCTACAATCCTGGCGACGTGGTGCAGTTCAACAACCACCTCTGGAGGTCAACGGTCACCAGCACCAATGTCGAGCCGAGCCTGATCGCCCCGGGCAGTTCATCCTGGACCCGGCTCCTCCCGGCACTGAACTATCGCGGCACCTTCGTCCTGGGCACCACCTATGAACAAGGCGACCTGGTGCTTCACCTCGGCGCCATCTACAGGGCGATCAACTCTCCGGCCGCCGGGACCCCCGGTGCCGGCGGGGAGTTCTCCCTGTTAATACCTCCGGGTCCGGTGGGTGCCACCGGCGCGGCCGGCCCGACCGGCCCGACCGGGCCGCAGGGTGTCGCCGGAGCCACCGGCCCCACCGGCCTGCAGGGCGTCGCCGGAGCCACCGGCCCGACCGGGCCGCAGGGCGTCGCCGGAGCCACCGGCCCCACCGGCTTGCAGGGCGTCGCCGGAGCCATCGGCCCGACCGGTCCCACCGGCCCGACCGGCATCCAGGGGTCCGTCGGCCCGCAGGGCGTCGCCGGCCCCACCGGCCCGACCGGCCTGAAGGGGGATCCCGGACAGTCCGTGACCATCAAGGGCTCCGTCAGCAGCCTTGCCAACCTGCCGGCCAATCCGTCGGTCGGCGATGGCTGGATCCTGACGACGGACGGAACCCTCCATGTCTGGACCGGCAGCGTCTGGCAGAACGTCGGGCAGGTGCGCGGCCCGGTCGGACCGACCGGCCCGGACGGCAAGAGCTTCGCCTGGAAGGGAACCTGGTCGGCCGCCACGGCCTATGTGGCCAACGACGTGGTGGCCCTGAACGGCCAGAGCTACGTCGCCATCAGCCCCAGCAGCAACGCGAACCCGGAAACCAACCAGGCGGTCTGGGGATTGCTGGCCGAGAAAGGCGAGGCCGGCGACGGTTTCGTCTGGAAGGGCGAATTCGCAAGCGTGAACGTCTACGATCCGGGAGACGTCGTTTCGTATCAGGGCAGCATGTGGGTCGCAAACGTCGGGATGAGCGGTGTGGCCCCGGATCCGAACAAGCCGGAATGGAGCCGGATGGCCGCCGGCTTCAACTACACGGGACCCCACCAGGGCAACTTCGACTACAAGGTCGGCGACGTGGTTCGCGGGAGCCAGTCCAGCAAGGGGAGTTTCGTCGCCCTGGTGGACCATACGTCCGGGACCGTCGGCACCCTCCCCCAGCAGCAATGGGGCCTTCTCGCCGCCGACGGCACCAAGGGCGTGGATGGTGCGGACGGCGCCACCGGCCCGACCGGCCCCGCAGGTCCTGCCGGAAATGACGGCTCGTCGCTCGCCTACAAGGGTGAATGGAACTCGTCCACCCAGTACCTCTATGACGACTTCGTCACCTACGACGGCAGTTCCTACCGCGCCGACGGGTCGATCGGCCCCAGCGCCACCCCGCCGGACCAGACGCCTCCGGGCGTCTGGATCCCGCTCTCCCTGAAGGGCGCCACCGGTCCGACCGGCGCTGCCGGCGCCGCGGGCCCCACCGGTCCCACCGGCGCCGCCGGTCCCACCGGCCCCACCGGCACGGCAGGCCCGGCCGGTGCGGCAGGACCGACCGGTGCAACAGGCGCCACCGGTGCGGCCGGCGCCGCCGGTCCCACCGGCCCGACCGGCCCGGTCGGACCCACCGGCGCGAGCCCGATCCTGCAGACCTTCAGCGTCTCCGGAGGGCCCGGCGGGGTGGAGAACCCGACGCAGAACTTCGATTTCGTGTGGATCGGAGCCGGCGTCTTCTTCACCACGACCGTTCCGGACCAGGTGCTCAGCGGGACGATCGCCACCTCGTTCTGGAAGGCAAGCGCTCCGGTGGACGTGGCGGTGGCGGTCTGCGCCGCGCGGAAGAGCAACCCGCCCATCTTCGACCCGCCGACGCCGCTGGTCCCGGGGTCCTACACCTATGTCCATGTGACCGACCAGTACGCCAATGTCACCGCGGCGACGCGCGGGGTCCTGCCGACGGTCGGCGACTGGGCGATCGGGCTCTGCGTCCAGGGCGACTTCGTCGCGCCCCCGGGCGACGGGCTCATGTGGGACCAGGTCCAGGGACATCTGCTCCTGACCACCCAGTGACGCCCATCCTCCAAACCGAGGTCGCGGCCGGCTGCACTCGCAGCCGGCCGCACTCACGTCGGTCGCAGGCGCGGCGGCCACAGGCACGGAGGCCCGGGTGAATTCCGACGGGGACGCCCGCTCCCCTCGTCCCGTCAACGCGCCGCCTGCCCACCGGAACGCCGCAGCGGCGGCGTGGTCCGCTGTGTCCGCGACCGTTGACGAACCGTCGGGCGGCCGGCTGTACTCGCAGCCGGCCGCACTCACGTCGGCGGCAGGCACGGCGGCCGCAGGCACGGCGGCCCGGGTGTATTCCGACGGGGACGCCCGCTCCCCTCGCCCCGTCAACGCGCCGCCTGCCGATCGGAATGCCGGAGCGGGGGCGGCCGCTTTGTCCCAGGCCGGTGACGTACCTCAGGGTTTTCGGCGTTCCCGAGAGAGGCCGGCACTCCCGGACGGCGGCGCGGCGCCGGGCCCGCAATCGGTCGGCGGATCGGCGGCGCACGCAGGTGCGGCCGACCAATGCCACCGGTCGCGGGACCCGATCGGGGCAGCGCGCCCCCTCGATTGCTCGGCGCTGTACGAACGAATTCGCCTGGTGCAGGCTATCCGGGCGGTGGCGAAGGCGCCCGGCATATTCCCCTGGGACACAGCAGCCCCGGGCTGGCGCCCCGCCGTTGCGGCCCGCGCGTCCGGTCTCGCGCATCGGCGCCACCAGTCCGGACACGAGTTGCATGACCGGGGCGTTGCGGCCGTTGCCGCCCGGCACAGCCGCTGTCACGCGATGCGCCGGGCCACCGAGGTGGCGGGAGCCGCCGCGGACAGGCAGGCCCGTCCCCTTGGCCATTGCAGCGGCACGGGCCAGCTTCACCGTCACCGACCCGGACGCGGGGTGCATGAACGAAACCAGGCCGTCCGGGCCCGTGCTGCCCATTGGCCAGCCGTCCCTGCGTTGCGCCGGGCCGCCGAGGTGGAGGGTTGCAATGGCCCGAGGCTGCTGCCCGGCGGCGGTCCGGCTCGATCCCGGTTCCCCAACAGCAGGCCGGAGAGGAGGAGGAAGTCCCGCCGGGCCCGCCCGAGCCGGCTTGACCCTCCACGCCCCGCCCTCCGGACGGGTCCGCCCCCTGAGGTCGCGCGGTCGCGGCGGACCGGCCGGCAGTCCAGCCGCCCTGCCCGCGAATGCTGCAGATGAGGCAGTCCGAGACGACCTCCCGGCGTAGTATCTATCCGCGGATATCCGGACGCTGGGCGGCGGATCGATGTCGCTCCGAAGCCGCCGCGCCGGGACAGGGTCTGCGCGGGGCCATGCGGGACATCGGAGCGAACGCCGGACCACCCTCGACCGGGACGACATGGCGGCTGGAAGAGGTTGCGCCGCGCCGGGTGCCCGGCCCAGCGGCATTCTGAAAAGCCTTTCGGCAGCAGGGAGCGGCTCATGCGACGGATTCTGGTTGCAGTTCTTGTCATGGCCGGTTCGCCCGCCGTCGCGCAGGATGACATCGGCGGCACGGTCGGCGAGATGTCGCTGACCGCGGAGGACATCGGCCTTTTCCGGGCGGACGGTTTCTCGCCTTACGCCGGACGGCGGTTCCCGACCCGGGTGCTGTGGGGCGACACCCACCTGCACACCTCCAATTCGCTCGACGCCCGGGCCTTCGGGGCCCTGCTCGACCCCGAACAGGCCTACCGCTTCGCCCGCGGCGAGGAGGTGACGACCAGCCATGGCCTGCGGGTGCGGCTATCGCGCCCGCTCGACTGGCTCGTCATCGCCGACCACTCCGACGCGCTCGGCGCGATGAACGAGATCATCGCCGGCAACGCCACGCTGCTCCGCGACCCGATGATCCGCGACTGGAACGAGCGGCTGAACCAGGGCGGCCAGACCGCGCTGATGGCGACGATGGACGTCATCACCTCCTTCTCGGGCGGCATGATCCCCGAGCCGCTGCTCGAACGGCGTTTCGCCCAGTCCATCTGGGACACCTACGTCGAGACGGCGGACGCCTTCAACGACCCGGGCCGCTTCACGACGATCGTCGGCTACGAGTGGACGCCGACCGAAGGGGGCAACAACCTCCATCGCAACGTTCTCTACCGCGACGGCGGCGATCGCGCGCGTCAGATGCTGCCCTACACAACCGCGGAGAGCTTCAACCCGGAGGACCTCTGGCGCTGGATGGAGACCTACGAGGAGAGGACCGGCGGCCGCGTGCTGGCGCTGGCGCACAACGGCAACCTGTCCAACGGCATCATGTTCCCGGTGGAGACGAACCCGTCCACCGGCGAGCCGCTCTCCGCTGCCTATGCCGAGACGCGCGCCAAGTGGGAGCCGCTCTACGAGGTGACCCAGATCAAGGGCGACGGCGAGGCCCATCCCTTCCTCAGCCCGAACGACGAATTCGCCGACTACGAGACCTGGGACAAGTCGAACCTTGGCCCGGTGCCGAAGGAAGACTGGATGCTCCAGCACGAATACGCCCGCGAGGCGCTCAAGAACGGGCTGAAGCTCGAAGCCGACCTCGGCGCCAACCCCTACAAGTTCGGTATGGTCGGCTCCACCGACAGCCACACCGGCCTTGCAACGGCCGAGGAGGAGAACTTCTTCGGCAAGCATTCGGGCGTCGAGCCGAAGGCCGACCGGTGGAACCACGTGGTCGGCGAGTTCGAGACCACCCGAATCCTCGGCTGGGAAATGGCCGCCTCCGGCTACGCCGCGGTGTGGGCCGAGGACAACACCCGCCGGGCGATCTTCGACGCCATGGAGCGCAAGGAGGTCTACGCCAGCACCGGCCCTCGCATCACCGTGCGCTTCTTCGGCGGCTGGGAGTTCGACGAGGCCGACGCGCGCAGCCGGCTCCCGGCCAGCGTCGGCTACGCCAAGGGCGTTCCGATGGGCGGCGACCTCGCCGCGCGTCCGGACGGCGCAACCGCGCCGAGCTTCCTCGTGGCGGCGCTCAAGGACCCATTCAGCGGCAACCTCGACCGCATCCAGATCGTCAAGGGCTGGGTGGACGGCGAGGGGAACACGCAGGAGAAGGTGTACGACGTCGCCTGGGCCGGCGACCGCACCCCGGGCGCGGACGGCAAGCTGCCGCCGGTCGGCGACACCGTCGACGTCGCCACCGCCAGCTTCACCAACACCATCGGCGCGGCCGAACTGATCACCGCATGGACCGACCCGGATTTCGACCCGGCGCAGCGCGCGTTCTACTACGCGCGCGTGATCGAGATCCCGACGCCGCGCTGGACCGCCCACGAGGCGGTGCGGTTTGGCGTCGAGATGTCGGACGAGGTGCCGATGAAGACACAGGAGCGTGCCTACACTTCGCCGATCTGGTACACGCCCTGAGGCTGACGCAACCCGGAAGCGGCCGGGCGATCCGCCCCGCCCCTTCCCTCCCCGCTCACTGCTCCGCCGCGTGGCGGGCCTCCGCCGCGAGCGCGGCGACGAGGGGCGGCTGCGGCTCCCGCCGGCGTGCGACCAGGCCGATCAGGTGGCTGGCCGGCGGCTCGGTGATCGGGATCTCCACCAGCGACCCGGCCGGATCGACCGAGCGCACGAAGCGCGTCGGCAGGATCGATGCGAAACGGCCGCCGCGCACGTGGCCGAGCAGCACCACCAGCGAGTTGGACTCGATCCGCGGCGCCGCGTGGACGCCCGCCTCGCCGAGATGGCGATCGACGATCCGCCGGTGCTGCATGTCCGGCGTGAGAAGGCACAGCGGCACCTTCCCCGCCTCCGCCCAGCCGATCTCCTTCCGGTCGGCGAAGGGCCCGCCCGGCGCCACCACCAGCGAATAGCGCTCGGCGTAGAGCGGCACCGAGGCGTAGCCGGACAGCACCCGCCCGTCGAGATAGGTGATGCCGGCGTCGACCTCGAGGTCGTCGAGGCCGGCGAGGATGTGGTCGTGCGACATCGACAGGATGCGGAAGCCGACGCCGGCGTGGTGGTCGCAGATCGGCGTCGTCAGCGTGCCGACGAAGGGAAGCGCCGTCGGGATCACCGCCAGCGTCAGGGTGCCGGAGAGCCCCCGGCGCAGCGTCTCCACGTCCTGCCGCATGGCCCGCGCGTCGGCCACCAGCCGGCGCGCCCAGCCGAGGATGCGCTCGCCCTCGGGCGTGAAGCCGCGGAAACGGGAGCCGCGCTCGACGATGAGCACCCCGAACTGCTCCTCGAGGCTCTTCACCGCCGAGGAGAGCGTCGGCTGGGTGATCCCCGCGGCCGCGGCGGCGCGGCCGAAATGGCGCTCGCGCGAGAGGTGCAGGAGGAGTTCGAGTTTGTCGATCATTCCCGGACGCTACCAGCCGCGCGGCCGACTGTGTAGCGATCGCATGGCGACTTCGGCGAGGCCCGGCGCACAAGCTTACAATGAAGCGAAATCAAAGGTTTGTACCTCGGAACTGGATGGCGCGCGTCCTGTTAACGGTCCTCGCGAACGGCAGGGCCGGGGGCATCGCCCCGCCGGATCGCAGACCCAGACGAGGAGAACCAGCTCATGAAGGCCGACAGGCTACTCAAGACCGGCGTGCTCGCGCTCGCCTCCACCGCCATCGTCACCGGCGCGGCCCTCGCCCAGCAGCAGTCGGGCGGGAACCAGACGCTCACCCAGGAGAGCGCGGCCGGCCAGGGCGTACCGCTGTTCGTCAGCCCGGCTGACGTCCGCCAGATCCAGCAGGCCCTCAACGAGGGCGGCTACGAGGCGGGCAACGTCGACGGCCGGTTCGGCGACTCCACCATCTCGGCCGTCTGCAACTTCCAGCAGGCCCAGGGCCTCGAGCCCACCGGCGCGCTGAACCCGCAGACCATCTCCGCCCTCGGCGTCCAGGTGCTCGGCGGCGGGCAGCAGGCAGGGAGCGGCGGCGACCAGCAGCTTGCCCAGGAGGCCGCGCTGGACCAGGGTTCGCCGTTGTTCGTGAGCCCCGCCACCGTTCGGCAGATCGAACAGGCGCTGAATAACGCCGGCTACGACGCGGGCAACATCGACGGCGTCTGGGACGACGCGCTGGGCTCCAGCCTCGCCAACTTCCAGCAGGCCCAGGGCCTCGAACCGACGGGGACCATCGACATCCGCACCATCTCGGCGCTGAACGTCAGCTTCGGCGGCCAGGGCGGCCAGGGCGACCAGACGCTGGCGCAGGAGAGTTCGGTCGCCTCTCCGGAAGACTGCGTGTCCGCTGGGCAGATGGCGATGCAGGGCGCCGTGACCGAACCGGGCGGCGGCAGCCAGATGGCCGCCTCGGGCGGGCAGCAGCCGGCCGGCCAGCAGCAGCCGACCGGGCAGCAGCAGGCGGCCGCGGGCGACCAGCAGCAGACCGGACAGCAGGACGTCGAAGAGACCGCGAGCGTCACGCCGGACAGCGGCGCCAACGGTGGCACGCAGGCCCAGCAGCAGCCGCAGGGCGGGCAGCAGGCCGCTTCGACGGGCGGCGGCCAGGCCCAAGGCGGCGCGCAGCTGTTCCTGAGCACGGCGACCGTGCGCCAGATCGAGCAGTCGCTGAACTCGGCCGGCTACGATGCGGGCACCGTCGACGGCCTGTGGGACGAGAACCTTCAGGCGGCGCTGGCCAACTACCAGCAGGCGCAGGGCCTCGAGCCGACGGGCAACCTGAACACCCGCGTCGTCGCGGCGCTGGGCGGCGGCCAGATGCTGCAGTCCGTGTTCAGCGGCGGCGGCGGCCAGATGCAGGGCGGCGGGCAGTCGGGCGGCCAGTCCGGCGGCGCTGCCCCGCTCGAGCCGCAGACCCCGCAGCAGTAAGGCGCGCCGGCCCAACTGATGCGAGAACAGGGCCCCGGCCGGGAGACCGGCCGGGGCTTTTCGCGTCCCTGTCGGCGCGGGCGCGGGCCGGCCGCCGCATGGCGCCCGGAACGCCCTGAACCCTTCGGTCGAGGTCCCACTGGCGGGCTGCCCCATCCCCGCCTAAAAGAGCGGCGAGCCTCGTGGCTCGGCGGGAGTTCGTCAGGATGGCGGAGACAGTTGCGGACGGTGCGGACGAGACCCACACGGTCGGTCTCTATCTCGTCGACAACTTCACCATGATCGCCTTCGCCTCGGTGGTGGAGTGCCTTCGGCTCGCCAACTACGTGACGAAGAAGCCACTGTTCGCCTGGCGGCTGTTTTCGGCCGACGGCGCCCCGGTGCGGGCGTCGAACGGCATCCCGGTCGCGGTCGACGCGCCGCTCGCCGAGATGGAGAACCTGCCCCATGTGGTGGTCTGCGCCGGCATCGGCGTGGAGACGATCGACCACCGGGCGCTGATCGCCCGGCTGAGGCGGCTGTCGACCTACGGCACCCACGTCGGCTCGGTCTGCGTCGGCGCCTTCGTGCTGGCCGAGGGCGGCCTGCTCGCCGGGCATCGCTGCACCACCCACTGGGAGTATGTGGACGTCCTGCGCGAGCGCTATCCCTCGCTGGAGGTGGTGGACGAACTGTTCGAGATCGACCGCACCCGCTTCACCGCCGGCGGGGGGACGGCGGCGATCGACATGATGCTGGCGCTGATTGCCTCCTGGAAGGGCATGTCGGTGGCCGCGGCGGTGACGGACGTCCTCATCCACCATCGCATGCGCGGGCGCGACGAGCGGCAGCGGATGGCGCTGTCGGCGCGGCTCGGCATCTCCAACCCGCGTCTCCTCCATGCTGTGGCGCTGATGGAGGGGAACCTGGAGGCGCCCCTCGCCTGCTCGGAGATCGCCGAGGCGATCGGGCTGTCGCCGCGACAGCTGGAGCGCCTGTTCCGGGATCATCTCGGCGAGAAGCCGGCGCGCTACTACATCGGCCTCAGGCTGAAGCGGGCCCGGCACCTGCTCCGCCACACGCCGCTGCCGATCCTCGACGTCGCCATCGCCTGCGGCTTCGCCTCGGCCTCGCATTTCTCCAAGACCTACGGCGACCACTTCCAGGTGACGCCGTCGGAGGACCGCTCGCCCGGCCGCCGCTCCCGGGCGGTGGTGCGGCGGGAGCGCGCCGGATGATCCCGAGGGAACCGTCCGCGGGCGGCCGGGGCGTCCGCCGCGAGCCGGACCTGGAACAAGGAGGAGGTTTCCCCATGACGACACCACGCGCCCTCGCCGTCCTCGCGCTCCTCGCCGGTCTCGCGCCGGCGGGGGCCGGGGCGCAGCCCGCCCCGTTCAACCCGCGCCCGACGCAGCCCTACGAATGCAGCTCGATGGTCGGCGCGCCGCGCGTCTGGTCCGGCCATTTCTGGGGGCGCAAGGAGGTGAACCGCGGCCTCATCCGCTACCGGACAACCCGCGAGCACGCCTGCTTCGTCAGCGAGCGGGACTGCCGCAACTGGCTCTACAACATGCAGAGCGAGTACACGGTGATGGTCTGGCGGGCGGAGTGCCGGCCGGGGCTGACCTGACGGGCGCCCGCGGTCAGAGCGTCGCCGCGGTCCAGGCGACCACCTCCGACATCGCCCGGTCCGTCGCCGCGTCGAGGGCCGCGACCGCGCCCTCGGGGGTGTCGGCGCCGGGCGCCGGCAGCCGCACCACGAAGATGCGGCTTGCGCGCACGAGACCGGTGCGGTCGTCGAGCAGCTTCACGCCCAGGGCCACGTGGGCGGTGTCGCCGCCGACGACGTCGATCTCGAAGGCGCGCAGGTCTACGAGCACCTGGTAGTCGATGGCGAGGCTCTCGCCCGGCCGGCCGACCGCCTTGGCGAGGCCCGAGTTCTCGAAGGCGTGGATGAGCTTCAGCTGCACCAGCGCCGGCAGTTCGTCGCTCCACACGCCGCCGGGGTAGTAGGCGATCCGGCTCGGATCCGGGCGCACGGCGATGCGGTTGGTGGCGAGCGCGCCGATCGCGACCGGCGGCGGCACCAGCAGCTGGGCGCCGGTGCGGGCGCTCGCCTCGAACTCCGTCGGCGCCGAGATGTCGAAGATGTCGGGCACGGGGCCGCCGGCCCCGACCAGGGTGGAGCAGGCCGGCAGCGACAGCGCCGCGCATGCGGCGGCGACCACCAGGGAAACTCGTGTTCTCGAACTCGGCACGCAGAACCTCCTCGTCCCTACCCAAGCCTCAGCGCCGGCGCGGTGCGAACTCCGGCACGCCTTCGCCGCCGAAGATGAATTGCTGCGGATCCCGCTCGACGCCGGACAGCACCTGGTTCAGCCGCGACAGCGCCCGCCGCCCCTCCTCCGCCAGCCGGACATAGCTGTCGAGGCCGCGGTCGGCGAACTGGGCGAAGTCGTCGGTGATCGGGCCGATCCTCGCGTTCAGTGTCTCAGCGACGCCGCGGATGGATTCGAGCGTTGAGGTCGCCTCGGCGATCAGGCCCTCGCCGTCGGCCTCCACATAGGCATCGACCTTGGCGAGCACGCTGTCGGCACGGGCGGCGATGCCGTTGAGCTGGCCGGCGAGCGTGCGCGCGTCGGCGATGATGGCGTCGATGTCCTCGGTGCGGGCTGCGACCGTGTCGCCGAGCGCAGCCAGGTCCTGCGAGGCGGCGCGCACATCCGCGAGGATGGAGTCCACCTGCGGGGCGTTCTCGCGCAGCGCCTCGGTGAAGGTGCCGACGTCAGCCACCACGCCGCGGACCGCCTCCGGGTCCACCGCGGCGACGACCGCGCCCGCGTCCGCGATGGCCTGCCTCGCGTTCTCGAGGACGCCGCCGAGGTTGCCGGCCGCCTCGCCGACCCGGTCGACGATGGAGCGGACCTG
>JAWLBM010000050.1:0-20238 GCA_041687675.1 Pleomorphomonas sp. | reverse complement strand
GGCGACGTCCACCGCCGCGACGACCGCGTCGATGCGCTCGGCCGCGGCGCCCACCCGGTCGGCCACCGCGCCCGCCCGGTCGACGACCGACTGCACCGCAGCCGGGTCGATCGCCAGCGCCACCTGCCGCGCCTGCTCCACCGTCTGGCGGAGCCCCTCGGCCGCCGCCGAGACGTTGTCGACCGTGCTGACCACCACCTCGGGGTTCACGGCGGCGACGACAGCGCCCGCGTCGGCGATGGTCTGCCTCGCGCTCTCGAGGACGCCGCCGAGGTTGCCGGCCGCCTCGCCGACCCGGTCGACGATGGAGCGGACCTGGGCGACGTCCACCGCCGCGACGACCGCGTCGATGCGCTCGGCCGCGGCGCCCACCCGGTCGGCCACCGCGCCCGCCCGGTCGACGACCGACTGCACCGCCGCCGGGTCGATCGCCAGCGCCACCTGCCGCGCCTGCTCCACCGTCTGGCGGAGCCCCTCGGCCGCCGCCGAGACGTTGTCGACGGTGCTGCCGACCACCTCGGGGTTCACGGCGGCGACGACGCTGTTCACCCGGTCCACGGTCTGGCGGGCGCCCTCGACAACGCCGGTGACCGAGGCGGTCGCCTCGCGCAGCCCCGTCGCGGCCTGCTCCACCTGCTCGACGATGGAGGCGACCCGGGCGGTATCCACGGCGCCGACGAGGTCGTTCGCCCGGGCGGCGGCGGCGCCGACGCTGTCGGAGGTCTGGCGGAGGCTGGCGACCAGGGCGTCGATCTCCGCCGGATCGAGTCCGGCGAGCACCGCGTCGGCGCGGGCGATGGTGTTCTGAAGGGTGGCCGCCGCGTCGGCGACATTGGCGACCGCCCTGTTCACCACCGCCGGGTCGACGCCGGCGACGACATCGCGGGCTTCGGCCACCACGTCGCGGAGGTTCGCGGAGGCGGCGGCGAGATTGTCGACCAGTTCCGTCACCTGCTGCGGCTGCACGGCGGCGAGGATCTCCTCGGCCCGCGCCGCCGCGCCGCGCACGTTCTCGGAGATGTCGGCCAGCGAGGCGGCGGCTTCCGAGGCGTTGACGAGCAGGTCGTCGACCTGGTCGGCGTTCTCGGCGAGGGCGCGGGAGAAGGTCTCGACGTTGTTGACGGTGCGGTTGAAGGCCGGGCCGTTGTCGTTGACGAAGTCGTCGATCGCCTCCATCGCGCTGTCGGCGCGCACCAGCACGTTCCGGGCGCTCTCGAGAATGTCCTGGAAGGGCGACACCTGGGCGAGGATGGTCGGGATCCCCTCCCCGTTCGCCGCCGCGAAGAGCAGCGGGGCGTTCCGCGAGCCGCCCTCCAGCTGCAGGTTGGCGACGCCGGTGAGGCCCTGGTAGCTGAGCACCGCCCGCGTGTCGGTGCGGATCGGCGTTGAGCGGTCCACCCGGATGATGGCGACCACCGTGTTGGGATCGTCCTCGTCGAGGCGCAGCGACGCCACCTCGCCGACGTTGATGCCGTTGAACAGCACCGCGGAGCCGGTGGTGAGGCCCGTCACCGGCCCGGAGAAGACGACCCGGATGCTGGCCCGCGCGGCCTGCTCGCCCGCGTTTGTCAGCCAGAAGAGGAAGCCGAGTCCCGCCGCGATCATGACCAGCACGAACAGGCCGATCGCCGCGTAGTTCGCCCGTGATTCCATCCCGGAGCCCCGCTTCAGTCCGTCTCGAGGCGAAGACGCGAGGCCCTCGCACCATTGAAATACGCCTGCACCCAAGGGTCGTCGACCCTTTTCAGCTCGGCGAAGGTTCCGTCAACAAGAACCTTGCCCCCGCCCAGCACCGCGATGCGGTCGGTCGCCTCGACGAGACTGTCGAGGTCGTGGGTGACCATGAAGACGGTCAGCCCCAGCGTGTCGCTCAGGTTCTCGATCAGTCCGTCGAAGTCGGCCGCGCCGATCGGGTCGAGGCCCGACGTCGGCTCGTCGAGGAAGACGATGTCGGGATCGAGCGCCAGGGCGCGCGCGAGCGCGGCCCGCTTGATCATGCCGCCGGAGAGCTCGGACGGGTACTTGTCCGCGGCGTCCGGGGGAAGTCCGACGAGCTCGATCTTCACCCGGGCGAGTTCGTCCACCATGCGCGCCGGCAGATTGAGGTGCTCGCGCAGCGGCACGCCGACGTTCTGCGCCACGGTCAGCGAGGAGAACAGCGCCCCCTGCTGGAACAGCACGCCCCAGCGGCGGTTGATCGCCGCGCGCTCGGACGGGCTCGCCTGGTCGAGGTCGGTCCCGAACACCTCCACGGTACCGGCCCGGCGCCGGTTGAGCCCGATGATGGTGCGCAGAAGCACCGACTTGCCGGTGCCCGAGCCGCCGACCACGCCGAGGATCTCGCCGCGCCAGACGTCGATGTCGAGGTCCTCAAGGACAAGCTTGTCGCCGAAGCCCACGGTGATGCCGCGGCCGCGGATCAGTGGCTCCTCGCCCGCGTGGCCGTTGCCACGGGGCTGCGCGCGGTCGTCGACCGCAGTCATATGTCCACCGCCGCGAAGAGCATGGCGAAGACGCCGTCCATCACGATGACGAGAAAGATCGCCTTCACTACCGAGGCGGTGGTGTGGGCGCCGAGCGACTCGGCCGAGCCCTTCACCTTCATCCCCTCCACGCAGGCGATGAGGCCGATGACCAGCGCCATCGCGGGCGCCTTGAGGAGGCCGACCATGACGTAGGTCACGGTCAGCGCCTCGCGCAGGCGCAGGAGGAAGGTGTCGGGCGGGATTCCGATGTAGTAGACCACCACCACGAAGCTGCCGGCGAGCGCGGCGAGATCCGCGACGAAGGTGAGGATCGGCAGCGCCAGCACGAGCGCGAGCAGCCGCGGCACCACCAATACGTCGGCCGGCGAGACGCCGAGCACCGTCAGCGCGTCGATCTCCTCGCGCATCTTCATCGAGCCGATCTCGGCGGTGAAGGCCGAGCCCGAGCGGCCGGCGACCATGATTGCCGTGAGCAGCACGCCGATCTCGCGGGTGACGAGGATGCCGACCAGGTCGACGACGAAGATCTCCGCCCCGTAGGTCCGGAAATAGAAGCCGCCCTGCTGGGCGATGATCATGCCTATGAGGAAGCTCATCAGGGCGACGATCGGGACCGCCTGCATGCCGGCGTGATCGAGGTGGTTGACGAAGGCGGCCCAGCGCATCCGGCGCCGCAGCATCAGCATGCCGCCGACCGAGACGAGGAACTCGCCGAATATGGCGAGCAGCGCCCGCCCGTCCGCCACCAACTCGACCGATTCGAAGCCGAGCTTTCCGACGACGCGCACGGCGATCGGCGGCCTCGGCTTTCGCTCGGGCACCGACCTGCCGATCTTCTCCACCGCCGACATCAGCGTCGCCTGGGCCGCGCCGAAGCCCTCGAGGTGGACCGGCCGGCCCGCCGCCTCGAGCGCCCGCCGGGCCTCCTCGATCAGCCAGGCGCCGGTGGTGTCGAGCCGCTCGATGCCGGCGCCGTCCAGCACGACCGGCCCGTCCTCGCCCCGCCGGGCCTCGGCCGCCAGCGTCTCCTCCAGCGAGACCGCGGAGCCGATGGTCCAAGCCCCGGTGAGCCTCAGGCGAACGCCGCCCGCGTCGGCGCGCGCGTCGACGCCGCCGGCCTCGGGGAGGCCGTCGCGGGGTCCGTTCGTCTCGACCGTCGACATCTCGTCGGCCATGAGCCTCCTCTCGCGCCCGCCCTTGTAGCCGCGCCGCCGCGCCGCGTATACCTTCGGAGGCCGGACCGGCGACTGCAAGCCGTTCAAGGCGTTGTGGATCGCCGGTGTGTCGGAAATCCGTCCGACGTGGCCCAAAGGCTGCAACCAGCGCGGACGCAAGAAGGTCGAGGAACCCGCTCCATGGAGATCGCCCGCCCCTATCTGCTCTTCCTCGGCGACGTGCCCGACGCGCTGGCGGCCAAGACGGCCCTCGGCATCGTCGACTGGCGCCGCGACTGGTGCGTCGGCCAGATGCGACTGCCGGGCTGCAAGGCGGACGCGGGCCTGCCGGAGATGGACCCGGCGGCGGCCGCGGCTGCCGGGGCGCGGACGATGATCGTCGGAGCCGTCAACGCCGGCGGCGTCCTTCCGGTTCACTGGGTCGAGAGCATCGTCGCCGCCATCGAGGCCGGCATGGACGTGGCGAGCGGCCTCCACATGAGGCTCGGCGACGTGCCGGAGATCCGCGCGGCGGCCGAGCGCCGCGGGGCGAAGCTGTTCGACGTGCGCCACTCCGCCGAGCGCTTCGCGACCGGCAAGGGCACGCGGCGGAGCGGCCGGCGCCTGCTCACCGTCGGCACCGACTGCTCCGTCGGCAAGAAGTACACCGCCCTCGCCCTCGAGGCGGGGATGCGCGGGCGCGGCCTCAACGCCGACTTCCGCGCCACCGGCCAGACCGGCGTCTTCATCTCCGGCCGTGGCGTCGCCATCGACGCCGTGGTGGCCGACTTCATCTCCGGCGCGGCGGAGTGGCTCACCCCCGAGAACACGCCCGACCACTGGGACGTGGTGGAGGGCCAGGGGTCGCTGTTCCACCCCTCCTTCGCCGGCGTGACGCTCGGCCTGCTGCACGGCGCCCAGCCGGACGCCTTCGTGGTCTGCCACGAGCCGACGCGCAGCACCATGCGCGGCGTGAAGCACCCGCTGCCGAGCATCCGCGAGGTGATCGACCTCACGGTCGCCTGCGGCCGCCTCACCTGCCCGCAGATCCGCTGCGTCGGCATCGCCGTGAACACCGCCGCGCTGGACGAGGCCGCCGCCCTGTCCCTGCTCGAGGAGACCGCGGCCGCCCACGGCCTGCCGGCGACCGACCCGGTCCGCTTCGGCGTCGAGGCCATCGTCGACCGCCTCGTTGCCGAGTTCCCGTCGTGACCCGCAGCCTCGAGGTCGCGGTGGAGCGCTGGCCGATCGCCGGCACCTTCACCATCTCGCGCGGCTCGAAGACCGAGGCCGTGGTGGTCGTGGCCACGCTCTCCGACGGCCGCCACCGGGGCCGCGGCGAGTGCGTGCCCTACGCCCGCTACGGCGAGACGCCGGAGGGCGTCACGGCCGCCATCGAGGGCATCCGCGGCGACATCGAGGCCGGCCTCGACCGCGAGGGCCTGCTCTCCGCCCTGCCCGCCGGCGCCGCCCGCAACGCCGTCGACTGCGCCCTCCTCGACCTCGAGGCGAAGGCCTCCGGCCGCCCGGCGGCGGCGATCCTCGGCATGGGGGGCCTCGAGCCGGCGGTCACGGCCTACACCCTCAGCCTCGGCACCCCGGAGGCGATGCACGAGGCGGCCCGCGCTGCGCGCCACCGGCCGCTCCTCAAGATCAAGCTCGGCGGGGCGGGCGACGACGAGCGGCTGCGCGCGGTCCGCCGCGGAGCGCCGGAATCGCGCATCATCATCGACGCCAACGAGGGCTGGAGCCCGGATCTCTGGGACCTCAACATGGCCGCCGCCGTCGCCGCGCGGGTGTCGCTGATCGAGCAGCCGCTGCCGGCCGGCGCGGACGATGCCCTCGCCGGGCTTCCGCACCCGATCCCCGTCTGCGCCGACGAGAGCGCCCACACGTCGGCGGAGATCGGGCGCCTCGCCCGGCTCTACGACGCGGTCAACATCAAGCTCGACAAGACCGGCGGGCTCACCGAGGCGATGCGGATGGCCGCGGCGGCGGACCGGGCCGGGCTGCAGATCATGGTCGGCTGCATGCTGGCGACCTCGCTGGCGATGGCCCCGGCGATGATCCTCGCCCAGACCGCCGCCTTCGTCGACCTCGACGGGCCGCTGCTGCTCGCCCGCGACCGCGAGCCCGGGCTGCGCTACGATGGATCGACGGTCTACCCGCCCGATCCGGAGCTCTGGGGCTGAGCCAGCCGGTCCGGGCCGACACCAGCCCCGGGAGCCTTGCATGGCGAAGACGCCGACCCTGATCCAGATCGACTGGCCCGACAACGGACCCGCGACGCCGCCGCCCCGCCCCACGCACGCGGCCCTGTCGGCGAACATCGAGGCGCTCCGGGCCGGGATGGCCGCCCGCGGGCTCTCCCACCTCGTCCTCTACGGGGACCGGGAGCACTTCGCCAACGTGCTCTGGGCGACCGGCTTCGACCCGCGCTTCGAGGAGTGCCTGCTCGTGGTCCGCCGCGAGGGGCCGCCGCTGATGCTGGTCGGCAACGAGTGCGAGGCCTGGCTCGGCGTGTCGGCGCTCGCCGCCGCCGGCGACCTCAGGCACGAGGTCTACCAGCCCTTCTCGCTGATCTCGCAGCCGCGCGACAGCAGCCGGCGGCTGAGGGATATCCTCGCCGACGAGGGCATCGGCCGCGGCTCCGGGGTGGGCGTGGTCGGCTGGAAGTACTTCTCGGCGGACGAGTTCGACGACCCTGACCACGTCCTCGACGTTCCAGCCCAGATCGCCGACACCCTGCGGGCGATGGCCGGCCACGACCGGGTGGTGAACGCCACCGACCTCCTGATGCACCCCGGCCACGGGCTGCGCGCCCGGGTGACGGTGGACGAGATCGCCGCCTTCGAGTTCGCCAACGGCGAGGCAGCCGCCGCCGTGCGGCGGATCCTCTTCGCCCTCTCCGACGGCATGACCGACCTCGACGCCTTCCACGCCGGGTCGGTGAGCGGCCTGCCCTTCGGCTGCCACCCGACCTTGGCCGTCGGGCGGAACTTCCCTCTCGGCCTCTCCGGCCCGACCGGGGAGCGGATCCGCCGCGGCGCGCCGATGGCGTTCAACGTCTGCCACTTCGGCGCCAACGTCTGCCGGGCCGGCTGGGTCGCCTCAAAGGCCGCCGACCTGCCGCCGGCGGCGCGCGACTACGTCGAGGCCTTCGCCGGCCCCTATGTCGCCGCCCTTTCCGAATGGTTCGCGCTGATGACGCCGGGAACGCCGGGCGGCGCGGTCCAGGACCTGATCGACCGGAGGCTCCCCCGCTCCGCCTTCGGGATCACCCTCAACCCCGGCCACCTCATCCACCAGGACGAGTGGCTGTCCTCGCCGATCTTCCCCGGCTCCGACATCCCGCTCGCCTCCGGCATGGCGATGCAGGTGGACGTCATCCCCTCGCACCCGGTCTACGGGTCGACGCGGATGGAGGACGGCATCGTCATCGCCGACGCGCGGCTCGGCGCGGCGCTGGCCGAGCGCCATCCGGCGGTCGCCGCCCGCTGCGAGGAGCGGCGGCGGTTCATGCGCGAGGTGATCGGCCTCGACGTGCCGCCGGGTGTGCTGCCTCTGTCGGATACGGCCGGCATCGTGCCGCCCTTCTTCCTGGCGCCCCGGACGGTGATCGCGCTCCGCTGACCGCCCGGCGCGGGAAAACGCCGCGTTTCCGGACCGCGGCGTTTGCGCCGGCCATGGCGGGGCCATAAACTTCACTGCAAGGATTCGCCGCGAGATTGAGGTGATTCGCTCCGCGGCGGGCACGAGGCCCGCACGGCCCGACCCAGGACCCGAGACGAGGCGACCCGCCCGGTGACGACCGACTACGCGCCCCCCGCGCCGCTCCGCGAGAACGACTACGAGGTGATCGAGGCGGCGGTCATGGAGACCGAGAAGGGCCGCTGGTTCCTCGCCGAATACGCCCGCCGGCACCGTGCCGCCGACACCGCCCTGGTGCTCTCCGCCATCGAGCGGCTCGAGGGCATGCTGAAGCGCGAGCGCCGGCCGGACGCCGACCGCATCCGCCTCGACATCGGCGAGATGAAGGACGCGATCGACCGGACCAAGGCCGAGATCGCCCAGTTGAAGCAGGATGGCGGCGGCGCCGACGGCAACCGCTTCGAGCGCGCGACCAACGAACTCGATTCGATCATCACCCAGACCGAGGCGGCGACCTCGGAGATCCTCGGCGCGGCGGAGAAGCTGCACGAGATCTCCTTCTCCATGCGCGAAGGCGGCGTGGAGGCGGAGGTCTGCGACGCCGTCGAGGCGCTGGTGATGACCATCTACACCGCCTGCTCCTTCCAGGACCTGACCGGCCAGCGGACCCAGAAGGTGGTGCACGTGCTGCGCTACCTCGAGACGCGCATCAACGCGATGGTCGAGATCTGGGGCATCGAACAGGACGCCCCGCCCGCGGCCGCTCCCGCCGGCGGCACCGCCGACGGCCGTCCGGACGCCCACCTCCTCAACGGCCCCGCCCTCGCCGGCGAGGGCATCGACCAGTCGGCGGTGGACGACCTGATGGGCGAGGTCGAGCCGGTGGACGCCTTCGTTCCGGACCTGCCGGCGAGCGAAACCCCGGTGGCCGACCCCTTCGGCACGGACGACCACTGGGGCGAGGAACCGGAGATCGACTGGGCCATCCCGCAGGACGGGGCGGACGGGGGCGAGTCGCCGCCCCTCTCCACGACGGCGGAGGACGCCTCCGCGGCCGAGGCGGAGGCGGACGTCACCGAGGCCGCCGAGGCGGAGGCGGACGGGTCCGAGCGAACCTCGTTCGACGGCGGCTTCGAACGATCCGCGGCCGGCGACAGCTCCGCCGACCGGCCCGGCGATTCCCCGGAGGTCGAGCCGCCCGGCGACGACCTCGTCGCCGCCAGCGCCGCCATGGAGACCGCCATCGGCGTCCTCCGCGACGTCTCCGGCGCCGTCTCCGCCCGGGCCGGCGACGACGACCCGCTGAAGCGCCTCAGCCGCGCCGAGCGGCAGGCCCTGTTCAGCTGACCCGCCCCACGACGTCGTCCCGGCGCTCCGCTCACCCGCCCCCACGACGTCGTCCCGGCGCTCCGCTCACCCACGCCCACGACGTCATCCCGGCACTCCGCTGCCCCTCGCAAGACGTCATCCCGGCACTCCGGTACCCCCATACAACGTCATCCCGGCGAAAGCCGGGATCCAGTGCGACGGCAAATCCTTGACTCCGCAGGGGTTTCTGGATCCCGGCTTTCGCCGGGATGACGGTTGCGGGGCGGCGGGCTTGTGCCTCCACCTGATGTCATTCACCGAGCGCCTCAGCACCCTGCTGCCCTCAAATCACACCACGTCATCCCGGCGGAAGCCGGGATCCAGTACGACCTCAACGCTTTGATTCGACGCGGTTTCCTGGATCCCGGCCTTCGCCGGGATGACGATTGGGAATGCGGACCCGCGGCGGCGGGCGCGCGACCCCTTACGCGCCCGGCATCGCGCGCCCGGCCGAAGGACGGCGGCCCCGGCCGGCTCAGCCCGGGGCCGGCGAGGCGTCCAGCGCCCGCTTCAGCATGCCGTCGTCGATGTTGCCGCCGGAGAGGACGGCGACGACCGTGCGGCCTTCCACCGGGACCTTGCCCGTCAGCAGGGCCGCGAGCGCCACCGCGCCGCCTGGCTCGGCCACGAGCTTCATCTCCCGCGCCGCGAAGGCGACGGCGGCGAGCGCCTCGTCGTCCGTCACCACCACGCCCGGCGACATCCGCCGGAGGGCGATGCGGAAGCCGATCTCGCCCGGCGCCTCCGCGAGCAGCGCGTCGCAGACCGACCCGGTCGAGCGCTCGTTGCGCAGGATGCGGCCGGCCGCGAGCGAGCGGGCGTGGTCGTCGAAGCCGGCCGGCTCGACCGCCTGGACCGCCGTCTCCGGTGACAGCGCCTCGAGCGCCAGCGCGACGCCCGCGACGAAGCCGCCGCCGGAGCAGCAGACCAGCACCGCGTCCGGCCTCAGTCCGTGGGCGGCGCAGTCCTCGGCGATCTCGAGGCCGACCGTGCCCTGGCCGGCGATCACGCCCGGGTCGTTGTAGGGATGGACGAAGGTCGCGCCGGTCTCGGCGGCGATCCGGTTCGCGATCGCCTCGCGGTCCTCGGTGGCGCGGTCGTAGGGCACCACGGTCGCGCCCGAGGCGCGGGTGCGGGCGATCTTCATCGCCGGCGCGTCGGCGGGCATCACGATTGTCGCGGGCATGCCGAGGAGGCGCGCCGCCTCGGCCACCCCCTGCGCGTGGTTGCCCGAGGAGCAGGCGACGACGCCGGCCTTGCGGTCGTCCGGCGGGATCATCGACAGCCGGTTGTAGGCCCCGCGGAACTTGAAGGAGCCGGTGCGCTGCAGGTTCTCCGCCTTGACGAAGGCCATGCCGCCGCCGGGCAGCGACAGCGGCAGCAGCGGCGTGCGCACGGCCTCGGCGCGGATCCGCTGGGCCGCGGCGCGGACGTCGTCGAAGCTGGGGGTGTCGGGACTCATCGCGCAACGGGCTCCGCCTGGTGAATCGAAGCGGCATGGTGGGCGGGCGGTGCGGCGATGTCGAGGCCCGTCAGGCGGCCCGGGTGCCCTCCAGCCGCTCGCCGTTGGCCCGGCGGACATTGTCGAGGAACTGCCCGGCGGCGCGCGCCCAGGTGTAGCGCAGGGCGTGGGCTCGTGCCGCCGCGCGCTCGAGCGACAGCGCTTTGAGGCAGGCGGCCCGCAGGTCCTCGTCGAGAGCGCCGGCGGCGGACGTGCCGAGGATGTCGACGGGACCCATCACCGGATAGGCGGCCACCGGGACCCCGCAGGCGAGCGCCTCGAGGATGACGTTTCCGAAGGTGTCCGTGCGCGAGGGGAAAACGAAGACGTCGGCCGCCGCGAAGTGCCGGGCGAGGTCCTCGCCCGTCTTGGCGCCGGTGAAGACCGCCTCGGGGAAGCGCTTCTCCAGCGCCTCGCGCTGCGGGCCGTCGCCGACCACCACCTTGGTGCCGGGAAGGTCGAGCGACAGGAAGGCCTCCAGGTTCTTCTCCACCGCCACGCGCCCGACGTTCATGAAGATCGGGCGCGGCAGGTCCAGCGCCGCAGGCTCGTCCGGACGGGGGCGGAACAGTTCGGCGTCGATGCCGCGCGACCAGGGCATCAGGTTGCGGAAGCCGCGGGCGGTGAGGTCGCGGGCGAGCGTGTCGGTCGCCACCATGCAGCCGGCGCCGGCATTGTGGAAGCGGCGCACAAGCGCATAGAGCAGCCGCTCGGGCACCGGCACCCGGGAGGAGACGTACTCCGGGAACCGCGTGTGGTAGCTCGTCGTGAAGGGCATGCGGTTGGCGAGGCACCACTTTCGCGCCTTGAAGCCCAGCGGCCCCTCGGTGGCGATGTGGACGTAGGCCGGCTGGCCGCGCTCGATCCGCGCCGCCACCTTGCGGTAGCCGGCAAGGGCGAGGCGGATCTCCGGATAGGTCGGCATCGGCACGGTCCGGAACTCGGCCGGGGTCACCATGTCGATCGAGACGCCCTCGCGCTCGAGTTCGCGGTTGGTGCACTCGATCGAGCGGACCACGCCGTTGACCTGCGGGTGCCAGGCGTCGGTGACGATGGTGATGCGGGTCATTCTGCCGCCGCCCTCGCGCCGAGCGCCGGCGGCGGCACAAGCGACAGTTCGCCGGCCAGGCGCGTCCAGCGGATCACCTCCAGCCGGCCGTCGTGGTGCTCGGCGACGGCGGTGCAGCTTTCGACCCAGTCGCCGGTGTTGACGTAGGTGATGCCGAACCGGTCGTGCAGGGCGGCATGGTGGATGTGGCCGCAGACGACCCCGTCGACCCCGTGCCGGCGGGCCTCTCCGGTCAGAGCCTGCTCGAAAGCGCCGATGAAGTTCACCGCGTTCTTGACCTTCAGCTTCGCCCAGGCCGACAGCGACCAGTAGGGAAAGCCGAAGAGCCGCCGCGCCCGGTTGAGGTAGGTGTTGAGGACGAGCGCCGTCTCGTAGGCCCAGTCGCCGAAGAAGGCGAGCCACTTGGCGTGGCGGACGACGATGTCGAACTGGTCGCCGTGGATCACCAGCAGCCGCCGCCCGTCCGCGGTCTCGTGGATGCAGTGGTCCATCACCTCCACCCCGCCGAAATGTGTGCCGAGGTAGCCGCGCAGGAATTCGTCATGGTTTCCCGGCAGGTAGATGATGCGGGCGCCCTTGCGGCCCTTGCGGAGCAGCTTCTGCACCACGTCGTTGTGGCTTTGCGTCCAGTACCAGGAGCGCCTCAGGCGCCACCCGTCGATGATATCCCCGACGAGGTAGATCGTCTCGGCGTCGTGTCGGCGCATGAAGTCTATCAGCAGCTCGGCCTGACAGCCGCGCGTGCCCAGGTGGATGTCCGACAGGAACAGCGCCCTGAAATGGCGTGCATCGTCCTCTGCGACCATCGACGTCTTCCCGGTGACCGCGGCTCCCCCGCAAGAAGCCGACTGTTCCGCCGGTTTAGACTTGATTCCCGGCACAGATTTATGACGCCCGGTAACCTCTGCCCGCCGCGAAACACGGAACCTCCGGGCATGGTTTCCGGCGAATAGCTCAGGCGGCATGAACAACGCTAGGCGCATGGCTAGCGCCGTGCGGGGCTAGCCACCGCCGCCCACGGTCCCTATGATCCGCGGCCAGATCACCAGGAGGAGGTGCGGCATGTCCACTCGGGTCGCTGAGCCGTTCGCAAGGCTCGAGGCGCATCGCGCCACGCTGGAGGGGCTGTCGATGCGGCAGATGTTCGCCGCGGATCCCGGCCGCTTCGACCGCTTCCAGGTCCGGCTCGGCGACCTCCTCCTCGACTACTCGAAGAACCGGATCGTCCCCGAGACCATGGACCTCCTCGTCGCGCTCGCCGAGGCCGCCGGGGTGGCGGAGCGGCGCGACGCGATGTTCGAGGGCGCGCCGATCAACACCACCGAGCACCGCTCGGTGCTGCACGTGGCGCTGCGCAACCGCTCGCGCCGGCCCATCATGGTGGACGGCCGGGACGTCACCGGCGACGTGGAGGAGGTGCTCGGCCAGGTGCTGGACTTCGCCGAGGGCGTGCGGCAGGGCCGCGTCGTCTCCTCGACCGGCGCGCGTTTCACCGACGTGGTCAACATCGGCATCGGCGGCTCGGACCTCGGCCCGGCGATGGCGACGCTGGCGCTCTCGCCGTTCGGCGGCGAAGGCCCGCGCGTCCACTATGTCTCCAACGTCGACGGCGCGCACATCCACGACACCCTCGCCGGGCTCGACCCGGCGACCACCCTCTTCATCGTCGCCTCGAAGACCTTCACCACCTCCGAGACCATGACCAACGCGGCGACCGCCCGCGCCTTCGTCGCCGGGCGGCTCGGCGAGGCGGCGATCGGCCCGCACTTCGCCGCGGTGTCGACGGCGCTCGACAAGGTGGCCGCCTTCGGCATCGATCTCTCCCGCGCCTTCGGCTTCTGGGACTGGGTCGGCGGGCGCTACTCGGTCTGGTCCGCGATCGGCCTGCCGGTGGCGATCGCCATCGGCCGCGACAACTTCCTCGCCTTCCTCGACGGCGCGCACGAGATGGACCGCCATTTCGTCGACGCTCCGCTCGGCGAGAACATGCCGGTGGTGATGGCGCTCCTCGGCATCTGGTACCGCAACGTCTGGGGCTTCCCGACCCATGCGGTGCTGCCCTACGACCAGCGGCTCGCCCGCTTCCCGGCGTATCTCCAGCAACTCGACATGGAGTCGAACGGCAAGGGCGTGACACTCGACGGTCACCCGGTGTTCCGCTCGACCGGGCCGGTTGTCTGGGGCGAGCCCGGCACCAACGGCCAGCACGCCTTCTTCCAGCTGATCCACCAGGGCACCGACGTGATCCCGGCCGACTTCCTGGTCGCCGCCGTGCCGCACGAGCGCCTGTCGGACCATCACGCCAAGCTCGTCGCCAACTGCTTCGCCCAGACCGAGGCGCTGATGCACGGCAAGACCATGGGGCAAGCGAAGGCCGAACTGCTCGCCGCCGGCCATCCGGAGCCGGAGGCCGACCGGCTGGCCGCCCACAAGGCCTTCCCCGGCAGCCGGCCCACCAACACCCTCCTCTACCGCAGCCTCGACCCGCGGACTCTCGGCCGGCTGATCGCCCTCTACGAGCACAAGGTGTTCGTCCAGGGCACCATCTGGGGGATCAACTCGTTCGACCAGTGGGGCGTCGAACTCGGCAAGCAGCTCGCGACCCGGCTGGTTCCGGTCATCAAGGGCGAGGCCGAGCCGGCCGAGAGCCAGGACGCCTCGACCAGGGGACTCGTGGCGGCATTCCGGGCGCTGGCGGGCTGAGCCGGCCGCCCTGCCGCCGAGGCCGGAGAAATTGCTTCGGTCTCCGAAATAAATAGTGTATGAAGTCCGTGCGAACGGTCCGGCCGCCTGCCGTCCGGATCCACGGCGGCCCGCATCTCTGGAGCGACAAGATCCGCATGACCAGCCGCATCATCCCGGTGGACCCGTTCGACTACGTCGTCTTCGGCGGCACGGGCGACCTCGCCCGCCGCAAGCTCCTGCCCGCCCTCTATCACCGCGACATCGACGGCCAGCTGCCGGCGATCGGCCGCATCATCGGCGTCTCCCGCCGCGGGCGGACCACGGAGAGCTACCGCGCCGAGATCGCCGAGTCCCTGCGCAAGTACGTCCACCCCGAGGACATGACCGAAGCGGCGCTCGAGACCTTCCTCGCCCGCCTCCATTTCGTGCCCGCCGACGCCACTACCGCGGACGGCTGGGACGAGCTCGCCGGGATGCTGGCCGAGGGGCCGGACCGGGTCCGCTGCTTCTACCTCGCCACCGGGCCGGACCTGTTCGGGCCGATCTGCGAGAACATCGGCCGCCACGGCCTCGTCACCGGGACCACCCGCGTCGTCGTGGAGAAGCCGCTCGGAAAGAATCTCGCCTCCGCCCGCGCCACCAACGACGCCGTCGGCCGCGTGTTCCGCGAGGAGCAGATCTACCGCATCGACCACTACCTCGGGAAGGAGACGGTGCAGAACCTGATGGCCCTGCGCTTCGCCAACGCCCTGTTCGAGCCGCTCTGGAACTCCGCCCACATCGACCACGTGCAGATCACCGTGGCCGAGACGGTGGGCGTCGAGGGCCGCGGCGACTACTACGACACCTCCGGCGCCCTGCGCGACATGGTGCAGAACCACCTGCTGCAGCTGCTCTGCCTCGTCGCCATGGAGCCCCCCTCCTCCATGGACGCGGACGCCGTGCGCGACGAGAAGCTGAAGGTGCTGAAGTCGCTGAAGCCGGTCACCGCCGCCGACGCCGGCTCGTCCACCGTCCGCGGCCAGTACCGCGCCGGCGCGGCGCCCACCGGGGCCGTGCCGGGCTACCTGGACGAGGTCAGCGACAAGGCGAGCCGCAACGAGACCTTCGTGGCCATCAAGGCGAGCGTGGAGAACTGGCGCTGGGCCGGGGTGCCCTTCTACCTGCGCACCGGCAAGCGGCTGTCGCGCCGGGTGTCGGAGATCGTGGTCCGCTTCAAGCCGGTGCCGCATTCGATCTTCGACAGCGCGGCGACCGGGCCGCTCACCGCCAACGAGCTCGTCCTCAGGCTGCAGCCCGACGAGGGCGTCAAGCTGCAGCTGATGATCAAGGATCCCGGCCCCGGCGGCATGCGCCTGTCGCGGGTGCCGCTCGACATGAGCTTCGCCAGCACCTTCAAGGCCCGCAACCCCGACGCCTACGAGCGGTTGCTGCTGGACGTGGTGCGCGGCAACGCCACCCTGTTCATGCGCCGCGACGAGGTCGAGGCGGCGTGGAAGTGGATCGACCCGATCCGCCAGATCTGGGACGAGGACCGCGACGAGCCGAAGGGATACACCGCCGGGACCTGGGGTCCCACGGCGGCGATCGCCCTCATCGAGCGGGACGGCCGCACGTGGCACGAGGACGACGTCTGATCAGCCGCGCGCCTCGCGCCTTCCCGAACGCCCGCACCGGCGGCACCCTGTCGCCGGAAGGTAGACACCGCGGCCCGCGCCGCAGCCCGGGAGTGAAGACATGACCGTGCATGCCCGTGTCGGCGAAGTGACCGAGCGCATCGTCCGCCGCTCGCGCGACAGCCGCGCCCGCTACCTCGACCGCCTCGCCCGGCAGGCCGAGGCGGGGCCGCGGCGCTCCAAGCTCGGCTGCGCCAACCTCGCCCACGGCTTCGCCGCCTGCGGCCCCTCCGACAAGGCGGCGCTCGCCGGCGACGAGGTGGCGAACCTCGGCATCGTCACCGCCTACAACGACATGCTCTCCGCCCACCAGCCCTTCGAGGGCTTCCCGGACGTGATCCGCCGGGCGGCCCGCGAGGTGGGCGCGGTGGCGCAGGTGGCGGGCGGCGTTCCGGCCATGTGCGACGGCGTCACCCAGGGCTTCACCGGGATGGAGCTGTCGCTGTTCTCCCGCGACGTGATCGCCCAGTCGACCGCCGTCGCGCTCAGCCACGACATGTTCGACGCGGCGGTCTACCTCGGCGTCTGCGACAAGATCGTGCCGGGCCTGCTCATCGGCGCGCTCGCCTTCGGCCACCTGCCGGCCGTCTTCGTGCCGGCCGGGCCGATGACCTCGGGCCTTGCCAACGACGAGAAGTCGAGGATCCGCCAGCTCTATGCCGAGGGGAAGGTGGGCCGGGCGGAGCTCCTCGCCTCCGAGAGCGCCTCCTACCACGGGCCGGGCACCTGCACCTTCTACGGCACCGCCAACTCCAACCAGATGCTGATGGAGATCATGGGCCTGCACCTGCCGGGCGCCTCCTTCGTCAACCCCAACACGCCGCTGCGCGAGGCGCTGACGCGGGAAGCGGCGAAGCGGGCGCTGGCGATCGCCGCAACCGGCAACGAGTACACGCCGATCGGCCATGTGATCGACGAGCGGGCGGTGGTGAACGGCGTCGTCGGCCTCAACGCCACCGGCGGGTCGACCAACCACACCCTGCACCTGGTGGCCATGGCCCGCGCCGCCGGCATCCTGCTCACCTGGGACGACTTCTCCGACCTCTCGGAGGTGACGCCGCTGGTGGCGCGGATCTACCCGAACGGCCTCGCCGACGTGAACCATTTCCACGCCGCCGGCGGCATGGGCTACCTGATCTCGACGCTGCTCGACGAGGGGCTGCTGCACGGGGACGTGCGCACCGTCTGGGGCACGGGCCTCGACGGCTACCGCGTCGAGGCGGTGCTCGGGGAGGACGGGGCGGTCACCCGCCGCCCGGCGCCGACGCTGTCCGGCGACGACAAGGTGCTCCGCCCCGCCTCGGCCCCGTTCCAGCCCACCGGCGGGCTCCGCCTGCTCTCCGGCAAGCTCGGCCGGGCGGTGATCAAGACCTCTGCGGTGAAACCGAAGCGCCACGTGATCGAGGCGCCGGCCATGGTGTTCGACAGCCAGCAGCAGCTGCAGGACGCCTTCCGCGCCGGCGCGCTCGCCCGCGACGTGGTCGCCGTGGTCCGCTTCCAGGGCCCGAAGGCCAACGGCATGCCCGAGCTTCACAAGCTGATGCCGCCGCTCGGCGTGCTGCAGGACCGCGGCCACCGGGTCGCCCTCGTCACCGACGGCCGCCTCTCCGGCGCCTCCGGCAAGGTCCCGGCGGCCATCCACGTCACTCCGGAAGCCGCCGACGGCGGCCCGATCGCCAGGGTGCGCGACGGCGACATGGTCCGCGTGGACGCGGTGACCGGCTCGCTGCAGGTGCTGGTCGACGCCGCCGAGTGGGACGCCCGCACGCCCGCGACCGCCGACCTCTCCGGCAACGAATGGGGCATCGGCCGCGACCTCTTCACCAACTTCCGCCGCGTCGTCGGCCGCGCGGAGGACGGGGCGAGCGTGCTGTTCTGAGGGGTGTGGGTGGATCGGTCTCCCGCAATTCGTCATCCCGGCGAAAGCCGGGATCCAGAAAACCTTGCCGAGTCAGTACGTTGACGCCGCACTGGATCCCGGCTTCCGCCGGGATGACGGTGTTGGCCAGGTACCGGGCGCGCCGGGACGACGGCGTAGGCATCCCTCCCCTCTGGCCATCTCGCGCCGGACGCCTTAGTTTCTCGCTGGCCGCCGACCGGCGCACCTCACGCATAGATTGCCAGGAATGCCCATGAACGAGATCACCACCCCGAAGTACGGGATCGGTGCGCCGATCCGGCGTCGCGAGGATCCCGCCCTGATCACGGGCCGGGGCCGCTACACCGGCGACATCACGCCCGAGGGCACGCTGCACGCGGTCGTCGTCCGCTCGCAGGCCGCGCATGGGCGCTTCACCATCGGCGGGCTCGAGGAGGCCCGGGCGGCGCCGGGGGTGCATCTCGTCTGGACCGCGGAGGACATCGCCGACCTCGGCGACATCCAGTGCAAGACGCTGTTCCGCCTCGCCGACGGCAGCCGCATCCAGTCGGTGGAGCATCCGATCCTCGCCCGCGGCACCGTCCGCTTCGTCGGCGAGCCGATCGCCTTCGTGGTGGCCGATACGGTCCTCGAGGCGAAGGACGCGGCCGAGATGCTGATGGTCGACTACGACACGCTCGACGCCGCCGTCGATACGCTCGCCGCCGCCGAGCCGGGCGCGCCGCTGGTCTGGCCGGAGCGCGGCACCAACGTCGCCTTCGAGTACCTCACCGGCGACAAGGCCGCCGCCGACGCCGCCTTCGCCCGCGCGGCCAGGGTGGTGGAGCTCACCCTCGTCAACAACCGCCTGGTCGCCAACTACATGGAGACCCGCGCGGCGATCGGCGAGTACGACGCGGCGAGCGGGCGCTACACGCTCACCGCCGGCACCCAGGGCGGCCACGCGGTGCGCGACATCATCGCCAGGGACCTCCTGAAGATCGACCCAGCGCAGCTGCGCGTCGTCACCCCGGACGTCGGCGGCGGCTTCGGCACCAAGTCCTTCGTCTATGGCGAGTACCCGCTGCTGCTGAAGGCCGCGGAGGCGCTCGGCCGGCCGGTGAAATGGGTGCAGGAGCGCTCCGAGCACTTCCAGATCGACAGCCACGGCCGCGACAACGTCACCCGCGCCCGCCTCGCGCTCGACGCCGACAACCGCTTCATCGGCCTCGACATCGACCTGACGGCCGCGATGGGCGCCTACCTCCACCAGTTCGGACCGGACATCCCGCGCGGCGGCGTGTCGATGTCGACGGGCCTCTACGATATTCCCGCGCTGTCGGTGCGGGTGCGCGGGGTCTTCACCAACACCGTCCCGGTCGACGCCTACCGGGGTGCCGGCCGGCCGGAGGCCGCCTTCGTGATCGAGCGGCTGGTCGACCTCGCCGCCCGCGAGACCGGCAGCGACCCGATCGAGCTCCGCGTCCGGAACTTCATCAAGCCGGAGCAGCTTCCCTACCGCACGCCGACCAAGCGGCTCTACGACACCGGCGACTTCGCCGGGCACCTTGCCCGCGCCGCCGGGGTGGCTGACGTGGCCGGCTTCCCGGCCCGCCTCGAGGAGAGCCGCGCCGCCGGCAAGTGGCGCGGCCTCGGCATCGCCTCCTACGTGGAGGCCTGCGCCTTCCCCGGCTCGGAGGAGGCCAACGTGGTGCTGAACCGCGACGGCACCGCCACCCTCTTCATCGGCACGCAGACCAACGGCCAGGGCCACGCCACCGCCTACGGCCAGGTGATCGCCGGCTATCTCGGCCTCGACCTCGACAAGGTGGAAACCGTGCAGGGCGACACCGACCGGGTGGCGAAGGGCGACGGCACCGGCGGCTCCCGCTCGATCCCGCTCGGCCTCGCCTCGGTGGACATCGCCTCCAAGCTGCTGGTCAAGCAACTGAAGGAGCTCGCCGCCGACCGGCTGGAGGCGGCGGCGCAGGACATCGAGCTGGAAGGCGGGGCGGCCCGCGTGGTCGGCACCGACAAGGCGCTGCCGCTCGCCGACCTTGCGGCGGCGGCGCCGGCGGAGATGCTGAAGGCCTACGGCAACTTCCAGCAGGACGAGTGCACCTACCCGAACGGCACACATGTCTGCGAGCTCGAGATCGACCCCGACACCGGGGTCACCGAGATCAAGCGCTACACGGTGGTGGACGACTTCGGGGTGACGGTGAACCCGATGCTGCTCGCCGGCCAGATCCACGGCGGCGTGGTGCAGTCGATCGGCCAGGCGCTGCTCGAGCACACCGTCTACGACGAGAGCGGGCAGTTGCTGACCGCCACCTTCCTCGACTACACCATGCCGCGGGCGGACGACCTGCCCAACTTCCACTTCGAGACGCACAACGTGCCGTCGACCACCAACCTCCTCGGCATCAAGGGCGCCGGCGAGGCGGGCACCGTCGGCGCCACCCCGGCGGTGATGAACGCGGTGGTCGACGCGCTGGACCGCGCCAGGGGCATCCGCCACATCGACATGCCCGCGACGCCGGCGCGCCTCTGGGCAGCGATCCACGCCGCCTGAGCGGGGGGCGTGAGGGGTTCGGAGAGGGGACCACCCGCCGCCACTTTCCTTCTCCCCGTCGGGGGAGAAGGGTTTCTGCGGCACACGCCGAGAACCCTCCGGCCGGGCACTCTCTATCCTTCTCCCCCTTGGGGGAGAAGGTGCCCGAAGGGCGGATGAGGGGGGCGCCCCTCCGGCCGGGGCGCGCACACCCCCCCCAACCCCACCCCCCGCAA
>JAWLBM010000049.1:0-35883 GCA_041687675.1 Pleomorphomonas sp. | reverse complement strand
GGCGGGGATCGTGACCGGCTTACGGTCTCGAAGACCAGGGATCCAGCGATCTCCCGCCCGTCTACACCTTCGCACAGAATCGACACACAGGGATCCAGTCTCGGCCACGGCACGGGAGCCGAAAGGCTGTCTGGATCCCGGCTTTCGCCGGGATGACGTCGTTGGAGGATTTGCGCTGGTGGTCCCCGCCTCAAGGCAGCCGTCGCAGCGTCACCCGCCCCACGCCGTCGCCCCCCGCGTGCGCCGTCATCCGGGCGGAAACCGCGCCGTCATCCGGGCAGCACAAAGCCGTCATCCCGGCGAAAGCCGGGATCCAGGTTCCGCTACCGACCTGACCCGGTTAGGTTTTCTGGATCCCGGCTTTCGCCGGGATGACGGTCTGAGGTGGGAGGGCGGTCGCGCCGGATTTCGTCGGGATCACGATCCGAGGAGGTGGTTCGCCCACGGTCGCCGCGACGCCGGTCGGCGGGGATGGCTCACCCAAGCCTCTCTGAACGCCGGTCGGCGGGGCGGCATCACCCGCGTCCTCAGCCCCCCAGCACGCCGGCGATGCGCTCCAGCGCCCAGTCCACCTCGTCGGCGGTGATCACCAGCGGCGGGGCGAGGCGGATGGTGTGGCCGTGGGTGTCCTTGGCCAGCACCCCGGCCTCGCGCAGGGCCTCCACATAGGGGCGCGCGCCGCCGGCCTCCGGGTGGAGTTCCACCGCCAGCATCAGGCCGCGGCCGCGGACCTCGCGGACGACGTTGGAGCGCAGCCCCTCGAGCCCCGCCCTGAAGCGGGCGCCCATCGCCTCGGAGTTCTCGATCATGCCCTCCTCGACCAGCACCTTCAGCGCCATCCGCGCCACCGCGCAGGCGAGCGGGTTGCCGCCGAAGGTGGAGCCGTGCTGGCCGGGCTTCAGGACGCCGAGCACGTCGCTGTTCGAGAGCACCGCAGAGACCGGGTAGAAGCCGCCCGACAGCGCCTTGCCGACGAGGGTCACGTCGGCGACGATGCCCTCGTGCTCCTCTGCCAGCAGCCGGCCGGTGCGGCCGAGGCCGGTCTGGATCTCGTCGAGGATCAGCGTCACGCCGCGGCGGCTGCAGATCTCGCGGACGCGGCTGAAATAGCCCGCCGGCGGGATGATGACGCCGGCCTCGCCCTGGATCGGCTCGACCATGAAGGCGACGGTGTTGCCGTTGATCGCCGCCTCCAGGGCGTCGGCGTCGCCGAAGGGGATCACCCGGAAGCCGGGGGCGAAGGGGCCGAAGCCGCCGCGGGCGTCCGGATCGGTCGAGAAGGAGACGATGCCGAGCGTGCGGCCATGGAAGTTGTCCGAGCAGACGATGATCTCGGCGCGGTCCTCCGGCACTCCCTTCACCTCGTAGCCCCACTTGCGCACCGCCTTGACGGCGGTCTCCACCGCCTCGGCGCCGGAGTTCATCGGCAGCACCTTGTGGCTGTCGGTGAGGGCGGCGACCTCCTCGTAGAAGAGGGCGAGCTGGTCGTTGCGGAAGGCGCGGGAGGTCAGCGTCAGCCGGCCCGCCTGCTCGACCATGGCGGCGAGGATGCGGGGATGGCAGTGGCCCTGGTTCACCGCCGAATAGGCGCTGAGGCAGTCGAGGTAGCGCTTGCCCTCGGTGTCCCAGACCCAGACCCGCTCGCCGCGGGCGAGCACCACGTCGAGCGGCTTGTAGTTGTGGGCGCCGAGGCGGTGCTCGATGGAGATGAGGTCGGCGGCGTGCAGGGTCATCGCGGGGGTCTCCGGTCGGGCGGTCTCAGCGGGGGGCGCGGGCGAGGACGGTGAGGCCGAACAGGCTCGCCGTCATCTCGGCGACGAGGCGGGCGCTGCGGCCGCGCTCGTCGAGAAAGGGGTTGAGCTCGACGATGTCGAGCGAGCCGAGGCGGCCGTCGTCGTGGAGCATCTCCATGACGAGGTGCGCCTCCCGGTAGCTCGCGCCGCCCGGCACCAGCGTGCCGGCGCCGGGGGCGAGGCCGGGGTCGAGGAAGTCGACGTCGAGGCTGACGTGGATGCGCGCCTCGGCCGGGATGTCGGCGAGCAGGCGGCGGAGCAGCGCGGCGACGCCGGCCTCGTCGATCGCCCGCATGTCGACCACGTCGACGCCGTCGGCGGCGAGGCGGCGGCGCTCGTCGCGGTCCACCGAGCGGACGCCGAAGAGGTGGACGTTGGCAGGGTGCAGCGGGTGCAGGGGGCGGTCGCCGAGGAGCGGCGCGAGGCTCGGCTCGCCGGTGAGGAAGGCGACCGACATGCCGTGCATGTTGCCGGAGGGCGAGGTCGCCGGGGTGTTGTAGTCGGCGTGGGCGTCGAGCCAGACCACCGCCATCGGCCGGTCCTCCTCCGCCGCGCGCCGCGCAAGGCCGGAGATCGTGCCCATCGACAGGGAGTGGTCGCCGCCCATGAACACGGGAATGCCGACGGCGGAGAGGTCGTAGGCGCGGTCGTGGATCGCCCGCACCCAGCCGGTGACCTCGTCGAGGTTGCGGCAGCGCGCCGCGTCCGCCTCGGCCATCGCCGGGGCGACCGGCGCGGGGGCGGCCATGTCGGCGTGGTCCGTGACGGCGTAGCCGAGGTCGGCGAGCATCGCCGGCAGGCCGGCCGTGCGGAGCGCGGCCGGCCCCATCAGCGTGCCGGCGGTGCCGGCGCCGCGCTCGAGCGGCACGCCGAGGAGGGAGACGGCGCCGCGGACGGGGCGGGACTCGTGGGTCAGGATGCGGGCGGTCTCGACGTTCATCGCGTGTCCCGTTCAACTATGGATCCCCCCGAGCATGGCTGCCGGGACGGTCAACGAAAAGCCAGCGAAGTGCCGCAAATCGTGTGGTAGGCTGGCGAATCGGCAGAGAATGATCCCGGATCGCCAATGACCCCCGCGCTCGACGACACGGACCGCCGCCTCATCCAGCTGCTGCGCGACGACGCCCGGCTGCCCACCGCCACCCTCGGCCGCATCCTCGGGGTGTCCCGCGGCACGGTGCAGAACCGGATCGACCGGCTGCGGGCCGCCGGCGTGCTGATGGGGTTCACGATCCGCCTGCGCTCGGACGTGGAGACCGGCCGCGTGCGGGCGATCACCTCGGTGGAGGTGCGCGCCGCCGACACGCGGGCCGTGGTGACGGCGCTGAAGCGGCTGCCGGAGGTGCGGCGGATCCACTCCACCAACGGCCGCTGGGACCTGGTGCTCGACCTCGACGCCCCCGACCTCGCCACCCTCGACCGGGCGCTGCACGACATCCGCGCCGTGAAGGGCGTCACGCAGTCGGAAACAAGCATCCTGTTGTCCGAGGCGGGGTAGGCCGGGCGTGTTTCCGGCGCCGGCCGCGCCGTCCGCTGGATCGTATGAGCGGTCGCTCACAGGTCATCGTTGAATTTCCACTGCATATAATGCGGACCATTGCTATAGTTATGGCACGGGCCTCGCATGCCTCGGCCCGCGGGTGATGCGTGATGAGAAGGGTCTGCAACATCTCCAGCCTGGCGCTGGTCATGATCGCTGCGGCCGGCGCCTGCGGCGCCGAGGCGGCGAACAAGCTTCCGAACACCGGCATTCTGCTGTCCAAGGCCGCCCACGAGGCGGGCCGGCTGGTGATCGTCGGCAAGACGCCGGTTGCGCGCAAACGGGTGAAGCTGGACGATCCAGCGAGATCGAGGCGCAGCGGCACCGACGGGCGGTTTCGCTTCTCGGTGCCGATGACCCCGGGCGACTGCGAGATCCGGCTGACGCTCGGCAAGAAATCGGACCTGGTGCCGGTCTCCGCCTGCGGGCCGATCGGGCCGCAGGGCGAGACCGGCCCGGCGGGGCCTCAGGGGGCGGCTGGGCCGATGGGCCCCCCGGGGGTCGTCACTTTCAGCAGCAAGTCAACCAGTGGCACTAACCCCAACCAACTCGCCGCCAGCACTTGGGGCTTCGTCGGGCCTGTGACCGACCTCACCCTGTCGGCAGGTCAGAAGGTGCATCTCACGGCGAACAAGGCGATGGGCAGCACCGCCGCGGGCGGCGCCAGCGGACTCGGAATTGCGCCCTGCTACCAGAGCGCCGCCGCCGGCGCTCCGGTCGTGCCCCAAGGGGGAGCTATCTTCGGCCTGCAGGTGGCACAGAACACCCGCGCTGTGTTCGGGGTGAGCTGGGTTTTCTCGGGGTTGAACCCCGGCGCCTATAAGTTCGGCATGTGTGCCATCGTCCCCATGCCGGCCAACTGGAACAGCAACGAAGTGGGCTATTCATCCATACTGGTTTTCAACTGATTCGGCGTCGATGTGCTCAGCGCCGGCCGCCCTGCCGCGGGGCCGGCCGGCGCCCCCCGATGTGAAGGCCGGGGTGCGTCGGAAGGATCGGGGCGGGCGATACCGGGTCGGGTCGGCGCGGGCCGTCTCCGTGACCGGACGGCCGCGCCGGGAAGCGTCTCCACAACTCCAGATCGAAAACCGACAGTTTTTCTATCATGAAATGCAGTACATTCTCCCATGGCCCTCGTCCGAGGGCGTCAACCACGGGAGACAACCCCGATGTCGAAGACAAAGCTTCAGGCCCTTGCCCTGTCCCTGCTCGTCCCGGCCGCCATGGCCGCGCTCGCCCTCGAGGCGGTTGCCGGCACGCTGGTGCTCGGACCCTGATTGATCGATCGGGCGCCGGGGTCCTCGCCCCGGCGCCCGCCCCGGATCGCGCCGTGCGCGAACGGCCCTCCCAGGCCGACGGGCTCTTCCGCATGGGCGTGGGGAAGCCCGGCGCGTCCGGGCCCGCGGACGGCAGCGCCGCTTCGAGGAACGATGGAATGTGGACGCGGCTGGTACGCCGGTCGACCGTGGCCGGCGGACATGGTGCCGCCGCCGCGGGAGCGGTGCCGGAACGCGAAGACCGCAACTTGGCCGGCCTGGCTCGTTCCTGCACATTGTCATTTTAGGAGATATGATGTAAAGAGTTGTTCCTGTCGGCTCCGGGCATGCTGGGGGCCCGGGGATGACCGATGAAACAGACGAAGCGTGTGTCGGCCTCGCTGCTGGCGGTCGCGTTGGTGCTCTCGGGTTGGCCTGCCCTTGCGGCGACGAAGCAGAAGACCCCGCTGAAGAACACCAGGATCACGCTGGAAAAGGCCGCGCACGAGGCGGGGCGGCTCGTCGTCGAGGGCCGGACAAGGGGCGGCGGCAAGCGGGTGCGGCTGGACGATCCGGCAAGGTCGACCCGGAGCAGGGTGAGCGGCAGGTTCCGCATCGTCGCCCCGCTGAAGCCGGGCGATTGCGAGATCATCCTGCGGGTCGGCCGGATGGTCGACGTGGTTCCGGTGACCGGCTGCGGCCTCACCGGCCCCACGGGGCCGCAGGGGCCGCAGGGGCCGGTGGGGCTGCAAGGGGCGCCAGGTCCCGCGGGCGTCCCGGGGCCGACCGGCCCGTCCGGAGCGCCGGGTGAACCGGGCGCCGCGGGGCCTGCCGGTCCGGCGGGTCCGGCGGGCGCCACCGGCGCGGACGGCACCTCGATCGATATCCAGGGCTCGGTCGCGACCGCGTCTGACCTTGCGCCCCTGGTCGCGACGGCCGCCCCCGGCCACGGCTGGGTCGCAGAGGACACCGGTAGCCTCCACGTCTTCGACGGCACCGCATTCGTCGAGGTCGGCCAGATGCGCGGCCCGACCGGTCCGCAGGGTGATGCCGGGCCGGAGGGTCCCGCCGGCGCGCTCGGCCCGACCGGGCCGCAGGGCGACATCGGACCCGCGGGCGCGACCGGCCCGACCGGTCCGCAGGGCGACGCCGGTCTGGCGGGCGCCACCGGCCCGACCGGGCCGCAGGGCGACCCTGGTTCCGCAGGCGTAGCCGGCCCGACCGGTCCACAAGGCGACATCGGACCTGCGGGCGCGACCGGCGCGACAGGTTTGCAGGGCGACGCCGGACCCGCGGGCGCGACCGGGCCGCAGGGCGACGCTGGACCCGCGGGCGCGATCGGCCCGACCGGGCCGCAGGGCGACGCTGGTCCCGCGGGCGCCACCGGCCCGACCGGGCCTCAGGGCGACGCTGGTCTGGTGGGCGCGACCGGCGCGACAGGTTTGCAGGGCGACATCGGACCCGCCGGCGCCACCGGCCCGACCGGGCCGCAGGGCGAAGCCGGTCTGGCGGGCGCAACCGGCCCGACCGGCCCGCTGGGCGACGTCGGACCCGCCGGCGCGAACGGCCCGACCGGGCCGCAGGGCGAAGCCGGTCTGGCGGGCGCAACCGGCCCGACCGGCCCGCAGGGCGACGTCGGACCCGCCGGCGCGACCGGGCCTCAGGGCGATGCCGGACCGGCCGGCCCGGCGGGCTCCGACGGTGCGATCGGTCCCACCGGCCCGACGGGCTCCGACGGTGCGATCGGGCCTGCTGGCCCGACCGGCCCTACGGGCGCTGACGGCGCGGCCGGCCCTGCCGGTCCCACCGGCCCGACGGGCGCTGACGGCGCGGCCGGGCCTGCCGGCCCGACCGGTCCCACCGGCCCGACGGGTCCTTCCGGCCCCACCGGGACGCCGGGGATCGTGAACTCTGCCCAGCAGTCTATATTGACAAACAATCCCAACAACTTGGCCGCGAGCACCTGGGGCTTCGTCGGCCCGACCGTGACCTTCACGATCACGGCGGGGCAGAAGGTCCATCTGGTGGCGACGAAGTCGATGGGGAGCTTTGCGGGCGGGGGTGGTCTTACCGTCGCGCCCTGCTACCTGCCCGCCGGGCAGTCGTCGGTGATCACCCAGGGGGCCGCCATGCTGGACCAGCGGGTTGCCGCCAACACACGCATCCCCTTCACGGTGAGCTGGATCTACACGGGCCTCAGCGCGGGCACCTACGAGTTCGGCATGTGCGTCACGTCCCCGAACCCGTCCATTTGGAACCTCAACGAAGGCGGCTACGTCACCGCCTTCGTGATGAACTGACGGCACGCGCCGAGCCCCATTGGGGGCTCGGCGCGCAACCGGGCGAACCTGGCCTCGGTCGCCCCGGGCAAGAGCAGCGCCGCGCACGATCGCGCAGAGCCCTAACGCACCTCTGAGTGCGTATCGATAGTACTACAACATCGATGTAAGGACCTGTGAAGGGTTCCCGGCATGCGGGTCGTTCGGGGTATCAATGGGGAAGAGGGCGCTTGTTTCGGCCTCGCTGCTGAATTTGGCCGGGGTCCTGGTGTCAACAGCAACGATTGGGTTCGCAACAACGCGATCGTCGTCACCGTTCCGTGACGGGGGACCGGCGGCGGGACCGTGCGCCCCCCCGCCGCGTCCTCACGCGTTGAACTTGAACAGCAGCACGTCGCCGTCCTGGACGACATACTCCTTGCCCTCGTCGCGGGCCTTGCCCTGTTCCTTGGCCTTCACCTCGCCGAGGGCGACGAAGTCGTCGTAGGCGATGGTCTGGGCGCGGATGAAGCCGCGCTCGAAGTCGGAGTGGATGACGCCGGCGGCCTGCGGGGCGCGGGTGCCCTTCGTAATGGTCCAGGCGCGCGTCTCCTTCGGCCCGGCGGTGAAATAGGTGATCAGGCCGAGGAGGTCGTATCCGGCGCGGATCAGCCGGTCGAGGCCGGGCTCCTCGAGGCCGAGGCTCTCGAGGAACTCCTTCGCCTCCTCGTCGGGAAGCTGGGCGAGCTCGGCCTCGATCGCGGCGGAGATCACCACCGCCTTGGCGCCCTGGCGCTCCGCCATCTCCTCGACGGCGCGGGAGTAGCCGTTGCCGGTGGCGGCGGAGGCCTCCTCGACGTTGCAGACGTAGAGGACGGGCTTCGAGGTCAGGAGATTGAGCTGGCGGAACGCGTCCTCGGCTCCCTTCGGCACGTCGACGGTGCGCGCCGGCCGGCCCTCGCGCAGGGCGGCGAGCGCAAGGTCCATGATCTCGACCTGCTCCCGCGCCTCCTTGTCGCCGCCCTGAGCGCGCTTCCGGAGCGGCACCACCCGGCGCTCCAGGCTGTCGAGGTCGGCGAGCATCAGCTCCGTCTCCACCGTCTCGGCGTCGCCCACCGGGTCGATCCGGCCCTCCACATGGGTGATGTCCTCGTCCTCGAAGCAGCGCAGCACATGGGCGATGGCGTCCACCTCGCGGATGTTGGCGAGGAACTGGTTGCCGAGGCCCTCGCCCTTCGAGGCGCCGCGCACGAGGCCGGCGATGTCGACGAAGGTGAGACGCGTCGGCACGATCTGCGCCGACTTCGCCTGCGCGGAGATCCTGCCGAGGCGCGGGTCGGGCACCGCCACCTCGCCGGTGTTCGGCTCGATGGTGCAGAAGGGATAGTTGGCGGCCTGCGCTGCGGCGGTCCGGGTGAGCGCGTTGAAGAGCGTCGACTTGCCGACGTTCGGCAGCCCGACGATGCCGCACTTGAAACCCATGTGAGTCACTCTCGTCTGAGGCGGGGAGGCCCGCGGAAAATCCGGTCCGCGCGCTGTTTGGGACAGCCGGGGGCCGAGGTCAAGGGAAACGCGGGAGGCGGTCGTCCGCCCTCACGGGCGGCGGGGCGGCTTCTTCTTCTGGCCGAGGAGGGCGCGGAGCGCCGCGGCCATGGCGTTGGTCTCGGGCTTGCCGGCGGGGGAGGGCGCGGACGCGTCGCCGGGGGCTGCGGGGGAGGGCGTCTCGCCGGGGGCGGCGGGGGAGGGCGCCGCGGCGGAGGGGGCCTCCGCGGGCTTCGCCGGCTTCGGCTTCCTCGCCGGCTTCGGGTCGGTGATCAGGTGGATGCGGTTGCCGAAGCTGGCGTCGTCGCCCTTCACCAGGTCGTCGACGTGGTCGGCGATGGCGTCGAGCAACCTGTCCAGCCAGTCGCGGTCGGCCTTGTGGAAGTCGGAGAGCACGTAGGCGTGCACGATCTCCTTGATCCCGGGATGGCCGATGCCGAGGCGCATCCGCCGGTAGCCGTCGCCGATCTGGCTGGTGATCGAGCGCAGCCCGTTGTGGCCGCCGTGGCCGCCGCCCGCCTTCATGCGCAGCTTGCCCGGGGGCAGGTCGAGCTCGTCGTGGAGGACGACGACGTCGGTCGGCGCCAGCTTGAGGAAGCGAACCGCCTCGCCGACGGACCGGCCGCTCTCGTTCATGTAGGTCTGCGGCTTCATCAGCAGCACCCGCTCGCCGGCGATGGTGCCCTCCGAGACCTCCGCCTGGAAGTTCTTCCGCCAGGCCGGGAAGCGGTGCCGCTCGTGGATGCGGTCCACCGCCATGAAGCCGATGTTGTGCCGGTTGCCGGCGTATTTCGGGCCCGGGTTGCCGAGGCCGGCGAGGATCAGCATGGTCTCGTCTCCGCAAAGGTCGCCCCGAAACGGAAAGGGGTCCCGGCCCGCCGGCCGGAACCCCCGCGATCGGTCGGCCTCAGGGCCGGATCACTCCTCCTCCCCGGCCTCGCCGGAGGCGGCCTCGGACTGCGCCGCGGCCGAGCCGGCGATGGTCGCGACGGTGAAGTCGCGGTCGCGGATCGCCGGCCGGGTGCCGGCGGGCAGCTTCACCGCCGAGATGTGGATGGAGTCGCCGATCTCGGCGTCCTTGAGGTCCACCTCGATGAACTCCGGGATGTCGGTGGCCGACACCTCCAGCTCCACCTCGTGGCGGACGATGTTGAGCACGCCGCCGCGCTTCAGCCCCGGGCAGACGTCCTGGTTGACGAAGTGCACGGGCACCTCGACGTCGATCTTCGAGGCGGCGGTGACGCGCAGGAAGTCGACGTGGACCAGGAAGTCCTTCACCGGGTCGACCTGGTAGTCGCGCGGCAGGACCTGGATCTTCTCGCCGTCGACATCGAGCGTCGCGACGTGGGTCAGGAAGCCGCCGCCGTGCAGCTTCTTGGACATCTCGTTGGCGTTGATCGCGATGGCGACCGGCGCCTGCTTGTCGCCGTAGATCACGGCGGGGATGTTGCCTTCACGGCGCAGGGCGCGGGCGGACCCCTTTCCCACCCGATTGCGCACGGAGGCCTTCAGCTCCCAGGACTGAGCCATAGGTCACTTCCTTTTCAAGGATCGTCGGAAACGCCGAAGGCGGCCATCCGGCCGCCCGCGGACCCGCGCCTCCTCCAGGGGGGCTTGGCGCGGATGCGGCTGTATAGGCGGCGAGGGCCCGAAGATCAAGGCCGGCGCGCGGCGCCGCCGGCTCAGTCGAACAGGCTCGACACCGACTGCTCGGAGGCGGTGCGGGCGATCGCCTCGCCCATCAGCGGGGCGATCGAGATGACGCGGAGCTTCTCCGAGGCCTTCACCGCGGCGGTGGCCTCGATCGAGTCGGTGATCACCATCGCCCTCAGCCGAGAGGCGGTGATGCGGGCGACGGCGCCGCCGGAGAGCACGCCATGGGTGGCATAGGCCGTCACCGAGGCGGCGCCCTTGGCCAGCAGCGCGTCGGCCGCGTTGCACAGGGTGCCGCCGGAATCGACGATGTCGTCGACGAGGATGCAGTCGCGGCCCTCGACCGTGCCGATGATGTTCATCACCTCGCTCTCGCCCGGCCGCTCGCGGCGCTTGTCGACGATGGCGAGCGGGGCGTCGATGCGCTTGGCGAGCGCCCGGGCGCGCACCACGCCGCCGACGTCCGGCGACACCACCACGACGTTCTCCACCGCCATTCGCTCCTTGATGTCGCGCACCAGCACCGGCGCGGCGAAGAGATTGTCGGTCGGAATGTCGAAGAAGCCCTGGATCTGGCCGGCGTGCAGGTCCAGCGTCAGCACCCGGTCGACGCCCGCGTGGGTGATGATGTTGGCGACCAGCTTCGCCGAGATCGGTGTGCGGCCGGAGGAGCGGCGGTCCTGGCGGGCGTAGCCGAAGTAGGGCAGCACCGCGGTGATCCGGCGGGCCGACGAGCGGCGCAGCGCGTCCGTGAGGATCAGCAGCTCCATCAGGTTGTCGTTTGCCGGGTAGCTCGTCGACTGGAGGACGAAGACGTCCTCGCCGCGCACGTTCTCCATGATCTCGACGAAGATCTCCTGGTCGGCGAAGCGCCGGACCGACGTGCGGGTCAGCTCGACGTCGAGGTAGTCGGCGATGGCCTCGGCCAGCGCCCGGTTGGAGTTGCCGGAAACCAGTTTCATGAGGGGTCGATCCTCGCGGCGGAAGAGGAGCCGGTCACGGGTGGGCCCGCCGGTGGGGCCGGCGACGTTTGGCCGGCTTCTTAGCAGTGGCGGCCATGATCGTAAACATGGACGGACGGCTCGATCCCCAGCCGCGACACCGATCAGATCGCCTGCCCGGCGGGGGGAGCGGCGGCGGCGGCCGACGGTGGGGCGGCGCCGGCGGGGACCTGGTTCACCCAGGCGTAGATTCCCTCGACGGTGCGGGCCGCGACGGCCTGCAAGGTCTCGTCGCCGACGCCCGACCACGGGTCGGCGTTCGCCTCGCCGGCGACCTCGATGCCGGCGATCCGGTGCACCCGCCGGCCCTCGGCGTCGAAGATGTCCCAGACGTAGGAGACGGAGGTGTCGCCGGTGCCGCCGACCGCGGAGAGGAAGCCGAGCACGCGGTAGACGGCGGTCGGGTCGCCGCGACGGACGAGGGTGAGGTTCCGCGCGCGGGCATAGGTGCCGAGCGCCCGGGAGAGGGTGTCAGCCTTGCCGGTCGGCACGCCGGTGACGGCCTCGAAGGCGAACAGCGCCTGCGCCGCGGGCACCGGCGGCGGGCCTGGGCGCGTCGCCTCGGGCGGGGCGGCGAGGACAGGCCCGGCGGCGGCCGCGCCGGCGGCGGAGCGGGGGCCGTCCGAGCTCTGGCAGGCGGCGAGGAGGAACGCGAGCGAGGCGGCTGCCGCCTTGAGGCCATAGGCCGGACACCGTGTCGCGTCTCCCATCCCGTCTCCCCCCTTTCGGGCCCGGGGCGCCGACGCGCCCTCCCGGAAATCTCGCAATCCCCTTGTGCACGGGCCGGCGGGAAGGTTCAACCCCGCCCGCCGCAAGGGTCAGCCCCGCGGCAGCTCCAGCGAAAGCCGGGACAGCGGCTCCGGCGCGCCCTCGGTGGTGAGGTAGGTGCGTCCGAGCGTCATCGCGGTGCCGCTGTCCGAATCCATGACGATCATGTGCGCGAACAGGGTCATCCTGGGCACGACCGGCGCCGGGTTGCCGGCGTAGAACATCGGCGGGTCCATCCAGCTCGGCGTGAAGCGGGCGCCGAGCGAGTAGCCGCAGGCGTTGAGCCGGTGGGCGGCGAGGCCGCGGCGGTCCATCGCCTCCCGGTGCGCCTCGAAGACGTCGCCGAAGCTGGAGCCGGGCCGCATCGCCCCCTCGACGGCGGCCAGCGCCTCCGCGCAGGCCTCGTGCAGCTCGACGTGGCGGGCGGTCGGCTCGCCGATCACCACCGTGCGCATCACCGCCGCATGGTAGCGGCGCCAGGCGCCGGCGAACTCCAGCGTCAGCTGGTCGCGATCCGACAGCCGGCGCCGGCCGGACTTGTAGCGGCAGAGGAGGGCGTCTCCGGCCGAGCCGACGATGAACTCGTTGCCCGGATAGTCGCCGCCGCCCTCGAGGATGGCGCCCTGCAGCCGGGCGAGGATGACGCCCTCGTCGGCGCCGGGGCGCACCTCGGCCATCGCCTGCTCGAAGGCCGTGTCGGCAAGCGCCGCCGCCCGCCGGACATAGGCGATCTCGGCCGGCGACTTCACCATGCGAAGGCCCGGCAGGATGTCCGAGGCGTCCTCGGTCTCGGCGAAGCCGGCCATCGCGGCGTCGAGGGAACGGCCGTTGGCGGCCGTGAGGCCCTGGGTCTGGTACTCGACGCCGAGGCGCGCGCCGGAAAGGCCGAGCGAGGCCAGCATGTCGCAGAGTTGCTCGGCGGGCGTCGCGTCGCGGCGGTCCACCCAGACCCGGACGTCCTCGACGAGGGAGGTGTGCCGGGCCTGGCGCAGGTCCGCCGAGCGGGTCAGCAGCGCGATCCGGCCGTCGCGGCGGAAGACGAGGCACTGGAAGAAGCAGAAGCCGAAGGTGTCGTAGCCGGTCAGCCAGTAGTGGCTTTCCGGCGCGAACAGCAGCAGCGCGTCGATGTCGCGCTCGCCGATGGTGGCGGCGACGGCGGCCTGGCGGACGGCGAATTCGGCGGGGTCGAAGTGGAGGGCCATGGGGCGGTCAGCCTTCGGTTCGCTCGGCGAGCACGATCGCCGAGAGATGGCGGCCGTAGTCGGGCTCGCCGCGGTGGGTCATGCGGCGGTAGGAGAAGAAGCGGCTCTCGTCGGAATAGGTGCAGAGCCTGAGGTCCACGGCCTCGCCGACGCCGGCGACGAGCAGGCGGTGGACGATGTAGGCGGGCAGGTCGAACAGCGCGTGGTCCTTGCGCCCGGAGGGCCGGAACCAGCGGCCGACGGTCTCGCGGGCGCGGCGGAAGCGCTCGACGAACTCCGGGCCGACCTCGTAGGCGGGTCCGGAGATCATCGGCCCGACGGCGGCGCGGATGCGGCCGCGCTCGGCGCCGAGGTCGACCATGCGCTGGACGGTCGCCTCGAGCACCCCGGAGAAGGCGCCCTGCCAGCCCGCGTGGGCGGCGCCGATGACGCCGGCCCCGGCGTCGGCGAACAGCACCGGGCCGCAGTCGGCGGAGGAGACGGCGAGGACGATCCCGGGCCGCTTCGTCACCAGCGCGTCGGCCTTGGGGTTCTCCGCGTGCGGCCAGGGCGCCTCGGCGATCGCCACGTCCGGCGAGTGGACCTGGTAGCAGGTGACCAGCCGGTCCGCCGGCGCGCCCATCGCCTCGGCGACCCGGCGGCGGTTCTCAAGGACGTTCGCCCGGTCGTCCGAGGAGCCGAGGCCGGTGTTGAGGGAGGCGTAGACGCCGGTCGAGACGCCGCCCTCGCGGGTGAACCAGCCGTGGCGGATGCCCGGCAGGGCGAGCACTGGGTGGGTGATCTTCATCGGCGGGGATTCTCGGGGGCTCCGGGGCGCGCGCATGGTGGCGGCGCCCGCGGGGCGTGTCAAAGGGAGCCAGAGCGCTTTCCGATCGGGTGGACTCGCCTGGTCAACGAGAAATCGCTCCAGATTCATAGGCTTGAGCATATTCTTGTCGTTCAGATCGGTTCGATCCGAATGGGAAATGCTCTAGCGGCCGTCGCCGAAGCCGGGGACGTCGAAGCCTGCCGTGAGCGCCAGCGCCTGGAACAGCCGGCCCATGCCGTCCTCCCCGGCGAGACGCTCCACGTCGGCCAGAAGGCGCGCGCGGCCCGCCTCGTCCAGCCCCGCGCCGAGGACGCCGGCGCGCTCGAGGAGGCCGAGGCCGAGCAGCACCTCGCCCTGCGGCCGCGGCCCGAAGACCCGCACGCCGGGGGCGGCGGCCCTGGCGGCGGCGGCGAGCGCCGCGAAGTCGACATGGGCGGTGAGGTCGGCCTCGCCGGGCGCCTCCAGCACGTCGGCGAAGGCGTGGTCGCGGACGGCCTGCAGGGTGTCGCCGACGCCATGCGCGGGACTGCCGTAGTCGAAGGTGAGGAAGGCGCCGCCCTCGCCGGCGACCCGGGCGGCGATGCCGCCGATCACCGCCTCCGCGGGCCGGTTGATCTCGACGACGGTGCCGACCGGCGCGCCGGCCGCGTGCGGCGGCACCACGTCGGCGCCGACACCGGCGGCCCCGGCCCCGAAGGCGAGGCGTCCGTCCGGGCCGATGCCGACCACCCGCTCGCGCCAGCCCTCCGGCGTGCGGACCGCCTGGCGGATCGGCAGGGCGTCGAAGAACTCGTTGGCGACGAGGAGCAGCGGCCCCGGCGGCAGCGCGTCGACCCGGTCGTGGAAGGCGGGCGCGTGGGCGGCGAGCCTCTCGGCCTGCTGGCGGCGCAGCGTCGGGCTTGTCTCGACGAGGTGGACCGAGAGGGCCGCGGCGAAGGAAGGATTGCGCCTCGTCACCCTGAGAAGGTCCGCCATCAGCGTGCCGCGACCCGGGCCGACCTCGGCGAGGACGACCCGCGCAGGCGCCCCCATCGCCTCGTAGGCGGCGAGGCACCAGATGCCGACGAGTTCGCCGAACATCTGGCTGACCTCCGGCGCCGTCACGAAGTCGCCCCCGCGGCCGATGGGATCCCGGGTGGCGTAGTAGCCGTGCGTCGGGTCGCCGAGGCAGAGCGCCATGTAGTCGGCGACGGAGATCGGGCCGGTGGCCTCGATCATCGCCCGGATCCGCGTCTCGAGCGGCGTCGTCACGTGGTCGCCCTGCGGCGGCGCGAGGCGGCGACGAAGCCCGCGCCGGCGAGGACCAGCGGCAGCGACAGCACCATGCCCATCGTCAGCCAGCCGCCGGCGATGTAGCCGATCTGCGGGTCCGGCTCGCGGAAGAACTCGACGAGGATCCGGCTGAGCCCGTAGCCGATGCCGAACACGCCAGTGACGAGGCCGGGGCGGGCAAGGGCGCGATAGCGGTAGACGAGCACCGTGAGGACGAGGAACAGCACGACGCCCTCGAGCCCCGCCTCGTAGAGCTGGCTCGGGTGCCGCGGCTCCGGGCCGGCGCCGGGGAAGACGAAGGCCCAGGGCACGTCGGTCGTCCGCCCCCAGAGCTCGGCGTTGACGAAGTTGGCGACGCGGCCGAGCAGGAGCCCGACCGGCACCGCCGCCGCGGCGAGGTCGAACAAGGAGAGCGGGTTCAGCCGGCGGCGGCGGGCGAACAGCAGCATCGCCACGGCGGCGCCGATCAGGCCGCCGTGGAAGGACATGCCGCCCTGCCAGACCTGCAGCACCGCGAGCGGGTTTTCGAGGTAGCCCTCGCCGTAGAACAGCACGTAGCCGATGCGCCCGCCGAGGATCACGCCGAAGGTGATCCAGACGAGAAGGTCGTCGACGTCCATCGGCACCGGCCGCGGCAGCCCGGCCCACAGCCGCGGCGTCGAGATCAGCCGGCGGATCCACCACCATCCGAACAGCAGCCCGGCGATGTAGGCGAGGGCGTACCAGCGGATGGCGATCGGCCCGAACTCGACGAGGACGGGGTCGATCGCCGGGAAGGGCAGGGCGAGGAGAGGCGGCATCGCGGCTCCGGGGTCGGACGTCTCGCTCCCCTATCCGCCGCCGCAGGCCGAAGGTCAAGCGCGGGCTCGGCCCGCTCCCGGCTTGATCCCTGCCGCGCGGCGGGCCACATATGGGGAAGGCGAGACCACAGTGCAGGGCCCGGGACGGACCCGCCGACAGCGAGGAGGACATCGCCATGACCAATCCCCAGGGCCGGATGTTCGACGAGTTCGCGAAGCTGATGAACGACGCCGCCGGCGTGGCCCAGTCGGCCCGGCGCGAGGTCGAGTCCGTCGTGCGCGCGCAGGCCGACCGGATCGTCTCGGAGATGGACCTCGTCCGCCGCGAGGACCTCGAGATCGCCCAGGAGATGGCCGCCCGCGCCATCGCCGAGGTGGAGCGCCTCGCCAAGCGGGTCGACGACCTGGAGTCGAGGCTCGCCGCCAAGGACGGCGCGTCCGCCGGCCCGCAGGACGCCATCTCGGACGGGGGCTGACCCCGTTTTCCCACGAGTTACCGCAGTTCCTGCCGAGTTCTTCACCAAAACGGCCCGATGCCTGTTTGCAGGCGCGCCAACTCTCCGCATAGTGGTGCCATGAGATTCGCCGCGCCCGGATTCGCATCCGGCGGCGCGGCAGCCAAGGTGCTCTGCGGAGCCGCGTCCCGCCCCGGCGGGGCGCGTGTCGTCCGGTCTCGCCGCCTCCTCCCGGGCGGCGACGGCCGGGTCTGGAGGCGAACCGAAGCGGACGGCGGGTCGTTCCTGCCACGCCGCCCCGACACGGGTCGCCTTGTGCAAGCCCGCGCGCCGGTATCCGGCCGCAACCTTGGAGGTCGATCGTGACCCTCATCGATGTCCACTCCGAACGACCGGGCAACCCCGTCGATTCGATCGAACTCATCGCCGCCCAGAACGACTGGTCGTTCGAGCGCTCCGGCGAGGACGAGATCACCGTGTCCGTCCAGGGCAACTGGTGCGACTATCACGTCTCCTTTTCATGGATGGAGGACATCGAGGCGCTGCACCTCGCCTGTGCGTTCGACATCAAGGTGCTGGAGGCCCGCCGGACCGAGGTCGTGAAGCTCCTGAGCCTCGTCAACGAGCAGATGTGGGTCGGCCATTTCGACCTCTGGCAGCAGGAGGGGGTGATCATGTACCGCCACGCCCTGCTGCTCGCCGGCCACGTGGACCCGAGCGACGAGCAGATCGCCTCGATGATGGAGAACGCGCTGGATTCCTGCGAGCGCTTCTACCAGGCGTTCCAGTTCGTCGTCTGGGCCGGCAAGTCCGCCAAGGAATCGCTGGAACACTCGCTGATCGAGACCGTCGGCGAGGCCTGAGGAGAAAAAGCGGCCCGCCCCGATCCCGGGGCGGGCCGTTTCCTTGCCGGTCCCCGGCGTCAACTCCCCGTCACCATCCCGGCCCTCGCGCTCACCTTCCCTCATCGTCACCCCGACGAAAGTCGGGGTCCAGCGCCCGGCCGGGGCAGCTGCGGCGGCGGGGGCTGGATCCCGACTTTCGTCGGGATGACGGGGATGGAGAAGGGCCGTCAGTTCCCCTTATCGTCGCCCCGGCGAAAGCGGAGTCCGGAGCCCGGCCGGGGTGCGTGCGGCGATGCGGACCGGATCTTCCGTCGGCGTGACGGAAAGTCCTCCGCCCGCTTCCGTCCTCCGCCCGGCTGCGCTAAACGGGTCTCCCCCCTCCTCTCCGCCGGAGTCCCGCCGATGTCCCTCGCCTCGCTCTCCTCCCTCGTCCTCGTCGGCGCCGGCAAGATGGGCGGCGCGATGCTGGCCGGCTGGCTGGAGCGGGGGCTCGCCGGCGAGCGGGTGACCATGGTCGACCCGGCGGCGGGCGAGGAGACTCGGGCGCTGGCCGCGCGCACCGGGGCGAAGCTGGTCGCGGACCTCGCCGAGGCGCCCCGCCATCCCGCCGTGATGGTGATCGCGGTCAAGCCGCAGTCGATGGACAAGGTCCTGCCGGCGGCGGCCGCGGTGGTCGGCCCGCGGACGGTGGTGATCTCGGTCGCCGCCGGCACGCGCCTCTCCCGCCTCGAGGCGGACCTCGGCGCCGGCCCGCTGGTGCGGGTGATGCCGAACACGCCGGCGCAAGTCGGCATGGGCATGTCCGTCTGCGTCGGCAACGCCGCGGTGGGCGAGGCCGAGCGCGCCATCGTGCAGGACCTGATGGACGCCGTCGGCCGCACCGCCTGGATCGGCGACGAGGCGCTGATGGACGCGGTGACCGCGGTGTCCGGCTCCGGGCCGGCCTACGTCTTCCTCGTCGCCGAGGTGCTCGCCAAGGCCGCCCGCGCCGCCGGCCTGCCGGAGGACCTCGCCCACCTGCTCGCTCGCCAGACTGTGGCCGGGGCCGGCGCGCTGCTCGCCGCCTCGCCGGAGGATCCCGCGGTGCTGCGGCGGAACGTCACCTCGCCGGGCGGCACCACGGCGGCGGCGCTGGAGGTGCTGATGGCCGCGGACGGCGTGGAGCCGCTGTTCCTGCGCGCCGTCGAGGCGGCGGCGCGGCGCTCGCGCGAACTCGGCGGCTGAGGCCGCCCCTTCCTCGGGCGGCCGGTCGCTCCTATGTTCCCTCGAGGAGAACCCGAGGGAGCGCCGCCATGCCGACCAAGGCCGAAGCCCAGAAGACCAGGATCCTGGACGCCTTCCTCGCGCGGCTGGCGACGATGCCGGTCGGCGACATCCGCCTCGAGGAGGTCGCCGCCGACGCAGGCGTCTCGCTGCAGGACCTTCGCGCGAACTACGACGGGCGGGTCGACCTGGTCGCCGCCTTCAACCGCCGCGTCGATCTCGAGACCCTCGCCCGCCACGATCCGGCCCTGTCCGAGGAGCCCGCCCGGGACCGGCTGTTCGACGTGGTGATGGCCCGCCTCGACGTGCTCTCGCCCTGGCGGGAGGCGGTGCGCATGCTCGACCGCTCGGTGCGCCGCGACCCGATGCTGGCGCTCGCCGTGGCGCCCGGGGTGATCCGCTCGATGGACTTCATGCTCGCCTCGGCCGGCATCCCCACCGGCGGCCCGCGCGGCCGGCTGCGCGCCCGCGGCCTCGCGCTCGCCTGGTCGCGCATCGTCCCGGTCTGGCTCGACGACCACGATCCGGGCCTTGCCCGCACCCTTGTCGCCGTCGACCGCGAACTCGGCCGCTGCGCTATGGCCGAGCGGATGATGGACCGCCTCGAAGGCATCGCCTGCTCCCTCCCGGGCGTCCGCCGCCGCGACCGGCGCCGCCCCCGCGAGGAGGACCTGACGGCGGGCGAGGGGATCTGACGGCCGTCCGGCGACGTGCGGCATCGCCATAGCCGACGCAGCCCTGGCGATCGTCATCCGGCCGCCGAATGTCGATGGCTCTGTCGGCGATGCCCCCGCCCCGGCTGGCCAGCGGGCCGGCGAGGCGGATAGGCTTCGCCGTCCGCTTCCGATTCGAAGGCCCCGCCATGCCAGACGCCGCCCCTGCCGCCCCGATCGGCTTCGACGATTTCCTCAAGGTCGACGTCCGCGTCGGCCGCATCGTGTCGGCCGAGGTGTTCAAGGAGGCGCGCCGGCCGGCCTATGTGCTGATGATCGATTTCGGCCCCGGGATCGGGCTGAAGAAGTCGTCCGCCCAGATCACCCGCCACTACGCCCCCGAGGGCCTCGTCGGCCGGCTGGTGCTCGCGGTGGTGAACTTCCCGCCCAAGCAGATCGGACCGCTGCGCTCGGAGGTGCTGACGCTGGGCGTGCCGGACGCGGACGGGGAGGTGGTGCTGGTGGCTCCGGACCTCGACGTGCCCGTCGGCGGCCGGCTCTACTGAGGCCGTTCAACCGGGCAGGCGGACGACCGCCCGGGCGCCGCCGAGCGGCGAGGTCTCGATGCGGACATCGCCGCCCTGGCTGCGGGCGACGTCGCGGGCGATGGACAGCCCCAGACCCGTGCCGCCCGCGTCCTGGTTGCGCGCCTCGTCGAGCCGCACGAAGGGCCGGAACACCGCCTCCCGCTCCGCCTCCGGAATGCCCGGGCCGTCGTCGTCGACGATGAGTGTCAGCCAGCCGTCCGAGTGGTCGGCCGACACCTCCACCCGGCTGCGTCCGTATTTGACGGCGTTGCCCACGAGGTTCTCGAGGAGCCGGCGGAAGGCGGCCGGCTTCAGGCGGAGCACGGGTTCGCCGGCCACCCGCGTCGTCACCTCGACCCGGCCGGCGGCATGTCGGCCGGCGACGTCCTCGACCACGGCGGCGACGTCCACCTCCTCCGGTTCCTCGTCCGGGTCGCCCTTGGCGAAGGCCATGTAGGCCTCCAGCATGGCCCCCATCTCCTCGATGTCGCGGGCCATCGCCTCGGTCCCGTTGCCGGGGGGCATCATGGCGAGTTCGAGGCGCAGGCGCGTCAGCATCGTCCTGAGGTCGTGGCTCACCCCCGCGAGCATGGTGGTGCGCTGCTCGATCTGCCGCTCGATCCGCCGGCGCATGGCGATGAAGGCCTGCGAGGCGCGGCGGACCTCCCGGGCGCCCTGGGGCACGAAGTTCGGCACCGGCCGGCCCCGGCCGAAGGCCTCGGCCGCGGCGGCGAGGCGCAGGATCGGCTTGATCTGGTTCCTGAGGAAGAGGACGGCGAACAGCGTCAGCACCAGCGACGTCGATACCATCCAGACCAGGAATATGTGCCAGTTGGCCGCGTAGGCGAGATTGCGGTCCAGTCGGAAGGTCAGGAGCCCGCGGGATGTCTCCGCCCGGACCACCACCTCGTCCTGAAGAACGTCGATTTGGAACCGGTCGCGCAGCCGGCTCTCGAGGTTGCGGACGAGCGTGCGCTCCATGAGCGGGGCGCCGAATCCGGGCGGCTCCTGCGGCGGCAGGTCCTCCGGCAGGCCGAGCGTCGCCCGGAGCCTCAGCCGGCGCAGCGCCACCTCGAGCACCGTGTCGATCGCCTCCGTGTCCGGCGCCGCCTCGACGAGGTCCACCACCGCGCCGATGTCGCGCGATACCGCCGAGGAGAGGCGGGAGGTCACGAGCTGCCAGTGCCGGTCTAGGAAGACGAAGGCCAGCACCGTCTGCAGCAGCACGATCGGCACCACCAGGATCAGCACCGCCCGGGCGAGCAGGCCCTTGGGCAGGCGGCGGTTCAGCCAGCGGCCGACCGCGGTCCAGCCGCTGGCCAGCGGCGCGGGCGCGATGCGGGCGAGGACCGTGCGCAGGGCCCGGGCCGAGCGGTCGCCCTGCTCGAACAGCCGCTCGACGGCGTCGGCGCCCGTGTCGCGTGGCTCGGGGTCGGGCGCCCGGCCGGCCATGGCTCAGTCGAACCGCAGCCGGTAGCCGACGCCGCGGACGGTCTGCAGGTGAACCGGGTTGGCCGGGTCGTCCTCGATCTTGCGGCGCAGGCGATTGATCTGCACGTCGATGGTCCGTTCCCCGACGCCGGCCTCGCCGCCGGACAGGGCGTCGCGCGAGACGGTGCCCTCCGGCGAATGGGCGAACAGGGTGAGCAGCTGGCGCTCGCGGTCGGTCAGGCGAACCGGCGCGTCGCCCTCGCGCAGCTCCTCCCGGCGAAGGTCGAAGACGAAGCGACCGAAGCCGATGCGCTCGCGCCCGGCGGGGCCGCCCGCGCGCCGCTTCAGGAGGTTGTTGAGGCGCAGCAGCAGCTCGCGCGGCTCGAAGGGCTTGGTGAGGTAGTCGTCGGCGCCGACCTCGAGCCCCCGGATGCGGTCCTCGCCGTCCGCCCGCGCGGTGAGCAGCAGGATCGGCACGTCCTTCTGCTCCTTGAGCGCGCGGGTGAGCGAGAGGCCGTCCTCGCCCGGCATCATCACGTCGAGCACGATGAGGTCGAAGTCGAGCGCGCCGATCTTGTGCCGGGCCTCGGCGGCGTCCGCGGAGCCGGTCACCCGGAAGCCGTTGGCGCCGAGGAAGCGGGCGAGCAGCTGGCGGATGCGGCTGTCGTCGTCGACCACCAGCACATGGGCGGCATCGTCGGCTGGCGCCGTCATCGATCAGTCCTCCACGTCCGCGGCCGGCAGGTGCGGATCGCGGTCGATCATCCGCTCGAGGAAGTCGCGCACGGTCGCCCGGGCGGAGGGGGCCATGCCGGCGAGCGCGGCGGACATGCGGGCGGACTGGCGCGAGGCGAGGGCGAGGGCGAGCTCGCGCCCCCGGGGCGTGGTGGTCAGCAGCCGCTGGCGGCGGTCGACCGCGCCCGGCGTCTGCTCCACGAAGCCCTCGTCCACCAGCTGCTTCAGCACCCGGCCGAGGCTCTGCTTGGTGATCCGCAGCGTCTCCAGCAGGTCGCTCACGCGCATGCCGGGATTGCGGTTGACGAAGTGGAGCACCCGGTGGTGCGCCCGGCCGAAGCCGTAGGCCGCGAGCGTCTGGTCGGCCTCGCCGACGAAGTCGCGGTAGGCGAAGAAGAGGAGCTCGATCAGCTCGAAGTCGATCTCGCCGGCGGGATCCGGCGCCCCGTCGGGCGATGCCGCGGCGGCGCGTTCGGCGGGGGCGGCGATCTGGCGCGCGAAATTTATGTCAGCCATGTTGACTTATTCGAGTTCGTTTGTTACGTCTGGGCCCGTCGCGACGAAAGCATCGGTCGCATCGCGGCCGTTCCGCCGGCGGATCCGACCATCCGCACCGACGGGACCATATCCGCTCGGTCGCTGCGACGCAAAATCTTCGCTCGACGTCCTCTCCTCTGCGAGGGCCTCGGGGTATGGTGGACGACAGGGTTTACTGAGGTCCGGGGAGACTGACATGGCGAGCATTCCCTTCGACAGCCGCGACGGCTCGATCTGGTACGACGGAGAGTTCGTTGACTGGAAGGATGCCAAGGTGCACGTGCTGACCCACGGCCTGCACTACGGCAGTTCCGTGTTCGAGGGCGAGCGCGCCTACGGCGGCGAGATCTTCAAGCTGACCGAGCATTCCGAGCGGCTGGTCGAGTCCGCCCGCATCCTCGGCTTCACGATTCCCTACTCCGTGGCCGAGATCGACGAGGCCTGCCGCGAGACGCTGCGCCGCTCCGGCCTCAAGGACGCCTACGTCCGCCCGATCGCCTGGCGCGGCTCGGAGATGATGGGCGTCTCCGCCCAGAACAACACCATCCACCTCGCCATCGCGGTGTGGGAATGGCCGAGCTACTTCAATCCGGAGCAGCGGCTGAAGGGCATCCGCCTCGACATCGCCGAGTACCGCCGGCCCGACCCGCGCACCGCGCCGTCGAAGTCGAAGGCCGCGGGCCTCTACATGATCTGCACCATCTCCAAGCATGCGGCGGAGGCCAAGGGCTACGCCGACGCGCTGATGTACGACTGGCGCGGCTATGTCGCCGAGGCGACCGGGGCAAACGTGTTCTTCGTCAAGGACGGCGTCCTGCACACCCCGACGCCGGACTGCTTCCTCAACGGCATCACCCGGCAGACCGTGGTCGAACTGGCGAAGCGCAACGGCATCGAGGTGGTCGAGCGGCACATCATGCCGGAGGAACTGGCGACCTTCTCGGAGTGCTTCATCTGCGGCACCGCCGCGGAAGTGACGCCCGTCTCCGAGATCGGTCCCTACCGCTTCACCCCGGGCCGGATCAGCGAGACGCTGATGAACGCCTACATGGCCGAGGTGCAGCCTAAGTCCGCCGCCGCCGCGGCGGAGTGAGACGGATGTCCCCGGCGGGGCCCGCCCCGCCGGTGGGCGCCGCCTGCCCGGGCAGCCGTCCCGGCGCCGTGTCCCGCATCGAAGGCCCGGTCCCATGTCCCGCGACTGGCACCTCTCCCTCGCCGACGCGCGCGAGGCCCTGTTCGAGAGCGACCATCCCTTCGCCGTCCTGATGAAGCACGGCTCGATGTCGTTCGAACTCTACGCGCCCGTCGAGTTCGACGGGCAGAGCCCGCACGAGCAGGACGAACTCTACGTGATCGTCTCCGGCACCGGCATGTTCAACAAGGCCGGCGAGCGCCGCCCGTTCAAGCCGATGGACGTCCTCTTCGTCGAAGCCGGCGTCGAGCACCGCTTCGAGGGCTTCTCCGACGACTTCCAGACCTACGTGATCTTCTTCGGCCCGAAAGGCGGCGAGGCGGAGTAGGTCGTCAATTGTCATCCCGGCGAAAGCCGGGATCCAGGCCTGCCAGGGCCTTCACCGCGACTTGACCGGCGAACAACGGATCGTTCACCGGTCGCTCCAGCCGCCTCAACTCCGCCAGCGGTCGGCGGCGGCGTCGTCGGCGTGGCTGGCCTCGACCCAGTCGCCGCTGGTGCCGTCGGCGTTGTGCTCCTTCTTCCAGAAGGGCGCGCGGGTCTTGAGGAAGTCCATCAGGAACTCGGCGGCGGCGAAGGCGTCGGCCCGGTGGCCCGAGGCGCAGGCGACGAGGACGATGCGGCCGCCGGGGGCGATGCGGCCGTGGCGGTGGACGACGGTGACGGCGGTCAGGGCCGGCCAGCGGGTGGTCGCCTCGAGCACGACGCGGCGGATTTCCGCCTCGGCCATGCCGGGGTAGTGCTGCAGTTCGAGGGCGGCGAGCCGCCCGCCCTCGTCGCGGCAGAGCCCGACGAAGGCCGCCACCGCGCCGACGTCGGTCCGCCCCTCGGAAAGGGCGGCGATCTCGGCGCCCTGATCGAAGTCCGCCGCCGCGACGCGGATGCTGATCGCCGCGGCCATGGCTCAGCCCCCGGTCATCGGCGGGAACAGCGCCACCTCGCGCGCGCCGGTCACCGGCTGGTCGTGGTCGGCGTGCATCTGGTCCACCGCGACGCGGATGGCCTCGGGCGACTGCAGCGCGTGGGCGTAGTTGTCGCCGCGGCCGGCCAGCCAGCGGATGAGGTCGCCGGCGGTCACCACGTCCGACGGCGGCATCACCGTCTCCTGCTCGATGCCGATGCGCTCGCGCACCCAGGCGAAGTAGACGAGGCGAAGCTGTGCGATGGTCATCGGTTCTCCTCCACCAGGTAGCCGACACCCGCCCGGAAGTAGTCGTAGCCGGTGTAGAGCGTCACGATCGCGGCCGTCCACAGCAGCGCGAGCCCGACCTGGGACGTTCCCGGGACCAGCTTGTCCGCCGCCGGCCCGGCCAGCAGGAACCCGATGGCGACCAGCTGGATGGTGGTCTTCCATTTCGCCAGCCGCGTGACCGGCACCGAGACCTTGAGCTCGGCCAGGAATTCGCGCAGGCCCGACACGAAGATCTCGCGCATCAGGATCACCACCGCCGCCCAGATCGACCAGCCGCCGATGGTCCCCTCGGCGCCGAGCATCAACAGGCTCACCGCCACCAGCAGCTTGTCGGCGATCGGGTCCAGCATGCGGCCGAGCGAGGACTGTTGCGCCCAGAGCCGGGCGAGGTAGCCGTCGAAGTAGTCGGTGACGGAGGCGACCAGGAACAACGACAGCGCCGCCCAGCGCGCGGCGTCGCCCTCGATCTGGAAGCAGGCGGCGACCAGCGGCACCGCGAGGATCCGCAGGTAGGTCAGGATGTTCGGCAGCGAGAGCGCGGTCTGCATGGGTCGAGTGTCGTCGGCGGCCATCTCCGGTTCATGACATGCCGGGCGAGGGGAGGGCAAGGGCGGCCCGGTCACGAGGTGGTGCATCGACCCGTCGCGCCGGCAGGGAATCCGCAACCAGGTCCGGGGAATTCGGCCCGGCGCGACTTGCCGTTCCGGCCGGCGACTGTCAATATTCCGGATGAGCGACTCGGGAGGGCGGCGCCATGATCGGCCGGGCGGCAGGAATGTTGGGACTCGGCCGGCGGCTGCCGTTCGTGGCGCTGGCGGCCGTCCTCGCCGTGCTGGCGCCGGCGGCGGCCGGCACCTCCGCCCGGCTGCCCGGCACCTCCTGCCCGGTCTTCCCGGCGAACAGCTGGTGGCATGCGGACGTCTCGAAGCTGCCGCTGCATCCGATGAGCGACGCCTGGATGGCGAACATGGAGCCGGAGCGGAACCTCCACCCGGACTTCGGCCCGAGCTATGGCGACATTCCGGGACCCTACGGGATCCCGGTCACCATCGTCGGCGGCAGTCATCCGAAGGTGCGGGTGAAGTTCCTCTACGCCACCGAGAGCGACAAGGGACCCTATCCGCTCGGCCGGCGCACCAAGGTCGAGGGCTGGTCCTGGACCGCGCCGGGCGATCGCCACACCATCACCGTCGACGCGTCCACCTGCACCCTCTACGAGACGTTCCACACCTCCCGCAGCGGGGGGAAGTGGAGCGCCGACAGCGGCGCGATCTGGAAGCTCTCGAGCAACCGCCTGCGCCCGCTCGGCTGGACCTCCGCCGATGCGGCCGGCCTGCCGATCCTCCCCGGGCTGCTGCGCTACGACGAGGTGAAGCGCGGCACGGTGGACCACGCCATCCGCTTCACCACCAACCGCACCGACAAGAGCTTCCTCTGGCCGGCCCGCCACCACGCCGGCGAGGCGCTCGACCCGAACCTGCCGCCGATGGGCGCCCGCTTCCGCCTCAAGGCCTCCTTCGCGATCGACCCGTCGCTCCGGGCGGACACGAAGACGGTGCTGAGGGGCATGAAGAAATACGGCCTTGTCCTCGCCGACAACGGGTCGCCCTGGTTCTTCCAGGGCACCGCCGACAGCCGCTGGCCGGAGGAACTGATCGCCGAGCTGAAGACGATCCCCGCCTCCGCCTTCGAGGCCGTGGACACGCTGCCGCTGCGGATCTCCAGCCGCAGCATGGCGGCGAAGCCATATCCGTGAACGCGGCGAAGCCATATCCGTGAACGAAGCGGCGGGGCCGTGGCGATCCCCTTGATTTTGCCAAGTCGGCGGGTACCTTCGAGCCGGTCGCGGACGGACCCGTCCGCCGCCGTGAAGCCCCGGAGGCAACCCGTGCTCGACAGGATCCTCGCCCTCGCATCCGCCACGCTCGCCGCGGCGTCCGTGACCGCCGCCTCCGCCGCGGAGCTCCCCGACCTCGGCGGCCGCACCGTCGTGGTGGTGACCGAGAACGCCTATCCGCCGCTGCAGTTCGTCGATCCGAAGACCGGCGAGGCGATCGGCTGGGAATACGACGCAATGGCGGAGATCGCGAAGCGCCTCAACATGACCGTCGAATACGCCAACACCAGCTGGGACGCGATGATCCCGGCGGTCAACCGCGGCGAGTTCGACATCGGCATGACCGGCATCACCATCCGGGACGACCGCGCCGAGATGGTCGACTTCTCCGCGCCCTACATGCGCTCCGAGCAGTTCATGCTGGTGCGCGCGGACGAGGACCGCTTCACCGACGCGGCGGGCTTCGCCGCGGTGGAGGACGCGCTGGTCGGCGCCCAGCCCGGCACCACGCCCTTCTACACCGCGGTCTATTCCGTGCTCGACGGCGACGAGGCCAACCCGCGGATCAAGCTGTTCGAGACCTTTGGCGCATCGGTGCAGGCGCTGCGCGCCGGCGACGTCGACATGGTGCTGACCGACGGCACGGCGGGCAAGGGCTACGTCGACGCCAGCCCCGGCGTCTTCAAGCTGACGGGCGGCCCGCTCGGCACCGAGGACTTCGGCTTCATCTACCCCAAGGGCTCCGACCTCGTCGCCCCGATCGACGCGGCCATCGAGCAGCTGAGGGCGGACGGCACGCTCGACGCCCTGAACAAGAAGTGGTTCCTGGACTACAAGATGGGCGAATGAGCCCGCCCTCATCGGAACGGGAGAGCCCGTTCCCCTGGTGGCTTGCGGCGGCGGCCGCGCTCGCCGTCGCGGCGGCGGCGACGATCGCCGCCGACGACGTCTACGGCCAGATCTTCGCGACCGTGGCGAAGGGGATCGGCATCACCGTGATGGTGTCGCTGGTCTCCTTCGCGCTCGCCTCGGCCCTCGGCCTCGCGCTCGCGGTGGCGGCGCTGTCGAGGAGCCGCATCGCCCGCGAGACGGCGCGCTTCTATGTCGAGATCATCCGCGGCGTGCCGATCCTGGTGCTGCTGCTCTACATCGCCTTCGTCGCCGCCCCCGCGCTTGTCGCGGCGGCGAACGTCGTCACCCAGCCGCTGCAGCGGGCGGGGATCATGGATCCGCTTGTCACGCGCGACGTCCCGCTGCTGTGGCGCGCGGTGATCGCGCTGATGCTGGCCTATGGCGCCTTCCTGGCCGAGATCTTCCGGGCCGGCATACAGTCGGTCGACCGCGGCCAGGTGGAGGCGGCCGAGGCGCTCGGCCTCACCCGCTGGCAGGTGTTCCGGCTGGTCGTCATGCCGCAGGCGATCCGGACCGTGCTGCCGCCGCTCGGCAACGACTTCGTGGCCATGGTCAAGGACTCCTCCCTCGTCTCCGTGCTCGGCGTCGCCGACATCACGCAGATGGGAAAGGTCTATGCCGCGGGCTCGTTCCGCTTCTTCGAGACCTACAACGTGGTGGCCTTCGTCTACCTGATGATGACGATCAGCCTGTCGCTCGCCGTGCGCCGCCTGGAGCGGCGGCTGTCCCGGGACCGCGCCGGCTGAGCTTGCCGCTCACCGACGCCGCCGGCAGTGCCGCCAGCTCCGCTTCGGGCCGATGTCCACGTGCACCATGCCGGTCCGGCTGCCGCAATAGGTGCCGACGCCGCCCACCAGCGGATGCGCGCGGGCAAAGCTGGCGATCGCGCCCGCCGGGACGCCCTGGATGCGGATGTCGGCCGCCTTGCAGAAACGGTGCTGCGATCCGCGTCGGGCATGCCGCCCGGTGCGGTGGCCCGAGGTGACCACTACCGGCCGGTCGAACTTCTTGCGAAGGTCGCCGAGGATGGTCCTGAGGTCGTCTGGGAAGCAGTCCATCTGGACGGTGCGCGTCTGCTGGACGAAAACGACGAAAGCCTTTTCCTTGAGGTCTGTTGCGGCGGCGGTGTGGGGAAGGAGAAGGCATGAAAGGGCGATGAAAAGCGCCTGGCGCACTATGAAAACCTCCCTGGAAAACACGGGAGCGCACACCGAGGGCCGCTGCCGGGGGCCGCCGCACCCCCGAAAAACCGCACTCGACAGCTACTCACGTGGAACAAACGGCTGCAAAACCCCGCAGCGCGCCGTTGGTTCCCATCGGAAACGGAATTTTTTGTGGCAGGCCGCCGCCGACTTAGACCGGGCGCTTCGCAGGCGGATCGCACGTGCCCCTTGCGGCGATGCGCCGCCCCGTCTAGCTGATCGCGGATGAACTACCGCCACGCCTATCACGCCGGCAATTTCGCGGACGTGGTGAAACACGCCGTGCTCGCCCGGGTGATCACCCTGCTCCAGCGCAAGGAGGCGCCCTTTCGCCTCCTCGACACCCACGCGGGCACCGGGCTCTACGACCTCGCCTCCGACGAGGCGCTGCGCACCGGCGAGTGGCGGGACGGCGTCGGCCGGCTCGCCGGCGCGGCGCTGCCCGAACCGCTCGCCGGCGTCCTCGAGCCCTGGCTCGCCGCGGTCCGGGCGGCCAACGGCGGCGACGACCTTCTCGTCTACCCGGGGTCGCCGATGATCGCCACGGCGCTCGGCCGGCCGCAGGACCGTTTCGTCTTCAACGAGTTGCACCCGGTCGACGGCGACGAACTCGCCGCCCGCTTCGCCGCCGACCGGCGGGTGCGGGTGACGCGGGGCGACGGCTACGTGGCCCTGCGCAGCCAGCTGCCGCCGCCCGAGCGCCGCGGCGTCGCCGTGATCGATCCCCCCTTCGAGGAGCCCGGCGAGTTCGACCGCCTCGTCGGCGCCTTCCGCGATGCGGCGAAGCGCTTCGCCACCGGGGTGGTCGTCGCCTGGTACCCGATCAAGGACCCGGCCGCCGTCGCCCGCTTCCACGCCGCGCTGGCCGGCAGCGGCCTCACGCGTCTGCTCAGGATCGACCACTGGACCCGCCGGGTCGGCGCCGAGGGCCCGCTCGCCGGCGCCGGGCTCGTCGTCATGAACCCGCCCTGGCCGCTCGCCGACGAACTTTCCTCCGTCCTCCCCCCGCTCGCCGACCTCCTCGCCACCGGCCCCGGCGCCGGCTGCCGGGTCGACTGGCTGGCGGGGGAGAAAGGCGCAGGGCGGGACGGTGGGGACCGCAGGCCGGCCTAGGTGCTGCGAAAGCGTGCGATCAACTTTTCTGCCAATGGGGCACGAACCGGATTTGACAGGTAGGGAGTCAGCACCGCGGCAGCGTCCTCGCGGCGCCCGACCTGGGCGAGCATCGTAGCGTGATGGCAAACAAGGTCGAAATTGCTGCCGTCGCTCAGATCGAAAGCCCTCTCGGCGAGCCCTGCGGCGCAGACCAGCCTCCGGCGCACCGCCAGATTGCGCGACAGCGCGAAGAGGTAGCTCGGCGAGTTCGCACGGGCGGCACGGACCCGCGGCAGGAGGTCTCTCCTCGCATCCCGGTTCTCGAAAAGCCCAAGCACGAGTTCACTGAGAGCCGAGCACTCCCGCAGGGATCGGCCGACATCGTGGCCGGCGTTGTGGAACGGAATGTGATGTACATCGCACTTTTCGGCGATCCTATCGATGTGGACCCTATCAATCCTGAAGAACGGGTCATACACGACTTTGGCGTGAAATTCCCTTCTCATGTCCTTGATGAAATCGTTTTGAAAGCGCAATTTCTCTGCTTCGGGACGCCACCTCGTTTCCCATGGCACGACATTTCCATCGATCGAATACTGTGGTGAGATGGCTATGGAATAGTCAAACTCCATGTACTTGCCGAAGTTGATGGCCTGGTAGCCCCCCATGCTCATTCCGTAGCCAATGAATCGGCCCTTCAATCGGCCCTTTGACCGATCCTTGACCGCGTCGAGCATCTCCATTAACTCGTCCGACTGTCCCCAGTCGTTCTCCGCGTTTCGCACGCAGAAGCAGCTGACGCCCTTTCCGGTAAGGAAGCTCTCGGAGATGTTCGGAATCTTCATGGACTGCCCCGCGATCCACGACTGGAATGCGAGGACCGTGTAGGGGGTGTTTCCGGGAAAGAAGTCGCAGGCGTAGAGGCGACCTCGGAACACAGATTCGGCGGACACTTTGGATCCTCTGCGGGGGTCACCGGCAGCGATGGCTACGGCGTGTTGATAAATTTGTCAATCATGGATCCGTCTCTGCAACCCTGGTCCGGTTCGCCCTACGCCCCCGCTTGACCCGCGCTCGCCCGTTGACGCATCGTTCGGATACCCGAGGCACAGAGGAGTTCCCCATGCGCGCCATTGTTTCCGCCCTTCTCCTCGCGCTGGCGGCCCTGCCGGCGGGTGCGGCGGATCTCGGATCGGCGCCCCCGGCCTCTCCGGCCGCGATCGCCGGGCTGCCCGCCTGCGACGACCCGTCGGTGCTCTCCGACATCGTCGAGCGGCAGCACTGGGCGGAGGAGAACACCTGGGAGAACGGCATCCGCATCGAGGCCATCGTCGGCCCGCGCGAGCGGCGGCCGGAGCAGCGCTTCCCGTCGATGGTGGCGAACCGCTACTGCCAGGCGGTGGCGGCGCTCGGCCCCAACCTCTCCGACCCGCTCTACTACGTGATCTCCGCCGACCTGGGCTTCGCCGGGCTCGGCTGGAAGGTCGACTTCTGCATGCCAAGCTACGACTACTGGCGCGTCTACGACGGCAATTGCCGGGTGTTGCGGTGACGTCATCGCCGGGTCGGGCGCTCGCTGTCCTCCTTCTTCTTCTGTCCGCCCTGGCGGGCGCACCGGCGGCGGCCTCCGACCGGCCGGGGGACTTCGACTTCTATGTCCTCGCCCTGTCCTGGTCGCCGAGCCACTGCGAGGCGGAGCGGCGCGACGACGGGCTGCAGTGCGACGGCCGCGGCGACTTCGCCTTCGTCGTGCACGGGCTCTGGCCCCAGCGCGAGCGGGGCTGGCCCGAGTATTGCAACGCCGGCGACCGGCCCTCGCGGCGGGAGGTCGACGGCGTCCTCGACCTGATGCCGAGCCGCGGCCTGGTCCGCCACCAGTGGGAGAAGCACGGCAGCTGCAGCGGCCTCGATCCGGCCGGCTTCCTCGCGCTGGTGAGGGCGGCGCGGGCGGCGGTGACGGTTCCCGGCCCCTTGCGCCGGGTCGACCGGCGCACCATGGTTTCGCCGGACGCGGTCGAGGCTGCCTTCCGCGCGGCCAATCCGGGCCTGCCGGCGGACGGAATCGCCGTCACCTGCGACGGTGGCCGGCTGGAGGAGGTGCGGGTGTGCCTCACCCGCGACCTCGCCTTCCGCGGCTGCCCGGAGGTGGACCGCCGGGATTGCCGGGCGGGGTCGGTGTCGATGCCGCCGGTGCGCTGAGCCGGCGGGACGGGAGAGGAGAGCGGATGCGGATCGTCGCCTTGGGCCTTGCCCTCATGCTGGGCCTCGTCGCCGCCGTGCTCGTGCCCGGGGCGGGAGCGCAGCCGAGAGCGAGCTTCGGCAACGTCGATGTCGCCTGCGACGATGACCTCGCCTGCGTGGCCGCGATCCCCGCCCGCGCCGCCGACGGGACTGTCACCAGCGTGCTGCAGGTGGGCCGGCAGGCGGCGCCGCGCAGCCGCTGGACCATCGCCGTGACCACGCTCGCCCACCTCGCCGATCGCGACCGGCCGGTGTCCTTCGCCGTCGACGGCGGCGTCGGCATCACCCTGAGGCCCGGGGCGGACTACGCCCCCTTCATCAACGCGGGCAGCTTCTTCGTGCTCAGCCAGTACGCCCTCGACAGGCTGATGCTGGACCTGCAGGTGGGCTTCGAGGCCCGCTTCTCCTACGTCGACATCGCCGGGCGGCCGCACACCGACCGCTATGACCTCGACGGGCTCACCGCCGCGCTGGCCGAGATCGACCGCATCCAGAAGCGGATCGCCGGCGACCGCCGGGCGGGCCCGCCGCAGGGCCTGCCGCCCGCGCCCGAGGTGGACGAGGCGGCCCTGATCGCCATGGAGGGCGTGCCGCCGCGCCTTCTCGACCTGCACGTCGCGGCGTCGGCCTGCGAGCCGCCGGACGGTCCGTCGCTGCGCGGGGTGGAGCCCGTGATCGGGCCGCTGTCCGATACCGCGATGCTCTATGCCATCCCCTGCTTCGCCAGCCGGGACGTGCCGTCCTACCGGCTCTACATGATCGAGAGCGGCGAGATCGGCGGCATCCACACGCTGCTCTTCGCCGCTCGCTCGCCCCGCTTCGGATGGACCGGCACCGACACGCTGGAGGCGATCGACTACGACCCCGCCACCCGTCGCTTGACGGGGCTCCACCGCGGCCTCGGCGGCTGCCTGGCGGCCGGGGTGTGGACCTTCGACGCGCTCGCCTTCCGCCTCGACGAGATGCGGATGCCGGAGACGTGCGGCCCCGATCCGGGCCCGCCCGCCGACTGGCCGGTCGTCTGGCCCGACTGAGCCGCCGTCCGCCTTCCGATTTCCAGATGACGGCATCGGCCGTCGCCCAACCGGAGCCCACCGTGACCGACCACATCCTGTTCTCCGCCCCAGCCTCCCCCTTCGGCCGCAAGGTGAAGATCGCGGCCGCCGTGCTCGGTCTCTCCAACCGGATCCGGGTGGAGCGCGCCGACACCTCCGCGCCGGACAGCCGGCTCCGCCGCGAGAACCCGCTCGGCAAGATCCCGGTGCTGATCGGGCCGGACGGCGCGCCGATCTACGACAGCCGGGTGATCCTCGAATATCTCGACATGCTCGCCGGCGGCGGCCGCCTCGTCCCGGCCGGCGGGCCGGAACGGATCGCTTCGCTGCGCCTGCAGGCGCTCGGCGACGGCATCATGGACGCGGCGATCCTGCGCCGCTACGAGGTGGCCCTCCGCAAGCCGGAGGAGTTCAGCGCCTCGTGGGACGCCCACCAGGCCGGCAAGGTGGAGCGCGGCCTTGCCGCCCTCGAGGCCTCCGTGCCGGGCGAAGCGGTCGGCGGGGGCGAGATCGCGGTCGCCTGCGCGCTCGGCTATCTCGACTTCCGCTTCGACGGCGCGTGGCGGACGGGTCACCCGCGGCTCGCCGCCTGGGTCGAGGATTTCGCTGCCCGGGTGCCGTCCTTCGGCGCCACCCTGCCGTCGGCCTGAGCCCCGGCGCCGCCGGCGGCCGGCGGCAAACGACAAGCGGCCCGGTCGTCGCCGACCGGGCCGCCCCCAGGATCGTCCTTGGTCCCTTGCGGGATCAGAACTTGTAGCCGACGCCCACGCGCACCAGCGAGCCGTCGAGGTCCGCATCCGCCGAGGTGTTCCCGACATTGTAGGTCTCGCTCGTGGTGTCGACGTAGAGGTACTCGGCGCGGGCCGTGATGTTGTCGGTGAGCGCGGCCTCGATGCCCGCGCCGGCCGTCCAGCCGACGTGGGTGTTCGAGTCCGAGCCGCCGTTGAAGTCCGCCTCACCGAAGCCGAGGGCGAGACCGCCGGTGCCGTAGATCATCACGGTGTCGAAGGCGTAGCCGACGCGGGCGCGGACGGTGGACAGCACCGGCGAGTTCACGTCGACGGCGGTGCCGCCCACGGTGAAGTCCTCGCCGCCACCCATCATGACGTCCGCCTCGGCGCCGATGATCCACTCGGGCGTCACTGCATAGTTGTAGCCCAGGTAGGCGCCGCCGGTGAAGCCGTCGGTGTCGAAGGTGCCCGAGGTTCCGCCGGAGGTGACGTCGTACTCGCCCCAGCCCCAGGCGGCGGTGGCGCCAACGTAGAAGCCGGTCCAGTCGAAGGCGCTGCGCTCCGGAATGGCGGCGACCGGGGCGACGGGGACGGGCTCCGGCAGGTCGGCGGCAAAGGCGGGGGCGGCGGCGAGGCCGGCGGTGCCGACGAGAAGGGCTGCGACCAGTCGCTTCATGAGATGGGTACTCCTTGATTCCAACGCGGCAACAACACCGATCCGGTATTGCAGTTCCACCGTTGATCCTGTTTCGCCGGCGGTTGCCCCGGCCCGCCGTTGCGTGAATGGACCCTGCTATTTGAATATGGCGGCTTCGGTGGGCGGCCATGGCGAGAATGCGGCCGCAAGGGGGAGGTTTCTTGCTGTCGCCTGTGTGCACCAGCGGACCGTGCCGGATCGGGTCACGGTGGTCACCGATTGGCAGGAATGGTTGATTGGCCAGCGGTGCGGCGGGCGGCGTAGACTTTCCGTCAGCATCCGGCGAGCCGGCGGCGGTGAACCGGGACACGCCCGCGGACGTATGCCGGGATGCTCGGTCTGCGGTCGCGGACCGGGGACGACCGAGGGGTGAGATCATGCTGAGCAGCGCGAGGCGGGCGGCGCTGGTGACCGGCGGGGCCCGGCGCATCGGCCGGGCGATAGTCGAGGACCTGGTGGCGGAGGGCTATGCGGTGGCCATCCACTGCAACCGGTCCCGGGCCGAGGCCGAGGCCCTGGCGGGGGAGATCGTCGCCGCCGGCGGGCGCGCCGCGGTGGTCGAGGCCGATCTCGGCGACCCGGCCGCGGTCGGCCGGCTGGTGGCGGAGGCGGAATCGGCGGTCGGGCCGATCAGCCTCGTCGTCAACAACGCCTCGGAGTTCGAGCCGGATTCCGCCGCTGCCGTCGATCCGGCCCGCTTCGAGCGGCACATGCGGGTCAACCTTCTGGCGCCCTGCAAGCTCGCCGGCGACATGGCCGCGCGGCTGCCCGAGGGCTGCGACGGGGTGGTGATCAACCTCGTCGACCAGCGGGTGTGGCGGCTGACGCCGGCCTTCTTCTCCTACACGCTGTCGAAGTCGGCGCTGTGGACGGCGACGCAGACCATGGCCCAGGCGCTCGCGCCGCGCGTACGCGTCGCCGCCATCGGCCCCGGCCCGACGCTCGCCAACGTTCGCCAGCGGCCCGAGGACTTCGCCGAGCAGACCGCCGCCCTCCTGCTGAAGCGCGGCCCGGCCCTCTCCGAGATCACCACCGCCATCCGCTTCATCCTCGACAGCCCCTCCTTCACCGGCCAGATGCTCGCCCTCGACGGCGGCCAGCACCTCGCCTGGGAGACGCCCGACGCGCTGGTGGCGGAGTAGGGGAGGGCGGGAGGTCCCTCGGCCGGAGGGGTTCCGCCCCTCATCCGCCCCTTCGGGGCACCTTCTCCCCGCGGGGGAGAAGGGTTTTCCCGCCCGGTCGGAGAGTTCTCCCCCTTCTCCCCGCCGGGGAGAAGGTGCCGGCGAATGCCGGCGGATGAGGGGCGCCCGGCCGGAGGGGTTCCGCCCCT
>JAWLBM010000048.1:0-36612 GCA_041687675.1 Pleomorphomonas sp. | reverse complement strand
CTCATCCGCCCTTCGGGCACCTTCTCCCCCAGGGGAGAAGGGATGCGGAGGGAGTCCCGCCTCATCCGCCCTTCGGGCGCCTTCTCCCCCAGGGGAGAAGGGATGCACTCCGCCGGCCGGTTGAAGGCCCCGGGGGCCGGGCAGGCTCCCCTTCTCCCCTTGCGGGAGAAGGTGCCGGCGGATGCCGGCGGATGAGGGGTGAACCCCGGCGGCCGGAGGCAGGGCGGAGCCCTCCGGACCCGCCCCTCCCGCGCGGCCGCGCTCAACGGAGCACCTCCTTCAGCGCCGCCACATAGGCCGCGCGGTCCTCGTCGGTGTTCACCTCAGTGCAGGCGACGACGATCAGGTCGTCGAGGCCCGCGCCCGCCAGGAGACGGGACACGGGCACGCCGCCGAGGACGCCCTTCCGTGCCAGCTTCTCGACCACCTCGGTCCCGTCGGCGGGGACGCGGATGGTGAATTCGTTGAAGAAGGTCTCGTTCAGCACCTCGACCCCGGGCACCGCGGCCAGCGCGTCGGCCAGCAGGCAGGCATTGGCGTGGTTGAGCCGGGCGAGACGGGCGAGCCCGGTCTCGCCGAGAAGGCTCATGTGGATGGTGAAGGCAAGGCTGCAAAGACCTGAATTCGTGCAGATGTTGCTGGTGGCCTTGTCGCGGCGGATGTGCTGCTCGCGGGTGGAGAGCGTCAGCACGAAGGCGCGGCTGCCGTCGGCGTCTACGGTCTCGCCGCACAGGCGCCCCGGCATCTGCCGGACGTATTTTTCGCGGGTGGCGAACAGCCCGACATAGGGCCCGCCGAAGGTCAGCGGGTTGCCGATGGACTGGCCCTCGCCGACGACGATGTCGGCGCCCTGCGCGCCCGGCGGCTCGACGAGCCCGAGCGATACCGCCTCGGTGAAGACGGCGACGAGCAGCGCCCCGTGGGCATGCGCCTTCTCGGCGATCGGCGCGAGGTCGATCAGCTGGCCGAAGAAGGACGGCGACTGCACCACCACGCAGGAGGTCTCGTCGTCGATCCGGGACAGGATGTCCTCGGTCGCGGTCGGGTCCGGCGGGAGGAGGTCGTTGGCGTAGCCGGCGAGCTCGGTCACGGTGCGGGTGACGCCGCGGTAGTGCGGATGGACCGAGCCGGACAGCACCGCCTTGCGGCGCCGGGTGACGCGATGGGCCATCAGCACCGCCTCGCCGAGGCCGGTCGAGCCGTCGTACATCGAGGCGTTGGCGACCTCCATGCCGGTCAGCCGCGCCACCTGGGTCTGGAACTCGAACAGGTACTGCAGCGTGCCCTGGGCGATCTCCGGCTGGTAGGGCGTGTAGGAGGTGAGGAACTCCGAGCGCTGGATCAGGTGGTCGACGCTCGCCGGCACGTGGTGGCGGTAGGCGCCGGCGCCGACGAAGAAGGGCACGGTGCCGGCGGCGACGTTCTTCGCGGCCAGCGCCCCGAGGGCGCGCTCGACGGCGATCTCGGACCGGGCGGTCGGCAGGTCGACGAGGCCCTCCAGGATCCTGTCGGCGGGAACGTCGGCGAACAGCGCGTCGATGTCGTCGACGCCGACGGCGCCGAGCATCTGCCGGCGGTCGTCGTCGGTGAGGGGGAGATAGCGCATGGCGACCCCTCTCAGAGGCTGTCGACGTAGGCCTTGTAGGCGGCCTCGTCCATCAGGTCGTTGAGCTGCATCTTGTCCCTGACGGCGATCTTCAGGAACCAGCCGGAGGTCTCCGCCCCCTCGTTGACGAGGGCCGGGTTCTCGGACAGCGAGGCGTTCACCTCGGTGACGCGGCCGGAGACCGGGGCGTAGACCTCGCTCGCCGCCTTGACGCTCTCGACCACGGCCGCCTCGCCGCCCTGGTCGATCTCCTTTCCGACCTCGGGCAGGTCGACGAAGACGACGTCCCCGAGCTGGGCCTGGGCGTAGTCGGTGATCCCGATGGTGGCGAACTGCCCCTCGGTCTCGATCCACTCGTGGTCCTTGGTGAAGAACTTCGGCATCGGTCTCTCCCGGTGAAGCCGTGTCTTGAAAAGCTGGGTTCGGATGGCTCAGCGCGGCGCGCGATAGAAGCGGGCGGGCACGAAGGGCAGGGCGGCGACCTCCGCCTCGAGCGGCTTGCCGCGCACCATCAGCGTCAGCCGGGTGCCGGGCGCCGCATGGGCGGCGTCGACGAGGCCCATGGCGACGGGGCCGCCCAACGTCGGCCCGAAGCCGCCGGAGGTGACCCGGCCGATCGCCGCGCCGCCGTCGGAGAGGATCTCCGCGCCCTCCCGGGCCGGGGCGCGGCCGGCGGGCCGGATGCCGACGCGGACCCGGGCCGGACCCTCGGCGATCTGCCGGCGCACCACGTCGGCGCCGGGGAAGCCGCCCTCCTCGCGCCGGCGCTTCTGGATCGACCAGGTGAGCGCCGCCTCGACGGGGGTGACCGTCTCGTCCATGTCGTGGCCGTAGAGGCAGAGGCCCGCCTCGAGGCGGAGCGAATCGCGCGCCCCGAGGCCGACGGGCTTGACGTCCGGATCGGCGAGGAGGGCGGTCCAGAGGTCGGCGGCGCGGTCGGCGGCCACCGAGAGCTCGAAGCCATCCTCGCCGGTGTAGCCCGACCGGGTGGCGTGGACCGGGATGCCGGCGACGGTCGTGGGGCCGCCGGACATGAACGGCCAGTCGGCGACCTCGGCGCCGAGACGGGCCATCACCTCCGCCGCCTTCGGGCCCTGCAGGGCGAGGAGCGCGCGGTCCTCGGACGGGGTGAGCGTCACGCCGCCGGGAAGGTTCGCGCCGATGTGGGCGTAGTCCGCGTCCTTGCAGGCGGCGTTGACGACGAGGAAGAGCCTGCCGTCGTCTGCCGGGTCGGCGGAGCGGAACACCATCAGGTCGTCGAGGATGCCGCCCGTCTCGTTCAGCAGCTGGGTGTAGCGCTGGCGGCCCGGCGCGAGATTGAGGATGTCCGCCGGCACCAGCGCCTCCAGCGCCGCGGCGACGGTGGCGTGGTCGGGGCCGGCGAGAACCGCCTGGCCCATGTGCGAGACGTCGAAGAGGCCCGCGCCCGCGCGTGTGTGCTGGTGCTCGGCGAGGATGCCCTCGTATTGCACCGGCATCTCGTATCCGGCGAAGGGCACCATCCGCGCGCCGAGGCCGACGTGCAGGTCGTTGAGGGGGGTGCGCTTCAGCGCCGCTCCGGACTTCGAGGTGTGGTCCGACTGTTGGGGACCGGCCGTCCTGGCCGTATCGGTCATCGCCTGGCTCCGCGCATGGTTGGCCGCCGCGGCCGCAACCGGCCCGACGCGCCCCCTCTGTCGGAGAACCTGAGAGATTTCCCGGACGGCCCGAAACAGGGGCCGCCGGTTACTCCGTCGGTGAGCCTTGCCGCCCGGCCGAGGCCGATCGGGGGCTGCTTTCCAGAGTGTCGCTCGCCGCGAGCGGTCCCATGAGCCTGAGAGTTTCCGGGGCGGTTGCTCCTTCGGCGCCGGTCCGGGTGTCCCCGGGCCGATCTCTCCCGCGCGGCTTCCCCGGCGTCGCCGCCGGGCATCCGGGACGCGACGGTCCGGACGGTTGTGATTGTCGCGTGGGCGGCGAGCCGCGTCAATGGCTTGCGCCGGATGCACACCGGGCATTCGCCGTCCGGCCTTGCCTTTCCGCCCGCCGCCCGCCATTTCCGGGGCGGAGCCGCACCGGCCCCGACCCGTGTCGACGCCGCCGTTCCCGGGCGCCGCCGCCGATCCCGACCGAAACGACCCAACAGGAACGCGGAAACAGCCATGCTCACCATCTTCGACTGCGACGGGGTGCTGATCGATTCGGAGATCGTCGCCGCCGAGGTCAACGCCGAGCACCTCTCCGAACTCGGCTTCGCGATCACCGCCGCCGAGGTCAACGAGCGCTTCGTCGGCCTCACCGGCGCGCAGATCGTCGCCCTCGTCGAGGCGGAGCTCGGCCGCGCGCTGCCGGAGAGCTTCCACGCGAAGTCGGACGCGGAGATCGAGCGGCGGCTGAAGACGGTGAAGGCGGTTGAGGGCATCCACGAACTGCTCGACCTCCTGGAGGGGCCGCGCTGCATCTGCTCGAACTCCTCCTCCGCGCGCCTGAGGTTGTCGCTGGAGGCGGCCGGCCTCTGGTATCGCTTCAAGCCCTATGTCTTCTCGGCCGTCGAGGTGGGGACGGGGCGCGGCAAGCCGCATCCGGACGTGTTCCTGCACGCGGCCGACACCTTCGAGGTGGAGCCGCGCGAGACGGTGGTGATTGAGGATTCCGTGCCCGGCGTCACCGCGGCCGTGGCGGCCGGCATGCGGGTGGTGGGCTTCGTCGGCGGCGCGCACACTTTCCCCGGCCACGGGGAGCGGCTGATGGACGCCGGCGCCGAGACGGTGGTGCGGCGGATGCGCGAGGTGGCCCCCGTCGTCGAGGCGCTGCGCGGCTGGGAAGGCCTCGGCTCCGCCTGAGCCGTCAGCGGCCCGCCTCGGCGGCTCGCATGACCCCGGCGATGATGGCGGCGACGGCGCGCCAGAGGTCCTCGGGGATGGTCTCGTCCACCTCCAGGGCCGCCAGCGAGGCGGCGAGGAGCGGGTTCTCCTCGATCGGCACGCCCGCCTCCCGGGCCGCCTCCAGGATCGCGGCGGCGACATGGCCGCGGCCGGTCGCGACCACGGTCGGGGCGTCCGGCGCCGGATAGCGCAGCGCCACCGCGAGCCGTCCCGTCTCCTCGTCCATGCGGGCCTCCTCCTCCTCCTCAGATCGCGAGATCCACCCGGTGTGGCGGCGGCGGCGGCGGCGGCGGCGGCGGCGGCCGGCCGATGTGCACCTCCAGCGCGCCGACCTCCAGCCCGGCGGCCTCGAGTTCGGATCGGATGGCGGCGAGCTCGGCCCCGAGCGGGGCCACCGCGGCCGGGTTCTCGCACCACAGCCCGGCGACGATCCGCCGGTCGGGCATCAGCCCGATCCGCGCCCTGACCGGCCCGAGCGGCGCCAGCGCGAAGGCGACCTCGACCCGGAACACCGCCGCCCCCTCGCCCCCTCCCGGCCTGCCGCCGGCCGCGTCGTCCCGCTCGATGCGCAGGCCGACGAGGCTGGGGCCGCCGGGGCCGGCGACGGGGATCTCGAAGCCGAGCGCCGCCGGCCGCGTCCCCGGCGGCCGCGCCCTAGCCTCCTCCAGCGCCGAGGCCTGGTGGAGCGAGATGCGGGCGAGGGCGGCGTCCGCGTCCTCGCGCAGCCGGCGGGCGACGACCGCCATGTCGGCGGGGACATCCTCCGCCGCGGCCTCGGCCGGCGGCGGCTGACCCGGCCGGGGCGGCGGCGGAGGGGCGCGCCGCCGTTCCTCCGCCACGGGCGCGGACGGCCGGGCGGCGAGAAAGCGGTCGAGTTCGAGGGAGAGCGCCCGCAGCAGCACCTTGAGGTCGCCGTCGCCGCGCCGGACGAGCGCCAGCGCCTCGTGGAACAGGCCGAAGCGGGCGACGGCGGCTCTGAGCGCCTCCGCGTCGGGCGGGGAGGACAGCACCGCCCCGGCGAGGCGGGCGAGGGCCGTCTCCAGCGCGGCGGGCAGGTCGTCGCCGGCCTTCGCCATCTGCGCCGCCCCGGCGAAAAGCCGGGCGAGCCCGCCCTGGCGGGCGAGGGCGGCGGCGACGAGCCGGTCCAGCGGGCTGGCTTCGGGCACCGGCTGTCCGCCCGGGGGCGCCAGCGGCGGCTGCGAAGCCGACGAGCCGCCGGCCGCCCCGGCGCCGGCGTCGAAACGCTGCGCCGGCCGGCCGTGCTGCACGGGCACGGGCGCTTCGGGAATCACAGGCTGGATCGTCCGGATGGCCATCGCGGAGCCCTCCAGGCGGGGGCGCCACCGTTCCACGGAACCGGCCCCGTCGACCGAGGGTGCAGCCGAATCGCCCGTCCCGCAAGGCCGGCCGGCGGTCGGCCCGCGGTTGACCGCCGCCCGCGCCGACGCCATGGTGTTCGCCGGGAGCGACGCCGAGGCCAGGACCCGATGCCCGCACGAGACCGCGACACCAGCCGGCCCGGCACCAGGGGCGTGCGCCCGCTCGCCGACGTCATCGGCGCGGCGCTGGCGCCCGCCTGCCGCCGCCGCGGCTTCGCCACCGTCGATCTCGTCGCCCACTGGCCGGACATCGTCGGCCCGGCCTATGCCGAGACCACCGCGCCGGAGCGCCTGTCCTGGCCGCGCCGGCCGGCGGGCGTCGGCGACGACGACCACGAGCCGGCGCTGCTCACCGTGCGCTGCTCGGGCGGCGTCGCGCTGCGGCTCACCCATGAGCTTCCGCAGGTGATCGAGCGCATCAACATGTTCTTCGGCTACCGCTGCGTCGGCCGGATCCGGATCGTCCAGCTGCCGATCCCCCGCCCCGAGCGCCGCGCGCGGCCGCGGCTCCGCGCCATCACCCCCTCGGAGGAGGAGGCGGTGCGGGCGGCAGCGTCCGGCATCGAGGCGGAAGACCTGCGCGCCGCGGTGGAGCGGCTCGGCCGGGCGGTCGCCGGGCGCGCGGCGGCGCCGATCACGAAGAGATGATCCGGCCGGCGGGGCGGTCCTTGCGGCCGCCATCTTCCGCCGCTATCTGGCAAACCATGGAACCGGCGGGACAAACCCGCGGAGACAACGGCACCGAGGTGACGCGTATGAACAGGAGAACCTTCGTCGGCGGGCTGCTCGCCGGGACAGCGCTGGTCGTCGGCACCGGCCTCTTCGGAGTGCTGCCGGCCCTCGCCCAAGAGGGACGCGAGCTTTCCGACCGGGAGAAGGACCTGATGGAGCCGGGCCCGCTGGCGGAGATGGCCCTCGGCGATCCGAACGCGCCCGTCACGGTCATCGAGTATGCCTCGCTCACCTGCGGCCACTGCGCCAACTTTCACGAGACCACCTGGCCGGTGCTGAAGTCGGAGTACGTCGACACCGGCAAGGTGTACTTCATTCTCCGCGAGTTCCCGCTCGACCCGCTCGCCGCCGCCGGCTTCATGCTGGCGCGCAACGCTCCGGGCGACCGCTACTTCGACGTCGTCGACCTTCTGTTCGAGCGGCAGCGCGACTGGGCCTACTCGGAGAACCCGGTGGAGGCGCTGCAGACGCTCGCCAAGCAGTTCGGCTACTCGCCGCAGACCTTCGAGCAGACCCTCAGCGACCAGAAGCTGCTGGACGACATCAACGCCGTCCGCGCCCGCGGCTCCGACGAGTTCGGCGTGAACTCCACGCCGACCTTCTTCATCAACGGCGAAGAGGTCCGCGGCGCGCTGTCGCCGGAGGAGTTCAAGGCCAAGATCGACCCGCTTCTGCCCTCTTGATGGATAGCCCTTCCGAACGCGGCGAACTTTTCGCCGCGTGGCAGACCACTCGGGGACTTTCGTCTCTGACGTGAAACCGTCGACCTGGTGGGTTTTCTCGAGGAGCGCAGATCTGCCACTCCGACGGGCGAAGCGGAGAGGGGCCGGCATGGACACGCCCGATATCTGGGTCGAGGAACTTGGTCCCTCTACGCGGCTTTTCTACCGGAGCAAAAGCCGTTTTATACAGAAGGTAATCTATGTCCTGACCCCATTCCTTTTGGTGGGGCTGGTGGCTCTGCTCGATGTGGCTCTCCAGACGGGCAACGCGATCGAGACAATTACGATCTGCGCCATTGCGGCGTGGCTGCTCTGGCTCGTCTACCGGTTCCACGAACGCGAGTACGTCTTTGCGATGACCTTCGAGCCGGGCGTGTTGAAGGTCAACGGCCGGCGTTTCGACATGCAAGGGATCATGAACCATGGAAGATCGGAAATGGGCGGGGACGTCGTGATTGCAGGTGCCCCACTGCCGCGGAACTTCATTGTCGGGCCGCATCTCTTCATTGCGGTTGAGGGCCGCCAAATTCCGATAACCCCCCCGATGAAATCCGAACAAGTGACGCGGCTGCACCGGCATTTCGATGCGCTCCTGAACACATACCAGTTTGGAGCGCCTTCCGATCCAGCCGACTCACCTGGTCGACGAAAAATCGACTCAAGATCAAAGATGTGAGCGTTTTGTCGTTCAGATCGGTTTGATCTGGACGGAGTGTGCTCCGGGGCTGAGGGAGGCGAGGAAAGCGGGGGGCGGACGCCCCTCCCGCATCGCGCGGGCCCGGTCTGCAGGCTACATCAGGCTCCCGCGCGCGGCGGTCTCGCGGTCTTCACTCCGGCAGGATGCCCCGGAGGATGACCCCGGTCACCGTCTCCTCGGCAGCGCGGAAGACGGCCGGGTCGGCGACGCCGCGGCCGACGACGGCCTGCACCTGGGTGTCGAAGTCGGCGTAGTGCTGGGTGGTCGCCCAGATCATGAAGATGAGGTGGATGGGGTCCACCGGCCGCAGCCGGCCCGCGGCTATCCAGTGGCGAATGACGCCGGCCTTCTCCTCGACGATGTCCTTCAGCTCGCTCGACAAAACGTCCCGGATCAAGGGCGCGCCCTGCAGGATCTCGCCGACGAAGAGGCGGCTCTCCAGCGGCCGGTCGCGCGACTGGGCGAGCTTCGCCCGGATGTAGCCGCCGATTTCCTCGGCCGGGTCGCCGTCCGGGTCGAGGGCGCCGAGCGGGGTCAGCCACATGTCCAGCGTGCGCGTCAGCACGGCGGTGTAGATGTCCTGCTTGCGGCGGAAATAATAGAGAAGGTTCGGCTTGGACATGCCGGCCCGGGCGGCGATCTGGTCCACCGTGGCGCCGCGGAAGCCCCATGTGGAGAAGACCTCCAGGGCGGCGTCAAGGATCTTTTCCTCGTTCTCCGCCTGGATCCGGGTGCGCTTCTTGGAGGCGCGGGCGCGGGCGCTGTTCTCCTCGCCGATCGCGAGGTCGGCGGTGGCGTCGTCGGCCGTGGTCGCGTCGCTCATCCCGGTGGCGGCCCCCTCGGTATCGGGCGCCAAGGGTTGCATCGAAGCGGGGCGGTTTTCAACCTCCTGGTCAAAATTCGCCGACTCAGAAGCTCGGCGGCGTGCAGCAGCTCACCACTTCGCAGGCCTCCTCGCCGACGGCGCGGAAGCGGTGCGGCTCGGAGGAGCGGAAGTAATAGGCCTCGCCGGGCCCGAGCACCGCCCGCCGGTCGCCGACGGTGACCTCGAGCTGGCCGCGGATGACGATGCCGGCCTCCTCGCCCTCGTGGCGCAGCCGGATGCGGCCCGATTCCGCGCCGGCGGCGTAGCGCTCGTAGATGAGCTGCAGCGCCTTGCCGGCGAGGTCGCGGCCGACCTGGCGGTAGGAGACCCCGCCGCGGCCGATCTCGGCCATGTCGGCCGAGCGGAAGAACACCTGGTCGGGCGGCGGCACGTCGCCGGCAAAGAAGTCCGACAGCCCCATCGGCACCGCGTCGAGGATGCGCTTCAGGGCGCCGACGGACGGATTGATGGCGTTCGATTCGATCTGGCTTATGGTGGCGTTGGAGATGCCCGAGCGGCGCGCCAGTTCCCTCTGCGACAGCCCCCGCGCCTCCCGCACCTGCCTCAGCCGGCCCCCGACATCCATGCCGCGCGTCTCCGCTCCCTGTTAAGTCGTTCGGTATATCGAACAGCAGGCACCCGGAACGGCGGAAAATCAAGCCCTGGCGGAAAGCGAAGATAACTGCTTGTTCGGTATCGGCCGATGCACCTATCCTTGGACGAGGACCCATCGTTCCCCATCCCGCGGAGATCCGCCATGTCGTCCCCGATGCCGGCCACCAACAACCTCGAGAGCTTCTGGATGCCGTTCACGGCGAACCGGCAGTTCAAGAAGGCGCCCCGCCTGTTCGTCGGCGCCAAGGACATGCACTACACCACCACGGACGGGCGCAAGGTGCTGGACGGCACGGCGGGGCTGTGGTGCGTCAACGCCGGCCACGCACGCCCGCGGATCGTCGAGGCGGTGCAGCGCCAGATCGCCGAGCTCGACTACGCCCCGGCCTTCCAGATGGGCCACCCGAAGGCGTTCGAACTCGCCGCGCGGCTGGTCAACTACCTGCCGAAGCCGCTCGACCACGTCTTCTTCACCAACTCCGGCTCGGAGTCGGTCGAGACGGCGCTGAAGATCGCGCTCGCCTACCAGCGGGCCAAGGGCAACGGCCAGAAATTCCGCCTGATCGGCCGCGAGCGCGGCTACCACGGCGTCAACTTCGGCGGCATCTCCGTCGGCGGCATCACCAACAACCGCAAGTTCTTCGGCACGCTGCTGACCGGCGTCGACCACATCCGCCACACCCACGACCCGGCCCGCAACGCCTTCTCCCGCGGCGAGCCGGAGCACGGGGTGGAGTTCGCCGACGACCTCGAGAAGGTGATCGCGCTGCACGATCCCTCGACGATCGCGGCCGTCATCGTCGAGCCGGTGGCGGGCTCGACCGGCGTGCTGATCCCGCCGAAGGGCTACCTGAAGCGCATCCGCGAGATCTGCACCAAGCACGACATCCTGCTGATCTTCGACGAGGTGATCACCGGCTTCGGCCGGCTCGGCGCGCCCTTCGCGGTGGAGTATTTCGACGTGGTCCCGGACATGGTGGTCTGCGCCAAGGGCATCTCCAACGGCGTGATCCCGATGGGCGGCGTGTTCGTCTCGTCCGACATCTACCAGGCCTTCATGACCGGGCCGGAGCACCTGATCGAGCTCTTCCACGGCTACACCTACTCGGCCCATCCGGTCGCCTGCGCCGCCGCGCTCGGCACCCTCGACACCTACGAGGAGGAGGGGCTGCTCACCCGCGGCTCCGAGATGGCGCAGTATTTCGAGGACGCGCTGCACTCCCTGAAGGGTCTGCCGAACGTGATCGACATCCGCAACATCGGCCTCGTCGGCGCGGTGGAACTGGCGCCGATCGCCGGCGCGCCGACCAAGCGCGCCTTCCAGGCCTTCCTCGACGCCTACGAGAAGGGCGTGCTCATCCGCACCACCGGCGACATCATCGCCCTTTCGCCGCCACTGATCGTGGAGAAGGGGCACATCGACGAGATCGTCGGCACCCTCGGCGAGGTGCTGAAGACGCTGGAGTGACGTCGCGTCCCGCCCCCCGGGGACGGGACACCCGAACGTTCAACCTTCACCCGGACACGAGAAAAATGCGAGAGATCCAGAACGCCATCGGCGGCCGGCGCAGCGGCACCGCTTCCGGCCGCAGCCAGCCGGTCTACAACCCCGCGACGGGCGAGCAGGTCGCCACCGTGCCGCTGTCCTCGGCCGAGGAGGTCGGCGAGGCGATCGCGGCGGCGAAGGCGGCCGCCGAGGCCTGGGGCCGCACGCCGCCGCAGAAGCGCGCCCGCTACATGTTCAGGTTCAAGGAGCTGGTCGAGAGCCACCTCGACGACATCGCCCGGGCGATCTCGGCCGAGCACGGCAAGACCCACGCGGACGCGCTGGGCGAGGTGCAGCGCGGCCTCGAGGTGATCGAGTTCGCCTGCGGCATCCCGCACCTGCAGAAGGGCGAGTTCTCCCGCAACGTCGGGCCGGACATCGACAGCTACTCCGACCGCCAGCCGCTCGGCGTCTGCGCCGGCATCACGCCGTTCAACTTCCCGGCCATGGTGCCGCTGTGGATGTATCCGGTGGCGATCGCCTGCGGCAACACCTTCATCCTGAAGCCGTCGGAGCGCGACCCCGGCGCGGCGATGGTGATCTACGAGCTGTTCGAGAAGGCCGGATTCCCCGAGGGCGTGCTCAACGTCGTCCACGGCGACAAGGTGGCCGTCGATACGCTGCTCACCCACCCGGACGTGAAGGCCGTCAGCTTCGTCGGCTCCACCCCGATCGCCGAGTACGTCTATGCGACGGGCACCGCGCACGGAAAGCGCGTGCAGGCGCTGGGCGGGGCGAAGAACCACATGATCGTCATGCCCGACGCCGACATGGACAAGGCCGTCGACGCGCTGATGGGCGCCGGCTACGGCTCGGCCGGCGAGCGCTGCATGGCGATCTCGGTCGCCGTGCCCGTCGGCGAGGAGACCGCCAACCGCCTCGTCGAGGCGCTGAAGCCGAAGGTGCAGTCCCTGAAGATCGGCCCCGCCACCGACCCGGATGCGGAAATGGGCCCGCTGGTGACGAAGCAGCACATGCAGAAGGTGCTCGGCTACATCGACAAGGGCGTCGAGGAGGGGGCGGACCTGGTGGTCGACGGCCGCGGCTTCCGCCTGCAGGGCTACGAGGACGGCTATTTCGTCGGCGGCACCCTGTTCGACCGGGTGACGCCGGAGATGACCATCTACCGCGAGGAGATCTTCGGGCCGGTGCTCTCGGTCGTGCGCGCGCCGAACTACGACCACGCGGTCGACCTGATCAACCGCCACGAGTACGGCAACGGCACCGCGATCTTCACCCGCGACGGCGACGCCGCCCGCGCCTTCGCCGACCGGATCGAGGTGGGCATGGTGGGCATCAACGTGCCGATCCCGGTGCCGGTCGCCTACCACTCCTTCGGCGGCTGGAAGCGCTCGCTGTTCGGCGACCACTCGATCTACGGCCCCGAGGGCATCCGCTTCTACACCCGCCTGAAGACGGTGACGACCCGCTGGCCCGAGGGCATCAAGTCCGGCGCCGTGTTCACCTTCCCGACGATGTGACGGAAGGGCGGCCGGCGGCCGCCCTCTGTCCGCGGGTGCAGGCGCCGGGATGGCGGTTGACTTGGCGTATCGCCGCGTGTGACTACATGTAGTCACACCCCGGGCGGAGGAGGCGCCGATGCAGAAAGTCCAGATGCGCGAGGCCAAGGCCGAACTGTCGAAGCTCGTCGACGCCGCCGAGCGCGGGGAGCGCGTGACCATCACCCGCCACGGGAAACCGGCGGCCGTGCTCGTATCGGTCGACGACGCGGCGCGGCTGCCGCCGGAAGAGAGGAAGGGTTTCGCGGATTTCCTGCTGTCGTTTCCCGGTCCTCTCGAGGTGGACCGCGACCCGTCTCCTCTCCGCGAGGTCGATCTTTGACGGCCTATGTGCTCGATACGTCGGTGATTTCCCAGCTCTCGCCGGCGAGGTCGGAAAACAACAGCGATTTCGCGGAATGGGTCCGACAGAATGAGGATCGGCTTTTCGTTCCTACGATCGTGGTGACTGAGATAGTGGCGGGAATTGCGAAGTTGCACCGAGCAGGAGGTCTCGCCCGGGCGTTGAAGATCGACGCCTGGCTCCGCCAGCTGGTCGATGCCTTTGGCGATCGCGTGCTGCCGCTCGACAGCGCGACGGCTGTGGTCGCCGGACAGATGTCCGATGCCGCGATGTCCATCGGCCGCCACCCGGGTCTGGCCGACGTGCTGATCGCGGCGAGCGCGCGCATGATCGACGCCGGGGTTCTCACCCGAAACCTCCGCCATTTCGAAGCGCTCGGTGTCGCCGCGTTCGATCCATTCGCGGCGACGCCGTCCACGATCGGGTACCCGTTTCCCGGCAGACCAAGAGGATCGCCCGCATGACCACCCCCACCGACAACCTGCGCATCAACGGCGACCGGCTCTGGTCCACCATCCACGAGATGGCGGAGATCGGCCCCGGCGTGCGCGGCGGCAGCAACCGGCAGACGCTGACCGACGCCGACCGGGAGGGGCGCCTCCTGTTCAGGCGCTGGTGCGAGGAGGCGGGGATGTCGGTGGCGGTCGATTCCATGGGTAACATGTTCGCCCGGCGCGAGGGGACCGATCCCGCGGCGCTGCCGGTGATGGTGGGCTCGCATCTCGACACCCAGCCGACCGGCGGGCGCTACGACGGCGTGCTCGGCGTCCTCGCCGGGCTCGAGGTGGTCCGCTCGATGAACGACCTCGGCATCCGCACCAGGCACCCGATCGAGGTGGTCAACTGGACCAACGAGGAGGGTACCCGCTTCGCCCCGGCGATGCTGGCCTCGGGCGTCTTCGCCGGCGTCCACGCGGAGGACTGGGCGAAGGCGCGCACGGACGCCGCCGGCAAGAGCTTCGGCGACGAACTCCGCCGCATCGGCTTCGACGGGCCGGAGCCGGTCGGGCAGCGCAAGCTCCACGCCTTCCTGGAACTCCACATCGAGCAGGGGCCGATCCTCGAGGACGAGGGCATCGACATCGGCGTCGTCACCCACGGCCAGGGCCTCAAGTGGCTGCAGGTGACGCTGACCGGCAAGGAGGCGCACACCGGCTCGACGCCGATGCCGAAGCGCGTCAACGCCGGCCTCGGCGCGGCGCGCATCGTCCAGCTGGTCGACGAGATCGCCTGGGGCCACGCGCCGCTGGCGGTGGGCGCGGTCGGGCACATGGACGTCTACCCGAACTCGCGCAACATCATCCAGGGCAAGGTGGTCTTCACCGTCGACTTCCGTCATCCGGAGGCCGCGGTCATCGCCGACATGGAGGCGCGCCTGCGCGAGGGCGCGGCGAGGATCGCCGGCGAGATCGGCCTCGGGATCGAGATCGAGCAGGTCGGCGCCTTCGACCCCGTCACCTTCGACAAGACCCTCTGCGATCGCATCCGCAACGCGGCGACGCGCCTCGGCTACACGAGCCGCGACATCGTCTCCGGCGCCGGCCACGACGCCTGCTGGATCAACCGCGTCGCGCCGACGGCCATGGTCATGTGCCCCTGCGTCGACGGCCTCTCGCACAACGAGGACGAGACGATCACCAAGGAATGGGCCACCGCCGGCGCCGAGGTGCTGTTCCACGCCGCGCTGGAGACGGCGGAGATCGTGGGGTAGGGGCAGGCGACTGCCCGTGGCGGCCGGGCCGGCGAGACCTGGCGCGCGTGGTCCGTGGCCGCAGTCTCGCTCCCCTCCCGCCTCGCACGCCGTCATCCCGGCGAAAGCCGGGATCCAGAAAACGTTGCACATTCAGTGTGGTAGGGGCGTCTGGATCCCGGCTTTCGCCGGGATGACGACTGGAACGGATGCCGCTGGTCAGCGACACCATACTCCAGAAACAACGGATCGAAAAAACCACAAGCGCAACGATGCCGCCCGCCTGCGCTCGACTGCACCGGCGGCAAGCGGTGCAGATCACAAATCGGGCACGGTCACGGATTGACCGCTCCCCGAAAATTCGATCATCTGGTCAAGAAAGCCGCCGGCACGAGCGGCCGTGACCGACAGAGGGTGAAGCGATGTCCACCGTGATCAAGGGCGGCACCGTCGTCGCCGCCGACAGGTCCTACGAGGCCGACGTGCTGATCGAGGGCGAGGTGATTGCCGCGATCGGGCCTAACCTCTCCGGCGACACTGTCGTCGACGCCTCGGACGCCTATGTCATGCCCGGCGGCATCGACCCGCATACCCACCTGCAGATGCCCTTCATGGGCACGACGGCGGCGGAGACCTTCGAGAGCGGCACCTTCGCCGCGCTCTCCGGCGGCACCACCATGGTGGTGGACTTCGTGATTCCCTCGCGCACCGACGGCGGGCTCCTCCAGGCGCTGGAGGAGTGGGAGGGCCGGGCGAAGCCGCAGGTCTGCGCCGACTACTCCTACCACATGTGCATCACCGGCTGGTCGGAAGCGGTGTTCGACGAGATGGCCGAGGTCGTGAAGCGGGGGGTGAACACCTTCAAGCACTTCATGGCCTACAAGGGCGCGCTGATGGTGAACGACGACGAGATGTTCGCCTCGTTCCAGCGCTGCGCCGCCCTCGGCGCCCTGCCGCTGGTGCACGCCGAGAACGGCGACATCGTCGCGGCGCTGCAGCAGAAGTACATGTCCGAAGGCATCACCGGCCCGGAGGGCCACGCCTACTCCCGCCCGCCGGAGGTGGAGGGCGAGGCGGCGAACCGGGCGATCATGATCGCCGATGCCGCCGGCGTGCCGCTCTATGTCGTCCACGTCTCCTGCGAGCAGGCGCACGAGGCGATCCGGCGCGCCCGGCAGAAGGGGATGCGCGTCTTCGGCGAGCCGCTGATCCAGCACCTGACGCTGGACGAGGGCGAATACTTCAACCGCGACTGGGACTACGCCGCCCGCCGGGTGATGTCCCCGCCGTTCCGCGACAAGGCGCACCAGGACAGCCTCTGGGCCGGCCTCTCCGCCGGTTCCCTGCAGGTAGTGGCGACCGACCACTGCGCCTTCACCACCGAGCAGAAGCGGATGGGCCTCGAGGGCTTCCCGAAGATCCCCAACGGCACCGGCGGCCTCGAGGACCGCATGCCGATGCTGTGGACGAAGGGCGTCGTCACCGGCCGGCTGACCCCGAACGAGTTCGTGGCGGTCACCTCCACCAACATCGCAAGGATCCTCAACATCTACCCGAAGAAGGGCGCGATCGCGGTCGGCGCCGACGCCGACATCGTGGTCTGGGACCCGAAGGCCTCGAAGACCATCTCGGCCAAGGCGCAGAAGTCGATTATCGACTACAACGTCTTCGAGGGGCACGAGGTCACCGGCCTGCCGCGCTTCACCCTCTCGCGCGGCGAGGTGGTCTGGCGCGACGGCCTCAACGACACCCGCCCCGGCCGCGGCAAGTTCGTGCCGCGGCAGGCCTTCCCGGCGGTGAACCGGGCGCTCTCCACCTGGAAGGCGCTGACTGCGCCGCGGATGGTCGAGCGCTCGGCCGAGCACATGCCGATCGGGGTGTGAGAGGTCTTCTCCTGCTCCCCTCGCGGGAGAAGGAGGCACTTCCCTTCTCCCCTTGCGGGAGAAGGTGCCCCGAAGGGGCGGATGAGGGGTGACTCCCGCCGGCCGGGGAGTGTCTCCCCTCATCCGGCTGCTTCGCAGCCACCTTCTCCCGCAAGGGGAGAAGGGTTGCCTGCGGCTTCCAGGCTATCCCCTGAGGAGAGTGAGTTCTTGAGTCTCTGAGCGAACGAGGACCGATGACCGCCAACGCCTTCGAGATGCCGGATGCAGGGACCGCCGCCGCCGGACCAGCCCACCCGGTGATCGACATCGCCGGCCTGTCGCTGACCTTCCGCACGGCGGACGGCCCGGTGCACGCCCTCTCCAACGTCGACCTCTCGATCGGCAAGGGCGACTTCGTCTCCTTCATCGGCCCGTCCGGCTGCGGCAAGACCACCCTGCTCCGGGTGATCGCCGACCTGGAGCGGCCCTCCTCCGGCAGCATCGCCGTCAACGGCACCAGCCCGGAGCAGGCGCGGCTCGCCCGCGCCTACGGCTACGTCTTCCAGGCCCCGGCGCTCTATCCCTGGCGCACCATCGCCCGCAACGTCGGGCTGCCGCTGGAGATCATGGGCCTCGGCAGGGCCGAGCAGCGGCGCCGCGTCGAGGCCAACCTCGAGCTCGTCAACCTCAAGGGCTTCGAGCGGAAGTACCCGTGGCAGCTCTCCGGCGGCATGCAGCAGCGCGCCTCGATCGCCCGGGCCCTCGCCGTGGAGCCGGACCTCCTCCTGATGGACGAGCCCTTCGGCGCCCTCGACGAGATCGTCCGCGACCACCTCAACGAGCAACTGCTCCAGCTCTGGCACCGCACCGGCAAGACGGTGGTCTTCGTCACCCACTCGATTCCGGAGGCGGTCTACCTCTCCACCCGGATCGTGGTGATGAGCCCGCGTCCCGGCCGCATCCACGACGTCGTCGAGAGCACCCTGCCGCGCGGGCCGCGGCCGCTCGACATCCGCGAGACGCCGGAGTTCCTCGCCCTCGCCGCGCGCGTGCGCGAGGGCCTTCGCGCCGGGCACTCCTATGACGACTGAGGCGATGGCCGCACCGGCGCGGGGGGAGGCGAGGATCGGCCGCTGGCTGGGGCGGACCGCCTTCCCCGTGCTCGTGGTCGTCGCCGCGCTGGTCGCCGCCTGGTACGCCGGGGCGGCCTGGCTCAACGCGCCCTTCGAGATCGACCAGCGCAACCGGGCCGACGCGCCCTACACCACGATGGAGATCCTTGCGGCGACGATGAACCAGGAGCGGCCGGTGCTGCCGACGCCGCACCAGGTGGCGGAGGAGATCTGGAAGACCACGGCGTTGACGAAGATCACCTCCAAGCGCAGCCTCTTCTATCACGCCTGGGTGACGCTCTCCTCGACCCTGGCGGGCTTCGCCATCGGCACCGTGCTCGGCGTCGGTCTCGCCGTCGCCATCGTGCACAGCCGCACCCTCGACAAGAGCCTGATGCCGTGGATCGTGTCCTCGCAGACGATCCCCATCCTCGCCATCGCGCCGATGATCGTGGTGGTGGCCAACGCGGTCGGCGTCACCGGGCTGCTGCCCAAGGCCTTCATCTCCACCTACCTTTCCTTCTTCCCCGTGACCGTAGGCATGGTGAAGGGGCTGCGCTCGCCGGAGGTGATCCACCTCGACCTGATGCGTACCTATTCGGCGACGCCGGCCGAGGTGCTGCTGAAGCTCCGCCTGCCCGCGTCGGTGCCCTTCCTGTTCACCTCGATGAAGGTGGCGATCGCCGCCTCGCTGGTCGGCGCCATCGTCGGCGAACTGCCGACCGGCGCGGTGGCCGGCCTCGGCGCGCGGCTGCTGGCGGGCTCCTACTACGGGCAGACGGTGCAGATCTGGTCGGCGCTGATCATGGCGGCGGCCATGGCCGCGGTGCTGGTGGCGCTGGTCGGCATGGCCGACCGCCTGGTCCGCCGCCGGATGGGGGCGCCGGCATGACCGCGGCCGCCCTCCGCTCCGGCCGCGGCCTCGCGGCGCTGCCCGTGTTCGCGAGCTTCGCCGCGCTGGTCGCCCTCGTCCGGCCGCTCGGCGACGACCTCGGCACCGTCATGGCGGAGCCGATGACGGGCGCGGCCGTGATCGCCCTTTTGGCCGCCGCGGCGACCATGGTGTTCCTCGGCGGCGCGGCCGCGGTGCTGGCGGGGATCCTCGCCGCCCATTTCGCCGCCTGGGTTCTCGTCTCGCTGCTGCCCGTCGTCCTGCCCGCGCCGGGCGCCGGTTACTGGCTCGCCCTCGTCGCCGCCTGGCTGGTCGCCTGGGCCACCGCCGGCCGCCTCGCCGCGCTCAGCGTCGAAAGCCGCGTCCTCCGCCGCGTCCGCGACCTCCTGGTGCCGCTGATCTTCGGCGTCTGGCTGCTGGTGCTCTGGGAAGCGCTGGTCCGCGGGCTCGGCGTGTCGCCGGTCCTGCTGCCGCCACCCTCGGCCATCGGCGCGCGCCTTGCCTCCGAGACGGCGATCCTCTGGGCCGACTTCCGCCAGACCTTCCTGAAGTCCGTGCTGATCGGCTACGCGATCGGCTGCGGCTCGGGCTTCCTCGTCGCGCTGCTGGTCGACCGGGTGCCGTTCCTGAAGCGCGGCCTCCTGCCCGTGGGCAACCTCGTCTCGGCGCTGCCGATCATCGGCGTCGCGCCGATCATGGTGATGTGGTTCGGCTTCGACTGGCACTCGAAGGCGGCCGTGGTCGTCATCATGACCTTCTTCCCGATGCTGGTGAACACTCTCGCCGGCCTCGACGCCGCCGGGCGGATGGAGCGCGACCTGATGCGCACCTACGCCGCCGGGCACGGGGCCGAACTCCTCCGCCTGCGGCTTCCGGCCGCCATGCCCTTCATCTTCAACGCCCTCAAGATCAACTCCACGCTCGCGCTGATCGGCGCCATCGTCGCCGAGTTCTTCGGCACGCCCACGGTCGGCATGGGCTTCCGCATCTCGACGGAGGTCGGGCGCATGGCCATCGACATGGTCTGGGCCGAGATCGCCGTCGCCGCCCTGGCCGGCTCGCTGTTCTACGGGACGGTGAGCCTCCTCGAGCGCATCGTGACCTTCTGGCATCCGTCCTTCCGGTGAACGGAGCGGGTGCCCGGGGAGACCTCGTCCGTCCGCGGAGCGCGGCCGGATGCAACCCGCCGACGCGGCCCGACGCCCCGACGACAAGGGGCGGCGGCCGGGCCGGCCAACCTTGGGGAACAAGAATGAAGAACAAGATGTTCGCCGCACTCGGACTGGTCGCCGCCTTCGGGGTCACCGGGGCGCACGCGGCCGACGAGGTGACGCTGCAGCTGAAATGGGTCACCCAGGCCCAGTTCGCCGGCTACTTCGTGGCCAAGGACAAGGGCTTCTACGAGGAGGCCGGCCTCGATGTCACCATCAAGCCCGGCGGCCCCGACATCGCCCCGCCGCAGGTGATCGCCGGCGGCGGCGCGGACGTGATCGTCGAATGGATGCCCGCCGCGCTCGCCTCGCGCGAGAAGGGCGTGCCGCTCGTCAACATCGCCCAGCCGTTCAAGAAGTCGGGCATGATGCTGACCTGCCTCAAGGAGACCGGGATCGCCTCGCCGGACGACTTCAAGGGCAAGACGCTCGGCGTCTGGTTCTTCGGCAACGAGTATCCGTTCATGTCCTGGATGGCGACGCTCGGCATCCCGACCACCGGCGGGGCGGACGGTGTCGAGGTGCTGAAGCAGGGCTTCAACGTCGACCCGCTGCTGCAGAAGCAGGCCGCCTGCATCTCGACGATGACCTACAACGAATACTGGCAGGTGATCGACGCCGGCATCTCCCCGGACGACCTCGTCGTCTTCAAGTACGAGGACCAGGGCGTCGCCACGCTGGAGGACGGCCTCTACGTGCTGGAGGAGAACCTCCAGGATCCGGCCTTCGTCGACAAGATGGCCCGCTTCGTCTCGGCCTCGATGAAGGGCTGGGAGTACGCCCGCCAGAACCCGGAGGAGGCGGCGCAGATCGTCCTCGACAACGACGAGACCGGCGCCCAGACCGAGAAGCACCAGGTCCGCATGATGGGCGAGATCGCCAAGCTCCTCGAGGGGTCGGATGGAACGCTGTCGGAGGAGGACTACGCCCGCACGGTGAAGACGCTGCTCGCCTCGGGCGGCGACGCCCCGGTGATCACCAAGGAGCCGGAGGGCGCCTTCAGCCACGCCGTGACCGAGAAGATGAAGGCGATGTGAGGACCGTCGCCTCGACGTGACAAGGGCCGGGCCGTCCCCCGGGGCGGCCCGGTTCCATTCTGCCCGCCATGTCAGACCAGCGACCAGGCGAACTTCAGCGAGACCGACAGCAGGAAGAGCCCGAACAGCAGCTCCAGCGTGCGCTTCGACAGCGCGTGGGCGATCCTCACCCCGAGCGGCGCGGCGAGGATGGTGATCGGGATGACGATGGCGACGCCGAGCAGGTTGACGAAGCCGGCCGAGAGCGGCGGCAGGTCCGGGTGGCCCCAGCCGGCGGCGATGTAGCCGAGGGTCCCCGGGATCGCGATCAGCACGCCGACGCCGGCGGAGGTCGCCACCGCCTGGTGCATCGGCCGGTTGAACAGCGTCATGAAGGTGTTGTTGAGGACGCCGCCGCCGATGCCCATGAGGGTGGATATGTAGCCGATCAGGACGCCGACGAAGGCGCGGAAGGGGTTGGCCGGCAACTCGTCGCCGAGGCGCCAGGAGGCCCGGTTGAAGATCATCCGGATGGCGAACAGGAAGGCGATCACGGCGAAGACGCCGCGCAGGCCCTCCGAGGAGAGCTTCGCCGCGGTCGTCGCCGCCGCGATCACGCCGAGCGGCACCCAGAACAGCCAGCCCCTGAGCAGCACCGTGTCCACCGCGCCGCGGGCGCGGTGGGCCATGAAGGAGCGGATGGCGGTCGGCAGGATGATGCCGGTCGAGGTGGCGACCGACACGTGCATGCGGATCGATTCGTCGACCCCGGCAAGGCCGAGCACCTGGTAGAACACCGGCACCAGCACCGCGCCGCCGCCGATGCCGAAGAGGCCCGCGAGGACGCCGGCCACCAGGCCGGAGGCGGCGATCGCCGCGGCGAGTTCGATCAGTTCGCTCGTGCTGCCGGTGAATTCCATGGGGGCTCGGCGGAGGGCGGCCGGGCGGGCGCCGGGCGGGGATGCGGCCAGGCGCGACGTCAGGCCGCGTCGCGCCGGGAGGTGCCGCGATTTGTCAGAGCCGAGAGCGCCTCGTCAAGCACCTCGAGCCCCGCGCCGGGGCGCACGCCGCCCTCGGTGAGGATCCGCCGCCAGGCCCGCGCGCCCGGGCGGCCCTGGAACAGGCCGAGCATGTGCCGGGTCACCGCGCCGAGCCGTCCGCCCGCAGCGAGGTGCGCGGCGATCACCGGCCGCATCCGCTCCACCGCCTCGAGGAGGTCGGTGTCGGCCGTGGCCTCGCCACAGATGCGCCGGTCCACGGCGGCGAGCAGGGCCGGGTCCTGGTAGGCGGCGCGGCCGAGCATCACCCCGTCGAGCCCGGCGAGCAGCGCCTCGGCCTCGTCGAGGCTGCGGATGCCGCCGTTGATGCCGACGAAGACCTGCGGCAGCCGCGCCTTCAGCCGCTTCACCCGGCCGTAGTCGAGCGGCGGGACGTCCCGGTTCTCCCGCGGCGACAGGCCCTTCAGCCAGGCCTTGCGCGCATGCACCCAGATCGCCGCGGCGCCGGCGGCGACCACCGCGTCGGCGAGGCGGTCGAGCGCCTCCTCCGGGTCCTGCTCGTCGACGCCGATGCGGCACTTCACCGTCACCGGCACGTCCACGGCTGCCCGCATCGCCGCCACGCAGTCGGCGACGAGGTCCGGCTCGCGCATCAGGCAGGCGCCGAAGCGGCCGGACTGCACCCGGTCCGACGGGCAGCCGACGTTGAGGTTGATCTCGTCGTAGCCGAAGTCGGCGCCGATCCGCGCCGCCCGGGCGAGTTCGCCCGGATCCGAGCCGCCGAGCTGCAGGGCGACCGGGTGCTCCCCGGCGGCGAAGCCGAGCAGCCGCTCGCGGTCGCCGTGGATCACGGCGGCGGAGGTGACCATCTCGGTGTAGAGCAGGGCCCGGCGCGTAAGGCTGCGGTGGAACGCCCGGCAGTGGCGGTCCGTCCAGTCCATCATCGGCGCCACGGCGAAGATCTTCGCCCCGCCCGCTTCGCTCGTCTCGTACATGCCTCGCATCCGTTGCCCGCCCGCGGCTCCGTCCGGGCGCGAAATCTCTACGGAACATGGGTCCCGCTGTCAAAATCTCCACCGGCGGCCCCGGCTGCCCGTCCGCGCGGGGCGAGGCGCTTTGTCTCATCGCAAAGGTGGATCCGTCGAAGGATTGCCCTAGTTTGTTGTTCGTATGCCGAGCGCCCCGGGGGCGGTGGCGCCTTCGCGCAAGGTCGCACTTGTTCCCCCGGCGCGCACGGTTTAGAGCATCCCTTGGAGGAGGTCGGCGTCGCGGCGACCGCCGTGCCAAGCCGGAAGGAAGGAAGAGCCAGCATGAAGTTCGGTCTGATTGTTGCGGCCGCCCTCGTGGCGTCGTCCGCCGCCGCCAGCGCCCAGGACGTGGCGGCCGGGGAGAAGGTTTTCAAGAAGTGCGTCGCCTGCCACGCGGTCGGCGAGAACGCCAAGAACAAGGTCGGCCCGGTGCTGAACGGCGTCGTCGGCGGCCCGATCGCCGCCAACGCCGATTTCAAGTATTCCAAGGCGATGCAGGAGAAGGCGGGCGAGACCTGGACGGACGAGAACCTCCGCGCCTGGCTCGCCGACCCGAAGGCCTTCGCCAAGGGCAACAAGATGGCTTTCGCCGGCCTGAAGAAGGACGAGGAGATCACCGACGTGATCGCCTACCTCAGCCAGTTCCAGTGATCCCGCGGCCCCCCGGGGCCGCGCCGCCTGTCCAGAGCCGCCCGGGGCCGCCGCCTCGGGCGGCTTCATTTTTTGCGGTACCCGGTGCCGCAAACGGCGTTCGGCTTAACGCTTCTTGACAAAAATGGTTCGGGATATCTTGCATTCGCATCTGAATTGGTGTTTTTAACAATCTATCGCGTCGCCATACGTCGCGACTGAGACCAAGGCCGATCGCGGGCATGCCTCGAACGTTTCGGGAAGCCATATGAGCAACCACCATGAAGTGGCGATGGACACGCATCTCGCCGAATTCGGCCGCCGCGCCACCGCCACCAGCGATGCGCTCCGCGCCCTGTCGCATGAACACCGCCTGATGATCCTTGCCCTTCTCAACGGCCGCGAGCGCTCGGTCGGCGAACTGGAGCATATCCTGCGCCTGCCGCAGCCGGCGGTGTCACAGCAGCTGGCGCGGCTGCGGCTCGACAACCTCGTCTCCAGCCGCCGCAGCGGCCGCACCATCTACTACACCACCGAGACCACCCGGCTCGAGGCGATCTACCGCGACCTCGGCGTGCTGCTCGGCAAGATGGTCGACCCGACGATCAGCACCGCCCGCATCGAGGCGGAGATCGCCTCCGGCCTCACCATGCCGGCCGCCGAGTCGCTGGAGTCTCCGCCTCCGTCGGCGCCCGCGCCGGAGGTCGAGGCGGGGATCAGTCTCAACGCCTGACGCGCGGCTGCCGGCTCGGGATGCGCGCCTTACCCCGGGCGCGCATCCGGAGCCCGGCCGTCCCAGGTCCTGGGCGGACCCTCTGCGGACACTGGACGGACCGCGCGGGAATAGCGCCGCGAGGCCCGCCCGGCCCCGCGCCGCCGGGGACAGCGGCGGGCCGTGAGGCCGGTCCGCAGGCGCCTGCGCCTGCGCGATGCCGGGCCCAGCGGGTGCATTCCCGGTCTGGACGGGTTCCAACGCCGCGAGGTGCATTCACTCGCCGGCCTGCCGGATCAAACCCATCCGCGCGGGCCGCCGCCCCGGATCATTCCCCCACGCCCGCCCCGGATCATGCGCCCCGGGTCATTCCCCCACGCCCGCCCCGGATCATGCGCCCCGGGTCATTTCCCTACGCCCGCCCCGGATCATGCGCCCAAGAAATTGTAGGCGGCGATCAGGGCCACGAACAGCGCGAGCCAGACCGCCACGTGCCAGAGCCGTGGCGACAGCCGGCCGCGGAAGCCGATCAGGCCCGAGCCGATCAGGACGACGAGGGCGCTCAGCGCGACGAGGCGGCCGAAGCCCTCCGGGGCGAGGCCCGCGATCGACGGGCCGTCGCCGAAGACGATCAGCACCACGAGGCCGGTGGCGAGGATCGCGAGGCCGAGGATCAGCACGGTGTCGCGCATCAGCCGCCTCCGACCCGCGCCGTCCGCTCCGGAAGGCGCGCCATCACCACCCGTCGCATGTCGTCGGTCATGCCACCCCAGGCGGCGATCTCGTCGAGGGAGCGCAGGCAGCCGCGGCAGAGCCCGCTCGCCGGATCGATCACGCAGAGCTTGATGCAGGGCGTCGCGGGGCGGGTCACTCGCAATCTCCGGAAATCGGGCGCACCCGGCATAGATAGCCCTTGCACCGGCGGGCGCAATTCGCCTTCAGGCGAGGAGGCCGACGAGGAAGGCGATTTCCCCCAGATGGCCGGCCGCGCCGAGCACGTCGCCGGTCTGCCCGCCGATCGCGCGGCGGGCGGCGAGGCCGAGCGCCGCGGCCGCGAGCGCGGCGAGGAGGAGCCCGACCGCAACGCCGGCGGGGCCGCCGGCGCCGCCGGCCGGCAGCGCCAGCGCCGCCGCGATGAGGAGGCCCGCCGTCGCGGCCCGCCCGCCGGGGCGTCCGGCCGCCGCGGACATTCCGTCGGCCCGGGCCGGCTCCAGACCGGCCCACACCGCGAGCAGGGCGCCGCGCCCGACCGCGCCGGAGGCGACGAGGGCGCCCGCGGCGGCGAGCGGGCCGAGGCCGACCAGCGCGCCGGCGAGGGAGGCGCGGGCGATCAGGGCGAGGGCGAGCGCGGCGGCGCCGAAGACGCCGATTCGGCTGTCGCGCATGATGGCGAGCCGCCGCTCCCGGTCGCGCCCGCCGGCGAGGCCGTCCGCGGTGTCGGCGAGGCCGTCCTCCGCCATGCCGCCGGTGACGAGGGCGGACAGCGCCACCACCAGGGCGCCGGCCGCCAGCGCCGGAAGGTCCGTCGCCGACAGCGCCGCGGCGAGCAGCGCCCCCGGCAGCGCCAGCAGCGCGCCGGCGACGGGCAGCGCCCAGCCGGCCTCGGCGAAGCGCGGCATCGCCGCCGGGTCGTCCGCCCGCGACAGCGGCGGGACGGGCAGGCGGGTGAAGAAGCGCAGGACGCCGCCGAGGTCGGCGGCGATCCGGGCGGTCGGGCGGTGCTCGGTCAACGGCGGCGATCCGGTTTCGGCGGCTGCACCGCTCGTGTATAGAACCCCCGCAGGCGGCCGTCACCGGGACGAGTCGCCGATCCTCCCCGGAGCCCCCGCGATGCCCACAGCCGTGACCGGCCTTCCCTTCGACGACATCCGCGACCTCGTCGCCCGGATGCCCGGCCCGGACGAGGCCGCGACCGCCACCGTCCGCGAGCGCGAGGCCCGCCTCACCAAGCCCGCCGGGTCGCTCGGCCGGATGGAGACGCTGGTGGAGTGGGTCGCGGCCTGGAGCGGCAAGGGGCGGCCGCAGGTGACGCGGCCGGTGGTCTGCGTCTTCGCCGGCAACCACGGCGTCACCGACAGGGGCGTGTCGGCCTTCCCCCGGTCGGTCACGCAGCAGATGGTGGAGAACTTCGCCGCCGGGGGCGCGGCGATCAACCAGCTCTGCATCGCCTTCGACTTCGGCCTGAAGGTCCTCGACCTCGCGCTCGACCACCCGACGCCGGACATCACCGAGGCCGATGCCTTCGACGAGCCGGGCTGCGCCGCCACCATCGCCTTCGGCATGGAGGCGATCGCCGGCGGCATCGACCTGTTGATGATCGGCGAGATGGGGATCGGCAACACCACCGTCGCCGCCGCGATCTACCACGCCCTTTACGGCGGCGAGCCTGAGGACTGGGTCGGCCGCGGCACCGGCGTCGACGACGAGGGCTACCGGCGCAAGTGCGCCGCCGTCGGCGCGGCGGTGGCCCGCCTCGGCGGCGGCCGGCGGGATCCGCTGGAGGTGTTGCGCCGGGTCGGCGGGCGCGAGTTCGCCGCCATGCTGGGCGCGATGATCGCCGCCCGCCACGAGCGCATCCCGGTGGTCGTCGACGGCTATGTCGCCACCGCCGCCGCCGCGCTGCTGCACGCCATGGGCGAGGGGGCGGCCGACCACGTGCTGCTCTCCCACCTCTCCGCCGAGGGCGGGTTCCCGAAGGTGGCCGAGCGGATGAACCGCCGTCCGCTGCTCGACCTCGGCATGCGCCTCGGCGAGGGCTCCGGCGCGGCGCTCGCCGGCGCGATGGTGAAGGCGGCGGTCGCCACCCACGCCGGGATGGCGACCTTCGACCAGGCGGGGGTGTCCGAGAAGGGCTGAGCCGGCGCCGCGCGGACGGCCGTCGGCGCCGCGGTTCAGGCGCGGCGGCGGGCCTCGCCGGCGGGCGGGGGAGCCTGGTCGAGGGGCGGCATCACCTCCATGACCCGGCCGGGCGGGAAGGCGATGATCGCCTCGGTGCCCTCGCGCAGCTTGGAGCGCAGCTCCAGGCGCCCGCCGTGCATCGCCATCAGCGCCTGGACGATGGGCAGGCCGAGGCCGGTGCCCTGTTCGGCGGTCTTGATGGCGATCGAGCCCTGGCCGAAGGCGGAGAGCACGATCGGGATCTCCTCCTCCGGGATGCCCGGCCCGTTGTCGCGCACCGAGACATACTGCCCGGCGGAGGCGGTCCAGCCCACCTTGATCCAGATCTCGCCGCCCGGCTGGGTGAACTTCACCGCATTGGAGAGGAGGTTCAGCACCACCTGGCGGACCGCGCGCTCGTCGGCCCAGAGCCGCGGCAGGTCCGGCTCGAACTGCTCGTGGATGGCGAGGTTGCGCGTCCGCGCCTTCAACTCCACCAGGTGGCGGCACTCCTCCACCACCTCGGCCAGCACCACCGGACCCTCGTTGAGGGTGTAGCGCCCGGCCTCGATGCGGGAGAGGTCGAGAATCTCGTTGATGAGGTCGAGGAGGTGGCGGCCGGAGCTGTGGATGTCGGCCACATAGTCCTTGTAGTGCGGGTTGCCGAGCGGGCCGAACACCTCGCCCTGCATGATCTCCGAGAAGCCGAGGATGGCGTTGAGCGGCGTGCGCAGCTCGTGGCTCATGGTGGCGAGGAACCGCGACTTGGCGAGGTTGGCCTCCTCGGCCCGGCGGCGGCTCTCGTCGGAGACGGCCTTGGCCTGCTCGAGTTCGGCGATCAGCGCGTCCTTCTCGACCCGGTACTCCATCATCGCCACCGCCGTGCTGTGGAGCCGGCCGGCGAGGGCGAGGAAGAATACCTCCGCGATCACGGTGAAGCCGGCCATGGTGCTGCCGAGGAACGAGCCGTCGACCGCGAAGCTGGCCGCGCCGGCAATGGCCACCGGCAGGGTGCCGGCGGCGACCGCCCGCGGCAGATGGCTGCCCACCATCGCGCTCACCGCCAGGAAGGTCAGCACCGCCCCGAACTGGAAGACCACCAGCTGCCCGGGGTCGCGGGCGGCCGGCAGCAGGAGTAGGCAGGCGAAGGCGAGGCCGTGCAGGAACTCGGCGGCGACCAGGCGCCGCCGCCACCGGGCCGGGCGGATCCCGCCCGGACCCCGCGTCGCCAGGCGCCGGGCCGTCACGCCGCGGACGAGGTGGCAGCTGGTCACGCCCGCGAACCAGGCGAGCACCACCTCCGGCGCGATCCAGTAGACGGCCGCGACGGCCACGGCGGCGGAGAGCAGCCCCACGGCGAGGAAGCTCGACAGCACGTTGCGGGCGAAGCCGGCGAGGACCTCGAGGTCGAAGGCGGGGCTGGCGTCGGCGCCGGCGGACAGCCGTTCGCGCATGTCGCGAACGGTGCGCGCGACGTCGCGGCGACGGTCGGCCCGCCGCCGGTTGTGCTCCGTCCTGTCGGCGGTCCGTCCGATGATCTGGTCGGCCATCTGGTACGCCAGTTGCAACCCGCTGCCGCTTCCTGCGATACCCCGGACGCTACATTCGGGATTGTTAATCGGAGGTTCCGGCCGACGCGCCAATTGGAGCGATCCGGCGGGCGCGGCATCTTTGCAACGGTGGGCGGGTCCGCCGGAGGGGTGCGCGGACGAGTTGACTTGCGGCCCGCCTTCCGGCATCCAGAAAATAATTCCCGATTGCGGCGGCTCCCGCTGCACATGCGAAAAATCATTCCACCGGAAGCCCGATCCCATGATCGACCGCCTCGACCGCAAGATCCTCTCCATCCTGCAGGACGACGTCACCATGCCCGTCGCCGAGATCGGCAAGCGGGTCGGACTGTCGACCACGCCCTGCTGGCGGCGAATCCAGAAGCTGGAGGAGGACGGCGTCATCCAGCGCCGCGTCGCGGTGCTCGACCCGCGCAAGGTGAACGTCAAGGTCACCGCCTTCGTGGCGATCACCACCAACCAGCATTCGGAGGAGTGGCTGAAGCGCTTCGCGGAGGTGATCCGCGACTTGCCGGAGGTGGTGGAGTTCTACCGGATGAGCGGCCAGGTCGACTACATGCTGCGCGTGGTGGTGCCGGACATCGAGGCCTACGACGCCTTCTACAAGAAGCTGATCAGCCGCATCGACATCGCCGACGTCTCCTCCTCCTTCGCGATGGAGCAGATCAAGTACACCACCGCCTTGCCGCTGCAGTTCGTGCCGCTGGAGAAGGAGAAGGGCGGCTGAGGACGGCCCGGCGGAAGCCGGCGCCGCCCGCCCGGGCGGTCAGCTGCAGGTCAGGGGCGCGGGAGCCGCCGCGTCGTCCAGCACGGTGACGCGGACGCGCGCGACGCCGGACCGGATCATGCCGATCTCCTGCGCGGCGCCCTTCGAGAGGTCGATGACGCGGTTGCGGATGAAGGGGCCCCGGTCGTTGATCCGCACCACAACCGCGCGACCGTTGGCGAGGTTCTCGACCTTGACCTTGGTGCCGAAGGGGAGGGTGCGGTGCGCCGCCGAAAGGCCGGCGGGGTTCATCCGCTCGCCCGAGGCGGTGCGGCTGGTGAGCGCGTACCAGGAGGCCTTGCCGCACTGGACCTTGGCCTCGGCGGGTGCGCCCGGCGGCAGGACGGCGGCCGCAACCAGGGCGGCCAGGAGCGCGCGGCGCGCGCTACGGGTGGACGTCATCGCGTGATTTCCCGAGTGATGGGCCGCGTTGCGGGCGCGGCGGTGGAACCTCCGAGGGCGCCGCGACGTGAGCAGCGGCGGCCGGAGTCGCATCAATCGGCGAAAAGAGGCGAGAATCGGGCAATTCGTGCCGGAATGAGACGAAAGGTCAACACCCCGTCAAGATCCCGGCGCATTTTGCAGGCGGGTGCGGCGGGTTTTCCACAATCCGGCGCATCGTTCCGGTGAGGGACGAAGGAGTCTTCTCGGACCGGGCGGGCAGTCCTCGGCTTTGCCGGGACGGGCGGGATCGTCACGTGGGACGCGACGGCGCAGGGCGCCCTCCCGGTGGAAGATGGATGAGGAAACCGTCGCAAGTGGTTGCAGCGGCGGGGTCCTGGATCCCGGCTTTCGCCGGGATGACGGGCCTTTTGGCGAAAATCGCTCGGCCCGTCAGCCCTCCGAGAGGCGATTGATCGGCGGCTGGAAGGCGAAGCCCATGTCCCAGGGGAAGTAGATCCAGGTGTCCTGGCTCACCTCGGTGACGAAGGTGTCCACCAGCGGCCGGCCCTTGGGCTTGGCGTAGACGGTGGCGAAGTGGGCGCGGGGCAGCATGTCGCGGACGACGCGGGCGGTGGCGCCGGTGTCGACCAGGTCGTCGATGATCAGGATGCCGTGGCCGCCGCCGCCGTCCATGTCGATCAGGCCCTTGTTGACCGGCTTCACCACCTGGAGTTCGCCCTGGTCCTTGTACTCGTGGTAGGAGGCGACCCCCACCGTCTCGATCACCCGGATGCCGAGTTCGCGGGCGACGATCGCCGCCGGCACCAGCCCGCCGCGGGTGATGCAGACGATCGCCTGCCACTCGCCCTGGCCGGACAGGCGCCAGGCGAGCGCGCGGGCGTCGCGGTGGAACTGGTCCCAGGAGACCGGGAAGGCCTTGGGGTTCAGCGGCTCGTTTTCGGTCATGGCGCGGATCCGGGCTGGGGGCGGCGGGGCGGGTTCAGTACTGGGTCTTCCCGGGCACAATCGGCCCGCCGGCGGCGATCCGCGCCTCCACCATGGCGCGGACGGCGGCCTCGGCGAGGGCGAGCGCCGCCTCGTCGCGGGAGCGGACGACGAGGCGGGTGCGGAAGCCCTGGCCGTCGTAGGTCGGGTAGCTGCCGATGCTGACGGAGGGGTGTGCCGCGGCGATGACGCCGAGGTCGGCGGCGATGACGCCCTCGCCGAAGGGGCACTCGACGGTGCGGCTGCCGATCCGCAGGCCCGGCTTCAGCGTCGGCGCCAGCGAATGCAGCATCATCTCCATGATCTTCGGCACGCCGGCCATCACGAAGACGTTGCCGACGCGGAACCCCGGCGCCTTGGTCAGCGGGTTGGCGATCAGGTCCGAGCCGGCCGGCATCCGCGCCATCCTGAGCCGCGCCTCGGTGAGGTCCTCGGGCCTGGCATAGTGGCTGGCGAGGATCGCCACCGCCCGCGGGTCGTGGTCGACGGGCAGGCCGAAGGCGGCGCCGACGGCGTCGGCGGTGATGTCGTCGTGGGTCGGCCCGATGCCGCCGGTGGTGAAGAGGTAGGTATGGCGCTGGCGCAGCGCGTTCACCGCCTCGACGATGCGGTCCATCTCGTCCGGCACCACCCGCACCTCGCGAAGCTCGATGCCGAGGTCGGTCAGGAAGGCGGCGATGGTGCCGGAGTTGGTGTCCCGGGTCCGGCCCGAGAGGATCTCGTCGCCGATCACCAGCACGGCGGCGGTGGGGGCGTCGGCGGGTGTGGATGCGCTCACGGAATGTCGCCCGTTGTCGTTGCCAAGGACCATGCGCGTGATTAGGACAAGCGCCGGGCCGGCTCAAGGGAAAGCGTCGCCGCCCGGCCCGCCCTTCACCGGAATCGTTCAAGAGAGACTTGCCCCGATGCGCTTTCCCGCTCCACTCGTCACCGGCAGGCTGGTCCGCCGCTACAAGCGGTTCCTTGCCGACGTGGTGCTCGACGGGGGAGGCGAGGTCACCGCGCATTGCGCCAACCCGGGCTCCATGCTCGGCCTCGCCGCGCCGGACTCGCGGGTGTGGCTGTCGGTGTCGGCGGATCCGAAGCGCAAGCTCGCCCACTCCTGGGAGATCGTCGAGGCCGACGGCGGCCTCGTCGGCATCAACACGGCGCATCCGAACGGCCTCGTCGCCGAGGCGATCGCCGGCGGTCGGATCGCCGGGCTCGCCGGCTATCCGCGGATCCGCCGCGAGGTGAAGTACGGCCGCAGCAGCCGGGTCGACATCCTGCTCGAGGACGAGGGCCGCCCGCCGGCCTATGTGGAGGTCAAGAACGTCCACCTGATGCGGAACGCCGGGCTCGCCGAGTTCCCCGACAGCGTCACCGCCCGAGGGGCAAAACACCTCGAGGAACTCGGCGACATGGTCGAGGCCGGCCACCGAGCGGTGATGGTGTTCCTCGTCCAGCGCACCGACTGCAGGCGCCTCTCGCTCGCCGGCGACATCGACCCCGCCTATGCGGCGGCCTTCGCCCGGGCGCGGAGCCGGGGCGTCGAGGCGCTGGCGATCGGCTGCTCGATCTCGCCCGAGGAGATCGTCGCCGACCGCGAGGTCGAACTGGCCATCGCCTGAGCCCCGACGGCTGCCGCCGTTCACCTTCCGGCAACCCGTCCTCCCGCAGGATCAGGTGACAGCTTCCGTCACCCTCCCGGAGTCCGGCATGTCCTTCGGCAAGGCCCAACTGCTCATCGAACTTCACGCAATGGTCGAGGCGAACCGGTATGGCGTGACGCTCGACGAGGTGACCGGCCGCTTCGAGTGCTCCAAGCGGACGGCGCAGCGCATGCTCGGCCGGCTGGCCGACACCTTCCCCGGGATCAGCGCGCGGGAGTGCGACGACGGGAGGAAGCGCTGGCGCGTGGAAAGGGGCGCGGGGCGGGGCGAACTCGTCGGCCTCGCCCCGGAGGACCTCGCCGCGCTCGAGGCGGCGATCGCGGCGGCGGAGCGGGACGGGTCGACGGCCGAGGCGCGGGCGCTGAAGCGGCTCAAGGACAAGGTCGTCGGGCTGATGCCGGCGAAGGCCTGGAACCGGATCGAGCCGGACCTCGACGCGCTGCTCGAGGCGCAGGGCTTCGTCGCCCGCCCGGGGCCGCGGCCGAAGACCGACGACGCGGTGTCCGCGGCGATCGCCGAGGCGATCAAGGGCTTCCGGGTGCTGGAGATCGACTACCGCTCGCACAGGGACCAGGCCCACCGGCCGCGCCGGGTGATGCCCTACGGCGTCCTCACCGGCCTTCGCCGCTATCTCGTCGCCGAGCCCGTCGACGGCGAGGATCGCACCGTCCGGACCTACCGGCTCGACGCCGTCGCGGCGGCGCGGGTCACGGAGGAGATGTTCGAGCGGCCGGAGAGCTTCGACCTGCAGGCCTTCGCAAACCGCGCCTTCGGCGTCTACCAGGCCGCGGCGGAGTACGGCGAGGTGGTCTGGCGCTTCGCGCCGGAGGCGGCCGAGCATGCGCGCGGCTACCTGTTCCATCCCGGCCAGACGATGGAGGACGAGCCGGACGGCAGCCTGCTCGTCCGCTTCCACGCCGCCGGGCACCTGGAGATGTGCTGGCACCTCTACACCTGGGGCGACAAGGTGGAGGTGGTGGCGCCCGCGGCGCTGCGGGCCATGGTGGAGGGGCACCGGCGCGCCGACTTCCCGGCGATGCCCTGACCGCCGCGGCGGGCGCGGCGGCTCAGACCCCCCAGAACAGCCAGAGGCCGAGGATCGTGGCGCCGCCGGCGAGCACGTTGAGCGGGCCGCCCACCTTGACGAAGTCCAGGAACCTGTAGCCGCCGGCCGAATAGACCAGCGTGTTGGTCTGGTAGCCGATCGGGGTCGCGAAGCTGGCGCTGGCGGCGAACATCACCAGCACCACGAAGGGGCGCGGGTCGAGGCCGAGCTGGGCGGCGAGGCCGATCACCACCGGCGTCACCACCACGGCGACGGCGTTGTTGGTGACGATCTCGGTCAGCAGCGAGGCGAGGGCGTAGACGACGGCCATCAGCACCAGCGGCGGCAGGCCGGCGAGGACCGGCTCGGCGGCGGTGACGATGAGCTGCACGGCCCCGCTCGATTCCAGCGCCGAGCCGACGGTCAGCATCGCGTAGATGAGGATGATGATCCGCCAGTCGACCGCCCCGAAGGCCTCGTCGCTGTCGATGCAGCGGGTGAGGAGCACGAAGGCGACGCCGATCCAGGCGAGGCCCGCGATCGGCATCAGCTCCATCGCGTTGAAGACGACGACGCCGGCGAGGGCGAGGAGGGCGAGCGGCGCCTTCTCCGAGCGCACCGCCTTCTCCGCCGGCTCGGAGAGGTTGACGAGGCCCGCGTCCTCGGCGAGACGGGCGAGATCCTCCGGCGCGCCCTCCATCAGCAGGGTGTCGCCGACCTGCAGCCGCACGGCCTCCAGCCGCCGCTCGAGGTTCTCGCCGGCGCGGTGCAGCGCGATCGGGTAGACGCCGTAGCGCCGGCGCAGGCGCTCCTCGCGCAGCATGCGGCCGACCAGGCGCGAGCCCGGCCCGATCAGGGCCTCGACCACGACGGTCGAGCGGGAGGCGACCGGCTCGATCGCATCGTCCCCGTCCGCCGCCGCGCCGGCCCCGGCGCCGACCTCGACGCCGCGGCGGTCGCGGATGGTCAGCACGTTGGCCACCGCCGACTTCAGCACCACGATGTCGCCGGCGTGGAGCGACACATGGGCCATGTCGCGGCGCAGCGAGAGGTCGCCGCGGATCACGTCCACCACCCGCCGGTCCGAGCCCTGGAACAGGGTCACCTGCGAGGGATTGAGGCCAATCATCGGGCTGTCGTGGGGGATCAGCACCTCGACGAGGTACTGGCTGCGGGTGCGGCCGCCGATGGTGCCGGCCACCGAGCCGCGGTCCGGCAAAAGGAAGCGGCCGGCGAAGGCCATGTAGGCGGAGCCGACGGCGGCGACGAGCAGGCCCACCGAGGTCATCTCGAACATGCCGAAGGGCGCGAGACCGTTCTCGCGGGCGATGCCGTCGACCAGGATGTTGGTGGAGGTGCCGATCAGCGTGCAGGTGCCGCCGAGGATCGCCGCGAAGGAGAGCGGCATCAGCAGCTTGGACGCCGACATGCCGGCCGATCGGGCGAGCGAGATGGTGAGCGGGATCATCATCACCACCAGCGGCGTGTTGTTCATGAAGGCCGACCCGCCGACCGTCACCATCATGAAGGCGACGATGGTGGCGCTCGGGCCGAGCCGCGTCACCCGCGAGATGCCGCGGGTGACCTGGTCCAGCACGCCGGTGCGCACCAGCGCGGCGCTCAGCATGAACATGCCGATGATGGTCCAGGGCGCGCTGTTCGACATGGCGGCGAGCATGTCGCGGGTCTCGACGAGGCCCAAGAGCAGGACGGTCGCCATTCCGGCGATCGAGACGACCTCCGGGGCGAAGCGCTCGCTGGCGAACGCGACCATCATGGCGACGATCACCGCGATCGACAGATACGGCGCATAGGGCGCCAACCCGACCCACTCCACCGCCGCACTCCAAGCCGCAGATCCCGAGGATGTGTACCAGCACGCCCCGCGGCTGTCATTCCTGGACGCGCCGCCGGGGCCGGGCTGTTCACCCCTCGTTGACGCTGGCCCGCCTGCCTGCGGTAGCCTGCTGACACATTCGTTTTATCATCTTTGACAAATCTGCCACGCGTGCTGCATCTGGAACGACAACGGCCGAGGTCTCCGGATGCTCGCCTGTCTCCGCCCGGAGGAGTCCGCATGCGATCGATTGTGGCCGCCCGTATCGCCCGGACCGGCGTCGCCGCCCTGGTGGCCGGCCTCTCCGGCACCACGGCCCTGGCCGCCGGGACCGCGCCGGCCGCCATCGTCGCCGAGGCGCGGCATGAGGGCGGGCGCATGGTCGTGACCGGCGTCACCGCCAGCCCCGGAGCCGTCGTCAGGCTCGACGCGCCGGCGCGGGCGGTGCGCTCGGCGGGCGGTTTCGGCGGGCGCGCCTTCCGGATCGAGGCGCCGGCGGTCCCGGGCGACTGCGAGATCGAACTCACCGTCTCCGGCCGGCGGCTGCCGCCCGTGTCGATCGACGACTGCGCCAAGGCGGAGCGGGGCCTGCCGCGGATCCGCGGCGGATGGCGGAAGGCGGCCAGGTACCGCGCCGGCGACATCGTCACCTTCGACGGCGCCACCTGGCGCGCCCGCCGCGCCAGCCGGGGGATCGCCCCCGGCACCAACCGTCGGGTCTGGTACGTCCTTGCGGCCCGCGGGGTGGACGGCGCCATCGGCCCGGTCGGCCCCACGGGGCCGCAGGGCTCCCCCGGCCCGAGGGGAGAGCCCGGTCCGGCGGGACCGCAGGGAGGCACCGGCCCTGCAGGTCCCGCCGGAGCGCCTGGTCCCGACGGCCCCGCCGGCGCGACGGGAGCGGCCGGTCCAACCGGCCCTGGCTTCCGCTTCGCCGGTCCCTTTGATCCCGCCCATGGCGCCTATGCGGCCGGTGAGGTCGTCCTCCACGGCGGCGACCTGTTCGTCGCCGGCCCGGGCGGGGCGGACGGACCGCCGGACGACCCCGCGTCGGGCTTCACGCTCTTCCTGCCCGCAGAGCCAGGCGAGGCGGGTCCGACGGGCGCCGACGGCGAGACCGGGCCGATGGGGCCGACGGGGCCGCAAGGTGAAGTCGGGCCGATGGGCGCTCAGGGCGAGGTCGGGCCGGTGGGTCCGACGGGGGCGCAGGGCGAGGCCGGGCCGGTGGGTCCGACTGGGGCTCAGGGCGAGGTTGGGCCGGTTGGGCCTACGGGGGCTCAGGGCGAGGCCGGGCCGGTTGGGCCTACGGGGGCTCAGGGCGAGGTTGGGCCGGTGGGTCCGATTGGGGCTCAGGGCGAGGTTGGGCCGGTGGGGCCGACGGGGGCTCAGGGCGAGGCCGGGTCGGTGGGTCCGACGGGGGCTCAGGGCGAGGTTGGGCCCT
>JAWLBM010000047.1:0-36696 GCA_041687675.1 Pleomorphomonas sp. | reverse complement strand
CTCATCGCCACCGCGAGGAAGCTCCTGACCATGCTCAACGCCATCCTCAGAGACCAGAAAACCTTCGCAGCCTGACCCAGCAGACACAGTTGCCGGCTTCCGCCGGGATGACGGACACGTGTCCGGCCGATGCACCGACGGCCCGGGCTTCCGCCGGGAGGACGGCCATGCGTCCGGCCGATGCCAGGGGCGACCGACGGCCGGGCCTTCGCCGGGGCGACACATCCTCCCGGTGCCCTCCCACCCCGCCCTCGGGAGGCCAGAAAAACCCCGCCCTCGGGAGGGCGGGGTCGGGGTCGTCAGCCGGTCTTCGGCGGCACGCCGTCAGTCGGTCTTCAGCGGCACCTTGGGGACCAAGCTGCGGCGGGGGCGGTCGGGGCCGCCGCCCTTGTCGTCCGGGCCGGGGCCGCCGTCGCCGCCCTTGTTCTTCGGGGCGGGGCGCGGCGGGCGCCGCTTGACGGTGGCCTTGTTGGCGTCGGCCTCCTCGACCTTGCGCTTCAGCGCCGGGTCGGGAATGGCGTCGAGCTTCAGGCCGGTGTCACCGTCCTCCTTGGTCTCGACGGACACCTTCACGGTGCCGCCCTTCTTCAGGACGCCGAACAGCACCGCGTCGGCGAGCGGCCGCTTGATGTGCTCCTGGATCACCCGGCCGAGGGGGCGGGCGCCCATCCGCTCGTCGTAGCCGCGGGTCGCCAGCCAGTCGATCGCCTCCTCGTTCAGCTCGAAGGTCACGTTGCGGTCGGCGAGCTGCGCCTCCAGCTGCATGACGAACTTCTGCACCACCGAGCGAACCACCTCGGGCGGCAGCGCGCCGAAGGCGATGATCGCGTCGAGCCGGTTGCGGAACTCGGGCGTGAACAGGCGGTTGATCGCCTCCTCGTCGTCGCCCTCGCGGCGGGTCCGGTTGAAGCCGATCGGCGCCTTGGCGAGGTCGGCGGCGCCCGCGTTGGTCGTCATGATCAGGATGACGTTGCGGAAGTCGACCTGCTTGCCGTTGTGGTCGGTCAGCTTGCCGTGGTCCATGACCTGCAGGAGGATGTTGAAGAGGTCCGGATGGGCCTTCTCGATCTCGTCCAGCAGCAGGACGCAGTGCGGGTGCTGGTCGATGCCGTCGGTGAGCAGCCCGCCCTGGTCGAAGCCGACGTAGCCCGGGGGCGCGCCGATCAGGCGGCTCACGGTGTGCCGCTCCATGTACTCCGACATGTCGAAGCGCAGCATCTTGACACCGAGCACCGAGGCGAGCTGGCGCGCCACCTCCGTCTTGCCGACGCCGGTCGGGCCGGAGAACAGGTAGTTGCCGATCGGCTTCTCCGGCTCGCGCAGGCCGGCGCGGGCGAGCTTGATCGCCGAGGCGAGCGCCGCGATGGCCTTGTCCTGGCCGTAGACCACGCGCTTCAGGCCCGCCTCGAGGTGCTCCAGCACCTCGGCGTCGTCCTTCGACACGCTCTTCGGCGGGATGCGGGCCATGGTGGCGATCGTCGCCTCGATCTCGCGCACGCCGATGGTCTTCCGCCGGCGGGCCTCGGGCAGCAGCATCTGCGAGGCGCCGGTCTCGTCGATCACGTCGATCGCCTTGTCCGGCAGCTTGCGGTCGTTGATGTAGCGGGCCGACAGCTCCACCGCCGCCTTGATCGCGTCATGGGTGTAGCGCACCCGGTGATAGTCCTCGAAGTAGGGCTTCAGGCCCCTGAGGATCTCGATCGCGTCCGGGATGGTCGGCTCGTTGACGTCGATCTTCTGGAAGCGCCGCACCAGCGCGCGGTCCTTCTCGAAGAACTGCCGGTACTCCTTGTAGGTGGTCGAGCCGACGCAGCGGATCGTGCCCGAGGCCAGCGCCGGCTTGAGCAGGTTCGAGGCGTCCATGGCGCCGCCCGACGTCGCCCCCGCACCGATCACGGTGTGGATCTCGTCGATGAACATGATGGCGCCGGGGTAGTTCTCGATCTCCTTCACCACCTGCTTCAGCCGCTCCTCGAAGTCGCCGCGGTAGCGGGTGCCGGCGAGAAGCGCGCCCATGTCGAGCGCGAAGATGGTGGAGGACTTCAGCACCGCCGGCACGTCGCCCTCGACGATGCGCTTGGCGAGGCCCTCGGCGATCGCCGTCTTGCCGACGCCCGGGTCGCCCACGTAGAGCGGGTTGTTCTTCGACCGGCGGCAGAGCACCTGGATCGTCCGGTTGATCTCGTCGGCGCGGCCGATGAGCGGGTCGATCTTGCCCTTCTTCGCCTTCTCGTTGAGGTTCACGCAGTAAGCCTCGAGCGCGTCGGTCTTCTTCTTCTCCGCCGGCCCGGCGCCCTCGTTTCCGCCTGAATCCTCGTCGACCCCGCGCGCCGGACGCGCCTCGGACATCCCGGCCCGCTTGGCGATGCCGTGGCTGATGTAGTTGACCGCGTCATAGCGGGTCATGTCCTGCTCCTGCAGGAAGAACGCCGCATGGCTCTCGCGCTCGGCGAAGATGGCGACGAGCACGTTGGCGCCGGTCACCTCGTCGCGGCCGGAGGACTGGACGTGGATCACGGCGCGCTGGATCACGCGCTGGAAGCCGGCGGTCGGCTTCGATTCCTCGCCGATCTCGGTGACGAGGTTGTCGAGCTCGCTGTCGATGTACTCGACGAGGTTCCGCTTCAGGAGGTCGAGGTCGACATTGCACGCGCGCATCACCGCTGCGGCGTCCTGATCCTCGATGAGGGCCAGCAGCAGGTGTTCCAGCGTGGCGTATTCCTGACGCCGCTCGTTGGCGAAGGCCAGGGCCTGGTGCAGGGCCTTTTCAAGGCTGCGGGAGAATGACGGCACGGGCGTACCTCACTTCTTTTCCATGACGCACTGCAGAGGGTGCTGATGGCGCCGGGCGAAGTCCATGACCTGGGTCACCTTCGTCTCGGCCACTTCATAGGTGTAGACGCCGCATTCGCCGACGCCGTGATGGTGGACGTGGAGCATGATCTGGGTCGCCTCGTCCCTGCCCTTGTTGAAGAAGCGCTCCAGCACGTGGACCACGAACTCCATCGGTGTGTAGTCGTCGTTCAGGATGAGCACGCGATACATGCTCGGCCGCTTGGTTCGGGTCCGAGTCTTGGTTACGACGCCGGTGCCGCTGTCGTTCCCGTCGTTGTCGTCGCTGCCGCGGATATCGTTGCTCATCGTTCGTTCGGCTCTGTCTAGCACCAGCGGCCGCGCGGTCGCGACCGAAGGCCCGTCTCCCGCGCGAGGCTCACCACCCCGCGCCCCCCAGATGCGACGCACCACCGGGTTCCCGGCCGACCCCGGCCACTGCCGGCGGACACCGTCGGCGACCCGCCGGGCGGGCCGCTTCCGAGCAACGCATGAACCCCGATATAGGGTCCGCCCATCCCGGTTAACAGGGGCGTGGATCCTCGCAAGTGAGGAGTCGAACACGTCTTCGCCGATTTGTGAAGCGGGCAGTTTGGGCCACTCGCCCCCATCCTTGGCGGGACGGGCCGCGGGATCGGCGACGCCGCGGCGTGCCGGGGTTCGGCCGGGGCGGCCACGCGGTCCCGCGCATGCGAAAGGGCCCGGCTCCACCTGGGTGGAACCGGGCCCTTCGAGCCTGCGATCACCCGCGCCGCGCGCGGGGTGTCGTCACTTCTGGAACTTGGAGACCATGCCCTCGTAGGGCTTCGCCATTTCCTTGGCGAGGTCGGCGTACATCTCGCCGAGCTTGGTCATCTGGCCCACGGCGCCCTCGTAGGACTTCTTGAAGTACTCGGTCTGCACCTCGATCACCGCGTCGAGCGACTTGGCGCCGACCAGCTTCTCGAAGTACTTCGAGGAGTCCTCGACGGACTTCTTCGAGTAGTCGGTAGCCTCGGCGGCAATCGCCTGGAAGCCCTTGCTGACGACGTCAGCCGACTTCATCGCGGTGTCCATGTTGTCCTTGAGCATCTTCTGCACATCCTCGTAGCCGGTGGCCATTGTCGGTCTCCTGATCGTCCGCTGGTTTGAAGAGGCGGATCTCGTTCCGAACCCCGACCGGGGACGTCCGCCTGCTTGATGAGCGTCATTATATGCACTGCAGCACGGCTGTCAACGGTTTTTTGTGCGCTGCACAATGGGCTTTTCGGATCCCCGGGCGGCCGGCCTCGCCAGCGGCCGCGACAATCCGTCCGGCCACATTCATGTCCCGTCAACTTTACCGGATGGTAACCGCGTCGCCCGTAGCCTGCTCTCCGTCGGACGCGCCGGTGACGGGGGCTCATCCGACGCGCCGACACCGGGTTGCCACAAGGCTCCGGCAAGCGACTGACCCAGAATTGTCTTCTCCAGGCGGGAGTTCAGCCAAGTGTCGAGTTGGCGTATCGATATTGCAGGTCGGGTCCGCATGTTTGCAAAGGCCGCGGCCGTCGCCGTCCTGGCGACCGGCCTGATGGCCGCCACCCCGAAGACCTCCGATGCGAACCCGAAGTACGCGGCCATCGTGGTCGATGCCGTCACCGGGGACGTGCTCTACGAGGCGAACGCCGACAGCCGGCGCTATCCCGCCTCGCTCACCAAGATGATGACGCTCTACGTCCTGTTCGAGGACCTCGAGCGCGGCCGCTTCAAGCTGGGCAGCAAGTTCAAGGTGTCGCAGAACGCGGCGCGCCAGCCGCCGTCCAAGCTCGGCCTGAAGCCGGGCGAGGCGATCTCGGTCGAGGACGCGATCAAGGCGCTCGTCACCAAGTCCGCCAACGACGTGGCGACGGTGGTCGGCGAGAACGTCGCCGGCTCCGTGCCCGCCTTCGCCGACCGGATGACAAAGACCGCCCGGGCGCTCGGCATGAAGAGCACCGTCTTCAGGAACCCGCACGGGCTTCCGGACCGCGGCCAGTACACCACCGCCCGCGACATGATGAAGCTGGGCGTCGCCCTGCAGGTCCGCTTCCCGAAGTACTACCCCTACTTCTCCACCCGGTCCTTCACGTGGAAGGGCCGCACCATGGGCAACCACAACCGCCTGCTCGGCAGCGTCCAGGGCGTCGACGGCATCAAGACCGGCTACATCAACGCCTCCGGCTTCAACCTGGTCAGCTCGGTCAAGCGCGACGGCCGCAAGCTGGTCGCCGTGGTGATGGGCGGTCGCACCAGCCGCAGCCGCGACGCCCACATGCGCGACCTCATCGCCCGCTACCTGCCCAAGGCCGACCGCGGCAAGGGCTGGGATTCCGAGCTGGTCGCCTCCGTGAAGAACGCGCCGAAGGTCGCCGCCGGCGGCGTCGCGGCCGCCATTCCGTCCAACCACCCGAGGCCGGTCCCGCGCCCGGTGGAACTGATGATGGCCGCCGCCTCCGAAACGGCGGATCCCGCGGCCGTCGCCGCGGCGCTGCCGCCCGCGCCGCCGCCGGCTCCCGAGGCGCCCGCGGCCGTCGACGCGCCGGTCGAGGTCGCCTCCCTCGGGCAGATGACGCCGCCGGCGCCCGTCCCGGCGGGCGAGGCGAAGGTCGTGCGCACGCTCGCCCTTCCGGTCGGCGACGCGCCGCTGCCGGCGGTGGCCGAGGGCCTCCCCTCCTCCGCCGCCGAGGCCTTCGCCGACATCGACACCGCCTCGGTGGACAAGGATCCTCTGGCCGCGATCATCGACTCGCGCATCAGCGCGACCGCTTTCGACGCGGTGAAGACCTTCGAGGTGCCGCAGCCCGTCGAGACGGCCGCGGCCCCGGTCCCGCCGCCGGCGCCCGCGGCCCCGCCGCCCGCCCGTGCCGAGGTGCCCCGCGAGGCGATCTCCGGCTGGCTGATCCAGGTCGGCGCGGTGGACTCGGAGGATGCCGCCATGCGCCTCATCGACAAGGCCCGCGGCAAGGCCGGCAAGGTCCTCGCCGGCGCGGCCCCGGTGACCGAGACGGTGGAGAAGGACAACCAGACCTTCGTCCGCGCCCGCTTCGCCGGTTTCGACAGCCAGAAGGAAGCGCAGCGCGCCTGCGCCGCGCTCAAGAAGAACTCCATGGCCTGCTTCGCCCTCCGGCTCTGAGCCGGAGGGGACCGGGCCCCGGACACAGCCGCTCCCCGCAGTCAACGAGTCTCGAGAGTTAGCGATGTTTGGAGAGAAGCCGGTCCTTGGCCTCGTTGATCCTGGCAGCCAGGAACGTGGAGCCGCCGCTATCGGGATGCATCTTCTTCATGAGCCGGCGGTGGGCAGCCCGGATCTCGGGCTCCCGGGCACCCTTCTCAAGCCCAAGGATCTGGTACGCCTCCTCCTCGCTCATGGCGCCCGCATTCGGCGGTCGACGATGCCCCGCACCCGCGTCAGCCTTCATGTGCTCACGCCATCCGGGCATCCGGCGGTCAAGATAAGCCTCCAGTAGCGCCCGGCTCTCGGTGTCGGTGCCGATCTCGATGGCAAGGCGCGACAGCGCCGCGGGATCGAGGGTGTCGAGGTCGCGGCCCTCGAAGCTGCCGGCGAGCACCCGGCCGCTCATCGCCCCGGTCTCGTGGTCGAGTTCCATCTCCAGCGCCGCGGAACGGACCATCGACTTCTGCCGCCCGCCCTGGCCCCGCATCCGGGTCGGCCGCGGCGAGGAGAGGATGCCGCGGCTGTAGAGGGTCACCAGCAAGGCGATCAGGGGCACCGCAAGCCCCACCCTGCCGGTCATCGCCAGCACGCCGGCCAGCGCGAAGCCCCCGACGAGCACCATCACCCGCCAGTTCGCCGCGATCACCGCGGGGTTTGCGTTCACGAACCATCGCAGCGCCAGCAGCAGCGCGACGACCAAGACCAGCGCGACGACGATCCCGTTCATTGTCGTATTCGAGGTCCTTCCGGACGTGCCCGCGCGGGGCGCGATCCTTGACTGCCACATGTTCTAGCATGAGTTGGAGCGGCGTCGAGGGGGCGGGGACGGCCAACGCCGCGACGGTCACCGGTAACCTCCTCGGGGGCGACCTCGTTCCCGAAGCTCATTTCATCTGCGTCAGCAGCGCCCGGACCGCCTGGTCGCCGCCCTTGCCGAGGTCCTCGAGCGCGGTCATCCCGCCGACCGCGTAGGCGGCCACCGCCCGCAGCAGGCGGCCAAGGGTCGCGGCGGCGGCGCTGTCGAGGTGGACGTGGGCGCCCTTGGTCAGCCGCGCGATCTCGGCGAAGGCGCGGCTCGCCGCAGGGTCCCTGCCCTCCTGGAACAGGAACACCTTGGTGCCCAGCAGCGCAAGCTCGCCGGCCTTGTCGGCGAGCGCGTCGACGTTCTCCTCCATGGCGTCGCCGACGTAGACCATGGCCGCCACCTTGGCCTCGCGAGAGGTGGCGGTCGCGTGGGAGAGCACCTTGCCGATCTGCGTCCGCCCGCCCCGGCAGTCGATCCGGGTCATCAGGTCGGCGAGCGCACGGGCGTCGCGGACGAAGCGGCTCGCCCGGCATTCGCCGAAGCCGCGGAAATAGACGAGCTGCACGTCGAGCGAGCCGATCCGGGCGGTTTCCTCGAACATCTCGGCCTGCAGGTGCACCGCCCGGTCCCAGGTGGGCTGCCGGCTCATGGTGGCGTCGAGGGCGAAGATGAGGCGCCCGCGCCCAGCGCCCGGCCCGCTGGTCTTGGCGGCCTCCAGGAAGGCCTCGATCTCCGAGGTCGCCGACGGGGTCTCCGCCGGCTGCGTCCCGGTTCCCGGTCGCACCACGTTGCGATCGCCCATGGTCGGCCTCCGCGCTCCATCCGTCATCCGGATGATATGGGACCGGGCGCCGGGCTCGCAAACCCCTGCGACACCCGGCGCGCGGCCGCCGCGGCTAGGTCGCCCGCCCCGGCGCCGGTCAGAGCGGGATGTTGTCGTGCTTCTTCCAGGGCTGCTCCATGTGCTTGCCCCGGAGCAGCCGGAGGGCGCGGGCGACGCGCCGGCGCGTCGAGTGCGGGAAGATCACCTCGTCGATGTAGCCGCGCTCGGCCGCGACGAAGGGATTGGCGAAGCGCTCCTCGTAGTCCTTGATCCGCATCTGGATCTTCTCCGGGTCGCCGAGGTCGGCCCGGTGCAGGATCTCCGCCGCGCCCTTGGCGCCCATCACCGCGATCTCGGCGGTCGGCCAGGCGTAGTTGATGTCGCCGCCGATGTGGCGCGACGACATCACGTCATAGGCGCCGCCGTAGGCCTTGCGGGTGATCACCGTCACCTTCGGCACGGTCGCCTCGGTGTAGGCGAACAGCAGCTTGGCGCCGTGCTTGATGAGCCCGCCGTACTCCTGCGCGGTGCCGGGCAGGAAGCCCGGCACGTCGACGAAGGTAAGGATCGGAATGTTGAAGCAGTCGCAGAAGCGGACGAAGCGCGCCGCCTTGCGCGAGGCGTCGCTGTCGAGCACGCCGGCGAGCACCATCGGCTGGTTGGCGACGACGCCCACCGTGCGGCCCTCGATCCGGCCGAAGCCGGTGACGATGTTCTTCGCGAAGGAGCCCTGGATCTCGAAGAAGTCGGCCTCGTCGACCGTCTTCAGGATCAGTTCCTTCATGTCGTAGGGCTTGTTGGGGTTGTCCGGAATCAGCGTGTCGAGGCTGCGGTCGATCGCCTCCGGGTCGTGGTGGCACTCGATCTCCGGCAGGTCCGCCTGGTTGTTGGCCGGCAGGAAGTCGATCAGCCGGCGCATCTCGAGCAGCGCCTCGATGTCGTTCTCGAAGGCGCCGTCGGCGATGGAGGAGCGGGTGGTGTGGACCGAGGCGCCGCCGAGCTGCTCGTGGGTGACCGTCTCGTTGGTCACCGTCTTCACCACGTCCGGGCCGGTCACGTACATGTAGGAGGTGTCGCGGACCATGAAGATGAAGTCGGTCATCGCCGGGGAATAGACGTCGCCGCCGGCGCAGGGGCCCATGATCAGCGAGATCTGCGGGATGACGCCCGAGGCCAGCACGTTGCGGGTGAACACCTCGCCGTAGCCGGCGAGCGCGGCGACGCCCTCCTGGATGCGCGCGCCGCCGGCGTCGAACAGGCCGATGATCGGGGCGCGGTTCTTCAGCGCCATGTCCTGGATCTTGATCATCTTCTGGGCGTGAGTCTCGGACAGCGAGCCGCCGAAGACGGTGAAATCCTTGGCGAAGACGAAGACCGTCCGACCGTTCACCGTGCCCCAGCCGGTGACGACGCCGTCGCCGGCGATCTTCTGGGCGCCCATGCCGAAGTCGGTGCAGCGGTGCTCGACGAACATGTCGAACTCCTCGAAGGAGCCCTCGTCGAGCAGTGCGATGATGCGTTCGCGGGCGGTGAGCTTGCCCCGGGCGTGCTGCGCCTCGATCCGCCGTTCGCCGCCGCCGAGCCGCGCCAGGCCGCGCCTGCGCTCGAGTTCCGTCAGCACGTCCTTCATGGCGCAACGCCTCCCTCACCGGTCCACGGCTACTCCCTACACGAAGGGGACGGGTGCGGCACTTTAGACGTTAGCCGAACCGCTCCACCAGCAGGGCGGCGGCGATCATCTCGCCCTTGCGGAAGGCGCGGCGGCGGGCGGCCTCGGCGTCCTCCCCCCACAGCTCGATGTTCCAGTCCTCGTCGACGTGCGCGGCGGCGAAGGCGGCCGCCGCGTCCAACCGCCGGTCGAGCAGCGCCAGCGCGATCAGCGCCGAGCCGGTGATCGAGGTCACCGTGTGCAGCCCGGCGAGGGCGAAGGGATCGTCCGGCAGCGCCGCGCGGACGGCGGGCACCAGCGCGGCGTCCTGGTCGACCGGCATCACGCCCTCGGCGAGGCGGACGCGCAGGCCGAGGCGCTTCTCGGCGTGGGCGACGATCGGGTCCCAGAGCTCCGTCTGGCGGGCGACCAGCCGCTCGGGGCCATCGGCGCGGTAAGCGAGGAGGTCGTTGCCCGCATAGGCCGCGATCTCGTCCTTCACCTGGCCGGCAACCGCGGGCACGCCGTCGATGGCGATGTTGACGAGGCGGGTCAGCGGCATGGTGCCCGGGTCGATCACCGCGCCCTGGGCGTTCCACTCCGCCGCCAGCGCCTCGGCGACCACCTCGTCCGGCACCGCCAGCACGGCCTTCGCAGGCGTGCGCACGGGCCGCTCGTCGAGAAGGACGCGGAAGCCGTCCCCGGCCTTGCCGGCCCTCGCGGCCTTGTAGAAGCGCTTCGGCAGTTCGCCCCGCGCCACCTGCCGGGCCTTCTCCTGCGCCTTGGTCGGGTCGTGGCCACCGGGGCCGGAGAGGGTTTCGAAGATGTCCGGCATCTGGCAAGGGTCCTGGGTTGGTGCGGTCGATGGCGGTAACGGCGGGCGGGCCGGGCGGTTGCCTGCCCTACGCTGGAACGAGGTCGTCCACCACGTCGGCGACGGCCGCGAAGCCGGAGACCAGGCGGTCCGCCCCGGCGGCGGCGAGCGCGTCGGCGCGGTGGTAGCCCCAGGTGACGCCGACCGAGCGGCAGCCGGCGGCGACCGCCATCTCGATGTCGTACGTCGTGTCGCCCACCACCACCGTCCGTCCGATATCCGCCCCGACGGCCGCGACGGCGTCGAGCACCATGTGCGGATGCGGCTTGGACGGGCCGTCGTCGGCGGTCCGCAGCACCACGAACCTGTCGCTCAGAGCGTGCAGGGAGAGCACGGCGTCGAGTCCCCGCCGCGATTTTCCGGTGACCACGCCGAGCAGCGTGTCCTCGCGCGCGGCGAGCAGGTCCAGCGTCTCGCGGGCGCCGGGAAACAGCGGCTCGTGGTGGTCGGGCGATCCGCGCAGCCCGGCGAAGGCCGCCTTGTAGCCCTCGACCAGCCGGGCCGTCTCCGCCTCGCCGTCGCCGGGCGCCAGCCGCGCCATGGCCACCGGCAGCGACAGGCCGACGATCGACAGCACCGCCGAGCGGGCCGGCGCGGGCCGGCCGAGGGCGCCGAAGGCCGCCGTCATCGCCGCGACGATCATCACCTGGCTGTCGACGAGGGTGCCGTCGCAATCGAACAGGATCAGTCTCACGGCCGCTCAGTCCTCCGGGAAGCGAGGATCGGCGGCCGGGTCCATGCCCTCGGCGTCGAAGCCGAGCAGGTTCCACGACTGCAGCATGTGCGGCGGCAACGGCGCGGTGACGTCGATGGTGTCGCCGCCGGCGGGATGGGGGATCGTCAGCCGGCGGGCGAGAAGGTGGAGCCGGTTCTGGATGCCGCCGGGCAGCTCCCAGTTCTCGATGTCGAAGTAGCGTGGGTCGCCGATGATCGGGTGGCCGATCGCCTGGCAGTGGACGCGGAGCTGGTGGGTGCGGCCGGTGGTCGGCTTCAGCGTCATCCAGGCCATCCGCCCGCCCGCATGCTCGACGGTGGAGTAGTAGGTCACCGCGTGCTGGGCGTCCTTCTCGCCGTGCTTGGCCACCGTCATCATGTCGCCGTCCGGTCCCGGCACCCGTTTCAGCCAGCTGGAGACCTTGCCCTGCGCCGGCTTCGGCTGGCCGTAGACCAGCGCCCAGTAGATCTTGCGCGCCGAGCGGGTCTGGAAGGTGCGCGCCAGCGTGGCGGCGGCGAGCCGGGTGCGGGCGACGAGCAGGCAGCCCGACGTCTCGCGGTCGAGGCGGTGGACCAGCCGCGGCTTCACGCCCTTGCGGTCGCGCAGCGCCTCCAGCATCCCGTCGATGTGCCGCGTCATGCCGGACCCGCCCTGCACGGCGAGGCCGGCGGGCTTGTTGAAGACGAAGACGTGCTCGTCCTCGTAGAGCAGCAGCGCGCGCAGGTACTCCGCCTCGTTGGCGGAGGGCGTCTGCTTCGGCCGGGCCATCGGCGCGCCGGAGGCGCCGGCGAAGGAGGCCGAGCTTTCCGCCGCGTCGCCGAACTGCAGCGGCGGCACGCGCACCGTCTGGCCGTGGGCGAGGCGCGTCGAGGTCTCGGCGCGGGCGCCGTCGACCCGCACCTGGCCGGAGCGGATCAGCTTCTGCAGCCGGCCGAAGCCGAGGCCCGGGTAGTGCTCCTTGAACCAGCGGTCGAGGCGCAGGCCCGCCTCGTCCTTGGCGACGACGCGCTGTTCCACGCGCGGTCCGGAGGGGGCGGCTTCCTTGCTCATGACAGGGTCCTCACGACGAAGAGGCCCGCGACGATCCCGGCGAGCGACAGGACGAGGGTAGCCCCCACATAGGCCGCGGCGAGGCCCGGCTGGCCCCGTTCATAGAGCACCAGGGTGTCCAGCGAAAAGGCCGACAGCGTGGTGAAGCCGCCGAGGAAGCCGGTGGCGACCAGGAGCCTCAGCTCCGGGCTGCCCTGGAACCGCAGCGCCAGGAGCCCGATGAACAGGCCCATCGCGAAGGAGCCCGCGACGTTCACCGCCAGCGTGCCCCACGGAAACCCCGCCCCGAGGAGCCTCAGCGCCGCGAGCCCGACGAGATGCCGGCAGACCGACCCGGCCGCACCGCCGGCGGCGACCAGGAGGAGATGGACGGGAGTCATGCTGGCTTCACGACGACGACGACGCCGGGTTCCTAGCAGAGACCGCCGCGGGTGTCACCGGCGGGATCGGGCGGGGGGCTTCCGGCCGGGGAAAATGGCAGCGGTGTGCTTGCGGAGGGCGCGCGCCCCTCATCCGCCCCTTCGGGGCACCTTCTCCCCGGCGGGGAGAAGGGGGAGTGCCGGCACGCGGCTGTTCGTCTCCCCGAAGTGGACGCGGACCGGAGCATGGGGAGAAGCGGGGCGGCCGCATCCATTTTCCTTCTCCCCCCCGGGGAGAAGGTGCCCGAAGGGCGGATGAGGGGCGCGCCGCGGGCGGAGGCCGCCCCGGCCGGCCCCTACCCTCGCCGGATCCATACCTTGGTGTCGTGGAAGGCGGCGCCGCCGTAGGGGGCGACGGGGTCGGCGCCGGTGAGGGTGTTGATGCCGCGGCCGCCGGCGTGGGCGTCGTTCCACCAGATCCCCTCGGCGACGACCACGCCGCGCTTCAGCCCGGCGAAGACCTCCGCCGCCAGCTCCACCGCGCCCCGGGCGTTGCCGGCCACCACCGCGTCGCCGGTGGCGAGGTGGAGCGCGGCGGCGTCGTCCGGGTGGATCTTCAGCGTCGGCCGGCCCTCGCGGGCCTTCGAGCTGCGCGTCTCGACGAAGGTGGTGTTGAGGAAGGAGCGCGCCGGGGCGGTGACGAGGCGGAAGGGGTGCGTCTCGTCCGCCGCCTCGATCACCGGCCAGAAGTCCGGCAGCGCGGGCATGTCCTCCCAGGGGCCCATCGGGCCGGCGTTCGGCGCCTTCACCCGCGCCCAGTCCGGCTTGAAGCGGAAGCGGCCGTCCGGGTAGGCGAAGCCGTCGAGGAAATGGGCCTTGCGGAAGTCCGGCTGGCAGTCGAGCCAGCGCTTCGCCTCCAGCTCTTCAAGCGAGCCCATCCCGGAGTTGCGCAGCATCCAGTCGACGTGCTCGCGCGGCGACATGGCGAAGCCGCGGTGCTCGGCGCCGAGGCGGCGGGCGAGCTCGACGTGGACGACATGGTTCTCCCGCGCCTCGCCGGGCGGCTCGACCAGCTTCGGCCCGAACAGCACATACTGGTGGCCGCCGCCCTTGTAGATGTCGTCGTGCTCCAGGAACATGGTCGCCGGCAGCACCACGTCGGCCATCCGGGCGGTGTCGGTCATGAACTGCTCGTGGACGCAGACGAAGAGGTCGTCGCGGGCAAAGCCGCGGCGGACCTTCTCCTGCTCGGGCGCGACCGTCATCGGGTTGGTGTTCTGGATCAGCATCGCCGTCACCGGCGGGCCGCCGCCGAGCGCCTCGGGATCGCCGGTGAGCACCGCGCCGATGCGGCTCTGGTCGAGCTGGCGGGTCCGGCGGTCGAGCGCGTCGCTGCCCTCGATCATCGTCTTGTTGAGGCCGTAGATCGCCCCGTTGTTGTGGAAGGCCCCGCCGCCCTCGTGCTGGAACGAGCCGAGCACCACCGCGATCGAGGAGGCCGCGTGCATGGACACCGTGCCGTTGCGGCTGCGGGTGAAGCCGTAGCCGAGGCGGAAGAAGGTCCGTTTCGTGGTGCCGACCAGAAGGGCGAAGGCCTCGATCTCCCCCACCGACAGGCCGGTGATTGCCGCCGCCCATTCGGGCGTGCGGGTACGGAGATGCGCCTCCAGTTCCTCCGGGGCGTCGGCGAAGCGGGAGAGATAGTCGCGGTCCGCATGGCCGTCGCGGAAGGCGACGTGCATGACCGCGCAGGCGAGCGCCGCGTCGGTGCCCGGCCGCAGTACCAGCCCGATGTCGGCCTGCCGCACGGTCTCGGTCTCGTAGACGTCGACGGCGACGATCTTCGCGCCCCGCGTCTTTCGCGCCTTCACCGCGTGGGTCATCACGTTGACCTGGGTCGCGACCGCGTTGGTGCCCCAGATGACGACGCAGTCGGCGAGCGCCATCTCGCGCGGATCGGGGCCGGCGAGCCGGCCGGTCCCGGCGATCCAGCCGGTCCAGGCGGGGTTGGTGCAGATGGTGTCGAACTGGCGGGAGTAGCGCTTGGCGTGGCGCAGGCGGTGGATGCCGTCGCGCTGCACGAGGCCCATGGTGCCGGCATAATAGTAGGGGAAGACCGCCTCGGCCCCGTGCCGCCGCTCCGCCGCGAGGAAGGCCTCCGCCACCCGGTCCAGCGCCTCCTCCCAGCCGACCTCGCGGAACTGGCCGGAGCCCTTCGGCCCGGTGCGCAGCAGCGGCTTGAGGAGGCGGGCGTCCGAGTGGATGCGCTCGGCGTAGCGGGCCACCTTGGCGCAGATCACCCCGGCCGTGTAGGCGTTGTCGGGCGCGCCGCGGATCCGCCCGATGCTGCGGCCGTCGATCACCTCCACGTCGAGCGCGCAGGTGGAGGGGCAGTCGTGCGGGCAGGCGGAATGCCCGGTGCGGAGGGACGGAGGGGCGTTCATGCCGCCGACATTACCGCCGCCCGCGGGCGGCGTCGAGGGACGGCCGCGGCGCCCCGGGGCCTCCCTCCCCCACGGCGCGGCGCGGCGGCACGGACATGGAAAGCCCGCCCGCCCCGGGCGGGGCGGACGGGCGGGTCACGCGCGGTCCGGCTCTGCGTCAGCCGACGATCTCGGTCCCGGAGAACCAGTAGGCGATCTCCTCGGCGGCGGTCTCCGGGGCGTCGGAGCCGTGCACGGAGTTCTCGCCGATCGACAGGGCGAACAGCTTGCGGATGGTGCCCTCGGCGGCGTTGGCCGGGTTGGTCGCGCCCATCACCTCGCGGTTCCTGGCGATGGCGTTCTCGCCCTCGAGCACCTGCACCACGGTCGGGCCGGAGGACATGAACTCGACCAGTTCGTCGAAGAAGGGCCGGCCCTTGTGGACCGCGTAAAAGCCCTCGGCCTGGCGGCGGGACATCCATACGCGCCTGGAGGCGACGACGCTGAGGCCCGCCTCCTCGAGCTTGGCGGTGATCGCGCCGGTGAGGTTCCGCCGGGTCGCGTCCGGCTTGATCATGGAGAAGGTGCGTTCGATCGCCATCGGTCTCTTCCGTCGAAGGGGGTTGGAGCCGGGCACCGCCCGGCGGAAATCGATCCGCGCGGCTTATAGCGGCGCCCGACCGGGGCGGCAAGCGGCGGAGCGGGGATGTGTTCGGGCCGGTCTCCCGGCCAGTCCCGTATCCTGCGGCTGCTCCCGGACGCCCCCCTCACACCCCCGCGGCGGCGAAGGCGCTCATGTTGACGATGCCGCGGCTGGTGACGCTCGGGGTGAGGACGTGGGCGGGCCTGGCGGCGCCGAGCAGGATCGGGCCGACGTGAAGCGCGTTGGAGGCCACCTTGAGCACCGAGAGAGTGATGTTCGCCGCGTCCAGCGTGGGGAAGACGAGGAGGTTCGCCTCGCCGGTCAGGCGCGCGTGCGGCATCACCCGGGCGCGCACCTCCGGCGAAAGCGCCGCGTCGCCGTGCATCTCGCCGTCCACCTCCAGGTCCGGCGCCTCGCGCCCCAGGATCTCCAGCGCCTCGCGCATGGCGACGGCGCTGTCGCAGTCGAGCGAGCCGAAGTTGGAGGAGGACAGCAGCGCCGCCCGCGGGGTGATGCCGAAGCGGCGGATCTCGGCGGCGGCGAGGCGGGTGGTCTCGGCGATCTCGCGGGCGCTCGGGCGCTCGGTCACATAGGTGTCGGTCAGGAACAGCGTGCCGCGGTCGGAGATCAGCATCGACAGCGCCGAGAAGTCCTCGACCCCGGGGCAGAGCCCGATGATGTTGCGGATGTCGCGCACGTGCTTGAGGAAGCGGCCCTCCAGCCCGGTCAGCATGGCGTCGGCCTCGCCGCGGCGCAGCGCCAGCGCGGCGATCACGGTGGAGTTGGTGCGCACAACCGTCCGCGCCGCCTCCGGCGTCACGCCCTTGCGGCCGACCAGATCGAAGTAGAGGTCGACGTAGTCGCGGTAGCGCGGGTCGTCCTCGGGGTTGACGAAGCCGAAGTCGCGGCCGGGGCGGATCTTGAGGCCGTAGCGCTCGCAGCGCGCCTCGATCACCGAGGGGCGGCCGATCAGGATCGGCACGCAGAGGTCGTCCTCCAGCACCACCTGGGCGGCGCGCAGCACCCGCTCGTCCTCGCCGTCGGCGTAGATCACGCGGGTCTTGCGCCCCTTCGCCGCGGCGATCACCGGCTTCATGATCAGCCCGGAGCGGAACACGAAGCGGTTCAGCCGGTCCATGTAGGCCGGGAAGTCGGTGATCGGCCGCGCGGCGACGCCGCTCTCCATCGCCGCCCGCGCGACGGCCGGCGCGATGCGCAGGATCAGCCGGTTGTCGAAGGGCGACGGGATCAGGTAGGTCGGACCGAAGGTGCTGCTCTCGCCGCCGTAGGCGCGCGCCGCCACGTCCGACGGCTCCTCCCGCGCGAGGCGGGCGATCGCCTCCACGGCGGCCCGCTTCATCGCCTCGTTGATGGTGGTGGCGCCGACGTCCAGCGCGCCGCGGAAGATGTAGGGGAAGCAGAGGACGTTGTTGACCTGGTTCGGATAGTCGGAGCGGCCGGTGCAGATCATCAGGTCCTGGCGAACGGCGAGCGCGTCCTCCGGCAGGATCTCCGGGTTCGGGTTGGCGAGCGCCAGCACCAGCGGCTTCTCCGCCATCCGCGCCACCATGTCGGGCTTCAGCACGCCGCCGGCCGAGAGGCCGAGGAAGACATCGGCGCCGCCGATCACCTCGGCGAGGGTGCGCGCGTCGGTCGTCTGGGCGTAGGCCGCCTTCCAGCGGTCCATCAGCACCTCGCGGCCCTCGTAGACGACGCCCTCGATGTCGCAGACGAAGACGTTCTCCCGCTTGACGCCGAGCGTCAGCAGCAGGTTGAGGCAGGCGAGCGCCGCGGCGCCGGCGCCGGAGGCGACCACCTTGATCCGGTCCAGCCGCTTGCCGGCGAGTTCCACCGCGTTCGTCACCGCCGCGCCGACGATGATCGCCGTGCCGTGCTGGTCGTCGTGGAAGACGGGGATCGCCATCCGCTCGCGCAGGCGGTCCTCGATCTCGAAGCACTCGGGGGCCTTGATGTCCTCGAGGTTGATGCCGCCGAAGGTCGGCTCCAGCGCCGAGACGACGTCGACCACACGGTCCACCGTCGAGGCGTCGATCTCGATGTCGAACACGTCGATGCCGGCGAACTTCTTGAAGAGCACGGCCTTGCCCTCCATCACCGGCTTGGAGGCGAGCGGGCCGATGTTGCCGAGGCCGAGCACGGCGCTGCCGTTGGACACCACGGCGACGAGGTTCTGCCGGCCGGTGTAGAGGGCCGCGGCGGAGGGGTCGCGGGCGATTTCCATGCAGGGCGCGGCGACGCCCGGCGAGTAGGCGAGCGCCAGGTCGCGCTGGTTGCCGAGCGGCTTGGTCGGCCGGATCTCGAGCTTGCCCGGCGTCGGTTCGCGGTGGAAGAACAGCGCCGCCTCGTTCAGCGCGTCGCCGGCCAGCCTGTCGTCGCTCATTCGTCTTGCCTCCTCGGGTCCGGCCTTGATAGCAGCGGGACTCGGCGGCCGGAAGCGGCGGAGCGCGGCTTCGAACCGATTGAGCTCAGCGCCGCGCCGGCGACCGGCGCGCGGCGGCGCGGATCACCAGCGCCAGCACCACGGCATTGAGGACGTGCCAGAGGAAGTGGGTCCCCGAGGGAACGACCGGGCAGAAGGGCTCGTCCGCCATCCGCATCGTCAGCGACAGGCCGAACACCAGCGAGGCGGAGACCAGCGTCGCCGCCCCGTCCCGCCCGGCGGCGAAGAGGCCGCTGCCGACGAGGAGCATCGCCAGGAAGGCCGGCGCATAGCCGGCCGAGGAGCCCATGACGGGTCGCAGGAGGCCCTCCACGAAGGGCGAGACGCCCATGAAGGCCGCCGTGGCGACGACCGCGCCCCACCAGGGCAGCCCGACGCGGCGCACCATCACCAGGGCGAAGCCGAAGGCGATGAAGAGGGCGATCGGGATCACGTCGGCAAGGCCCGCCCAGCGGGTCGCAAAGGTGTGGAAGAGGAAGGAGCCGACGCCGACCGCCGCCGCGACGGCGGCGAGACCGCCGAGCCAGGGGTCCGCGGTCCGCCGCGCGAGCCAGGCGCCATAGAGCGCGGCGAGGAGGAAGGCGGCGTTGGTGACGGCGTTGAGCGGCTCCGCCCAGAACTCCGGGCCCGTCCGCTCGCAATAGGCGTCGATGCCCTGCCACCAGTCCATCCGCGCCGCCCCCCTGTTCCCGACCGCGCGGCGAGGGTAGATCAACGGCGACGAGGATCAAGACGAGGACCGACGATGAGCGCCTCCCGCATCGACGACAGCCGGCCCTTCATCCCGGTGCGATTCGCCGTGGTGACGGTGTCCGACACCCGCACCGCCGCCGACGACCGCTCCGGCGACACCCTCGCGGCGCGCATCGAGGCGGCCGGGCATCTCCTCGCCGGCCGCGCCATCGTGCGCGACGACCGGGAGGAGATCGCCGGCGCCGTCAGGCGCTTCGCCGGCGACGAGGGCGTCGACGCCGTCGTCACCACGGGCGGGACCGGCTTCACCGGCCGCGACGTCACCGTCGAGGCGGTCGAGCCGCTGTTCGACAAGCGGATGGACGGCTTCTCCGTCCTCTTCCACCGGATCAGCTACGACAAGATCGGCACCTCGACGATCCAATCGCGGGCGACGGCGGGGCTCGTCGGCACCACCTTCGTCTTCGTGCTGCCGGGCTCGCCGGGGGCGTGCCGGGACGCCTGGGACGGCATCCTGGAGCCGCAGTTCGACTACCGGCACATGCCCTGCAACTTCGTGGAGATCATGCCCCGGCTCGACGAGCACCTGAGGCGCGGCAAGCTCCGGGGAGCCTGAACCTCGTCAGCCGTGCAGGCGGGCGAGCAGGTGCGTCGGCAGCGGCAGGGCGGCGAGGCCGCGGCCGAGCGCGCGGCGGATCCGCGGCACCGCGCCCGGGGCGCCGAGAGACACGCGCCCCGGCACGAGGGTCCCGGCCGCGCGCAGCCGCACGATCCGGCCGCGGCCGATGCGGCGGACGAGGTCGACGTCCTCCAGCGCGTCCAGCGGCCGGTGGCCGCCGAGGCTGGCGTAGAGGCGGCGCGAGACGATCAGCGGCTGCGCCGCATGCGGCAGCCCGGTGATCCGCCCCGCGACCGACACCGCGCCCTGCCGCAGCCTCGCCGCAGCGCCGATGTCGTCGAGCGCGAAGCGGAATACGGCGGCGCGGCGATCGGCGAGGCCGGCGCGCGTCGCCCGCTCCGCGAACACCGCCGCCTCGATCTCCCAGCGGGGGTCGAGAATCACGCCGGGCCGGAGGAACAGCAGGAAGTCGCCGCGGGTTACGCCCGCCGCCCCGGCGGCGAGCCGGGCGCCCCGCGGCCCGCCGGCCTCGACGACGGCGCAGCCGGTGGCATCCGCCACGTCGCGGGTCCGGTCGGAGGACCCGCCGTCGACCACGACCACCTCGCGCACGATCCCCTCCGCCGCCGCGGGCACGAGTGCGGCGAGGGTGAGGGCGAGAGGCTCCTCGTCGTCCAGGGTCGGGATCACCACGGCGAACATGCCCTTCACTAGCGCGTTCCGGCCCCGGGCGCGAGGGGGCCGCACCCCGCACCGCCCGGATCTCCGCAATCGCCCGCCCTTGCGCAGTTGCCGCAACGGGTTTCAGTTAACCGCATGAGTGAAGAGGATCTGCTCCGCCGCCTCGCCACCGCGCTGTCGATCGGCCTGCTCGTCGGGCTCGAGCGCGGCTGGCAGACCCGTGACGAGATGGACCGCCAACGGGCGGCCGGCTTCCGGACCTTCGCCCTCGCCGGCCTGCTCGGCGGGATCTCCGCCACGCTGTCGACGCGCCTCGGCGAGGTGACGCTCGGGCTGATGTTCATCGGCTTTTCGGCCGCCTTCACCGTTTTCCACTACCTCGAGGCCCGCGAGCAACGGAACTTCTCGGTGACCTCGGTGGTGGCCGGCCTCGCCACCTTCGGCCTCGGCGCCTTCGCGGTGATCGGCGAGATCCGCGTCGCCGTGGCCGCGGCGGTGGCCATGACTGTGCTGCTGGCGCTGCGCGAGCAGTTGCACGGGTGGGTTCGCAGCCTCACATGGATCGAGATCCGCGCCGGCCTGATCCTGCTGGCGATGACCTTCCTGCTGCTGCCGGTGCTGCCCGACCGGCCGGTCGATCCCTGGGGCGCCATCAACCCGACCCAGGTCTGGGTGCTGGCGATCCTGATGGCGGCGATCTCCTTCGGCGGCTACTTCGCGGTGCGCCTGTTCGGCGAGCGCCTCGGGGTCGTCATGGCGGGCCTTGCCGGCGGCCTCGCCTCCTCGACGGCGACGACGCTGACGCTTGCGCGCCTCGCGCGGGGGCATCCCGGATCCGGGCGGCTGCTGTCGGCCGGCATTCTCGCCTCCGGGATGGTGATGGTGATCCGGGTCGGCGTGGTGGCCGGCCTGCTCAACCGCGACCTCGTCCCCGTCCTCGCCCTGCCGCTGGCCGCCGCCGCTGCGGTGCTCGGCCTCGCCGCGGCGCTGCTGATGCGCGGCGCCGGCGACCAGGCCCGGCCGAAGCTCGAGATCAACAATCCGCTGGACCTTGCGACCATCCTGAAGCTGTCGCTGTTCATCGCCCTGGTGCTGCTCGCCACCGAGGTGGTGCACGACTGGATCGGCAGCAGCGGCGTCTACGTCGTCGCCGCCGTGTCGGGGATCGCGGACGTGGACGCGGTGACCATCTCCATGGCCCAGTTCGCCCGCGGGCAGCCGACCGTGACCACCGCGGCGACCGCGATCGGCATCGCCGCCGCCGTGAACACCGTCGCCAAGGCGGCCATGGCCGAATGGGTGGGGGGCTCCCGCGTGGGGATTCCGGTGTTCGCGGTCGGCGCGATCGCCGTCGCCGCCGGCGCGCTCGTCCTGCTGTTCGCCCCGCCCGTCCACATTCCCCTGCCCGGAGCGCCCGCGCCATGACCGCCGACCCGATCCTGCGCTTCTTCGGCGCCGCCCGCACCGTCACCGGCTCCTCCATGATGGTCGAGGCCAACGGCTCGCGCGTCCTCGTCGATTGCGGCCTGTTCCAGGGCTCCAAGACGGAGAAGGAGCTCAACTACCGCCCCTTCCCCTTCGAGGTCGGCACGATCGATGCGGTGGTCCTGACCCACGCCCACATCGACCACTCGGGCCTGCTCCCGAAGCTGGTCAAGGCCGGCTACGGCGGCCCGATCTTCGCGACCCGGGCCACGGTGGATCTCTGCGGCGTGATGCTGCCGGACAGCGGCCACATCCAGGAATACGAGGTCGAGCAGCTCAACCGCCGCAACCGCCGGCGCAACCGCGGCGCCGAGGTCGAGCCGATCTATACGTCGGCGGACGCGATGCTGGCGCTCACGCAGTTCCGGGCGGTGGACCTGGAGGCCTGGCAGGAGCTCGCCCCCGGCGTCCGCATCCGCTTCTGGAACGCCGGGCACCTCCTCGGGTCCGCCTCTATCGAGATGGAGGCGGTGGCGCCCGGCGGCACCATGCGCCTCTTGTTCTCCGGCGACATCGGCCCTGGCCACAAGCTGCTGCAGCCGGACCCGGAGGCGCCGTCGGGATGGGCGCATGTCGTCTGCGAGAGCACCTACGGGGACACCGACCGGCAGGACGTCACCGACGCCCGCCGCCGCGGCGCGCTGCGGGCCGAGGTGAAGGCGGCCATGCATCCGAACGGGGCGCTGATCATCCCCTCCTTCGCGGTGGAACGGACGCAGGAACTCCTCGCCGACCTCGTCCACCTGATGGACGAGGGCGAGATCCCGACCATTCCGGTGATCATCGATTCGCCGCTGGCGACGCGGGCGAGCCAGATCTTCCGCCGCCACGCCCGCGAGATGGAGAACGGGCATCTGGTCACCCGCGCCATGCAGGCCAGGAACGTGCGCTTCACCGAGAGCGTCGAGCAGTCGAAGGCGCTCGACTTCCTGCACGGCTTCCATGTGGTCATCGCCGCCAGCGGCATGTGCGAGGCCGGCCGGATCCGGCACCGGCTGAAGAACTGGCTGTGGCGCGACGAGGGCACAGTGCTCCTCGTCGGCTACCAGGCCCAGGGCACGCTCGGCCGCATCCTCGCCGACGGCGCGTCGACGGTGAAGATCCAGGGCGAGGAGATCGACGTGCGGGCCCGCATCCGCATGCTCGACCTCTACTCCGGCCATGCGGACGGGCCGGAACTCGCCCGCTGGGTGATGGCCCGCCGGCCGATCCTCGGCAACGTCTTCCTGGTCCACGGCGAGGAGCCGGCGATCGAGGGGCTGAAGGCGCGGCTCGCCGACGGGATCGGCGCCGACCGGGTCCGCGTGCCGAGCCTCGATTCGGCCTACCGGCTGCTGGCCGACGGGGTGGAGGACATCTCCGAGGCGGCACCGCCGCCGCGCATCGACCCGGTCCAGAGCGGCCGGCGCGACTGGCACAACGACCTCCAGTCGCTGATCCTCGACCTCGAGGACGAACTCGCCGGGGCGGCCGACGACCGCGCCCGCGGGGTGATCCTCCGGCGGATCCGCCGGGCGCTCGAGGGCGAGACGGAGCGCGGATGACCGGCGTCCTGCGCAGCGCGCGGCGGCGGCGAAAGGCTCGCCGCCCCGAGGCTTGCGCCGCGGCCGGGCGGGCGTTAATTGGAATGAGTCTAAACTAGGAACTCCCGAGCCATGGTCCTCCAACTTGCCCTGCCCGGCTTCGGCGCCAGGAGACGCTTCGCCGATCTCTCCGAGAAGGAGATCCTGGCGCTCGCGATCTCGTCCGAGGAGGAGGACGGGCGGATCTACGCCGCCTACGCCGCCCGGCTCAGGCCCGAGTATCCCAACTCGGCGGCGCTGTTCGACGGCATGGCGGCGGAGGAGGACCAGCACCGGCGCCGGCTCATCGACCTCTACCAGCGCCGCTTCGGCGATTTCGTGGTGCCGATCCGCCGCGAGCACGTCGCCGACTTCTACACCCGCAAGCCGGTCTGGCTGGTGGAAAACCTCGGCCTCGACCGGATCCGCTCGGAGGCGGCCGACATGGAGCGCCAGGCGCAAGACTTCTACGTCGCCGCCGCTTCCCGCTCCACCGACGCCGACACCCGCCGCCTGCTCGGCGATCTCGCCGCCGCCGAGGCCGGGCACCAGAAGGTCGCCAGGAGGCTGACCGAGGAGCATCTCGGCGAGGGCCGCGGCGAGGAGGAGAACCTCGCGGCGCGGCGGCAGTTCGTGCTGACCTGGGTGCAGCCGGGCCTTGCCGGGCTGATGGACGGCTCGGTGTCCACGCTGGCGCCGATCTTCGCCACCGCGTTTGCGACGCAGGACCCGTGGACCACCTTCCTCGTCGGCCTCTCGGCCTCGGTGGGCGCCGGCATCTCGATGGGCTTCACCGAGGCGGCGCACGACGACGGGCGGCTCTCCGGCCGGGGCGCGCCCTGGAAACGGGGCCTCGCCTCCGGCGTGATGACCACCCTCGGCGGCCTCGGCCACGCCCTGCCCTACCTCATCCCCGACTTCTGGACGGCGACCATCATCGCCATGGTCGTGGTCTTCCTGGAATTGTGGGCGATCGTCTGGATCCAGAACCGCTTCATGGAGACCCCCTTCCTGAGGGCGACCTTCCAGGTGGTGCTGGGCGGCGGCCTGGTGCTCGCCGCGGGAATCATCATCGGCGGCGGAGCCTGACGGAAACGACGTGACGCCGGCCCCTCCAGGGACCGGCGCCACGATCGGACATGCGAGAAGGGCGGGATCAGCCCTCCGGCATGATCACCGCGTCGATCACGTGGATGACGCCGTTGGAGGCCTCCACGTCGGCGGTCACCACATTGGCACCGTCCACCGTCACGCCGTTGATGGCGTTGATGTCGACCTCGGAGCCCTGCACGGTCGTCGCCATGGTCTCCTTGCCGGCGAGGTCGGAGGACATCACCTTCCCGGGCACCACGTGGTAGGTGAGGATCGAGACCAGCTTGTCCTTGTTCTCCGGCTTCAGGAGATCCTCGACCGTGCCGGCCGGCAGCTTGGCGAAGGCTTCGTCGGTCGGGGCGAACACGGTGAAGGGGCCCTCTCCGCTCAGCGTGTCGACGAGCCCGGCGGCCTGCACCGCGGCAACCAGCGTCGAGAACGAGCCCGCGTCCACGGCGGTCTCGACAATGTTCTTCTCGGCGGCATTGGCGGCACCGACAATGGTGAGTGCAGCGGCGGCGGCCATGACGGTACGGATAATTCTCATAAAATGTTCCTCTCGTGGGCGATGGTTCCCCCATCCACCTGCTTATTACGGGGGCTCTTCACGAACGGATCTTCATGGAATCGTTATATGGGCCTACATCACGCGCTTGTCATCCGGTTGTTACTGCCCGGCAACGCTGAAACGGTCGCGACCGTAGAGGCGCTTCGGGGCCCGGCGGACGTGTTCCCTTCCGATGTCGCCGGCCGCCGGCCGCACGACGCGGTCTGGTCGCCGGCACGGCGCGGCGAGGATCCCGCCCCGAGGTGGCGATCACCCGGTTTCTCCGCCGCGGCCCTGTCGGCGCCGAGGTCCAGTTTTGGCGCGAGCAGCGGAACGAAGAGGACGGGATCGGATATGTTCGTATATCGACATCCGCGAACTGCATTCGCATCGTGTTGAGGGCATCTCGGAGTAGCCGCTCGACTGGCGGTCGCCCCGGCGGTGCAAGTCGCGGCGTGGCGCGGACCACCGGACCGGCGATCATTTGCCGGCGGACGACCGCGGAACATGTGCAATTCCCGCCACGCAGGGCAGAAATGCTAGAAATGGTCCGCTATTTCGGTCGGCCACCATTGACAGAACAGCCCCCGACCGTATTTGTAATGCACGAGCGTCGGCTCTCCGATAGAGGCCGACCCCTTTGTTCATCCCGCCGCCAAGGCGCCGCAGGATGCCGAACTGGATAGATCGCCCAATCGACATGAAATTTTCCGATCTCGGACTCAGCGACAAGGTCCTGGCCGCCGTCGAGGCTGCAGGATATACGCAACCCACCCCGATCCAGGCCCAGGCCATTCCGCACGCGGTCTCCGGCCGCGACGTGGTCGGCATCGCCCAGACCGGCACCGGCAAGACCGCAGGCTTCGTCCTGCCGATGCTGACCCTTCTCGAGAAGGGTCGCGCCCGGGCGCGCATGCCGCGCACCCTGATCCTCGAGCCGACGCGCGAACTCGCTGCCCAGGTCGAGGAGAACTTCATCAAGTATGGCGTAAACCAGAAGCTGACCGTGGCCCTGCTGATCGGCGGCGTCTCCTTCGACGAGCAGGACCGGAAGCTGTCGCGCGGGGTCGACGTGCTGATCGCCACGCCGGGCCGCCTGCTCGACCATTTCGAGCGCGGCAAGCTGCTTCTCAACGGCGTCGAGATCCTCGTCATCGACGAGGCCGACCGCATGCTCGACATGGGCTTCATCCCGGATATCGAGCGGATCTGCAAGCTCATCACCAAGCAGCACCAGACGCTGTTCTTCTCGGCCACCATGCCGCCGGAGATCCGCCGCCTGACCGAGAGCTTCCTGAACGACCCGGTCAAGGTGGAGGTATCAAGGCCCGCCACCACGGTGAAATCGGTGATGCAGCGCTTCGTCGGCACCGACGCCGACGACTTCGCCAAGCGCCAGACCCTGCGCGACCTCATCGGGGCCGCCGAGGACCTGAAGAACGCGATCGTCTTCTGCAATCGCAAGCGCGACGTCGCGGTGCTGTTCCGAAGCCTCGAGAAGCACGGCTTCAACGTCGGCGCGCTGCATGGCGACATGGACCAGCGCGCCCGGATGGCGACGCTGGACGCCTTCAAGAAGGGCTCGCTGACGCTGCTGATCGCCTCGGACGTCGCCGCCCGCGGGCTCGACATCCCGGACGTCAGCCACGTCTACAACTACGACGTCCCGATCCACCCGGAGGACTACGTCCACCGCATCGGCCGGACCGGCCGCGCCGGCCGCTCCGGCACCGCGATCACCCTGGTGACGCCCGAGGACGGCAAGCATCTCGCCGCCATCCTGAAGCTGACCGGCGACGACGTGGAGTGGATCGGCGACAAGCCGAACTTCGACGAGGCCGGCGCCCGCCGCCGCGGCCGCGGCAAGCCGGCCGCCGCCGGCGAGGCGCCGCGCGGCGCCCGCCGCGGAGGCCGGACCGAGCGTCCGTCGCGCTCCGAGGACGATGCCCCGCGGGCAAGCTCGCGCCGCACGCCGCGCCGCGCCGCGGAACCGGCCGGAGAGGCTGCGCCGCCTCCCGCCCCGGCCCCGGCCGCCGCGGCCCCGGCGCAGCCCCAGGAGGCCCGCCGCCCGCAGCCCCAGCGCCAGGAGCCCCAGCGCCAGGAGCCGCAGCGCCACGAGGCCGACCAGCGGCCGCGCCGCGAGGCCAGGGGCCAGCAGCCCGGCCGCGGCGACAGGCGCCCGCGTCGCGACGCCGACGACGGTCCCGCCGTCGTGGGCCTCGGCGACCACGTGCCCGCCTTCCTGCTGAGGCCCGTCCGGGCCGTCAAGCAGGCCTCCTGACCCACCCGGCCCGGCTCTTAGCCGGGCCGTTTCGTTTCAGGGCCGGCCCGACGAGGACATTCCCGAATTCCTTGCGGACATCCCCGGACCGGCGCCCGGCCCTGGCCACCGGGACTGCAGCGACGACGTGGGATCCGGCCGCGAAAAACGCCGGAGTCGCGCCCTTCACGGTGATCCGGCTCAATGACCAAAGCGCCGCGCAGACGGCGCCGCATTTGGAATGTTAATCCCCCATCAACTTCATAGTCGTGCGACTTAACGTCATGTTCATAGCGAACCGATAATGTGTCGCGGAGTTTTCGAGAGCCAATCCGCGGGGCACGCATGAGTCAGCGCGAGGAATTCCAGCGGACGATCGGATACGGCGAGGCGGCCATCGGCCAACTCCGCCGCAACGAGATCGCCGCCTATCCGCGCAACTACGAGCTCTGGTACACCTACTGCGCCGGGTTCAATCACTCGCTGAACAAGGCGGTCAACGACATCCTGCGCGCCCGCGGCCGCATCACCCCGGACGAGGTCTACGCGGTCTACAGCCAGTTCCTGGCGCCCTCGCGCCTCGGCGACCGCATCGAGGAGGTCGGCGGCCGCATCGCCAGCGAGATCGACCAGGTGGTCGGGGTGATGGAGCGGACCATCAACGCCAACGCGCAATACTGCGAGTCGCTCTCGGGCGCCTCCTCGCAGCTCGCCGCCACCACGGACTCCAGCACGGTCGCAGGCATCGTGCAGTCGCTGATCGCCGCGACCCGCGCCACCGAGTCCACCAACCGCCATCTCGAGGCGCAGCTCGCCGAGAGCCGCAAGCAGATCGCCGAGCTGCAGGAGAGCCTCGACGCCATCCGCTACGAGAGCCTCACCGACGAGCTGACGACGCTGGCCAACCGAAAGCACTTCGACCAGTCGATCGAGCGGGCGGTGGCGCAGGCGAACGACGCCAAGGAGCCCTTCTCGCTCCTCATCACCGACATCGACCACTTCAAGAACTTCAACGACACCTGGGGCCACCAGACCGGCGACCAGGTCCTGCGGCTCGTCGGCCTGGCGGTGAGGCAGAACGTCAAGGGCCAGGACATCGCCTGCCGCTACGGCGGCGAGGAGTTCGGGATCATCCTGCCGCGCACCAACCTCGAGCATGCGCTGACCGTGGCCGACCACATCCGCGTGGCGGTCATGTCGAAGGAACTGGTGAAGCGCTCCACCGGCGAGAACCTCGGCTACATCACCATCTCGATCGGCGTCTCCACCTTCCGGCCGGGCGACACGGTGCAGACGATCGTCGAGCGGGCCGACAGCGCGCTCTACCTTGCCAAGCGCACCGGCCGGAACCGGGTCTGCACCGAGATCGATCTCGAGATGCCGAGCCGCCGCACCGTCGCCTGACCGGGCCTCATCCGGACCGACGCCTCGACCGGGCCGCCTTGGCGGCCTTTTTCGCGTCCGCACGGCCCGCGGCCGCGCAGGCCTCCCTGGCGAAGTCGAGGAACGCGTCCGGCTCGTCGAAGAGACGCTCCGGCGACCGCCAGTAGCTCATGATGGTGGTGCGCCCGGTCTTCGATGTGTAGGAGAACGGCGCCGACCCCTCAGCCTCGTAGCGGGGCCGGGTCTCCTCGTCGGCCTTGAAGTAGAGGACATCGTCGGCGACCAGGGCGAACATCAGCCCGTCGCGCCAGATGCCGAGGCCGCCGAACATGCGGCGCATCGAGACGCCGCCGAGCGGGCCGAAAAGATCCTCGAGGAAATCGGAAAAGCCGTCGGCCATCTGACCCGTTCCCGCGCTGCGCCTCGGAACGGATCATGAACGATTTCATCGCCGGGCGGAAGCCCCGCTCACGCCTCGGCCGGCTTCAGGTTGACGCTCTCGCCGCAGCCGCAGGCGCCCACCTGGTTGGGGTTGCGGAAGACGAAGCCGGTCTTCAGCACCGTGCTCTCGAAATCCATGGTGGTGCCGAGAAGGAACAGCACCGCCTTCGGGTCGACGAAGACGGTGGCGCCATGGGCATCCACCCGCTCGTCCGACGGGCGGGCCTCCCCGGCCAGTTCCACCGTGTAGGACATGCCGGCGCATCCGCCGTTCTTCACGCCGACCCGGACGCCGAGGGCGCCCTCGCGCCCCTCCACGATCTCGCGCACCCGGGCGGCGGCCGCCTCGGTCACGGAGATCACGTCCAGTTTCCGTCTCGCTACGCTTGCCATTTCCTCGGGTCTCCTGAAACGCGCCCGGTTCAAGGCCGGGCCGATCATGACCGGATCGTCAGTACATGTTCAAGGCGACCTGGGCCTCCTCGGACATGCGGTCCGGGGTCCAGGGCGGATCGAACACCATGTTCACGGTGACGCCGTTGATGCCGGGAACGGCGCCGACGGCGTTCTCCACCCAGCCGGGCATCTCGCCGGCCACGGGGCAGCCCGGCGCGGTCAGCGTCATGTCGATGTCGACCATCCGGTCGTCGTCGATGTCGATCCGGTAGATCAGGCCGAGTTCGTAGATGTCGGACGGGATCTCGGGGTCGTAGACGGTCTTCAGCGCCGCGATGATGTCCTCGGTGATGCGGGCGAGCTCGTCGTCCGCAATCGCCTGCGACGGGGTCGCGGCTGCGTGTTCGGTCGCGGGGGCTTCGCTCATGATCATCATCCGAACAGGGTCTCGGCCTTCTGCAGCGCCTCGACCAGCTTATCGACTTCGTCCCGGGTGTTGTAGAGCCCGAAGGACGCACGGCAGGTGGACGTCACACCATATCGGGCGAGAAGGGGCATCGCGCAATGGGTACCGGCCCGGACGGCGACGCCGGAGCGGTCGATGATGGTGGCGACGTCATGGGCGTGCGCCCCCTTCATCTCGAAGGAGACGATGGCGCCCTTCTCCGGCGTGGTGCCGAAGATGCGGATCGAGTTCATGGCCCCGAGCCGCTCCATCGCATAGTCCTTGAGATCCGCCTCGTGGGCGGCGATGGCCTCTCGGCCGAGCCCCTCCATGTAGCGCAGCGCCGCGCCGAGGCCGATCGCCTGCACGATCGGCGGGGTGCCGGCCTCGAAGCGGTGCGGCGGCTCGTTGTAGGTGACGCGGTCCTCGCTCACCTCGAGGATCATCTCGCCGCCGCCCTGCCAGGGCGGCATAGCCTCGAGGAGGTCGCGCTTTCCGTAGAGGACGCCGATGCCGGTCGGCCCGTAGACCTTGTGGCCGGTGAAGACGTAGAAGTCGGCGTCCAGCGCCCGCACGTCCACCGGCATGTGGACCGCGCTCTGGCTGCCGTCGACCAGCACCTTCGCCCCCGCCGCATGGGCGAGCCGCGTCACCTCGGCGATCGGCACGACGGCGCCGGTCACGTTGGACATCTGGGTGATGGCGACGATCCTCGTCCGCCCGCTGAGCATCCCCTCGAAGGCCTCGAGGTCGAAGGAGCCGTCCTCGCGCACCGGCGCCCACCTGATCACCACGCCGTTCCGCTCGCGGTGGAAGTGCCAGGGCACGATGTTGGAGTGGTGCTCCATGATCGACAGGATCACCTCGTCGCCGGGCCGGAGAACCATGCCGCCGTAGCTCGCCGCGACGAGGTTGATCGCCTCGGTGGAGGAGCGGGTGAAGATCACCTCCTCGGTGCTCGCCGCGTTGAGGAAGGCGCGGGCGATCTCGCGCGCCTCCTCGTAGGCCTCCGTCGCGGCGTTGGAGAGGAAGTGGAGGCCGCGGTGCACATTGGCGTACTCCTCGGTGTACGCCTTCATGATCCGGTCCAGCACCGCCTGCGGCTTCTGCGCCGAGGCGCCGTTGTCGAGGTAGACCAGCGGCTTGCCGTAGACGGTCTTCGACAGGATGGGGAAGTCGCGGCGGACGGCCTCGACGTCGTAAGTTGTGTTCGCGGTGGCGACGTTCATCGCTCTTGTCCCGGGCTGGAGGCTTCGGCGGGCGGCGCACCTTCAGGATACGCCGCCCGGGCTCGTCTGGCTCAGCCCTTTCGTTTCAGCCAGTCCTCGACGCGGTGGATCAGCATGTCGCGGACGGCCTCGGAGTGCACCTCGTCGATGGCCTCGCCGAGGAAGGCGACGATCAGCATCGCCTCGGCCTCCTCGCGCGGCACGCCGCGGGCCATCATGTAGAACAGGAGGTCGTCGTCGAGCGCGCCGCAGGTGGCGCCATGGCCGCACTGCACGTCGTCGGCGAAGATCTCGAGCTCCGGCTTGGCGTTCGCCTCCGCGCCCTCGGAGAGGAGCAGCGAGGAGGTCATCATCCGCGCGTCGGTCTTCTGCGCGTGCGCCGGGACGTTGATGCGGCCCTGGAACACCGAGCGCGCCTCGTCGTCCACCACCGCCTTGTAGAGCTCGCGGCTCTGGCAACCCTCCGCGTCGTGGGTCACCACCAGCGTGGTGTCGGCGTGGCGGCGGCCCGACAGCATGGTGACGCCGCGGAAGGCCCCGGTCGCCCCGCGCCCGGCGAAGCGGGCGAACAGCTGGGCACGGGCGATCGCCCCGCCGAGCGCGGCGTTGAAGGTCTCGAAGCGGGCCTTCTCGCCGATCTCCACCGTCACCGTCGTCAGCGACAGCGCCTCGGCCGGCTCGAGCTGCAGGCGGATGTGGTCCACCTCGGCGCGGTCGCCGACGGTGATCTCCGTCACCACGTTGACCTGGTGGGCGAGCGGCCGCGTCGCCTCGAGGGTCTCGATGATCATCGCCCTCGCCCCGGCGCCGACGCGGATCACGTTGCGCACGCTGACCGCGGAGGCCTCCTCCCCGTCGGTGACGTGGGCGATCTCCAGCGGCCGGTCGAGTTCGAACCCGTCGGCGATGTCCACCATCACGCCGTCGGTGACGAAGGCGGTGTTGAGCGACACGGCGACGTTGTCGCCCGCGAGCAGCGGGCCTTCCAGCGCGGCGAGGGCGACCTCGTCGCCGGCGGCGAGCGCCTCGGCGAACGAGCGGACGCGGACGCCCTCGCCGAAGCCGTCGAGGTCGGAGAGCGCCGGCACGAGCCGGCCGTTGGCGACCACGATCCGGCGGGCGCGGTCGCCCGGCACCACCGGCGGAACGGCGGCGATGCGGCCCTCGTCGGCCTTGCCGGCGACGGGCGCGATCTGGCGCAGGTTGGTCCTGAGGTCCGTGTAGCGCCAGGCCTCGACCCGGCGGTGCGGCAGGCCGGCGACCTCGAAGCGGCCGAAGGCGCGGTCGCGCACGGCGGCCGCCGCCTCGCCGCCCGGCAGCGCCGGGCGCTCGGCCGGGTAGCGCCGGATCAGCGCGTCCTCGGCCGGGGTGCGCAGGATGGTGGGTCCGGGCATGTCGGTCATCTCCGAACTCACGCCGCGTCGCGGGCGTAGGACGCGTAGCCGTTCTTCTCGAGCTCCAGCGCCAGCTCCGGCCCTCCGGTGCGCACGATCCGCCCCGCCGAGAGCACATGCACCACGTCCGGCACGATGTAGTCGAGGAGGCGCTGGTAGTGGGTGATGACGAGGAAGGAGCGGTCCGGCGAGCGCAGCTTGTTGACGCCCTCGGCCACCACCTTCAGCGCGTCGATGTCGAGGCCGGAGTCGGTCTCGTCGAGCACCGCGAGCTTGGGCTCGAGGAGCGCCATCTGCAAGACCTCGTTGCGCTTCTTTTCGCCGCCGGAAAAGCCGACGTTGACCGGGCGCTTCAGCATGTCCGGGGAGATGTCGAGGCGGGCCGCCGCGTCCTTCACCAGCCGCATGAACTCCGGCGTCGAGATCTCGGCCTCGCCCCGGGCCTTGCGCTTTGCGTTCAGCGCCGACTTCAGGAAGGTCATCGAGGCGACGCCGGGGATCTCGATCGGATACTGGAAGGCGAGGAAGAGGCCCGCGGTCGCCCGCTCGTTCGGCTCCATCCCGAGGATCGACTCGCCGTCGAACAGGATGTCGCCCTCGGTGACCTCGTAGTCCTCCTTGCCGGCGAGGATGTAGGACAGCGTCGACTTGCCGGAGCCGTTCGGCCCCATGATGGCGTGCATCGTGCCGGGCTCGATGGTGAGATCGATGCCCTTCAGGATCTCGCGGTCGCCGACCCTGGCGTGCAGATTGCGGACTTCGAGAAGCATGTGCGGTCGTCCTCGGATGGGCCGGCCTCCGGCGTCCCTCGGGGCGGAGGCGGCCTTGATGAAAAGGGGTGGCGAAAGGAGCCGGCGGGCGTCAGCCCACCGAGCCCTCGAGGCTGATGCCGATCAGCTTCTGCGTCTCGACCATGAACTCCATCGGCAGCTGCTGCAGCACGTCCCGGACGAAGCCGTTGACGATCAGCGCGATCGCCTCCTCCTCGTCGAGCCCGCGCGAGAGGCAATAGAACATCTGGTCGTCGGAGATCTTCGAGGTGGTCGCCTCGTGCTCCACGACCGCGGACGCGTTCTTGCTCTCGATGTAGGGCACGGTGTGCGCGCCGCAACGGTTGCCGATCAGCAGCGAGTCGCAGTTGGTGAAGTTGCGTGCGCCGCTCGCCTTGCGACCGATTTGGACGAGGCCGCGGTAGGTGTTGCTCGACCGGCCGGCGGAGATGCCCTTGGAGATGATCTTCGACGAGGTGTTCTTGCCGAGGTGGATCATCTTCGTGCCGCTGTCGACCTGCTGGCGACCGTTGGAGATCGCGATCGAGTAGAACTCGCCCCGCGAGTTGTCGCCGCGCAGGATGCAGCTCGGGTACTTCCAGGTGATCGCCGAACCGGTCTCGACCTGGGTCCAGGAGATCTTCGAGTTGCGGCCACGGCAATCGCCGCGCTTGGTGACGAAGTTGTAGATGCCGCCCCGGCCCTCGGCGTCGCCCGGGTACCAGTTCTGCACCGTCGAGTACTTGATCTCGGCGTCGTCCAGCGCCACCAGTTCGACCACGGCGGCGTGGAGCTGGTTCTCGTCGCGGCTCGGCGCCGTGCAGCCCTCGAGGTAGCTCACATAGGAGCCCTCCTCGGCGATGATCAGCGTGCGCTCGAACTGGCCGGTGTTCTTCTCGTTGATGCGGAAGTAGGTCGACAGCTCCATCGGGCAGCGCACGCCCTTGGGGATATAGACGAACGATCCGTCGGAGAAGACGGCGCTGTTCAGCGTCGCATAGTAGTTGTCGCTCGTCGGAACCACGGAGCCGAGATACTTCTTCACGAGGTCCGGATGCTCGCGCACCGCCTCGGAGATCGAGCAGAAGATCACCCCGTGCTTGGCGAGCTCCTTCTTGAAGGTGGTCACCACCGAGACGGAGTCGAACACCGCGTCGACCGCGACGCGCGGCGCGTCCGGGTTCTCGACGCCGGCGAGGAGCTCCTGCTCCCTCAGCGGGATGCCAAGCTTCTCATAGGTGCGCAGCAGTTCCGGATCGACCTCGTCGAGGCTCTTCGGGCCGGCGGTCCGCTTCGGCGCGGCGTAGTAGTGGAGGTCCTGGAAGTCGATCTTCGGATAGTCGACGCGCGCCCAGGTCGGCTCCGTCATGGTCTGCCAGCGGCGGAAGGCCTCGAGGCGCCATTCGGTCAGCCACTCCGGCTCGTTCTTCTTGGCCGAGATGTAGCGGACGGTGGTCTCGTCGAGGCCCTTCGGCGCGAGTTCCGACTCGATCTCGGTGAAGAAGCCGTACTTGTACTTGTCGACGTCGATCGCCGACACCTGTTCGATGGTTTCCCGGACTGCAGGCATCACTCTCTCCATCCGCCGCGGTTTCAAGGACCGCGGGAATTTCCGAACCAATGGTCAGGCGGCTCTTGTCGCCCGATCCCTCCTCATGCGCGCGAGCGCCGCCGCGAAGGCCTCCCGGAAGCGCGCAACGGCGTCGTCGCCGGTGGTCGGCCCGAGGCTCACGCGGACGCCGCCCGCGGCGATATCTGGCGGATGACCCATCGCGGCGAGGGCCTCGCTCCGCGCCACCTTGCCCGACGAGCAGGCCGAGCCTGACGACACGGCGATCCCGGCGAGATCGAGCGCGATCACCAGCGTCTCGGCGGAGACACCCGGCACCGCGACGGCCAGCGTGTTGGGCAGCCGCGCCGCCCCGGACGAGAAGACGATCGCATCGGGAGCGGTTTCGAGGACCGCCGCCTCGAGGGCGTCGCGGCGCGCGCGCACCCGGTCCACCAGCCTCAAATCGTCACGGGCCGCCGTCGCCGCAAGGCCGAAGGCGTCGATCAGGGCGACCGGCTCGGTCCCGGCCCGCGCATAGCTCTCCTGGCCGCCGCCGGTGAGCAGCGGCGGGAAGGCGTGCCGCGTCGACCGGCGCAGGATCGCGCCGACGCCCTGCGGGCCGCCGATCTTGTGCGCCGAGAGGGTCAGCACGTCGGCGCCCGCGGCCGCCGGCGCCAGCGGCACCTTGCCGGCCGCCTGCACCGCGTCGGCGTGCAGCAGGCCGCGGAAGCCGTGGACCACGTCCGCGATCGCCGCGATCGGCTGGATGACGCCCGTCTCGTTGTTCGCCACCATCACCGAGACGAGCACGCGCCCGCCCTCGGCCGCGAGCGCGCCAAGGCGCGCCTCCAGCCAGGCGACATCGACGACACCGTCGCGGTCGACCGGGATCGTCTCGACGAGATGGGCGGGGAAGCGGCCGCCGCGGGCGACCGACGGGTGCTCCACCGCGGACTTCAGCAGCCGGTCGAACGGGGCCGGGCGGCCGTCCAGCGTCCAGTCGGGCGAAAGGACGGTGACATTCGCCTCGGTGCCGCCAGAGGTGAAGGTGACGCCCGCGGGCTCGAGGTCGGCGAGGCCGGCGACGCTGGCCCTGGCCGCCTCGACCGCCGCCCGGGCCGCGCGGCCCTCGCGGTGGACCGACGAGGCGTTGCCGGTGCGGCCGAGGGTCTCGACGAGGCGCGCGCGAACCTCCGCGCGGAGCGGCGCGCCCGCATTCCAGTCGAGATAGACCCTTTCCATGGCCTCGGCCACCGGCTTCGTCTCCCGGGCGTGCGGACCGGCGCCGACGATTCTCGATCGAGAACCGGGGCGCCCTCTTGAAGTCCGTCCGCCGAACGCGATTTCTCTTGACGCCGAACACCCGCGCAGTCCAGTGCAGGTGTCCTCCGTGGAACGCTGGCCGTCGCGGCGGCGAGCTTCAGTTTCGAATGGTTCTAAAGAGGTTTTAGAGCCGGCCCGGCCCTCCGTCAAGGATTCGGGTACGGGATTGTCCTGATCAGCCGAGAGAGCCCAGACAGACACATGCCCGAAGTGATCTTCAACGGCCCCGCCGGACGCATCGAGGGCCGGTTCCAGCCGGCGAAGTCCCGCACCGCTCCGATCGCGATGATCCTGCATCCGCATCCGCAGTTCGGCGGCACCATGAACAACCAGGTGGCCTACCGCCTGTTCTACATGTTCAAGGAGCGGGGTTTCGCGGTGCTGCGCTTCAACTTCCGCGGGGTCGGCCGCAGCCAGGGCGCCTTCGACCACGGCGCGGGCGAGCTCTCCGACGCCGCCTCGGCGCTCGACTGGGTCCAGACGATCCATCCGGACGCGCGCTCCTGCTGGGTGGCGGGCTTCTCGTTCGGCGCCTGGATCGGCATGCAGCTGCTGATGCGCCGGCCGGAGATCGAGGGCTTCATCTCGATCGCGCCGCCGGCCAACCTGCACGACTTCTCCTTCCTCGCCCCCTGCCCCTCCTCCGGCCTCATCATCCACGGCGACGTGGACAAGGTGGTGCCGCAGAAGGACGTGCAGACCCTGGTCGACAAGCTGAAGATGCAGAAGGGCATCACCATCGAGCAGAGGATCATCGAGGGCGCGAACCACTTCTTCGACCAGAAGGTGGACGAGCTGATCGACAGCTGCGGCGATTACCTCGACCGCCGCCTCGCCCTCGCCGAGGCGCAGTAGCGCTCACGACTGGACGTCGGCCCGGCTCCCGGTGTCGCGCACCTTTCGGCGTCCCCTCCTGGCGTCATCCCGGCGAAAGCCGGCAACTGTGTCTGCTGGGTCAGGCTGCGAAGGTTTTCTGGTCTCTGAGGATGGCGTTGAGCATGGTCAGGAGCTTCCTC
>JAWLBM010000046.1:0-38498 GCA_041687675.1 Pleomorphomonas sp. | reverse complement strand
CTTGGGGGAGAAGGTGCCCCGAAGGGGCGGTTGAGGGGGAGACCCCCTCAGCCAACAAACTTGGCTTCGGAGCCCTGAGGCTGCAGGTCCGCGCCGCCTCGCCGCGATGGTTGACACCGGCCGGCTCGAGGGGGAACCGGCTGCGGCGGGAAGGGGTTGTCTGCGGGAGGCAGGACACGCGACGGCGGGGGAGGAGGCATGCAATGCGCAAGATCTTTTCTGTCGTCGCGGAAGGCTTCTTCCTGATCGTCTGCACGCTCGTCGCCCTTCACCTCCTGCTCGTGCCGGGTGGCGAGAGCGGGACCGGCGAGACCGACCAGATCGCCGGCTTCACCGGCTACCCCGTCGAACCGGGGATCCGCGACGTCGCCGAGGAAACGGTGCCGGTCGGGCCGCCGCCGGAGATCGAGCCCGCGCCGGCCGCAACGCGGTCCGAACCGGCCTCCGGCCCGGCCGAGCCAGGGCGGATCCTGCCGCCACCGGCGGCCGGCGAAGCGGGGGACGGCTTTGCCTGCGAGCGATACGAGTTCGGCGGCGACAGCGTCCGGGTCTGCCGTCCGACCTGACGCCCGGCGACCCCTCTCCGCGCAAACACGCCGGCGCCAGGCAGAGGAAGCCGTAGGGCTCCAGCCGGAGCGTGCCGGTGCGGGCGACCAGCGCCCCGCCGAGCCCGTCGCGGGCCGCATCGGCCGCGAGCCCTGCGAAGAGGCCGCCATCCGCGACCGGTTGCGACAGCGGCGAGAAGTTGGCGACGATCACCCGCGGGTCCGAGGGCGTGCCGCGGCGGAAGGCGAGGACGTGGGGGTTGCCGGTCTCGATCACCGCAAGGTCCGCGCCGCCGAGGGCCGCCGTCGCCTGCCGGAGCGCGATCAGCGCGCGCATGCCGTCGCGGACCCGGCTCTCCGGGCCGTCGTCCTCGGCGTCGACGCGCTCGCGCGGGAACACGGGCCGGTGCACCCAGCGCGCATCGGCCGCGTGGGCGGGCACGTCGCGGTAGCCGAGGTCGTTGGCCTGGGCGAGTTCGTCGCCGAGGTAGATCAGCGGCACGCCCGGCAGAGTCATCATCACCCCGTTCAGCATCAGGATGCGCCGGACGGCGAGGTCCATGGCGAGCGGGTCCGCGTCCGCCCTGGCCCGGTCGAGCCCGGCGAGCGCGGCGAGGGTGCCGCAGACCCGGCAGTCGCCGGTCTCGGGGTTCTCCTGGAACGGCAGGCCGGCGGCGAAGGAGAACGGAAAGCGGCCGGTGTAGAAGGCGTTGAGGAAGTCGCGGTGGGCCGCCGGGTCGATGCCGAGCCGGGTGGCGTCCTCGTCGGCAAAGCCCCAGCCGATGTCGTCGTGGCAGCGCAGGTAGTTGATCCAGGCGGTCCCGCCCGGCAGCGCGTTCCGGCGGGCAAGGGCGTCGCGCAGCATCACCACCCGCGTGGTGGCGAGCGCCTCCCATGACAGCGCCATCACCAGCGGGTTGTAGGAGAGCCGGCACTCCTCCGGCGAGACGAAGCGCACCACCTCGTCCGGATGCACGATCGCCTCCGACTTGAAGACGAGGGCGGGGGCCGCGATGGCCGCGATCGCGTTCAGCGCCTCGATCACGGTATGCGCCTCCGGCCGGTTCTCGCAGTTGGTGCCGGGCTCCTTCCAGAGGAACGGCACGGCGTCGAGCCGGAGCACGTCCACCCCCTGGTTGGCGAGGAACAGCATCTCGCCGGCCATGGCGGCGAGAACGGCGGGATTGCGGTAGTTAAGGTCCCACTGGAAGGTGTAGAAGGTCGTCCAGACCCACTTGCCGCCGTGCGGGCCGGGGACATCCGGGCGGAAGGTGAAGCTGTCGCCGCCGCGTTCGGGGAAGATCGCCCTGAGGTGCGGCTGGAGGCGGTCCGGCGTGCGCCGGTCGTCGAACATCCAGTAGAAGGCCTGCTTCTCCGCGTCCCCGGCCTTCGCCGCCTCGGCCCAGGCATGCTCGTCGGAGGTGTGGTTGAGGATGAAGTCGAGGACGAGGCGGATCCCCTCCGCCCTCAGGTCGCGGGCGAGCGCGGCGAGGTCCTCCATGGAGCCGAGGCGCGGGTCGATCCGGCGGTAGTCGCTGACGGCGTAGCCGCCGTCGTTCTCCGGATCCGGCCCGGCGAACAGCGGCATCAGGTGGAGATAACTGAGGCCGAGGTCGCGAAGATAGGGGATCTGCCGGCGCACGCCCTCGAGGGTGCCGGCGAAGCGGTCGACGTAGCAGACCCCGCCGACCACCCGGTGGTCGGCGAACCAGGCGGGCCCGGACTCGCTCGCGGCATCAAGGGCGGCGAGGTCGTCCGGCCTTGCCGCCGCCGCCTCCGCCGCGACGACGAGCGTGCGCTCGAGGTGGTGGTAGAAGTCCCAGCACCAGCCGTAGAGGCCATGCAGGCAGGCGACGAGGCGCGGCCCGTGCCGCTCGACCCGCGCCTCGAACAGGGCGAATCGGGACGGGTCGGCGAAGGGCGCCGCGAGCGCCGGTCGCGTGCGCGTCCAGAGCTGCCGGGCCGCCTCCCGGTGCCAGTCAAGGATCTGCATCCGATCGCGCCCCCCCGATGTCGCTCCGGACATCTCCCTACGCGGCGGGATCGGCGGCTGCAATCGGGAGGCTCGCGGGAGGGGAATGGATCCGATCGATCCTCGCCCTCCGCCGCCGCCGCCGCCGCCGCCGGCTGCGGGCTTTCTGCCCGCCGGTCACCGGCTTAGACTGCAGGCCGCGACGGGGAGACGAAGCATGAAGATCACGGCAATCGAAACGGTCCGGCTGGACGAGTTCCCGAACCTTCTCTGGGTGAAGGTGATGACCGACGAGGGGCTGGTCGGCCTCGGCGAGACTTTCTTCCTAGCCCGCACCGTCGAGGCCTATGTGCACGAGGTGGTGGCGCCGAAGCTGGTCGGCCGCGACCCGCTGGCAATCGACCGCATCGGCAAGGACCTCGTCGGCTACCTCGGCTTCCGCTCGACCGGGGCGGAGATGCGCGGCAACTCGGCGATCGACATCGCCCTCTGGGACCTCTTCGGCAAGGCGACCGGACAGCCGATCGCCCAGCTCCTCGGCGGCTTCTCGCGCCCGAAGATCCGCACCTACAACACCTGCGCCGGCTCCACCTACCTGCGGTCCGACAAGGGCCAGCGGACCGACAACTACGGCCTCGGCGGCGAGCGGCGCGACTACGACGACCTCGACGCCTTCCTGAACCGTGCCGACGAACTCGCCGAGGACCTCCTCTCCGAGGGCATCACGGGGATGAAGATCTGGCCGTTCGACCACGCCGCCGAGAAGACCGACGGCGCCGACATCTCCGCGGCGGACCTTGCCCGGGCGCTGGAGCCGTTCGAGAAGATCCGCAAGCGGGTCGGCGACCGGATGGATATCATGGTCGAGTTCCATTCCATGTGGCAGCTGCTGCCGGCCATGCGGATTGCCAGGGCGCTCGCCCCCTTCGACACCTACTGGCACGAGGATCCGATCAAGATGGACAGCCTCGCCAGCCTCAGGCGCTATGCCGAGGTCTCGCCGGCGCCGATCTGCGCCTCCGAGACGCTCGGCAGCCGGGCCGCCTTCCGCGACTACCTGGAGACCGGCGCCGCCGGCGTCGTCATGCTCGACCTGTCCTGGTGCGGCGGCATCTCCGAGGCGAAGAAGATCGCCGGCATGGCGGAGGCCTGGCACCTGCCGGTCGCCCCGCACGACTGCACGGGCCCGGTGGTGCTCGCCGCCTCCACCCACCTGTCGCTGAACGCCACCAACGCATTGATCCAGGAGAGCGTCCGCGCCTATCACCGCACCTGGTACCGCGACCTCGTCACCGCGCTGCCGCCGATCGAGGACGGCATGATCACGGTGCCGCCCGGCCCCGGCCACGGCCTCGAACTCGCGCCGGACCTCGACCGCCGCTTCACCGCCACCGTGCGCCGCAGCCCCGGCTGACAGCGGGGCCGACGCCTGGCGCCGCAGCACGACGAGCCTCGGCCTCGAAACCGGAGCGGCCCACAGGCGTTCGTTCCTGATGTGCACCTGCGGACGACTCCATACCACTGTCCCGGACCCGGGGCGTCGACGGCTTCTCGCCGCGCTCGGCGGCAGCCTGCTCGCGCCGGCGCTCGGCGGCTGCGACCAGATCGCCTCGTTCCTCGTCTCGGAGGAGGAGGTCCGGGCGATGGGCCTGAGGACCTGGGACGAGATGCTCGCGACCCGGCCGGTGTTGCGGGACGACAGTGCGCGCCGCGCGGCCGGCGAGGTGACGACGCGCCTGCTGCAGGCGGGCGGCCTGCAGCCGTCGGACTGGGAGGTGGTGGTCTTCGCCGAGCCCACGGTGAACGCCTTCGCGCTGCCCGGCCGGAAGATCGGCATCTTCGAGGGCATGCTCGGGGTCGCCCGCGACCGGGCGGGGCTCGCGGCCGTCGTCGGCCACGAGATCGGCCACCTCGAGGCGGACCACTCGATCGAGCGGGCGAGGGCCGCCGTCGCCGCCGGGGTCGGCCTCAACCTCGCCGCCTGGCTGCTCTCGGCGAACGACGTGCCCTTCTCCCAGGAAATCGCGGCGGCGCTCGGCGTCGGGACCGAGTTCGGCCTGGTCAGGCCCTACGGCCGGCGGCAGGAACTCGAGGCCGATCGCTTCGGCGTGTTCCTGATGGCCGAGGCCGGCTACGACCCGGAATCCGCCGCCCTGATGTGGGAGCGGATGAGCCGCCTCGACCAGGCCGGGCCGCCGGCCTTCCTGTCCACCCACCCGGCGCCCGGGGACCGGGTCGAGGCGATCCGGGACATGATTCCGGAAGCCCTGGACGCCGCCGGCCGACGGTAGGGCCGCCGCCCGCCGTGGCGCGACGATCGGAGAGGGAGACGTGCTGGACCTCGGGGGTTACTCCCTCTGGATCATCATCGCCGGCTTCGCCGTGTCCGCGGCCATCATCGGGGTGGCCGGGACCATGCTGTCGTCCCGCGCCGACGTGCTGGCGGACCGGATCGGATGGGGCGAGGCGCTGGTCGGCGCCGTCCTGCTCGGCGGCTCGACCTCGCTGCCCGGCATCCTCACCTCGGTGATCAGCGCGGCCGAGGGGCACCCGAGCCTGTCGATCGCCAACGCCGTCGGCGGCATCGCGGCGCAGACGGCGTTCCTGGCTGTCGCCGACGTCTTCTACCGTCACACCAACCTCGAGCACGCAGCCGCGTCGGCGGCGAATCTCTCCCAGGGGGCGCTGCTGGTGGCGCTGCTCGGCATCCCGCTCGCCGCCTCGGCCGGCCCGGATGTCACCGTGGCCGGAGTCCACCCGGCGACGCTGATGCTGCTCGGCGGATACGCCTACGGGCTGCGGCTGATCCGGCTGGCGAAGAACGAGCCGATGTGGTTCCCGCGGCGGACCCGCGAGACCCAGGGCGACCAGGACGGCAACGGCGGTGGCGGGGGCCGGCTCGAACGGATCAGCCTCGGCCGGCTGTGGGGCGAGTTCGCGGGGCTCGCCGCGCTCGTCGCGCTGGCCGGGATCGGCATCAGCCAGACCGGCATCGCCATCGCCGACCGGACCGGGCTGGACGAGACTGCCGTCGGCGGCCTGATGACCGCGATCGCGACCTCGCTTCCCGAACTGGTCACCTCGGTCGCCGCGGTCCGGCGCGGGGCGCTGAACCTCGCGGTGGGCGGGGTGATCGGCGGCAACGCCTTCGACACGATCTTCCTCGCCGTTTCCGACGTCGCCTACCGGGAGGGCTCGCTCTACCACCAGATGGAAGACGCGGACCACTTCGTGATCTCGGCGACGATCATGATGACGGGCGTGCTTCTCCTCGGCCTGCTGCGCCGGGAGAAGGTGGGACCCGGCAACATCGGCTTCGAGAGCGTGACCGTGCTCGTCCTCTACGCCGCCGCGAGCGTTGTGATGGCGCTGTCCTGACGGGCCCGTCCCGAACGGTCCGGGGAACAACGCCCGAAGCACCCGGTTCAACTCGGGTCAGCCCGGCGCGACGCCCCTCCTTGGCGGACCGGTTGCGGGCCATGGAGGCGGTGTACGGTGCGGGACGAGGCAGGCGACAGGCGATCGGCGGGCGGCGGGTCCGGCTCCGGGCGGGGGGAGCCCCGGCCGGCGGTGCTGGTCCGCTCCACCCTCGTCGTCGCCGCCACGGTCGGTCTGGCGCTGCTCGCCTGGATGCTGTCCCACGTGCTGCTGCTGGGCTTCGCCGCCGTGGTGGTCGCGGTGGTGTTCCTGAGCCTTTCGGGCCTCCTGGAGGACTGGCTGAAGCTGCCGCCGCGCCTGGCGCTTCTCGCCTCGATCCTGCTGATCGCCGCCTTCTTCGGCGGCTTCGCCTGGGTGCTCGGCTCCCGCCTCGCCTCGGAGTTTTCCACCCTGGTCGACCGGCTGCCGGATGCGGCAGAGCGGCTCGGCGACCGGCTGGGCATCGAGGACTTCGGCTCCCGGGTGGTCGGCGGCCTCCGCGAGATCTTCACCGGCAGCGGCATCGTCCAGGACGTGGCCAGCTTCTCGACCCAGCTGGTCGGGGCCGGGGCCGGGGTGCTTCTGGTCGTCGCCGCGGCGATCTACCTTGCCGCCCACCCGGACCGCTACCGGGCCGGGATCCTGCTGCTCTTTCCAAGACGCAACCGGGAGAGGGCGGGCAGGGCGACGGCCAAGGCCGGCCGCGCCCTGCGCCTCTGGCTCGTCGGCCAGATCGCCTCGATGGCCACGGTGGGCGTGCTCACCACGGTCGGCCTCTACCTGATCGGCATGCCCTCGGCCCTCGCCCTCGGCTTCATCGCCGGGGTGAGCGAGTTCATCCCCTATGTGGGGCCGCTGCTCAGTGCCGTCCCCGCCCTGGCGCTCGCGCTCTCGGAAGGCGGCACGACGGTCATCTGGGTGCTGGCGCTCTATGTCGCCGTCCAGCAGCTGGAGGGCTACGTCATCGTCCCGCTGGTGCAGCGCAAGGCCGTCGACGTGCCGCCGCTGGTGACCCTGTTCGGCATCGTCGCGCTCGGCACCATCTTCGGCCCGCTCGGCGTGGTGGTCGCCGGCCCCCTCACGGTCGTCCTCTACGTGCTGGTGACGGACCTCTACATCCGCGAGGAACTGCACGAGCCGGTGAAATCGCCCGGGGAGAGGTAGAGCGCCCTCCGATCGGGCGGCCTCACCTGATCCACCGCAAAACACCGGCGCTGCGGGTAGTCACGCCGGAAGGCCGTGGGCGGGGTGGGAGAGGGCGGTCATGATCCCGCGCAACTCGGCGAGGCCCTTGAGGCGGCCGACCAGCGGATAGCCGGGCTGGGCCCGGCGGCCGAGGTCGTCGACGATGTCCTGGCCGTGGTCCGGTCGGAAGGGGATCGACCAGTCCGCGCGTCCGGCTGCCCGGCGCCGGCGCTCCTCCTTCAGCACCGCGGCGATGAAGGCGACCATGTCGGTGTCGCCGCCCAGGTGCTCCGCCTCGTGGAAGGAGGAGAGGAGCCCGTCGCCCTCGCGCTTCACATTGCGCATGTGCAGGAAATGCACCCGGTCGCCCCAGCGCTCCATCATGCCCGGGATGTCGTTGTCGGCGCGCACCCCGAGCGACCCGGAGCAGAGGGTGATGCCATTCGCCGGCGAATCGACGGCGCGCATCACCGCAGCGTAGTGCGCCTCGGTGGACATGATCCGCGGCAGCCCGAGCAGCGGGAAGGGCGGGTCGTCCGGATGGCAGCAGAGCCGCACGCCGAGCCGCTCGGCGACCGGCACCACCTCGGAGAGGAAGTCGACGAGGTGAGCACGCAGGCGCGCCTCGTCGATGTCGCCATACTCGGCGAGGTGCCGCCGCACGTCGTCCATGGTGAAGTGCTCGGCGGCGCCGGGCAGGCCCATGACCACGTTGCGGGCGAGCGCCACGCAGCGGGCGTCGTCCATGGCGGCGAAGCGCGCGTCGGCGGCCCGGCGGATCTCGTCGGGGAAGGAGGCGGCGGCGCCCGGGCGGGCGAGCACGTGGATGTCGAAGGCGGCGAAGTCGACGATGTCGAACCGCATGCAGGTGCCGCCGTGAGAGACGCGCCAGGCGAGGTCCGTGCGCGTCCAGTCCAGCACCGGCATGAAGTTGTAGCAGACGACACGGATACCGGCGGCGGCGAGGTTGGCGAGGCTCTGCTTGTAGGCCTCGATGTGCGCGCGGGCCTCTCCGGTCTGCTTCTTCACCGCTTCCGAGACGGGCAGGCTCTCCACCACCTCCCAGGCGAGCCCGGAGGGGGTTCCGTCGCGCCGCGTGCCGATCTCGCGCTGCCGCCGCGCGATATCCTCCGCCGTCCAGATCTCGCCGGGCGGCACGTGGTGCAGCGCCGAGACGACGCCCTCGACCCCCGCCTGGAGCATCTCGTCGACCCCGACCAGGTCGGCCGGCCCGAACCATCGCCACGTCTGCCGCATCGGGATCTCTCCGTCCGGTGCCCGTCCAGGGACAGCCGTCCCGGACGAAGGCCCGGACGGCGGGCGTTGCAGCGGGTGCCGACCCGACCGCGAACGCTCCCCTGATCGATAGCGGGATTCGTATCGGGCCAAAAGTCGGTTAGAAGGGGCGTGGGCGCGCCGCGCGCCCGCCGCCGCCCGCACCACCCCGACAGGGACGATCCCCATGACCTCGCCGCTGCCGCGTCTCGGCCCCTTCCTCCTCGGCGCGCCGCCGGCCGGCGTCCGCGTGCCGGGCTACCGCCGCGCGGAGGTGACGCCCGGCATCGTCCACCTCGGCGTCGGGGCCTTCCACCGGGCCCACCAGGCGGTCTACCTCGACGACCTGCTCGCGGCCGATCCGGGATGGGGTATCGTCGGCGCCTCGCTGCGCTCGCCCGAGACGTCCGACGCCCTCGGCCCGCAGGACGGGCTCTACACCGTCGCCGTCCGCGACGGCGAGGACACGCGGCTGAGGATCGTCGGCTCGCTTCTCCGCGTCCTGGCGCTGCCGGGCGACCGCGAGGCCCTGTTCGCGGCGATGGTCGACCCCGGTGTGCGGATCGTCACCCTGACGGTCACCGAGAAGGGCTACTGCCACGACCCGGCCAGCGGCGACCTCGACGAGCGCCACCCGGCGATCGTCGCAGACCTCGCCGACCCGGCGAACCCCGGCTCGGTGCCCGGCCTGATCGTGGAGGCGCTGGCCCGCCGGAGGGCGGCCGGCACGGCCCCGTTCACCGTGCTCTCCTGCGACAACCTGCCGGCCAACGGACGGACCACCGGGCGGATCGTCCGCCGCTACGCCGACCTGCGTGACCCCGACCTCGGCGCCTTCGTCGGATCCGATGTCGCGTTTCCCTCGTCGATGGTCGACCGGATCGTCCCCGCCACCACCGACGCCGACCGCGAGGCGGTGGCCAGCCGCCTCGGCGCCCGCGACGCCTGGCCGGTGATGACCGAGCCCTTCAGCCAGTGGGTGGTCGAGGACCGCTTCCCCGCCGGCCGTCCGCGGCTGGAGGACGCGGGGGTGCAGATGGTCGACGACGTCGAGCCCTGGGAGCACATGAAGCTCCGGATGCTGAACGGCGCCCATTCGACGCTCGCCTACCTCGGCTATCTCGCCGGCCACGAGACGGTGGCGGCCGCGATCGCCGACCCGCCGTTCCGGGCCCTCCTGCACGGGCTGATGACCGAGGAGGTGATGCCGACCCTCCATGTCACCGGCGCCGACCTTCCCGCCTACCGCGACGCGCTGCTCGCCCGCTTCGCCAACACGGGGCTCAGGCACCGCACCTGGCAGATCGCGATGGACGGCAGCCAGAAGCTGCCGCAGCGGCTGCTCGGCACCGTGCGCGACCGGCTCGCCGCCGGCGCCCCGGTCGAGCGCCTGGCGCTCGGCGTCGCCGCCTGGATGGCCTATGTGCGCGGGGTGGACGAGAGGGGCGACCCGATCGACGTCCGCGACCCGCTCGCCGGCCGGCTGCGCGCGATCACTGATGCGGCGGGCCGCGACCCCGTCCGGCTGGCGGACGGGCTGCTCGGGGTCGGCGAGATCTTCGGCCGCGACCTGCCGGCCTCCGGGGCCTTCCGGGCGGCGGTCGTGGGGGCCCTCGGCGACCTTCTGTCGGAGGGAGCCGCCGCCGCCGTGCGCCGGCGCGTCGGGGCCGGGTAGACGGGCGCCCGGGCGCCCGTCAGGAGAAGGCGATCTGGGTCTTGATCGCCTGCCGGCGGTCCGAGGCGACGCGGAAGGCGTCGACGGCCTCGGCCAGCGGCAGCGTATGGGTGACCAGCGGCCGGGTGTCGACCAGCCCGGCCTGCATCAGCTCGACCGCGGTGCGGAACTCCTCGTGGAAGCGGAAGGAGCCGCGGACCTCGAGTTCCTTGGCCGTGATCGCGTGCATCGGCAGGGTCATGTCGCCGCCGACCCCGACCTGGACGATCACCCCGCGGGGGCGCAGCGCCGGCACCGCGCCGGCGAGCGCGACCTCGGCCCCGGAGCACTCGATCAGCACGTCGAAATGGCCCTTGTCGGCCGTATAGCCGGAGAGGGCGTCCGGGTCCGCCGCGACGTCCACGGTTCGGTCGGCGCCGACGCGGCGGGCGGTCTCCAGCGCCAGCGGGGCTAGGTCGGTCGCCACGATCTCGGCGGCCCCGGCCCGGCGGGCGGAGAGAATGGCGAGCAGGCCGATCGGCCCGCAGCCGGTTACCAGCACGCGCCGGCCGAGCATCGGGCCCGCCCGCAGCACGGCATGGAGGGTCACCGCCAGCGGCTCGGCGAGCGCCGCCTCCGCCGCCGTCAGCCCGTCGGCCGGCACGCACTGCGCGGCGTCGGCGACCAGCACCTCGCGGAAGGCGCCCTGGACGTGGGGGAACGGCATCGCCGAGCCGTAGAAGCGCATGTTCAGGCAGTGGTTCGGCAGGCCCTCGAGGCAGTAGCGGCAGCCGCGGCAGGGGCGCGACGGCGACACGGCGACCAGTTGCCCGACCGCGAGCCCGCTCACCCCCGCCCCGAGCGCCTCGACGCGCGCCGAGACCTCGTGGCCGAGGATCATCGGCTCCTTCAGCCGGAAGCGGCCGATGCCGCCCTCGTGGTAGTAGTGGAGGTCCGACCCGCAGATCCCGCCGACCGCGACCCGCAGGCGCACCTCGCCCGGCCCCGGCTCCGGCGCCTCGCGCTCCTCGATCCTGAGGTCGTGCGCGGCATGGATGACGATGGCCTTCATGGCGGGGATCCCGGGTGTTGCAAGGGAGCGCATCAAACCAGCCGGGCGGGTGGATGTCGAGGCGGGCCCCCGCGGGATCGCTCGGGCCGGTCGCCGAGCCGGACCGGGACCACCCTGGCGGCGATCCCGGAGCCGCCGGCGACGATCCCCCTCCGTGTTCGCCCGCCCTTCCCATCCCGCCCGGATCGGGCCTAGACCTTCAACCGTGAAGCAACGTGTACGGCGGGGACGGAGACGACGATGATCAAGCCACACCCGCTCGCGGGCCCGAACAAGCTGAAGCTCGGCGTCTTCTCGGCCAACGCGGACGGCGGCCTCGCCATCACCACGGTGCCGGAGCGCTGGGCGGCGACCTGGGACGACAACGTCGCGGCGGCCCGGATCGCCGACGAGGCGGGGCTCGAGTTCCTGCTGCCGATCGCCCGCTGGAAGGGCTTCGGCGGCCAGACGAAGGCGCGGGAGTGGTCGTTCGAGACCTTCACCTGGGCCGCGGCGCTGGCCGCGCTCACCGAGCGGATCGGCATCTTCATGACCGTCCACGTGCCGATCGTGCATCCCCTCTACGCCGCCAAGGCGCTGGCGACGGTGGACCACGTGTCGAAGGGGAGGGCGGGGCTCAACATCGTCTGCGGCTGGAACCCGGCCGAGTTCGCCATGTTCGGGGTGGCGCTCGCCGAGAAGGGCTACGACCAGGCGGCGGAGTGGCTGGACGTGGTGGAGAGGTCCTACGCGGCCGGCGAGCCCTTCGACTACGACGGCGCCTTCTACCGGCTGAGGAACGTGGTGAGCCGGCCGGCCAGCCTGCAGCGGCCGCGGCCGGTGACCATGAACGCCGCCTTCGGCGCCCCGGGGCGCGCCTTCGCCGCGGCCCATTGCGAGTACCTCTTCACCACCTTCACCGAGATCGACGAGGCCGGCCGCCATGTCGAGGACATGAGGGCGCGGGCGGCGGAGGCGGGCCGCGACATCGGCGTCTACACCGTCTGCCACGTGGTCTGCCGCGAGACACAGGCCGAGGCGGAGGCCTACTACGAGCGATACGCCCTCACCGAGGCGGACCACGCCGCGGTGGAGACCCACATGGCCGGCAAGAAGGAGTTCTCCCACTCCCACGACCGCGAGGCCTACGACCGCTACCGCCAGCGCTTCGCAGGCGGCGCCGGCAGCTACCCGCTGGTCGGCACGCCGGAGCGAATCGCCCGGGACATGGTCCGGATCTCGGAGCAGGGCTACGCCGGGATCGCGCTCACCTTCGTGAACTACACCCGCGAGCTTCCCTTCTTCTGCGAGAAGGTGCTGCCGCTGCTCCGCGAGGCCGGGTTGCGGGCCTGACGGGGAGAGCGGCCGGCGGCCGCCGGTCAGGATTCCCTTCCATCCTCCTCGTGGTCGAGCCGGATCGCCCGCTCGTCCGCCGGCGCCGCCGATCCGCCGGTTTCCTCGGGCATGACGCTGAACATCGCGATCATCTGCCGGTTGCATCCCGGGCAGGCCACCGTGCCGCCCGGTCCGGGCATCTCCGCCTCGAACAGCGCCGCGCAATCCGGACAGTGAAACGACGGCATGGCAGGCTCCGACCTCGCTGGATCCGGCTGCAGTGTTCAACATAGAAGAAGGACGTGGAATAGAACCGTGGTTATAGGTTCAAGGTGGGGACAACTTCCAGGCGAACGACCCCGGCTCGGGCCATGCCGCGGGGGTCCTTGTCCAGGCAGCCGCGCGGGTCGACAAAACCGGCGCCGACGTGCAACCTGTCGGGATATTGTTGCGGCCCTGCAACAGGCTGAACAAGCCTTCGCCATAAACCGGATCGACTCTCCGGAGCGACGATGCGGTGCGCCGGCGGGGGAACCCGGCCCGGCCGAGGCCGTTGCCCAGACGACGGGTGCCGCAGGCACTGGACGGACGGGCCGGAATTGGGCACTTGAGTTCGGGACGGCCGCGCACGCCGACCGTGTTTCTTATGAAAGACGACGCCTCATGATCTTCGTTCGGCTGTTCGGCTGGCTGTTCGGCATCGGCGCCTTCATGGCGCTGATCGCCGCCGGCGTCGCGGCGATCTACCTCTCCTCGATGAACGAGGGGCTCCCGGACTATACCCAGCTCAAGCGCTACGAGCCGCCGGTGATGACGCGCCTCCACGCGTCGGACGGCCAGCTCGTGGGCGAGTACGCCCGCGAGAAGCGGCTGTTCCTGCCGATCCAGCTGATCCCGGAGAACGTCAAGCAGGCCTTCCTGTCGGCCGAGGACAAGACCTTCTACGAGCACCCCGGCCTCGACATCTACGGCATCGGCTCCGCTGTGCTGCGCAACGCCGAGAACGCCCTCAGCGGCAGCGGCTCGCTGGTCGGCGCCTCGACGATCACCCAGCAGGTGGCGAAGAACTTCCTCCTCACCAACGAGCGTTCGCTGGAGCGGAAGGCGAAGGAGGCGCTGCTGGCGATCCGGATCGAGCAGACCTTCACCAAGGACCAGATCCTCGAGCTCTACCTCAACGAGATCTACCTCGGCCTCGGCGCCTACGGCGTCGCCGCGGCCTCGCTCACCTATTTCGACAAGCCGCTGGCGGAGCTGTCGCTCGAGCAGGTGGCCTACCTCGCCGCGCTGCCGAAGGCGCCGAACAACTACCATCCCTACCGCTACACCGACGCGGCGCTGGAGCGGCGCAACTGGGTGATCGACCAGATGGTGGCGAACGGCTACGCCACCCCGGCCGAGGCCGAGGAGGCCAAGGCGAAGGACCTCGGCGTCGTCACCCGCGACCGCAGCGCCAGCGTCTTCGCGGCCGACTACTTCGTCGAGGAGGTCCGCCGCAACCTGATCGACCTCTACGGCGAGAAGGGGCTCTACGAGGGCGGGCTGTCGGTGCGCACCACCCTCGACCCGAAGGTGCAGGTGATGGCCCGCTCGGCGCTGCACGCCGGCATGCTCAAGTACGACCAGGCGCGCGGCTGGCGCGGTCCCGTCGCCACCATCGACGTCTCCGGCGACTGGGGTCCGGCGCTGGCCGAGGTTCCGGCCCTCTCGGACGTGCCGGAGTGGCGGCTCGCGGTGGTGCTGTCGGCGAGCCCCGACGCGGCGGTGATCGGCCTGCAGCCGCGCAAGACGGTGACCGGCCGGGTCGCCGACGAGCGCGAGCGCGGGGTGCTGCCCTACGCCGAGATGGAATGGGCGAAGTGGGCCTCCGGCGCCGCCGGCGCCCGTCCGGTCGGCGGCGCCGACGACGTGGTCTCGCCGGGCGACGTGGTGTTCGTCGAGAAGGTCGGCGAGGCGGCCGGCGGCGAGGGGCGCTTCCGCCTGCGCCAGGTGCCGCAGATCTCCGGCGCGCTCGTCGCCATGGACCCGACCACCGGCCGCGTGAAGGCGCTGGTCGGCGGCTTCTCCTATTCGCAGAGCGAGTTCAACCGGGCGACCCAGGCCATGCGCCAGCCCGGCTCCTCCTTCAAGCCGTTCATCTATGCCGCCGCGCTGGACAACGGCTACACCCCGGCGAGCGTCGTCCTCGATGCGCCGATCGAGGTGGACCAGGGCCCGGGCCTCGGCATGTGGCGGCCGCAGAACTACGGCGGCGGCTTCGCCGGCCCGTCGACGCTGCGCACCGGCATCGAGCGCTCGCGCAACCTGATGACGGTGCGCCTCGCCCAGGACATGGGCATGCCGCTGGTCGCCGAGTACGCCAAGCGCTTCGGCATCTACGACAACATGGCGCCGGTGCTGGCGATGTCGCTGGGGGCCGGAGAGACCACGGTGCTGCGCCTCACCAACGCCTATTCGATCATCGCAAACGGCGGCCGGCGGGTGGAGCCCACCCTGATCGACCGCGTGCAGGACCGCTTCGGCCGGACCATCTACAAGCACGACCAGCGGCTCTGCGAGGGCTGCAACGCCGCCGAATGGCGCGGCCAGGACGAGCCGACGCTGATCGACGAGCGCGAGCAGGTGCTCGACCCGATGACCGCCTACCAGATCACCTCGATGATGGAGGGCGTCGTCCAGCGGGGCACCGCGACGGTGGTGAAGAGCCTCGGCCGCCCGGTCGCCGGCAAGACCGGCACCACCAACGACGAGAAGGACGCCTGGTTCGTCGGCTTCACGCCGGACCTCACCGTCGGCGTCTTCCTCGGCTTCGACCAGCCGAAGCCGATGGGCCGCGGCTCGACCGGCGGGCAGATGGCGGCACCGGTGTTCACCAACTTCATGCAGGTGGCGCTCGCCGGCGAGCCGCCGGTGGAATTCCGCGTGCCCGAGGGAATGTCGCTGATCCCGATCGACAAGGTGACCGGGATGCGCTCGTCGGGCGGCCCCGGCACCATCATCGAGGCCTTCAAGCCCGGCACCGGCCCGGCCGACTTCTACTCGGTGATCGGCTACGACGGCATCGGCTTCGAGGGCGCCGTCACCGTCAACCCGGACGCCGACCGCGCCGCGGTGAGCGGCACCGGTGGGCTGTACTGACCGCTCGGGCCATCGGTCGGCGAGGGCGGTTTACATCCGCCCCGGCCGTGCCTATGGTCCGGCCCGCGCCGACCGGCGCGGACCGCCACCGGCCCCGTCGACGAGCCGGACGGGCGAGCAAAACCTCCACTTCGACTTCTCCGGAGCATCGCCATGCGAGCCGAGATCGAGGCCATCGTCGACGAGATCGAGCAGGGTATGGCCCTGCTGAGGAGGCATCTTTGACTGGGATGCCTCGCAGCAGCGGCTGGCCGAGCTGAACGGTTTCGTCGAGGACCCCAGCCTCTGGAACGACCCCGAGCGCGCGCAGAAGATCATGCGCGAGCGCACCGACCTGGAGACCCGGATCACCGGCTACCAGAAGCTCGAGCGCGACCTGAAGGACAATGTCGAACTGATCGAGCTTGGCGAGATGGAGGACGACGAGACCGTCGTCGCCGACGCCGAGGGGGCGCTGAAGGGCCTGCGCCAGGAGGTCGTGCGCCAGCAGATCGACTCGATGCTCTCCGGCGAGGCCGACGCCAACGACGCCTATGTCGAGGTGAACGCCGGCGCCGGCGGCACCGAGAGCCAGGACTGGGCGGCGATGCTCCTGCGCATGTATACGCGCTGGGCCGAGAAGAAGGGCTACAAGGTCGAGCTTCTCGAGGAGCACGACGGCGAGGAGGCGGGGATCAAGTCCGCCACCATCCAGGTCAAGGGCCACAACGCCTACGGATGGCTGAAGACCGAGTCGGGCGTTCACCGGCTGGTCCGCATCTCGCCTTTCGACAGCCAGGCGCGGCGGCACACCTCGTTCTCCTCGGTCTGGGTCTACCCGGTGGTCGACGACAAGATCAACATCGACATCAACGAGAGCGAGGTGCGGGTCGACACCTACCGCGCGTCCGGCTCGGGCGGCCAGCACGTCAACACGACGGACTCGGCGGTGCGCCTCACCCACATCCCGACCGGCGTCGCGGTCGCCTGCCAGTCGGAGCGCTCGCAGCACAAGAACCGGGCGACCGCCTGGTCGATGCTGCGCGCCCGCCTCTACGAGATGGAACTGAAGAAGCGCGAGGAGAAGGCGATGGCCGACGCCGCCGGCAAGACGGACATCGGCTGGGGCCACCAGATCCGCTCCTACGTGCTGCAGCCCTACCAGCTGGTGAAGGACCTGCGCACCGGCTTCGAGAGCACCGCGCCCGCCGACGTCCTCAACGGCGATCTCGACGCCTTCATGGAGGCGACGCTGGCGCAGCGCGCCTTCGGCAAGCAGCCGGGCGAGATCAAGGACGTCGACTGACGACGACGCGCCGCCGCGGCCGGGGGCTCACTCCGGCCGCGTCCGTGCCATTGCCGGCCGCGCCTCGCCATAGGCCCTGAAGTCGGCATCCGGGACGGCCGGCGAGAACAGGTATCCCTGGCCGCAGACCGGCCCCCAGCTCGCGATCAGCGCCGCGTCCTCGGCCCGCTCGATCCCCTCCACCACGACCTCCTTGCCGAGACGGACGCCGAGGCCGACCATCGCCTCGACGATCGTCCGGCTGTCGGCGCGCCCTGCCATGCCGGCGACGAAGCTGCGGTCGATCTTGATCCGGCCGAAGGGATACTTCAGCAGGTAGTGCAGCGAGGCGAAGCCGGTGCCGAAGTCGTCCAGCGCGAAGCGGACGCCGAGGCCGTTGATCCGCTCCATCAGCGCCTGCGCCCCCCGGTCGGCGAGCACCGTGCTCTCGGTCACCTCCAGCATCAGCCGGTGCGGCTCCAGGCCGGTGTCCTTCAGCACCGAGCGGATCATCCGGGTGAACCCGCGGCTGCGGATCTGCAGGCCGGAGACGTTCACCGAGACGCCGAGGTCGCGCGGCCAGCCGAGCGCGGAGGCGGCGGCCCGCCGCAGCACCCATTCGCCGAGCTCCTCGATGCGGCCGTACTCCTCGGCGACCGAGACGACGAGATCCGGCGCCATGGGCCCGAGCACCGGGTGCACCCAGCGCAGCAACGCTTCCGCCCCGGTGACGCGGCCCGTCGCCAGCTCGACGATCGGCTGGAACGCCAGCATGAACTCCTGGCGGTCGATGCCCGGCAGGATGTCGTGGGCGAGCCGCATGCGCAGCTCGCGCTCCTTCTCGATGTCCCAGTCGAACAGGCCGACCTGGCCGCCCCCGGCCTCGGCGGCGCGCCGCCTCGCCGAATCGGCGCGGCGCATCAGCGTCTCGACGTTCGTGCCGTGTTCCGGCGCGATCGCGTAGCCGACGGTGACGTTGACGGCGAGGTCCACCGGCCCGAGCCTGTAGGAGTGGCAGAGCTCGCGGCGGAGTTCCTCCACCGCGGCCTCCAGTGCGTCCGGATCGTCGGCCGGCGCAATCGCGGCGTATTCGTCGCCGCCGACCCGGCCGAAGACGAAGTCCTCGCGGACCCGCTCGCCCCGGCGGGCGATCATGCTGAGGATGGCGTCGCCGCCGGCCTGGCCGTAGGCTTCGTTGATCAGCCGGAAGCCGACCACGTCTATCCGCACCAGCGCCAGCCGCCCGCCCTCCGCGAGCCGCCGCTCCAGTTCGACCTGGAAGGCGAAGAGGTTGAGGAGATGGGTGAGCGGATCGCGGCTGGCGAGGACGGCGATGCGCTCCTCGGCCCGCTGCCGCTCGGTGACGTCGGCGTGGGTCGAGACCCAGCCGCCGCCCGGCAGCGGACGTTCGTGCACCTCGTAGATCCGGCCGCCGGCGGTCTCGAGCAGGAAGACGAGCGGCTCGCCGGTGCGGCGGGTGAGGTCGCGGCACATCCGGCTGCTGGAGGCGCTCTCGTCGGACAGGAGCCCTTTCTGCTTCGCATGCGCGATGATTTCGGCAAAGTGCGCGCCCGGCCGCGCGAGCGCGGCGGGAAGGCCATACATTCGCCGGTACAGCCGGTTGGCGAGGACCAGCCGTTCGTCCTGGTCGTAGAGGGCGACCGCGTCGCGCATGTTCTCCAGCGCGATCTCGCAGGCCAGCGCCCGTTCGAGATCCGGCCCGGCCGACCCGCCTGTCTTCGGCTTCCGCCTCTCCGCCATGGGGACCATCCAGCTCCGGGGCCGGTCGGAGCCGGGCATCCCTCGTGCTACAGCGAAAAATCCTGGGCGATCATAAGAAGTATTCGCATAAATGACAAGATCAAAGTCGAGGGAGCAGGCTGTCGATTTGACGCCCGGCGGCGAGCCATCGCTGCGGATTGACGGCGGCGCCGTTGACGCGGGTCTCGTAGTGGAGGTGCGGCCCGGTGGAGCGCCCGGTGGAACCGACCCGTCCGACGATGTCGCCGACCTCGACCCGGTCGCCGACCTTGACGTCGATCTTCGACAGGTGGGCGTAGCGGGTGGTGACGCCCTTGCCGTGGTCGATTTCCACGAGGTTGCCGTAGCCGCCGTTGCGGCCGGCCACGATCACCCGGCCCGCCCCGGTGGCGGCGACCGGGCGACCGCTCGGGGCGCGGAAGTCGACGCCGGCGTGGAAGGCGATCGAGCCGAGGAAGGGATCGGTGCGGGACCCGAAGTTGGAACTCATCGACGCGTTCTCGAGCGGCGTCTCGAGCGGGATGCTGGAAATGGCGCTCCGGAGGTTACCGAGGGTCCCGAAGGCCCGGTCGGCCTCGGCGAGGGCGGCCGCCATGGCCTCCGAGGAGGTGACCGGCACGTAGGGGCCGCCCAGCGCGGCGGCGTCCGCCGGTTCCACGGCGGGGGCGGGCACCTTGAGGCTCATGCCGAGGTCGGCCACCACGCGGCGGACATCCTCGACGCGCGCCTTCGCGGCGGCCGCGATGGTGTGGACCGCCTCGGTCTGGGTGCGGTCGATCTCGGCAAGGCTGCGGGTGAGGGCGACGATGTCGGGCCGGCCCTGGTCGTCGAGCGGGATCGCATCCTCCGCGGCCGCCGCCTGCGGTTCGCCGACGCCGGTGAGGGCGGCGAAGCGCCGCTCGATGGCGGCGCTCCCCTCGGCGGCGTATCCCGTCGGCGACACGGCTTCGTCGGCGGCGTCCGCCCGCTGGTCGGCCCCGGCGGGGCCGTCGGCGAGGAGGCCGCTGGCGCGGGCGCGGTCGAGGAGGTCGGTGATGAACGCGGAGCGGTCGCCGAGCGCCCGGTGGGCGGCGATCAGCCGGTCGACCTTGTCGTCGAAGGCGACCTGGTCGAGGATCTGCCGGCTCGCGATGCGGTCGATCTCGGAGCGCAGCGAGGCGATGCGCCCCTCGTAGGCCTGCTGCATCTCGGCGTTGCGGGCGGCGAGGCCGGTGAGGATGTCGTCCCGGAAGATGAAGTAGGCCGTCGCGCCGAGGTAGGCGACCGACAGCGCCGCCACCAGGACGCCCGCCAGGCCCGCGACCCAGGGCCGGACCGTCACCGTCCTCGCCGAATCATGGCTGATGAAGACGATCCGCCGGTCGGCGCTGCGGGGCCTGTAGCGGTCTTCCGCGCGGTGGCTCACCATCGACAATCCCTCCGGTCGCGCTCGTCATCGAGAAAAGGTGCGAGTGCGATCATTAGAGATCGTTAGGGTTAACATTCGCTTATCCCGATGCCGAAGGAGGCTCTCAAACGGCTGAAATCAGCCGATGATTCGCGACAGCGGCTTATAGAAGCCGGGTGTCAGCCCCGCCTCCGAGCGCGCCCGGTCGTTGAAGGGCGGCTTCAGCGATCCGCGGAAGTGGTCGCGCACCAGCGCGTGGAAGGCCGCTTCCGGCTGGCGGCGCGCCCGGTCGCAGAGGAAGCGGAACCACTTGGTCCCGAAGGCGACATGGCGCTTCTCGTCGCGGTAGATGACGTCTAGGATCGCGGCGGTCTCCTCGTCGCCGTGCGCGCGCAGCATCGCCGCCATCGACGGGGTCACGTCGAGGCCGCGGGCCTCGAGCACCAGCGGAATCACCGCAAGGCGCGCGGCGAGGTCGCCGCCGGTCGCCTCGGCCGCCTGCCACAGGCCGTCATGGGCGGGGAGGTCGCCGTAGGCGGCGCCGAGGTCTCCGAGCCGCCGGTCGAGCATGGAGAAGTGCTTGGCCTCCTCCAGGCCCACCTGCACCCAGTCGTCGAAGAAGGACCGCGGCACCGTCTCGTCGGCGAATCGGCCGACGAGGTCCCAGGTGAGGTCGACGGCGTTGAGCTCGATGTGGGCGAGCGAGTGGACGAGGGCGACCCGCCCGGCCTTGCCCGCCCGGGTGCGCCGCGGCATGTCGCGCGGGGCAAGCAGGATCGGCCGCTCCGGGCGGCCCGGCCGGGCCGGCATCGGCTCTCCGGTGAGCCCCGACCCGCGGGCGAGCCGGCGGCCGAACCAGTCGCGCGCGGTGGCGTAGGCGAGCGCCACCTTCTGCGAAAGATCGGGCGTCGCCACGATGGCGCGCGCCCGCTCACGCAGCGTCTCGCCCGCCGGACCGGCGGGATCGCCGACCGGCGAGGCGGGGACGTCCTTCATGGCGGGTCCTCAGAGCGCCTTCGCGGCGGCGAGGACCTCCTCGGCGTGGCCGGGCACCTTCACCGACCGCCAGACCCGCGCCACCTTGCCGTCGCGGTCGATGAGGAAGGTCGAGCGCTCGACGCCCATGTACTTGCGGCCGTACATCGACTTCTCCGCCCAGACGCCATAGGCCTCGATCGCCGCGCGCTCCGGATCGGCGCCGAGCACGACGGAAAGGTCGTGCTTGCGCGCGAACTTGTCGTGGCTCGCCGCGTCGTCGGGCGATATGCCGATCACCGTCACGCCGGCCGCGTCGAAGTCCGGCTTCAGGCTGGAGAAGGAGATCGCCTCCTTGGTGCAGCCGGAGGTATCGTCCTTGGGGTAGAAGTAGACGACCACCGGGTTGCCCTTCAGCGCCGAGAGGCTGACGCTGCCGCCGCCGGCGGTGGCGAGGGTGAAGTCGGGCGCAGGACTGCCTTCGGTGATGTCGCTCATGGGGATGCCTCCTCGAGGGGAACAGGGTCGGTTGCGGATGTGCCACCTGGCGGTTGATCTACGCAAGAGTTCCCGTGACGGATTGCCGTCGCCGATCCCGCAAAGGCATGGCGCTCCGGCCCCGGCCTTCGTGTACCATCGCGCGCGATGACGGCCCGCGCAAACCCGCCCGAACCGGATGAGCCCGATGGCGCCGCGCCGCGGCCCCGGCGGCGCCGTCGCCATCCGCTGCGCATGGCCGCGCTGGTTCTCCTGCTGCTCGCGGTCGCCGGCGCGGGGCTCGCCGCCCGCCTGCTCTCCGGGCCGGTGTGGAGCGAGGCCTTCGCCGGCACGGTGGCGGCCCGGCTCGAGGCGGCGCTGCCTCCGGGGGCCGCCGTCGAGGTCGGGGTGGTGGGGGTGGCGCTCGACGGGCGGGTCCGCCCCGAGTTGCACCTGCGCGACACGGTGATCTCGGTGCCGGGTCGGGGCACGGTCTCGATCGACACAGCCGCCGTCACCGCCGGCTGGCGGGGCTTCGGCCGCAGGGCCGAGAAGATCGTCGTCGACCACCTGGCGCTGACCCTCTCCGTGGAGCGCCAGCTTCCGCCGCTGCATGCCATCGCCGCGCTCGTCGAGCAGAGCCTCGCCGCTCCGCGCGTGCGCTACCTGGAGGTCGGCTCGCTCACCGTGTTCGACGCCGGCGCCGACGGCGACCGCGCCACGCTGATGCGCGACGCCGCGCTGGCGCTCGGCATCGGCGCCGAGGGCCGGGCGGAGTTCAGCCTCGCTGGCCGCGGCGCCGCCGGCCCGTGGTCGATCCGCGCGGATGCGGACCCGCCGGGCGCGGACGGCGTGCGCGCGGTGGCGCTGCGGACCGAGGGCCTCGACGTCGCCGACGTCGCCGGCTTCGTCGGACGGGCGGACGCGCCGGTGACCGGCCCGATCGGCTTCAGGGGCGACCTGCGCCTTGCGGGCGGCGCCGTCGCCGACGGCGAGGGCGAACTGACGCTGGGCCCGCTCGACGTCGCCGGCGAGGCGGCGACGCCCTTCGTCGGCGGCCGCAGCCGGCTCGAGGTGCTGATCCGGCCCGGCGGGCGGACCGTCGTCCTCATTCCCTCGCCGGTGCTGCTGCCCGGCGGGCAGGTGATCGTCGCCGGGGAACTCGGAGTTCCCGAGCCCGGCGGCTCGATCTGGCCCTTCGACCTGCGGCTCTCCGCCCGGGGCACCACGCCGCAGGACGAGCGCAAGGGCCTCGCCGATCTCGCCGGCAGCTATGACGCCGCCGCCGGGCAACTCGTCGTGGACCGGATCCGGGCGGCGGGCGAGGGCGCGAGCTTCGCCGCCGCGATGCGGCTCGGCCGGGCGGACGGACGCCTCGCCGGCGCGCTGTCGGGCGTTTTCTCGTCGATGTCGATCGACGTGCTGAAGGCCGTCTGGCCCACCGTCATCGCATCCGACGCGCGCCGCTGGGTGATGGAGAAGGTGGAGAGCGGCGAGATCAGCGACGCTACCGTCGACCTGACCGTCCTCGATCGAGGGATCCGGCCCGGCGCGGGGAGCGAGGCCGGGGCGGCAGTCGCCTTCCGTTTCGATGGCGTCGCCTTCCGGTCCTTCGACGACGGCCCGATGATCCGCGACGCGGTCGGCTCCGCGCGCCTGAAGGATAATCGGTTCGAGGTGACGCTGGAGAGCGGCCGGGTCGACCTCGGCGAGGACGGCTCGCTGCCGATCGCCTCCGGTCGATTCGTCATCCCGCACGTCGCGGTCGAGCCGCCGACGGGCGAGGTCGACTTCCGGCTCTCCGGTGATGCCCGCGCGACGCTGGCGCTGTGGAACCGGCTGACGCTCGCCGGGTCCAGGCTGCCGGCCGACACGGAGGGGGCCCGCGGGGCGATGGAGGCGGAGGTCGCGCTGCGGATTCCGCTTGTGCGCGGCCTCAGGCCCGAAGAGGTGCAGTACAGGGCCGACATCCGCCTTACCGACCTCACGCTGGACCAGCCCGTCGACGGGCGCACGGTCAGCGACGCCGACGTCGAGATTCGGGTCGAGGACGGTCGCGCCCGGATTTCCGGCGAGGCCCTGCTCGACGGGGTTCGCGCAGAGGTCGATCTCGAGGAGTCGCTCGACGGGCAGCAGGGCGGCGCCGCCGAGGTTCGCCTGCGTCTTGAGGCCGAGGACCGCAAGCGGCTCGGCATCGGGCTCGAAGGCGTGCTCATGGGACCGGTGACCGTCGACGTCTCGTCGATGCCCGGGGCGGACGGCGCCGACGGCCGACAGGTGACGGTCGATCTCGCGGACGCGCGGCTGCGGATCCTGCCGCTCGGGATCGACAAGCCCCGGGGGCGGCCCGGCACGGCGCGGTTCACCCTGGTCGAGGGCGAGGGACGGACGGTGATCCGCGACCTCGAGCTCCGCGCCGGTGAGGCGCGGATCTCCGGATCGCTGACCCTCGACGGCGACGGCCGGGTGGTCTCCGCGGACCTGCCGCGGATCGTCGCCCGCGAGGGGGACCGGCTGTCGCTGACGGCCCGGCGGGCGGCGGACGGCGTGCTCGACGTCGAGGTGCGCGGCGCGACGTTCAACGCCCGGCGCACCATCCGCGGGCTGCTCCGCGGCGGGGCCGGGCCGGCGGCCGGGACCGGGTCGCTGCGCCTCGACGTGGCGATCGGGAGCGTCACCGGCTTTGCCGAGGAGTCGCTCTCCGGCTTCAACCTCGACGCCGCCGTGGAGGACGGCCGGGTGGCCGGGCTGGCGCTTACCGCCCAGACCGCCGGCAGCGGCTCCGCCTCTTTGACGCTGATGGCGGCCGGCGGCGGCATGCGCCGGCTGGAGGCGGAGGCGGGGGAGGTCGGCCGGCTGCTGCGCTTCCTCGGGATCTACCGCCGCGTCTTCGGCGGCCGTGCCGTGGTGACCGGGACCATCGACCCGACCGGCGGCCTCCGCGCCGCGGTCGACGGCAGCCGGCTGCGCATCGTCGACGAGCCGGCGCTGGCGCGGCTCTCGACGGCGGCGGAGTCCGGCCCGTCGGCGGGCCGGGCGACGGTGGAGATCGAGCGGCTGCTGTTCGACCTCGCCTTCGCCGACGGCCGTCTCGTCATCGAGGACGGCGTGGTCCGGGCGGCGACCGCTGGCCTCTCCATGCAGGGCGACATCGACTTCTCCCGCGAGACGGTGCGGCTCTCGGGCACCTACCTGCCGGCCAGCGCCTTCGACAGCCTGCTCGGCAAGATCCCGATCATCGGCCAGACCATGTTCGCGGGCGGCCGCGCCGGCCTCGTCGGCGTCACCTTCCGCCTGGCCGGCCCGATCGACGAGCCGGTGCTGACGGTGAACCCGCTGTCCGCCATCGCCCCGGGCATCTTCCGCAAGCTGTTCGAGCTGCGGTGAAGGCGGCCGCCCGGTCAGACCGGGCGGAGGAGGATGTGCTTCTTCCTGCCGAGCGAGAGCTTGACGACGCCCTCGGGCGTGAGGTCGTCCGCGGTGAGGACGCGGCGCGGGTCGGAGACGGTCTCGTCGTTGACCCGGACGCCGCCGCCGTCCACCGAGCGGCGGGCCTCGCCGTTGGAGGCGGCAAGGCCGGCGCGTACGCAGGCGGAGAGGAGGCCGAGGCCCCCCTCGAACTCGTCGCGCGGCACCTCGACGGTCGGCAGCGAGGCGGGCAGGGCGCCCTCCTCGAAGGTCCGGCGGGCGGTCTCGGCGGCCTCAGCCGCGGCCTCGCGTCCGTGCAGCATGGCGGTCACCTCGGTGGCGAGCACCTTCTTCGCCTCGTTGATCTCCGACCCGCCGAGCGCGGCGAGGCGGGCGATCTCGTCCATCGGCAGCGGGGTGTAGAGCTTCAGGAAGCGGCCGACGTCGGCGTCCTCGGTGTTGCGCCAGAACTGCCAGAACTCGTACGGCGAGAGGAGGTCGGCATTGAGCCATATGGCGCCGGTCGCGGTCTTGCCCATCTTGGCGCCGGAGGCGGTGGTGAGCAGCGGCGAGGTGAGGGCGTAGAGCTGCGGCGTTCCCATCCGGTGGCCGAGGTCGATGCCGTTGACGATGTTGCCCCACTGGTCGGAGCCGCCCATCTGCAGCGTCACGCCGTGGCGGCGGTTCAGCTCGACGAAGTCGTAGCCCTGCAGGATCATGTAGTTGAACTCGAGGAAGGACAGCGACTGCTCGCGGTCGAGCCGCAGCTTCACGCTGTCGAAGGTCAGCATGCGGTTGACCGAGAAGTGCCGCCCGACCTCGCGCAGGAACTCGACGTAGTTGAGCCTCAGGAGCCAGTCGGCGTTGTTGATCATCATCGCGCCGATGGCGTCCTCGCCATAGCGCAGGTAGCGCGAGAAGACCTGGCGGATGCCGTTGATGTTGCGCTCGATGTCGGCCTCGGACAGCAGCTTGCGGGCCTCGTCCTTGAAGGACGGATCGCCGATCATCGAGGTGCCGCCGCCCATCAGCGACACCGGCCGGTGGCCGGTCTGCTGCATCCAGTAGAGCATCATGATCTGGATGAGGCTGCCGGCGTGCAGGCTCGTGGCGGTGGCGTCGAAGCCGATGTAGCCGGTCACCGGACCCTTCAGGCACGCCTCGTCCAGCCCTTCCGGGTCGGAGACCTGGTGGATGAAGCCGCGCTCGTCGAGCGTGCGCAGGAAGTCCGACTTGAACCCGCTCATGGTACCCTGTCCCTGGTGCCGGCGCCCCCTTGCGGCGCCGCAGCGTCTCTATCAGGAATGGGGCGGCGATTCATCCGGAAAGGTCGGCGGGCATGGCGGCGGAACGGACACCGGGAGATACGGCCTCCGGCGCGATCCTGGCGATCGGGGCGATGACCGGCACCTCCGCCGACGGGGTGGACCTCGCGCTGGTCGAGACGGACGGCCTCGCCCGCCCGTCGCCGCGCGGCGGCTTCTTCCTGCCCTTCGAACCGGCGGAGACGGCCGCGATCCTCGCCGCCGCCGAGCGCCTCGCCGACATTCGCGAGGCCCGGATCGACGATCCGCTGGTGGCGGAGGCCGCGCGGATCGTCACCGCCCGGCATCTCGAGGCTCTCGCGGCCTTCGCCCGGCAGTCGGGCTTCGACATGGCCGAGGTCGCGGTGGTCGGCATGCACGGGCAGACGCTGTTCCACGATCCCGCCCAGCGCGTGTCGCTGCAGGTGGGCGACGCCGCGGCGGTGGCGGCGCGCTGCGGCGTCCCGGTCGCGTCCAACTTCCGCATGGCCGACGTCGCCTCGGGCGGGCAGGGGGCGCCGCTGGCGCCGATCTACCACCGCCTGCTGGCGGGCGGCGAGGGGCTGCCGTCGGTGGTCGTCAACATCGGCGGCGTCACCAACATCACCTGGCTCGGCGAGGGCGGCGAGGTGATCGGCTTCGACACCGGCGCGGGCAACGGCGCGCTCGACCGCTTCATCCGCGCCCGCTCGGCGGAGCGATTCGACCGCGACGGCCGGATCTCGGCAGAAGGCCGGGTGGACCGCGCGCTGCTCGCCAGGCTGATGGAGAGCGGCTACTACGCGGCGCCGCCGCCGAAGTCGCTCGACCGCTCCGAGGTCCTGCCATCTCTCCCCGACACGATCGGCCTCGAGGACGGCGCGGCGACGCTGGTCGCCTTCGTCGCCGAGGGCCTCGCGGCGGCGCTGCCGCACCTGCCGGACAGCGGGCGCGGGGTGAGGCGCTGGATCGTCTCCGGCGGCGGCCGGCTCAACCCGTCGATCCTGGCGGCGATGCGCGCCCGCCTGCCCGGCGAGGTGGTGGCCATCGAGGACCTCGGGCACGACGGCGACCTGGTGGAGGCGGAACTCTTCGCCCTCCTCGGGGTCCGCCGCCTGAAGGGCATCGCCTCGACCATGCCGCGCCCGGGCGGTGGACGCGCCGAGGTCCTGCTCGGAGACCTGGTTCGGCCGTGAGGCCCCCGGGCGCGGGCCGCTGCACGCGGCCGGCGGCCGCGGCTCCGTCCCTGCCGACCTGTCCCGTCCTCTCCCGCATTGGCGTCCGCACGTCAATCGCCGCGGCCCCCGGCCGAGTGGCGTCGTCGGCGCGCGGCGGCCGCCTGTGCCTTTCCGAGACATCGCCCTGCAAAGATCCGTGCCGGATCGGGATCGCGGCGCTGGAGCCCTGTATCGATCCGGAATTACAGGCCGAGTTTACCTTAATTGTATACCGTTAATACGTGGAGTTGGCGAAGTATATTTGAATAAGATTGTATCGAAGCATCGGCACGGCTACTGTCCATCTCAAGGAAACGGACGCATCGCATCCCCTGATCTAGCGTCCGTTCCCGAAGTCTCGCCGGTCCGGGTCCGCCGCATTGCCCGGGACGTGCGGGATGGGCGGTCGGTCGAGGGAAGAGTGGCCTCCTCGATGATCCTCGGCCGACCGCACCGAATTGCCAGGGTGCCGCACTCTACGCGGCTGAATTTGGAGCGAAATTCATATTGCGGCCGGGTCGGTGGAAACATCGGCCCGGCCAATTTGCCGGGGAACCCGCTTTTTGAAAGGGCCCGGCGCCCAGGGAGAGGGCCGGCCGTTAGGCCATTCTCCACCAATCTTGGGGCCGCGTCCGCGAGGATGCGGCCTTCTTTTCTTCCTCCGCTCCCGACAACAAAAAAGGCCGCCCGAGGGCGGCCTGTCTCTGTCCGGGAAGCCCCGCGAGGCCGGAGCCTCACTTGATCTTGGCTTCCTTGAACTCCACGTGCTTCTTGGCCACGGGGTCGTACTTCTTCATGGAGAGCTTCTCGGTCATGGTCCGGGAGTTCTTCTTGGTCACGTAGAAGTAGCCTGTGTCCGCCGTCGAGAGCAGCTTGATCTTGATGGTCGTCGCCTTGGCCATGGCGTCCGCTTCCTTGTCGTTCCAGTGAATTCCAGACGGCCGCAAAGGCCGGACGCCGCCGGCGGCGTCGGATCGGCGGGCACCCTTATTCGAAACGCGCCGAAAGTCAAGAAAGCTCGCGCCACGCCCGCCTCAGCCGCGCGCGCCCGACGCGATCCGCCCGATCGCCAGCAGGGCGTAGGCGAACGTCAGCGCGGCGGACACGGCGATCATCCCGTGCGGGCCGAAGGCATCCATGCTGGCGCCCATCGCCGCGGGTCCGATGAGCATGCCGACCGCGTACATCAGCACGAAGGCGGCGTTGGCGGAGGCGAGGTCGGTGCCGGACAGCCGCGCGCCGAGGTGGGTGAGGCCGACGGTGTAGAGCCCGGCGACAACGCCGCCCCACATGGCGACCACCGCCAGCAGCAGCGGCGGCCACCCGGCCACGACCGGGATGAGGAGCGCGAGGACCGTGGAGGACGCCGCGATGGCGAAGAGCAGCCGCCGCCGGTCCACCCGGTCGGCGAGCAGGCCGAGCGGGACCTGCGAGACGACGTTGCCGAGCGCGAAGGCCGACACGAACAGCGCCGCGGTCGCCTCCACGTAGCCGAGCTTCAGGCCGTAGATGGCGATGAAGCTCATCACGCCGGATTCGTTGGCGCCCATCACCAGCGCCGCGAAGGTGGCCATCGGGACGAGCGTCACGAAGCCGAGGATCGATCCGCGCGGGCGCTTCTCCATCGGCGGGTTGGCCTTGAGGGCGAGCAGCACCGGCAGCGTCGCGACCGCGAGCACGAAGGTGCCGATCACGAAGGGGGCCGGGCCCGCGGAGCCGACGAGGCCCAGGATCGCGGGCCCGACGGCGAAGCCGACCGCCAGCACCGTCGAGTAGATCCCCATCACCAGCCCGCGTCGCCCGGCGGGGGCGAGGGCGTTGATCCAGAATTCGGAGAGGACGAAGGCGACCACCGTGCAGCCGTGGAACAGGAAGCGCAGCACGAACCAGCCGGCGTAGCTCTCGACCAGGTAGAACAGCGGGAAGGTGAGCGTCGCGACGACCAGGACCAGGAACAGCAGCCGGGCGGCCCCGATCCGGTGGGCGAGGCCGGGCGCGAAGGGCGTCACCGCCAGCGCCGCGATCCCCGCCATCGCGGTGTTCCAGCCGATCGCCGAGGAGGAGAAGCCGCGCCCCTCCAGCACGATGGCGAGCAGCGGCAGCCCCAGGCTGAGGGCGGTTCCGACCGCCGTGATCGCGCTGATCGCGGCGGCGATGCCGAGGACGCGGGTGCGCGACACCGGGTCTTCGGCCGGTGTCGAGGGCGTGCTCATCGGTCTCACCGGGGCTTGTCGGCGCGTCTCGCCGGGCGGAGGTTGTAGCTGAACCGCGGCCGATGAGGAAGGTTTCCGCTGCCGTCCCCGGTCACGTTCCGCGGGCCGGCTCGGCCCCAAGGCCGAGGCGGACGCGGAAGGTCGCGCCTTCGCCGGGGCGGCCGATGGCGTCGATCGTCCAGCCGTGCTGCTCGCACACCTTGGCGCAGATGGCGAGCCCGACGCCGGTTCCGCTGTAGTCCCGGTCGGCGTGCAGGCGCCGGAACGGCTCGAAGATCTGGGCGGCGTGGGCCGGATCGAAGCCGATGCCGTTGTCGGCCACCTCGAAGATCCCCGCGCGCCGCCCGCTGCGCTGCAGCCGCAGGACGATGCGGGCGGGGCGGTCGGGGTGGCGGTACTTGACCGCGTTGACCACCAGGTTCTCGACCAGCTGCCGCGCCTGGACCTCGTCCGCGGGCACCACGAGATCTGCCATCTCGTCGATGATCTCCACCGGCTCGCCCGGCCTTGCGGCGAGGACGTCGGCCACGATCTCGCGGACGAGGGCGGCGAGCTGCAGGGGCCTGCGGTCGAGTGCGCGATTGCCGAGCCGCGACCAGGCGAGCAGGTCCTTGATCAGGGCGCTGGCGCGCCGGGCCGACCCGCGGATCACCCTCGAGGCGTAGGCGACGTCCTCCGCGTTGCCGCCGGCGAGGCCCTCCATGAGAATGTCCACGAAGGTGCCGATCTTGCGCAGCGGCTCCTGCAGGTCGTGCGAGGCGATGTAGGCGAACTGGTTCAGGCCCTCGTTGGCCTTGGCGAGGGCGCGCTCCTTCTCGACGGCCTCGGTCACGTCGTGGGTGACGACGAGCAGGCGCGTCTCGCCGCTCGGCGGGTCGACGAAGGGCACGCGGTCGGTGCGCATCCAGCGCGTGCCGCCCTCGCCGTCGTCCCGCTGCTCGAGGCGGTTCATCCTGGGCGTTCCACCGGCGAGCGCCTCGAGGTCGTCGGCGACGCTCTCCGGCGGCCGGCGCGCGAGCCGCGCCGCCGCGTTGGCGGTGAGGACGGTCCCGCTCGGGCCGACCGTCAGGATCTGCGCCGGCACCGTCTCGAGGATCAGCGACAGTTCCGCGCGGCTGCCGGAGACTTCCGCCAGCCGGCGGTGCCGTTCCACCGCCACGTCCAGCCACTGGGCGATCAGCCGCATCAGCATCGGCCCCTCCTGCGGGAAGGGGCGGACATGGCCCGAGGGGGCGAAGAAGACGACCGCGGCCGCCTCGCCGGCCAGCCCGATCCGGCGCGAGACGAGCGAGCCGATCCGGCCGTCGCCCACGCCCGACGCGCGGGCGTCGCGCTCGGCGATCGCGTCCTCCCGGAACAGCGGCAGGGTGGCGAGCATGTCCGGAACGGTCCCGGCCGCCGGCGGCTCGACGCCGGCGCGGGCGACGAGGCGCTCGACGACGGGGCGGCCGTCGCGGCCCGCCACCACCAGCGCCCCGAAATCGAGGCCGAAGTAGTCGAGGCCGACCGACAGCACCTCCGCCGACGTCGCCTCGAGCGGCTGGTCCGGCTGGCGGGAGGCGGAGAGCAGCCGTTCCAGTGCCCGCCGGTAGAGGACCTGGTCGGTGACGTCGGCGCCGATCGCCTGGATCTCGGCGATCCCGCCCGTCGGGGCGAAGGCGGCCGCGAGACGCCACTGCCGCCAGCGTGGCCGACCGTCGTCGCGCAGCCAGTCGTGCTCGACGACCGCCTCCGGCGCGTCCGGCCCGATCCGGGCGACGGCCGCCCGGATCTCGGCGACGAGCCCCGGCCCGAGCAGGCCCGCAAGGTCGGCGCCGACCGGATCCCGGCCGGATGGCGCATAGGCCGCGAGGAAGGAGGAATTGGCGAAGGTGACGCGAAGGTCGGGGGTGAAGCGGACGACCTGCTCGGGCATTCCCTCCAGCACGACGGCGAGCAGCGCCTCGTCGGTGCGCAGGGGCGCCGGCAGCGTCAGCCGGTCCGCGGCTTCCGTCGACAGCCCGCCGACCGCGACCACGCGGCCGGCGGCATCGCGGATCGGAAACTTGGTGGTGGTGATGGCGCGCCAGCCCCAGGCCGTCTCGAGCCGCTCCTCGTGCGTCTCGGGTACGCCCGTCGCCATCACCCGGCGGTCGACGACCGCGAATCGCTCGGCGACCTCGGCCGGGCGGAAGTCCCTGTCCCGCCGACCGATCACCGCCTCGTGGCGGATGCCGGCGAGACGCTCCCAGGCCGGCGTGACGTGAATGTAGCGAAGGTCCCGCGACTTCGCCCAGTAGACCGCGTGCGGGGCCGGCACCAGGCGCTCCACCCAGCGCTGCAGGGCCGCGTCGTCCATCTCCCCCGGCGGCGTAGCTGGAGTGTCGTCCGCGGTCATCGCTGTGCCCCGCCATCCGGCCGAATCGGCCGGCCCGGATGATACCGGGTCGCGGCGGCCTGTTCGACCGGCGCGGGCCGCCGGGGCGAGGCGTCGGCAATTGGCCTTCCCGCCCGCCGATCCTCTTGTCAGCGCCGCCTCTCGCGCGTATTGACCAGCCAGCCAAGCCCGGGCCGCCGCGCGGCGCGGAGAATGCGACAGTCCAGCGGGTCCTCACATGATCGACATGACGGCGTTGCGCACCAAGATGGTCGACGGGCAGGTCCGTCCGTCCGACGTCACCGATCACCGCATCATCGAGGCGATGCTCGACATCCCGCGCGAGGCCTTCGTGCCGCCGTCGATGGCGGGCCTTGCCTATCTCGACCGCAACCTGCCGGTCTCCGCGGACGGCCGGACGCGCTGCCTGATCCAGCCGATGGTCCTCGCCCGGATGATCCAGGCGGCCGACATCGGCGCCGACGACGTGGTGCTCGAGGTCGGCTGCGCCAGCGGCTACGGGGCCGCGGTGATGGCTCGGCTCGCAAGCTCGGTGGTGGCCCTGGAGGAGGACGAGGCGCTCGCCGACATGGCCTCGGCCGCGCTCTCCGGCCTCGGCGTCGACAACGTCGCGGTGGTCAGGGGGCCGCTCGCCGCCGGCTATCCCGACGAGGCGCCCTACGACGTCATCCTCGTCAACGGCGCGGTGGAGGTGATGCCCGACGCGCTCGCCGGCCAGCTCAAGGAGGGCGGCCGCCTGGTGGTGGTCGTCGGGGTCGGGCAGGCCGCGCGCGGGATGCTCTATACCCGCTCCCAGGCGGGCGTTTCCGGGCGGGTGGTGATGAACGCCTCGGTGCCGCTGCTGCCGGGCTTCGCCAAGGCGCCCGCCTTCGAGTTCTGAGCCCACCGCCGCCGCGCGAGCGACCCGGCCCGGCTGCCGGATGGCGCGCGGCTGCGCCCGCGCGGGCGACCGCCGCAGGTTGTTGCCGCACTGCCGCACCGGGCGATTTTCCACCGCTTTCCTGCTCGACGCGTTTCCGCTGCCGGCCCGCTCGCCTATAGTCCGGACGGTTGTTCGGAGTTCGCGGCCACCCGGGGGAAGCCGTCCTCGAGGCGGCCGCGCGTGCCTCGGATGGGTGGGGCACGACTCTCGCTCTCAGGTGAGGTATGTCGTGGCATTGCATCGGTTTTCTCTCGTCCCCGTGGCGCTCGCGGCCGCTCTCGCCCTGTCCCTTCCGCGCGTTGCCGGCGCCGAGACGCTGCAGGAGGCGCTCGCCGCCGCCTATGCCGCCAATCCCGAGCTGAACGCGGCCCGGGCGAACACGCGCGCCGTGGACGAGCGGGTGCCGCAGGCGCTCTCCGGCTACCGTCCGCGGATCGACGCCTTCGCCAACGCCGGGATCAGCTACACCGACCCGCAGGGCCTCGGATCCGGCAGCACCCGCTCGGCCGGGATCGGGCTCAGCCTGACCCAGCCGATCTTCCGCGGCTTCCGGACCGAGAACAGCGTCAAGGCGGCCGAGGCGTCGGTGCGGGCAAGCCGAGAGCGGCTCCGCCTGATCGAGCAGAACGTGCTGGCGGACGGCGTCACAGCCTACGCCAACGTGGTCGAGGCCCGCGCCATCCTCGACCTCCAGCGCTCCAACGTCGAGTTCCTGCAGCAGCAGCTGCGGGCGGCCCGCGACCGGCTCGAGGTGGGCGAGGGGACGCGCACCGACGTCGCCCAGGCCGAGGCCGCGCTCGCCCAGGCCAGCTCCGAGGTCAGCGTCGCCGAGGCGGAGCTCGCCGCCGCCATCGGCGCCTACGAGCGCGTGATCGGCCGTCCGCCGGGCGCCCTCGCTCCCGCCGAGCCGCTGACGAAGATCCTGCCGAGGCAGATCGACGTCGCCATCGCCGCCTCGCGGGCCGAGCATCCGGCCATTCTCGCCGCGGTGTTCAACTCCGACGTGGCCGCCTTCAACGTCAAGGTGGTCGAGGGCGAGCTCCTGCCGTCCGTCTCCCTCGAGGCCAACGTGCAGCAAGGCTGGGAGGACGGCTACGCCGCCCGCTCCGGCTCCAGCGCATCGGTCTTCGGCCGCGTGTCGATCCCGCTCTACGAGGGCGGCGTCGTCTACTCGCAGGTCCGGCAGGCGAAGGAGACGCTCGGCGAGGCCCGCATCGAGGTGGACGTCGCCCGGGCCGAGGTCCATGCCTCGCTGATCGCCGCCTGGGGCGGCCTGGAGGCGGCGCGCGCCGTCATCGAGGCCGCCCGCGCCCAGATCACCGCGTCGCGGCTTGCCCTCGAGGGCGTGATCGAGGAGCAGCGCGTCGGCCAGCGCACGACGCTCGACGTGCTGGATTCGCAGAGCGACCTGATCACCGCCCAGCTCAACCAGGTGCGCGCCGAGCGCGGCGTCGTGGTGGCGAGCTACGCGGTGCTGGCCGCCATGGGGCGTCTCTCCCGCCAGACGCTGGGCCTGGCCGTCGCCGAGTACCAGCCCGAGCACCATTATCGCGAGGTGCGCGACAAGTGGATCGGGCTCAGGACCCCGGACGGACGCTAGGACGGAGCCGGCGCCGGGGAAAACGGCGCCCGGACCGCCGGCCGGCGTCGATCCGGCGGCCAAACCGCATATACTTTCAGGAATGCGAATCAGGCGCGGTCGGCCGGCCGGTGCCCGGCGCCGCGTGGAGTTGACCGATGGCAAAGGCGAACCCGTCCGCAGAGCCCTCCATGGAGGAGATCCTGGCGTCGATCCGCCGGATCATCTCCGACGACGGCGACGCTCCCGCCAAGGCCCCGGCGCCGGCGCCCCGGCCGGCGACCGCCGCGGCTGCCGCCGGTCCGGAACCTGCCGGGGAGCCCGCCGAGGGCCACGTCACCGAGGACGACCTCGACCGGCTGTTCGCCAGCGCCGGATCGGACGATGCCGACGACCTCGACGCCGAGGAGGACGTGCTCGAGCTCGACGAGGAAATGACCGCCGCCGAGGAGGACCCGGTCGAGCTGGTCGAGGGGCTGATGCCGGACGAGGCCGAGGTGGCCTTCGCCGACGTGGCGGCCCCCGCGCCCTGGCCCGAGCCCGCCGTCGAGGAGCGGGCCGCCGCGCCGCCCCCGCCCGAGCCGCCGCCTGCGCCGCGGGCTCCCGGGCCCGGCCCGGCGGCGAGCCGTGCCGAGCCGGAGGAGGAGCCGCTGGTCTCGGCGCACACCGGCGCGAGCGTCAACGCCGCCTTCGGCCAGCTTACCCACACCATCCTCTCCGCCAACGCCCGCACGCTCGACGACCTCGTCAAGGAGATGCTGCGGCCGATGCTGAAGGCCTGGCTGGACGAGAACCTGCCCTCGGTGGTGGAGCGGCTGGTCCGCGCCGAGATCGAGCGCGTATCGCGGGGCCGCTGACCGCCCCGCCGGCACCCTTTCTTCCCTGATCGGGACAGCGGGGCGCGGCGCGCCGCCGCACGTGTTGACTCGCCCGCGCCGCGGTTGCTACCCCAAGCAACCTTTCCATAGCCCTTTCGGACAGACGCGACCCATGCTGGACAAGACCTTCGAGGCTGCCGCCATCGAGCCGCGCATCGCGGCTGCCTGGGACGAGGCCGGCGCGTTCCGGGCCGGCGCCGGCGCCGAGCCCGGCGCGGACCCGTTCACCATCGTGATCCCGCCGCCGAACGTCACCGGCTCGCTGCACATGGGCCACGCGCTCAACAACACGCTGCAGGACATCCTCGTGCGGCTGATGCGCATGCGCGGGCGCGACGTGCTCTGGCAGCCCGGCACCGACCACGCCGGCATCGCCACCCAGATGGTGGTGGAGCGCCAGCTTGCCGAGCGGCAGCAGCACCGCCGCGACCTCGGCCGCGAGCGCTTCGTCGCCAAGGTCTGGGAGTGGAAGGCCGAGAGCGGCGGGACCATCGTCAACCAGCTGAAGCGCCTCGGCGCCTCCTGCGACTGGTCGCGCGAGCGCTTCACCATGGACGAGGGGCTGAGCCGCGCGGTCCTCAAGGTGTTCGTCCGGCTCTACCGCGAGGGGCTGATCTACAAGGACAAGCGCCTCGTCAACTGGGACCCGAAGCTGCTCACCGCCATCTCCGACCTGGAGGTGGTGCAGGAGGAGGTGAAGGGGCACCTCTGGCACTTCCGCTACCCGCTCGAGGGCGTCGCCTTCGACCCGAGCGACCCGTCGACCTACATCGTCGTCGCGACCACCCGGCCGGAGACGATGCTCGGCGACACCGCCGTCGCCGTCCACCCGGAGGACGAGCGCTATGCCGCCCTGGTCGGCCGGCGCGTGCGCCTGCCGCTGGTCGGGCGGATGATCCCGATCGTCGCCGACGCCTATTCCGACCCGGAGAAGGGTTCCGGCGCGGTGAAGATCACGCCGGCGCACGACTTCAACGACTTCGAGGTCGGGAAGCGGCACAACCTGCCGCAGATCAACATCTTCGACGTCGAAGCCCACGTGGTGCTGAAGGGCAACGAGGCCTTCCTGGAGGGGCTCGAGGCGGCCGAGGACCTCGCCGAGACCGTCGCCCTGATGCACGGCCGCGACCGCTTCGCGGTGCGCAAGCTGGTGGTCCAGCGCATGGAGGAGGGCGGCTTCCTGGAGAAGATCGAGCCGCACGTCCACGCGGTCCCGCACGGCGACCGCGGCGGCGTGCCGATCGAGCCCTATCTCACCGACCAGTGGTATGTGAACGCCGCCGAACTGGCGAAGCCGGCGATCACCTCCGTCCGCGAGGGCCGCACCGTCTTCGTGCCGAAGACATGGGAGAAGACCTACTTCGAGTGGATGGAGAACATCCAGCCCTGGTGCATCTCCCGCCAGCTCTGGTGGGGCCACCAGATCCCGGCCTGGTACGGACCGGACGGCAAGGCGTTCGTCGCCGAGAGCGAGGAGGAGGCGGCCGCCGAGGCACGGGCGCACTACGGGGAGAGCGTCGGCCTCAGCCGCGACGAGGACGTGCTCGACACCTGGTTCTCCTCCGCGCTCTGGCCCTTCTCCACCCTCGGCTGGCCGGAAGAGACGGCGGAGCTGAAGCGCTACTATCCGACCTCGGTGCTGATCACCGGCTTCGACATCATCTTCTTCTGGGTCGCCCGGATGATGATGATGGGCCTCCACTTCATGGGCACCGAGCCCTTCCGCGACGTCTACATCCACGCCCTCGTCCGCGACGAGAAGGGCGCCAAGATGTCGAAGACGAAGGGGAACGTGATCGATCCCCTCGACCTCATCGAGGACTACGGCGCCGACGCGCTGCGCTTCACGCTCGCCGCCATGGCCGCCCAGGGGCGGGACATCAAGCTGGCGACCAGCCGCGTCGCCGGCTACCGGAACTTCTCCACGAAGCTGTGGAACGCGGTCCGCTTCGCCGAGATGAACGGCTGCGTGCGCGTGGCGGGCTTCGATCCGTCCTCGGCGACGGAGACGCTCAACCGCTGGATCCTGACGGAGGTGGCCCGGGCGGTGGGAGAGGTGACCGAGGCGCTCGACGCCTATCGCTTCAACGACGCCGCCGGCGCCGCCTACCGCTTCGTCTGGGGCACCTTCTGCGACTGGTACCTGGAGCTGTCGAAGCCGGTGCTGACCGGCGAGGACGGCCCGGCGAAGGACGAGACGCGGGCGACCGCGGCCCATGTGATCGACGAGATCCTGAAGCTGCTGCACCCGTTCATGCCGTTCATCACGGAGGAGCTCTGGGCGCGCACCGGCGAGGCGGGCCCTTCGCGCGAGACGCTGCTGGCGCTGACCCGCTGGCCGACCCCCGGCGCGACCGCTCCGGATGCGGCCGCCGAGATCAACTGGCTGGTCGAGGCGATCTCCGAGATCCGCTCGGTCCGGGCCGAGATGGGCATCGCCCCGGCGACGCAGCTGCCGATGGTGCTGGTCGGCGCCGACGCGGCGACGCGCGGCTGGCTCGACACCCACGCGGCGGCGATCCAGCGGCTCGCCCGGGTGTCCGAGGCCTCGGCCGCCGAGGCGGCGCCGCCGCAGTCGGCGCAGATCGTCACCGCCCGCGGGACGATCGCCCTGCCGCTCGCCGGCGTGGTCGACCTCGCGGCGGAGCGGGCGCGACTCGCGAAGGAGGCGGAGAAGCTCGACGGCGAGATCGCCCGCATCGAGAAGAAGCTCGACAACCCGCAGTTCGTCGCCCGGGCGCCCGAGGAGGTCGTCGAGGAGGAGCGCACCAAGCGCGACGGCTACGCGGAGCGGCTCGCCAAGGTTCGCGAGGCGCTGGGCCGGCTGGCGTGAGCCGGGAGCGGCGCTCGCGCCAGGGCGCCGGCCGAAGCCGGCCTCGCCGTCCACCGCAGGCGGCCCCGCCGGCGGGCGGGCCACGCTCCCCTTCTCCCCCTAGGGGGAGAAGGGTGTTTTCACTCCCGCGGCCGCAAGTCGCTCCCCTTCTCCCCTCCCGCGGCCGCAAGTCGCTCCCCTTCTCCCCTCCCGGGGAGAAGGTGCCGGCGGATGCCGGCGGATGAGGGGCGCGCGGCCGAAGGGTTCGCCCGGCCGGATCGTGTCCCCAGACGTGGTGTAGCTGACGGCGAGCACACCGTTGGTCGCCGGCTCGGCCGGGACGCGGGTCAGGCCGCCATGTCCGGCAGTCCGA
>JAWLBM010000045.1:0-38670 GCA_041687675.1 Pleomorphomonas sp. | reverse complement strand
GGGGGGGGCGCCCCGCGGCCGGCCCCGCGGCCGGAGGGGTTCGCCCCCTCATCCGCCCCTTCGGGGCACCTTCTCCCCAAGGGGAGAAGGATTCTCCTGCCTCATCCGCCTCTCGGGCACCGTCTCCCCAAGGGGAGAAGGATTCCCTCCTTCATCCCCCCTTCCGCCGTCGCGCGGCCGGCTCCATATGCCCTCGCGTCGCCTCTTTCGTTGCTCTATTGTTCTTCCATGCGTCTCCCAGAGAATCACCTCGCCCGCGCCGCGGCGTCCGAGGGCCGCGAGGATGGCGGTCCGCGGCCCGGCGGCATCGCCGCCCGCGCCATGGCCGCCGCGGCGCCGCCCGCCGGCGGCTATCTCGCCGGCCTCAACCCGGAGCAGCGGGAGGCGGTCGAGAGCCTCGACGGCCCGGTGCTGGTGCTGGCCGGCGCCGGCACCGGCAAGACGCGGGTGCTGACCACCCGCATCGCCCACATCCTCGCCACCCGCCGCGCCTTCCCCTCCGAGATCCTCGCCGTCACCTTCACCAACAAGGCGGCGCGGGAGATGAAGGAGCGGATCGGCCGCTATGTCGGCGAGGCGGTGGAGGGGATGCCCTGGCTCGGCACCTTCCACTCGATCGGGGTGAAGCTCTTGCGACGCCACGCCGAGCTCGCCGGCCTTCGCTCCGACTTCACCATCCTCGACACCGACGACCAGCTGCGGCTCCTCAAGCAGATCATCGTCGCCGAGGGGATCGACGAGAAGCGCTGGCCGGCCCGGCAGATGGCCTCGGCGATCGACGGCTGGAAGAACAAGGGCCTCAGGCCCGCCGACATCCCCGAGGGCGAGGCGCGCGCCTATGCCAACGGCCTCGGCCGCAAGGTCTACGCCGACTACCAGGCGCGGCTGAAGGTGCTGAACGCCGTCGACTTCGGCGACCTCCTCGTCGAGACGATGGCGATCCTGCGCGACCACCCGGACGTGCTCGCCGACTACCACCGCCGCTTCAAGTTCATCCTGGTCGACGAGTACCAGGACACCAACGTGGTGCAGTACCTCTGGCTGCGGCTGCTCGCCCAGGGCGCGCGCAACATCTGCTGCGTCGGCGACGACGACCAGTCGATCTACGGCTGGCGCGGCGCGGAGGTGGACAACATCCTGCGCTACGAGCGCGACTTCCCCGGCGCCAGGGTGATCCGGCTGGAGCGCAACTACCGCTCCACCTCGCACATCCTCGGCGCCGCCTCGCACCTCATCGCCCACAACGAGGCGCGGCTCGGCAAGACCCTCTTCACCGAGGAGATCTCCGACCCGGACGAGGGCAAGGTGCGCGTCGCCTCCGCCTGGGATTCGGAGGAGGAGGCGCGGGCGATCGGCGAGGAGATCGAGCGCTTCCAGCGGCAGGGCGTGTCGCTGGACGAGATCGCCATCCTGGTGCGCGCCTCCTTCCAGATGCGCGAGTTCGAGGACCGCTTCATCACCCTCGGCCTCCCCTACCGCGTCATCGGCGGCCCGCGCTTCTACGAGCGGATGGAGATCCGCGACGCGCTCGCGTACCTGCGCCTCGTCGCCCAGCCGGCGGACGACCTCGCCTTTGAGCGGATCGTCAACACGCCGCGCCGCGGCATCGGCGAGACCTCGGTGCGCGCGCTGCACGACCATGCGCGGGCGAACGGCATCCCCCTCCTCCAGGCCGCCCGCGACCTCGTCGCCACCGAGGAGTTCGCGGCCAGGACCCGCGCCTCGCTGCGCGGCTTCGTCGAGATGGTCGACCGCTGGCGCGGCCAGCTCGACGCGCTGAAGCACACCGAGCTCGCCGAGGTCATCCTCGAGGAGAGCGGCTACACCGAGATGTGGCAGAACGACCGCTCGGCCGACGCGCCGGGGCGGCTGGAGAACCTCAAGGAGCTCATCCGCTCGATGGACGAGTTCGACTCCATGTCCGGCTTCCTCGAGCACATCTCGCTGGTGATGGACCGCGACGGGGCGGACGGCGAGGAGGCGGTGTCGATCATGACGCTGCACTCGGCCAAGGGGCTGGAGTTCGACACAGTGTTCCTGCCCGGCTGGGAGGAGGGCCTGTTCCCGCACCAGCGCGCCCTCGACGAGGGCGGCCGCTCGGGCCTCGAGGAGGAGCGGCGGCTCGCCTATGTCGGCCTCACCCGGGCCAAGCGCAACTGCCTGATCTGGTTCTCCGCCAACCGGCGCATCCACGGCTCCTGGCAGTCGTCGATCCCCTCCCGCTTCCTCGACGAGCTGCCCGAGCGGCACGTGGAGGTGCAGGAGTCCCAGTCGGCCTATGGCGGCTACGGCGGCGGCCGCGGCTTCGGCCGCCAGAACCCCTACGGCGCCTCCCGCTTCGACCAGGTCGAGCGCTTCACCTCGTCCTACGAGACCCCCGGCTGGAAGCGCGCCCGCCAGAACACCGCCGCCGGCTTCTCCGCCCCAGGGTCCCCCTACGGCCGCGGCCCGAAGCTGATCGAGGGCGAACTGGTGGCAAAGTCCGTCGTGACCGGCGAGCCGAAGTTCGAGGTGGGTGCCAGGGTGTTCCACCTGAAGTTCGGCTACGGGGACGTGACGGCGGTGGAAGGGAACAAGCTGACCGTGGAGTTCGACAAGGCCGGGCAGAAGCGGGTGGTGGATAGTTTTGTTGAGAGGAAGTGAGGGGGGCGTCGAAATTCACAGGAGCCGCTGCTCCCGCCATGACAATGGTCTCGATGGACCACATGTCTTGTTGCTTACTGACTAACGGCGGCTACGTGCCGTACCGTCAAATCACGGTCGGAAAATCTGGCGCGGCTATGACGTGCACAGATTGGAATATTCACCCGGTTAGTGACGTTGAAAGCTTCGGGATGATTAAGACTTCGGTTCGCGCGATCCAAGTCTATGGGTTTGGTACAGCCGCTTGTAGGAACGCGCGTTCCTGACCCGGACCCGTCTTAACTCCCGCCTGCAGGCCGGGTGAACTCCTCGATCCGCCCATGCGCCATCAGTCCTCCTCCTCGGCCGAAGGTGCGATGATATAGCGCTGAGCAGGGTGCTTCACCATCCCTGGAAAAACGTAGTGCAATTTGCCCGCCTTGACCATTTTGTATAGGTACTTATTCGATACGTATTGTTTCGTCCGGCGTAGCACCATTGCGATTTCGTCCGCCGACATCGGACGTGCTTTACACATATCAAGGATAAGCCTTTCTGCTGCGCTCGGTTCGATTCTTTTACTCAGCAGGAATATCTTCATCTGGAGCTCGGAAGGGAATCGACTCATTATCTCGCGAAAAAGCGGGGTTCCCTCCTTAGCATGCATGCCAGTGAGATTAGCATGCATGCTATCATGCCCATTAACAGGGTCCTCTTGCGTTGCAATCGCTTCGTGGTATCGCTTCCCGGGCTCGTAGTAGGTGCGCGAACCGCTACCCTTGCTAACGAGAAGCCCATGCTCCTTCAGTTTTCTCAGATGCATACTCGCTGCGAGTGTGTCGAGCTTTACCACGTGGCGGAACGAGGAGTTGTCGATCGCCCCCATCTCGCGCACGAAAATTAGCGCTCGCATCTGCTCTTCGTTTAGTTGGTAGGACTTAAAGAGAGACAGCCAATGCCAGTCCGACTCGTTCAGGAAGTGGTGAAACAAAAAAACGGCATGAAATTCATCGCTGTCGCGGTTCGATATAAATGTCGGTTCGGATAGCCCCATTTGGGACATCTTCTCGCGCATGACGCGGATGCCGCTGCCCTTGGTTTCCGCGTATCGTGTCTCGTGAAGTATCTCGGATATATGCGGGTTCCGGATTGCGGAGCCAGGATCATCAAATCGGTCCTGAGACTTTAGAGAGTAGCCAGGGTTCCGGATCTCGATACGGTTGGAGTACCTGATTATCTGGACCGGCTGGTTGAACTGATAATTCCGGTGCATGAGCGAGTTGACAACAGCCTCACGAATGACGCGGGCTGGAATAATTGGCATATCGGTCCGCTGGCTGTTTCCTTCCTCCACACGGAAGGCCTTGGGGATGTCATCGAGGACGGTGGTGATCACACGTCCAACAAGCGTCATCAATGGGCCTCTCATGTCCACCGAATCGAAACGATGATCGACGTCCGGCACCCATTCCTTACCCGGCACACGAACGTAATCGACCCGCAATGCCGGTCGGATTCGTCTCAGCGCGGCCACTTTTCCGAACACAACAAGGCCCGTGGCCGTAATACGAATCTCCTCCTTGACTTTCTTAATGCAGCCTAGGGAGTGTAGTACGTCCACGTTAGACCAGTTTAGTTCCTCCGCTAGTGGGTTGACTTCAGATCGGGCCCGCCGATAGCTTTCTATGGCGGCATCGTCCATGTCATCCCACGATGCCTCCTCAATGATGGAACCATCATAGGGGTCATGTGCCTTGGTCTGAAAGAAGGCAGTCAGATCGTCATCGGTGCAATGTTGGTCGGTCGACCCTATTCGCCTGAAAGCTCCGCGGGGCAAACCCATTTGCTTAAAGTATAGGGGCTTTTGCGAGTGAAGCAGCTCCGCGACATCAATGCGGATGACCACTTTCCCGTCAACCACTTCTTGTTCTAAATCAACCCGAACAGGAATATTGAAGCGAGAGGCGCAGCCCGTAGAAACATCATTAAATATCTTGTCAACATCCTTTACCCCGGCAGCACGATAGAGGGGGAATAGCGAATCCTCCTCTTTTTGGACCCCGAGTAGAATTGTGCCGCCACCTAGATCAGGCTCATTGGACAGCGAACAAATTGTTTCGAATACAGAGTTCCCAAGCTGGTTCCCCGAGAGGGCTTTTGCCTCCAAGCTCTCGGTCTCATCAGTGTCGTTCAACTCGCGGATCAAGTCGCGAGCTGACTTAGCGCTAATAGCCATGTCGCCTCCAGAAGGTGCGACTCTAGCCGTTCATCAACGAGTCATCTAGGGTCAAGATGCAACCTGATTCAGGAGAATAGTCAACATATACAGTATGATGCATACCAACAACTTCGGCTCGTCTCCACCCGCTTTCCGCTCTGTCACTCCCCCTCCCCCTTGACCCGCCCCCGCCCCCCGCGCTTCAGTCCCCTCCCATTCCCCCGCGGAGGCCCTTTCCATGTCCACGCCCGCCGACATCCATGAGGAATCCACCGGGGCGATCCGGGTGCGGGCGCTCAGGGAGGAGTTGGAGCGGCGGGGGATGGAGGGGTTCCTGGTGCCGCTCTCGGACGAGCACCAGGGCGAATACATCCCCGCCTCGGCGCGGCGGCTGAAGTGGCTGACCGGCTTCGCCGGGTCGGCGGGCCTCTGCGTGGTGCTGAAGGACGAGGCCTCGGTGTTCGTCGACGGGCGCTACACCCTGCAGGTGCGCCAGCAGGTCGACACCGCCGTCTTCACCCCGCGCGACGTCACCGACGAGCCGCCGGCGAAGTGGCTGAAGGGCATCGTCCGGCGCGGCGCCGCGATCGGCTACGATCCCTGGCTGCACACCGTCGCCGAGGCCGAGCGCTACGCCAAGGCGCTGGAGGAGGCCGGCGCGCGGCTCATTGCGGTGGAGGACAACCCGGTCGACGCGGTCTGGACCGACCGGCCGGAGTCGCCGCTGGGCCTCGTCGCGCTCCACCCTGACCGGCTCGCCGGCGAGGACCGGGCGGCGAAGATCGCCCGCGTCGCCGCCGCCGTCGCCGAGGCCGGCGCCGACGCGGCGGTGCTGACGCAGCCCGATTCGATCGCCTGGCTCCTCAACGTCCGCGGCTCCGACGTGCCGCGCGCGCCGCTGCCGCTCTCCTTCGGCATCGTCCGCACCGAGGGCCGGCCGCAGCTCTTCATCGACGGCCGCAAGCTCTCCAACACCGTCCGCGACGCGCTGGAGCCGGAGGTCGACATCTGCGAGCCGGTGGAGCTGGAGGGCGCCATCGAGGCGCTCGGCAAGGCGGGCCGCAAGGTGCTGGTCGACCGCGCCGGCTCCGCCGCCCGCATCGCCCACCTCGTCGCCGACAGCGGCGGCACCGTGGTCGCGGGGCGCGACCCGGTGGCGCTGCCGAAGGCGCGCAAGAACGCCGCCGAACTCGCCGGCACCCGCGAGGCGCACCTGCGCGACGGCGCCGCCATGGTGCGCTTCCTCGCCTGGCTGGACCGCGAGGCGCCAGAGGGCGGCCTCGACGAGATCGCCGCCGCCGAGGCGCTGGAGCGCTTCCGCCGCGACACCGGGGCGCTGAAGGACCTTTCCTTCGACACCATCTCCGCCGCCGGCCCCAACGCCGCGCTGCCGCACTACCACGTCGGCCCGCAGTCCAACCGGCCGATCCGCCGGGACGAGATCTACCTGATCGATTCGGGCGGCCAGTACGAGGACGGCACCACCGACATCACCCGCACGGTGATCGTCGGCACGCCGACCGCGGAGATGCGCGACCGCTTCACCCGGGTGCTGAAGGGCCACATCGCCGTCTCCCGCGCGCGCTTCCCCAAGGGCACCACCGGCGCCCAGCTCGACACGCTGGCCCGCATCGCGCTGTGGCAGGCCGGGCTCGACTTCAACCACGGCACCGGCCACGGCGTCGGCGTCTACCTTTCGGTCCACGAGGGGCCGCAGCGGATCTCCAAGACCGGCGACGTGGCGCTGGAGCCGGGCATGATCCTCTCCAACGAGCCCGGCTACTACCGCGAGGGCGCCTTCGGCATCCGCATCGAGACGCTGGTGGTGGTGACCGAGCCCGCGGAGATCGAGGGCGGCGACAAGCCGATGATGGGCTTCGAGACCATCACCTTCGCCCCGATCGACCGCCGCCTGGTCGAGCCCGCGCTGCTCCTGCCCGAGGAGCGCGCCTGGCTCGACGGCTACCATGCCGAGGTGCGCGAGAGGATCGGCCCGCGAATCACCGACCCCGCCGACCGGGAATGGCTGGAGGCCGCCACCCTGCCGCTGTGAGGCCTCCCCGCGGGCCGTGCCCGGCCGCCGCCCCGCCTCCCGCGGAAGACGGGGAGGGCGAGGGGGCGCATCCGGAGTTCAAGGCGGCCAGAGGCTTAGCCGCGGTCGCCCGTCCCGTTTCGGAATCGCGTGACTCCACAACGGGCTACCGTAACACGGCGTAACAATCCTTGATTTTTCAGGCGACGGCCCGGTGTGATTAATGGCTGCTGAAGAATTCGGGGCGATCCTGACCCGAGTCTGGGCCGGCGCGCCCGTGTGAGTTCGGTCCCGGCGGCGTATCGGCCGGGATCCTGGGGGAAGCGTACCGTCGTGATGCATCAGAGCCTCGGCAAAGAGACCACCCTTGCCCGTCGCGTCTCCCTGACGGGCGTGGGCGTCCACTCCGGCAAGCCAGCCACCGTGACCCTCTGCCCGGCCGACGCCGAGCGCGGCATCGTCTTCCTGCGCACGGACCTCGACGTGGAGATCCCGGCGCTGTGGTCGAACGTGGTGGCGACGGAGCTTTGCACCGTCATCGGCCGCGACGGCGCCACGGTCGCCACCATCGAGCACATGATGGCGGCGCTGCGCGCCTCCGGCATCGACAACGCCATCGTCGAGATCGACGGTCCGGAGATGCCGATCCTCGACGGCTGCTCGGACCGCTTCATGGACGCGATCGCCGAGGCGGGCCTGCGGACGCTGCGCGCGACCCGCAAGGCGATCCGCATCCTGAAGACGGTGCGGGTGGACGAGGGCGACGCCTTCTCCGAGCTGTCGCCCTTCGACGGCACCCGCTACGACGTCACCATCGACTTCTCCTCGCCGCTGATCGGCCGGCAGTCGTGCGTGTTCGACCTCTCCACGGTCGGCTTCGAGCGCGAGCTCTCCCGCGCCCGCACCTTCGGCTTCATGCGCGACGTGGAGAAGCTCTGGACGCTCGGCTACGCCATGGGCTCCTCGCTCGACAACTCGGTGGCGATCGGCGACGACCGCATCCTCAACCCCGAGGGCCTGCGCTGGAGCGACGAGTTCGTCCGCCACAAGACGCTGGACGCGGTCGGCGACCTCGCCCTCGCCGGCCTGCCGATCCTCGGCCGCTTCCGCTCCTACAAGGGCGGCCACCGGATGAACTGGCGGGTGCTGAAGGCGCTGTTCGCGGACGCTTCCGCCTACCAGGTGGTGCGCGCCCCGGCTCCGGCTCGCGAGAGCCTCGCCGCCGGCATCGCCCCCGCCCCGGTGTTCGCGCCCTCGAAGGCGTGATCCCGGCCCTTCGCGCCATAAAACGGCCGAAACCAGCGCGCACGTAGCGCGTCGCGCCGGTTTGCGATAGAAGGCGTCGGGTTCTTGCGTCCGATCGTCGGGACGGGGCCGAATCGCCGCCGTCCCGCGCCGCTATGGGGTCCTCATGAGGCAGTCGTTCCTTCGTTCCGCGATCGTCGTCGCGACACTTTCCGCCGGCGGGCTCGTCGCCGGATGCTCGTCCGACGAACCGCTCGAGCCCTTCGTGGAGATCCCGGCGGAGCAGTCCTACAACGCCGGCATCGCCTACATGCGCGAGGGCAACCTCGCCGAGGCGACGAAGAAGTTCGAGGAGGTGGATGCCCAGCACCCCTACTCCGAATGGGCGCGCAAGTCGCTCATCATGACCACCTACACCAACTACACGCGCGGCAACTACGAGGAGGCGGTCACCTCGGCCAAGCGCTACCTGACGCTCTACCCGGGCTCCGAGGACGCCGCCTACGCCCAGTTCCTGATCGGCCAGTCCTACTTCAACCAGATCCCGGACGTGACGCGCGACCAGCGGGCGACCCGCCAGGCGCTGCAGGCGATGGCCGAACTCGTCCAGCGCTACCCGGAAAGCCCCTACGCCGCCGAGGGCCAGAAGAAGATCGAGATCGCCAGGGACCAGCTGGCCGGCCAGGAGATGGAGACCGGCCGCTACTACCTCAACCGGCGCCAGTACATCGGCGCGGTGAACCGCTTCAAGGTGGTGGTGCAGGACTTCCAGACCACCCGACACATCGAGGAGGCGCTGATGCGCCTGACCGAGGCCTACTACGCGATGGGCCTCGTCAGCGAGGCGCAGACCGCCGCGGCGGTGCTCGGCCACAACTACCCGGAGAGCCGCTGGTACAAGGACGCCTACACCCTGCTCGCCACCCAGGGCCTCGAACCTCGCGAGGACACCGGCTCCTGGATCTCCCAGGCGTTCCAGGCGGCGCTGCTCTGAGCCAAGCGGGAAAGGGCGCAGGCGGCCCATGCTGCAGAGCCTCGCGATCCGTGACATCGTGCTCATCGAGCGGCTCGAGATCGAATTCGCCGGCGGCCTGACCGTGCTCACCGGCGAGACGGGCGCCGGCAAGTCGATCCTGCTCGACGCCCTCTCCCTCGCCCTCGGCGGCCGCGGCGACGCGGGGCTCGTGCGCCATGGCGCCGAGCAGGGGCAGGTCACCGCGGTGTTCGAGCCGCACGCCGCCCACCCGGTGCGGCGCCTCCTCGCCGACAACGACATCGACGACGACGGGCCGCTGATCCTGCGCCGGGTGCAGACCGCCGACGGGCGGACCCGCGCCTTCGTCAACGACCAGGCGGTGAGCGCCGGGCTGCTGCGCCAGTTCGGCGCGCTGCTGGTGGAGATCCACGGCCAGCACGACGACCGCGCCCTGGTCGACGCCGCCCAGCACCGCAGCCTCATCGACGCCTTCGGCGGGCTCGGCCCCGAGGCCGCCGCGGTCGCCGCCGCCCACCGGGCCTGGCGGGAGGCGGAAAAGGCGCTCGCCTCGCTGACGGCGCGGATCGAGGCGGCGCGGCGGGAGGCGGACTACCTCCGCGCCTCGGTGGAGGAGCTTTCCACCCTCGCCCCCCTCGCCGGCGAGGAGGCCGAACTCGCCGAGCGGCGCCACCACATGATGCGGACCGAAAAGGTCGCGACGGACCTCCGCGAAGCCTACGAGCAGCTGAACGGCGCCGGCTCGCCGATCCCGGAACTCGCCGGCCTCGTCCGCCGGCTGGAGCGCAAGCCCGAGCTGGCCGAGCTGGTCGCCCCGCAGATCGAGGTGCTCTCCGGCGCCCTCGACGCGCTGGAGGACGCCCGGGCGGGCCTCGAGGCCGCGGTGCGCGAGGCCGATCACGACCCGCGCGTGCTCGAGCAGACCGAGGAGCGACTGTTCGCGATCCGCGCCGCCGCCCGGAAGTACTCCGTGCAGCCGGACGATCTCCCCGAACTCGCCGCGCGCATGGCCGCCGACCTCGCCGACCTCGACGCCGGCGAGGACCGCCTCGCCGGCCTCGCCCGCGCGGCCGTCGAGGCGCGCGAGGGCTACGACGCGGCGGCCGCCCGGCTCAGCACGGCCCGCGCCGAGGCCGCCCGGCGGCTGGAGGGCGCGGTGACGGCGGAACTGCCGGCCCTGAGGCTCGAGCGCGCCCGCTTCATCGTCACCCAGGCCGCCGCGCCGGAGGACCGCGGCCCGGACGGCATCGACACCATCGAGTTCTGGGTTGAGACCAACCCGGGCACCCGGCCCGGGCCGATGATGAAGGTCGCCTCCGGCGGCGAGCTCTCCCGCTTCCTGCTCGCCCTCAAGGTGTCGCTGGCCGACAAGGGCTCGGCGCCGACCCTGGTGTTCGACGAGATCGACACCGGCGTCGGCGGCGCCGTGGCGGAGGCGATCGGCTCCCGCCTCGCCCGGCTGTCGGCCGGCGTCCAGGTGCTCTCGGTCACCCATGCGCCGCAGGTGGCCGCCAAGGCCGCCAGCCACCTGCTGATCGCCAAGGAGGCGGTGGACGGCGGCGAGCGGGTCGCCACCCGGGTGACGCCCATCGGCGAGGCCGAGCGGCGCGAGGAGATCGCCCGCATGCTCGCCGGTTCCCGCATCACCGAGGAGGCCCGCCGCGCGGCGGAGCAGCTGATCGCGGGGCATTGACGCGAAACGCCCCGTCAGGCCGAGATCCCGGGGACGACGCCGACCGACGTGGGTCCACCGACCGGCGCCGTCCCGTCAATCGTCATCCCGGCGAAAGCCGGGATCCAGAAACCCTTGCCGAATCAAAGCGGTAAGGTGATGGATCCCGGCTTTCGCCGGGATGACGCGGATGGGTTGGCGCCCGGCTTTCGCCGGGATGACGCGGATGGGTTGCCGTCCGGCCTTCGCCGGGATGGATGGGGATGGGTTGGCGTCCGGCTTTCGCCGGGATAACGGGGATGGGTTGCCGCCCGGTTTTCGCCCGGATGACGGGGACAGGTTGGCGTCCGGCTTTCGCCGGAATGACGTCTGGCCGATCACGTTGGCGCGGGACGGGAGGTCACCGGACGGCGATGCGCCCGCCCTCGGCCTACCTACGGGCCAGCACCAGCGTCGACCAGCCCTCGCGGGCGACGACGCGCTCGCGGACGAAGTCCTGCGCGCGGTAGGCGGCGAGGACGGACGGGGCCTGGGCCGAAAGGATGCCGGAGAGGACGACGCGCGCGCCCGGCACGGTCTGCCGGCGGACATCGCGGGCGAGCCGCTTCAGCGGGTCGGCGAGGATGTTGGCGACGACCAGCTGGAACAGCCGCCCGCGGATCGCCGGGTGGTCGAAGCCGGCCGCCTCGACGGCGGAAACGAGCCCGGCGACGCCGTTGACCGCGGCGTTCTCCCGCGTGATCTCCACCGACAGCGGGTCGATGTCGCTCGCCAGCACCGGCCGGCGGGTCGCCTTGGCGAGCGCCAGCGCCAGCACGCCCGACCCGGTGCCGAGGTCGAACATCGAGTCGAAGCGATGCACGGCGAGGAGCCTCCCGAGCGCGACGAGGCAGCCCCAGGTGGTCGGGTGATGGCCGGTGCCGAAGGCCTGGTTGGCCTCGACCTGCAGCCCGATCAGCCCGGCGGGAATCCTCTCCCGGTCGTGGGCGCCGTGGACGACGAAACGGCCGGCGACGACGGGCTTCAGGCCGGCGAGGCTGAGCGCCACCCAGTCCATGTCCGGGTCCACCGCGTCCACCGTCAGCGGCGCGCCGAAGCCGTCGGCCCCGAGCACGTCGCGGACGCGGTGCTCGGCCTCGGCCGCCTCCTCGCCCTCGAGCCAGGCCTCCACGGCCCAGCCGCCGCCGAGCTCGAACCAGGAGACGGGCGCCGCCTCGGCCTCGAAGGCGGCCTCGAGCAGGAGGGAAATGCGTTCTGTTTCCTCGCGCTCGCCGAGGAGGCGGACCTTGTACTGCGGCATGGGGACGGGATCCGGATGGCGGGGCTGCCCGCTCATCTAGTCCATCGGGCCCGGCGGCGAAAGGGGAAAGCGGGGACCGGAAAGGCGTTGCACTTCATCAACGCCGAAAGGCCCGCGGGGGGTGCTACCCGCGGGCCCTGCGACGCCGGCCGACCGCAAGGAGGCCGGCCGTCGCGCGTCCGGCGATCAGTTCTGGCGGCGCAGGAAGGCCGGGATCTCCAGCTGGTCGTCCTCGTTCGGGCGGCGCGGCGCCTGCGGGGCCACGCGGCCCTGCGGGTCGAGCCGGCCCGCGGCTCCGTGCTGCGGCGGGGCGGCCGGGCGCTTGGCGAACTCGCTGGCGGGCGCGGGCTGCGGCTGGACGTGCTGGACCTGCGGCACCGGCTGGCGGAGCTGCGGGTTCAGCCGGGGCGCCGGAGCGGGCGCCTGCGGGGCGACCTGCGGCGACGCATCCTCCTCGCGGCGGCCGAGGCCGACCGAGGCGATCCGGCGCAACAGGCTCATCGGCCGGCGCTCCTCGTCATGCTCGTCCGCCGGGCCGACGGCGCGGACCTCCCGCTGAGTGTGCGGCGGGAACTCGCTGATCTCGGGCATCCGCGGGCGCTGCATCGCGGCCGGGCGCTCGGGCGCCGGCGGGATGTAGGGCGCCGGGGCCGGATCGGCGTGGGCGACGGGCGCGGACATCGGGTCGGCGTCGAGCTCGTGGTCGTCGTAGGCCTGCGGCTGGTGCGGCTCGTAGGGCGAGATGGTGACGCTCGGGTCCTGCGAGGTCGGCACCTCGCGCGGGGCCTCCTGCGCGGGAAGCTCGAGCGCCGCCTCGATGGCCGCGACGGCGGCAGGAGCCGGCGGCGGGGCGACTGCATGGGCCCGGGTCTCCTGGGCGGCGACGGACGCCGCGCTGGAGGCGCGGGTGCCGACCCGGCTCGACAGGCTGGCGAGGTGCGCCTCCTGCGAGGCGGCCACCTGGGCGGCGTCCTGGTCGATGCCGGTGGCCACGACCGAGACCCGGATCACGCCCTCGAGGCTGTCGTCGAAGGTGGCGCCGAGGATGATGTTGGCGTCCTGGTCGACCTCCTCGCGGATGCGGGTCGCCGCCTCGTCCACCTCGAAGAGGGTGAGGTCCTTGCCGCCGGTGATCGAGATCAGCAGGCCCTTGGCCCCCTTCATCGACACCTCGTCGAGCAGCGGATTGGCGATCGCCGCCTCGGCCGCCTGGATGGCCCGCTTGTCGCCGGAGGCCTCGCCGGTGCCCATCATCGCCTTGCCCATGCCGCGCATGATCGAGCGGACGTCGGCGAAGTCGAGGTTGATGAGGCCCTCCTTCACCATCAGGTCGGTGATGCAGGCGACGCCCGAGTAGAGCACCTGGTCGGCCATCGCGAAGGCGTCGGCGAAGGTGGTCCGCTCGTTGGCGATGCGGAAGAGGTTCTGGTTGGGGATGCAGATCAGCGTGTCGACCGCGGCCTGCAGCTCCTGGATCCCGTTGTCGGCGATCCGCATGCGGCGGGCGCCCTCGAACTGGAACGGCTTGGTCACCACGCCGACGGTGAGGATGCCGTGCTCGCGCGCCGCGCGGGCGATGACCGGGGCGGCGCCGGTGCCGGTGCCGCCGCCCATGCCGGCGGTGATGAACACCATGTGGCTGCCGGAGAGGTGGTCGTTCAGCTCGTCGAGAACCTCCTCGGCGGCGGCGCGGCCGACCTCCGGCTGCGAGCCGGCGCCCAGCCCCTCGGTCACCGCCACGCCCATCTGGACGATGCGGTCGGCGCGCGAGGTGGTCAGCGCCTGCGCGTCGGTGTTGGCCACCACGAACTCGACGCCGGCGAGCCCGGCCTGGATCATGTTGTTGACGGCGTTGCCGCCAGCGCCGCCGACACCGAAGACGGTGATGCGGGGCTTCAGTTCCGTGAGATCGGGCATCTTCAGGTTGATGGTCATGGCACCCTCATGAGGCTTCCGGCGCTGCCGCCGGTTCGCTTGGCTGTTCCCGTCGCGCGGCCGCGGCCGCCCTTGCACGCACACATCTTCCGAGGGCGCACCCGTCAGAAGCTTTCCCGGATCCAGGCACCCATGCGGGAAACGAGGCCGCCCCCGTTCGCCGCCATCGGCAGGCCCTTGCGCCTGGAAGAGAATTGTTCGACCTGGGCCACCTGCGGGTAGATCAGCAGGCCCACCGAGGTGGCGAAGGCCGCCCCGCGGGCCGCGTCCGGCAGCCCGGCGATCCCGACCGGCCGGCCGAGGCGGACGTTCCGCCCGAGGATCGTCCGGGCGAGCTCGGAAAGGCCCGTCAGCTGGCTGCCGCCGCCGGTGAGCACGATCCGCCGCCCCACCCGCCCGGCGAAGCCGGAGGCGTTCAGCCGGTCGCGCACCACCTCGAGGATCTCCTCCACCCGCGGGCGGATGATCTGGACGATGGCCGAGCGCGGCAGCTGGTGCGGCACGTCGTCCTCGCCGACCGGATCGACCGAGACGATGTCGCGCTCGTCGCTCTCGTGGGCGATCACCGAGCCGTGCAGGGTCTTCAGCCGCTCGGCGTCGACGAGCTTCGCCGACAGGCCGCGGGCGAGGTCCATGGTGACGTGGTGGCCGCCGAGGGCGAAGGCGTCGACGTGGACGAAGTGGTCGTCGGCGAACACGGCGATCTTGGTGGTGCCGCCGCCGATGTCGACGCAGGCGACGCCGAGCTGGGCCTCGTCGTCGACCAGCGTGGCGAGGCCGGAGGCGTAGGGCGTCGCCACCATGGTCTCCACCTCCAGGTGGGCCCGGTTGATGCAGATCTCCAGGTTGCGCAGCGGCGCGCTGTCCGCCGTCACCACGTGGGTGTCGATCGCCAGCCGCTGGCCGAGCATGCCGCGCGGGTCGCGGATGCCGCGGTTGCCGTCGAGGGCGTAGCCGATCGGCAGCGCGTGGACGACGGACCGGCCGTCGCGGGCGGTGTGCTGGCTGCCGGCGTCGAGCACGCGCTGGATGTCCGCCTCGCTCACCTCGCGGCCGGCGAGGTCGAAGCCGGCGCTGAAGGTCTCCGAGCCGAGGCGGCCGCAGGAGAGCGAGACGATCAGCGATTCGACGGTCAGTCCGGCCATCCGCTCGGCGCAGTCGACGGCCAGGCGGATCGCCTGCTCGGCCTGCTCGAGGTCCACCACCGCGCCGGCCTTGATGCCGCGCGAGCGCTGGAAGCCGAAGCCGAGCACCTCGATGGCGTGGGTGCGGCCGGGCAGCACGCCGCCCGAGGGACGCGGCGTCAGCCGGGCGATGACGCAGACGATCTTCGAGGTGCCGACGTCGAGCACGGACACGATCACCGGCCGCCGGGCCGGCAGCGCGCGCATGCGCTGGACGCGATGATCGGCCGACCGGCTCATATCTCGCGCTCCCGCTGCTTCATCGCCTTGGCGCGGGCGGCGACCAGTTCGTCGCGCGCGCCCTTGCCGGTCTCGGAGAGGCGGACGGCCATGCGGTCGGCCAGCCTGAGGTCGACGACGATGATGTCGCGGTCGAGCAGGCCGCTTTCGGCCTGCATGCGGGCGAGCTCCATCACCGCCGCGCCCGGCTCGGCCTCGGGCAGCATCACCTGCACGCCATTGTCGAGGAAGAGGTCCCAGCGGCGGTGCGAGATCAGCATGGAGGCGCGGACGCGCTCCTTGAGGTCCGGCGCGTCGTCGAGGATCGACATGATCTCGTGGACTCGGGTCTCGGCGCCCTCGCCCATCACCCGCGGGAGCTTGACGAAGCGCGTCTCCAGCCGGTCGGTGATGACCTGGCCGGCGCTGTCGATGATCTCGACCTTGTCCTCGGGGGTGCGCTGGAAGAGGGCCGCCGGCACCCGCTCCTCGAGGATCACCCGGACCTTGTCCGGGTAGAGCTTCATCACCGAGACCTCGGAGACCCAGGGGTTCCCGGCGAGCCGCTCGCGGGCCGCCTCGGCGTCGTAGAGGAAGAGGGACTGGCCGGAGCGGATCGACAGGGTGTCGAGCACGTCCTGCTCGTCGATCTCGCGCTGGCCGGTGATTCGCACCGCGGTGACGCGGAAGCCGAGTTCGGCGGTGGTGTCGTTGACGACCTCAAGCGTCTTGCCCGAGAGGACCATGCCATAGGCGCCGAAGGCGAGGAGATAGGCGGCGGAGGCGGCGGCCCCGGCGCCCCGGGGCAGGTTGGCGAGGAAGCCGGCGGCGCGCCAGACCGGCTTGCGGTGCAGGCGCGAGACGCCGCGGCGGCCGAACAGCAGCCTGCGGCCGCTGCGCCCCGAAACCCGTCCCAGCAACCTCGCCGCTAACGCCGACAACTCGCGTCCTCCACCATCCAGCTCACCAGCTCGCCGAAGTCGATGCCGGCGTCCGCGGCCATTTCGGGGACCAGCGAGGTCGCCGTCATGCCGGGCTGCGTATTCACCTCGAGGCAGACGAGCGCCCCGGTCCCGTCTCCCCGGTCGTCGAACCGGAAGTCGGCGCGGGAGACCCCGCGGCACCCGAGCGCCTCGTGGGCCTCGAGAGAAAGCTTTTGAACATTTTGGTAAACAAAGGGTTTAAGCGGCGCCGGAAGCAGGTGCCTCGATCCCCCCGGCCGGTACTTGGCGTCGTAGTCGTAGAAGCCCTCGCCGGCCGGCACGACCTCGATCACGCCGAGGGCCCGGTCCCCCATCACGCCGCAGGTCAGCTCGCGGCCGGGGACATAGGTCTCGACCATCACCAGATCGCCATAAGGCCATGATTCGGCTGAGAGACTCTGCGGCGGAGCGGGCGAGCCGGCGGGCACGATGACGACGCCGAAGCTCGACCCCTCGGCCGGCGGCTTCACCACATAGGGCGGCTCCAGGACATGCGCCGCCGCCGCCTCGAAGCGGCTGACGAGCCGGTGCTCGACCACCGGGATGCCGGCGGCCTTCAGCACATTCTTCGCCTTCGGCTTGTTCATCGCCAGCGCCGAGGCGAGCACGCCGGAATGGGTGTAGGGGATCTCCAGGATCTCGAGGATGCCCTGGATCGTCCCGTCCTCGCCGTAGGGCCCGTGCAGGGCGTTGAAACAGACGTCCGGGCGAAGCTCGTCCAGCACGGTCGCGATCGAGCGGTCGACGTCGATTCGCGTGACCCGGTAGCCCTTCGCCTCCAGCGCATCGGCGCAGGCCTTGCCGGAGTTGAGGCTGACCGGCCGCTCGGAGGACCAGCCCCCCATCAGAACCGCGACGTGCTTGTGCATGGGAGTCGTCCTTTCCGAAGAGACAAGGGTCCGGCGCCTCGCCGGCGGCGTCAGGCGCCGAGGAAGGGCTCGACCTCGCGGCCGGCCTTGAACACGCCGAAGCGCTTGATCTCCCAGTCGAGCCGGATGCCGGACGTGTCCAGCACGCGGCGGCGGACGGTCTCGCCGAGGAGTTCGAGGTCGTGGGCGGAGGCTTCGCCGACGTTGAGCAGGAAGTTGCAGTGGAGCTCGGAGACCTGGGCGTCGCCGATCCGCATGCCCCGGCAGCCGGCGGCGTCGATCAGCTTCCAGGCCGAGTGCCCGTCCGGGTTCTTGAAGGTGGAGCCGCCGGTCCGCGAGCGGATCGGCTGGGCGCGCTCCCGGTGCTCCTGCACCGCGTCCATGTCGCGGCGGATGGCGTCCGGGTCCTCCGGGACGCCCTCCATGACGACCCGGGTGAAGACGAGGTCGGCGGGCGCGGAGGAATGGCGATAGGCGTAGCCCATCTCCTCGTTGGTGAGCGTGACGACCTCGCCGGAGCGGCGCACCGCCCTGACCTCGACCACCCGCTGGCGCGTCTCGGTGCCGTGGGCGCCGGCGTTCATCCGCAGCGCCCCGCCGATACCGCCGGGAATGCCGTGGTAGAAGGCGAAGCCCGAGAGCCCCGCCCGCCAGGCCGCGGCGGCGAGGCGCTTGTCCGGCACCGCGGCGCCGACGCGAAGCCGGTTGCCGCCGATCTCCTCCACCTCGCCGAAGCCGCGGGCGGTGAGCCGGACGACGACGCCCGGAATGCCGCCCTCGCGCACGAGGAGGTTGGAGCCGAGCCCGATCACCGTCACCGGCACGTCCCCGGGCACCATCGGCAGGAAGACGGAAAGGTCCTCCTCGTCGGCCGGCTGGTAGAGCAGTTCCGCCGGCCCGCCAGCCCGGAACCAGACGAGGTCCGCCAGCGGCCGGCCCGGCTCGAGCCTGCCGCGCAGGCGGGAGGTGTCGCCGAGGCGGGCGACCAGGCCGACGCCGTTCATCGCGCGGGTCCTTCCTGTTTCCGGCGGCGGGGCTCCCCCCTCATCCGCCGGCATCCGCCGGCACCTTCTCCCCCGGGGGGAGAAGGGGAGCGCACCTCGCCCCCATTTCCCTTCTCCCCCCAGGGGAGAAGGTGCCCCGAAGGGGCGGATGAGGGGGGAACCACCTCGCCAAAATGCAACACCCCCACCCTCATTCCGCCGGCCCCCCGCGCTCCACCGACAGCGCCGACAGCTGCCCCGGCAGGGCGTAGGCCCACTGGGTGATGTTGCCGGCGCCGAGGCAGACGACCATGTCTCCGGGGGCGACGAGGTCGAGGATGGCGGGGGCGAGCGCCTCCGGTCCCGCCAGCGGGCGCACGTCGCGGTGGCCGGCGGCGCGGGCGCCGGCGACGAGCGAATCGCGGTCCGCGCCCGGGATCGGCGGTTCGCCGGCGGCGTAGACGTCGGCGACGAACACCGTGTCGGCGTCGTTGAAGGCCTTGCAGAAGTCCTCGAACAGGCTGGCGAGGCGGGTGAAGCGGTGCGGCTGCACCACCGCGACCACGCGGCCACCCGCGCCGTCGCGGGCGGCCTGCAGCACCGCGCGGATCTCCACCGGGTGGTGGCCGTAGTCGTCGAACACCGAGACCCCGTTCCAGCTGCCCGTCGGCGTGAAGCGGCGCTTCACCCCGCCGAACCCGCCGAGGCCCTTGCGGATGGAGTCGGCCGGGATGCCGAGCCAGTGGGCGACCGCCACCGCCGCGGTGGCGTTGGAGACATTGTGCCGCCCCGGCATCGGCAGCGACAGCGCGGGGATCAGCGTCTTGGCGCCGGTCACCCGGTCGCGCACGGTGACCTGGAAGCGCGAGGTGCCGCCCTCGAAGCGGACGTTCTCGAAGCGCACGTCGGCCTGGGGGTTCTCGCCGTAGGTGACGACGCGCCGGTCCTCGATCTTCGCCACCAGCGCCTGCACCTCGGGGTGGTCGAGGCACATCACCGCGAAGCCGTAGAAGGGCACGTTCTCGACGAACTGGCGGAAGGCGGCGCGGGCGGCGTCGAAGGTGCCGTAGTGGTCGAGGTGCTCCGGGTCGATGTTGGTGATGACGGCGACGTCCGCCGGAAGCTTGACGAAGGTGCCGTCGCTCTCGTCGGCTTCCACCACCATCCAGTCGCCGGCGCCCATGCGCGCATTGGTGCCGTAGGCGTTGATGATGCCGCCGTTGATCACCGTCGGGTCGAGGCCGCCGGCGTCGAGCAGGGCCGCCACCAGCGAGGTGGTGGTGGTCTTGCCGTGGGTGCCGCCGACGGCGATCGCCTGGCCGAAGCGCATCAGTTCGGCCAGCATCTCGGCCCGGCGCACGACCGGCAGGTGCTTCTCGCGGGCGACCACCAGCTCCGGGTTGTCGCGGCGGATGGCGGAGGACACCACCACCACCTCGGCGAGCCCGAGGTTCTCGGCCCGGTGGCCGATCGCGACCTCGATGCCCTTCGCCCGCAGGCGCTCCACGTTGGCGTTCTCGGCGACGTCGGAGCCCTGCACCCGGTAGCCGAGGTTCTGCAGCACCTCGGCGATGCCGCTCATGCCGATGCCGCCGATGCCGACGAAATGCACGGGCCCGATGTCGCGGGGCATTTTCATGAGGGTCGGTCCTTGTCTCGGGTCCTGGAGCCGGCGGCGACGGTAAGGACGAGGTCGGCGAGGCGGGAGACGGCGTCCGGCCGGCCGAGGGCCGTCGCCGCGCCGGCCATCGCGGCGAGCCGCGCCGGATCGCCGAGGAGGTCCGCGAGGAGGCCGGCGAGCCTCTCGGGATCGAGGGTCGCCTGCTCGGCCATCACCGCGCCGCCGACCCGCTCCAGCTCCAGCGCGTTGGTCTTCTGGTCGTTGTCGAGGGCGTGCGGCAGCGGCACCAGCACGGAGGGGCGGCCGATCACCGCGAGTTCGCTCACCGACGAGGCGCCGGAGCGGCAGACGACGAGATGGGCCGCGGCGATCCGCTCGGGCAGGTCGGAGAAGAAGGGGGCGATCTCGGCCGGGACGTCCGCCCCGTCATAGGCGGCCGTCACCCGGGCAACGTCCTCCGGCCTGGCCTGCTGCACCACCTTCAGCCGGGCCCTGAGATCGGGCGCGAGCCGGGCGACGGCCGGCGGCACCAGTTCGGAGAAGACGCGCGCGCCCTGGCTGCCGCCGAAGACGAGCAGGCGCAGCGCTCCGCCCGGCTCCGGCGCCACGAACGGTCGCGCGGCGGCGACCACCATCGGCCGCACCGGGTTGCCGGTGACGACCGCCTTGGCGGCGGCGGCGCCGAGGAGCCCGGTCTCCTCGAAGGAGGTGGCGATGGCGGTGACCCGCGGGGCGAGGAAGCGGTTGGCGCGGCCGGCGACGGCGTTCGCCTCGTGGATCACCGTCGGGACCCGGCGGGCCACCGCCGCGAGCAGCGGCGGGATGGTCGGGTAGCCGCCGAAGCCGACGGCCGCGTCGGGGCGGATCCGGGTCACCAGCGCGAAGGACTGCAGCGCGCCGCGGCCGAGCACCAGCCCCGCCTTCGCCATCGCCAGCGGCGAGCGGCCGGCGATGGTGGCCGAGGCGACGATGTGGGTGGCGACGGCCGGGAACGCGTGGCCGTAGCCCTCCGCCCGGTGGTCGGTCGCAAGGTGCACGGCGACGCCGCGCGCGCCGAGCTCATGCGCCAGCGCCTCCGCCGGGAACAGGTGCCCGCCGGTGCCGCCCGCCGCGATCAGCACGGTCGTCCGCCCGTCCGCCATGGCTCACGCCCGCCCGGGGAACGGCTCGAACTCGATCGGCGCGACGAAGCGGGTCTGGTCCGCGCGACGGCGGGTCAGCGCCAGGATCATGCCGGTGAGCAGCGCCATCGCCACCAGCGAGGAGCCGCCATAGGAGATGAACGGCAGCGTCATGCCCTTGGCCGGCATCAGGTGCAGGTTCACCGCCATGTTGATGCAGGACTGCAGGCCGAACAGGATGATCAGCCCGGCGGTGGCGAGGCGGATGTAGCCGTCGTTCTCGCGAAGGGCATGGCTGAGGGTGCGCAGCACCGTGAAGGCGAACACAAGCGCCAGGGCTACGCAGACCACCAGCCCGAACTCCTCGCCGAGCACGGCGAAGACGAAGTCGGTGTGGCTGTCGGGCAGGATCCGCTTGTAGGTGCCCTCCCCCGGCCCCTGGCCCCACCAGGAGCCGTTGACGAAGGCCTGCTCGGCGATGGTCACCTGGTAGGTGTCGCCGGCCTCCGGGTCGAGGAAGCGGTCGATGCGGCTCTGCACATGCGGCACCGTGCTGTAGATGACGCCGATGCCGGCGACGCCGGCCCCGGCGATCGCCAGGATCCAGAACCAGGACATGCCGGCGAGGAACATCAGCCCCGCCCAGGTCATCGTCACCAGCATGGTCTGGCCGATGTCCGGCTGGGCGACGAGCAGCGCCACCACGATCCCCAGCAGTAGGAAGGCGAACACCCGGCCGGGCAGGTCCGGCCGCTTCTGCTGCTCGGCGAGGAGGAAGGCGCAGAGCACCGCGAACATCGGCTTCACGAACTCGGACGGCTGCAGCGAGATGCCGCCGAGGTTCAGCCAGCGGCGGGATCCCTTCACCTCCGGGCCGATGAAGAGGGTGAGGATCAGCAGGACCACGCAGCCGAGGAAGCCGACCAGCGCCACCCGCCGGATCTGCCGCGGCGTCAGGAAGGAGAAGCCGATCAGGAGGACGAGGGCGGGGATGGCGAACACAGCCTGCCGCTTGACGAAGTAGTAGCTGTCGCCCTCGATGCCGATCCGCTCGGCGACCGCCGGGCTCGCCGCCAGCGACAGCACCAGCCCGCCGAAGATCAGCGCGAGGAAGGCGGCCAGGAGCAGCTTGTCGACGGTGAACCACCAGTCGGCCAGCGGGCTTCGTTCGGCGCGGGAGACCATCCTTCGAACCTCTCTCAGACCGGGGTGACGCCGTCGTGGGCGAGGGCGAGGTCGCGGAAGGCCTCGCCGCGGACCTCGAAGTTGCGGAACTGGTCGAAGCTGGCGCAGGCCGGCGACAGCAGCACCACCCCGCCGCGGCCGTCGGCGACGGCGTCGTCGATCGCCCGCGCCACCGCCGTGTCGAGGTCGTGGCAGACCTCGTAGGGGGCGCCGCCCTCGAGGGTTTCGGCGAAGTCCTCGGCGGCCTCGCCGATCAGGTAGGCCCTGGCGATGCGCGGGAAGAAGGGGGCGAGCGAGCGGATGCCGCCCGTCTTCGGCCGGCCGCCGGCGATCCAGAAGATCCGCTCGTAGCTCGCCAGCGCGCGCGCCGCCGCGTCGGCGTTGGTCGCCTTGGAGTCGTTGACGATGGTGACCGCGCCGGCCCGGCCGATCGGCTGCATGCGGTGGGCAAGGCCCGGGAAGCTCGCCAGCCCCTCGCGCACGGCGTCGAGGCCGAGGCCGAGGGCGCGCGTGGCCGCCACCGCCGCCGCCGCGTTCTGGGCATTGTGGACGCCGCGCAGCACCGGGTGGCCGGTGAGGTCCGCGACCACCGTCTGGGCGAGGCCGAAGGGCTCGACGATGCGCCCGGACACGGCCCAGACGCCCGACTTCACCGACCCCTGCGTGGAGAGCCGCAGCGTCTCGCCGCCGGCCGCCTCGCGCCGCTCGGCCATCGCCCGGCTGTAGGGATCGTCGACGCCGACCACCGCGATGCGCGCGCCGGCGACGAGCCGCTCCTTCACCTTGGCGTAGGCCTCCAGCGTGCCGTGCCGGTCGAGGTGGTCCTCGGAGAGATTGAGGTGGACGCCGACCGAGGGGTCGATGGTCGGCGCAAGGTCGATCTGGAAGGACGAGCACTCGATCACATAGTGCCGCTCGGGCGACAGCGGATCGAGCGAGAGCGCCGGCCGGCCGATGTTGCCGCCGAGTTGAACGTCGCGGCCGGCGCTCTTCAGGATGTGGGCGATCAGCGCCGTGGTGGTCGACTTGCCGTTGGTGCCGGTGATGGCGACGAAGGGCGCCTTCGGGGCGATCGCCCGCCGCTCGCGGGCGAACAGTTCGATGTCGCCGATGATCTCGACCCCGGCGGCCCTGGCGATCTCCACCGACCAGTGCGGCGCCGGATGGGTCAGCGGCACGCCGGGGGCGAGCACCAGCGCCCGGAAGGCGGCGAAGTCGCTGCCGCGCCAGTCGATCACGTCGATCTCGGCCTCCACGGCGGCGGCGCGCGCGGCCTCGTCGTCGTCAAAGGCCATCACGTCGGCGCCGCCCTCGACGAGCGCGCGCGCCGTCGCCAGTCCCGAACCGCCGAGGCCGAACACGGCGACCCGCCGGCCTCTGAAGGTGGTGATGGGGATCATGGGGCACCCTCCGTTCGCGGTCAGCGAAGCTTCAGCGTCGACAGCCCGACCAGCGCGAGCACCACGGCGATGATCCAGAAGCGGATGACCACCTGGCTCTCCGACCAGCCGAGATGCTCGAAGTGGTGGTGGATCGGCGCCATCCTGAAGACGCGCCGGCCGGTCGCCTTGAAGGAGAAGACCTGGATGATGACGGACAGCGCCTCCAGCACGAACAGGCCGCCGATGATGACCAGCACGATCTCGTGCTTGGTCGCCACCGCGATGGTGCCGATGAGGCCGCCGAGGGCGAGCGAGCCGGTGTCGCCCATGAAGATCGCCGCCGGCGGCGCGTTGAACCAGAGGAAGCCGAGCCCGGCGCCGAGCACCGCCCCGCACAGCACCGCGAGTTCGCCGGTGCCGACCACGTAGTGGATCTGCAGGTAGTTGGCGAAGACCGCGTTGCCGGCGAGGTAGGCGATCAGGCCGAAGCTGGCGCAGGCGATCATCACCGGCACGATGGCGAGGCCGTCGAGGCCGTCGGTGAGGTTCACCGCGTTGCCCGCCGCCACCACCACGAAGGCGCCGAAGGGGATGAAGAACCACGAGAGGTTGATCAGCACGTCCTTCAGGAACGGCAGCGCCAGTGAGGTGGACAGCTGCGGCTCGCCGACGCTGGCGATGACGAGGCAGGCGAGGCCGGCGACCACGAACTCGAAGCCGAGCCGCGCCTTGCCCGAGAAGCCGTTGTGCGACTGCTTGGTCACCTTCAGGAAGTCGTCGTAGAAGCCGATGGCGCCGAAGGCCAGGGTGACGAGGATCACCGTCCAGACATAGGGGTTGGAGAGGTCGCCCCAGAGCAGCGCCGAGACGAAGAAGCCGGAGAGGATCATCAGGCCGCCCATGGTGGGCGTGCCCTTCTTGGTGAGCAGGTGGCTCTGCGGCCCGTCCGCGCGGATCGGCTGGCCCTTGCCCTGGCGCACGCGCAGCGAGGAGATGATCGCCGGGCCGAACAGGAACACGAACAGCAGCGCCGTCATCACCGCCGCGCCGGTGCGGAAGGTGATGTAGCGGAACACGTTGAAGATGGAGAGCTGTCCGGCCAGTTCTGCCAGGTAGACGAGCATGTGTTCGACGTCCCTCGATGAGATGCGGGTCAGGCGCCCGGCCCGTCCACCAGTCCGTGACGGCGGATCAGCGATTCCACGACGGGTCCCATGCGGCTTCCGAGCGACCCCTTGATCATGACCGCGTCCCCGCCGCGCACGTCGTCGAGGAGAATCGGCTCGATACCCGCCGCAGTCTCCGCATAAGCCCCGCGCATCGCCCGGGGCAAGACCTGCCAGAGCGACTTCATCAGCGGCCCCGAGCAGTAGACCCGGTCGACCTCGGCCGCGGTCAGCGCCTCGACGAGGCCGGCGTGCAGCGCCGGGCCCTCGGGGCCGAGCTCCAGCATGTCGCCGAGGACGGCGACGCGCCGGCCCATGGCCCCGACTTTCGCCTGGCCGAGCAGCGCGATCGCCGCGCGCATGGAGGTGGGGTTGGCGTTGTAGCTCTCGTCGATCAGCAGCGCCCCGCCCGCCGGCACCCGCAGCCGGTAGCGCTTGCCGCGGCCCTTCGGCTGCTCCAGCCGCTGCAGCGCGAGGCCGGCGCGGACGAGGTCGCCGCCGGCGAGCTTCACCGCGGCGAGCACCGCGAGGGAGTTGTCGACGAGGTGGCGTCCGGGCGCGCCGATCTTGTAGCTGATCAGGTCGCCGAGGATGTCGGCGGTGACGGTCGAGCAGTCGTCGTGCAGGGCGAACTTCAGGAGCCGCGCGCCGCAGCCCGGGTGGCTGCCGAAGAACACCACCTCGGCGCCGTGCGCCTTGGCCGCCTCCGAGAGCAGGCCGGACCACTCGTTGTCCCGGTTGACGATGGCGGCGCCGCCCGGCTCCAGCCCGTCGAAGATCTCCGCCTTCGCCCGGGCGATCCCCTCGACCGACTCGAAGTGCTCCAGGTGCACCGCCGCCACCGTGGTGACGATGGCGACGTGCGGCCGCACCAGCTCGGCCAGCGGGGTGATCTCGCCGGCGTGGTTCATGCCGATCTCGAAGATGCCGAAGTCCGCCTGGCGCGGCAGCCGCGACAGGGTCAGCGGCACGCCCCAGTGGTTGTTGAAGGAGGCGACCGAGGCGTGCACGGCCCCCGTGGCGCCCAGCGCCGAGCGGAGCGCCTCCTTGGTCGAGGTCTTGCCGACGGACCCGGTTACCGCGACGATCCTCGCCCGCGAGCGGGCGCGGGCGTAGGCGGCGAGCGCCCGGAGGGCGCCGAGCACGTCGTCGACCGCCAGCAGCGGGCCGAGGTCGTCGGCGAACTCCGGCCGGCGGGCGCGGGAGACGACGGCCGCCGCGGCGCCCCGGCGCAGCGCGTCGGCGACGAAGTCGTGGCCGTCGAAGCGGTCGCCGGCGATGGCGAAGAAGATCTCGCCCGGCTCGACGGTGCGGCTGTCGATCGAGACGCCGTTGACCGCGAGGGGAAGCTCGCCCGAGAGCTCGCCGCCGTGGCCCTCGACCAGCGCCTCGAGGAGCTCGTCCCGGCGCCAGAGCGCCGCCGAGCCGTCCTCCTCGCCGGGGAGCGCGGCGAGGATCGCCTCGTGGTCGGAGAAGGGGTGGATCTCGCCCTTCACCTCCTGGCCGGTCTCGTGGCCCTTGCCGGCGACGAGGAAGACGTCGCCGTCGGAGAGCAGCGCGATGCCGTGACGGATCGCCTCCGCGCGGTCGCCGATCTCGATCGCCGTCGGCGCGGCGGCAAGCACGGCGGCGCGGATCTCGGCCGGGTCCTCCGAGCGCGGGTTGTCGTCGGTGACGATGCCGACGTCGGCGAGCCGCTCCACCGCGGCGCCCATCTCCGGCCGCTTGCCGCGGTCGCGGTCGCCGCCGGCGCCAAAGGCGACGACGAGCTTGCCGTCGACGAAGGGGCGCAGCGCCTCCATCGCCACCTCGAGGCCGGCGGGCGTATGGGCGTAGTCGACGAAGATCGGCGCGCCGGAGGGGGCATAGGCGACGAGCTCCAGCCGGCCCTTGGCGCCGCGCAGCTCCGCCAGCGCGTCGAGCGCGTCGTCGAGCGTCACATCGCCGGTCGCCGCCGCCAGCGCGGCCGCGACCAGGGCGTTGGAGACCTGGAAGGCGCCGACCAGCGGCACCTTCACGCGGCGCGGGCCCGCGCCGGTGTCGACGGTCACCATCTGGGCGAAGCCGTCGCGCTCGACATCAATGAGCCGGATCGCCTTGCCGGCCCGGCCGACGGTCATGATGTTCAGGCCGGAGATCCGGGACGCGGCGGCGAAGGTCTCGCCGTAGCGGTCGTCGAGGTTGATCACCGCGCCGGCGCCGGGCCGCAGCAGGTTGTCGAAAAGGCGAAGCTTGGCGGCCATGTAGGCCTCCATGCTGCCATGGTAGTCGAGGTGGTCGCGCGAGAGGCTGGTGAAGCCCGCGGCGGCGATCTCGAGGCCGTCGAGGCGGCGCTGGTCGAGGCCGTGCGAGGACGCCTCGATCGCGACGTGCTCGATCCCCTCCTTCTGCAGTCCGGAGAGCGTCCGGTGCAGCGTCTCGGCGTCCGGCGTCGTCATGTTGCCCTGCCGGATCTCTTCCCCGACGGTGACGCCGAGGGTTCCGACCGAGGCGGCGCGGGTGCCGGTCGCCTCGAAGATCTGGCGGACGAAGGAGGCGACCGAGGTCTTGCCGTTGGTGCCGGTGACCGCCACCACCGTCTTCGGCTGCGGGGCGTAGAAGCGGGCGACGAGGCGGGCGAAGCGGCGGCGCGGGTCGGGGTCGCGCAGCACCGGCACCGGCAGGTCCTCCGGCAGCTGGTCGCTCGCGCCGGCGAGGATGACCGCCGCCCCCTTCTCCACCGCCTGCGGCACGAAGGCGGCGCCCTGCCGGCGGGTGCCCGGCAGGGCGGCGAACAGCGTGCCCGGCTGCACGTGGCGGCTGTCGGCGGTGACGCCGGTGATCACCAGGCGGCGGAGTTCCGGGTCCGGTGTGAAGATGTCGGGGGCCAGCTCGGCGAGTCTCATCGGCGGATTTCCTCGCGATGTGGCTGCACGTCCATGCAGCCGTCGCGTGATGCGGCCGAATTGCGGTGAAAGGCGGGCGGCCCGCGGCGGGCCGCGGCTTCGCCCTCTTTCGCGCGAACTCGGCGCAAGGCTATGGGACGCAACGCGAACGGGACACGCGGAACGCGCGTCAGTAGGATACCAGCAGCGGCAGGTCGACGTCGTCGAAGCGGGGCATCACGCCCAGCATCGGTGCGACCCGGCTGATCACGTTTCCGGCGGTCGGCGCGGCGTTGAGACCCGCGGTCGCGGCGATGCCGGGCTTCTCGGGGTTCGGCTCGTCGATCACCACGAGCACGAGGTAGTTCGGATCCTCGATCGGGAAGGAGGCGATGAAGGCGTTGAAGCGCTTCTCGCTGGAGTATCGTCCGTTGACCACCTTCTCGGCCGTGCCGGTCTTGCCGCCGACCCGGTAGCCCTTGATGTCGGCCCGCCGGCCGGAGCCCTTCAGGGCGTTGAGCCGCATCAGATAGCGCATCTCGTCGCTGGTCTTCTGCTGCAGGACCCGCTTCGCCTTGAGCCGCGCCTCCTCCTCGCTGCGGGGAAAGAAGGTCGGCTCGAGCAGCCAGCCGCCGTTCATCACCGCCGCCGCCGCCACCGCGGTGGCGAAGGGCGAGACCGAGATGCCGTGGCCGAAGGAGACGGTGACGGTGACGAGGTCCGACCAGCGCTTCGGCAGGATCGGCCGCGCCATCTCGGGCAGCTCGGTCTTGACCCTGTCCATCAGGCCGAGCCGCTTCAGGAAGTCCTGCTGCCCCTCCGCGCCGACCGCCAGCGCCTCCCGGCCGGTGCCGATGTTGGAGGAGTAGATGAAGATCTCCGGAACCGTCAGCACCCGGTGCTTGCCGTGGAAGTCGTTGATGGTGAAGCCGCCGACGCGCAGCGGCTTGGAGGCGTCGAAGCTGTCCTGCATGGTCACCTTGCCGCTGTCGAGCGCCATGGCGGTGGCGAACAGCTTGAAGGTGGAGCCCATCTCGTAGACCGCGGAGGACGCCCGGTTCATCCGGTCCGGGTCGAGCGCCTCGACCGGGTTGTTCGGGTCGTAGTCCGGCAGCGAGGTCATCGCCACGACCTCGCCGGTCTTGACGTCGAGGATCACGCCCGCCGCCGCCTTGGCGGTGTAGCGCTCCATGGCCGCGCTGAGCTCGTCGTGCAGGATGTGCTGGACGCGCAGGTCGATCGACAGGCGTACCGGCTCGAGGTTCGGCGTCATCGCGAAGCCGAGGGTGTGCAGGTCCGACAGCCACTGGTCGTCGACGTATTTCTCGATCCCGGCGATGCCCTGGTTGTCGACGTTGACGTGGCCGACGATGAACCCCACCGAGCGGCCGGAGGGATAGAAGCGGCGGCTCTCGGACAGGAAGCCGACGCCGGGAAGGCCGAGCTTGTGGACGCGCTCCTGCTCGATCGGGCTGATTTCCCGCTTCAGCCAGACGAAGCCGGCGTCCGAGGCGAGCTTGCGGCGGACGGCGTCCGTGCCGAGGTCCGGGAACACGGTGGCGAGCAGTTCGGTCGCCTCGTCGGCGTCGACGATGCGCCGCGGCTCGGCGTAGAGCGAGGCGGTCTTGATGTCGGTGGCGAGGATCTCGCCGTTGCGGTCGAGGATGTCCGGCCGGGCGGCCGCGATCGCCGACTCGGCGCTGCCGAGGGCGACGGGATCGGCCGGCTCCTCGAACCCGAGCATCACCAGCCGCCCGGCGATGACGCCATAGACCAGCACGAAGGCGCCCATGGCGATGAGGAGCCGGTGGCGGGTGGTGTCGCCCGCGCCGCGCCGGCGCAGGTGCGGCGCGACCGGCTCGGCGCCGCCGCGGCGGCGTCCGATCGAGGAGAGGAGGGTCGGGAGCTTCATCGCCATGATGTCACCGCACCAGCGCCGGGTCGGTCGGGGAGAGCTGCCCGGCCTGCGCCGAGCGGTCCGCCGGCAGCTCGAGGGGCGCCGTCGGGCCGAGCACCTCCGGCTCGACCGGCACGGGCTTGGCGGGGATGTCGGCGAGGCTGCCGATCTGGTCGGGCCCGAGCGGCTGCAGCTGCAGCACGTCCCGGTGCCGGTCGACGAGGTCGGCGAGGCGGGCCGGCTGGGTGAGCAGGCTCCACTCGGCCTTCAGGAGGCTGATCTCCGCCTTCTCCGCCTCGATGCGCCGCTGCATCTCGGCGAGGCGCTCGGCGGCGATCTCGGCCTCGTACTTCATGTCGTAGACGGCGGCCGCGGAGAGCACCATCAGGAACACCAGGAGCGCGTTGACGTATCTCGTCATGTCCGGCGCCTCCGGTCCTCATGCGCGGGCGCGGGCGCGCCGAGCCCGGCGGGATCGACCGGCCGCGCGGGGGCGGCGGTGCGGCGGGCATGGCGGAGCTTGGCGCTGCGGGCGCGCGGGTTCGCCTCGCATTCCGCCTCGCCGGGCTCGATCGCCTTCGACACCTCGGCGAAGGTCGCCGGCTCGAGCGCCTGCTCCGGCAGGTGGCGCGAGCCCTGGGCGATGGTGCGGCTGCGCTCGGCGAGGAAGCGCTTGACGATGCGGTCCTCCAGGGAATGGAAGGTCACCACCGCGAGCCGTCCACCCTCGGGCAGCAGCCGCTCGGCGGCGGCGAGCGCCTCGACCAGTTCGTCGAGTTCGCCGTTGACCGCGATGCGGAGGGCCTGGAACGTCCGCGTCGCCGGGTGCACCTCGCCGAAGCGCTTGGCCCCGAGCACCGTCTCGCAGACCGCGGCCAGCTCGCCGGTGCGCTCGAACGGGCGCTCGTCGCGCCGGCGAACGATGGCCCTGGCGATCCGGCCCGCCTGCCGCTCCTCGCCGTAGACTTTGAGGATGCGGGCGATCCCGGCGTCCGGCAGGCTGTTGACGAGGTCGGCCGCGCTCGGCCCCTCGCGCTCCATGCGCATGTCGAGCGGGCCGTCGCCGCGGAAGGAGAAGCCGCGCTCGGCCTGGTCGAGCTGCATCGACGAGACGCCGATGTCGAGCACGACGCCGTCGACCCGGGCCGCCCCCACCGCGCCGGCATGCGCGTCGAGGCCCGAGAAGCGCCCCTCGACCAGCGTGAGCCGCCCGTCGGCCGCGGCGACGAGGTCCGCGCCGCCGGCGATCGCGGTCGGGTCGCGGTCGATGCCGACCACCCGCGCCGCGCCGGCGTCCAGCAGGGCGCGCGTGTAGCCGCCGGCGCCGAAGGTGCCGTCGACGAAGACGCCGCCCTCCACCGGGGCGAGCGCGGCGAGCACCTCGGCGAGGAGGACCGGGACATGCGGCGCGGCGGGGCTCACGTCGCCTCCTCCAGCGCGGCCGGGCGGACGCCGCGGCGCAGCGCCAGGGCCCGCCGACGCGCCTCCGCCTCGTGCTCGGCGTAGCGCTCCGGCGCCCAGATCTGGAACTTGTAGCCCTGCCCGACGAAGGTCACCGCCTCGGCGATCCCGGTGCACTCGAGGAGCGACGGCGTCAGGCCGATGCGCCCCTCCGGATCCATGGCGAGCCGTTCCGAGAGGCCGTAGAAGGCCGTGGAGAGATAGTCGTGCGCCTCGGTGAACGGCTCGAAGCGGGCAAGGTGCCGCTCGATCTCGCCGAGCAGCCCGTTGCCGCCCGCGTCCACCGCCTGCATGTCCAGCGAGGGATAGCAGTAGAGGCCCTCGAAGCCGTCGCGCGCCAGCACCTGCCGGAACGGCGCCGGGACGGAGACCCGTCCCTTGCGGTCGATCCGGTTGGTGTAGCGCGACACGAAGCCGTTCATGCCTCTCCCCGGGTCCGACGGCCAGCGCGCTGAGGTTCGCGACGGCGGCCTGGCCGCCACCCCGCCCCTCGCCACGCGAGACGGCCCATCGACTGGAATTCGGAGCCTCGATCGCCCCCGCGGCCGCCGCCCTGCACCGCCCTGAAACCCTCGGCGGTACGGCTCGACGCGTGTGTTTGGGATAGCATGGGAGCATATGGGCGTCAACGAAACCAGCGTTCTCGGATCCCGGATCTCCACCGGTTCGTTCATTCATCATTGATTAGGATTAACAAAAGGTTGCCGCGCAATTCGGAGCGTGTTCCGAGGCCGGGGGACCGCAGCTTTCCGGGCCTGCGTGGCTTTCGAGCCACGGCGGGGGGACGAGGTGGGACCGACCGGCAGGGCCGCCTCCGAGGCCACCGACCACCGATCCCCGCCGCCGACGGCCGGCGTCGGCCCACGGCCTGACCGGGCCGGATCCCGCGGCTCTGCCTCGGCGCCCGCAGGATCCCACGATTGCTCCCATGCCGTCCCAAGCCCGTCCCGGTGACAACCCCGGGCGCGGCTGCTACGCAGCGCCTGTCAACGGATCCTGGACATGAACGACGACACCCCCTCCCCGCGGCCGCTCCGCGGCTTCCTGAACTTCCTGCCCGGCGAGACCGGCGACCTCGGATCGGTCGACATCGACCGGGCCGCCATCGTCGACTTCGCCGGCAGGTGGGACCCGCAGCCGTTCCACCTCGACGAGGAGGCCGGCCGCGCCTCGCCGCTCGGCGGGCTCGCCGCCTCCGGCTGGCACACGGCCTCGCTGCTGATGCGGCTGATTGCGACCGGGCTTCTCGCGGGGGCGAAGTCGATGGGCTCCGGCGGCGTGCGGGACCTCAAGTGGCACCGGCCGGTCCGCCCGGGCGAGCGGCTCTCCGGCCGCTACGAGGTGCTCTCGGTCCGCCCCTCGGGCCGCGGCGACCGCGGCTACGTCGACATGCGCTTCGACCTCGTCGGCGCGGACGGCGCGCCCGCCACCTCCTTCGCCTGCACCGTGATCGTGGGAGCGTGAAGCCATGCGCTACGACGACATCCGCGTCGGCGAACCGGTCCTGGTCGGCAGCCACACCTTCGCCCGCGATGAGGTGCTGGAGTTCGCCCGCGCCTTCGACCCGCAGCCCTTCCACGTCGACGACGAGGCCGCGGCGAGGAGCCACTTCGGCGGCCTGATCGCCTCCGGCTGGCACACGGCGGCGGCCTGGATGCGGCTGACGGTCGAGCACAGTCGCCGCCGCGGCGGCCTCGCCGGCATCTCCCCCGGCCTCGAGGCGATCGACTGGCTGAAGCCGGTGCGGGTGGGCGACACCGTCACCTTCACCAACGTCGCCACTTCCAAGCGCCGCCTCGCGAGCCGGAAGGGCTGGGCGCTGCTGACCAGCGAGGCCACCGGCGTCAACCAGCGCGGCGAACTCGTCTACCGCATGCGCGGCCCGGTGTTCGTCCCGATCGACGACTGAGCGACCCCTTCCGCCGCGACGCGGATCGGAGTATCAGAGCGTCGGACAACGAAGAACGCGGCGACGACCGGCCGGAGGCCGGCGAGCGACCGCCCGACAGCCCGTCCCGTCCGTCCCCGCCGGTTCCGGCGGCCGGCGGTTCCGGCGGGCGATCCTGTACCCGGGGGCCGACCTGAGAGGGCCGGCGGGCCTTCGCCCGCACGGGCCCCGCACCCGTCCGCCCGCCGCGCCCTCTCCGGCCGCGGCGGCCGCGTTCCATTGGAGCCGTCCCGTGTTCGCCTGGTTCGAAAGACTGATCGACCCCTTCCGCCCCCACCCCGAGGGCGCGCCGCCGCGCACCCTGGCGGCCTTCTACTGGCACCACTTCCGCCAGGTCTGGCCGGTGTTCGCCGCGCTGCTGGTGGTCGGCTTCTTCGTCGCGCTGATCGAGGTGCAACTCTTCCGCTACATCTCCATGCTGGTCGACCTCCTCGCCGTGACGACGCCCGAGAGGGTGATCGAGGACCACGGCGCCATGTTCCTGTGGATGGCCCTTGTGGTCGGCGTCGCGCGTCCGGCCTTCACCTTCCTGCACGACCTCCTCGTCCACCAGGCGATCGCCCCGGGGTTCACCAACCTCGTCCGCTGGCAGAACCACCGGCACGTGCTGCGGCAGTCGATCTCCTTCTTCTCCAACGACTTCGCCGGCCGCGTCGCGGCCAAGGTGGTGCAGACCGGCCCGGCGCTGCGCGAGTCGCTCGTCACCGCCTTCGACGCCATCTGGTTCGTCGGCCTCTACGTCGCCAGCGCGATGGTGCTGTTCGTCGAGGTGGACATGCGCCTCGCCGTGCCGATCCTGGCCTGGCTCGCCGTCTACATCGCCATCCTGTCGAAGCTGGTGCCGAAGGTGGCGCGGGCGGCCGAGCACATCTCCGAGGCGCGGTCTATGCTCACCGGCCGCGTCGTCGACAGCTACACCAACATGCAGACGGTGAAGCTGTTCGCCCACGCCGAGCGCGAGGACGGCTACGCCCGCGAGGTGATCGCCGACCACACGGAGAAGTACCGCCGCCAGCAGCGGCTGATCACCATCATGACGTCGTCGCTGTCGGTGTCGAACTCGATGCTGCTGCTGGTCACCGGGGCCCTGTCCGTCTGGCTCTGGGCGCAGGGCGCGATCACCATCGGCGCGATCGCCCTCGTCTGCGGCCTGCTCATCCGCATCGTCAACATGTCCGGCTGGATCATGTGGGAGGTGACCGGCATCTTCGACAACATCGGAACGGTGAAGGACGGGCTCGACACCATCTCGATGACCCACGAGGTGGTCGACCGGCCGAGGGCGGTGCCGCTCAAGGTCTCCGGCGGCGCGATCCGCTTCGAGGACGTGCAGTTCCACTATGGCCGGGCCCGCGGCGCCCTCGACGGCGTGACGCTGGACATCCGCCCGGGCGAGAAGATCGGGCTGATCGGCCCGTCGGGCGCCGGCAAGTCGACGATGGTCAGCGTCTTCCTGCGTTTCTACGACCTCGAGAGCGGTCGCATCCTGGTCGATGGACAGGACATCTCGGGCGTCACCCAGGACAGCCTGCGCGCCGCCGTCGGGGTCGTCACCCAGGACACCTCCCTGCTCCACCGCTCGATCCGCGACAACATCAAGTACGGCCGCCCGGACGCCAGCGACGAGGAGATGATCGCCGCGGCGAAGCTCGCCCGCGCCTACGACTTCATCCCGGACCTCTCCGACAACCGCGGCCGGACGGGCTTCGACGCCCATGTCGGCGAGCGGGGCGTCAAGCTCTCCGGAGGCCAGCGCCAGCGGATCGCCATCGCCCGCGTTCTCCTGAAGAACGCGCCGATCCTCGTCCTCGACGAGGCGACCTCGGCGCTCGATTCGGACGTCGAGGCGGCGATCCAGGAGAGCCTCGGCACGTTGATGCAGGGCAAGACGGTGATCGCCATCGCCCACCGCCTCTCCACCATCGCCCGGATGGACCGCCTCGTCGTGATGGACCACGGCCGCATCGTCGAGACCGGCACCCACGTCGACCTCGTCGCCCGCGGCGGCCTCTACGCCGGCCTCTGGAGGCGCCAGACCGGCGGCTTCCTCGACCTCGGCGAGGAACGCGAGGCGGCGGCGGAGTGAGGGACGCGCCCGCCGAAGACTCTCATCCGCCTGCGTGGTCACCCTTCTCCCCGAGGGGAGAGGGTGCCCGAAGGGGTGGATGAGGGTGAGAACTCCGCCCGTCGGCGTGTCCCCCCTCATCCGCCGGCATCCGCCGGCACCTTCTCCCTCGAGGGAGAAGGGGAGACTCACCGGCGGGCGTGGCGCCTGCAGCGGCCGGAGAATGGCGCGGCGGCCGGGGCCCGCTCCCCTTCTCCCCTCCCGGGGAGAAGGTGCCCGAAGGGCGGATGAGGGGCGCGCGCCCGCAGGGCGCGCGGCCGGAGGGGTCTCCCCGCACGCCCTGCCCCCGTCAGACCTCGAACTGGTAGGTCACCGGCACGAAGCGGAAGCCCGGGCCGTGCGGCTCGACGTAGCCGATCGCCGGGAAGGGCATGTGGTAGCCGATGAAGGGCACCCTGTCGGCGGCGAGCATGCCGAAGACCTCCTTGCGGGAGGCCGCCGCGGCCGCCTTGTCCATGTCGAAGCGGACCTCCCAGTCCGGGCGCTGCAGCGAGGCCACGTAGTGGTTGGCGGTGTCCGCAGTCAGCACCAGCCGGCGGCCGCCGCTCTCGATGTTGTAGATCGTGTGGCCCGGGGTGTGGCCGTGGGCGGCCATCGCCGTGATGCCCGGCACCACCTCGCCGCCGTCGGAGAGGAAGGTGAACTTCTCGGCGAGCGGCACGACGTTCGCCACCACGCCCTTGGCGCGCTCGGCGTCCGCCTCCTTGGTCCAGTAGTCGTACTCGCGGGCGGTGGTGACGTAGCGGGCGTTGGCGAAGGCCGGCGCGCCGTTCTCCATCAGCCCGCCGATGTGGTCACCGTGCATGTGGGTGATCACCACGACGTCGATGTCGGCCGGGTCGACGCCGGACGCGGCGAGGCGGGCGGCGAGCATGCCGAGGCCGTTCTCGCGGGCGCCGGCGCCGAGGCCGGTGTCGAACAGGATCTTCTCCGATCCCGTGTCGACCAGCGTCGGCGTGAAGTAGTTGACGAATTCGGACGGCGGCAGGAAGTTCTCCTCCATCAGGTCCTGCACGGCCTCGGCCGGCTGGTCCATGCCGAAGATCGGGTGCGGGCCCTCGCCCGGGCGCATGCCGTCGAGGTAGGTGGTGACGGTGAAGTCGCCGAGGCTCAGCCGGTTCCAGGTCGGCGCCTCGGCCGTCGAGGGTGCATCCTGCGCGGCCGCAAGGCCCACGCCGGCGACGCCTGCCGAGGCGGCGCCGGCGAGTGCGGCGGTGCCGAGGAGAAGGCTGCGGCGGTTGACGTCGAAGGGGCTGGTCACCATGTCCCGGTTCCTTTGATCTGGGGCTGCAGGTAGGACCGACGATACGCACCAAGCGCGGCGGAGGGTCATCACGACCGGGTCACGAATTGGAGAGCCACCGCCGCCGGACTCTCCTCGCCGCCATCGCGGGGCCGCCCCGGCGCGGCCGGCAATAAAGGCCCGGCCGGACCGGCGGGACACGAGGAAGGACGATCGCTTGGAGCGCCTGTTCCGCTGGTTCGAGGACCGCCTCGATCCCTTGAAGCCGACCCCGGGCCGCAGCCCCTTCGAGCCGCCCACGACGCCGTGGAAGGTGGCGCGGTCGATCTTCGACGAAACCAGGCCGGCCGTGATCACCCTCGTCCTGCTGACCTCGGTCCTCACCCTGGTCGAGATCTCGATCCCCTGGATGATCGGACGGATCGTCGACCTCGTGACCACCGGCGGACCTGAGGGATTCCTCGCCCGCCACTGGCCGGACCTCGCGGTCTTCGTCCTGATCCTGGTGGTGATCCGCCCGGCGGTCACCCTGCTGTTCTCGCTGGTGCGCGGGCAGACGCTGCTGCGCGGCGTCGGCAGCCTGGTGCGCTGGCGCACCCACGAATACGTCTCCCGCCACGACGTCGCCTTCTTCCAGAACGACTTCGTCGGCCGCATCGCCACCAAGGTCGGCCAGACCGGCATGGCCGTCCGCACGCTGATCCGCCTCGCCGGCGACCAGTTGCTCTACGCCCTCCTCTTCCTCACCGGGACGGTCGTCTTCCTGCTGCTGCGCCACCCGGCCTTCGCCGTGCCGGTGCTGGTCTGGCTGGCGATCTTCGCGGCGATCCTGCGGGTCTACCTGCCGCTCAGCCGCTCCAACGCGCGCAAGGTGGCGGAGGCCTCCTCGGTGTTCACCGGCAGGATCGTTGACGGCTACTCGAACTACATGACGGTGCGCCTCTTCACCGGCCTCGGCCGCGAGGACCAGCACGTCCGCGATGCGCTCCTCGACACGGTGACCACCTCCGGCCAGCAGCAGCGCTACCTCACCACGCTGACCTCGATCCTGTCCTTCCTCAACGGCTCCCTGGTGGCGGCCGGCGGCGTGGTCGGCGTCGTGCTGTGGACCCGCGGGGCGGTGACCGCCGGCGACATCGCGGCGGTGCTGGCGCTGCTGATGCAGATCCACGGCCTGTCGCGCGCCGCCACCCACAACCTCGGCGACCTCTACGACGCGATCGGCACGCTGGAGGACTCGGTGCGCTCGCTTGCCCGTCCACAGGTCGTGCGCGATGCGACCGCCGCGCCGGCGCTGGCTGTCCGCGGCGGCGGCATCCGCTTCGAGGACGTTCGCTTCGACTACGGCCGGGAGACGGGCCCGGCGGCGCTCGACGGCATCGACCTCGACATCCGCCCGGGCGAGAAGATCGGCGTCATCGGCCCCTCGGGCGCCGGCAAGTCGACCCTCGTCAACGTCTTCCTGCGCCTCTACGACCTCAGCGGCGGCCGCATCCTCGTCGACGGCCAGGACATCTCGGGCGTCACGCAGGACAGCCTGCGGGCCGCCGTCGGCGTCGTCACCCAGGACACCTCGCTGCTCCACCGCTCGATCCGCGACAACATCAAGTACGGCCGCCCGGAGGCGAGCGAGGAGGAGATGATGCGCGCGGCCGAACTCGCCCGGGCGCACGACTTCATCCCCCACCTCGTCGACAGCCGCGGCCGCACCGGCTACGACGCCCATGTCGGCGAGCGCGGGGTGAAGCTCTCCGGCGGCCAGCGCCAGCGCATCGCCATCGCCCGGGTGCTGCTGAAGAACGCGCCGATCCTCGTCCTCGACGAGGCGACCTCCGCGCTCGATTCGGAGGTCGAGGCGGCGATCCAGGAGAGTCTCGACACGCTGATGCAGGGCAAGACGGTGATCGCCATCGCCCACCGCCTCTCCACCATCGCCCGTATGGACCGCCTCGTCGTGATGGACCACGGCCGCATCGTCGAGACCGGCACCCACGCCGACCTCGTCGCCCGCGGCGGCCTCTACGCCGGCCTCTGGGCCAGGCAGACCGGCGGCTTCCTCGACCTCGGCGAGGAGCGCGAGGCGGCGGCGGAGTAGCGGCGGTCCCCGAGGAGGGCACCCCCCTCCGCCTTCCCCTTCTCCCCACCGGGGAGAAGGGGCTCCGAAGGGGCGGATGAGGGGGAGAACCCCGCCGGTCGGCGTGTCCCCCCTCATCCGCCGGCATTCGCCGGCACCTTCTCCCTCGAGGGAGAAGGGGGAGACACCGGCGGCCGTGGCGCCTGCGGCGGCCGGAAAATGGCGGAGCGCGCGGGGCCCGCTCCCCTTCTCCCCTCCCGGGGAGAAGGTGCCGGCGAATGCCGGCGGATGAGGGGCGCGCGCCCGCAGGGCGCGCGGCGCCCCGGG
>JAWLBM010000044.1:0-38832 GCA_041687675.1 Pleomorphomonas sp. | reverse complement strand
CGCTCATCAACGACGCCATCGGTCCCTCCTTCGGAACCGCTGACAGAATCCATCTCACCTCAAAGCGCTAGAGTCATTCTCCAAATGCGATTCCCCTGGGGGGGAGTGGTGGGGGGAGTGGGGGGAGTGACGGCTTCGTGATGTTGGAATATATGTTATATTTTACACCGGAAACCGCTTCATGTATTCTCGAACTCTGCACCCCTACGTTTGGCGGAAAACGGTGGTCGGATCCTATCGCTTTCTCTGGGCGGGACTTTTTCTCGCGACGGCCGGGACGAGTTCTGCCGCGGAGACTCTCCGCTTTCCGGACGCGAACAGGGTAGAGGCAGCTGCAATCGCGGATCCTGTCTACGAAGGTGATAGAAGTATCCTGAGGTGGCGAAAGGTAAGAGCGGAAATTGAAAACATAAGTAAAAAAGTAGAACGGTCCTTCCAAAAGAAGCAGTTCATGAGAATTGAGCTGTTCAAAGACACTTCTGTCGTTATGACAATAACCACAAAAGTTCAGAATGCCGATTCACATTTAACGTTCTTTCGGGCATGTTGAAGGGGGAGCGCGGCAAGGACTCAACAATTATTGTTGGCCCGGAGGGAATATTGATGTTCCTGACGATCGCCGGGAAATTGTATACGGTCAGTCTTTATGCCGACGCCGGAGTAGGAGTGGTTCGAGAGCATGATCAATTCTCGAACACCGGCCGGTTGGGGCCGGACAAGTTCAGAAGTAACTTCCAGTAACGGCGAATTCGGGCGTGAAATTCTCCTCAACGTCATCCCGGCGAAAGCCGGGATCCAGCGCCCGGCCGGGGCGCGGACGGCGAGGGAGGCCTGGATTCCGGCTTTCGCCGGAATGACGGCTTTCGTCGTCGCGCCGGGATCCTGCCCGTCCCCGCCTCGCTTCGCCGTCCTCCACGCCCCGCCTCAACGTCATTCCGGCGACAGCCGGAAATCCAGTGCCGGCCGGGGTGCGGACGGCGAGGGAGGCCTGGATTCCGGCTTTCGCCGGAATCCAGGCCCAGGTTCTTCTCCGGAGTTCGGGCCCCATGCCCTCCGCCGGAAGGACCTTCCCCCGCTCGTCACCCCTTCTTGAAAGGCGCCATCCCCGCGCGGGCCAGCGCGTCGGCGCGCTCGTTCATGTCGTGGCCGGCGTGGCCGCGGACCCAGTGCCAGGTGACCTGGTGGCGCAGGCGCGCCGCCTCGAGGCGTTCCCAAAGGTCGGCGTTCTTGACCGGCTTGCGGTCGGATGTCTTCCAGCCGTTCTTCTTCCAGCCGTGGATCCAGCCGGTGATGCCGCCGCGGACGTACTGGCTGTCGGTCCAAAGGTCCACCAGGCAGGGCATCTTGAGGCTTTCCAGCGCCACGCAGGCGGCAGTCAGCTCCATGCGGTTGTTGGTGGTCAACTGCTCGCCGCCGCAGAGTTCCTTCTCCACCTCGCCGTAGACGAGGATGACGCCCCAGCCGCCGGGCCCGGGGTTGCCCGAACAGGCGCCGTCCGTCCAGGCGGTCACCTGCTTGCGCTCGTCGGCGGACCGGGTCATCGCGCCATCCCGGCGGCGAGGTCGGCCGCGTCGAGGCCGTAGTCGGCGACCCCGCGGACCTGCCGGTGGAAGCGCAGCTTCTTCAGGTACTCGAGCGGGTCCTTCTTGGTGACCATCGCCCCCGGCGGGGTGCTGATCCAGTCGTAGAGGCGCGTCAGCATGAAGCGCATGGCCGCGCCGCGGGCGAGCAGCGGCAGCGCCTCCACCTCCGCCGGCATGAGCGGCCGGTGCGCCATGTAGCCGTTGATCAGCGCCCGCGCCTTGGTGACGTTGAAGGAGAAGTCCGGCTCGAAGCACCAGGCGTTGAGGCAGATGGCGAGGTCGTAGGCGAGGAAGTCGTTGCAGGCGAAGTAGAAGTCGATCAGCCCGGAGAGCTTGCCGCCGAGGAAGAAGACGTTGTCGTTGAAGAGGTCGGCGTGGATGACGCCCGCCGGCAGGTCCGCCGGCCAGCCGGCCTCCAGCACGTCCAGTTCGGCGGCGGTCTCGGCGGAAAGGCCCGCCGTCACCTCGTCGGCCCGCGCCCGGCTCTGCTCGAACAGCGGCCGCCAGGCGGGCATGGAGAGCGCGTTCTCCCGGCGGAGCGGGAAGTCGCGGCCGGCGCGGTGGAGGTCGGCAAGGGCCTCGCCGACGGCGGCGCAGTGCGGAACGCCCGGCCGCTTCACCCACATGCCGTCGAGAAAGGTGACGATCGTCGCCGGCCGCCCGGCGAGCCGGCCGAGCGCCTCGCCGGAGCGCGCCTTCACCGGCTGCGGGCAGGTGATGCCGCGGGCGGCGAGATGCTCCATCAGGCCGAGGAAGAAGGGCAAGTCCTCCGCCTTCACCCGCTTCTCGTAGAGCGTCAGGATGAAGGTGCCGGAGGTGGTGCGCAGCAGGAAGTTGGAGTTCTCCACTCCCTCGGCGATCCCCTTGCAGGAGACCAGCGTGCCGAGGTCGTAGCCCTCGAGGAAACGCGCGAGTTCGTCGTCGGTGACCTCGGTGTAGACGGCCATCGGGGGCTCTCCGGCGCGCGGCGCGGGGTCAGGCCGCGGGCTGGCGCAGCACGCGGGGCAGGTTGAACTCGATCGTCTCGTCGGCGGTGCGCACGCTCTCCACCGTCACCTCGTAGTGGGCCGCGAAGGCGTCGATCACCTCCTCGACCAGCACCTCCGGGGCCGAGGCGCCGGCGGTGATGGCGAGCGTGCGGATCTCGCCGATCGCGTCCCAGTCGATGTCGGCGGCGCGCTGGATCAGGAAGGCGCGGGCGCAGCCGGCGCGCTCGGCCACCTCGCGCAGGCGCTGCGAGTTGGAGGAGTTCGGCGCGCCCACCACCAGCATCGCGTCGGCCCTGGGCGCCACCGCCTTCACCGCCTCCTGGCGGTTGGTGGTGGCGTAGCAGATGTCCTCCTTGTGCGGGGCGACGATGTCCGGGAAGCGCGCCGCCAGCGCCTCCACGACGGCCCTGGTGTCGTCCACCGAAAGGGTGGTCTGGGTGGTGTAGGCGAGGGCGGTTCCCGGGGGGACCTCGAGGCCGGCGACGTCCGCCGGCGTCTCCACCAGCGTCACCGCGCCCTCCGGCAGCTGGCCCATGGTGCCGACCACCTCCGGATGGCCGGCGTGGCCGACCAGGATCACGTGGCGGCCCCTCCGGTGGTGGATCTCCGCCTCGCGGTGGACCTTGGTGACCAGCGGGCAGGTGGCGTCGAGGTGGAAGAGGCCGCGCTCCGCCGCCGCCGCCGGCACCGCCTTGGCGACGCCATGGGCGGAGAAGATCACCGGCTGCCCGGTGTCGGGGATCTCGTCCAGCTCGTCCACGAACACCGCGCCCTTGGCGCGCAGCTCGTCCACCACGTACCTGTTGTGGACGATCTCGTGCCGCACGTAGACCGGCGCGCCGTAGCGCTTCAGCGCCAGCTCGACGATCTGGATCGCCCGGTCCACGCCCGCGCAGAAGCCGCGCGGTGCGCAGAGGAGGACGGTGAGATGGGGTCTGGACAAGCGCCGCTCCTATGCCGGTCGGGGATCCGAGCCGGACTCCGGTCCGTGCCCCGGTTTAGAGATAACGCGGGTCCGGCTGTCAAGCGGGGAGGAAACCCGCGGCGGACGCGAGCGGTCCCGGGGTTTTCCACGCAGCCATATTTGGGGCATGTTCGGCGGCGATGACCGCGGCCCCGCGCCGCCAGCCGGATTCGCACCTTGTCCAAGACATTCGCCCCTGTCGCCTCGCTGTTCCTGGGGCTCGGCTTCCTGCTCTGCGGCAACGGGCTGCAGACGACGCTTACGCCGCTGCGCGCCGCCTTCGAGGGCTTCTCGGCGGTGCAGATCGGCCTGATGGGCTCCGGCTACTACGCCGGCTTCGTGCTCGGCTGCCTGGTTGCGCCCTACCTCATCCAGAAGGTCGGCCATATCCGCACCTTCGCCGCCCTGGTCTCGGCCGCCTCGGCGGTGGCGCTCGTCCACCCGATCGTCATCGAGCCGGTGACCTGGGTCGCCGCCCGCGCCGTCACCGGCTTCTCCCTCGCCGGCCTCTACCTGATCATCGAGAGCTGGCTCAACGACCGCGCCACCAACGAGAACCGCGGCTTCGTGATGAGCGCCTACATCATCGTCTCGCTGGTGACGATCACCATCGGACAGTTGCTCGTCACGACGGCGGACGTGGAGAGCTTCCGGCTGTTCGCGGTCGCCTCGATCCTGGTCTCGATGGCCACCATCCCGGTGGTGCTGACCTCCACCCAGCAGCCGACGCCGGTCGCCATCGTGCAGTTCCGGCCGGTGCAGCTGTTCCGGGTGACGCCGGTCGGCATGATGGGCGCCTTCATGATCGGGGTCGCCAACGGCGCCTTCTGGTCCCTCGGCACCCTCTACGCCACCGAGAGCGGCCTCGGCGAGAACGGCGCCGCCATCTTCGTGTCGATCGCCGTGTTCGGCGGGGCGGTGATGCAATGGCCGATCGGGCGCCTCTCCGACCGCTTCGACCGCCGCCTGGTGCTCGCCGGGGTGATGTCGTCGGCGACGGTGGTCGGCCTGCTGCTCGCGGTGCTGCCGCTCGGCTACTGGGGGCTGTTCGGCATGGCCGCCCTGTTCGGCATGACGACGCTGACCAGCTACTCCGTCGCCGCCGCCCACGCCTACGACCGCGCCGACCCCTCGTCCTACGTCGAGATGGCGGCCGGCATCCTGCTCGCCAACGGCATCGGCTCGGTGATCGGGCCGATCAGCGCGTCGGCGCTGATGGGAGGGCTCGGCGCGAGCTTCCTGTTCGTCTTCACCGCCTGCGTCCAGCTGGCGATGGTCGCCTTCATCGCCGCCCGTACCCTTATCCGCGCCCCGGCGAGCGAAGCGGAGAAGGAGACCTTCGACGTCTACTCGGCGGTCGCCGTCGGCCCGGTGCTGCAGCGCGAGAGCGTCGACGAGGCGCCGGTCGAGCCCGTCCCGGGCGACGACGTCCCGTCCGGGTCGGCGGAGGCCGGCCCGAGCGGGGAGGGTCCGCCGCCCGAGCCCGGGGACCGGACCGGGGAGCCTGCCGGCGCGGACGCGGAGGGCGAGCCCTGGACGCTGCGGAGCGGCGGCTGATGGCCCGTGTCCGGCTCGACCAGCTTCTCGTCGATCGCGGCCTCGCCCGCAGCCGTGCCCGGGCGCGCGACGCCATCCTGCGCGGGACCGTCAGCGTGGACGGTCACCCGGCCAGCAAGCCCGGCGCGGCGGTCGAGCCCGGTGCGAGACTGACCGTCGACGACCCTGCCGGCGGCTACGTCAGCCGTTCGGCGCTGAAGCTGGTGGCGGGCCTCGACGCCTTCGGCTTCGACCCGGCCGGGCGCGACTGCCTCGACCTCGGCGCCTCGACCGGCGGCTTCACCGAGGTGCTGCTGGAGCGCGGCGCCCGCTCGGTGACCGCGGTCGACGTCGGCCATGGACAACTCGACCCGTCGATAGCTGCGGACCCGCGGGTGACCTCGCTCGAGGGCCTCAACGCCCGCGACCTCACCGCCGCGCATCTCGACGCGGCGCCGGAGGCGATCGTCTGCGACGTGTCGTTCATCTCCCTGGCGCTGGTGCTGCCGCCGGCGCTCGACCTCGCCGCGCCGGGCGCCTTCCTCGTCGCCCTCGTCAAGCCGCAGTTCGAGGTCGGCCGCGAACGGATCGGCAAGGGCGGGCTCGTCGATCCGGCGGACGGCCTCGCGGCCGCGGCGCGTCTTCGCGACTGGCTGGACGGCCGGGCCGGCTTTACGGTCCGCGGCCTCGTCCCCTCGCCGATCCGAGGCGGCGACGGCAACCTCGAGTACCTGATCGGAGCGCAGCGTGGCTGAGTTCGAGATCGACCGCCTCGGCCATCGCGGCGACGGCCTCGCCGAGGTGGAGGGCCGCACCGTCTACGTTCCGTTCGCTTTGCCCGGCGAACGTGTGGCCGCCGTGCTCGACGGCGACCGCGCGCGCGAGGTGCGGGTGCTGCGGACCTCGCCCGACCGGGCCGACCCGCCGTGCCCGCACTTCGGGATCTGCGGCGGCTGCGCCCTCCAGCATCTTGCGCCGGGGCCCTACGCCGCCTTCAAGCGCCGGCTGGTGGTGGACGCGCTGGAAGATCGCGGCCTCCACCCGGAGGTGGCGGCGACGGTGCCGATCCCGTCCGCAAGCCGTCGGCGGGCGACCTTCGCCGGGCTGATGGCCGGCCGCCGGCCGCTTGTCGGCTTCAACGAGCGCGGCAGCCACCGGATCGTCCCCGTCGAGACCTGCCCGGTGTCGATGCCGCGGATGCTCGGCGCGCGGCCGGCCCTCGAGGACCTGACGCGGCTTTTCGAGCCGCGCAAGGCTGCGATCGACCTTTCCGTCACCCTGTGCGAGGGGGGCTTCGACGTCGCGGTCGCGGGCGTCCGGCCGCGCGACGTGGAACGGCTGCGCCTCCCCCTCGCCGATGTCGCCGGCGCGCACGACCTCGCGCGCCTGTCGGCCGCGGGCGAGGTGGTCGTCGAGCGCCGGGCGCCGGTGGTGATGATCGATGGCGTTCCGGTGGTGCCGCCGCCCGGCGGGTTCCTGCAGGCCTCGGCGGCCGCCGAGGCGGCGATCGCCGATCTCGTGCTGGCCGGCGTCGGCGGGGCCCGGCGGGTGGCGGACCTCTTCGCCGGGGTCGGCACCTTCGCCCTGCGGCGTGCCCGCCGCGCGACGGTCCTCGCCGCCGAGGGCGACAAGGCGGCTGCCGCGGCGCTGGACCGGGCGATGCGCGCGGCGACCGGCCGCGGCCGGATCACGGTGGAGGCGCGCGACCTCACCCGCCGCCCGCTGGTGGAGAAGGAACTCGACCGCCTCGACGCGGTGGTCTTCGACCCGCCCCGGGCCGGGGCGGCCGAGCAGTCGGCCTGGATCGCGAAGTCGGCGGTGCCGGCGGTGGTCGCGGTGAGCTGCAACCCGGCGACGCTGGCGCGCGATCTCCGCACCTTGGTGGACGGCGGCTACCGGATCGAGGCGGTCACGCCCGTGGACCAGTTCCTGTGGTCCGCCCATGTGGAGGCGGTGGCGATCCTGCGCCGGTAACCGACCGGCGGCGCCGCCGGCCGACCGATGCAGACGCCCATCTTTGTCAATTCCCGCAATCCGGTGCAACCTGCCCGCGTTCGTCGGCAAAAGCAGGCGCGGCGGGCCAGCGCCGCCGCCGGGGAGGACGGGCCGCCCCGGCCCTGGCGAAGGCCTCGCCGGCGAACGGAGGTGACTGCGATGCGGCAAAGACCGCTTTGCATCACGCTGGGCATAAGAAAGACCCGGACGGGCTGGTCGATCACCGTCCGGGTCCAATTCTAGCCTAGCAACACGGACGGCGGGCGGTTCCAACGTCCGCCGTCCACTCCGACAAACTAGCATATCTGGCGAGGGTTTCCAGTGCCAGCTGGCGGAAGCGGGCATGGCTTGTCATGCGCGGTCCTCGAGCCCCAATCCATGCAACCGCCCGTCTTTGTCAATTCCTGCAATCCGGTGCAACCTCGCCGCGTTCGTCGGCGAAAGCAGGCGCGGCGGGCCAGCGCCGCCGCCGGGGAGGACGGGCCGCCCCGGCCCTGGCGAAGGCCTCGCCGGCGAACGGAGGTGACTGCGATGCGGCAAAGACCGTGGCGCATCACGCTGGGCATGAGAAAGACCCGGACGGGCTGGTCAATCACCGTCCGGGTCGATTTCAAGGCCTAGCAAAAAGGGCGGCGGGCGGAGCAAACGTCCGCCGTCCACTCCAACAGACTAGCACATTTCGCAGGCTTTTCCAGTGCAGCATGGGCTAGGGCAACGCCGCTCCATGCGGACACCGCCGATCCATGCAGCCGCCCGCCTTTGTCAATTCCTGCAATCCGGTGCAACCTCGCCACGTTCGCCGGAGGAAGCAGGTGCGGCGGGCCAGCGCCGCCGCCGGGGAGGACGGGCCGCCCCGGCCTTGGCGAAGGCCTCGCCGGCGAACGGAGGTGACTGCGATGCGGCAAAGACCGTGGCGCATCACGCTGGGCATGAGAAAAACCCGGACGGGCTGGTCAATCACCGTCCGGGTAACTTTCTAGCCTAGCAACACGGACGGCGGGCGGTTGCAACGTCCGCCGTCCACTCCGACAGATTAGCACATCTGCCGACCGTTTCCAGTCCTACGCCGCCAGCGCGCGGCGGGTGTCCATGTAGTCGAAGCCGAGCGCGTCGGCCACGGCCTTGTAGGTGATCCGGCCGGCGTGGACGTTGAGGCCCGCCGCGAGGTGCGCGTCGTCGGCCAGCGCCTGCTTCCAGCCCTTGTCGGCGAGCGCCAGGGTGAACGGCAGTGTGGCGTTGTTGAGGGCGAAGGCCGAGGTGCGGGCGACGCCGCCCGGCATGTTGGCGACGCAGTAGTGCACCACGCCGTCCACCACATAGGTCGGGTTCGAATGGGTGGTGGCCTTTGAGGTCTCGGACGCGCCGCCCTGGTCGATGGCCACGTCGACGAGGACGGAACCCGTCTTCATCTCCGAGATCATCTGCCGGGTGATCAGCTTGGGGGCGGCGGCGCCGGGCACCAGGATCGTCGAGATCACGAGGTCGGCGCGAGTGACCAGCTTGGCGATGTTCTCCGCGTTGGAGTGCGCGGTCTTGATGCGCGAGCCGAAGGTGGCGACGAGGCGCCGCAGCACGTCGAGCGAGCGGTCGATCACGGTGACGTCCGCGCCGAGGCCGATGGCGATCTGCGCCGCGTTGGTGCCGGCGACGCCGCCGCCGAGGATCACCACCTCGGCCGGAAGCACGCCCGGCACGCCGCCGAGCAGCACGCCCATGCCGCCCTGCGCGTTTTCGAGGCAATGGGCGCCGACCTGCGGCGCCATGCGGCCGGCGACCTCGGACATCGGCGCGAGCAGCGGCAGCGAACCGTTGGCGGCGGTGACCGTCTCGTAGGCGATGCAGGTCGCGCCCGACGTCATGAGGTCGCGGGTCTGCTCCGGATCCGGGGCGAGGTGCAGGTAGGTGAACAGGATCTGGCCCTCGCTGAGGCGGGCGCGCTCCACCGCCTGGGGCTCCTTCACCTTGACGATCATCTCGGCGCGGGCGAACACCTCCTCGGCACTGTCGACGATTGTCGCGCCGGCGGCGATGTAGGCCTCGTCGGAGACGGCGATCCCGCGTCCGGCGTTGGTCTCCACGAGCACCTCGTGGCCGTGCGCGACGATCTCGCGCACCGACGACGGCACCAGGCCGACGCGGTCCTCGTGGTCCTTGATCTCCTTGGGCACACCGATCAGCATGACGCGTCCTCCTCCACAGCGGTCCGCCCTCGGGCGGAAGGTCCGGTCGGCCATGGCGCAGGCTGCGCGGAGACGGCCGATTTCGCCGCGGGACGGCGGGTCCGGCGACGACTGAAACGATTATCCCCCGTTTGGCGCGCAATTTCCTGCCGGAGTCGGGCCATGGTCTCCCGCAACTTCGCAGGATCTGCTAATGAAAGGCCCTTGAACCGCAGGAAATTGCTTCAATGAAGCTGGACGCGACCGATCGTGCCATCCTGGTGGCCCTCCAGGACAACGCCAAGCTGACCAACGCGGAGCTCGCCGAGCGGGTGCACCTGTCCCCGTCCGCCTGCCTGCGCAGGACGAAGATGCTGGAGGAGAGCGGCCTCGTCGCCCGCACCGTGGCGATCCTCGACCCGCGGGTCGCCGGACTGCCCGGCACGGCCTACGTGTTCGTCACCCTGGACAGCCAGGGAAGGGCGGCGCTGGAGAAGTTCGAAACGGCGGTGCGGACCGTGCCGGAGATCACGGAGTGCTACCTGCTCGCCGGCCAGCACGACTACCTGCTGCGCATCGTCTACCGGGATTCGAGCGACCTCGAGCGGATCCACACCGAGATCCTGACGCCGCTGCCGGGGGTGGTGCGGGTGCAGTCGACGCTGACGCTTCGGACCGTGAAGAGGACGACGAAGCTGCCGATCTGAGCGGGCTCAAGCCCCGGCGGCCGCGACCCTTGCGCGGTACTCGACCCTCAGCACGTCCAGCGGCTGCAGCCCGCCGTCGCGCTCGACGTGCCAGAAGGTCCAGCCGTTGCAGGCGTCGAGCGACTGCACGCGCGCGCCCATGCGGTGGATCGAGCCGCTCTCGGCGCCGACCGCCACCGAGCCGTCCACCCGCACCACCGCCGCATGGCGACGGCGGGCGTCGGTCAGCCGGTCGCCGGGCGAGACGAGCCCCTGCTCGACCAGCGCGCCGAAGGGGATGCGCGGCTCGGCCCGCTTCGGCGCCATCGCCGACAGGCTCTCCGCGCCGAGCGGCTCGACCGCCTCGATCCGCTCGCGGGCGCAGGCCGCATAGTCGCGGTCGCGCTCGATGCCGACGAAATGGCGGCCCAGCCGGCGGGCGACGGCGGCGCTGGTGCCGGAGCCGAGGAAGGGGTCGAGTACCAGGTCGCCGGGATTGCTGGTCGCCGTCAGCACCCGGTGCAGCAGCGCCTCCGGCTTCTGGGTGGGATGAGCCTTCCGCCCGGCCGCGTCCTTCAGCCGCTCGGCGCCGGTGCAGATCGGGATCAGCCAGTCGGACCGCATCTGGAGGTCGTCGTTGAAGGCCTTCATGGCGTCGTAGTTGAAGGTGACGCGGGCTTCCTTCGACTTCGCCGCCCAGATCAGCGTCTCGTGCGCGTTCTGGAAGCGGGTGCCCTTGAAGTTCGGCATCGGGTTGGACTTGCGCCAGACCACGTCGTTGAGGACCCAGTAGCCGAGGTCCTGGAGGATGGCGCCGACGCGGAAGATGTTGTGGTAGCTGCCGATCACCCAGATCGCCCCGTCCGGCTTCAGCACCCGCCGGCAGGCGAGCAGCCAGGCGCGGGTGAAGGCGTCGTAGGCCTCGAAGCTCTCGAAGCGGTCCCAGTCGTCGTCGACGGCATCGACGCGCGACTGGTCCGGCCGGGTGAGCTCGCCGCCGAGCTGCAGATTGTAGGGGGGATCGGCGAAGACGAGGTCGACGGAGCCGGCGGGGATCTTCTCCATCTCCGCCACGCAGTCGCCGACGAGGATGCGGTCGAGAACGTCCTGGCCGGCCCGGTCGGCGGCCCCCGCGACCACGGGAGCCGCCCTACCGGTGGTGGCTGTTTCGAGACGGGCCGCGCTCGCCCGACCCGGCGCGCGCCGACTTGCAATCCCCATGGCCGCTCTCCACGACTGACGCATTACCTGACCGGTGGAGGTCTCGAAGCCCCTGCCACGCCAGGAGCATGCGCGCCGCAGGGTAAATGCGGAGTTAAGTGAAGAGCGCATCAATTCACTGCAGTTTCAATGATTTGTTAGGAATTCTGAAGATCGGGTGAAGGTCGGCCGCACCCGTTTCGGCAGACCCGTCGCCGGAGGGCGCATCGCTAATTTTTCCACGCGCGTCGCCTGCCCGGATGTGATATCCGACCTCGGGTTCAAGAGAGAATTCCTTGTACCGAGAGACGTCATGGACCTCACCAACCGCCAGGCGGCGGCGATCCGGCAGCCCGAGCCGGCGGCCTACGAGCCCTTCACCGACGCGGCCGCCGCGGTCGACCGGCTGATCGCCCTCTACGACCGCAACACCGGTTTCATCCGCGATGCCTTCGAGGAGATGATCCACGGGACCGTGCCGGACGGCCGGATCCGCGCCACCTATCCCGCGGTCCGCGTGGTCACCGACACCTACGACCTCGCCGACAGCCGGCTGTCCTACGGCCACGTTCCGGGACCCGGCGTCTACAGCACGACGATTTCGCGGCCGGGCCTCTTCCGCGACTACCTCGTCGAGCAGTTCGGCCTCGTCATCCGCAACCACCAGGTCCCGCTGGAGATCGGCGAGAGCGAGGTGCCGATCCCGCTGCACTTCGCCTTCGCCGAGGGCGCCCATGTGGAGGGCACGCTGCTCGAGGGCCTGCCGCGGCCGCTGCGCGACATGTTCGACGTGCCCGACCTCTCCGTCACCGACGACGCCATCGTCAACGGCACCTTCGAGACGCGGCCGGGCCAGCCGATGCCGCTCGCCCCCTTCACGGCGCCGAGGATCGACTACTCGCTGCACCGCCTGCAGCACTACACGGCGACGTCGCCGGTCCACTTCCAGAACTTCGTCCTGTTCACCAACTACCAGTTCTACGTCGACGAGTTCGCCGCCAAGGCACGGCAGATGATGGCGGAGGGCGACGAGCGCTACGACAGCTTCGTCGAGCCCGGCAACGTGGTCACCCGCCGCGGCGCCATGGGGCCGTCCGAGGGCGCGGCGCTCGCCCGCATGCCGCAGATGCCGGCCTATCACCTCACCCGCGGCGACCACTCCGGCATCACCCTGGTCAACATCGGCGTCGGCCCGTCCAACGCCAAGACGATCACCGACCACGTGGCCGTCCTGCGCCCGCACGCCTGGCTGATGCTCGGCCATTGCGCCGGCCTCAGGAACAGCCAGCAGCTCGGCGACTACGTGCTCGCCCACGGATATGTGCGCGAGGACCACGTGCTCGACGCGGACCTCCCGGTGTGGATCCCGATCCCGCCGCTCGCCGAGGTGCAGGTGGCGCTGGAGCAGGCGGTGGAGGAGGTGACCGGCCTCAAGGGCTGGGAGCTGAAGCGGATCATGCGCACCGGCACGGTCGCCACGATCGACAACCGCAACTGGGAGCTTCGCGACCACCGCGAGCCGGTGCAGCGCTTCTCGCAGTCGCGCGCGGTGGCGCTCGACATGGAGTCGGCCACCATCGCCGCCAACGGCTTCCGCTTCCGCGTGCCCTATGGAACGCTGCTCTGCGTCTCAGACAAGCCGCTGCACGGCGAGCTGAAGCTGCCCGGCATGGCCAGCGCCTTCTACCGCCGCCAGGTCTCGCAGCACCTGGAGATCGGCATGCTGGCGATGGAGAAGCTGCGCCAGATGGCCCCCGAGCGCCTCCACTCCCGCAAGCTCCGCTCCTTCATGGAGACGGCCTTCCAGTAGCGGGGGAGGCTGAGGGCGTTTCCCGGTCCCCTCGGGGCGACGGCCGCGGCCACGAGGACGATCGCTCCGCATCGTCCGGCGCCTGGCGCCGGACTGGCCGGATGCCGCTCAGCCGCCGGTTTCGTCGAAGCCCACGTAGATGAGGTAGCTGGCGGATTCGGTCTGGGGCGGGATGGTGAGGCCGCCCACCACCTGCTGCCAGGGGATCGAGCCGGTCCCGCCGGGGACCGCCACCGACACCTGCTGCAACTCGGAGAACAGCACCTCGCTGCCGTTCTTCACCAGCACCACCCGGATCGGCAGTCCGACCGACGGCGGCGCTCCGGCCGGCCCTGACAAGACCCGCCCGGCGACGCCGACCCTGATCGAGGTGCCGCCACCCGGGGCCGGCACGCATTCGCGCGCGAAGCGGCCGATGGTGCCCTGGTAGGCGAGCGCCTGGGGATCGCCGTCCCGGCCGCTGGCGTAGCGGCGCACCGCCTGCGTTCCCTCGCGGATCTGGATCCGCGGGCAGACCTCCACGGCGGCGAATTCGCGCAGGCTCTCCTGCTCCTTCTCCAGATCGCGTCCGCCGGAGGCCAGCGCGGCCGGGTTGAAGTCCGATCCGCCTGAGGAGCAGGCCGAAAGCCCGAGCCCCAAGCCCAGCGCCATGCCCAGCACCCCGATCCAGCGACGATTCCGATCCATGAGTCCCCTCCGTGCGGGCGAGGCATAGCACGGAGGGTCCGGCTGGGAAATGGCTTCGAGGCAGCGACCCGCCCGCGTCCGGGGGACGGTGCCCGGAGCCCGGGCCGCGGCCGTCGGCGGCGAGGCGACCGGCCCCTTGAACCCGGCCGCCGCGGCAGGCATCCTGCGTCGCTATATTCAGGAGAATATCACGCCATGCGCTTTGCCCGGCTTGCGCTCGCCGTCCCGGTCGCTCTCCTCCTCCTCGCCGGCCCGCGCCCGGTCGCCGCCGGGGAGGTGACGGTCTTCGCCGCGGCCAGCCTCGCCGACGCGCTCGGCGAGGTGAACGAGGCGTTCCGGGAGGAGGGCGGCGAGGTGGTGGCGTCCTTCGCCGGCAGTTCCGCGCTGGCGCGCCAGATCGAGGCGGGCGCTCCGGCGGACGTCTTCGTCTCCGCGGACCTTGACTGGATGGACTGGCTGCAGCAGCGCGGCCTCGTCGACGGCGCCAGCCGCCGCGACCTCCTCGGCAACCGCCTGGTGCTGGTCGCGTCGGCCACGTCCGGACCCGCGATCGAGATCCGCCCCGGCTTAGACCTCGCCGGCGCCCTCGGCGACGGCCGCCTCGCCATCGGCGAGACGGCGTCCGTCCCGGCCGGCCGCTACGGCCGGGCGGCGCTGGAGGCGCTGGGCGTATGGGAGGGCGTCGCGGACAGGCTCGCCGAGGCCGAGAACGTGCGCGCGGCGCTGGCGCTGGTCGCCCGCGGCGAGGCGCCGCTCGGCCTCGTCTACGCCACCGACGCGGCGGCGGACCCGTCGGTGGAGGTGGTCGCGACCTTGCCGGAGGAGAGCCATCCGCCGATCGTCTATCCGGTCGCCCTCATCGCCGGATCCGGCAATCCCGACGCCGGCGCCTACCTCGACTTCCTCCTCGGGGAGCGCGCCCGCGGCATCTTCGAGGCGGCCGGCTTCACCGTGCTGCCGCCGGGCTGATCCGCCAGGGGCTCACGACGGGCGCGCAGCGCCCGCCACGCCGAGCCGCTCCGCCACGCGTTCGGCCAGCGCCATCGACGCCGTGAGGCCCGGCGATTCGATGCCGAACAGGTTGACGAGCCCCGCCAGGGCATGCGCCTCCGGCCCGTCGATGCGGAAGTCGGCGGCCGGCTCGCCCGGTCCGGTGAGCTTCGGGCGGATGCCGGCGTAGCCCGGGAGCAGCCGGTCCTCGTCGAGGTCGGGCCAGATCCGCCGGGCGGCCTCGGCGAAGGCGGACTTGCGGCCGGGATCGACCGTGTAGTCGATATCGTCGATCCACTCGACGTCCGGCCCGAAGCGGGCGGCGCCGGCAAGGTCGAGCGTCAGGTGGGTGCCGAGCCCGCCCGGCACCGGGATCGGGTAGACGAGGTGAGAGAAGGGCAACCGGCCGGCGTAGGTGAAGTAGACCCCGCGGGCGAAGCGGACCGGGGGGACCGAGTCCGGGCCCAGCCCCTCGATCGAGTGGGCGACCCGGTGCGCCGCCAGCCCGGCAGCGTTCACCACCCGGGCAGCCACCACCGCCGGCCCCTCGTGCCCCTCGACGTGGACGGCGAAGCCGCCCGTGTCCGCCCGCCGGATCGCCGTCACCCGCGTCCTCGGCACGAACTGGCCGCCAGCCGCCTCGAGGTCGGCGAGGAAGGCGGCCATCAGGCCGTGGCTGTCGACGATGCCGCTCGAGGGCGAGAGGAACGCCGCATGGCAGGCGAGCGCCGGCTCCAGCCGCCGCACGGCGGCTGCATCCAGCATCTGAAGGTCGCCGACGCCCGAGGCGGCCGCGTTGGCGGCGATGGCCTCGAGCGCGGGAACCTCCCCGGGCCGCGCCGCGAAGACAATCTTGCCGCAGCGCCGGTGGGCGACGCCCCTCTCGCGGCAATAGGCGTAGAGCATCTCCTTGCCGGCCGTGCAGGACGCTGCCTTGAGCGACTGCGGGGGATAGTAGATGCCGGCGTGGATCACCTCGCTGTTGCGGGAACTGGTCCAGCTGCCGAAACTCTCCTCGCCGTCCACCACGATGGTCTCGAGCCCCGCCGCGGCGAGCCGGCGGGCGACGGCAAGGCCGACCACGCCGGCGCCGATCACGAGTGCGTCGATGGTGGACATGTCTGCTCCGCCTCGAGGATTCCATGCCCGGCAGGTGCCGGCGGATCCCTCTTCGCACGGGCGGAAACAGGGATCAATCGGCCGCGGGTCCGGGGTTCAACGCGGGGCCGCCGGTCAGGACCCGGCGCTCGACCGCGACAGCGGCCACCGGGTGGTCTCGCTGCTGAAGCGCCTCGGCGAGGAGCGCGGCACCACGACGCTGATGGTGACGCACGACCCTCGGATCCTCGACATGGCGGACCGGGTCGTCACCATGGAGGACGGGCGCATCGTCGGGGACAGGTGAGGCTCAGTCCTCGCCGGCATCGGGGCGGCCGTCCGCCAGGTCGTCGGCGACCTCGGCGTCCGGCGCCAGCGGATTGATCCGGCTCGACAGCCACTGGTAGGCGCCGAGCGCGACCAGCGCCAGCATGGCGGCGCCGAACAGGAACGCCGGGTACACGGCGTAGGCGATGTTCTCCTGGCTGGCCTTGAACACCATCACCAGGGCCTCGAGGCTGGCGGCGATGACGATGATGGTGATGAACTTCGTCAGCGACGACCGCGACTCGGCAGCCGAGCGGAGTTCGCGCTGCCTCAGCACCTCCTCCTCGGCGATGAACTTCGCCGTCTCGATGATGGCGAAGCCGATGATCATCAGGCCGATCGAGTCGAGCGTGGTGTCGAGGAGGAAGGGCCCGCCGACGCTCCGGACCATGTCCCACACCGCGGTGGCGAGCAGCGCGAAGGCGAGCAGCATCAGCGCCAGGGTGGCAATGATGAAGTAGGCGAGGGCGACGTTCTCGTAGAACTTCTTCAAGGATCCTTCCCCGCGCCGCCGGACTGGCGCCGCCGCAGGGCAGACGCCCCGGGAAGGGGAAAGTTCCCCCTGTCAGCCTTGGGCGCGGGCTCCCCGGAGCTCGGCCACCTCCCGGCGCAGGGCCTTGATCTCGGCGAGGAGCAGGGCGTTGTCGACGTGCAGCACCTCCCGCTCGGCGTGGGCGGCGGTCTCGTGCTCCTGCTGCATCGCCGAGACCACCACGCCGATGAAGAGGTTGAGCACGGCGTAGGTGGTGCAGAGGATGAACGGCACGAAGAACAGCCAGGCCATCGGGTGCGCCTCCATCACCGGCCGCACGATGCCCATCGACCAGCTCTCCAGCGTCATCACCTGGAACAGCGTGTAGGCGGAGGCGCCGAGGCTGCCGAACCAGTCGGGGAAGGTCGCCCCGTAGAGCTTCGTCGCCATCACCGCGCCGACGTAGAACATCAGCAGCAGGAGCACCACGATGGAGCCCATGCCGGGCAGCGCCGCGACGAGGCCGCCGATCACCCGCCTGAGCGAGGGCACCACGGAGATCAGCCTCAGCACGCGCAGGATGCGCAGCGCCCGCAGCACCTGGAACGGCCCGGTCGCCGGGATCAGCGCAATTGAGACGATCGCGAGGTCGAACAGGCTCCAGGGGTCGCGGAAGAAGCGGGCCCGGAAGGCGTAGAGCCTGAGCCCGATCTCGACCACGAAGATGCCGAGCACGATCCGGTCGATGGCGAGGAGCAGCGGTCCGGCCGCGGCCATCACCCGTGGGCTGGTCTCGAGGCCGAGGGTGACGGCGTTCAGCAGGATGACGGAGATGATGAAGGCCTCCCAGCGGCGGGAGGAAAGAAGGGCGGCGAGCTGGCTCTGCATGGTCGTCGACAGGTCCCTCGTGCCTTCGCAAGTTGAGGCACCGCCAGATATGGGGATGCGCGGGCCGACTGCGAGGGGTCTCTGTCGCTCGTCCACAGGCGGAGGGGCCGGCTCCCGCCGGACGCACGGTGCCCGCAGCCGCCGGTCCGGTCAGCGCCGCTTCGTCGCCCCGGGCAGGGCGGCCTCGACGGCCTTGCGGATCACAGTCGGCAGCGCCTCGCCGGGAAGCTCGGCGGGGGCGGACCACCAGTGGCCGTCGGGAGCCGCGGTGGCGGCCGGAAGGTCCGCGCGCAGCACGTCGAGATCGAGGTGGAAGTGGGTGAAGGTGTGGGCGGCGGCGCCGGCGGGGCGCCAGTCGGCGGCGAGCGGCGGCTCCGCCCCGCCCGGGCCCTCGCCCTCCGCCCAGCGGCTGCCCGGCACCTCGGTCATGCCGCCGAGGAGGCCGCGGTCCGGGCGGCGGCGCAGCAGCACCGCCCCGTCGGCGCGGACGGCGACGAAGGCGAGGCCCCGCCGGGTCGGCCGCTCCGGCTTCGGCGACTTGCGGGGAAAGGTCTCGGCGGCGCCGGCGAGCCGGGCGGCGCAGGAGGCCGACCACGGGCAGAGGGCGCAGGCTGGCCGGCGCGGCGTGCAGATGGTGGCGCCGAGGTCCATCATCGCCTGGGCGAAGTCGCCGGGCCGCCCGTCGGGGGTCAGCGAGGCCGCATGGCGGCGGATCGCCGGCTTGCCCGCCGGGAGCGGCGTCTCGACCGCGAAAAGTCGCGACACCACCCGTTCCACGTTGCCGTCCACCACCACCGCCGGGCGGTCGAAGGCGATGGCGGCGATCGCCGCGGCGGTGTAGGGGCCGATGCCCGGCAGCGCGGCGAGCCCCGCCTCGGTGTCGGGAAAGCGGCCGCCGTGGTCTCGGGCGACGGCCTCGGCGCAGGCCTTGAGGTTGCGGGCGCGGGAATAGTAGCCGAGCCCCGCCCAGGCCTTCATCACCTCCTCGCGCGGCGCGGCGGCAAGGTCGCCGACCGTGGGCCAGCGGGCGAGGAAGGCCTCGAAGTAGCCCTTCACCGCGGCGACGGTGGTCTGCTGCAGCATCACCTCGGAGAGCCAGACCCGGTAGGGGTCCGGCACCTCGCCGACGGCGCGGTCTTCCGGCGCGACGCGCCAGGGCAGCCGCCGGGCGCTGCGGTCGTACCAGGCGAGGAGGGCGGCGGGATCGGGCGGCGGTGGCAGCGGCTTCATCCGGCGGGATCCGGGGGCGGCCGGCTCACGAGGCCGACAGCCGGCGCCGCACCTCGAGGAGGTCGCGCCAGACGGCCTTCTTCTCGAGCGGCTGCCGGAGGAGGTAGGCGGGGTGGTAGGTCGGCATCACCGGCACGGTGATCCGGCCGGTGTCGAACTCCAGCCAGCGGCCGCGGATGCGGCGGATGCCGGAGCGGGCGGTCTCGCCGCCGACCAGCGCGCGCAGCGGCTGCGCCCCGAGCAGCACCAGCACCTTCGGGTTCACCAGCTCGATCTGCCGCAGGATGAACGGGCGGCAGATCGCCACCTCGACGTCGCTCGGCTCGCGGTTGCCCGGCGGGCGCCAGTAGATCGCGTTGGCGATGTAGGCGGCCTCCTCGCGGGGGAAGCCTGCCGCCTTCAGCATGCGGTCGAGCAACTGGCCGGAGCGGCCGACGAAGGGCCGGCCCTCGGCGTCCTCGTCGCGGCCGGGCGCCTCGCCGACCAGCATCAAAGGCGCCGTCGGCGTGCCGTCGCCGAAGACGAGGTTCTTGGCCGTCACCTTGAGGGCGCAGCCCTCGAATCCCTCGAGCAGGCGGCGGAGCTCGTCGAGGCTCGCGGCCGAGGCGGCCGCCTCGCGCGCCGCCATCACCGCCTCGTCGGAGGGCACCGTCGCCGGCGGGGCGGGAGCCGGCGCCGGGGCCGGCGCCTGCGGCCGCAGCCCCGGCGGCAGCTGTCGCCCGCCCGCCTTGCGGGCCGTCTCGCGCCGCGAGGAGATCTCGAAGGCGTCGGCCGGCGCCGCGCCCACCACCGCATCGACGCCCATCGCCTCGTACCAGGCGAACAGAGCCTCGGCGGCGTCGGCGAGGTCGATCTCGGGCGGGGGTGCATGCGCGGACATGGCCGGACCATATCCCGATCCCGCCAGCCGGGCGAGAGGGGAGGCGGCGACGGGCGGCACGGCGGGGACGGCCTCCGGCCGCTCGCCTCGCGGGACCATCCCTCTCGCAGGGAGGCTCACATCGCCTAGCGGTCCAGCCACTGGCGGCGCAGCCGCTCGCCGATCATGCAGTCGAACTCCGGGTCGCTGGCCGGGAGGACGGCGAAGGGGTCTTCGCCGCCGCCGGCGTCGGCGATCTCGAGGATCATCTTGCGGCGGATCGACTCCACCAGGCTCGCCGGGTCGTTCACGGCGACGATGAAGGCGCCGGGGCCACCGATGACGCAGTTCTCGTAGTATTCGTCGAGGTTGCTGATCGAGCTGAACCCGAAGGCGTTCAGCTTCAGCATGATCGGCAGGCCGTTGATGACCACGCCGCGGTCCAGCACCTCGTCGCGGGCGATCAGCACCGGCGCGCCCATGTTGTTCGGCCCGTCGCCGGAGACGTCGATCACCTTGCGGTAGCCCTCGAAGCCGTTGTCGTCGAAAAGGGTGGCGGCGAGGAGCAGGCCGCCGGAAATGGACGTGCCGCGCATGGTGCCGAGCGGCGCCTCCGACAGCCTCGCCGAGAAGGCGTCGGCCGCCTCCTGCCCGTCGATCAGCTGCCAGGGCACCAGCACCCGGTGGGCCGAGGGGCCGGCCCATTCGAGGTAGGTGACGGCGATCGAGCCGGTGAGGCCGGAGCGGATGGCGGCGACGACCTCCGGGTCGCGGATCGCGTCCACGTAGCCCCGCCGCTGGAGGACCTGCTCGTCCCGGTCCATAGAGCCGGACACGTCCACCGCGAGCACCAGCTCGAGGTCCGTCTCGCGGTCCTGGGCGATCGCCTCCGCCGACGGGCCGAGACAGAGCGCGGCGAGCAGTACCGCGGCAAGTCGTCCGGGGGTTGCGGGCATTGCGCCGTCCTTTCCGTCCGACCGGGGAGACATGTCCCCGGACCTCAAGCGAAAGTGTCCGGCCGCGGGACCGCCCACGTCAACCTTGCATGCTTCAAGCTTGGGTGAACGCCGGCCCGGCCGGCGTCAGATCAGGCCGTGCTCGACCATCCAGGCGGAGCAGATGGCGGCCTGGGCGCGGGAGGATATCCTCAGCGTCTCCAGGATCTTGCCGACGTGCGCCTTCACCGTCGCCTCGGAGATCCCGAGGTTGTAGGCGATCTGCTTGTTGAGCAGCCCGTCGCCGAGCAGCTGGAACACCTTCATCTGCTGCGGCGACAGGTCGGCGACGAGCGCCACCCGCTCCAGGATCGCCGGCGAGGTGGCCGAGGGGTTGTCGCCGAGCACCACCGCCGTCCGGCCCTCCAGCACCTCTCCGATCACGAAGGCGAAGTCGGTCTCGCCGGCGCGCTTGCCGATGAAGCCCTTGATGCCGAGGTCAAGGCAGGTCTCGGCCAGCTGCTCGCTGGCGTTGGAGGAATAGACCACCACCTGCGCGGCGGGGGCGAGGTCGCGGATCTTCTTCAGGCTGTCGAGGCCGCGCATGCCGGGCATCACCAGGTCGGTGATGACCAGCGGATCCGCCTGTCCGCCGACCATCAGGTCGAGCAGTTCGCCGTAGGTGGCGGCGCGCAGCACGGCCCGGGCGCCGAAGCGCTTGCGCAGGATCCGGGCGACGGTGTCCTGCATGATCGGGTGGTCGTCTGCGACCACCACGACGCGGTTCTGCAGGATCGGTCCGCCGCTCTCGTCGGCGAGGTCGTTGGTGATGTCCACTTTGCCAGTCCAGGCGCCGCGGGCCTCGCGCGCCTGCCTCACATGTTCGGGTAGTTCGGGCCGCCGGACCCCTCGGGCACCGTCCAGACGATGTTCTGGTTCGGGTCCTTGATATCACAGGTCTTGCAGTGCACACAGTTCTGCGCGTTGATCTGGAAGCGCGGCAGCCCCCCGGTCTCCGCCTCGACCCACTCGTAGACGCCGGCCGGGCAGTAGCGCTGCGAGGGGCCGGCGAAGGTGCCGAGCTCCGACACCCGCTGCAGCCCCGGGTCCTTCACCACCAGGTGCACCGGCTGGTCCTCCTCGTGGTTGGTGTTCGACAGGAACACCGAGGACAGCCGGTCGAAGCTGACCACCCCGTCGGGCCTCGGATAGTCGATCGGCTTGTGCGTCTTGGCCGGGTGGATCGCCGCGTGGTCCGGCTTGCCGTGGCGCATCGTGCCGAACAGCGAGAGGCCGAAGAGCTGGTTCGTCCACATGTCCAGCGCGCCGAGCGGGATGCCGACGGCGGTGCCGAACTTCGACCACAGCGGCTTGACGTTGCGCACCGGCTTCAGGTCGCGGCCGATCGCGGAGGAGCGCCAGCCGTGCTCGTAGGCGACCAGCTCGTCCTGCGCCCGGCCGGCGGCCAGCGCGTCGGCCGCCGCGTCGGCGGCCTGGATGCCGGAGAGCATGGCGTTGTGGCTGCCCTTGATGCGCGGCACGTTGACGAAGCCGGCCGAGCAGCCGATCAGCGCGCCGCCGGGGAAGACCAGCCGCGGCACCGACTGCCAGCCGCCCTCGGTGATGGCACGGGCGCCGTAGGAGATGCGCTTGCCGCTCTCGAACAGCGGCCGCACCGAGGGGTGCGTCTTGAACCGCTGGAACTCCTCGAAGGGCGAGAGATAGGGGTTCTGGTAGTTGAGATGCACCACGAAGCCGACGGCGACCTGGTTGTCCTCGAGGTGGTAGAGGAAGGAGCCGCCGCCCGTGCGCCAGCCGAGCGGCCAGCCGAACGAATGCTGGACGAGGCCGGGCTGGTGCAGCGCCGGGTCGACCTGCCAGAGCTCCTTGAGGCCGATGCCGAACTTCGGCGGCTCGCGGCCCTCGGCGAGGCGGTAGCGGTCGATCAGCATGCGGGCGAGCGAGCCGCGCACGCCCTCGCCGACCAGCGTGTACTTCGCGCGAAGCTCCATGCCGCGCTGGAAGTTCGGTCCCGGCGTGCCGTCGCGCGAGACGCCCATGTCGCCGGTGGCGACGCCGACGACCCGGCCGCGCTCGTCGTAGAGCACCTCGGCGGCGGCGAAGCCCGGATAGACCTCGACGCCGAGCGCCTCCGCCTTGCCGGCGAGCCAGCGGCAGACGTTGCCGAGCGAGACGACGAAGTTGCCGTGGTTGTCCATCAGCTTCGGCATCGCCCAGTTGGGCAGCCGCACGGCCGCCGCGGGGCCGAGCACGGTGAACCGGTCCTCGGTCACCGGCGTGCGGAAGGGATGGTCCTCCTCCTCGCGCCAGCCGGGCAGCAGGGTGTCGACGCCGATCGGGTCGACGACGGCGCCGGAGAGGATGTGCGCGCCGACCTCGGAGCCCTTCTCCAGCACCACGACGGAGATGTCCTCGCCCCGCTCGGCCGCGCGCTGCTTCAGCCGGATCGCCGCGGAAAGGCCGGCCGGCCCCGCCCCGACGATCACCACGTCGAACTCCATTGCCTCCCGCTCGGGAAGATCGGCTGCGGTCATCCTCGAACTCCGCCCATGTCAAACAGCGGCGGCTACCTTACAGACCTGCGCGCGGCGCGCAAAGCGGCGAAACCCTTGATCTTTCCGCATGCACCGCTGCGCGCGCGGAATGATCCCCTGAAGGGGGTCCGCCGCAGGGAGGACGTCATCCCGCGGCCTCCGTGCAGGTCGTGATCCCGTCGCCCGCCACACGCAAGACGTCATCCCGGCGAAAGCCGGGATCCAGAATCCGGCAGACGAGTCAAGGCCTTGGCGGCTGGATCCCGGCTTTCGCCGGGATGACGGGAGTGGGATGGGACGGGGTGAACCCCCGCGCTGCCGCGAGCCCGCAGCGAGGCCGACAGTCATCCCGTCGCCCGCACGCCTCCCGTCGCCCGCCACACGCAAGACGTCATCCCGGCGAAAGCCGGACGTTGTGGCGTCCTCGCGTCGCCCGCCACACGCAAGACGTCATCCCGGCGAAAGCCGGGATCCAGAATCCGGCAGACGAATCAAATCGTTGAGGGCTGGATCCCGGCTTTCGCCGGGATGACGGAAGTGGGACGGGACGGGGGAGACGCGGCCCGCACACCCGCCCCGCGCGTCCGTCAGCCCTCGATCCGCGAGAAGTCGGCGACGAGGTGGCAGGCCTCGCGGACGGAGACGAGCAGCGCCAGGCGGTTGGCGCGCACCGCCTCGTCCGGGTCGTTGACGAGCACGGTGTCGAAGAAGGCGTCGACGGGGCCGCGCAGCGTCGCCAGCGCCCGCATCGCCCCCTCGAAGTCCTCGAGCGCCACCGTGGCGCGCGCCGTCGCGGCGGCGGCCTCGACGGCCGTGGCGAGGGCCTTCTCCTCGGCAAGGGCGAGCAGGGCCGGGTCGACCCGCTCCGCCACCCGAGTGCCCTTCTTCTCCTCGGCCCGCAGGATGTTGGCGGCGCGGCGGTAGCCGGCGAGGAGGTTGGCGCCGTCGTCGGTCGAAAGCAGCGCGCCGAGCGCCTCGACCCGGCGGACGATGGAGACGAGGTCGTCCTGGCCGCCGAGCGCGAACACCGCGTCGACGAGGTCGTGCCGCGCCCCCGCCTCGCGGAGCTGCACCTTCAGCCGGTCGGCGAAGAAGGCGAGGAGGCTCTTCACCGCCCGCCAGTAGTTCTCCTCCGCGCCCAGCTTGTCGAGGTCGGGCGACGGGCCGGCGATCATCCCGGCGCTGCCGAGGTTCCGCTTGTAGGCGGTCTCGAGCGCGTCCCGCCACTCGCCCGTCCGCTCGACCGCCAGCGGGCGGTAGCGGTCCTGGATGGCGTAGGCGGTGGCGAGCAGGCTGAGCCGGACCCCGTTCTCGATCACGAGCCGGATCACGCCCAGCGCCGCGCGGCGGAGCGCGAAGGGATCCTTCGATCCGGTCGGCTCCTCCGCGATCGCCCAGAAGCAGAACAGGGTGTCCAGCTTGTCCGCCAGCGCGACGGCGATCGACACCGCCGCCGAGGGGACACGGTCGGACGGGCCCTGCGGGCGGTAGTGGTCCTCGATCGCGGCGGCGACCTCGTGGTCCTCGCCCTGCGCCTCGGCGTAGACGCGGCCCATGTGGCCCTGGAGTTCCGGGAACTCGCCGACCATGCCGGAGACGAGGTCGGCCTTGGCGAGGCGGGCGGCCCGTTCCGCCTTCTCCGGGTCGGCCCCGACCACCGGCGCCAGCGCCCGGGCGAGGGCGGCGACGCGCCGGACGCGCTCTCCCTGCGTCCCCAGCTTCTCGTGGAAGGTGATGGCGTCGAGCTTCGGCAGCCGGTCGGCGAGCTTCACCGCAAGGTCGCCCTCGAAGAAGAACCTGGCGTCGGAGAGCCGGGCGCGGATCACCCGCTCGTTGCCGGCGACGATGGTCGCCCCGCCGTCGCTCGCCTCGATGTTGGCGACCAGCACGAATCGGTTGGCGAGCCGGCCCGTCGCCGGGTCGCGCACCACGAAGCACTTCTGGTTGGCGCGGATGGTGGCGCGGATCACCGCGTCGGGCACCGTCAGGAAGTCCTCGTCGAAGCGGCCCATCAGCACCACCGGCCACTCCACCAGCCCGGCCACCTCCTGCAGCAGCCCCTCGTCCTCGACCAGTTCGAGCCCGGCGGCGAAGGCGAGGTTGCGCGCGTCGGTGAGGATGATGTCGCGCCGGCGGGCGGGATCGAGCACCACCCGGCCGCGCTCCAGGCTGGCGACATAGTCCTCGAAGCGGCGCACCCGCACCGGCTGCGGCGCCATGAAGCGGTGGCCGCGGGTCTCGTTGCCCGAGGCGATGCCGTCGACCTCGAAGGCGACCACCACCGGGTCCTCGGTCTCCGGGCCGAAGGTGCAGAGGATCGACTGCAGCGGCCGCACCCAGCGCAGCGATTCCGGCCCCTTCGCCTCCGCCGCGGCGCCGGGCGCGCCGGCCGGCGCCGAGCGGGCGCCCCAGCGCATCGACTTCGGCCAGGGGAAGCTGCGCACCACCCTAGGCACCACCTCGGCGATGATCTCCTCCGCCGGCCGGCCGGGACGGACGATGTCGGCGACGAGGAAGTCGCCCTTCTTCGGGTCGCTGGCGACGCGGGCCTCGGCGCGGGAGGAGAGCCCGGCGCTGCGCAGGAAGCCCTGGATCGCCCCCTCCGGCGCGTCCACCCGCGGGCCCTTGCGCTCCTCCCTGAGGTCGGGCGAGCGGGTGGTCAGCCCGTGCACGGTGAGCGCCAGCCGCCGCGGCGTCGCGAAGGCCTTGGCGCCCTCGTAGGTGAGCCCGGCGTCGACGAGGCCGCCGGTCACCATCTGCCTCAGGTCGTCCGCCGCCTTCGCCTGCATGCGGGCGGGAATTTCCTCGGAGAAGAGCTCGAGAAGAAGGTCGGGCATGGGGTGGTGGGCCGGAGATCGAGGGGGTGCATCGGGACGTGCCCGTGACTATCCGGTTCCGCCGCCGTTGTCATCCCCGCCGGGCGCGGGACGCCGGGAACGGCGGCCCCGCCCGCCTCAGGCCGGCGCGCCGCCGGCCCTCGTCCGCAGCCAGGCCTCGCCGCAGGCCTTGGCGAGGTCGCGGACGCGCAGGATGTAGCTCTGCCGCTCGGTGACGGAGATGACGCCGCGGGCGTCGAGCAGGTTGAAGCGGTGGCTCGCCTTGATGCACTGGTCGTAGGCCGGCAGCACGCAAAGGTGCAGCCCGCGGTCGGAGCCGGCCGCGTCGCCCTTGGCGAGCAGGGCCCGGCACTCCTCCTCCGCCTCGCGGAACTGGCGCGCCAGGATCTCGGTGTCGGCGTATTCGAAGTTGTGGCGGGAGTATTCCTCCTCCGCCTGGCGGAACACGTCGCCGTAGGTCACCTTCTCCGCGCCCTCGCGGCCGTTGAAGTTGAGCTCGAAGCCGTTGTCGACGCCCTGCAGGTACATGGCGAGGCGCTCGAGCCCGTAGGTGAGCTCGCCCGAGACGGGCGCGCACTCGATGCCGGCGACCTGCTGGAAATAGGTGAACTGGCTCACCTCCATGCCGTCGCACCAGCATTCCCAGCCGAGGCCCCAGGCGCCCAGCGTCGGGCTCTCCCAGTCGTCCTCGACGAAGCGGATGTCGTGCAGCGCCGGGTCGATGCCGATCGCGGTCAGGCTGTCGAGGTAGAGCTGCTGCAGGTCCGGCGGCGACGGCTTCAGGATCACCTGGAACTGGTAGTAGTGCTGGAACCGGTTCGGGTTCTCGCCGTAGCGCCCGTCGGTCGGCCGGCGCGAGGGCTGCACATAGGCCGCGTTCCACGGCAGCGGCCCCAGCGAGCGCAGCGTCGTCGCCGGGTGGAAGGTGCCGGCGCCGACCTCCATGTCGTAGGGCTGCAGGATCACGCAGCCGCGCTCGGCCCAGAACCGCTGCAGCGTCAGCATCAGGCCCTGGAAGGACCGGCGGGGGTCGTTGACGTCGGCCGCGATGGTCGTCGGAGCCGCGGTGGTCGTCGGGGCAGGGGGCATGGTTTCGGTCCGGACGGGGGGCATCGAGCGGCGCGCACCCTAGGGCGGGCCCTGCCGGAAGGTCAAGCGCAACCGCCCGGCGGCCGCCGGCCCCGGGGCGCTCGGCGCGGCCCCGCGGATCAGACCTCGCCCGGCCCCTTCGGCAGGCGGTAGACGCCGGTTCCCGGATCCCGGTCGAGGAGGATCTCGATCGGCTTCGGCTCGGCGTCCGTCGTCTCCAGCGTGGCGGCGACCCGCGCCATTTCGCGCTTGATGAGGCGCCCGGCGAGGTAGAGGCCGGCTCCGACGAGGGCAAGGGCGACGACTGGCGGCATGTCTTGTCACTCCCGACTGGTGGATCATCTCACCACCCTGCCGGGCGACTGGCAAGCCCCCGGCCATCCGACATCGGACGGGTGGATCGTCTGCGGAGGATGCGGCGGCTTTGCGGCGGCCAGGTCACGAAGTCCGGAGCCGGCCGGCCGCCCCGGTCACAATCCGTAGCGCGCGTAGAGCGCCCGGGTCTCGGCGGCGGAGAGGAGGTCGTCCGCGGAAACGGCGGGGAGCGCGCCGTCCTCGCCGATCCCCATCAGCCGGCGGCGGAAGAAGCCCGCCCGGGCGGTGACGGGCAGCAGGCGCAGCTTCGGCCCGAAGCGGGCCTCGAGGTCGGACTTCAGGTCGCCAAGCCGGTCGACGAGGCCAAGCCCCCGGGCGGTGCCGCCGCTCCAGAACAGGCCCGAGAAGAGGTCCTCGTCGCCGGCGAGGGCGTCGCCGCGCCGGCTCTTCACGAGGTCGATGAAGTGGCGGTGCACCTCCTGCTGCAGGGTCTTCAGGTGTTCCACGTCCTCCGGGTTCTCCGGCGAGAAGGGGTCGAGCGTCACCTTGCGGGTGCCGGCGGTGTAGACGCGGCGCTGGATGCCCCAGCGCTCGATCAGCCGGTCGAGGCCGAAGCTCGCCGAGACGACGCCGATCGAGCCGACGATCGAGGAGGGGTCGGCGACGATCTCGTCGGCGGCGCAGGCGATCATGTAGCCGCCGGAGGCCGCCACGTCCTCGGTATAGGCGATCACGGTCCGCTTCTCGCGCTCGGCGAGCATCCTGATCCGCTTGTAGATGAGGTGCGACTGCACCGGCGAGCCGCCGGGCGAGTTGATCACCAGCGCCACCGCCGCCGCGCCCTTCATCGAGAAGGCCCGCTCCAGCGGCCCCGCGGCGGCGGAGAGCGACAGCCCCGGGCGGAAGGGCGTGCCGATGCCGATCGCACCGGACAGGCGGACGACGGGCACGAAGGCGCCGCCGCGATAGCGGGCGGGAAGGTACCGTTTCAGGCTGGCGAGCAAGGGTGGTTCTCCGTGAGCACCCCGGGGATATGGCGCCCGCGGCGGGGAAGGGCAAGCTCATGGGCGGCCGGGGCGCGCCGACGGGTTCGCACCGGCCGTCCGCTGCCGGGAGACGAAGCCGGACTTGCGGCCGGACGTCAGCGGGACGACGGCTCGCGGCAGGAGGCGCGCCGACTGCCGCCGCGCACGAGATTGCCGTCCCCGTTCACCCCATCGCCAACGCCGCCCCCCGCAGCACCGCGTCGGCCGCCCCGGTCCAATCGCCGTCGCCCTCGTGCAGGACGAGCGGCGGCAACAGTCTGAAGGGGGCCCGCGACTGCGGGCGGGCGAGGAGGACGACCCGGCTCGCCGGCGCTTCGGCCCGCGGCTGGACCGGCTTCAGCACCAGACCGCCGAAGCGGGCGGAGACGGCGGCGAGGAGCGCCGGCAGGTCGTCGGCGCGCCAGATCACCGCGAGCCGGCCGGACGGGCGGCAGAGGCGGGCGGCGGCGCGCACCCAGCGGTCGAGGTCGCCGGGGCCGGCGAGATGGGCCGCGGCGCGGGCGGCGTCCGGCGATCCGCGCGAGCGGTCCGCCGGGTGGAACGGCGGGTTCATGACTACATGGTCGGCCATGCCGGCGGGGAGGCCGGCGGCCTCGAGCAGGGCGGCCGGGGCGGTGACGTCCGCCTCGACCACCCGCGCGCGGCCGCCGGCGGCGGCCGCGTTCAGCGCGACGGATCGCCGCGCCAGGGCGGCGGTCGCCGCGTCCCGCTCGACGAGCACGACGGACAGGCCTGGGCAGCGGACCGCCGCTGCGAGGCCGGCGACGCCGACCCCGGCGCCGAGGTCCACGAGGACGCCCGTCGCCCCGTCCGGCACGGCGGCCTGCAGCAGCACCGCGTCGAGGCCCGCCCGGTGGGCGCGGCCCGCCGGCTGGGCCGCGAGGACGCGGCCACCGAGGAACCGGTCCTCGGTGGCCGCGGCCTCCATCACGGCCGGCGCTCCGGGCGAAGCTCCGCGGCGAGGCCGGCGTCGGCCATCAGCCGGCGGGCGGCGGCAAGCCGGTCGGCGTCGACGAGGATGCGACGGGGAAAGATGCCGATCGAGCCGTCGACCGCGCTCACCGCCTGGTCGGCGATGAAATGGTCGATGCCGGCGTCGCGCAGCAGCGCCTCGACGAAGGAGATCAGCACGAGGTCGTTGGTCCGGATCAGTTCTTCCATGCTTTCAGCCTAGAGCCTCCCGCCCGGTCATGATAGGGACGAGCGCGGCCGGGCGGAAGCGGACGGGCCGGGGCGCCGTCTTGCCGCCCCGAGGGCGCCTCCCTATCCTCCGGTCGGGACGGCGAACGGGGGCGGGACGGGAGTGACCAGGGTGGGCGTGCTCGCATCGAAGGACCGGCCGACGTCGCCGGACAAGGCCGGAACCCCGTCGATCGCCGGGCTCGCGGCGCTGGTCGCCGACGACATGCAGCGCGTCAACGCGCTGATCCTGGAGATGGCCGGCTCCAACGCCGAGATGATCCCGGACATCGCGCGGCACCTGATCGATTCGGGCGGCAAGCGGCTCCGGCCGATGCTGACCCTCGCCGCCGCCCGGGCGTTCGGCTACGAGGGCGGGGCGCACGTCATGCTCGCCGCCGCGGTCGAGTTCATGCACACCGCGACGCTGCTCCACGACGACGTCGTCGACGAGAGCGAGATGCGCCGCGGCAAGCCGACGGCCCGCATGCTCTGGGGCAACCAGGCGAGCGTGCTGGTCGGCGACTACCTGCTCGGCCAGGCCTTCCGGACCATGGTCGCGGTCGGCTCGATGGACGCGCTGCGGGTGCTGTCCGACGCCGCGGCCGTCATCGCCGAGGGCGAGGTGCTGCAGCTCGCCGCCGCCAAGAACCTCGCCACCGAGGAGGAGGCCTACCTCCGGGTGATCGATTCCAAGACCGCGGCCCTGTTCGCCGCGGCGACGGAGGTCGGCCCGATCGTCGCCGGACAGCCGCCGGAGGTGCGCGCGGCGATGTCGGCCTACGGCCGCCAGCTCGGCCTCGCCTTCCAGCTCGTCGACGACGCGCTCGACTACGGCGGCCAGTCGATGACCCTCGGCAAGCGGGTCGGCGACGACCTGCGCGAGGGCAAGGTGACGCTGCCGGTGGTGCTCGCCGCCCGCGCCGGCGACGCCGACGACCGCGCCTTCTGGAAGAGGACCATCGAGGAGGGCGACGTGCGCGAAGGCGACCTCGAGCGCGCCATCGACCTGCTGAACCGGCACGGCGCGATCGCCGAGACGGTGGACCGGGCGAAGACCTACGGCGCCAACGCCGTCGATGCGCTCGCCGTCGTGCCGCCGGGTCCGTGGCGGGACGCCCTCCGCGACGTGGTCGCCTTCTGCGTCAGCCGGGTGAGCTGAGCGGCGCCGCCGCGATCCACCAGCCGGGCCGCGCCACCGCGAGCGCGGCCGCGGCCGCCTGGGCCGCGCTGAGATCGCCGAAGATCCCGAAGACGGTCGCGCCGGAGCCGGACATCCGCGCCAGCCGGCAGCCCCGGAGCGCGCCGATCGTCTCCAGCGCGTCGCCGATCTCGGGCGCGATCGCCCGCGCCGCCGCCTCGAGGTCGTTGCGGCAGCCGGCGAGGGCGGCGAGGAAGCCGTCCGGGTCCGATGGCGGGAGCGCCGCGACGGGCGGGTTGTCCCGGCCCGGCAGCCGGCGGAACACCTCGGCCGTCGAGACGGCGACGCGCGGGTTGGCGAGAAGGATGCCGAGGCCGGCGGGGACCGCCATCGGCTCGAGCGCCTCGCCGATGCCGCGCGCCCGCACCGGCCGCGAGGCGAGGCACATCGGCACGTCGGCGCCGAGCGACAGGGCCAGCGCCGCGACGCTCCCGTCCGCCGGGTCGATCCCCCAGAGGCGGCAGAGGAGCCGGAGGGTCGCCGCCGCGTCGGCCGATCCGCCGCCGAGCCCGGCGGCGACGGGAAGCCGCTTGTCGAGGGTGAGCGCGACGGCCGCCTCGAGCCCGGCGAGGGCGGCGATCCCGCGCGCGGCCCTGGCCACGAGGTTGCCCTCGGCGTCCTCCGCCCGCAGCACCGCGCCCTCCGGGCCGATGACGGTGAGCGACAGCCGCCCGGCCGGCTCGGCGCGGACGCTGTCGCCGACCGGGGGGAACACCGCCAGGGTGTCGAGGAGATGGTAGCCGTCGCCGCGCCGCCCGGTCACGTGCAGCGCGAGGTTCACCTTGGCCGGCGCGGCCTCCTCCGCCGCGGTCACCGGGCAGGCGGGGTCGCGGCCGGGGTGGTGTCGGAGGCGTCCGCCGCGGCCGGCGCGTCCGGGTCCGGCAGGCCGTTGGCGAGCTTGTCGATGATCTTCTGGAGTTCCTCCGGCTCGGGATCGTTGTCCCGCGCATGGCTCCACTGGAACCGCGCCTCGAGCTTGCGGCCGACCTTCCAGTAGGCGTCGCCGAGGTGGTCGTTGATGACCGGGTCGTCGGGCTTCAGGCTCACCGCCCGCTCGAGCTCGCGCACCGCGTCCTCGTAGCGGCCGAGCTTGTAGTAGACCCAGCCGAGGCTGTCGATGATGTAGCCGTCGGTGGGCTCGAGCTCGACCGCGCGCTCGATCATGCCCAGCGCCTCGTCGTAGTTCATCCCCTTGTCCACCCAGGAATAGCCCAGGTAGTTCAGCACCAGCGGCTGCTCGGGCTGCAGCTCCAGCGCCGTCTTGAAGTCCTTCTCCGCCTCCGGCCAGCGGTCGGTGCGCTCCAGGGTGATGCCGCGGTTGTAGTAGATGACCCAGTGGTACGGCTGCGGGTCGTCGATGGTGGCGATGCCGCGGCTGTAGACCTCGGAGGCCTCCTCGAACATCTTGCGCACGCGCAGCACGTTGCCGAGCGCCATCACCGCCTCGAGGTCGGACGGGTCCTTGTCGACCAGCGCGCCGAGGTGCTCGCGGGCCTCCTCCACCTTGTCGAGGGCGTTGTAGCCGAAGCCGATCTGGATCTCGGCGTTGCGCTTCAGCGGCGAACTGGCGGCGACGCCGGAGAGCAGCTCGATCGACGCCTCGTACTGCTTCGCCCGCTCGAAGATGTCGGCGAGGGTGATGCGGGCGAGGTCCGCCCGCGGGGAGAGAGCCAGCGCGAACTGCAGGTAGATGGCGGCATGCTCGCCGGTGTCGTCGCGGGCGATGGCGGTGCCGAGCCCGGCGAGGATCTCCGCCGCGCCCTGGTGCACGTTGGCGACCAGCGGCGCCGGCCGGCGCCCGTCGGCGATCTCCGCCTCGAGGGCGAGGAGCAGCGGATTGCTGGGCACCTCTGCGAGCGCGTCGTCGAGCACCTTGCGGGCCTCTGCCGCCTCGCCCGAGCGCGCGAGCGAACGGACCAGCGCGTCGACCACGCGCACGTTGCCCTCGTCGAGCTCTATGGCCTCGCGCAGGCGCCGGTTGGCCTCCCCGTCGCGGCCCGCGACCGAGGCGATCAATCCGCCGTGGTAGGCGCGGAAGAAGGCGTACCACTCCTCGCCCTTCATGGCGTCGAGCCGCTTCAGCGCGGTGTCGACGGCGCCCGAGCCGGCCTCGGCCCAGGCCGACAGCACCTCCACGGTGAGCCCCGCGAGCGGGCCGGCGCTGGCGCCCTGCAGCGTGTCCACCGCGCGGCGCCAGTCCTTGTCGCGGAGCGCGCCGATGCCGACGGTGAGGGCGGCGAGCCGGTTGCCCTGGTCGACCTCGGCCAGCCGGCCGGCGATGTCGAGCCCCTCGTCGATCTCCCCGGCGGCGAGCGTCAGGGCGAGGGTGCGCTCGAGCAGGAAAGGATCCTCCGGATCGCTCTGCAGCGCCTCCAGGAAGAAGCGGGCGCCGTCGGCGAGGTCGGACTGGTTGTTGGCGAAGCGGCCGGCGAGATAGTTGCCGGACAGGGTGTCGCCGGTCGGCACCGCCTCCGCCTGCGCCCCGGCGGCGCCGGCAAGGACTGCGATCGCGGCGACCGCTGCGAGAAGGCCACGGCGGCGGGCCGGCAGGGTGGCGGTCGTCGTGATCGGGGGCGTCGTGGTCATCGGTCACCTCGCTCCGGCATGCCGGACAAACCTGGAGAAACACATCCGCAATGGCTTTGACGGACGATGGCGGCAAACCCGTGGCGCCGCAAGGGCGACCGGGGGACGCGGTCGCCGGCCGGGCCTTCACATTCCCGTGCCGGTCGGGGAAGCTGGCGATCGGCACGGCTGTCGGGGCGCACATGGAAGAGCTGTTGGGCATCCTCGTCGTTCTGGCGGTCCTCGCCGGCGTCCTGATCGGCGCCGTTCTCGGCTGGGTCGCTGATTCGCGCTCGCGCCGGATCTCGCGTGAACTGGAGGCTCTGAGGGAGCGCGTGCGCTGGCTCGAGACCTCCGGGCCCGCGGGTCCCGCCACGGCGGAGGCCGCGTCGCCGCCCCCGCCGACGGAGACTCCGGAGGCTGCCGAGCCAGCGCGCCCGGCGGACTGGCCGTTCGGGCCGCCGGCCGGGCCGCTCCGCCCGCCCCCGTCCGCCATGGAGGAGCCGGAAGAGCCGGCGCCCGCACCGGAGTGGCCGGAGGAGCCGGTCGCTGCCCGCGAATCCAGCGGAACCGATGATCCGGCAGCCGCCGCGCCCGCGGGCGCCCCGCCGCCGCGCGACCTCGAGCAGGCGCTCGGCGGCCGCTGGGCGGTCTGGGTCGGCGGCCTCGCGCTCGCCCTCGGCGGCGTCTTCCTGGTGCGTTACTCGATCGAGGCCGGGCTGCTCGGCCCGGGCGCCCGCATCGTCGCCGGCCTCCTCTTCGCGCTGCTGCTGCTCGGCCTCGGCGAGTGGATGCGCCGGCGCGAGCCCGTCGACCTCGGGCCGCGCTTCCAAGGCGCCTATGTCCCCGGCATCCTGACGGCCGCCGGGACGGTCACGGCCTTCGCCACCATCTTCGCCGCCTATGCGCTCTACGGCTTCATCGGCGACACGGCGGCCTTCCTCGCGCTCGGCGCCGTCGCGGTCGCGACCATGGCGCTCGCCCTCGTCCACGGGCCGGCGCTCGCCGGCCTCGGCTTCGCCGGCAGCTACCTGACGCCGCTTCTGATCGAGACCGCCGACCCGAGCCTCGGCGGGCTCTGCCTCTACCTCGTCGCCGTCACCGGGGCGACGCTTGGCCTCGCCCGCATCCGCGGATGGCGCTGGCTGGCCGCGGTGGGCGTCCTCGCCGCGCAGCTCTGGGCGCTGGTCCTGCTCCTCGGCGGCCTCCTCCTCGGCTCGGACCCGGCGGATTCGGTGATCCTCGCCGTCTACCTCGCCGCCGTGACCGTCTTCGCCCACCTCGCCTTCGTCGCCTCCGTGCATCCCGCCGACCCGGGCCGGCCGGCGCCGCACGACCGCTGGGCGGTGGCGCTGATGGCGCTGTTCGCCCTGCCGGTGATCGCCCATCTCGCCGCCTTCGACACCGACGGGGCGGGCCTTGCCCTGGCGATCGGCTTCGCCGCCGCGGCGATGGTCACCGCCTACGAGGCCCCGGCGACCCGGCTGCTCGCGCTCGCCGCCATCCTCGTCGTGCTCGCCGCCTACGCCGGGCTCGACGTTTCATGGCGGCAGGTCGTCGATCCGGCGACCGGGGTTGTCCGCGGTCCGGACGTACTCGAGCTGATCCGGGAGGAGGAGGGCGGGCTGCTGATCGGCGCCGGGCTCCTGCTCGGGCTCCTCTTCGGCGGGCTCGGCCTCGCCGGCGCCGCCGGCTCGGCGGCCCGGGTGCAACTCGCCGCGGCCGGCGCGACCATCCCGCTCGGCCTGCTGCTCCTCGCCTGGCTCCGGCTCGAGGACTTCGCCCTCGTCTCGGTCCCCTTCGGCTTCGCCGCCCTCGTGCTCGCCGGCTTCCTCGCCGTCGCCACCGAGGCGCTGGCGCGGCGTCTTCCCCCGGGGGAATGGGGCGTCGACGGCGCGGTCTCGGCCTATGCCGTCACCGCCGTCGCGGCGCTGGTCGCCGGTCTCGGCATGATGTTCGAGCGCGGCGTCCTCACCATCGCGCTGGCGGCCGTGGTGCCGGCGATCGCCATGGTGGAGGCGCGGCGGCCGGCCGCGGGGCTGCGCCACGTCGCGGTGGCCGTATCCGCGCTGGTGGCCCTGCGCTTCCTCCTCGACCCGGAGGTGGTCGGCTCCGACCTCGGCACGACGCCGCTGTTCAACTGGCTGCTGTGGGGCTACGGCGCGCCGGCGCTGTTCTTCGGCCTCGCCGCCTGGCGCTTCGGACGGACGCGGGAGGACCGGTTCGTCCCGGTGTTCGAGGCGCTGTCAGTGGTCTTCACGGCGTTGACGGCGGTGATGCTGATCCACCACGCCATGAACGGCGGGAACATCTACGGGGCGGTCTCGGGGGTCGCGGAGCAGAGCCTCCTGTCGGCGAGCCTTCTGGCGATCGCCCTCGGAATGCAGTGGCTCGCCGCGCGCCGGCCCTCGCCGGTGTTCCGCCAGGGTACGCTGCTGGTCGGCGCGGCCGGCCTGCTCTTCGCCGGGGGCGGCCTCCTCGTCGAGCAGAACCCCGCCTTCACCGGCGAGCCGATCGACGGCGGCGCCTTCGACGGCAAGCTCCTCCTCGGCTACCTGCTGCCCGCGGCGATGGCGCTCGCCGTCGCCCGCGTCGCCGCCCGCCGGCCGGACCGGCCCGGCTGGTACGTGACCGGCGCCACGGCGCTCGCAGGCGTCCTCGCCTTCGCCTGGGCGACGCTCGCCGTGCGCGCCGCCTTCAACACCGGCGACATCAGCTACGACTTCCTGTTCGGCCCGTCGATCGGGGAGGGGGAGCTCTACGCCTACTCGGCGGTCTGGCTCGTCGCGGGGGTGGCGCTGCTGGCGCTCGGGGCCGCGCTCCAATCGCGGGCGACGCGGGTGGTGGCGGCGGCGCTGGTGCTGCTGGTGGTCGCCAAGGTGTTCCTCGTCGACACCGCCGGGCTCACCGGCGTGCTGCGCGCCGCCTCCTTCATCGGGCTCGGCGCGGTGCTGGTGCTGGTCGGCCTCGCCTACCAGCGCTGGCTGCGCCACGCCGCCTGAACGGTCAGCCGATCGAGATCACCACCCGGCCGCGGATCCTGCCCTCGGCGATGGCCCGGCCCGCCTCGATCGCCTCGTCGAAACCGACCTGCCGGGTCATGGCGGCGAGCTTGTCGCGGTCGATGTCTCTGGAGAGCCGCTCCCAGGCCTCGATCCGCCGCGCCCTCGGCTGGGTCACCGAGTTGATGCCGATCAGCGAGACGCCGCGCAGGATGAACGGGGCGACGGAGGTTGGAAGGTCCATGCCACCGGCGTTGCCGCAGGCGATGATGGCGCCCTCGGCCCGGGTCATCGACAGCACGTTGGCGAGCGTCGTCGAGCCGACGTTGTCGATGCCGGCCGCCCAGCGCTCCCGGGCGAGCGGCTTCGCCGGGCCGGCGAGTTCCGCCCGGTCGACGATCTCCGAGGCGCCGAGGTTGGCGAGATAGTCGGCCTCCTCCGGCCGCCCGGTGGTGGCGACGACCCGCCAGCCGGCCCTGGCGAGCAGCATGACGCCCACCGAGCCGACGCCGCCCGCCGCGCCGGTCACCACCGCGTCGCCGTCTGCGGGGGTGAGCCCGAAGCGCTCCAGCGCGATCACCGACAGCATGGCGGTGTAGCCGGCCGTGCCGATCGCCATGCAATCCGCCGGCGACAGGCCCTCGGGCCGCGGGATCAGCCAGTCGCCCTTGACGCGCGCGACCTCGGACCAGCCGCCGAGGTGCATCTCGCCGACGCCCCAGCCATTGAGGATCACCTCGTCGCCCGGCTTGAACTCCGGGTTCTCGGAGGCGATCACCTCGCCGGCGAAATCGACGCCCGGCACCATCGGCCAGCGGCGCACCACCGGCAGCTTGCCGGTGACGGCGAGCCCGTCCTTGTAGTTCACCGTCGAATGGGTGACGCGGACGGTAACGTCGCCCTCCATCAGGTCCGCCTCGGTGAGCCGGGTCATCGCCACGTCCTGCCGGCGCTCCTCGTCGCGGGTGATCAGAACAGCCTGGAAATCGTCCATGTCTCCAACTCCTCGCTGGCGGTGCGCGCCCTCTTCGGCCCGAGACTTAGCACGTCCGGGCCGCCCCGCGGCAACCGGGCCGAAGGTTGCAGGCGGGCGAGTTAACGTGTCGGCAAGGTTAACCGGAGATGATCGCGGCTTGCGGGAACGGTGCATGCCGGGCGACGGGAGCCCGGGCCGCGCCCGCCCGGGAGGTCGGGTTCGTCATGCGTCTACGCCCCAGAGCCGCATCCGCGCGTCGCCGGCCCGCGTCGCCGCCCCCGGCGCTGGCCGCGGCCGGCCTCGTCTTCGCCGGCTTCGCGGCGCTGGTCGGCTCGACCGTGCCGGTCGCCCGCCAGGACGTGGCTGAGCTGCTGCTGTCGGCCTTCGATCCCGCCATCCGCTGGTCGGTGACCCTCGCGCCGGGGCCGGGCGGGGAGAGCCGCCTCGTCGCCGAGCCGCTCGGCGAGATGAGCGGCACCGCCACCGTCACCGCCGGCGGCGGCACGATCGTCGTCGACGGCGTGGACCCGATCGTCACCGGGTCCCTCGGCGCGGCGCCGACGCCGGACGAGGACCGCGTCGACCGCTCCTGGAAGGGCGACCTGCCGGCGAGCGTCGTGCGCCCGGCCACCGCCCCCGGCTTCTCCGCCGGCTCGGTGTTCGACGAGCACAGCCGCCTCGCCCCGCCGGACCCGTCGGCGATGCCGGCGATGGCCTTCACCGCCTCGAACCTGCCGCTCTCGGCGCTCGCCGTCGCCCGCTTCATCCGCCCGGCCGAGCCGCGCAGCATGGTCGCGGAACTCGAGCCCGTGCCGCTTCCTCCCGACCGGCCGGACATGACCCGGCTCGTGGCCGCCAACTACCCGGAGCGGCCGATGGCGCCGGGTGCGGCCAATTCCGCCGCCTCGGCCCTGGCCGCCGCCTATGCGCCGGACACGTCCGTGGTCGACCAGGACGTCTTCGCCGCCCTGTTCGCCACCCCGACGGCGAAGCCCCCCCGGCCGGCCGGCACCGTCCGCCCCGGCGACCACTGGTGGGCGAAGCTGCTGCTGCCCTCGGAGATCTACTCGGCCAAGGAGCAGAAATGCCTCGCCGAGGCGGTCTACTTCGAGGCGCGCAGCGAGCCCTACAAGGGCCAGGTGGCCGTGGCGCAGGTGGTGCTCAACCGGGTGCGCAACCCCGCCTATCCGGACACGATCTGCGAGGTCGTCTACCAGAACCGCACCCTGCGCAACGCCTGCCAGTTCTCCTTCGCCTGCGACGGCGTCAAGGACGTCGTGCGCTCGCGCAAGGCCTGGGCGGAGGCGAAGAAGGTGGCGCGCGACGTCTCCTACCATGGCGTGCGCGTGGACGAGGTCGGCACCTCCACGCACTACCACGCCGTCTACGTCCGCCCCGCCTGGGCGTCGGTGTTCAGGAAGAAGGCCCGCATCGGCCTGCACGTCTTCTACCAGACCATCAACGGCGGCTGGAGCTGAGGGGCGTCGGGCCACGGCAGCCCCCGGGGCGCATCCCGGCAGCCTCACCCGCCGTCCGGTTCACCGCCTCGCCGGGCCTTGCCCTAGCAGGCTGTTGAAGAAGTCGCTCGCCTGTCCGACCTCGCCATGATTCACTCGCCTGATCGGCGCGGGAGGCTTGGCGGTGCGGGGATCGGACGAG
>JAWLBM010000043.1:0-39589 GCA_041687675.1 Pleomorphomonas sp. | reverse complement strand
ACCGCCAGGCCAGGCATCTCCATCCGACGAAAACGAAAGCGCTCGGGATGGTCCGATGACTTCGCACGATCCATCCTCGGCCAAATGCGATAGCCCTGCTCCCGGCCTCAGGGCCGCTTGACCGCAGCGGTGCCGTCGTCCCATCATTGAACAAGTCTGCACAGGTTCGCTCCCGGAGCACCCCCGTGGTGAAGATGTCCAAGCCCGGCGCGTTGCCGCCGACTGCCAAGCCCGACATGGTCGCGGCAGCGATCGAGGGAGAGATCCGCTCGGGCCTGCTCGGGTTCGGCGATCGGCTCGACAGCGAGAACCAGCTCGGCAAGCGCTTCGCGGTGAGCCGCAACACCATCCGCAAGGGCCTGGAGGAGCTTGCGGCCAAGGGCTTCATCACCACCCGGATGGGCGTCGGATCCTTCGTCACCTTCCGTGGCCGGGCGATCGACGACGCGCTCGGCTGGTCGCGGGCGCTGGCGCGGGCGGGCGCCGACGTCGAGACCTCGGTGCTCGGAATCGCGCGCATCGAGGACGCGGATCTCGCCAGCCGCCTCGGCCTCGCCGAGACGGCCTTCATCGCGATCGACCGGGTCCGCCGCCTCAAGCCGGAGAGCCGGACCATCTCGCTGGAGAGGAGCAGGCTTCCGGTCGCGCCGGGGCTCGAGGACCTGCCGGAGCGCGGGCTCAAGGACCGCACGCTCAGCGGCGTCCTGCGCGCGGCGGGGCTGGTGCCGGCCGGCGGCGACGAGTGGGTGGATCTCATTCTCGTCGAGGAGGCTGACGCCGAGATCATGGGCTGCGCGCCGGGAGCCGCGTTCCTGAGGACCCGGCGGCTCGCCCGTGGCGCCGACGGGCGGCCGATCGAGCACGTCACCAGCATCCTGGACCCGACCGTCTTCGCCCTCCACCTGGAGTTCTGATCCGTGCCCGCCGGAAACCGCCTCGATCGCGCCACCGGAGCCCTCCTCGCAGGTGCCCTCGGCGATGCGCTGGGCATGCCGACCCAGGTGCTCTCGCCGGAGCGGATCGCGCAGCTCTACGGCCGGGTCGACCGCTTCGTGGCGCCGACGGACGACCACCCGGTATCCGCCGGTCTTCCGGCGGGATCCGTCACGGACGACACCGAGCAGGCGCTCCTGCTCGCCCGGGTGCTGCTGTCCTGCCGGAGCAGGTTCGACCACGGCGGATGGGTCCGCGCCCTCGGCGCGTGGGAGGACGACATCCGCGCGCGCGGCGGCCACGACCTCCTCGGCCCCTCCACCAAGAGAGCCCTCGAGGCGATCGCGGCGGGCGTTCCGCCCGAGGTGGCGGGACGCCATGGGGACACCAACGGGGCGGCCATGCGCATCGCGCCCGTCGGCATCCTGGTGCCGCCGGATCCGCTGGAAGAGCTGGTATCCAGGGTCGCCGAGGCCTCGGCCGCCACCCATTTCACCGGGCTCGCGATCTCGGCCGCGTCGGCGGTCGCGGCCGCCGTCAGCGCCGGCGTCGAGGGGGCCACGTGGCCGCAGGCGCGCAGGCTCGCCATCGCGGCGGCCCGGATGGGCCGCCGCCGCGGCAACTGGGTGGCGGGAGCCGACATCGCCGCCCGGATCGAGTGGGCCGCCGAGGCGACGCGCGGCCTCGCCCCGGACGAGGGCGCCGCGTTCATCCGCGACCTCGTCGGGACGAGCGTCGCGTCGCAGGAGTCCGTGCCGGCCGCCTTCGCCCTGGTCGATCTCGCGGACGGCGACCCCTGGACGGCGGCGGTGCTGGCCGCCAACCTCGGCGGCGACACCGACACCATCGGCGCGATCGCCGGCGCCATGGCGGGATCCGTCGCGGGCGCCCGGGCGCTGCCCCGGGATCGCCTGGCCGAGCTCAGGGGCGTCGACCTCGGCGAGGTGGAGGCGATCGCGGCGGCATTGCTCGAGCGAAGGGCGGCCATCGGCGGGGGGGCGCGGCCATGACCGCGCCGATCGGCCGCCTTCTCCACCTCGGCAGCGCGGTCGTCGACCTCGTGTTCCGCATCGACCGGCTCCCGGAGCCCGGCGCGGAGGCCGTGGCCCGTTCCTTCGAGGCCCGGCCGGGCGGCGGCTACAACGTCATGGTGGCCGCGGCCCGCGCGGGGCTTCCGGTCGCCTATGCCGGGGCGCACGGCCGAGGGCCCAACGGCGACCTTCTCCGGGCGGCGATGGTCCGCGAGGGGATCGAGGTGCTGATGGCCCCCGACCCCGCCCGCGACAGCGGCACCTGCGTCGTGCTGCTCACCGACGACGCCGAGCGGACCTTCGTCTCCTGGCCGGGCGCGGAGGGTCACCTCGACCGCCGCGCGCTCGCCGGCGTGCAGGTCCGAACGGGCGACGCGGCCTTCGCATCCGGCTACCCGCTCACCTATCCCGGCAGCCGTGGTCCGCTCGCGGAGGCGATCGAGCGGCTGCCCGAGGACATCGTCTTCGTATTCGACCCGTCCCCGGTCGTGGCCGACATTCCCGAGGACATCCTGGAGCGCGTCCTCGCCCGGACTACATGGCTCTCCCTGAACCGTGCCGAGGCCCGGGTCCTCGCCGGCCCAGACGATCCGAAGCATGTCGCGGCCCGGCTGCTCGGTCGGTGCCCGTCGGCGTCGGGGGTCGTGCTCCGGGCCGGAGAGGCCGGGTGCATCCTCGCCCTTCGCGGCGCCGACCCGGTGGATGTCCCTGCGCCGAAGGTTTCGGCGGTGGACACCAACGGGGCGGGGGACGTGCACATCGGCGCCTTCCTCGCGGCGCTCGCCGAAGGCCGCGACGGACCCGACGCCGCCGGGTTCGCCAATGCCGCAGCCGCCCTCTCGGTGACGCGCCCCGGGGGCGACAGCGCGCCGACCCGCGCAGAGACTCTCCGCTTCATGCATGAGCGGGAGGGGTGAGAAGACCCGGCGGACCGCCCGGCGGTCGGCCCCTGTCAACGAAGAAGGAGGAGAGGAACATGCCGATAACCAAGCCACTCGCGCTCGCCGCGCTCGCGACCGCCCTCGCCCTGGGCGTCGCTTCGGCCGCCGAGATCAACGTCCTGAACTGGAAGGGCTACGGCACGGACGAGCCCTGGGCGATCGAGGCCTTCGAGGCAGCCACCGGGCACACGGTCGTCAACGACTACTTCAACTCCGAGCAGGAGATGCTGACCAAGCTGCGCACCAACCCGGGGCTCTACGACGTCGTCATGATCAACGCCGCCTTCACCGGGCAGGCGATCGACGAGGGCCTGATCCAGCCCATCGACGCCTCCAGGATCTCCAATGTTGCCGACCTCACGCCGGAGATGGCGGGATCGCCGCTGCTCAACCGAGACGGCAAGGTCTTCGGCGTGCCCTGGACCTGGGGGCTGACCTCGATCGCCGTCAACGACAAGGCCTTCGAGACCACGCCCGACAGCATCGAGGTGATGTGGGACGAGGCCCACAAGGGCCGGGTCACGCTGCGCGACGACGCGCTCGAGGCGGTCCAGTTCGGCGCCATCGCCACGGGCCAGAACATCAACGACATCCAGGATCTCGAGGCGGTGAAGGAGAAGCTCTCCTCCCTGCTGCCGCAGATCCGCGCCTTCTGGTCGTCGGAGAACGACTGGAACCAGATGGTCGCCTCCGGCCAGATCGACGTCGGCACCTACTGGAGCGGCTCGGCCTCCCGCGCCCGCACCGCCTTCGACCTGCCGGTGACCTTCGTCGTGCCGAAGGAGGGGGCGGTCGGCTGGCTGGACGGGCTCTCGATCGCCGCCGGCTCGAAGAACCCGGACGGCGCCCACGCCTTCATCGACTGGATGATCGACCCGGACTTCTACGTGGAGTGGGACACCAAGGTCGGCGCGCCGGTCTCCGCCAACGCCAAGGCCGTCGCGGCGCTGCCGGAGGAGGCGTTCAACCGCGTGGTGATGGGCGACCCGGTCGTCGCCTCCCGCATCCAGTTCCAGGAGCCGGTATCCGACGCCGACCGCGAGGCCTACCTCCAGCTCTGGCAGGAGCTGAAGGTGGCGGCGCCGTGATCGACGGCACTCCGGGCTGAAAGGGAGGGGGATCCGATGGCGGGCGCCACGACACGTTCGGGGATGGTCGCCGCGCTCCCCCTCCTCGCCCCGGCCTACCTCTGGCTCGCGGTGGCGGTGTTCCTGCCGCTCGCGGCGATGGTGTTCTTCAGCTTCATGACCGACCTGCCGGTCGCCGGCCGCACCTGGAGCTTCACCCTCTCGAACTACGAGACCGCGCTCGGCGGCGAGCTCTACCGCACCCTGCTGCTGCGCTCGCTCCGGCTGGGGCTGGAGGTGACGGCCTGGTGCCTCCTGATCGGCTTCCCGGCCGCGCTCGTGCTCGCCAAGCGCCTGCGCGGACGCACCAGGGAAGCGGTCTTCCTTCTGGTCATCCTGCCGTTCTGGAGCAACGGCCTGGTCCGGGTCTTCTCCTGGGCGATGGTGCTGCGCGAGGGCGGCATCGTCGACGCCGCGCTCGAGGCGCTGCTGCCGTTCGAGGTCGACGTGGACCTCATCTACAGCTACCCGGCCATCGTGATCGGCCTCGTCCACTCCTACGTGCCCTACATGGTGCTGACCTGCTATCTCACCCTGCAGGCGATCGACGACAGCCTGATCGAGGCCGCGCGGTCGCTCGGCGCCTCGCGGCTCACGATCCTGCGGCGGATCCTCGTTCCGCTGTCGATGCCCGGGATCGTCGCGGGGTCAGTACTGATCTTCGTCCCGGTGGTCGGCTCGTTCATGGAGCCGCGCCTCCTCGGCGGGCGGAGCGGCACCTTCCTCGGGACGGTGATCGAGGACCAGTTCGTCGCTGTGTTCAACTGGCCGCTCGGCGCCGCCCTGTCCTTCGTGCTGCTCGCCGTCGTCCTGGTCGTCCTCGCGGTCTCGGCCCCCGTGCTGAGGAGGGCGACGTGACCCCCGCGGCCCGCGTGCTCGCCCTGGCAGGGCCCCTGTTCCTCGGCCTGCTGCTCGGATTCCTCTATCTGCCCATCGCGGTCATGGCGCTGATGTCCTTCAATGCGTCGCCATTCTACACGCTGCCGATCCGATGGTCCTTCGACTGGTACCTCGCGGCGGCCGGAAACCGGCAGCTCCTCGACGCGACCTGGAACAGCGTCTCGATCGCGCTGGCCTCCACGGCGATCTCGACGCTGCTCGGCACGATGGCGGCGCTCGCGCTGCACCGGCACAGCTTCCGCGGCAAGCGGCTCCTGCAGGCCTTGCTGTTCCCGCCGATCGCGATCCCCTGGCTCATCACGGGGACGGCGATGCTGGTGTTCTTCTTCGGAACCGGCATCGGACGCGGCCTGCACGCGATCCTGCTGGGGCACGTGGCCCTGTCCATCCCCTATGTCGTGATCGTGGTCTCCGCCAGGCTCGCCACCTTCCCGCCCGACCTGGAGGAGGCCGCCCGCTCGCTCGGCGCGTCCCCCTGGCAGGTGGCGCGCCGCGTCACCCTGCCGTGGATCGCTCCCGGCGTGGTGGCCGGGGCGCTGTTCGCCTTCGCCGTCTCCTTCGACCAGTTCGTGGTCTCCTATTTCCTCGCCACGCCGGGGCAGTCGACCCTGCCCGTCGAGATCTACGCCGCCATCCGCAAGGGCTTCACGCCGGAGATCAACGCCGTCTCGACGGTGGTGATCGCCGTCTCCATGTCGCTGATGCTGCTCGCCTCGCGCCATTTCAGGTTTGGAGGGGAGCGCTGATGGCCCCGGTCTCGGTGCGTCGCCTCACCCGCCGCTACGGGCCGCTGAAGGCGCTGGACGACGTCTCGATCGAATTTTCCGACGGCGGCTTCTACGGCCTGCTCGGCCCGTCGGGCAGCGGGAAGACCACGCTCCTGCGGCTGATCGCCGGCTTCGATCCCCTCGACGGCGGCAGCATCCTGATCGACGGCGAGGACGTCGGGCGGGTGCCGGTGGAGCGGCGCCGGATCGGGATGGTGTTCCAGAGCTACGCCCTGTTCCCGAACATGTCCGTCGCCGACAACGTCGGCTTCGGGCTCTCCGTCCGGGGTGCCGCCCGCGCCGAGATCGACCGCGAGGTCGGCCGGGCGCTCGAACTCGTCCGCCTGGAGGGGCTCGGGGCCCGGCGCCCGCACCAGCTGTCGGGCGGACAGCGCCAGCGGGTCGCGCTCGCACGCGCCATCGTCACCCGGCCGAGAGTGCTCCTGCTGGACGAGCCCTTGGGCGCACTCGACCGTGCGCTGCGGGACGACATGCAGGTGGAACTGAAGCGGATCCAGCGAGAGGTCGGACTGACGACCATCTTCGTCACCCACGACCAGGAGGAGGCGCTGACCCTCAGCGACAGGATCGGCATCCTGAAGGACGGTCGCCTGGTCGAGGAGGGCCCGCCCGAAGAGATCTACAACCGGCCGCAGACGGCATTCGGCGCAACCTTCCTCGGCCACGCCAATCTCCTCGAGGCAGAGGTCGAGCCCGAGGGGTTGCGAATTGCCGGCGCAGGGTCGCTGCTGCCGCCGCCGGGCGACCGGCTGCCCGCGGCCGGCTCCCGGGTGCTCGTCGCCCTCCGGCCAGAAAGGATCGCGATCAGCGCTGCCGCCCCGGGATCGCCGGGAATCCTGCGAGGCCGCGTGGTCCAGCGCCTCTTCGCGGGCTCCCGGGTGACCTACTTCGTCGATGGGCCCGCCGGTTCGATTCGCGTGGTCACCGCCAACGCCGGCGACCCGATCCTCGGCCCCGGCGCGGAGGTGAACCTCCACTGGGCGGACGACGCGGTTTCCATCCTGCAGCGGTGAACGAAGCCATGCAGGTCGGCGACCGGAAAAGGAGGCCGGCGCGGACCGCCGGCCTCGAGGCGCCACGGGAGCGGGACGTGCCGGACCGCCTGCTGGCTGGCCTTTGAGGCCTCCCGGTCGCGCTTCGCCAGGTCGCGATCGAAGCTGTTGGCCGCATCGATGTACGCCGTTCTGCGGACCCCGGCGTCGTCGTGGATCTGCGCGATCTCGCCGGCGTCGGGCAGGTTCTGCTCGGAAGCGGACGGACGGCAGACTTCAGGAAGGCGAGGGTCTGGTCGCAGGCCCGTCGGACGCCGACGGATCGGCGGCGGCGAGCGACGGACGGCCGCTCCCATCCACGTCCGGCGGCGGCTGCCCGGTCAACCGAAGCGGCGGAGGTAGTCCTCGCAGAGGCCGACGGTGCCCTCCGTGTATTCGAGACCCATGGACTGGGCGAGCTCGGTTTCCGAATGACTACCGATCCAGGCGACCAGCAGCAACCTGCGCAACATGACGAAGGTCGGGATTTCCGCTGCGTCGGATGCGGCAAGGTCGATCACCCGGCGGTAGCCGGCGAGCCAGTGGTCGATCAACTCCGGCACGTTCGGCAGGTGCTCGTAGAAGGACACCGGCGTCGCCGCATCGTACATGAACCAGGAGAAGCCGCAGTCGTCGAAGTCGATCACCTTCACCCGGTCGCCGTCGACGAGGAGATTGGCCAGGCGCAGGTCGCAGTGGATGAGGCCGAAGCGGTCGTCGCCCTTGCCGTAAGCGGCGAGGCGGCGGCCGATCAGGTCCACGGTGCGGCCGAACAACCGTTCCTTCGCCGCGTCCATGCCCATGCCGTCGCGCCAGCGGCCCCAATGCGGCCGCTCCCCGAGGCTGGTGTCGAAGTCCCAGGTAAGGCGGCGGAAGCCCGCCGGCCGCGTCCACGCGCGGGAATGACGGTGCATGCGGGCCGTCACTTCGCCGAGCAGCTCGAACGGCTTGCGCAGGTCCTGGCCGACCCCGGGCTCCTCGCCGGATTCCCAGCCGAACAGCACCATCTTGCGGGGACCCGCCATGGTGGGGTGGCCCATCAGCTGGATGAGTTCGCCGTCGGCGCCGGGGATCGGGACCGGGGTGGTCACCACGCCGGTTTCGCGAAGGTCGGCCAACCAGGACAGTTCGGAGGCGACCTCGTCGCGGCTGTGGTAGCCCTCCCGGTGGATCCGGAGCGCAAAGCTGCGGCCCGCGTCATCGACCCGGAAAGTGGCGTTCTCCGAAAGGTTCACCATCCGGACCGATGCGCCTTCCGGCAGGCGCCAGAGAGGCAGCGCCTGATGCGCCAGTTCCAGCAGCCATTCCACCTGCGTGTCGTGGGAGGCCTGGTCGAACAGGGCCTTGTCCGCCGTCATCAGCACGCATCCTCCACTTTCCGGCCGAGCCTATCCGGCCGCCGGCGAAGGCGACTTGACCCGGGGTCCGGCCGGTTTGACAGCCCCAGGTCAGGCCTCGCGGCCGCCGATGCCGCCCAGAATATCCTCTATTCCGGCCCGCGCCACCTCGACGTCCTCGGTCCTGCCGGAGAGATAGATCCGGCCGGCGGCGCCGATCATGGACACGTCGACCAGGGTCAGCCCCGGCGCCCGGCGCTCCGCCTCGTTGGCGGCGATCGCGGCATAGAGGGCCGGAACCATCTCGCAGACCAGCAGCGTCTCGCCCGGCATCGCCATCGAGGCCTGGCGGTTGCGGTTGATGATCACCGCGTGCTGGTCGGAGATGTTCTCGATGACGTCGCTGTAGAGCACCCGTGGCCGGAGCGCGTCGGCGGCGGAGAGGCCGAGCCGGTCGAGGATGGCCCGCCCGGCCGCCTCCAGCCGGCCGAGGTCGTCGCCGTGGAGTTCGAGGATGCCGAACTGCCGCTCGACGAAGAGGATGCCGGGTTCGAGGTCCGGGTCGGCCTTCAGCGCCACGTCGATAACGCGCTCGATCATCAGCCCGGGCGCCACCTCGATGATCAGCGCATGCTGGCCGGCGAAGGGCGGGTAGCCGCGGGCGCGGGTGGGCGTTCCCATGTAGGCGGCGAACTGCGGCTGCAGGTCCTCCACCGTCAGGTAGACGCGCAGTTCCCCGCGCGAAGGCCGGGCGGGCGCCGGCGCGGCCGCGGCGGCGCTCTTCGGTTGACGGGCCACGACAGCCTCCTCGCGGGGCGTCACTTCGCCGAGCTGACGGCCGTGAAGTACTTCGAGACATCCGCGTGCGGACGCGGGATGACGTGGACGGAGACGAGCGTGCCGACCTGGCCGGCGACCTCCGCCCCCGCTTCGGTGGCAGCCTTCACAGCGCCGACGTCGCCGTTGATCACCACGGCGACCAGGCCGTCGCCGACCTGCTCGCGCCCGATGATGGTGACGTTGGCGGCCTTCACCATGGCATCGGCGGCCGCGAGGGCGGCGACATAGCCCTTGGTCTCGATCATCCCGATGGCGTTGCTGGACATGACTTGCTCTCCTTGCCTTCTTTCGGCCGCGGCGACCGCTCAGCGGGTCGGCGCGGCGGTCTCGTCGATGGAGCCGACGATCAGCGCGTCGATCGGCGGCGACGATTTCCCGAACCATGCAGCCGCCACGGAGCCGGTGGCGACGATCACGCTCTCGCCCTCTCCGCAGCCCAGCGGATCGAAGGCCAGCAGCTTCGAGGTGGTGCCCTCGATCACGACTTCGAGGATGGAGCCCGCCGGAACCTCGGCGAGGCGCTTGGTCGACCAGATGCGGCCGACGACGGTGGCGCGCAGCATCAGCGTCTCCCTTCGATGGCGATCCCGAGCGCCCGCAGGCGATCGCGGGCGAGCGGGGTGAGCACGGCGCCGGGGGCGAGGCGGACCGCCGCGACATTCTTGAGGCGGCTGACCTTCGCCTCCGTGACCGCGCCCTCGAGCACGGCGACGGCGGGCCCGGCGACGGTGGCGGGCCGGGCGGGGGCCGGCGGACCGCCGGCCAGGGTGAAGCGGTGCCTGCCGGCGCGGACGGCGGCCGCCGCGGCGGGGTCGTCCATCAGCGCGGCGAGCCGGCGCACGAAGGCGGCGAGGTCGTCGTCGGAGGCGATCCGGACCGGTTCGGCCGCGGGCGCGGCGCCGGCGGCTGCCGTCGCCTGCCCACCCCCCGGCCGGCGCTGGGCCAGCGCCTCGCGCAGGATCTCGCGCACCATGGAGCGCAGTTCGGCCTCGCTCATCGGACCATCTCCAGGGCGTGTTCGGCGGCACTCGCCGCAGCGGCGACCTCGGCTTCGGATCCGGAGAGATAGAGCCGGCCGGTCGCGCCGATCATCCGGTAGTCGACGATCTTCACCGTCGCGGCCTTCTCGGCCTCGTTGGCGGCGAGGATGGCGTAGGCGGCGGGCTCGGCCTCCAGCACGAAGAGGGTCTCGCCGCCGAGGATCATCGAGCCGCCCTTGTTGCGGTTGATGAGGAAGGCGTGCAGCGGGTCGATGCGGGTGACGATGCGCGAGGCGAGGATCTTCGGCTTCATCGCGTCGCCGGGGCCGATGCCGAGGTCGGCGAGCACCGCTTCCGCCGCGGCCTTCACCGCCGAAGTGGAGCGGGAGTGGAACTCGAGGTAGCCGAACTGCCGCTCGACCACCAGGATGCCGCCGCGCACGTCGGCCGCCTTCAGGGCGACGTCGGTCAGGGCCTCGATGTCGAGGCCGGGCGCGACCTCGATGATCTGCGCCGCCATGCCGGTCCGGGGCAGCGAGCCGCGGATCCAGGTGCCGAGATAGCACATGGTCTGCGGCTGCAGCTGGTCGATGAAGATGAAGGAGCGCAGGGTTGCCATGGCGGGTCAGGCGGCGAGAACCGCGTTCAGCTCCTCGAGGATGATCTTGCGGAGTTCGCGGCGAAGGTCACCGGGGTCCATCGCGGCCACGGCGGCCGTTTCCCTCGCCGGGGCGAGGCGCGGCGCCTCGGACCGCGGCAGGTTCAGCGGATCGAGCCCGGCGAAGTCGCCGAAGGCCTCGGCGTGATCCTTGTTGTAGGCGATCCGCGCGTAGTGGACGAAATGATGCGGCGTCAGGTTGTCGCCGACCGACGAGCCGCCGGCGAAGCCCGTGCCGATGGTCATGGATGGCCCGAGGTTCGTCTCGAAGCCCGAGGCGCCGAGCGAGCAGCCGGCGTTGACGACCACCCGCAGCGCCGGGACCGCGGCGGCGAAGGCGAGGATGTTCACCTCCGAGGCGGAGTGCACAGCGGCCGAGTGGCCGCGCCCGGCCCGCCGCATCATCGAGCGGGCGGCCGAGATCGCCTGGTCGACGCCCCCGACGCGGGCGAAGGCGAGCACCGGGCAGAGCTTCTCGCGGACGAGCGCCTCCTCCGGCTGCACCAGCGCCACCGGCGTCACCAGGATCTTCGCGTTCGGTGCCTGGAAGCCGGCCTCGCGGGCGATCACCGCGGCGTCCTTGCCGATCATCGAGACGTTGAACCCATCGTCGCGGAAGAGGAGCGCGCGCAGCCTCTCCACCTCGGCCGGGCTGCAGACGTGGGCGCCCGCCGCCTTCATCCGGTCGAGGAGCGCGTCGGCGATCGAGGCGAAGGCGAGCACGGCGGATTCGTTGGTGCAGAGGATCGAGTTGTCGAAGGACTTGGACGCGACGATGCGCCTGGCCGCCTTGTCGAGGTCGGCGGTGTCGTCGACGAGGACGGGCGCGTTGCCGGGCCCGACCCCGATCGCCGGGTTGCCGGAGCGGTAGGCGGCCTTCACCACCGAGGGGCCGCCGGTCGCGACGATGAGATCGACTCGCTCGTCGCCCATCAGGGCCTCGACCAGCGGGATCGTCGGCTCCTCCACCACCTGCACGGCCCCCTCCGGCGCGCCGGCGGCGGCGGCGGCGGCGGCGAGCGTGCGGGCGGCGTCGGCGCAGACCGCCTTCGCGCCGGGATGCGGGCTGAGGATGATGGCGTTGCGCGTCATCAGCGCCAGCAGCGTCTTGAAGTAGACGGTCGCGACCGGGTTGGTGACCGGGATCAGCGCGAAGACGACTCCCGCCGGTCGCGGCAGCTCCACGATCTTGCGGACGGGGTCGATGCGCGGGCCGGTGAAGTCCTCGCCGCGGTAGAGGTCGGCGATGCCGCGGGAGCAGGCCTCGTTCTTGATGCGCTTGTGCTCCACCCGGCCGAAGCCGGTCTCGCGCACCGCCTGCTCGGCGTATGCCTGGGCCTTGGCGTGGCCGGCGTCGGCGGCGGCATCCACCACCCGCTGCAGGGCGGTGCGGTCCATCCGGGCGAGGCCCGAGGCGGCCCAGCGGGCGCGCGACAGCATCATCCGCGCCGTCTCCAGGGTCGCGTCGGGCACCTTCATGCGGGGGGCGTCGGCGGCATGCACCATGGCTGCGAACTCCCGGGAAAGACTTCAGGCTGCCTTGCGCGCGGCAGCGACGAGTTCGCGCGCGCGCGGCATGGCGGCGTCGAAGCGGTCGAGGATCTCCTCGCAGAGGTCATGGCTGAGCAGCACGCCGGGCTTGAACTGCAGCACCCGCTTGTCGAGCGAGGAGAAGATCGCCCAGACGCCGTGCTCGTAGAGGGCGCGGGACACGTGCACCGCGCCCTCGGGGTGGTCGAACTCGAGGCCCAGGATCACGCCCTTCTGCCGCACGCCGACGAAGAGGTCGCCATGGCGGCGCATCATCTCGGCCATGCCGTCGGCGAAGAAGTCGGCGATCGATCGGACGTTGGCGGCGACCGACGGCCGCTGCAGGATCTCCAGCACCTTGTGGGCGACGATGCAGCCGAGCTCGGCGCCGCCGGAGGTGGAGATGTGGGCCGCCCCGTCCTCCTTCAGCCAGCCGCCGCAACGCTCGTCTACCACTGCCGCCGAGATCGGGTAGAGGCCGCCGCCGAGGCCCTTGGCGGTGACGTAGATGTCCGGCTGCACGCCATAGGCCTGCCAGCCCCACATCTCGCCGGTCCGCATCAGGCCGGTCTGGACTTCGTCGGCGATGTAGACGGTGCCGTATTTCGTGCAGAGGTCGCGGCAGGCCTGGAGGTAGCCCGGGTTCGGCATCGGGAACCCATAGGTGGCCGGGATCGTCTCGATGATCAGCGCCGCCACGTCGCCGCCGCTGAGCGCCCGCGCCATGGCGTCGACGTCGTTGAACGGCACCTGGATGAACTCGTCCGGCCGGTCGGCGAGGAAGATCTTCGAGAAGCGCTCGTCGCCGGTCGCGACCGAGAGGCCCGAGTGGCCGTGATAGCCCTTGACGATGGAGACGATCTTGCGCCGGCGCGTCGCGTAGCGGGCGCTCTTGAGGGCGATCTCCACCGCCTCGGCGCCGCCGGCGCCGAAGATGGCGTAGGACATGCCGGGCGAGATCTTGATCAGTTCCTCGGCCAGCGCGGCGCGGGCGACGGAGGGGAACCAGTGGTTGCCCATGTCGAAGTGGTCGAGCGCGTATTTCAGCGTGTCGACGATCTCCGGGTGCCGGTGTCCGAAGTTGTAGGTGCCGCCGTTGAGGTGCAGGTCGATCAGCCTGCGGCCGCTCATGTCGTAGAGGCTGTAGCCCTCGCGCCGGTCGATCACCAGGTCGACGCCGAGGCCTCGCCAGAACTTGGTCTTGTCGGGGTTCCAGAACCGGATCGACTTCTCGAACAGGTCTTCCTTCGACGTGAACTTGAACAGGCCGTAGTCGAACATGGGTGTGATCCGGTGGGAAATCGGACGTCACGTGACCGTATTCCAAAACCATTGTGTTGTAAAGCGGGCCAATATGTGCATCATATCGGGCATAATGTGATCGGTGTCGGGCGCACAGACCCGCACGCCGGCAGCTTGCGGGCGCCAGATGGGCAAGGCGGAACGGCAGGAGCAGATCGTCAGGGCGGTTGGCCGGTCGCCGGCGCTGCGCGTCCACGAGCTCGCCGCCCGGCTCGGCGTCTCGACCGAGACGATCCGGCGGGACCTGGCCGAACTGGAGCATCGGGGCCTGATCAACCGCACATATGGCGGGGCGGTGCGGCCGATCTCGGTGGAGCCGGCGCTAACCGAGCGCCAGGCTCTGATGGTGGAGGAGCGCGAGCGCATCGCCGCCGCCGCCGTCGTGCTGGTCGAGCGCGAGGATATCCTGATGATCGGCGGCGGGGCGACCACGCTGCACTTCGCCCGGCAACTGTCCGAGACAGCAGATCCACTGACCGTCATCACACATTCTTTCTCAATCGCGATGGTTCTCGGAGGCAATCCGATGATCCGCGTGCTGATGCTCCCGGGGCAGTACGACGCGCGCGAGGGGCTGATCCACGGACCCGATACGATCGACGCGCTTGGCCGCTTCCACGCCAACAAGGCCTTCCTCGGCGCCTCGGGCCTGACCCTCGAGGGGCCGAACGACGCGGCGATCGGCCCGGGACTCGTCTATGGCGCGATGATGCGCCGGGCGTCGGAGAGCGTGGTGCTGGCCGACCGCAGCAAGTTCAACCGCCCGTCCCTCACCGTCTACGGGCCCTGGACGGGCAAGACCACTCTCGTCACGGATGCACCGCCGACGGGCGACCTCGCACGCGCCCTGAAGCAGGGCGGCGTCAGGGTCGCCGTTGCTTGATCCACGGTTTGCCGTCGTGCCAAGATGACAGCCGGGTGTCCGGGACAGCGATCAGCGGGGAGCGGCACGGATGTTCGTCACTCCAACGATACCCGGCGCCCTTGATCTCGAGCCGCCGGCCGCCGGCCTCTCCGGCCCCGCCGTCCTCGCCTCGGCCGCCACCGGCATCGTTCCCTTCATCGAGCGCCACAAGGGCGACATCGACTCCATCTTCGGCAACTCGGGGGTCGCCCCGGAGATGGCGGGCGCCACCACCCTGAGGCTGGAACTCTCGGGCTTCTGCCGCCTGTTCGAGCAGGCGGCGGCGCGCACCGGAGTGGACACCTTCGGCCTGTGGTTCGGCAACCAGTTCCAGCCTCGGGACCTCGGCCTGTGGGGCTACGCCGCCGTGTCAGCGCCGACGCTCTGCGGCGCGCTGAACCAGCTGGTCGAGCTTTTCGGGCACCAGCAGGAGGACTCGATCCTGCGCCTGGTGCGCGAGGAAAGCGGGTTGATGCGGCTGGAGTATCGCATCGAGGCGCCGGGCATCATCGAGCGGCGCCAGGACGCGGAACTGTCGCTCGGCATGTTCCTGAACGTCATCCGGGAGGGCTGCGGGGCCGGATGGTCCCCGGAGGAAGTGCACTTCGAGCACCCGAGCCCGCCGGGCTGGCGCGATCACGAGCGGGCCTTCGGCGCGCCGGTGTTCTTCGCCCGGCCGGTCAACGCCATCCTGTTCCGCCCCGAGATCCTCGACCAGCCGATGCCGGCGGCCGACACGCGGCTGATGATGCTGATGCGCCGCTGCATGAAGGCGCTTGGCACCACCGGCAAGCCGCCGCCCTCTCCGGCCGATCTCGCGCGCGCGGCGGTCCGGTCGCGGCTGCCGTCCGGCTATCCGTCGCTGGAGGTGGTGGCCCAGGACGTCGGGCTCGCCGCAGCCTCGCTCCAGCGGGAACTGTCCGCGCACGGACTGTTCTACCGCGACCTGGTGGAGGACGTCCGCCGCGAGATGGCGATGGCCTACCTGCGCCAGTCCTACCTGCCCCTCACGGAGATCGCCTTCCTGCTCGGATACTCCGAGCTCTCCGCCTTCTCCAGGGCGGTCCGCCGCTGGACCGGAAGCTCGCCCCGGCGCCTGCGTGGCGCGCTCGCCCGGCGTTGACGAGACCCGCGGCGACCGTGCGCCGCGGGCCGGCCGTCCTCACGCCTGCTCCAGCGCCTCCAGGGATTCGGGAAGGATCTGGCCGCCGTCGACGATGATCGTCTGCCCGGTGATGTAGCCTGCCTCGCGCGAGGCGAAGAACAGCGCCGCGTTGCCGATGTCCTCGACCGCGCCGAGCCGCTTCAGCGGGATGGAGGCCGCCATCGTCTTGAGGTAGTCCTCGCCGAGCCCGTCCAGCCCCTCCGTCTTGATGTTGCCGGGCATCACCGCGTTGACGGTGATGCCGTACTTGGCGAGCTCGATGCAGGCGGTGCGCATGAAGCCGAGCTGGCCCGACTTGCTGGCACCATAGTGCGACCAGCCGGGGAAGCCGGTCACCGGACCCGTGATCGAGGAGGTCAGGATCACCCGCCCCTCACCCGACCTCTTCAGCCACGGCAGGCAGGCCTTGACCGACAGGAAACTGCCCTTGAGGTTGCAGTCCATCACATGGTCCCAGTCGGCCGGATCCATCTGCTCGATGTGCTTCTGCGGGAAGATGCCCGCGTTGGCGCAGAGGACGTCGATGCCGCCGAAGGCGTCGGCGGCGGCCTTGGCCATCGCCTGGGCCGAGTCCCAGTCGGTGACGTCGGCGGCGCAGCCCTTCGCCCCGTTGCCGAGTTCCGCCGCCACCCGGTCGGCGTCCTCCTGGTGCCGCGAGACGACGAGGACCCGGGCGCCCTGGCGCGCGAACACCCGGGCTATGCCCTTGCCGATGCCCTTGGTGCTGCCGGTGACGATGATCGATTTTCCCTGGATCGAAGTCAGCATGAACAGTCCTCCCTAGTCGTCCGCGGCGACGGCATTGTCCCGCCCGCGCCGGCGCCAGACGATCAGGCCATAGCCGCCGAGCAGGATCACGGCGGCGCCCACGGTCGAGATCGTTCCGAGCACCGGCACGCCGGGCGTGTAGCCGGCGACCATCTTGGCATAGAGGTATTCCGGGATCGTGGTGTCCGCCCCGGTTGTGTAGAGGGACAATGGGAAGTTGCCCCAGGAGAGAAGGAAGGCGAACAGCGCACCGGAGACGACGCCAGGCAGCAGCACCGGAAGCGTGACCTCCCGGAACACCTGGAAGCGGGTCGCCCCGAGGTCGAAGGCAGCCTCCTCGAGCGCCGGATCGAAGCTGTAGACCTGGATCGAGATCACCAGGGTCACGACCGGGATGATCCAGACGAGATGGGCGAACACGGCCGTTCGCCAGCTCATCTCGAAGCCGAGCGCATTGAACCAGAGCAGCAGCGACAGCCCGAGCACCGTCTGCGGGAAGAAGATCGGCAGCAGCACCAGTCGCTGGTAGAACGTGCGTCCGCGCCAGTCGTAGCGGGCGAAGGCGAGCGCACCGAAGAAGCCGATCACGACGGCGATCACCATCACCGTGGCGGCGATGGTGATCGAGGTCGAGAACAACTGCTGGACCTCGATCGAGTCCAGCGTCTTGCGCCACCAGTCGAGGCCCCAGCGCTGGATCGGGAACAGGAAGTAGCGGCTCGACGTCGCCGAGGCGAGGACGATGCTGACCGTCGGCAGGTAGAGGAACACCAGCACCGATAGGGTCCAGACCCAGATCAGGGCGTGCCGCCCGCGTTGAGAGAGGCCGCTCATCTCACCGCCTCCCGAGAATGGCGTCGAGGTCGAAGCGGCGCAGGACGAGCAGCACCAGCGCCCCCACGATCAGCATCAGCAGCACCGCGAGGGCCGCGCCGAGCGGCCAGTTCTGGGCGTAGGTGAAGGCGATCTCGATGTCGTGGGCGATCGGGATGATCACCTGTCCGCCGAGCACCTTCGCCTCGGCGATCGCGCCGACCGCGAGCACGAAGGTCAGCAGCATGCCGATGACGATGCCCGGCATGGCGAGCGGCAGCTCCACCTCCCGGAACAGCTGCCACCGCGTCGCCCCGAGGTCGCGGGCGGCCTCGCACAGGTCGCGCGGCACCATCGCGACGCCGAGCGACATCGGGAACAGCATGAACGGCAGGTAGACGTAGGCCATGCCGAGCAGCACCATAGGCCGGGTGAAGAGCCAGCTCTCGAGGTCGAGCCCGAAGGTGGACTTCAGCGTGCCGAGGAGGACGCCGTTCTTGATGAAGAACAGCACCCAGCCGTAGAGGCGCACGTTCTCCGAGACGAACAGCGGGATGGTGAACAGCAGGGTGATGACGGGAGCCCAGCGCCCGAACACCCGCCACATCCCGTAGGCGATCGGATAGCAGACGACCGCCAGCACGACGACGGTCATCACCGCGAACAGCAGCGACCAGTAGAGCGCGATGTAGGTGTTCGACGTGAAGATCTCGACGTAGTTGGCGAGCCCCGGCTGGTGGGAAAGCCCGAAGGTCCTCGGCGGCATGAACGAGTAGGCGATCACCGCCAGCAGAGGCGCGAGGAACCCGCCGGCGAGAAACAGCAGCAGCGGCAGCGCGGCCTTCGGGCCAGGCCCGGAGAAGGAGCGGGGGCCCTCGGCCATCAGTCCACCACCACGATGCCGTCGCCGGCGTTCCAGCCGACGGTCACCTCGGTGTCGAGCGCCTGGGAGACCGCCTGCTGGCGCAGCCGCTCGACCGTGAACACGTGCTCGCCGACGCGCACCTGGTACTGGATCCGCGATCCGAGGACGTACTCGTTGTAGAGGGTGCCGGCGACGGTGTTGTCGTAGATTGCGCCGTCCCCGGCGAAGCCGAGGAATTCCGGGCGGATGATCAGCCAGCCCTCCGAGAAGCCGGTCGGCAGGTCCGGTGGGCGGATCCTCCCTGCGACGCCCTCGGCCTCGAGCGTGCCGTCGGCCGCGGCGCTCACCCTCAGCACGTTCACGTCCCCCATGAACTCGGAGACGAACTTGTTCCGGGGGCGGGTGTAGATCTCCTGCGGGGTGCCGACCTGGACGAAGTGGCCGCCGCGCAGGACGCCGATGCGGTCCGACATCACCATCGCCTCCTCGAGGCTGTGGGTGATGTAGACGAAGGTCTTTCCCGTCTCGCGGTGGATGTCCTTCAGCTCCTTCTCGAGCGTCTTGCGCAGCTTGTAGTCGATCGCCGAAAGCGGCTCGTCGAAGAACAGGATCTCGGGGTCGAACGAGAGGGCCCGTGCGAGGGCCACGCGCTGTCGCTCGCCGCCGGAGCACTTGAGGACGCTCTTGCCGTAGTAGTTGGCGGGCAGGCGCAACTGCTCCAGGAGGTCCATCGCCCGCTTGCGCCGCACCGCCGGGTCGACGCCGCGCATCTTCAGGGGGAACTCGATGTTCTCCCCGACGGTCCGGTGCGGGAACAGCGCCAGCGACTGGAAGACCATGCAGGTCGGCCGCCTGTTGGCCGGCACGTCATTGATCCGATTGCCATGCAGCAGGATGTCGCCGCTGGTCGGCGCCTCCATGCCGGCGAGCATGCGGATCATCGTCGTCTTGCCCGAGCCTGACGGGCCGACGATGGTGAAGAACTCGCCTTCGGCGATCGAGAGGCTGATACGGTCGACGGCCGTGAACCGGCCGAAGGACTTCGTGACGTCTCTGAGTTCGAGGATCGGGCTGGGCGCGGTCATGGTCCCCTACGCATGATCCGGCGCTCGTCCCGCGCAGGGACGAGTGCCGAGGGTCAGGCTCTGCTGCTTGGCTCCGTCATCGGTTCGCCGAGGCTTCCCTCTTGGCGGTGGTCATGATGTCGAGCAGCTTGTCGTAGTCGGGGACGATGTCGTACTCGACCGATCGGGCCATCTCCTCCTCGAGCGAATCCCACTGGATCGCGTCCAGTTCATCCGTGGTGAACAGCTCGAAGCAGGCCGGGTTGCCCATCTGCGACACCGGATTGTAGGTGCCTTCGGCGAAGGCGACCGTGTGCGACACGACCGGGTCCTGGACATAGGCCAGGAACTCCTCGGCGAGCGGCGACAACTGCGGATTGTTGACCACCGAAGTGATCTCGATCCAGGCTATGCCGCCCTTGCCGCCCTCCAGCGGTCCGGACTTCGGCGTGATGCCGCGGATGTTGGTGGCGCCGTCCGCCCGCGCCGGCGAGGCGGAGTAGGTCCCTCCGGTCAGGTGGAAGTCGATTTCGCCGGAGATCAGGGACTGGTTCATGGTGGCGATGTCGCCCACCAGCTTGGCGCCCTTGAACACCCGCCGCGCGGTCTCGGCGAACTTCGCCACCTCCTCGTCGGTATGCTCCTTGAAGGGATCGAAGCCCGAGATGCAGCAGAGCCCGAACACGTTCCAGTCGTCCGACTCGAGCACGCCATAGCGGCCGGCGTAGGTGTCGTCGGCCCAGAGGTTCCATCCCTGGTCCTCCGCCATCTCGCGGCTGACCTTGTCGGTGTTGACCACGAAGGAGAACGGCCCGAACCGCTGGGCCATGCCGATCAGCTGCTCGCCGCTCTCGTCCAGCGCCCAGCGGTAGGGCGGCTTGAACGCCGGCAGCATGGACTCGAAGTAGGGCTCGAACCGTGCGCGATCGAGCGGCTTGATCAGGTTCTCGGGCAGCATCACCTTGCGCGCCCAGGGATTGTTGACGTTGATCAGGTCCCAGACGTTGGTCTCGCCGGCACGCAGCCGGTTGATCATGGTCGGATCGTTGGTGAGCGACTCCGCGCGGACGGTGGCTCCCTTCATCTCGCGGAAGGGATCGAGCACCTGGGCGGAGTTGTATCCCTCCCAGCAGAGGATGTTCAGCTCGTTCTCGCGCTGCGCCTGCGCCGGCCCGATCCCGAAGCGGGCGCCCGCCGCCAAGGCCGCGGCCGCCGCGGTGGAGCGGGCCATGAAGTCGCGCCGTGAAAGTCCCTGTCTGGTCATGGCTTTCCCCTGTCCGTTCGGCCTCACGGCCGCCAGCCCTCGCGGGCGTTCTTGGTTCCCCTGCGGTCGTTGCCGCGGCCCCGGCATTTTGCCGGGACGATTCTTCAAGACTAACCACCGGGACGGGCTTTGCTTGACACCCACCCCGGCTGACTTGACACCAGCACTGCCGGTCTGTCGTCGGCGGGCCCCAACTGCCCCGCCGGACGCCATTAATAGCGGAAGGCGAACAGCCCGCGGCGCTGGTAGACCGCCGCGGCCTCCTGCAAGAAGGCTGCCATGCGTTCCGCCTTGTAGACGACGCGGAGACGGTCGGCCGCCTCCAGCAACGGCTCCGGCGAGCGGCAACGGCCGGGCCGGAGCAGCTCGTAGACGGCCATGATCTCGTCCTGCGGCACTGCCGCGAGCTCCGCCGCGCGCTCGAAGTTCTCCGCCAGCGTCGGCCGTCCGGCCGCCCTGGCGATGTCCGCCTGCCAGCGCAGCGCCTCGGGCGTGATCGCGAGGTCCTCCATGGACACCTCGCCGTCCAGCACCGCCTCGAGAGTGATTTCGGACATCGGGCGCCCCCGGCTCCCGCGCACCTCCTCGGGGTGCTTCTCCGAGAGTGGATAGTCCTCCGTGCCGAAGCGCCGCCTCGCCGTCATCGTGTCGCCTCCGCGAAGCTTGCCTCCAGCTCCTCCGGCTCCGCCCCGTCGCGGGTAAGGGAGGTCTCGATGGCGAAGATGAGAGCGACCCTGCCGTGGAAACGGGCACCGAGCGCCTCGCCGCGGGTCGGCACCACCACCGGCTCGGGGTCCTTGCCGCGGGCGTAGGCCGCCGCGTTGCGCCCGAGGCCGCGGTAGTGCTCGAGTGTCGTGATCGGGGCGTTGGAGAAGAGCTCGAGGTTGTTGTGCGGCAGCCTGTCCCGGCGGTGGATCACCGCGGTGCCCTTGGCCTGCAGGCCGATGCCCACTCCGGACCCGGCGAGCCGCGCCGCGGCGAGGCCGAGGAAGGACGTGTCGGCCGTGTGGTGCATGCGCACGAGGCGCATCCGCCCACCCCCCGAGTCGATGCCGTCTCGGATGGCGGCAAGCACCGCCGAGAGCGGATGGCCGGCAAGGGTCCGGAACAGCTTGGTGCCGAAGCCCGGGCTGACGCCGACGGCCACCTCCGCGGGGTCCGACCCGACCCTTGCCGGGCCCATCGACCGGTAGGAGATCGTCGCCTGCTCGGTCGACTCGAAGGCGGCCTCGGTGGCGAGCACGTCGCGGCGGGTGAGTTCCCCGCGGATTGCCGCGATCTCCGCCCGGCGCTCGGCCGACAGCCGGTAGCCGGAGCCAGGGCCGTCGTAGCAATTCGGGTCGTTCACCGCCGAGAGAATCCGTCCGTCGCGGACCAGCGCGGAGGTCTGCAGGTAGTCGCCCGAGAGGCGCAGCTTGACGATGAACAGGAGGTTCTCGGCCTCCTCCTCGAAGCCGCGGCGGTGGAGCGCCCGGATCACTTCGAGCACGTCGATCCGCCGCTCGCGGATCGCTTCGCTGATGACCGAGACCTCGCCGGGTGCGTAGCTGTCGGTCTCGGCCGAACCCGATGCTGCCACCACCGACTGCTTCATCGCGGCGTCCGGCGCGCCGAGGCCGAGTTCCTCGATCACCGCGGCGATTGCCTCGACCGCCCGCTTGCGCAGGGCCAGCAGCATGTCCTCGCCGCGTGGCGTCAGCCCGCCGTCCGCCTCGAAGTCGCGCTGCAGGACGAGAAAGTCCTCCATCTCCTCCCCGTTGAAGGAGGACGGGTTGAAGGAGTTGTCGTACTTCAGGATCGAACCGAAGCCGGAGCATATGAGGTCGGAACCGGCGATCAGCAGCGGCAGGATCTTGGCCCCGACGCGGATCTCCGATTCCGAGGACCGCGCGTCGTTGCCGGACGCGCATTCGAGGTCGAGCCAGACGGCGACGAGGTTTTCCGCCATGAGTTCGCGCACGCCGCCCGGCACGGTGCTGGCGAGCGGGGCGCCGTCGATGCCGCCGTTCTGGGTCCCCTGCACCCCCATGGCCCGCTGCATGCAGAGGCAGCGCGCCTCGAGATAGAGCAGCGACTTGGACTCGTGGTGGCCCATCAGCAGCTCGGAGGCGGCGCCGGAGGTGCACCGCATCTTGATGCCGCGGGAGGCGTAGGCCGAGGCGAGGAAGGCCTTCGACCAGGGAGTATCGTCGCCGTCGATGAAGGAGCGCTCCGTCCCGTAGACCGAGACCGTCTCGGCGTAGGAGGTGAAGCCCGCCATGCCGATCCGCAGTTCCTCGGCCTCCTCGCTGGAGCACTGGAACAGCACGCCGGCCCGGCCGACGGCCGCGCCGACGCAGCAGGCGAGCGCGTTCGCCCAGGCGTTGCGCGAGACGCGCATGGTCGTCTCGATCTCGTCGAAACCGAAGGCGACGGCACAGGCCGCGTCCGCGGCGAGCTGCAGCGGGTCGTCCTTGGCGTTGGTGACGTGCGCCTGGTTGCCCGGCGTGCGCCGCGCCCGCATCTTGCTGTAGGCGAAGGCGATCTCGAGCGCGTTGAGGTGGGCCACAACCTCGGCGAGCTTGGCGGGCGTCATTCCGTGGGCGAGGCGCACCAGGCGGTCGCGCGGCACGTTGGGGTCGACCAGCATGCGGGCGACCTCGATCGACGGCATCGCCATCGCCTCCTCGACCATCGAAGGGTCGAGGTGATAGCGAGCGATGAACAGGTCGATCATGTCGAAGGCCGCTTCGGGCGTCCCGTCGAGCGAGACGATGCGGCCGTCGCGGACCTCCACCGAGGGGCTCGGGTCCCGCGCCCCCCGCATGGCGGAAAACCCGTTCTCGGGGTCCTCGGCGGCGAAATTGTCGAGGCGGAGCGGTCGGCGGTCCCAGTCGTCGAACCGTCGCCAGCGGTTGGCACCCGTGAAGACATCTGCCGCCACGGCACCCTCCCCTCTGCGAAACCACCGGCAAGTGTGGGCGAAACGCGGCGCCGACGTCAACCATCGAGAACGGACGCACCCGAGCGAAGGTGCGCTCGGGCCGGATCGTTGCCCGGGTTTGCCCCGGCAGGCTGGTCCGGAAGCCCCTCCGGGATCGTCCGCCCCGCTGGGTGGCGGGCGCGAGAGGATCCGGCTGATCGTGGCGGTCCTCGCTGTCGGGAACGCCGCATGGGCCGCCGCCGAGCGCGCGGAGCGCGACGGGGCGGCCCTTGTGCTCTGGCTCAGCCCGGCGGTGCCGACCGCCACATGCCGATGATTTCCGGGTAGCCGGGCCAAACAACACTGCCCAGCGCCTCGAAGCCGAAGCGGGCATAGAGCGCGGCGCTGCGCCGTCCGGTGGCCTCCAGGTAGACCGGCAGGCCGTCGGCGTCGGCTCGGGCGAGACCGCGGCGGAGCAGGTCGCCGCCGATCCCGCGGCCACGCGCGCCCGGACGCACGCCGATCCAGGGCAGTTACCAATGGGGCGCATGCGGGTGCAGGCTCGCCTGCAACTCCATGCCGGCGCGCATCCGGTCGAGGCGATCCGCCGGCACCGAGGCCTCGAGGCAGGCCATGATCGCCTCGCCGTCCGGCTCGACGCCGGGAGGATACCAGAGCGCCGCGCCGTCCCCGCCGGGACTGCGGTCGGCCGTCCCGGCCTCGAACGCTCCGCCGCCGAAGGCCAGCACGAACTGCGGGAAGTGACGGCGATAGTCCCGGTCGTCCGGGTAGAGCATGCGGACGGCGGCGTCGTCCACGAACGCCTCGACGAGGACGGGCACGACGGCGGCGGGCTCGGCCGCGAGCTTTCTCAGGGCGATGGTCACGGAATCGTCCTCCTCACGCGGCGAGGGCCTTGGCCCGTCGCACGAACAACCGGGTGAGCGGGCTTTCGTGGCGCCGGGCGTCCCGCTCCGCCGCAAGCGCCCTGGCGAGCGCCGCGTCCTCGGCACGCAGGGCCGCCTCGATCAGCGTCAGGTCGATCACGTCGCGCTGGGCGTGGCTGCCGCCGAACCGGGCCGACACGGGCCGCGCGCGCCGCAGCAGCGACACGGCCCGGGCGTAGTCTCCATCGCCGAAGGCGACGAGGGCCTCGGCGACCGGACGGCCGACCTCGGCCGTGAAGGCCGCATTGTCCCCCGGGCCGGCCATCGCCTCGTCCTGCGCCGCGAGCACCGCGAGCGCGTCGTCGCGCCGTCCGGCGCCGACGAAGGCCATCACGGCATGGACATCGTTGAAGGCATAGGTGCCCGCGGTGGAGATCGGGGCCCAGTTGTCCGCCACCAGGGCGAAGCGGTCCCGGACGTCCACGCCGCGCAGATGGAGGCGCCAGAGCAGGGCCGAGGCGTCCACCATGTCGAGGACCACGCCCGAGCGGCTCCCGTAGATCTCGCGGTCGAACAGCGCCAGCACCGCGTCCACCTCGCCCCGCTCCAGGTGATACAGGGCGAGGTGCCACCAGTTGTGCACCTGGAAGAAGCTGTCGCCGGTCCACCCGTCGTTGGAGCGCATCCAGCGAATTCCCTCTTCCGTCCTGTTCTGCATCTCCAGCACATGGGCCACCGCGTGTTGCGACCAGCCGTCCCGCGGCTCGGATTCGACACCGCGCCGGCCGGCCGCCTCCGCCCGGGCATAGTCGCCGGTCTCCTCCAGCCCGAAGGCGTGCATGCCGAGGAGGCTGTGGTAACCGGGCATCCCGGCGTCCCAGGACGGCAGCGCCCGGGCGATCCGGTCGCGCAGCATCCGGCTGTTGCCGGTGAAGAAGTCGATCTGGTGCCCGGCGAGCAGGCCGAGCGCATCGCGCGGCTCGGCGGCGGTGACGTCCTCGAGGACGCGTCCCGCCGCGTGCCAGCGGCCCTCGGCCAGGTGGTGGATGGCGGCGAAGTGGCCTTTTTCGCGGTCGCTGGTCGCCAGGCGCTCGCCGGCCAGCAGCGCCTCGCGGGCGACGGGCAGCCCGGCGGGCTCGGTGCCGAGCAGATGCAGCCACGCCTTCAGCGCATGCGCCATGGCGAAGCCGGGGGACTGGTCCAGCGCCGCGTCCACTTCGGCGACCGGGTCGCCGCGGTAGCATTGCAGGAGCCGGACCGCCGCCGCGTAGCGGTCGGCGGCGGTCCGATCGGCGCCGGTCAGCCCCAGGCCGAGGTCGTCGTTCACACGGGTCATCGTCTTCTACCTCCTGATGCCGAGAACGCACCCGGTCCGGTGCGCCCCATGCCTCTAAAAGGCGTGAGGCGCAGCCTCACGATGTGAGGGCGCTTTGAAGCCGGGGCCGCTGGGAGTACCCTCGGGCGAACACACCGGGTTGGCCCATGACGAACGCCCCGCTGACGCGCGACGACGGCCGGCCGACCGTGGCCGTCCTTCCCTTCCTGTCGGCCGCGGAGGAGGGAGTCCTCGCCGAAGGTCTCCACGAGGACATCTGCTCCGAGCTCACTAGGTTCCGGGGGCTGCGGGTGATCGCACCCGCCTCTGCCGCGGCGGTCGGCAGCGAGGCCGACGGGATGATCGCAGAGACCCTTGGCGCCACCCACGTGCTCCGGGGGCGCCTCAGGCGGCAGGACGGAGGGCTCGGCCTGACGCTGACGCTGGCGGACGCCCGGGCCGGCGTCCAGGTCTGGGGCGAGCGTCTGCACGTCACGGGATCGGACCCGGACGACCTCGGCGGGCAGGTGGTGGCCCGGATCGCCGCGACGTTGAACGTGCGGCTGGAAGAGGCTGTTCTCACAGCGTCACGCCGCCACCCCGCCGCGGGCCTCGCCGCCTACGAATTGACGGTGCGGGGGCTGAAGCTGGTGCGCGAGGGCACGCTCGATGCCGACGAAGCCGCCCGGGCGTGCTTCGTCGAGGCGCTGAAGCTCGATCCGCTGCTCGCCCGGGCCCATGCCGGCATCGCCCTAAGCTGGTTCAACGAATGGAGCTGCCAGTTCTGGAGCCGCTTCGACGAGGCGAGCCGGAAGGCCTATGCCCACGCCCACGAAGCGCTCGAACTCGACGACAGCGATGCCATGGTGCACCTCGTCCTTGCAAAGGTCGCGTTGTTCCGCAGCGCCTGGGAGCAGGCCGCCTGGTATCTCGACCGTGCGCTGTCCCTCTGCCCCCATGATTCGGACGTCCTGGCCCAGTCGGCGGTTCTCGACGTCTACCTGGGCCGCCCCGAGGAGGCCCTGGAGCGGCTCGACCTCGCCTGCCGGCTTCACCCTCACCACCCGGCCGCTCTTCATGTCGTGGCCGCCTTCGCCCATGCGTTCGCCGGCGACTTCGAAAAGGCGATCGCCTGCCGCGCCCTGTCGGACGCCATTCCCTTCGTCGACGCCCCCGCCTACATCGCCTTCGCCTATGCGCGGCTCGGCCGGGTGGAGGAGGCCCGGGTCGAGTACGCCCGTTATCTCGACGCCTACCGGGAGAAGATCGCCTTCGGCGCGGCCTTCGATCCCGGCGCGCCCCGGGCATGGCTGTTCGAGGTCAACCCTTTCCGGCGCGAGGAAGACATCGCTTTTCTCCGCGACGGCTTCGACCGGCTCGAGGCGCCCGCGTCGCCGTCATCGTCGGCCGTCGCGGCGCCGGACGAGGCGCGGGGCATCCTCGCGCACGCAGGGGCCGGATGGATCGTCGAATACGGCGGCCGGCGGGCCGTGCTGCCGGGCCTGCGCGGGCTTGCCGACCTGCGCCAGTTGCTCGCCAGGCCGGGCGAGGACATCCACTGCCTTGATCTGGCTGGCCGGCAGGTCCTGGCCCCGGGCGGGGCCGTGCTGGACGAGAAGGCACGCGCCGCCGTGAAGGCACGCCTCCGGGACCTTCGAGAGGAGATCGAGGACGCCGAATCCGACAACGATTCCGGGCGGGCCGAGCGGGCACGCGAGGAGCACGACCGGCTGGTCGCGGCGCTTTCCGCAGCGCTCGGCATCGGCGGTCGCGCCCGCCGGCTGGGCGACCAGGTGGAGAAGGCGCGCACCGCCGTCACCTGGCGCATCCGCCATGCCGTGCGACGGGTCGAGGCGGACCACCCGCTGCTCGGTCGCCACCTCCGCAACAGTATCCGCACGGGCACCTTCTGCCGCTATGCCCCCGAAACTCCGATCGCCTGGACCTTCGCGACCGGAAGCCCGCCGGCAAGGCGCACATGACGACCAACCTGTCCTCGGCCGTTCGGGCGGGACAGGCATTACCGCCCCGCCTGCTTTGCGGCGGCCCTGTCCTGGCGTCGTCCCGGTCTCGCCAGTGCCCGCCGCCCCGCATGACCGAGCGGTGACCCGACGCCGGTCGCGAGTCCCGATCGCGGCGATTCCCACCGCCCGAAAATGACAAAAGCCGCCGTTTCCCATGGCTTTTGTGTCATCGGAAACTGGAGCGGGCGAAGAGATTCAAACCCTCGACCCCAACCATGCCAAGAGACAAATTGGGGCGCCTCTATTCAACGTTGCAGTTCACCCGAGTGCGCCGGGGTACGGGGTTCGGGCGAGGCAGGCGAGTTGGACGAGAGCGAACGGGATTGGACCAGGCGAACTGAAGCGAAGCGGCGCGACGGTGACCGAGAGGTGGCCCGGCCGTTTTGTTGCGGTCCGCTAATCAGCGCGTAAAGCATCGGATCGGGTGAAGAAAATCGACGCGGAAACGCCCTTGCCGGGCTCGGAGGTCACCACGATCTCCGCCCGGGCGTTCTCGCGCAACGACTCCACGATCAGCGCCGCGAGCCTGCCCGGTGAGGGCCAGGAAACGCCTTTGGGAAGGCCGACACCGTCGTCGGCGACCGTCACCAGGCAACCGCGCTGGTCGACCGTGCTGCGAAGCGTGATGGTTCCACCGCTGCGCCCAACGAAGGCGTGCTTCAGAGCGTTGGTGAGAAGTTCGTTGACCACCAGTCCCGTCGGCATCGCGACGTTCACCGACACCGGCCAGGTGTCGACGCCGAGGTCGAGGCGGATGCCCTCGCGCGCGTGGGCCTGCAGCACCGACGAGGCGATCTGGCTAAGGTAAACGCCGAGGTCGACGCTTTCGGCCGGATCGGCATGGGACAGGGCGTCGTAGAGCGTCGCCAGCGCGTCGATCCGGCCGGCCAGCCGGTCGAGCGCGCTTTGCGGTGCATCCTGCGGGAGGCTTCGGACCTCGAGGCGGATCAGTGCCGTGATCATCTGGAGGTTGTTCTTCACCCGGTGCTGGAGCTCCCGAAGGAGCGTGTCCTTCGCCAGGATCCGCTCCTCCAACGCCGCGATCTGGTCCTCGTTGCGGGGGCCGGTCTCGGCGATGGCGACCAGGCGGAAGAGGGCGGCGCCGGTCTCGTCCTCAATGATGTTGGCCCAGGCGTCAACGCCGAGCCGGCCGTCGGCGCCTTCGAGGACGAAGTACCCGAGGTAATCCTGACCGACGACGATCGCAGCGGCGAGACTGGCAGGGCCGGCCTCGCCGCCACCCCTGCAACCCGGCACGGCCGTCCAGGTCTCCCCGTCCCGTTCCGGGGGCAACCTTCCAACCAACCGTTCGAACTCGCGATTGATGTAGATGATGCGCTCGCTCGGCTGCAGCTCCGCCACCGCGACGCCGAACGGGACGTAGTCGAGGAATTGCTTGAAACGGTTGCTCTCCAGCGCGTCAGCAAGCTCCGGGATTTTCACCAGTTGCTCAGGGCTCGGCTCCGGTCCGTTTTGCATGCCGCGTTCCACCACTGTCCCAGATGCCTTGGAGTGTCTTTCAACCCGGCTGGACTGTAGCACCGCGACTGCGGCGGGGGTGGAGAACTTCGCGCCCGGCCCGGGCTTTGAATTCCACGCCGTTCGCGCCCATTGCCATCCGAGCGGCCGCGGCCGAGTTCGCGTTTATACGTTCAACGGAAATTGCCGCCGGGACGCGGAGACTGTGCATGGCGCGGAGGCCAGTCGCGTCGCGGTCCGCTGGGTCCAGGCATCGGCCAGAATGGAACCCCTGTGGCGCGTTTCACGGGCGACCCTGGCAGGTCACCGCCACCCCGCGCAACCGAGCGGTGACCCGACCCCCCGGCAACCCCGATTGCCGCGATTCCCACCGCCCGGAAATGACAAAAGCCGCGGTTTCCCGCGGCTCTCGTGTCGTCGGAAACTGGAGCGGGCGAAGGGATTCGAACCCTCGACCCCAACCTTGGCAAGAGACAAATTGGGGCGTCGCTATCGAACATTGTAGTTCACCCGAGTGCATTTGCGTGCGCCGGAGGACGCGGTTCGGGCCGGGCGGGCGAATTGGACGGGGGCGAACTAGGTTGGACCAGAGTGAACAGCAGAGAAGGGGCGCGACGGTGACCGGGAGGTGACCCGGCTGCGTCTTTGCAGTACGCGTCCTCCTGTGAGCCATCAGCCTTCAATGGAATTGCTCGCCTGTCATGGGCGCCCCGGCGAGGTCGGCCCAATTGGTCGGCCGCTCTATAAGCCGCTGGACGCGGGGCGGGTGGTCGCCACAGTGGAGGGCGCGCAACTGGTCGGCGATGGCGGCGTCGGCGAAGGTGGCGCGCTGGTTGTGCCGAACGTACTCGGTCCAGGTCGGCGCGTGATAGCTTTCGACCCATCGACTCGGACGCTCGAGGTCGCGGGCAAGGTTCCAGTTTCTGGCCCCGTTCCGCCGGCGGATCCGGCGTCGTTCCGACATGAGCTTAAGGAAGGCTTCCGTATCGGCCTCGTGGATCTCGAACTCGATCATCACCAGGATCGGGCCGCTGCGCGGCTTGATCTCAAGGCCGAGTTCGGGTTCCCGGAACCGGTTCGCCGGATCGAGACTGAGTGTCGAGTCCTCCGGGATCGATGCGGCGAGCCCGAGCGCCGCCCCGGCGAGTAGGACGACGGCGGCGAGGGTGAGCGCGGCTGATACGCCGTGCGCGTCCGCGAGAAGCCCGAAGGTCCAACTCCCCGCCGCCATGCCGCCGAACGTGGCGGTCTGGTAGATCGACAGCGTCCGCCCGACCACCCAGCGCGGGCTCGCCAGCTGGACCGTGACGTTGAAGCGCGCCAGCGCGAGCACCCAGCCCGATCCGGCCAGGACGAGCCCGAGGGCGGTCACGACCGGGATCCGGCTCCAGGCGGCGACGATGACCCCGGCGGCGAAGGCGAGGAAGGCGATCCGGACGATCGCCTCGCCGGTGAGCCGGCCGCGCAGACCTCCAGAGAGAAACGCTCCGCCGATCGCGCCGGCACCGAACGCGCCGAGAAGCAGTCCGTAGGTCAGCGCACCGCCGCCCAGGAGATCACGCGCAACGAGCGGCAGCAGCGCCTGCATCGAGATCGCCCCGAAGCCGAACACGAACGAGCGGATCAAGACCCGCCCGATGTTCGGCGACATCGCCACGTATCGGACGCCGGCCATCACGCCTGAGCGCAGCGTTTCCCTCGGCAGGCTCGGCCGCTGGATCCCCGGCCTCCATCGCGCAATCGCGACGATCAGCGGCAGATAACTCGCGGCGTTGACGGCGAAGGCGGCGGCTGCCCCCGCCGCCGCGACAATGGCCCCGCCAATGGCCGGACCGACGCTCCGGGTGATGTTGAAGCCGATGCTGTTGAGGGCCACGGCCGCCGGGAGGTCCGCACGCGGCACGATGTCCCCGACCGAGGCCTGCCAGGACGGATTGTTGAGCGCCGTGCCGGTGCCGATCAGGAAGGTGAGCGCCAGCAGCGACCAGGGCGTCACCGCGCCCATGTAGGCGAGCAGAGCCAGCAGCAGCGAGACGGCGAGCATGAATCCCTGGGCGAACAGCATGATCCGCCTGCGGTCGTAGCTGTCGGCGAGGGCTCCCGAGACGAGCGAGAACAGCATGATCGGCAGCGTCGCCGAGGCCTGGACGAAAGCCACCAGGTCGGCCGATTGGGTCAGCGAGGTCATCAGCCAGGCTGCGGCGACCGACTGGATCAGCGCGCCGAAGTTCGACGACAGGTTCGCGAGCCAGATGGCGCGGAAGATCGGTACCGAAAGAGGAGTGAGGGATTCTCGAAAGGATGCCATGCAGGAGCCGCTCTGGAAGCTGGGACCTTCGCCCGGCAATGGCGCCGGGGCAAATCGGATTGGCTCGATCTAGACATAATGCACCGGCAGCCACTTAGCAGGGGCGGCTCAGAGCCACTAGCACACTGCCGGTTGACTCTTGGTATACCACGCGTATTCTAGCGGCACGGAGACGGATGGAAGAGGAGCGAGGATGCCAGCGGGGAGCGCCGACGCGGAGACGACTTACGAGAAGCTGAAACTCCTCATCCTCAATGGTGAGCTCAGCAAGGGGCAGCCGCTGATAGAGCGGACCATCGCTGAACGCCTCGGAGTGAGTCGGACACCCATCCGCGAAACGATCCTGAGGCTTGAACACGATGGCCTAGTCGAGATCGTGCAGGGGAAAGGCGCCTTCGTCGTCTCATACTCGATCGAAGATCTGGTCGAGATCTACGACGTCCGCGTCGGTCTTGAGCCCGTTGCTGCGCGTTTGAGCTGCCCGAACGTGGAGAAATCCGATCTCGAACGCTTCGAGGAAGCTTTTCAGAAGTTCATCGCGGATCCGGAACGAGACGAGCGCTCCAATGCGGAATGGCAGAGGATCGGAGCTGAATTCCATAACTACTTCGTGCGGAAGTCTCGAAACAGCAGAATTATCCGGATCATGGACAGCATGCGGGAGCAGATCGCCCTGTTTCGAAGCCTGGGTCGACTGGTGAGTCCGGAAGCGGTCAGCCGGACGGTCATTGAGGAACACCTCGCGATTGTCGATGCACTTCGAAATCGGGATCCGGCGGAAGCCGAGAGGGCCGTGAGGCGGCACTTGGAGAACAGTATCAAGGCCCGGCTGGAGATGCTCCACGCGCGGTAGCCTCGGATACACCGAATGCCATGTTGGGAGATGGGAGATGACGCTGGACGTGCCGGCCGCCTGGACCGCCATCGAGGTCGGAGAGGATCTCGGCTCGATGGAATACGTCATGACTGCGCAGATGATTGCCGACTACCGGCGCGTAGTCGACAATCCTCGTGCGGCTTATCCGACTGTAGCGGCCCGGCATCCAGCAAATCTCTTCTATCGGAAGTACAAGCATGTACTCCGGGTGCCGAACACGGGTCACGACTCCCGTTATTTCAATCCGCCGCTGGCAGGGAAGAGGATCATCGTCAGCGCACGGATTGTGGACAAGTACATCAGGCGAGAGAAGCCTTACCTGATCGTGGAAGCGGAGGCCGTCGATGAGGACGGCCGGCTGATCGAGATCAGCAGACTTGTGGGACTGGCGCGGGACGTACGCAAACCGGCACTCGAGGCCGTTGCCAAGAAGTGGGGCAAATAGCTCGTCGGCGGGAGGAAGCCATGGCGTCTGAAACAGCCAGAAAGCTTCAGATCGGGGAGGAACTTCCAACGTTCGTGCGTCATGTCTCCGAGGACAAGATGGTCGAGTTCGAGCATGTCGTCTGGAACAGGGGAAGCAACTCGCACAGCGATCCGGAGGCAGCGAAGAAGGACGGATTGGCGCGTCCCCTGGCGTCCGGTCAAAATCAAATGGCCTTTCTGCACGAGCTACTCGAACACAACTTCGGCGACAATTGGGTCTACGGCGGTTCGATCTCCGTTCGCTACATCCACCCGGTCTACGGCGGCGACCGCATCACGCCTCACGCGGTCGTGAGGGCTATCGTCGGCGACGGAGCCCGGCAGCACGTCGAGCTCGACGTGTGGTGCGAGAACCAGGACGGCATCAAGACGGCCGCCGGCCGGGTCACCACCGCCGGACTGCCTTCGACGTCCTGCAGCTGGCTTGACCAGACCACTTCCGAGGAAGGAACTCGCTGATGGTAGACGGTCCGCTGGACGGCGTCCGCGTCGTCGAACTGACGCATGCCTGGGCCGGGCCCTATTGCGGGATGATCCTGGGCGACATGGGCGCCGAGGTCATCAAGGTCGAGAGTCCCCGACAGGAGCCCGAGGCACGCGGCGGATATCCCTATGTCAATGGCGAGAGCGTCATATTCATGATGCTTCACCGCAACAAGAAAAGCGTGACCATTGATCTCAAGCAGCCGGAAGGTAAGGAGATTTTCTTCGAGCTGATCAGGACCACAGATATCCTGGTCCAGAATTTTCGCCCCGGAGTCATGAAGAAACTGGGTCTCGCCTACGATGATCTGAAATCGGTGAACCCGGGCCTCGTCTACGTGACGATCTCAGGATACGGAGAGACCGGCCCCAAAGCGGGTCTTCCGGGCGTCAACATGATCGCGCTCGCCGAGAGCGGGTTAGCGGCGACCTCAATGGTAGACGGACGGCCGCCGGTCCCGGTCGGCACCGCGCTTTGCGACATCGTCGCCGCCATGTGGGCCAGCAACGGCGCGTTAGCCGCCTACGTCAGGCGACTGCGGACGGGGCAAGGCCAGGAACTGGAGACATCGCTCGTCGAGGCGGGGGTCTCGCTAATGTACAGCCCCGTCGCGATGCACGACCACGCGAAGACGCGGGGGCGCGAGCAGAGTCGAAAGAATGACGGCAATGCCCCGTCGGGTTTCTTCAAAACATCCGACGGCAGTTATCTGACGGTGTTCGCCAGCTATCCGGCTCTGTGGGAGCGGTTCGTTCGAGCCATGGACCTGGAGTACCTCGCCGAAGAGGAGCGATTCCGGACCCGTGACCAGCGCACCGCAAATGCTGCGGAGCTTCACGCGATCCTGGCAGAGATATTCGCTACCCGGCCGACCCCCGAGTGGGTGAAGTTGCTGGTAGACGCTGGCGTCCCGGCGTCTCCCGTAAACACCGTGGGACAAATGGTGGATGACGAGCATCTACGCGCCCGCGACATGGTCCACATGCAGCGTCATCCGACTGCGGGGGACCTTCGTCTCCTCGGGCTTCCAGTGAAACTTTCGGGCACGCCCGGCGGCATTCGCACACCGGCCCCTGCGCTTGGCGAGCACACCAGGGCCGTCCTCGAGACGCTCGGCTTCGAGAAGAAATACGAGAGTCTGAAGGAAAGAGGAATTATTTAGTCCAGCAGAACCGTCGGCGATAAAAGGGCGGCATCAAAAGTGGCGGGTCAACCGTTCAAAAATTCACCTAACGGGAGGAATACAAAATGAATAGGAGAACTTTACTACTGAATGGCGCACGCGCGGGCATTGTCTCAGTATTTTCACTTTCGGCAGCCTTTGTCAGCTTAGATAGCGCGTACGCCCAGAGTGACTATCCCAACAAGCCGATCGAACTGATCATACCGTTTTCCCCGGGGGGTGGCGTCGACCTGTTCGGACGAACGGTTGCCCGCGTTCTGAACGACGAGGGCATCGTCGACCAAAACATTCAAGTCACCAACATGCCGGGAGCCGGTGGCGCGCTAGGCATGGCGGAGATGGCAGAGAACAGGCCGGACGATGATCATAGCCTGCTTGGAATCGCTCTGCATGTCCACCTCACGCCGCTGCTTCAAGGCACGGAGCACTCCTATAAGGATCTGACGCCAATCGCGAAGTTGTTCTCCGAGTACGTAATGATGGTCGTTCGGACGGATTCGCCAATTCAGAGCCTTGACGAGGTCGCCGCAGCCTTGAAGGAAGATCCCGGCAGCCTTTCCTTTGGAGGGGCAACCGTGGGTAACACTGACCACATCACGGTGTCCAAGTTCGCAAGCGACCTCGGAGTGAATCCGGTCGATTTGACTTACGTGCCCTACTCGGGCGGCGAGTCCAACGCGGCAATCCTTGGTGGTCACGTGGATGTCGGCCTTGGTGGACTTGATCTCATCGACCTCGTCGAAGCGGGGAGAATGCGGGTTCTGGCCGTGAGTTCCGCCGACCGCCTTGGCGGGCGGTACGCTGACTTCCAGACCTTCAAGGAGCAGGGCTACGACGTCGAGACCGAGACGTGGCGCGGGATCTTCGGTCCACCCAGAATGCCCCAGGACGCCGTCGACTACTGGGAGGACGCCCTCACTAAGATGGTGAAGTCCGACGGTTGGCAGGAGGCGCTGAAGCAGAACCAGTGGGTGGACGCCTTCCAGACCACGGACGAGTTCAAAGCTTCGCTCGACGCCGACCACGAGGTGTACCGCTCAATCCTGCAAAACCTCGGCCTGCTGAAATGAACCAAGCCCCTCGTCATGAGGGCCGTGCGGCCAGGGTGGTGGAGACGATCTTCACCATCCTGATCCCGGCGTTCGCGATCTGGTTCATCTGGCAGGCGACGATGGTTCCGGAACCGCCGCGCAACGTGGTCGTTGGCCCCCGGACATTCCCGATCATCGCGGGCGTGCTGATGATCATCGTCTCGATTCCGCTCCTCATGCAGCGCCTCAGAGTCCATCGGGACGCTGCGAGCGGTCTCGGGCGCGGCGGGGGCGACGATGCGTTCGTGCCCGGGGAAGACGACGAGGTCCACGTCGGCGACCGCCGCGCCGTGGTCGTCGTACTCGGAGCCCTCCTCTCGCTTTTTCTTCTGCTCGAAACTTTGGGATTCGTGGTCGCACTGAGCCTCTTTGTCTTCGCCCTCGCGACGTTCTTCTCCAGAGACCGTTGGCCACGGAACCTCGCCGTCGCCGTTGTCTTCGCCCTCGCCTTCTATTCCCTATTCACATACGTGCTCAGGATCCGGCTGCCGAACGGGATCCTCGAGGGCTACTTCTGAGGGCCCCAATCCGATGGACAGCTTCACAGGCATCCTGTCCGGCTTCGCCGTGGCGCTCCAGCCGACGTACCTGCTGACCGCGTTGCTCGGCGCAACCGTCGGTACTGCGATCGGCATCCTCCCGGGGATCGGTCCATCCCTTGCGATCTCCCTGCTGCTGCCGTTCACGTTCCACCTCGTGGACCCGATCGGCGCATTCATTATGTTCGGCGGCATCTTCTACGGTGCAATGTACGGCGGATCGACGACGACGATCCTCATCAACACGCCGGGTGAAAGTTCGTCCGTGGTCACCGCCATCGACGGCTACCAAATGGCGCGGAAGGGGAGAGCGGGAGCGGCGCTTGCGACATCCGCGATCGGGTCCTTCGTCGCCGGAACAATAGCAACCTTCGGCCTGATGATACTTGCCGAACCGCTGGTCGAGTTCGCTCTGCGCTTCGGCCCGGCCGAATACTTCGCCCTCATGGTCCTGTCGCTCTGCACGGTCACGGCCATTGGCGGCGGGCAGCCATGGAAGGCCGCTTTCGCGACCCTGCTCGGCCTTTCCCTCGGAATGGTGGGTATTGAGAACACCAGTGGGCAACTCCGCTTCACGTTCGGCGTCCCTTCACTGTTCGACGGGATCGATGTCGTGGTTGCGGCCATCGGGCTGTTCGCCATCAGCGAGGTTCTGTTCGGACTCGGGAACCTGCGCGGCAAGACGGAGCCGAGGCTTATCCAGGCGGGGTCGCTTTGGATGACGAAAGAGGAGTGGCGCCGGTCCTGGGCCCCCTGGATCCGCGGATCCGGCGCGGGCTTCTTCGTGGGTGCCCTCCCGGGCGCCGGCGCCACGATCGCGGCCTTCCTGTCTTATGCCATCGAACGCAACATCTCGCGCCACCCGGAGAAATTCGGTCAAGGTGCGATCGAGGGCGTGGCAGGACCCGAGGCAGCCAACAACGCTTCCGCCGGCGGCGCGCTCGTTCCGCTCCTCACGTTGGGAATACCCGGTTCGGCTACAGCAGCGGTTATGCTGTCGGCCTTCCAGGGATACGGAATCAACACGGGACCGCTCTTGCTGACCTATCACCCAGAATTGGTGTGGGGGCTGATAGCAAGCCTTTATGTCGGCAACCTCATGCTGCTGGTGCTCAACCTCCCCCTGGTCGGCATGTGGGTCAAGCTTCTGAAAATCCCAGAGGCGCTGCTCTACCCGATCATACTCGCCTTCAGCACCCTCGGCGTATACAGCCTCAACCGGAACGTGGTCGATCTATTCGTCGCCTACGGAATCGGCGTCGTCGGGTTTGTTCTCCGGCGCTACCGCTATCCCCTGGCCCCAGTGATCCTAGGGCTGGTGCTTGGTCCCATGCTCGAGACCGAATTCCGGCGTGCACTCATCGGGTCGAGAGGCGACTGGCTGATCTTCGTCGAGCGCCCGCTCGCGGCAACCATTCTTGGCGGTGCTGCTCTCATTTTGCTCGCACCCTGGCTGGTGCGCCTCATGACAGGCCGGAGGCGCGAGGCAGGCGTAGGCGGGGACGATGTTCAGCGTCCGGAAAGCGGGAGGTAGCCGTGTCAAACGAAGTCCGGGACTGGCTGTGGGACCGAGTGCAGATCGGCGAGCGGTTGCAGCCGTTCGAGTACATCGTTTCTGAAGAAATGCTGGCGGCATATCGCGACACTGTGGAGAACCCTACCGCTGCATATCCGACGGTTGCGGGCCGCCATCCCCTCCGGGCTTTCGTCCAGACCTTCGGCAAGCAAACCCTCATGAACGTCGGGATCGAGGCTGAGTATTTCGGAGCCGTCCGGCCTGGCTCCATCCTGAGGGTGGAAGCGGTCATTGTCGACAAGTACATCCGCCGCGATAAGCCCTACATCGTGGTCGAATCCACGACGACTGATGACAGTGGCCGGCTCATCGAAAAGAGCCGACTTGTGGGGCTGGCAGCCCTTCCCTCCAAACCGCTCTTCTCGGAGGTGGCCAGGAAATGGGAACGCGACTAGCAGTGGGAGATATCATCCCGGGCGTCACACACCAGATCACGACAGAGCGGATGATCGCGTTCGAGTCAGTGGTCTGGGACCGCGGCTCAACCGCCCACAATGATCCCGCCGCCGCCGCAGTCGGCGGCATGAAGAAGACCTTTGCTTCGGGCCAGAACGTCCTCGCATTCGTGCACGAGATGATGGAGCGTGCCTTCGGGATCGGCTGGATCGAAGGTGGCCGTGTCTCGATGCGGTGGCTCCGACCGGTCTATGCCGACGACGTCATCGCCACCCACGGGGAGGTAGAGGCCCTGGACAGCGTCGACGGGCACGAGCGCGTTCGTGTCAGTATATGGGCCGAAAACCAGGCGGGCGAACGGTGCGCAGCCGGTTGGGCCGAGGCGTACCAGAAAGGTCCACCGGGAGCGAACTAACTGAACGGAGCAAGGCCATGGAGGTCGACGTAACCATCGGGGCTCAGGGCCATTCGGAGATCGTGGTCGGCGACGAACATTGCACCACGCGGGGCGAATACAAGATCCTGTCCACTCCAAACATGGTCTCCCTCCTGGAACGGGCCGCGATCGATGCCCTGCAGCCTTTCCTCGACGAGACGACGACTAGCGTCGGGACAAGGGTCGATGTCCGGCACCTCGGACCGAGCCTGAGGGGAGCCCGGGTCCGTGCCGAGGCCGTGGTGCGGTCGACGGACGGTCCGAAGATAGAGTTCGAGGTCGACGTGTATGAGGGAGACAAGAGGGTCGGGACCGCGCACCACGAGAGATACGTTCTAGACCTCGCCAGGTATATGCGGCGCCTCGCAGAGCGTGCTTCCTCGCACGGTGCGACCTGATACTGCCGAGAGGTAGCAACAATGGTAATGAGCCTAGCCATCGCCGACCGGATTGCGGACAGGTGTCTCGAACTGGGCGTGGAGAAGGGATTTGCGCCGCTCACCGTGGTTGTGCTGGATCCGGGTGGCCACATCATCGTTTCAAAGCGCAGCGACGGGTCGGGGATACTGCGCCACGAGATTGCCTTCGGCAAAGCTTGGGGCGCACTTGGAATGGGCCTTTCTTCACGAGCCCTCGCCGCCCGCGCCGAGAAGATGCCCGGCTTTTTCACTGCCATTTCCGCTGCGTCGGGCGGCCGACTTGTCCCCGTCCCCGGTGGTGTGATCGTCCGATCGGGCGACGGAGACCTCGTCGCTGCCGTCGGGGTGAGTGGCGACACATCTGATCACGACGAGGAATGCGCCGTCGAGGCTGTCAAGGAGGCAGGTTTCACGCCTGACACGGAGGTGCGGTGAAGACGCCAGCGTCCGACGTCGCCCCGCCCGGCCGGACTTGGACGCCGGCACTGCCGACGCCGGGAACGACGTCGCCGCGATCGGCGACGTGCAGAAACGGCGGCGAAGTTTTCGATCCAAGGATATCGCCGGGACAAGGCTACAGCCGCCGATCGCCGGGTGAACCTCATCAGGCTGGCGTTGCCGCATACTCAGTGGTCAGCTGGTGTGAGCATATCATCCCGCGCCCCGTTGCCGCGGGGCGGATCGCGCGGAGCCGCTTCGCACCCCTCTGTTAAGACTGAGCGCGAACTCCAGGCGGTAGGGTCCAGACGGGCGGAGCGGCTTGAGGCCCGGGATCTTGCCGACCTTACCGGAGAGAATGTCGGCAGCGGACCCGAGCCACTTCTCCCATCCCGTTTCCAGCATCATGGTAACCCTCCGGTGAGGGCCGCGGTCAGGCCGCTTTGGCGGTGATCGCGGTCGCCGTCCAGTTCCACGGCAGGAGTTCGGCCAACCGGCTTTGCGGCGT
>JAWLBM010000042.1:0-41481 GCA_041687675.1 Pleomorphomonas sp. | reverse complement strand
CCGAGACCACCCGCGCCTCGCGCTCGGCGGCGGAGACGTCGCGGGCATGGACCAGCAGCCCCTCGCCGACGATGTCGGCGACCGACATGCGCGGGCTCAGCGAGCCGAACGGGTCCTGGAACACCACCTGGATGTCGCGGCGGAGCGGCCTCAGCTCCTTGCCCCGGAGCCCCTGGATGTCGTGGCCCATGAAGGCGACCTTGCCGTCGCTGGAGATGAGGCGGAGGAGAGCGAGGCCGAGGGTGGTCTTGCCCGAGCCGCTCTCGCCGACGATGCCCACCGTCTGCCCCGCCCGCACCGTGACGGAGATGCCGTCGACCGCCTTCACATGGCCGACGGTCCGCTTCAGGAACCCGCGCTTGATCGGGAACCAGACCTTCAGCCCCTCGGTCTCCATCACCACCGGCTTGGTGGCGTCGGCCTTCGGCGGCTCGCCCTTGGGCGCGGCGGCGAGCAGGTGGCGGGTGTACTCGTGGCGGGGGTTGGCGAAGACCTCCGCCGTCGGCCCGTGCTCGACGATTTTGCCCTGCGTCATCACGCAGACGCGGTCGGCGAAGCGCTCGACGATGCCGAGGTCGTGGGTGATGAACAGGATCGCCATGCCGCGCCTGGCCTGGAGCTCCTTCAGCAGCTTCAGGATCTGCGCCTGGACCGTCACGTCGAGGGCGGTGGTCGGCTCGTCGGCGATGAGGAGTTCGGGCTCGTTGGCGAGCGCCATGGCGATCATCACGCGCTGCCGCTGGCCGCCGGAGAGCTGGTGCGGATAGGCGTTCAGCCGCGTCTCCGGGTCGGGGATGCCGACCTCGTCGAGGAGTTCCAGCGTCCGCCGGCGGGCGGCGCTGTCGCCGAGCCCCTTGTGGATCTTCAGGATCTCGCCGATCTGCCGGTCGATGGTGTGGAGCGGGTTCAGCGAGGTCATCGGCTCCTGGAACACCATGGTGATCCGGTTGCCGCGCACCCGCCGCAGCTGCGCGTCGCTGGCGGCGAGCAGGTCCTCGCCGCCGAACATCACCCGGCCGGTCGGGTGGGAGGCGGCCGGATAGGGCAGCAGCCTGACCACCGAGAGCGCCGACACCGACTTGCCCGAGCCGGACTCGCCGACGATCGCCAGCGTCTCGCCGGCCCGGATGTCGAAGGAGATCCGGTCGACGGCCGTGAGGGTCCGGCCGCCCTGGTGGAAGGCGACCGAGAGGTCCTGGACCGAGAGGAGGGGCTCGCTCATGGTCTCTCGCCTCAAGTGAAGGTCTTGCGCGGGTCGAAGGCGTCGCGGATCGCCTCGCCGATGAAGATGAGCAGGCTCAGCATGATCGCGATCACGAAGAAGCCGGCGAGGCCGAGCCAGGGCGCCTGCAGGTTGGCCTTGCCCTGGGCGAGCAGCTCGCCCAGCGAGGGCGACCCCGGAGGCAGGCCGAAGCCGAGGAAGTCGAGCGACGTCAGCGTGGTGATCGAGCCGTTGAGGATGAACGGCAGGAAGGTCAGCGTCGCCACCATCGCGTTGGGCAGCAGGTGCCGCCACATGATCGTCGCGTTGGAGACGCCGAGCGCCCGCGCGGCGGTGATGTACTCGAAGTTGCGCCCGCGCAGGAACTCCGCCCGCACGACGCCGACCAGCGCCACCCAGGAGAACAGCAGCAGGATGCCGAGCAGCACGAAGAAGGAGGGCGCGATCACGCTGGAGAGGATGATCAGCAGGTAGAGGGTCGGGATCGCCGTCCACACCTCGATGAAGCGCTGCAGGCCGAGGTCGATCCAGCCGCCGAAGTAGCCCTGCACCGCGCCGGCGGCGATGCCGATGATCGAGGACACCGTCGCCAGCACCAGCCCGAACAGGACGGAGATGCGGAACCCGTAGACCAGCCGGGCGACCACGTCGCGGCCCTGGTCGTCGGTGCCGAGCCAGTTGAGGTTGCCGAAGTTGCAGCCCGGGTCCTCGACGCCGAGCGGGTAGGCGCTGCAGCGCTCCTCCGGCTCGAGCAGCCACCAGGGCGGCGAGGGCGCCGGCGTCGGCAGCTCGGTGTTGACCGTCTGGTAGGAGTAGCGGATCGGCGGCCAGAGGATCCAGCCATTGGCCTCGATCTCGTCCTTGATGAAGGGGTCGCGGTAGTTGGTGATGGCGAAGAAGCCGCCGAACTTCTCCTCCGGGTAGTCGACCAGCACCGGCGCCAGCAGCTCGCCCTTGTAGGAGACGAGCAGCGGCCGGTCGTTGGCGATGAACTCGGCGAACAGGGTGACGATGAAGAGGACGAGGAAGATCCAGAAGGACCAGTAGCCGCGCCGGTTGGCCTTGAAGTTGTCGAGCCGGCGCCGGTTGATCGGCGTCAGGAACGGCCGCTTGGGCGGCAGCCCGAGCGCCGAGGGCGCCTTCATCGTGGGAGTGTCCATGGTCTCAGACCTCCCGGCTCTCGAAGTCGATCCGGGGATCGATCCAGGTGTAGGTGAGGTCCGACAGGAGGTTCACCAAAAGCCCGACCAGCGAGAAGATGTAGAGCGTCGCGAAGACCACGGCATAGTCGCGGTTGACGACCGACTCGAAGCCGAGCAGCCCCAGTCCGTCGAGCGAGAAGATCTGCTCGATCAGCAGGCTGCCGGCGAAGAAGGCGCCGATGAAGGCGCCGGGGAAGCCGGCGACGACGATCAGCATGGCGTTGCGAAAGACGTGGCGGTAGAGGATCGCCCGCTCGGTCAGGCCCTTCATCCGGGCGGTGAGCACATACTGCTTGCGGATCTCGTCGAGGAAGGAGTTCTTCACCAGCAGCGTGGTGGTCGCGAAGGCGGAGATCGCCATCGCGGTCAGCGGCAGGGCGAGATGCCAGAAGTAGTCGGCGATCCGCGCCGGCCAGGACAGCTCCTCCCAGTTCTCCGAGGTGAGACCCCGCAGCGGGAAGATGTCCCAGAAGTTGCCGCCGGCGAAGAGGATGATCAACAGGATCGCGAACAGGAAGCCCGGCACCGCGTAGCCGACGATGATGACGCCCGAGGTCCACACGTCGAAGCGGGTGCCGTCGCGCACCGCCTTGGCGATGCCGAGCGGGATCGAGATCACGTAGGAGAGCAGCGTCATCCACAGGCCGAGCGAGATCGACACCGGCATCTTCTCGAGCACGAGGTCGATCACCGGGATGTCTCGGAAATAGCTCTCGCCGAAGTCGAAGCGGGCGTAGTTCCACAGCATCAGGCCGAAGCGCTCGAGCGGCGGCTTGTCGAAGCCGAACTCGCGCTCCAGCTCGGCGATGAACTCCGGCGGCAGGCCCTGCGCGCCCCGGTATTTCGACGTCGAGGCGATCTCGCTGCCGGCGTCGGCGCCGGGCTGGACGCCTCCGAAGTCGCCGCCGGTGCCGCCGCCGATCCGCTCGGTGGCCGAGACGTCGGTGCCCTGGAGGCGGGCGATCACCTGCTCCACCGGCCCGCCGGGGGCGAACTGGATGACGACGAAGTTGATGGCCATGATCCCGATCAGCGTCGGGATCATCAGGAGCAGCCTGCGGAGGATGTATGCGCCCATTCGCCTGTCCGAGGTCCTCGTCGCGTCAGTCCGGCGGCCGCGCCGCCTCCAGCCCCCGAAGGGTCAGCCCCCGAAGTCTCAGCCCTTGTCCGCCCCGGCCCTGGCCGGATCGAACCACCAGGTGGTCTCGACGGGGAAGCCGTAGTCGGGCTTCGTCTCGGGCCAGCCGAACAGGTCCCAGTGCGCCACCCGGTGCACCGAGCCGTACCAGTTCGGAATCCAGATGTGCAAGGCGCGCAGCACCCGGTCGAGCGCCCGGCAGACCGTGACCAGCTCCTCCCGGCTCTCCACCTTGGAGCCCCGCTCGATCAGCGCGTCCACCGCCGGATGGGCGACGCCCCAGAGATTGTAGCTGCCCTCCCGCGCGGCGAGGCGGGAGTGGAAGAAGGCGTCGAGGCTCTCCACCGGCGTCGCCGGCATAGAGAAGGCCGCGCTGATGATGTCGAAGTCGAAGGTGTCGCGCCGGCGCTGCGCCTGCGCCGGGTCGACGAGGCGGAGCGAGGCGTCGATGCCCACCGCCTTCAGGTTCTGCACATAGGGCAGTGCGATCCGCTCGAAGACCTGGCTGTCGATCATGAACTCGATCGTCAGCGGCCGGCCGTCCGGGCCCTTCAGCATCTGCCCCTCGCGGACCCACCCGGCCTCGGCGAGAAGCTCGCTCGCCCGGCGGAACATCGCCCGGTCGCGGCCGGAGCCGTCGGAGACCGGCGGCGACACCGCCGGCCCGAAGGCGGCCGCCGGCAGGTCGGCGCGGAACGGCTCGAGCAGGGCGACCTCCTCCGCCGACGGCTCGCCCTCTGCGGCGTAGTCGGAGGTCCCGAAGAAGGAGGCGCGGCGCTCGTAGAGCCCGTAGAAGAGGTTCTGGTTGGTCCATTCGAAGTCGAACAGATGGCCGAGCGCCTCGCGGGTGCGCGGGTCGGCGAACTGCGGCCGGCGGAGGTTGATGAACCAGCCCTGCATCGACGGCCGCTTCTCCGAGGGGAACTCCGCCTTCAGCACGCGCCCGTCGGCGACCGCCGGGAAGTCGTATTCGGTCGCCCAGGTCTTGGAGGTGAACTCCTCGCGGAACTGGATCAGTCCCTTCTTGAAGGCCTCGAAGGCCACCGTCCGCTCGCGGAAGAAGTCGAGGCGGATCACGTCGAAGTTGTTGCGGCCGACGTTGACGGGGTGATCGGCCGCCCAGTAGTCCGGCGCCCGCTCGTACTCGATGAAGCGGCCGACCTCGAAGGCGCCCACCCGGTAGGGGCCGGAGCCGAGCAGCGGCTCCAGCGTCGAGCCCTTGAAAGCGTCGCGTCGCTGGATGTCCACCTGCGACAGGATCGGGAAGGCGGCCGCGTCCAGCGGGGCGGAAAGGCTCTGCCGGCCGGAGAAGCGCAGCTCCACCAGGGTGCTGTCGATCGCCTCGGCGTTCTCCATCTCGCGCAGCACCTCGGCGAGATTCGGGTGCCCCTCGGCCTTGAGCAGGTTGTAGGTGAAGGCGACGTCCTCGGCCGTGAGCGGGCTGCCGTCGGAGAAGCGGGCCCCGGGGCGGAGGCGGAACAGGTAGGTGGTGCCGTCCTCCGACACCTCGACGCTCTCGGCGAGGAGGCCGTAGAGCGCGTCCGGCTCGTCGAGCGCGCGGACCATCAGGCTGTCGAAGCAGATCTCCATCCGCGGCGGGGCGGAGCCGAACAGCACGAAGCTGTTCAGCGTGTCGAAGGTCTGCGGGTCCTGGTTGAACGCCCAGTTGGGCACCTGGAAGAGGAAGCGCCCGCCGCGGGGCGCCTCGGGGTTGACGTAGCCGAAGTGCGGGAAGTCGGCCGGATAGCTGAGGTCGCCGAACACCGAGAGGCCATGCCGGCTTCCCGCCGCGGCCGAGGCGGGCCGCAGCGGGAAGGAAGCGAGCGCCGCCCCGAGGGGCAGCGCCGCCGTTCCGGCGAGAAAGCTCCGCCTGTCGATCCCGCGCGCGCCCATCAGCCGCCCCCCCTGATCGCCGCCGCCTTCTCCTCGTCCCACCACCACACGTCCGGGAAGCCGATCGAGAACTCCGGCAGCGGCTCGGGCCGGCCGAAGCGGTCCCAGTAGGCGATCCGGTCCTTCTGCATGGTGTAGGAGGGGATGACGAACTGGTGGGCCATCAGCACCCGGTCGAGCGCCCTGGTCGCGGCCACCAGCTCCTCGCGGTCCTTGGCGAAGACCACGCGCCGGATCAGCGCATCGACGCCCGGGTCCTTGATCCCGGCGTAGTTGCGCGAGGAGGGATTGTCCGCGGCCTCCGAGCCCCAGTAGTCCATCTGCTCGTTGCCGGGCGACATCGACTGGCCCCAGCCGGTGTAGACCATGTCGAAGTCGCGGTCGCGCAGCCTCGACAGGAACTGGTTGGAATCCACCGAGCGGATCTGCATGTCGATCCCGATGCGCGCCAGCCACTGCTGGTAGGGCAGCGCCACGCGCTCGATGGTCGGCCCGTTGAGGAGCAGCTCGAAGGAGAACTGCTCGCCGTCCGGACCCACCATGCGGCCGTTCTGGATGGTGTAGCCGGCCTCCCGGAACAGCTCGACCGCCTTGCGCAGGTTCTCGCGCTGGCTGGTCGGATCGCCGCCGACCGGGTTCTCGTACTCGGTGGTGAACACCTCCTCCGGCACCAGGTCGCGCACGCTCTCGAGGATCTCGAGTTCCTGGCCCTGCGGCAGGCCCTCCCAGCGCAGCGGAATGCCGTAGAAGAAGCTGTCGATCCGCTCGTACTGGTCGAAGAAGAGGCGGCTGTTCAGCTCCTCGAAGTCCAGCGCGTAGTTGAGCGCCTTGCGCACCCGCGGGTCCTGGAAGGTCTCGCGGCGCAGGTTGGGCACGAAGCCGACCATGACGCCGGAGACCTGGGCCTGCTCGATCAGTTCCTGCTTCACGTGGCCGCGCTGCACCGCCGGGAAGTCGTAGCCGGTGGCCCAGCGCTTGGCCTCGTTCTCGTTCCACCAGTCGATCTTGTCCGCCTTGAAGGCCTCGAACTCGACGGTGCGATCGCCGTAGTACTCGAACTGCACCCGGTCGAAGTTCTGGGTGCCGACGCGGGTCGGCACGTCCCAGCCCCAGTAGTCCGGGTTGCGCTCGTAGACGACCAGCCGGCCCGGGTCGACCCGGGCGACCCGGTAGGGGCCGGAGCCGAGCGGCGGCTCGAGCGTGGTCGAGGAGACGTCGCGCGCCTTGCCGTCCGGGGCCGTGCCCTCCCACCAGTGCTTCGGATAGACGGTGATCTGGCCGACGATGTGCGGCAGCTCGCGGTTGCCGGTCTCGTCGAAGGTGAAGGTGACCTCGCGCTCGCCGGTCTTCTCGGCCTTCACCACGTGCAGGTAGTAGAAGCGCTGGGTGGGATCGAGCTCCTTGGCCTTCTCGAAGGACCAGATCACGTCCTCCGGCGTCACCGGCTCGCCGTCCGCCCACGTCGCCTCGGGGCGGAGGCGGTAGGTGGCGGAGGAGTAGTCCTCCGGGTAGCTGAGCGATTCCGCCAGCAGGCCGTATTCGGCCGAGATGTCGAGCTCGTCGAGCGCCGTCACCATCAGCGTCTCGAAGACGAGGCCGAGGCCCGCGGCCGGGACGCCCTTGGTGGGCACCGGGTTGAGGCTGTCGAAGGAGCCGGTGGTGGAGAGCCGCGCCGTGCCGCCCTTGGGCGCATCGGGGTTCACATAGTCGAAATGCTCGAACCCCTCGGGGTACTTCGGCTCGCCGGCGAGAGCCGTGGCGTGGCGCCAGGCCCGGCCGTCTTCCTGCGCCAGGGCCGCGCCGACCGGGGCGGCGAGGAACGCCGCGGCGATCAGGGCGGCGGCCGCGCGCCGCATCTTCGTCATGTCCAGAGTCAACGGGACCTCCCCTTCGGATCCGCCCGAAGGCAGACTTCCATCTTCGCCGGCCCGATGCAAACGGCCGCGGGCCCCCTCGGTTTCCGCGGCGGGCGGCCGACACCCATGGTCCTAAACTAGTGGCGAGTTCGTGGCAGGGCAGGGACGATCCTCCACCATGGAGAAAATTTAACCGTTCCCGCGGCCGCGCCGCCCGCCGCCATCTGCCTCTTGCGTTTCGGCGCGAAGTCCCGATATGTGGGGCCGGGAGGTTGGCGGTGGACGTGCCACTCGCCAACCGGGTCAGGTCCGGAAGGAAGCAGCCCCAACGAGCTTCGGCTCGGGTCACTCGTCGGCCTCCCACCTTCACCCCTTCGCGAAGGACCCGGGAGCCCGCCGCGGACGTCGCGGCATGGGGCTTCTCCGGCGGCGTCGCGAGCGAGAGCCGAGGGCCGACCCCATGGACGAGCGCGCCCCGCCGCCCCCCGCCGCGGCCGCCACCGGCGGCGGATACCGCGTCCTCGCCCGCAAGTACCGCCCGCAGACCTTCGACGACCTGATCGGCCACGGCGCCATGGTGCGCACGCTGGCCAACGCCTTCGACACCGGCCGCATCGCCCAGGCGTGGATGCTCACCGGCGTCCGCGGCGTCGGCAAGACCACCACCGCCCGCATCCTCGCCCGCGCCCTCAACTACGAGGTCCCCGGCAAGGCCGACCGCCCCTCCGTGGTGCTGTCCGAGCCCGGCGTGCATTGCCAGGCGATCATGGAGGGCCGCCATGTCGACGTGATCGAGATGGACGCCGCCTCGCACACCGGCGTCGGCGACGTGCGCGAGATCATCGACGCCTCCCGTTACAAGCCGGCCACCGCGCGCTACAAGGTCTACATCATCGACGAGGTGCACATGCTCTCGACGCCGGCCTTTAACGCGCTGTTGAAGACGCTCGAGGAGCCGCCGGAGCACGTCAAGTTCATCTTCGCCACCACCGAGATCCGCAAGGTGCCGATCACGGTGCTGTCGCGCTGCCAGCGCTTCGACCTCCGGCGCGTCGACACCGCGCTGATCGCCGGGCACCTCGCACGCGTCGCCGCCGCCGAGGGCGTCGAGGTCGACGACGAGGCGCTCGGCGTGATCGCCCGGGCCGCCGAGGGCTCGGTGCGCGACAGCCTCACCCTGCTCGACCAGGCGATCGCCCACGGCGGCGGCCATGTCGGCGCCGACACCGTGCGCGGCATGCTGGGCCTCGCCGACCGGGCTCGGGTGGTGGATCTCTTCGAGGCGGTGATGCGGGCGGACGTGCCGCGCGCGCTGTCGCTCCTCGGCGAGACCTTCGACGTCGGCGCCGACCCGGCGACGGTGCTCTCCGACCTCGCCTCCTTCGTCCACCTCGTGACCCGCCTCAAGCACGTGCCGGCCGCGGCGGACGACCCGACCCTCACCGACACCGAGAGAAGCCGCGGCCGGGAGTTCGCCGAAAGCCTCTCCGTGCCGGTGCTCTCGCGCGCCTGGCAGATCCTCCTCAAGGGCATCGCCGAGGTGCAGGCGGCGCCCCGGCCGCTGCCGGCCGCCGAGATGGTGCTGGTCCGCCTCGCCTATGCGTCCGACCTTCCGACGCCGGACGAGGCCGTCCGCATGCTGCGGGACGGCGCCGGCGAGGGCGGCGGCCGCGGCCCGGCGGCGGGCGCGTCGCCGGGGGGCGGCGGGCCGCGGGGCTTGGTGCAGGGCGGCGCGCCGGCGCGCGCCATCGGCCGCCCCGCGCCGGTGGCGGCGCCGTCCGGCCCGGTGCTGGCGAGCTTCGAGGACGTCGTGGGGCTGGCCGAGCGGAACCGCGACGTCGGCCTCAAGTTCGCGCTGGAGCGGCACGTCCGCCTCGTCTCCTTCGAGGACGGCCACATTTCCTTCACGCCCGTCGCCGGGGCCAATCCCGGCCTTGCCGGCGAGATCGGCCGCAAGCTCACCCAGTGGACCGGCCGGCGCTGGATCGCCTCCGTCGCACGCGACGGCACCGCGGAGACCCTCCACGAGGCGCGCGAGGCCGCCCGCAACCGGATGGTCGACGACGCCCGCGCCGATCCGACCGTCGCCGCCATCCTCGCCCGCTTTCCCGGCGCCGAGATCGTCGACGTCCGGGTGCCGGGCGAGACCGCGCCGGAGGGCGGCCCGGCCCCCTTCGACGACGGCGCCCCGCCGCCGGACCCCGACGACTATGGTGTGTCCGACGGCGACTTCGGCTATGGCTTCGAGGACGACCTCGACGACTGACCCGCGGGCCGTCCCGGCTCGCACCCCTTATCCCAACCCAGGCAGGAGACGGCCATGTTCGGCGATCTCGGCAAGATGATGAAGCAGGCCCAGGAACTCCAGTCGCGGATGGCCGCCGCCCAGGAGGAGATCCAGTCCATCGAGGTCACCGGCTCGTCCGGCGCCGGGCTCGTCTCGGTCACCGTCGGCGGCAAGGGCGACCTCAAGGGCGTCAAGATCGACCCCTCGCTGATGAACCCGGAAGAGGGCGACATCCTCGAGGACCTGATCGTCGCCGCCCATGCGGACGCCAAGACCCGGCTCGACGAGGCCATCGCCGAGAAGATGCAGGCGGTCACCGGCGGCCTGCAGCTGCCGCCGGGGCTGAAGCTGCCGTTCTGAGCCGGCCGGGAGACCCGCGTCCGCCATGCCACGCCGCGTCACCGGTCCGGAGATCGAGCGCCTCGTCCAGCTGCTCGGCCGGCTGCCGGGGCTCGGCCCCCGCTCGGCCCGGCGCGCCGCGCTGCAGCTCATCAAGAAGCGCGAGCAGATGCTGGTGCCGCTCACCGAGGCGCTGGGGCGGGTGGCCGAGACGGTGCGGGTCTGCTCCACCTGCGGCAACGTCGATACCGCCGACCCCTGCGCGGTCTGCTCCGACCCGACCCGCGACGCCTCCGTGCTGGTCGTGGTGGAGGACGTGTCCGACCTCTGGGCGCTGGAGCGCTCGGGGGTCGTCAACGCCCGCTACCACGTCCTCGGCGGCGTGCTGTCGCCGCTGAACGGCACCGGGCCGGACGACCTGGCGATCCCGCAGCTCGTCGAGCGGGCCTCCGACCCGGCGGTGCGCGAGGTGATCCTGGCGATCAACGCCACGGTCGACGGCCAGACCACCGCCCACTACGTCACCGACCGGCTGCAGGGGCTCGACGTCGCGGTCACCCGCCTCGCCCACGGCGTGCCGGTGGGCGGCGAACTCGACTACCTCGACGAGGGCACCCTCGCCGCCGCGATGCGGGCGCGCACGCCCTTCTGAGTCGAGGCTTCAGCCGGGCGTCGCGACGGGGGCGCGGGCGCGCCACCCGCGCCTTGCTCCCCGGCACCCGCGGCTTGCGGCCTCGATCAGGCGAGGCGCAGGTACCAGGCGACGTCGCGGTCGGTGATCTCGGCGAAGAAGCGGTCGCACTCCGCCTCCTTGACGGTGAGGAACACGTCGACGAAGCGCTTCCCGAGCCGCCGCTTCAGGAACTGCGAGCCGCGCGCCCGCCGCAGCGCCTCCGGCCAGAAGCGCGGCAGCGACGGCGGGATCTGCTCGTAGCCGTTGCCGGTGATCGGCACCGAAGGCTCGAGCCCCGCCTCTATCCCCTCCAGCATGCCGGCGAGCACCACGGCCATGGCGACGTAGGGGTTGGCGTCGGCGCCGCAGACCCGGTGCTCGAGGTGGCGCGTCGCCGGCGGGCCGGCGGTGACGCGGATCGGCACCGAGCGGTTGTCTACCGCCCAGGCGGGGCCCATGGGCGCGTAGGAGTTCGGCTTGAAGCGGCGGTAGCTGTTGGCGTTGGGGGCGAACAGCGCCATCGACTCCGCCATCGTCGCCTCGAGGCCGGCGATGGCGGCGCGCAGCAGCGGGTTGCCGGCGGGCTCGTCGCCGGCGAAGAGGTTGGGGGTCGCCCCGTCGGCGAGCGAGACGTGCACGTGCATGCCCGAGCCGGAAGTCTCCGCGTAGGGCTTGGCCATGAAGGTGGCGACGAAGCCGTGGGCCTCGGCGACGCCCTTTACCAGCCGCTTCCACAGCACCGCCTCGTCGGCGGAGAGGAGCGGGTCGGTGCGGTGCTCGAGCACCACCTCGAACTGGCCGGGGGCATACTCGGAGATCAGCGTCCGCGCCGGCAGCCCGGCCGCCTCGGCGGCGGCGTAGAGGTCGTCGAGGAAGCCGGAGAAGTCGGAGAGGTCCTGCACCAGGTAGGCCTGCAGGTCGCGCTGGCGGAAGCCGTTGGGCGCGGCCGGCGGCGCGATCCGCCCCTCGGCGGCGGCCTTGCCGTCGAGGAGGTAGAACTCGAGTTCCACCGCCGCGACGGGCCGGTAGCCGGCCGCGCCGATCGCCTCGACGACGCGGGCGAGGGCGTGCCGCGGGTCCGCCTCGGACGGCGAGCCGTCCGGCTCGAAGGAGGTGAGGATCACCTGCGCCGTCGGCGTGCGTCGCCAGGGCGCCCGGCGCAGGGTGCCCGCCACCGGCCGGCAGAGCCGGTCGGAATCGCCCTGGTCCCAGACGAGGCCGGTTTCCTCCACGTCTGCGCCGCGGATGTCCAGCGACAGGATGGAGCAGGGCAGCGGCCGGCCGTTGCGGTAGGCGCCGGCAAGCTCGGAGCGGCGCAGCACCTTGCCGCGCTGCACGCCGGAGGGGTCGGTCAGGAAGGCCTCGACCTGGACGATGTCCGGGTTGGCGGCGAGGAAGGCCTCGGCCTCGGGGAGGCCGGCGAGGGTCACGGCGTTCATGGGGTCACCGGGTGAGCGCGTCGAGCGCGTCGTCGAAGGCGGCGTGGAGCTGCGCGACATGCGCCGGCGTGGTGGCCGGGCAGACGAGCGTCATGTTGTGGAAGGGTGTCAGCACGACGTCGCGGTTGAGGAGGAAGAGGTGGATCGCCCCCTCGACGGCGTGGTCGATGCTGTCGGCGGCGTGGGCGCCGTTCCTCAGCCCCTCGGGATCGTGGACGATCTCCGCCCGGGCGCCGAGGCGGGTCACCGACCAGGGCAGCCCCCGCCGCCGGATCGCGTCGGCGAGCCCCTCGGCGAGTTCCAGCGACAGCGCCAGCATGTGGTCGTAGGCGGCGTCGGTCATCACCTCGGCGAGCGTCGCCCGCATCGCGGCGAGCTGCAGCATGTTGCCGGAGAGCGTGGTGCCGATCCCCGAGTAGCCGTAGGGCTTGCCCTCCTCCGCCCGGCGCATCCCGGCTTCCACCTCGGCCGTGAACCCGAAGACGGCAGCGGGCAGGCCCCCGGCGATCGGCTTGCCGACGACCAGGAAATCCGGTGCGAGCCCGTTCGCCCGGGCGTAGCCGCCGCGGGCCGTCGAGATCGTGTGCGTCTCGTCGATGGCGAGCAGCGTGCCGGCCCGCCGGCAGGCGGCGGCCAGGCCCTCGAGGTATCCGGGGTCGGGCAGCACCATGGCGGTGTTGGTGAGCGCCGGCTCGGCCAGCACCAGCGCGACGTCGCCGCCCGACAGCGCGGCCTCGGCGGCCGGAAGGTCGTTGAACTCGACGCAGACGGAGGTCCTCGCGATGTCCACCGCCTGGCCGAGGAGGCCCGGCCGGACCACCGTCCGGCCCGCCGCGTCGAGCGTCACGAAGGCATCGTCCACCTGGCCGTGGTAGCAGCCGCGGAACACCATCACCTTCGGCCGGCCGGTGATCGCCCGGGCCCAGCGGATGACGGCGCGGTTGGCGTCGGAGGCGGTCTGCGTCACCTGCCAGAAGGGCAGGTCGAACATGCCCGCGAGGAGGTCGCCCACCGGGCCGGTGTCCTCCGACGGCATCATCGCGGTGAGGCCGCGGCCGGCGGCGGCGCGGATCGCCTCCACCACGGGCCCGGGCGAATGGCCGAACATCGCGCCGGTGTCGCCGAGGCAGAAGTCGGCCATGACGTGGCCGTCGGCGTCGGTCACCTCCGCCCCGGCCGCGGACGCGACCGACAACGGGAAGGGCGTCCCCCAGTCGCGCATCCAGTGCAGCGGCACGCCGCCCGGAAAATGCCGGCCGGCGGCCTCCGCGAGGACGCGGGACCGCGGGTTGCGGCCGGCGAAGGTCTCCCGCTCGGCGGCGAGAAGCCGTTCGGCGCGGGAGGCGAGGGCGTGGTCGGGCATGGTCGTGCGGTCCGGAGGGCGGGTTCACCGAATGCCGCTGTATGGCATTTTGTGATCACAAATCCAAGCGGGGACGGGCCGCAGCTTGCTCGCCACCGCGGGGCGCCAAACCCCGAGGCCGAGGCGCCCACGCCTCGAGGGGGGAGGCGCCAACGCCGCCCTCGGCGCCTCGGCCGCGCGGTCAGCGCGCCGCCGTCAGCCGCCGCGCCTTGGCCACGCGGTCGAGGGCGACGAGGTCGGAGAGGAAGTCGTCGATCCAGTCGAGGGGCAGCATGTTGGGGCCGTCGGAGGGAGCGGCGTCCGGGTCGTCGTGCGCTTCGGCGAAGACCGCGGCGCAGCCGACCGCCACCGCGGCGCGGGCGAGCGCCGGCGCGAACTCCCGCCGGCCGCCCGACGAGGTGCCGCGCCCGCCGGGTTCCTGGACGGAGTGGGTGGCGTCGAACACCACCGGGTAGCCCGTCTCCGCCATGATCGGCAGGCCGCGGAAGTCGGTCACCAGCGCGCCGTAGCCGAAGGTTGTGCCGCGCTCGCAGAGCAGGATCCGCTCGTTGCCGGTGGAGGCGATCTTCCCGGCGACGTTGGCCATGTCCCAGGGGGCGAGGAACTGGCCCTTCTTGACGTTGACGCAGGCGCCGGTCTCGCCGGCGGCGACAAGGAGGTCGGTCTGGCGGCAGAGGAAGGCGGGGATCTGGATGATGTCGACGACGGCGCCGGCCCGGCGCGCCTGCTCGACGTCGTGGATGTCGGTGAGCACCGGGCAGCCGAAGGTGTCGCGGATCTCGGCGAGGATGGCGAGGCCCGCCTCGATGCCGACGCCGCGCCGGCCCGCCAGCGAGGTGCGGTTCGCCTTGTCGTAGGAGGCCTTGAAGACGAGGGGCACCCCGGCCTTCGCGGTCTTCTCCGCCAGCGCGGCGGCGATGCCCATGGCGTGCTCGCGGCTCTCGATCTGGCACGGGCCGGAGATCAGCACCAAGGGCCGGTCGTTGGCGAAGGTGACGCTGCCGACGGCGACGGCGCGGGGGGCGGCTGCGGACATCGGCGGGCCTCGGCGGTCAGGGCTTGCTGTTGCGGCGGGAGAGCGCGGTCTCCCAGGCGAGCGCATGGCCGACGATGGTGTCGAGGTCGTCGAAGGCCGGGCGCCAGCCGAGCGTCTCGCGGATGCGGCTGCTGTCGGCGACCAGCGCCGCCGGGTCGCCGGCGCGGCGGGGCGCCATGCGCACCTCGAAGTCGACGCCGGAGACGCGCTTCACCGCCTCGACCACCTCCAGCACCGAGAAGCCCCGGCCGTAGCCGCAGTTGGCGGTGAGGCTCTCGCCGCCGGCGAGCAGGTGCTCCAGCGCCAGCACATGGGCCTCGATCAGGTCGGTAACGTGGATGTAGTCGCGCACCCCGGTGCCGTCCGGGGTCGCGTAGTCGGCGCCGAACACGGACATGTGGTCGCGCTGGCCGAGCGCCGCCTGGGAGGCGATCTTGATCAGGTGGGTGGCCTTGGGCGACGACTGGCCGGTGCGGCCCTTCGGGTCGGCGCCGGCGACGTTGAAGTAGCGCAGCACGGCATGCGGCAGATCGTGCGCGCGGGAGGTGTCGCGCAGCATCACCTCCGTCATCAGCTTCGACCAGCCGTAGGGCGACACCGGCGCCGGCGCGAGGCTCTCGTCGATGAGGTTCACCGAGGGCTCGCCGTAGACGGCGGCGGTGGAGGAGAAGAGGAAGGCCCTGACACCCCCGCGCACGGCGGCGGCGATCAGGTTGCGCGAGTTGGCGGTGTTGTTGCGATAGTAGCCGAGCGGGTCGGCGACGCTCTCCGGCACGACGATCGAGCCGGCGAAGTGGGCGATCCCGGTGACGCCCTCGGCGGCGATCACCCGGTCCACCAGCGCCTCGTCGCCGATGTCGCCGCGCACCAGCACGGCGGAGGGGGGCAGCACGGCGTCGTATCCCGTCGACAGGTCGTCGACCACCACCACCGCGTGGCCGCGGTCGACCAGCGCATGCACCATGTGGCTGCCGATGTAGCCGGCTCCGCCGGTCACCAGGATGGTCATCAGGATCCTCTCGGGCGTGTGGGCATGCCGTGGCGGGACCTTTTAGAGACTCCCGGCGGTCTCGGCAACGGGGAGGCCGCCCGCGCGATGATTGCACTGAAGCAATTTCCACAATCAGTGATGCTTGAATATATAAACCTTCTGTTAATCATTTCGGTTAGATCGTTGTTAACCGCCCCGGTATGTCCCACCGTGTGGCGATTCGAGACCCCCGCGGCCATTGAAGGTGGCGCGTCGAGAGGTGTGTCAATGCCGGGTTCGCAGGATCGACGCCAGGGTGCGCACGTTTCGGCGCGGGCGGCGGGTCGCCTCCAGCTGGTCGGTCGCGAGGGCGCCACGTCGCGGCGCCGTGCGATCAGCGTCCTTTATGTCGAGGACGACGAGGACGACGTCTTCCTGCTGGGACGCCAGTTGCAGGCGCTGCAGAGCTTCGAGGTCGAGTTCTCCCACGCCCCGACGGTCGCGGCGGCGCGCGAGATGATCTCCGGCAGCCGCTTCGACGTGGTGCTGATCGACTTCTGGCTGGGCAGCGAGACCGCCATTCCCCTGATCGACGCGGTGAAGCTGGACTTCGTCCCCTGCCCCGTCGTCCTGGTCTCCTCGCTGGAGAACGACGACATCGAGTTGATCGGCCGCCGCGCCGGCGCGGCCGGGTTCGTTGCCAAGGCCGATCTCTCCGCCGCCGCGCTCGATCGCATCTTCGTCACGCTGCTGCCGAACGAGGACCAGGAGGCGCCCGCCGTCGGCGGCGCCGCGGCCTGGCTGCGGGCGCTGATGCGCAGCATCGACGTGGTCCAGGCGACGAGCGGCCGGTGCGCCCGCTCCGGCGAGGACGGAGCCCTCGCCGAGGCGGTCGTCGTCGACATCCTCGGCTCGGAGGACTTGCGGCAGGACCTGATGGAGACCCTCGCCGGCCTCGAGCAGGCGACCCGCCACGGCGCCTGGCCCACCGCGCGCTTCGACGCGGTTCCCTATGTCGCCGACGCGGTCGAGCGGATGCGGCTGCGCCACGGCGCCGCCGTCGGCTTCCTGCAGCCGGCGATGCCGATCATGGTGGAGACGAGCCCGGCCCTGTTCGGCGACATGGTGCAGGGCATGTTCGCCGAGACGAGCGATGCCGCCGGGCCCACGGCGGGAGTGACCCTGGCGGTCGCCGACGGCGTCCTGTCGATCGAGCTCTCGATCGAGGGCGGACCCGCTCCGGCCGGGGGCGGCGGCCGCGATCCCGCCGTGGCCGCGGCCGAGGCGCGCCGCTTCCTGGTCGAGACCCTCGCCCATGCGGTCGGGGGCGACTTCACCCGCGTCCCCGGCCCCGGCGGCGGCGTGGTGTCGCGCCTCTCGGTGCCGCTGCGGCCCGCCGCCTGAGCCCGGCCACTACTTCGGCCGGACCGGCACGCTCTCCAGGAACGAGAGTCCGGAGCCGATGATGTTCGGGTCGGTGTCGCCGATCGCCTCCGGCGCCTTGCCCTCGTAGTCCACGAGCTTCAGCACGTGCCGAATTGCGTTGAGGCGCGCCCGCTTCTTGTCGTTGCCGCGGATCACCGTCCATGGCGCCACCTGCGTGTGGCTGACCGCGAGGAGCCGGTCGCGCGCGTGGGTGTACTCGTCCCACATCCTGAGCGCCCGGATGTCGATGGGCGACAGCTTCCAGATCTTGAGCGGGTTGTGCCGCCGGTCGTGGAAGCGCTTCAGCTGCATCTCCCGGCCGATCTCGATCCAGAACTTGACGAGGATGATGCCCTCGCGCACCAGCATCGCCTCGAACTGGGGCACCTCCTCCAGGAAGGCCTGGGTCTGCTCCTCGGTGGCGAAGCCCATGATCCGTTCCACCCCGGCCCGGTTGTACCAGGAGCGGTCGAACATCACGATCTCGCCGGCGGTCGGCAGCTGCGCCACGTAGCGCTGGAAATACCATTGGCCCCGTTCCGCGTCGCTAGGCTTCGGCAGCGCCACGTCGCGGGCGGAGCGCGGGTTCATGTACTGGCGGAACGTCCCGATGGCGCCGCCCTTGCCGGCGGCGTCGCGCCCCTCGAACAGCATGACGAGGCGGGCGCCGGTGTCGTTCACCCACTTCTGCAGCTTGACCAGCTCGATCTGCAGGAGGCGGAGCTGGTCCTCGTAGACCCGGTCCTTGATGCCGTCCTCGTAGGGATAGCCGCCGGAGGCGAGCGCCCGGTCCTTGACGATGTCGAGGAGAACCGGGTCGTCGAGGTCGAAGGGCACGCCGTCCACCATGATCTCGGGCGCGTCGGGCGCCTGGGCATCGAGAACCGCCGCGCCCTCGCGCTTCGCCAGCCGGTCCGGATCCGCCGGCGCCAGCGCCACGTCGATCTCGTGCCCGTCCGTCGGCAGCTTCGGATGATCCTCATCCTTGCCCCCGGACCCCCCGGTGCGATTATCCTTGCGTCCCATGCTATCCCGTTCCTCCGAGGTTGCCGGACCGTCGTGATCGGATGCTAGCAGGAGCGCTCGCGCGATGGCCAGCGGGCCGCCGGGGCGCTGACGGGGAGAGGCCGATGGCCGAGGAACAGCAGGCGGGACCAGGGCGGCCGTCGTCGGCGGCGCGGCGGATTCGCGAGGCGCAGGTGGTGCTCGTGGCCGCGGCCGCCGTGGCGCTGGCGGCGACCCTCGCCTATGGCGTGCCGCCCCTCGCCGCCCTCGCGGGCTTCGTGGTGGTCGCCGCCGCGGCCCTGTTCAGCGGCCGCAACCGGGTCCGCCCGCCGCCGCGGGTACGCACGGTGCAGGCGGCTCCACTCTGGCCCGACACCGGCATGAAGCTCGCCGTGGAGGCGATCTCCGACCCCTGCGTGCTCACGGATTCGGCCGGAATCGTCCGGTTCCAGAACGCCGCCGCCACCGAGCGCTTCGGTCCGCCGCGGCCGGGGGATCCGCTGTCCTTCCGGATCCGCGCGCCGGAACTTCTCGCCGCGGTGGAGCGGGCCGGCCGCGGCGAGGCGGTGGAGCCGGTGCATCTCGTCGAGCGGGTGCCGACCGAGCGCTTCTCGGTCGCCGCCGTGACCGCGATCCGCGGCGGCCGGCGGGCCGGAGCCGACTTCGTGATGATCCGGGTCGCCGACGAGACCGAACGGGTGCGGATGGACCGCATGCGGGCCGACTTCATCGCCAACGCCAGCCACGAGCTCCGCACGCCGCTCGCCTCCCTGACCGGCTTCATCGAGACGCTGATCGGCCCGGCGCGCAACGACGAGGTCAACCGCGAGCGCTTCCTAAGGATCATGCTCGAGCAGGCCGGCCGCATGGCGCGCCTGATCGACGACCTGCTGTCGCTGTCGCGGATCGAAATGAAGCTGCACGTGCGCCCGTCGGCGGAGGTGGACATGGTGCCTCTGGTCGGCCACGTGCTGGAGATGCTGGCGCCGCTCGCCCGCGAGAACGGCGCGACGCTGCGCCCCGACCTGCCCGACCACCCGCTCGTCGTCCGCGGCGACCGGGACGAACTGGTCCAGGTGACCACCAATCTCGTCGAGAACGCCGTCAAGTACGGCCGGCAGGGCGGCACGGTGACGGTCTCCCTGGTTGCCGAGGCGGGGCCGGACGGCGCTCCGGGCTGCCTGCTCGCCGTCGCCGACGAGGGGCCGGGGATCCCGGCGGAGCACCTGCCGCGGCTGACCGAGCGCTTCTACCGTGTCGAGGCCGACGACAGCCGCCGGCAGAAGGGCACCGGCCTCGGCCTCGCCATCGTCAAGCACATCGTCAACCGCCACCGCGGGCGGCTGCAGATCCGCTCCAGGGTCGGCGAGGGGTCCGTGTTCTCGGTCTGGCTCGAGGCCGTGGGGGCCGACGCACCAGATTTCCAGAAGATGAGTTCTCCCTGATTATCCAGTGGGTTGTCGTGTCACAAAACTGTAGCCGCCCTGTCATAGAAGGGTAGCGGGCGGGCCATAGGTTGCAGTCGTCGTCGGGGCGCCGAGATCGGAAGCCCCAGCCGGTCGCCAGACTGACACCGACCAAACTGGAGAACTCCCGTGAAATTCACCACGACCGCCAGCGCCGTCGCGCTTGCCGCGTTCGCCGTCTCCTTCGGCACCGCCGCCGAGGCGCGCGAACAGATCCGCATCGTCGGCTCCTCGACGGTGTTCCCCTACACCCAGGCCGTCGCCGAGCAGTTCGCCAACGCCACCGGCAACCCGGCCCCGGTCGTCGAGTCCACCGGCACCGGCGGTGGCATGAAGATCTTCTGCGGCGGCGTAGGCGTCGACCACCCCGACATCACCGGCGCCTCGCGCGCCATGAAGGCGTCCGAGTTCGAGGCCTGCCAGGCGGCCGGCGTCGAGTCCGTCACCGAGGTCCTGCTGGGCTATGACGGCCTCTCCGTCGCCCACTCCAACCAGGGCCCGGACTTCGGCCTGACCAAGGCGCAGCTGTTCCAGGCGCTCGCCTCCAAGGTCGCGGTCGACGGCCAGATCGTCGACAACCCCTACAAGAAGTGGTCCGAGATCGACCCCTCGCTGCCCGACGCCGAGATCACCGTGTTCGGCCCGCCCCCGACCTCCGGCACCCGCGACGCCTTCGTCGAGCTGGTGATGCTCGAGGGCTGCGAGGAGTTCGAGGCGATCAAGTCGCTCGAGGGCGACGCCAAGGACGAGGTCTGCGAGCGCATGCGCCAGGACGGCCCGTTCATCGAGGCCGGCGAGAACGACAACCTGATCGTCCAGCGCCTCGAGGCCGACGCGAACGCCCTCGGCATCTTCGGCTACTCCTTCCTCTACGAGAACCAGGACAAGCTGAAGGCCGTGGCCATCGACGGCGTGGAGCCCAACGAGGAGACCATCGCCGACGGGTCCTACGCCGTGTCGCGCCCGCTCTTCATCTACGTGAAGAACGCCCACCGCGGCGTCATCCCGGGGCTGGAGGACTTCGTGCAGGAGTACGTCTCCGAGAGCGCCTTCGGCGACGGCGGCTATCTGTCCGAGCGCGGCCTGATCCCGCTCTCCGAGGAGCGTCGCGAGGAGATCCGCCAGGCGGTGGCCAGCGCCACCCCGATGGAAGCCCCCGCGAACTGAGGCAAAGGCCGGAAGGTCTCCTTCCGGCTGGAGTCCAAGAGGCCGGCCCGCTCCGCAGACGGCGGGGCGGGCCGGTTCGGGATCGGTGCGTGCCCGGTCCCTCGCCCGCTAGACCCGAGGATACGCCGTGCTCGGCTACACGCTGCTCCTGATCGTCGCCTTCTCGCTGGTCGCCTACTGGGTCGGCAAGGCGAGCGGCCGCCGTTTCGCCGCCGCCGGCGGCAAGGTGCACTCGCTGCCCGTCTACCACGGCGCCTTCGTCGCCGTCTGGGTCGGCATCCCGGCCTTCGTGCTGGTGCTGCTCTGGGTGGCCATGCAGGGCACCGTCATCGACAGCCTGGTCATCGCCTCCCTGCCCGACTCCATGACCGAGGGCGCCTCGGAGGGGCAGATCCAGCTCTGGCTGTCGGAGATCCGGAACGTCGCCAGCGGCCGCCTGTTCAGCGAGCCCCCGCCGGAGATCGTCGCCGCCGCCGAGCACCTCACGTCCTGGCAGCGGATCGCGGGGATCGCCATGGTGGTGGTGGCGCTCGCGCTGATGATCATTGCGCTGGGGGTGGCGCGCAGCCGCCTCGCCGCCCGTTTCCGGGCCCGCAACCGGTTCGAGCAGGTGCTCACCGGGCTGATGGTCTTCTGCTCGCTGGTCGCCATCCTGACGACCGTCGGCATCATCGCCTCGCTGCTCTACGAGGCCTGGGCCTTCTTCCAGCTCGTGCCGATCACCGAGTTCCTGTTCGGGCTCCGCTGGGAGCCGCAGATCGCCATCCGCTCCGACCAGGTCGCCGGCGAGGGCGCGTTCGGCGCCATCCCTGTGTTCACCGGCACCATCCTGATCGCCACCATCGCCATGGTGGTGGCGACGCCGATCGGCATCTTCACGGCCATCTACCTCGTCGAATACGCGAGCGACCGGGTCCGCGCGGTTGTGAAGCCGGTGATGGAGATCCTGGCGGGCGTGCCGACCGTGGTGTTCGGCTTCTTCGCCATCCTGGTGGTCGCCCCGGCGATCCGCTCCGCCGGCGGCCTCGTCGGCATCGGCGTCTCGCCGAACAGCGCCATGGCCGCCGGCGCGGTGATGGGCATCATGATCATCCCCTTCATCTCCTCGCTCTCCGACGACGCCCTCAAGGCGGTGCCCCGGTCGATGCGGGATGGCTCCCTCGCGCTCGGCGCGACGGCCGGCGAGACCATGGTCAGGGTGCTGCTGCCGGCCGCGCTTCCCGGCATCGTCGGCGGCGTCCTCCTCGGCGTGTCGCGCGCCATCGGCGAGACGATGATCGTGGTGATGGCGGCGGGCCTGATCGCCTCGCTCACCTTCAACCCGATCGACAGCGTCACCACCGTCACCGTGCAGATCGTGACGCTCCTCATCGGCGACACCGAGTTCGACAGCCCGAAGACGCTGGCGGCCTTCGCCCTCGGCCTCGTTCTCTTCATCTCGACGCTGGCGCTCAACGTCCTGGCGCTGCGGATCGTCCGCAAATACCGCGAGCAGTACGAATGAGCGGGGAAAGCACGATGACCGACTCCCTCCTCTCCACCCAGGTGGAATGGTCGTCCGAGGCGGCCGCGTCCCGCCGTCGCCGCCGCCACGCCGCCGACAGGCGGCTGCAGGCCTACGGCATCGTCGCGATCAGCCTGGCGATCGGTCTTCTCGGGCTGCTGATCGTGTCGCTGGTCTCGACGGGGTACCTCGCCTTCGTCCAGACCAAGGTGACGCTCGACTTCCCGATCTCGGAGGAGTGGGTGGATCCCGCCGAGCCGGCCGAGGGCAACTACCGCCAGGTAATCCGCCAGGCGCTGCTCGAGCAGTTCCCCGAGGTGACGTCGCCTCCGCAGCAGCGCAAGCTCGGCGAGATCATCACCAACAACGCCCAGTTCATGGTGCGCGACGCGGTCGTGGCCAACCCGTCCGTCATCGGCGGCACCCTGCGGCTGACGGTTCCGGTTTCGGACCCGTTCGACCAGCTGAACAAGGGCACGATCTCGCGCGACGTGCCGGAGGGCCAGCGCCGGGTCACCGACGAGCAGATCGCCTGGTTCGACCAGCTGGACGCGACGGGCGCGGTCGCGACGCCGTTCAACTGGGAACTGTTCTTCAGCGCCGACAGCCGCTTCCCCGAGCTCGCAGGCCTCTCCGGGGCGATCGTCGGCTCCTTCTACGCGCTGCTCATCTGCTTCGTGCTGTCCTTCCCGATCGGCATCGCGGCGGCGATCTACCTGGAGGAGTTCGCCCCGAGGAACCGCTGGACGGACCTCATCGAGGTGAACATCAACAACCTCGCCGCGGTGCCGTCGATCGTGTTCGGCCTGCTCGGCCTCGCGGTGTTCCTCAACTTCTTCGGGCTGCCCCGCTCGGCGCCGCTGGTCGGCGGCATGGTGCTCGCCCTGATGACGCTGCCGACGATGATCATCGTCACCCGCGCCTCGCTGAAGGCGGTGCCGCCGTCGATCCGCGAGGCGGCGCTCGGCATGGGCGCCTCCCGGCACCAGATGATCATGCACCACGTGCTGCCGCTGGCGCTGCCGGGCATTCTCACCGGCACGATCATCGGCCTCGCCCAGGCGCTCGGCGAGACGGCGCCGCTGCTGCTCATCGGCATGAACGCCTTCATCACCAGCCCGCCCGGCGGGCTGCTCGAGGCCTCGACCGCGCTGCCGACCCAGATCTTCATCTGGGCGGACAGCCCGGAGCGCGGCTTCGTCTCCCGCACCTCCGCGGCCATCCTCGTCCTGCTCGGCTTCCTGATTCTCATGAACGCCATTGCGGTGTTCCTGCGCCAGCGACTCGAGCGGACCTGGTGACCGGCTCCAGACCCCCTTTCCGCGTTTCCTGAAGAGGACCTCCGCCATGGCTCTCGTCGCCGAGAAGACCAGCGCCCATCCCGAACCGTTCGAGACCGTCCGCACCCCGGACGAGAATCCCCGGCCGGTCAAGGTCGTGGCCCGCGACGTCCGTGTGATCTACGGCTCGAAGCAGGCGCTGCACGGTGTCACCATCGACATCCCCGAGCGGGCGGTGACCGCCTTCATCGGGCCGTCCGGCTGCGGCAAGTCGACCTTCCTGCGCTGCCTCAACCGGATGAACGACACCATCGCCGGCGCGCGGGTGGAGGGGGACATCCGGCTCGACGGCCGCGACATCTACGAGCCCGACCTCGACGTCGTGGAGCTGCGCGCCCGGGTCGGCATGGTGTTCCAGAAGCCGAACCCGTTCCCGAAGTCGATCTACGAGAACGTCGCCTACGGCCCGCGCATCCACGGACTCGCCCGCACCAAGGCCGAACTCGACGAGGTGGTCAATACCGCGCTTCACCGCGCGTCGCTGTGGGAGGAGGTCAAGGACCGCCTGGCCGAGCCCGGCACCGGCCTCTCCGGCGGCCAGCAGCAGCGCCTCTGCATCGCCCGCGCCATCGCCGTCTCGCCGGACGTGATCCTGATGGACGAGCCCTGCTCGGCGCTGGATCCGATCGCCACCGCCAAGGTGGAGGAACTGATCGACGAGCTCCGGGCCAACTACACCATCGTGATCGTCACCCACTCCATGCAGCAGGCCGCGCGCGTGTCGCAGCGCACCGCCTTCTTCCACCTCGGCCACCTGGTCGAGGAGGGGCCGACCGATCACATCTTCACCAATCCGCTGGAGAAGCGGACGCAGGACTACATCACCGGCCGCTTCGGCTGAGACCGGCCGCCGCCGGCAGGAGACCACCGATGGAGCACACCGTAACCGCCTACGACCAGGAGCTGCGCGGGCTTGCCGGCAAGATCGCCGAGATGGGAGGCATCGCCGAGCACCTGGTGGGTGACGCCGTCTCCGCGCTCGCCCGGGTGGACGAGCAGATGGCCAACCGGGTCATCAACGAGGACCGCCGGCTCGACGACCTGCAGCGCGAGGTGGAGGAGCGGGCGATCCTGATCATCGCCCGCCGCCAGCCGATGGCATCGGACCTGCGCGAGATCGTGGCGGCGCTGCGCATCTCCAACGACCTGGAGCGGGTCGGCGACCTTGCCAAGAACATCGCCAAGCGGGTGATCGCCATCAACGGCACCATCACCCACAAGCGGCTGATGGTCGGCGTCGAGCACATGGCCGAGATCGCCCTGGAGCAGCTGAAGACCGTCCTCGACGCCTTCTCCAACCGCGACGACGCCGCCGCCCGCATCGTGCGCATGCGCGACGACGAGATCGACGCGCTCTACACCTCTCTCTTCCGCGAGCTGCTGACCTATATGATGGAGGACCCGCGCAACATCTCCCAGTGCACGCACCTTCTGTTCAGCGCCAAGAACATCGAGCGGATCGGGGACCACGCGACCAACATCGCCGAGACGGTGCACTATGTGGTCACCGGCACGGCCTTCACCGACGAGCGGCCGAAGGCGGACACCACCGCCATGGAAAGCATCGAGAGCGACGACTGATTGCCGGAAGCGGCTCGATGTGCGTGGTGGGGGAGTGATAGAGATGCCGAAGGTCCTGATCGTGGAGGACGAGGAGCCGGTCAGCCTGCTCCTGCGCTACAACCTCGAGGCCGAAGGCTTCGAGGTGGAGCAGGCCTTCCGCGGCGACGAGGCGGAGATGCGCCTGCGCGAGGCGCCGCCCGACCTCGTGCTGCTCGACTGGATGCTGCCGGGCCTCTCCGGCATCGAGCTCTGCCGCCGGCTGCGCATGCGCGAGGAAACCGAGCGGCTGCCGATCATCATGCTGACCGCCCGCGGCGAGGAATCCGAGCGCATCCGGGGCCTTGGCACCGGTGCGGACGACTATGTGGTGAAGCCCTTCTCGGTCCCGGAGCTGGTGGCCCGGGTGAAGGCGATCCTCCGCCGGGCGAAGCCCGAGGCGGTGTCCTCGGTGCTCTCCGCCGGCGACCTCGAGCTCGACCGCGAGACGCACCGGGTGCGGCGCGCCGGCCGGGAGATCCATCTCGGCCCGACCGAGTTCCGCCTTCTCGAGTTCCTGATGCAGTCGCCGGGCCGCGTGTTCTCCCGCGAGCAGCTGCTCGACGGGGTGTGGGGACGCGACGTCTACGTCGACGAGCGCACGGTGGACGTCCACGTCGGACGGCTGCGCAAGTCGATCAACCGCGGCAAGACCAAGGATCCCATCCGCACGGTCCGCGGCTCCGGCTACGCCTTCGACGACCAGTTCGGCCGCGCCTGAGGGTCCAGCGGCGGAGCAGTCCGTTCGAGCCGCGCGCCACTGAAGCCGCCGGCAGCGATCTCCGTGCAGGTGGCCTCCCAGGAGCAGCCGGCGCAGGCCGGGCGGATCACCCCGGCGGCAAAGGCCGGCCGCAACCGCTCCGGCCAGCCGTCCGGCAGGTCGGCGGGGCGGCCCGGCGAGAGTTCCGTGCCGAGCAGGTCCGAGAGCGAGGCGAGGGCGGCGCGGTCGCGGGCGGCCGCCTCGGGGTCGAGGCAATGCGGCCGCTCCTCCTCGGCGAGGAGCCCGGCGCAGATGTCGTCGGGGCCCTCGGTGATCTCCACCCGGGCGCCCGCGGCGAGGCGGTCCACCACCGCTGTCATCCCCTCGACGAAACGGGGGGTGTAGCCGCGCCCCACATAGGTCAGCACGCAGAGCAGATGGTGGCCCCTGAGCCGCACCGGCCCGGGGCCCGGGCGGCTCATCCGGCCGAGCGGCGCTCGCGCCGCCGGTCGGAGGAGGGCTGGTAGGCGATCCGCGCGTGGTGCGGGCAGTAGGGGACGCCGGATTCCGAGCGACGGCCGCAGAAGAAGAAGTCCGGCCGGCCGGGGTCGCCCACCGGCCACTTGCAGGTGGTTTCCGTGAGATTCATGATGCCGATCCGCTCGTAGACGACCGGGCCGTCCTCCACCACGGGCGCCCGCTGCGGGGCGGAAACGGGCGCATCGACCGGCTTCAGCGCGACATTGCCGATGGTGACGGGGCGCGGGGCCCGCGGCGCCGACGGCGCGGAGGCCGGGCGCGAGGGCGCGGACGACTTGGGACGCGAGGGGGCGGAGGCCCGCGCCGACTGCACCTGCGGCTTGACGCGGCCGGACAGGCCGAGACGGTGGACCTTGCCGATGACGGCGTTCCGGGTGACCCCGCCGAGCTCCGCGGCGATCTGGCTGGCGCTGAGGCCCTCGAGCCAGAGCGTCTTCAGTCTCTCGACCCGTTCGTCGGTCCAGGACATGGTCTCGACCTCTCGTTCTTGCGGCATGATGGCGGAATCCGTCTCGCTTCGCCCGGACGCGGTGGCCGGCCCGGACGTGGCTGATCTCGTTCGATGACCCGATTTTCAAGTGGCGACACGACATCTCGTGGCGACTGGGGGGAGGCTACAATACCCGTAGACTCGGGCGCAACGGCGCCGGGACTCCGTCCACCGCGCCGTCGAACTTTTCCCCAAATATCGTGGCGCGAAGGTGACAGGCGGGAGAGACGAATCCGGATCCCTGTCGAGTGTTCGAGGCAAAACGCCAAGATGAATCCGCCGCGCCGGCCGCGCGCCCGGGAAGCATTGACAGTCATGGCGCTCCCCGTGGTATAGGAGAGCAGTCGGGCCGCGCCGCCGCTGATGGGGCGCGGCTCGCTGTTTTTTCGTCGGGACCGCGGGACGGATCGGCGACGCCGGTGTCCCGCGCATCCCTCCGCCAGGATCGATGCGATGACCGCGGTCGCCCCCGCCAGCCCTCTCTTTTCCACCTTTGCCCGGGCCGACGTCGCCTTCGAGCGAGGCGAGGGCGCCTGGCTCGTCGACAGCCAGGGCGAGCGCTGGCTCGACTTCGGCTCCGGCATCGCGGTGACCGCGCTCGGCCATGCCCATCCGCACCTCGTCGAGGCGCTGAAGGCTCAGGCCGAGAAGCTCTGGCATGTCTCCAACGCCTTCCGCATCCCCGGCCAGGAGCGGCTTGCCGCGCGCCTCGTCGAGGCGAGCTTCGCCGACCGGGTGTTCTTCACCAACTCCGGCGCCGAGGCCGTGGAGTGCGCCATCAAGACGGCGCGCCGCTTCCATTGGGCGGCCGGCCACCCGGAGCGCTACCGGATCGTCACCGTCGAGGGCGCCTTCCACGGCCGCACGCTCGCGACCATCGCCGCCGGCGGCCAGGCCAAGTACCTCGAGGGCTTCGGCCCCAAGGTCGAGGGCTTCGACCAGGTGCCGTTCGGCGACCACGAGGCGCTGAAGGCGGCGATCGGGCCTGAGACGGCAGCGATCATGGTCGAGCCGATCCAGGGCGAGGGCGGGGTCCGGCCGATCCCCAACGTGTGCATGCGCGGCCTGCGGGACCTCTGCGACGAGGCCGGCATCCTGCTGATCTTCGACGAGGTGCAGACCGGGATCGGCCGCACCGGCCGGCTGTTCGCCCACGAGTGGTCAGGCGTCGCCCCGGACATCCTCGCCTCGGCGAAGGGCCTCGGCGGCGGTTTTCCGGTCGGCGCCTGCCTCGCCACCGAGGCGGCCGCGGCGGCGATGACCCCCGGCAGCCACGGCACCACCTTCGGCGGCAACCCGCTGGCGATGGCCGTCGGCAACGCCGTCCTCGACGTGGTGCTGGCCGACGGGTTCCTCGACCACGTCCGCGAGGCCGGGCTGCGGCTCAAGCAGGCGATGGCCCAGGTGGTCGACCAGCATCCGGACGTGTTCGACCTCGTCCGCGGCGAGGGGCTGCTGCTCGGCATCCGCTGCAAGGTGCCGGCCGCGGAGGTCGCGGCGGCAATGCGCGAGCAGCGCATGCTGGGCATCACCGCCGGCGACAACGTGGTGCGGCTGCTGCCGCCGCTGATCATCGACGAGGCGGAGATCCGGGAGGCGGTGGCCCGCATGGACGCCGCCGCGACCGCCCTCGCCGCGCGACGGGCGGAGACCGCCTCCGCCGCCCGCTCCGCCTGAGCGGCCCCGATCCCGGTTTCCCAGGACCTTCGACGACCATGACCGTCCCCGCATCGCCCCGCCATTTCCTCGACCTCACCGACCTGCCCGGCTCCGAGCTTCGCGCGATCCTCGACCGCGCCGCCCTGCTCAAGGCCGAGCGCAAGGGCGCCCGCCGCGGCGAGGGCCCGCTCGCCGGCAAGGTGCTCGCCATGGTGTTCGAGCGGCCCTCCACCCGCACCCGCGTCTCCTTCGACGTCGGCATGCGCCAGCTCGGCGGCGAGACGCTGATGCTGACCGGCGACGAGATGCAGCTCGGCCGCGGCGAGACGATCGCCGACACCGCCCGCGTGCTGTCGCGCTACGTCGACGCGATCATGATCCGCATCCTCGACCACACGGCGCTTGCGGAGCTCGCCGCGAACGCCAGCGTGCCGGTGATCAACGGTCTCACCCGCCTGTCGCACCCCTGCCAGATCATGGCCGACGTGATGACCTTCGAGGAGCACCGCGGGCCGATCGCCGGCCGCCGCGTCGCCTGGACCGGCGACAGCAACAACGTGCTCGCCTCCTGGATCCACGCCTCCGCGCGCTTCGGCTTCGAGCTCAGGGTGGCGACGCCACCGGAACTGGCGCCGCGCCCGGAGGTTGTCGAATGGTCGCGCGCCAACGGCGGCCGCGTCCATCTCACCGCCGACGCCTTCGAGGCGGTCGACGGGGTGGACTGCGTCGTCACCGACACCTGGGTGTCGATGGGCGACGACGACGCCGAGCGGCGCCACAACCTGCTGGCGCCCTACCAGGTCAACGACCGCCTGATGGCGGCGGCGGACAAGGAGGCCGTGTTCATGCACTGCCTGCCGGCTCACCGCGGCGAGGAGGTGACCTCCTCGGTGATGGACGGACCTCAGTCCATCGTGTTCGACGAGGCGGAGAACCGCCTGCACGCACAGAAGGGCGTCCTCGTCTGGTGCCTGGGAGCCGCCGGATGAGCACGGGACCGGAGGCGGGCTTCGGACACGCCGTCGACGACGACAGCGTGCTGCCCTTCCACGTGGAGGCGCTGGACGCCCGCGGCCGGGTGGTCCACCTCGGCGGCGCGGTGGATTCCATCCTGCACCGCCACGACTACCCGGACGCGGTCTCGCGCCTGCTCGGCGAGGTGGTGGCGCTGACGACGCTGCTCGGCACCGCCATGAAGTTCCAGGGCCGGTTCATCGTGCAGACCCAGTCGGACGGGCCGGTGTACATGCTGGTGGTCGACTTCGAGGCCCCGGACCGCGTGCGCGCCTGCGCCCGCTTCGACCGGGCCGCGGTGGAGGCCGCCGTCGCCGAGGGCCGCGACCGGCCGGAGGACCTGCTCGGGACCGGCCACCTGGCGATGACCGTCGACCAGGGCAGCCACATGAACCGCTACCAGGGTGTCGTGCCGCTCGACGGCCGCTCGCTCGAGGACGCCGCCCACCAGTACTTCGCCCAGTCGGAGCAGATCCCGACCCGGGTGCGCCTCGCCGTCACCGAGGTGCTGACCCGCGACCCGGGCTCCGGGCCGCGGCGCCTGTGGCGCGCCGGCGGCCTGCTCGTCCAGTTCCTGCCGGAGGCGCCGGAGCGGATCCGGGTGCGCGACCTGCCCCCCGGCGACGTGCCGGAGGGCGCCGAACTGCCGGCGCCGGTGGACGACGACGACGCCTGGACCGAGGTGCAGGCCCTCGTCGACACCATCGACGACGTCGAGCTCACCGACCCCTCGGTCTCGGCCGAGACGCTGCTCTACCGCCTCTTCCACGAGCGCGGGGTGCGCGTCTACGACCGCCAGCCGATCGTCGAGCGCTGCCGCTGCTCGCGCGAGCGCATCGACGAGATGCTGCGCAGCTTCACGCCCGACGAGCGCCGCGACATGGTGCTCGACGACGGCAGGATCGAGGTGACCTGCGAGTTCTGCTCGCAGAGCTACGACTTCGACCCGGCGGACTACGATCCCGAGACCTGAGCCGGCTCATATCAACGTCATCCCGGCGAAAGCCGGGATCCAGTGCGATCGTAACGCATTGGCACGCCACGTCGTTTTCTGGATCCCGGCTTTCGCCGGGATGACGGCAAGGGCAGGCTTCGACCCTCGCGATGACGCGGTCAGGTGTGGGGCTTCGACCCTCGAGATGGCGGCTACGAGTGGGATTCCCCAGGACCGCGGGGCCCCGGCGCCTCCCCACCGAGCCCGGACGGCGACGCGGCGAACGCGGCGATCGCCGCGGCGGCCGCGGCGGCGTGGCCCGCGGCGGTGAAGCCGCTCGCCTTGCGCGGCGCAAGGTCGTGGTCGCCGTCCTCGAACCAGGCGACGCGGACGGTCGGGGGAAGGGCGTAGCCGTCCACCTCCGCCCGGGTGCCGAACGGGTCGCGGGTTCCCTGGCAGACCAGCACCGGCAGCCGCGAGGCGGCGAGGTCGCCGAGGCGCGTCGCCTGCGGCGCGCCGGGCCGGTGGAACGGAAAGCCCCAGGCGACGACGCCGGCGACGCGCCGGTCGAGCGCCGTCCCGGCCAGCCGGCAGGCCACCCGGCTTCCCATCGACTTGCCGCCGAGAAGCACCGGGCCGTGGGTATCGGCGAGCACGCGGGCGAGCACGTCGGCATACTCCGGCACGAGGGCGGGGAGCCGCGGCGGCGGCTTGCGGGTCCCCAAGCGGCCGGCCGTCATGTAGGCGAACTCGAAGCGCACGACGGCGATGCCCGCCGCCGCGACCGCCGCGGCGGCGCTTGCGAGCGCGCCGCTCTCCATGCCCGCGCCGGCGCCATGGGCGAGGATCAGCGTCGCCAGCGCCGGCGACGGCGGGCGATCGACGAGGAGGTCGGTCACCGGGCGGTCTTCAGGGCATGCACGAGGTTCGCCGCGGCGAGATCCTCCAGCGCGAGGCCGACCGACTTGAACAGGGTCACCGCCGCGGGATCGGTGCGGCCCGGCACGGTGCCGGCGCAGAGTTCGTAGAGGTCGCCGCGGATGTCGCCCTCGCCGATGATGCCCGCGGCGACCGGCTGGACGATGTCGCCGGCCTCCGCGGTGGCTTCGGCGCGGCTGTCGACATACACCTCGGCCCGGCGGACGGCGTCGTCGTCGGCCTCCCGCATCGCCGGGGTGAAGCCGCCGACGAGGTCGACATGCGCGCCCGCGGGCAGGTCGGCGCCGCAGACGAGCGGGTCGCGCGACATGGTGGCGGCGCTGACAAGGTCGGCCTCGGCCACCGCCTCGGCGACGGTTGCGACCGGCCGGGCGGCGAGACGGCGGCCGCCGTGAACGGTGCCGTCGAGCGCCGCGGCCAGGTCCTCGGCCTTGGCCGGCCGACGGTTCCAGACCAGCACCTCCTCGATCGGCCGCACCGCCGCATGGGCGGCGACCAGGTGCGGCGCGAGCGCCCCGGCGCCGATCATCGCCATCCGCCGGGCGTCCGTGCGGGCGAGGAAGCTTGCGGCGAGCGCCGAGGCGGCGGCGGTCCGCTTCAGCGTCAGCACCCGCCCGTCCATCACCGCCAGCGGTTCGCCGGTCTCGCCCGACATCAGGAGATAGGAGCCGACCACGCTGGGCAGCCCGCGGGCGCCGTTGCCCGGCACCACGGACACCACCTTCACCCCGATCCGGCCATCCGCTGCGGCGCTGCGATGCCAGGCCGGCATCAGGAGCAGCGTGGCGTCGCCCTCGCCCTCGCGCGGGATGGTGTGGTGGTGGCGCACCGGCACGACGATGTCCGCGCCAAAGGCGGTGCGCAGCGCATCGACCAGCGCGCCCGGCGTGAGCAGCGCCTCGATCTCGGCGGCGTCGATGACGATCATCTCGGGGACTCGCAATACGGCGGGCCTCCGCCCGCGGCGGCGCCCTCGGCTGGGATCGGAACGGTCGCGCGGCGGTCGGTCAGGCGGCCTTGCGCGGTGGCGGCAGGGCGACGCCGGTCTCGGCGCGGCGTTCCCCCTTCAGCCGCTCCGCCTCGTCGTGCCAGTGGCTGGCCTCGCGGCGGTTGCGGCGGGCGGCCTTGCGGAAGCGGCCCTGGCGCAGCCAGGTGGCGACGCCGCCGAGCAGCACGCCGAGCATCAGCGAGATGAAGAAGAAGGCGTAGAGCGGCACCGTCGCCGAGAAGAAGGGCGTCTCCGGCGTGAACGGGTCGAAGACGACCGTCGTCGGCTGGTTGTTCACCACCGCGAGGGCCATGACGACGATGACGACCGGGATCCCGATCAGAAGGGCGACAAGGGTTCGCACCTGTCCTCCTATCGGCCGCGGGGCGGCCGCTTCGACGGCGGTCCGCGCTCAGGCGGCGGTGGCCGTCCGCTGCACGGTGTTGAGCCGCTCGCGCATCTCCTTCCCCGTCTTGAAGAAGGGCACGAACTTCTCGTCGACAGAAACCTTCTCGCCGGTCCGCGGGTTCCGGCCGACCCGCGCCGGGCGGCTCTTGACGGAGAAGGCGCCGAAGCCGCGCAGCTCGACGCGGTCGCCGTTCGCCAGCGCTTCCACGACCTTTTCGAGGATCGTGTTGACGATGTTCTCCACGTCGCGCTGGTAGAGATGCGGGTTCTGGGCTGCGATGCGGCTCACCAGTTCGGACTTGATCATCCCGTCCCCCCGAGCAGTCCGGGGCTTGAAGCCCCAATTTCTCATTGCAGTTCCATAAGTTGAGGGTGCCAAACCGAGACCAGACCGTCAAGCGCGGCGGCCTCGGAGGCGCCGGCAAGGTCCAGGCCGACCACGCGGCCGAGCAGCGAGAGAGCACCGGCGCCCAGGCTGAAGGGCCCGGAGTCGTCCCTCGGCGCCCGGTCGAGCACCGGCAGGTCCGCCGCGACGCCGCGCTCCGTCTCGAGCCAGGCGATCGCGTCCTCCTCGTCGCCGATGGCGTCGATCAGCCCGAGGTCAAGCGCCTGGCGGCCGGTGTAGATCGAGCCGTCCGAGAGGCGCAGCGCCTCGCCCCGCGGGATCCCCCGGCGCTCGGCGACGATGTCGACGAACCACTGGTAGGTGTCGTCGACCAGCCGCTCGATCTGTTCGCGCGCGCCGGGCACCTGCGCCCGGCTGAAGGGCGACGGCTCGGCCTTGAGCGGGCTCGACTTCACGGTCTCGACGCTGACACCGATCTTGTCGAGCAGCGGGACCACGTTGCCGTACTGGAACAGCACGCCGATGGAGCCGGTGATCGAGGTCCGCTTGGCGACGATGTGGTCGGTGGCGATCGCCGCCATGTAGCCGGCGGAGGCGGCGAGCGTCCCCACGGTGGCGGCGACGGGCTTCTTCGCCGCCGCCTCGCGCAGCGCCTCGTAGAGCGCCTCGCCGCCGGTGGTGGTGCCGCCGGGGCTGTCGATGGCGACGATGATCGCCGCGACCCGGTCGTCCTCGGCGAGGTCGTCGATGAAGTCGGTGAGGTCCCGGTCCTCGGTGATGACGCCGCCGACGGCGAGCCGGGCGATGTGCGGCCGGGCCTCGCCGCCGAGGCCGTCGCCGAAGCCGTAGAGGCCGGCGAGCGCCACCAGCGCCACTGCGGCGAGCACGAAGGCGAGGGTGCGCCAGACCATCAGCTTGCGCCGGGTGCGGCGGCGGTCGACGAGGGCGTCGGCGTCGAGGGACATGGCCTGCGGTCTCCGTTCCGCCAACCGGTTATCAGGGTGCCGGCGGACCGACAAGCCCCGCGCGTGCCGCGGGCGGCGCCGCGTCGCCGCAGCCCTGGCGCGGGAGCCTGGCGAGGCTGCCGATCCGTCGGGCGCCGGCGAAGGTGCAGCATCTCGCGCGCGTGCTGAAGAAGAAAAGGGCGCCACCCGAAGTGACGCCCTTGCTCAGGCTTCGAAGACATTGCGTCATTACCGAAGCCGGCCAGCTTCGAGAAAGAAGCCAGTCAAAGATCCTCGACCAGTTCAGGCCGGGACAGTGATTATCATCGCTCTATTCTTGACGGCGGTCAACCCCGCGCCCGCCCGCCGCCGGATCGCCTTCTGCTCCTGCGCCCACGAAAAAGGGGCCGCCCGCGGGCGGCCCCCTCCTGCAGTTCCAGCCGCGGCCCCGGAGGGCCGCGAGGATCACTCCTCGCCGCCGTCCTGGCGCGCCTTGAGGGCCGCGCCGAGGATGTCGCCGAGCGAGGCGCCGCTGTCGGACGAGCCGAACTGCGCAACCGCCTCCTTCTCCTCGTGGATCTCCAGCGCCTTGATCGACAGCCCGACCTTGCGGGTCTTGCGGTCGAACTGGATGATGCGGGCATCCACCTTCTCGCCCGGGGCGAAGCGCTCGGGGCGCTGCTCCGACCGCTCGCGCGAGAGGTCCGCGCGGCGGATGAAGGCGGTGATGTCGGTGTCGACGATCTTCACCTCGATGCCGCCGTCCTTCACCTCGAGGACCTCGCAGGTGACCACGGCATTGCGGCGCATCTCGCCGCCCGACTCCAGCGGGTCGCTGCCGAGCTGCTTCATGCCGAGGCTGATGCGCTCCTTCTCGACGTCGACGTCGAGGACGACCGCCTTGACCACGTCACCCTTGGAGAACTCCTCGATGACCTGCTCGCCCGGACGGTTCCAGTCGAGGTCGGAGAGGTGGACCATGCCGTCCACGTCGCCGTCGAGGCCGACGAACAGGCCGAACTCGGTCTTGTTCTTGACCTCGCCCTCGACCACGGAGCCCACCGGGTGCTTCTCGAGGAAGGCCTCCCACGGGTTCTGCAGGGTCTGCTTGAGGCCGAGCGAGATGCGGCGCTTCACCGGGTCCACCTCGAGCACCATCACGTCCACCTCCTGCGAGGTGGAGACGATCTTGCCCGGGTGGACGTTCTTCTTGGTCCAGGACATCTCGGAGACGTGGATCAGCCCCTCGATCCCCGGCTCCAGCTCCACGAAGGCGCCGTAGTCGGTGATGTTGGTGACCCGGCCGTGGAACTTGACGCCCACCGGGTACTTGGCCTCGATGCCCTCCCACGGGTCCGCCTCGAGCTGCTTCATGCCGAGGCTGATGCGGTGGGTCTCCTGGTTGACGCGGATGATCTGCACCTTGACCTGCTGGCCGATGGTCAGCACCTCGGTCGGGTGGTTGATGCGCCGCCAGGCGATGTCGGTCACGTGCAGCAGGCCGTCGATGCCGCCGAGGTCCACGAACGCACCGTAGTCGGTGATGTTCTTGACGACGCCGTCGACCACCTGGCCCTCCTCGAGGCTCTGGACCAGCTCGGAGCGCTGCTCCGCGCGGGTCTCCTCGAGGACGACGCGGCGCGACACCACGATGTTGCCGCGGCGCTTGTCCATCTTCAGGATCTGGAACGGCTGCGGGGTGTGCATCAGCGGGCCGACGTCGCGGACCGGGCGGATGTCCACCTGGCTGCGCGGCAGGAAGGCGGTGGCCCCGTCGAGGTCGACGGTGAAGCCGCCCTTCACCTGGTTGAAGATGTGGCCGATGACCTTCTCGTTCTTCTCGAACGCGACCTCGAGGCGCACCCAGCTCTCCTCGCGGCGGGCCTTGTCGCGCGACAGGACGGCCTCGCCGAGGGCGTTCTCGACGCGCTCGAGGTAGACCTCCACCTCGTCGCCGACGTTCAGCTCGCCGTCGCGTGCCTTGGCGCCGAACTCCTTGAGCGGCACGCGGCCCTCGACCTTGAGGCCGACGTCGATCACCGCGAGGTCCTTCTCGATGGCGACGACGGTACCCTTGACGACGGTGCCCTCGGCGATGTCGGACTGGGTGAGGCTTTCCGCGAGAAGCGCGGCGAAATCCTCGCGGGATGGGTTCTGAAGGGTCATGGAAACTCCTGGTGCCGGGATGACCGGCCGCGTCGGCGGTCTGGTGTTGCGAATGGCTCCGGGGTCCGGCGCCGCGGCCTTGCCGCGGATCTTGGCCGCCGCGAGGGCGGGCCGACGCATGGGACCGGATTCCCGGGACCGGATGAACGAATGCGTCGCGGACGGCCGCCGGGCCGTCCACGCGCGCGGTGGTTCATATAGACGACCGGGACCTGACGCACAAGCAGCCCCGGCCCGAAACCGTCAGCCGCCCGCGGCGAGCGCCCGTTCCACCGCGGCCACGGCGGTCTCGAAGGCGCCGTCGCGGTCGAGGTCGGAGGTGTCGATGATCACCGCGTCGGCCGCCGGCTTCAGCGGCGCGACGGCGCGGCCGGAGTCCCGCTCGTCGCGCTCGCGGACCTCGGCGAGGATCTGCCCGTAGTCCACCTCGCGCCCCTTGGCGACGAGTTCCTCGGTGCGGCGGCGCGCGCGCACCTCCGGCGAGGCGGTGACGTAGAGCTTCACGTCGGCGTCGGGGCAGATCACCGTGCCGATGTCGCGGCCGTCGAGCACGGCGCCCTCGGGCCGCGCCGCGAAGCCGCGCTGGAACTCGACCAGCGCCGCCCGCACGTCCGGGTGCACGGCGACGCGGCTGGCGATTTCGCCGGCCTCGCGGCCGCGCAGGTCGCCGCGGGCAAGGTCTGCGATCTCCAGCCGCCGCGCGTATCCGCCGGCCAGCGCCGCGTCGTCGAGGTCGGCCCCCTCGTCCGCCATCCGCCGGCCGATCGCCCGGTACAGCAGGCCGGTGTCGAGATGCGGCAGGTCGTAGGCCTCGGCCAGCCGCGCCGCCAGCGTGCCCTTGCCGGCCGCCGCGGGGCCGTCGATGGCGATGACGAAGTTCCGCCGCTTCACGCCGCGTCCCTCCCCGGTTCCTCCAGCCGGGCGCCGGCGCCGGTCATCAGTCCCTCGAAGGTGGGGAAGGAGGTGGCGATCATCGCCGCGTCGTCCACCGTCACCGGGCTGCGGGCGACGAGGCCGAGGACGAGGAAGCTCATGGCGATGCGGTGGTCGAGGTGGGTCGCGACCAGCCCGCCGCCCGGCACCGGGCCGCCGCGCACCACCAGCCAGTCCTCGCCCTCGGTGCAGTCCACCCCGTTCGCCTTGAGGCCGGCGGCGACGGCGGCGAGGCGGTCGGATTCCTTGACGCGCATCTCCTCGAGGCCCTGCATGCGGGTCTCGCCCTCGGCGACCGCGGCTGCGGCGGCGAGGATCGGGTACTCGTCGATCATCGACGGCGCCCGCTCCGCCGGCACCGTGACGCCCTTGAGCTCGGCGGCGCGGACGCGCAGGTCGGCGAGGCGCTCGCCGCCGGTCTCGCGCTCGCCGACCACCTCGATGTCCGCGCCCATCTCCAGGAGGGTCTCGATCAGGCCGGTGCGGGCGGGGTTCATCAGCACGCCCTCCACCGTCACGTCCGAGCCCGGCACGATGGTGGCGGCGACGATCGGAAAGGCGGCGGAGGAGGGGTCGGACGGCACCGTCACCGGCCGGCCGGTGAGGTTCGGCCGGCCCTCGAGGCGGATCGTGCGCACCCCGTCGGCGTCGGTGTCGACCTCGATCGCCGCGCCGAAGCCGGCCAGCATCCGCTCGGTGTGGTCGCGGGTGAACACCGGCTCGATCACGGTGGTGATGCCGGGCGTGCCGAGGCCGGCGAGGAGCACGGCCGACTTCACCTGGGCCGACGGCATCGGCACGCGGTAGGTGACCGGGATCGGCGTCGCCGCGCCCCGCATGGTGAGCGGCAGGCGGCCGCCGGAGCGGGCGATCACCTCGACGCCCATGCCGACCAGCGGGTCGAGCACCCGGCCCATCGGCCGCTTCACCAGCGAGGCGTCGCCGGTGAAGGTGACGGCGATCGGCTGCGCGGCGACGAGGCCCATGGTGAGCCGGACGCCGGTGCCGGCGTTGCCGAAGTCGATCACGGCGGTCGGCTCGAGCAGGCCGCCGACGCCAAGGCCCTGCACCCGCCAGAGCCCGTCGGAGCCCCGCTCCACGTTGGCGCCGAGCATGCGCATGGCGTTCGCCGTCCCGAGCACGTCGGCGGCCTCGAGCAGCCCCTCGATCACCGTCTCGCCCATGGAGACGGCGCCGAGCATCAGGGCGCGGTGGGAGATCGATTTGTCGCCCGGCACGCGCATGCGGCCCATGAGAGGGCCGGAGGCCTGGGCGGCGAGGGGACGGGCGGATGCGTGCGAGCCCATGGGACGTTTGCCTCCGGGGCGTGGGTGGACGAAAATGGCCGGCGCCGCGTCTAGCACGCCGGGACGCCGCAGTCACGGCGTCCCGGCGGTGGTTTTCCGGCCCGGCGGGGCTTGAATTCGTCTTTGACAGAGCCTTCTCTTGTCTCTATGTCGCTTGCCCGACCCGATCAGCCATAGACATGAGAGGCTCATTCCGTGGCGAAACCAGAACTTGGCACGAAGCGCCTTTGCCCGAACTGCGGCACCAAGTACTACGATCTCAACAACAATCCGATCCTCTGCCCGCGCTGCGGGGCGCCGTTCGACCCGCACGTGACGCTCAAGGCCAAGGCTGCGATCGCGGTCGAGGAGGAGGAGGATCAGGTCGAGGAGGATAGCGATCTCTCCCCGGAGTTCGTGCCCCTGGAGGAGGCCGAGCCCGCCGACGGCGAGGACGTGCCCGAAATCGAGGACGCGGACATCGAGGACGACGCCGTGGACGACACCTTCCTCGAGGCCGAGGACGAGGACGAGGGCGACGTTTCCGACATCATCGGCGACGTGAACGACGAGGAGGAGCGCTGAGCCCGCCGGCCCGGCGCATGCCCATCCCGCCCGCGAGGGGCGCGGCGCCGTCGCGCCCCTTCGTCTTTCCGGCGCTTTTCCGCCGCACCGCCCGACGGCGGGCGGTCACTCCCGCGGCGGCGAAAAAAACCTCTTGATCCGCCGCGGCATGCCTCGTATATCCGGCCGCGTCGAGCCGGCACCCAGACCGGCAGCCCGGGCGACCGGGCGACGGACCCGGCTCCGGCCGGCCAAGACCTCGCGTGGGGCCATAGCTCAGTTGGGAGAGCGCTTGAATGGCATTCAAGAGGTCAGGGGTTCGACTCCCCTTGGCTCCACCAGGTCTTGCCAAATTTCGATATTTATTTCAGTGGCTTGCGGGGCTGCCGTCAGAGCCAATCCCCCAATATATCCCCCAATCCGACTGGGAACAAGGCGGATGCGCCTGGCATACGCCGGAACGTCAATGGGCGGCTAGAGGAGGCCCTGTCCCGTTCGAGCGGCAGCTAGCCAATGTCGAGGAGAACGACGTCCGCCGGGCCTATGCGAGGGGCGAGCACTTGGACGAGTGGGTCAACATGATGCTGTGGTGGGCAGACCGGCTGGATGAGCTTCGTGGATCGTAGGCGATCACGGCGGGCACATCTCTGCCGGCCGACGGTGGGGAGATCTCTGCGTCCGCAGCGTCCGCACTTTGCTCGAACTGATCGCCTCCGGCATGGTCCATCGGGCGATCTGAGCACTGGAGGTTGAGATGAGCTGTCCAGCTAGCCGCCAAGAAACTTACGGCGCAGGAATAAATCGCCCCGTTCGGGTATCAATGTAGCCGCCGGCCACTCTGTTGTAGAACCGACCATCAGCGGTTCCGACCAGACCGTTTCCCGCCGGCGCAACGTTTATCATTTCTCCGTTGGTCGGGTCGAGGAGAGGTACTGCCGGCCGCGCAGTTCCAGTCGGCGAGGTCAAAACACCCGCAGCTGCCGCTCCGGAATTGCCTGGGCGAACTTGGATCCCCCGGAGACGAAGGCGCATGTCGCGCATTCCCGCACTCAAGCTTGGGGCGACTACCTAGTTCTGGGTCGGTGCCACAGTGGCAGAGGAATTCGACGCATTCCCGCGCGTGATCCGATTGGCCTCGGCGGCTGCCGCGGCAGCTGACGCCCGAGCGGCCGCTTCCGCGCGCAACGGGGAAAGGATACCGTTCAACTGGTCAAGCAGGACAAGCGCCTCTGGCACCACCTGCCGATCCGCGACGTCGACGTTCCGGGCCCCGCCTTCGAGCGGCGGTGGCGGGAGGCGGGACCGACGCTGCACGCTCTGCTGCAGGCCGGCCACCATGTTCTCGTCCACTGCCGCGGCGGCTTCGGCCGGGCGGGCACGATCGCCGCCCGGCTGCTGGTCGAGGCGGGGGTCGCCCCGGGCGAGGCGATCGCCATGGTGCGGAAGGTCCGGCCCGGTGCGATCGAGACGCGCCGGCAGGAGGACCATGTGCGCGGGCTACGGGCGCAGGCATGAGATCGAGGGGAAATGACATGGCCGAACGGATGGAACATCGCAGCGACGCCGCCCTCCTCGACCGGGCCGTCGGCGCCCTCGTCGGGCTGGCGGTCGGCGACGCGGTCGGGACCACGCTGGAGTTCACGGCCAAGCCCGCCGAGCCGGTGCTGTTCGACATGGTCGGCGGCGGGCCGTTCCGGATGCCCGCGGGCGGGTGGACGGACGACACCTCTATGGCGCTGGCCCTCGCCGATAGTCTGCTTCATGACCCGGACCTCGATCCGAAGGACCTGATGGACCGGTTCGCTGCCTGGTACCAGCGAGGCGAGTACTCGCACACCGGCACCTGCTTCGACATCGGCAACACCGTGCGTGGGGCGCTCGGCCGATACCGGGAGACCGGGGATCCAGTGGTTGGCTCGACGGATCCCTTTTATGCCGGTAACGGCGCGCTGATGCGGCTCGCTCCCGTAGCGGTGCGCCATCCCTTCGACGCGGAGCGACGTCGCCGGGTGGCGGCGCTGCAGACGCGGACGACGCACGGGGCGGCCGAGGCTGTGGCGATGTCGGAGCTCTACGCCGACCTGATCGCGGCCCTCATTGCCGGCCAGCCGGTCGCGGCGGTGCTCGACGCGGCGGAGGCCCGGCTCCCCGGCTGGCGGGGGGCACGGCGCCACACGATCCGCGGCTCGGGCTACGTGATGCATTCGGCGACGGCGGCGCTCTGGGCCTTCTCGCAGGCGACGGACTTCCGCGAGGCAGTGCTTCTCGCCGCCAACCTCGGCGAGGACGCGGATACCACGGCGGCGATAACCGGCCAGCTGGCCGGCGCGGCCTGGGGAATGAGTGGCATCCCTGCCGAATGGCTGGAGCGGCTGCTCTGGCGCGAGCGGATCGAGGAGATGGCCTGCCGTCTCGCCGAGGCGGGACTGGGCGACCGGATCTGACACGGGACGGAGGCAGGATTTGAACGGAGAGTGAGATCGGCACGGCCGAGGGGGACGCCAAAGTCCTCGCCTGCCGGACCGGACCCTCTCCCCATTGTGGGGGGGGGGGGACTCCCCACCGTTTAGCAAGGGGCGTTTCGGCTGTGGTTTGGGTCGAAGGTGGTCCGTGTCTCCAGCATGGCGCAGGCGACGGCGAGGAGGC
>JAWLBM010000041.1:0-41572 GCA_041687675.1 Pleomorphomonas sp. | reverse complement strand
GCGCTCCAAGAGCTCCTCCAAAACCGCCCGGACACGCCCGCCCTGACGCTTGCGATGGCTGGTAGCTCGTGACGCCAGGCGAACGGCGCTCGAACCCGCTGACAGGCGATAGCGTCCCGCCTCCTCCCGAATGAAGCTAGGGTCGGATGCCCACGCCCTCGGAGTCCAGAACATGGCCACCAGTCCACCCGAGATGATGAAGGCATGGATTTGTCGGCGCTACGGCGGTACGATGGTCTTACGCCCGGTCTTGGAGTCCGGCAGGAAGAGGCAGCCGCGGTCCGGCGTCGTATTCCGACCAGCGGGCATTCAGAACCTCCCGTAGGCGCGCCCCCGCAAGGCGCCGACGGCGTGCGGGCCGAAGGTGACCCGGCGGTTCTCGGGCTTCGGCGCGTGCTTGACCTTGCGGCGCGGATCCGGCTCCCAGGGGATGCCGACCGTCTCGGCCTCGCGCAGGGCGGCGCCCAGGCGCCGCAGTTCCTCTCCAGTCAGGTAGCGCTCGGACTTTTGCTCGCGGTTGCGGGTGATGCCGCGCGCGGGATTGACGCCCTCCTTGATCACCTCGCACTCGGCGGCGTAGCTCCACATGCTGCCGATCATCTGCAGCAGCCGGTTGGCCGAGACGGGCCGGTCCTCCCTGATCTTTTGGTGCAGCCGGAGGACGTCCGAGCGGGTCACCCGGTCCATTAGTCTAGAACACGAACTCGATTGACGCGCGGCTTCTGGTCGCGACGGCCTGATCGCAATCAATAAGCTGCTCACCTGTATCGATATCGCAGGTCAGAATGTCATTCACCAGCAGCTCCCCTACGTCCTCACAGGAGCCGGTCAGGTCGAACAGCACGACTTTTCGCCGATTTGGGCGAATGTCGTTGAAGCTCAGACCGACGCGTTGAGCGATCACCTCCGTGCGGTCGAACACGAAGACATCGAGGCTTAGATCCTTGATGGTCTCTTCGGTCCCGTTCTCGACCACGAAATAGGCACGGCACGCACCCTGATTTTGCTCGATCTTATTCAGTTCGAGCTCGATCAGTCCCGCCTTGGGCGGTGGGTCCGCGGCTGGTTGCCCGAAAGCGACGCATGGCGCCAGAACTGTCGCTGCAAGAGCCGATGCAACCAGACGGTAACTCATGCGGTCGTCCTGGATCTGTGGTTTCCAATGCCTGGGATCCGACCTAGTTTGCCACCCAGCGAGCTTTTTTGCGAGCGGTTCGGATGTCCACGCTGCAGAAGACGTCGGTGGAAGTCGGCGCGGCCATGGCGCCCCGCGCCCGCGATACCGGTTCGCCGGATCGCGAGGGGCGAATGCTGTTCATCGCGATTGTCACCGTATCGGGTATCGTTCATGGATTGATTTTCGCTGCGTCGTTGGACCACATGACGCGCACGCTGCCGGAAGTCTCTCTGCCCGAGGCTGTGGAAGTCGTGATCATCGAAAAGGAGCCTGAGCCCCAGTTCGCGATGAAGCGTTCGAACCTGCAAGCCATCGATCCGGTGATGCCCTCTGCCGCGGCTACCGAGGACATGCAACCTGTGGCTCCCGTGCCGCCGGTGTCGCCGCTCAGCGCGGTTCGGCCTCCGTCCGTGGTGCCGGTGCCGCAGGAACCGCGACCGATTTCTCCCGAGTTCCTGCTGCCGGACCGGCTTCCACCGGTTGCTCCCAGCCCCACCCTGCCGGCACCGCCGGACATTGCCTTGGCGGAGCTTCGGCCTCCGGCTGCTGTACCTGTGGCGGCCGAACCACGACCGACCGCACCTGACCTGCCGCGGCCCGACCGTCTTCGACCGGTTGGTCCTGCTCCCGCCCTGCCGGCAGCATCGGACCTGGCCATGGTGCAGCCCGCACCCGCGGCACCGGCGCCGCTCGGCCAGGTCCGGCCTCTGGCCGTGGCGCCGGTGGCGGCCGAACCACGACCGACCGCACCTGACCTGCGGCAGCCCGACCGTCTTCGACCGGTTGGCCCTGCTCCCGCCGCGGCCGCGGCACTGGAGCCGCTCGGCCAGGTCCGGCCTCCGGTCATGGCGCCGGTGGCGGCCGAACCAGGATCGACCGCACCTGACCTGCCGCGGCCCGACCGTCTTCGACAGGTTGGCCCTGCCCCCGCCCTGCCGGCAGCATCGGACATGGCCATGGTGGAGCCCGTACCCGCGCCACTTGAGCCGCTCGGCCAGGTCCGGCCTCCTGTCGTGGCGCCGGTGACGGCCGAACCAGGACCGACCGCACCTGACCTGCCGCGGCCCAACCGTCTTCGACCGGTTGGCCCTGCTCCCGCCCTGCCGGCAGCATCGGAGATGGCCATGGTGGAGCCCGCGGCCGAGAAACCCGTGACGGCCGTGGTCCCCTTGGTGCCACAGCCCAACCCGGTTCAGACGGAGAGCCCGGAACCCGTGGCTCCCGAGACCGGCCAGAGGGTGACCGTGCTGCCGGTAGGGGCCCCGTCGCCAATTCGCCGGGTTCCGCTGCAGCTTGGGGACCGGGTCGCCGTTGCGAATGATCCGATCGATCAGGTGCCGATCTCGCAAGCCGATACCGCCGGGTCCGCGCCTGTGTCGGCCCAGACCATGCGTCATCGCCTGGAGCCCGTCGCCGCCGGATCGGACAGGGACCAGGACGGCCTGACCGGCACACCCGGGTCCCGGGAACCCCTCTCCTTTGCCAAACGCGTCGCCGCGCCGGCCGCAGCCGGAGCGCCGCCCTCGAAATTCAACAACCCTGCGGCCCTTTTCCCGGTTCGTCCCGGTGAACGGGACCTGGCATTCGCACCGCCCTCGACGCCCGGTGAGGCGGCAGCCGCGCTGCCTCCGGTCGCCTTCTCCGGCCCTGTGACTCGACCGATAGATTTCGCAACCCTCTTCAATGAGCAGATCGCCGCCTTGAGGTGCGCCGCGATCTCCGTCGCATTCGACAGCAGAGCCGAGGAGTATGTCCTCGCAGGGTTCGCAGACTCCGAAACCGACTTCGTTGCGATCGTAAATTCCCTCGTCCCATTGGCTGAAGAGGCCACCGTAGACACTGCCGGTGTGACCATCATACCGGAGCCATTCTGTTCGGTTCTAAGCCGCGTGCAGCAGAGTGGCGCGCGACTATCGCCAATGCAGAGAGAGATTGCCGCAGCCGACGTTGGCACTCCCACGTTCCGGGAGGGAGATACCTTCCGCATGGGACTGCTGACACCCGAATTCGACAGCTTCATCTACGTGGACTACTTCACGCATTCTGGAGATGTTGCGCATTTGGTATCGGATACAACGAAGCCCGCAAGCAACTTTTTTCCTAGAAATGAATGGGTGCAGATCGGCGGCCGCGATGGGATCGGCCGTGGTGGCGTAATCACACCGCCGTTCGGCCTAGACTGGGTTCTCGGGCTGGCTAGCACGCACCCACTCGGCCTGGAGGGGCGGCCCCCTGCCGAGCCGATAGACGAGTACCTGACGGCGATGTCCAAGGCTCTCTTGGACGTGAGGCAGCGTCATCCAGATGCCGTTGCGGAATACGTGCATCTGTTCGTACGGACCGAACCGGCCCAGTCCTCGCAGGAAAAAGCGAGTGTACCGAAGAGAGAATAGCGAATTGGCAGTGTGCTCAGGGTCGCGCCTTCGACGATCACGTCTCCTCAAGCGGAATTGTATAATTCTGGGAACATCGGGATATCACCCGAAATATACTTTTGATGCGTTGTGGCTCCGAAGGTCCCCGCTTCAAGTCCGGGCAGTGTACAATCCTATCCATCGGGTTTGCCTGTGCCTCCGCTTCCCGCCCGGCGGGAGGCCGTGGCGCCATTGACGCCGGTGGCGAGCGGACGGGGTGATCGCCCCGCCGCTCCACCGTCGCCACAAGCCGGGGCCGGCGGTCACCAGGTCCGATTCGTGTCCGACGCGGGGTCGCTGCGGGCCGGCGTCGACGACTTCGGCGGCGGAGCTTCGCGCTGGAACACGATCCCGCAGTTCTTCTGGATCGACGCCTGCTCGATGGCATCCATTTCGCCCTTCAGCCGCGCGAGTTCGGCTGCCGTGCGGCCGTCCCCGCCGACCGCGAAGGCGGCCGGCCAGAACAGCACCAGCGCCACTCCCGTCATCACCGCATCTCGGGTGGCCTCCTGGCTCTGGGCGCCGGATGCCTCGGCTGCCCGGGCAGACACGCGCTGAGCCTCCATGGACAGCTGTTCGCAGCTCAGCGGCTGGTAGAGCAGCGGAGAGACATAGGAGGCACCGACGCTGGACGGGCGCGATGCGCAGCCGGCAACGGCCAGCGAGGCACACAGGGCGACCAAGGGTATGTTTTTGTACATGTTTCCATCCCACATTGAACCGGATCTCCTTTAGGCCGGACCGGTTCAACAAATAGTTGCTAAACCTGTGAGCATGCAAGCTATGGTTAAAGATCCTGCCGGTGCTTCCGCCTTTCGGCCATGACCGGGCGTAGCGGTGCCGATCAGTTTCGTCCCCGCCGAAGGCGACCTATAGTCGTGGACGGAATCGCCCGGGCCGGCGATCGGAAAGCCCCGACGCGTTCGATCCGGCGCCGCGGGGGGATGCTTGCCACTGAAGCCGGGCTCGCCGCCGCGTTCGCGCAGGCGGCGGGGAAGGAGCCACGATGAACGGAGCGGAGGCACTCGTCGGGACGCTGCTGGGGGCGGGCGTCAACGTTTGCTTCGCCAATCCCGGGACCTCCGAGATGCACTTCGTCGCCGCGCTCGACCGGCACCCGGAGATGCGCTGCCTGCTCTGCCTGTTCGAGGGCGTGGCGACCGGCGCGGCGGACGCCTACTTCCGCATGACGCGCGAGGTGGCCGTCAGCCTCCTCCATCTGGCGCCGGGCTACGCCAATGGCCTCGCCAACCTCCACAACGCCCGCAAGGCCCGCAGCGGGGTCCTCGCCATCATGGGCGACCACGCGACCTGGCACCTCGCCTACGAGAGCCCGCTGCGCGGCGACACCGCCGGCGTGGCGAGGACCGTCTCGCACTTCGTGCGGTCCTCGGCCGACGCGTCCTCGGTCGCCGCCGACGGCGCCGATGCGGTCCGGGCGGCGCGCGCCGGCGGCGGCCGCATCGCGACGCTGATCCTGCCGGCGAACACCGCCTGGGAGGAGGCCGGCGGCCCGGCCGAGGTTCGGCCGCCGCCACCGCTGCGCCGCCCGGCCGTCGCGGCCGTCGTCGCCGCGGCCCGGGTCCTCCGCTCGCCCGGCGCGGCGCTGATGGTCGATGGCGAGGCGCTCTACGGCGAGCTCAGCTTCCTCGCCGGGCGGATCGCGCGGCGCAGCGGCTGCCGGCTGGTCGCCCCGTATTTCGTGGCGCGGATCGCCCGGGGCGCCGGCGCGGCGAGGATCCCCCGGCTCGCCTACCCGGTCGACCGCAACGTCGCGCTCCTGGCCGACACCCGCTCCATCGTGCTGTGCGGCGCCGAGCGCCCGACCAGCTTCTTCGCCTATCCCGGCAAGCCGAGCGTCCCGGAGCCGGTCGACTGCCATATCCTGGACCTCTGCGGCCCCGGGATGGACTATGCCTGGACGCTCCGAGCCCTCGCGGACGAACTGGATGCGCCGGCGGCCCCGGACCCGGAGCGCTATGCGCTGGCCCTTCCGGACCTTCCCACCGGGCCGATGAGCCTCGACAGGGTCGGCGCCGCCCTCGCCGCCCTCCTGCCGGAGAACGCGATCGTGGTCGACGAGGGGATCACCTCCTCCGGCGCCATGGCCGGCCCGACCGAGACCGCCCGGCCGCACGACTGGCTCTGCATCACCGGCGGCGCGATCGGCCAGGGCCTGCCGACGGCGGTCGGCGCCGCCGTCGCCTGCCCGGACCGCAAGGTGGTGGCCCTCGTCGGCGACGGCTCGGCCATGTACACGCTGCAGTCGCTGTGGACGATGGCGCGGGAGGGGCTGGACGTCACCGTGGTGATCTTCGCCAACCGCGGCTACCAGATCCTGCGCAGCGAGATGGAGAACGTCGGCGTCGCGGCGGCCGGCGGCAACGCCCGGCGGATGTTCGAGGTGGTCGATCCCACCCTGGACTGGGTGTCCCTGGCGCGAGGCCACGGCGTCGAGGGGAGTCGCGCGACCACCGCGGACGAGGTGGTCGCCGCGCTGCGGGCCGGCCTTGCCGCCGACGGGCCATTCCTGGTCGAGGTCGCGTGCTGAGCGCCGCCGCCGACCGGGCCGCCGCCTGACCCTTTCCGCTCCGCCGCCCGGCCGCGCCGGCCCCGCCGCGGGGCCGGCGCGGTCCGGGTCAGTGGCTGTCCCGCCAGAGTTCGAGCGTCCGTCGCCCTTGCGGCGTGATCCTGAGGTCTCCCGGGCTGCCCCGGACCAGGCCGGCATCGCTCAGCTTGACCACGATCGCCTTGTCGGAGGGCGGCACCATGTGCCCCCGAGCGAGTTCCTGGAGGGTGATCAGTTCAACGGAATCAATGGCTTGCATGACAGGTTGGCCTCCCTGGCGGGCATTCTCCGTGCCCCGCCGGGATGATAAATGCGCAAGGCACGATCCCGGTTCTTATTCGGTAAAAAAAATTAAATCGCGGGCGTCCGGGGCCGTCCAGCAGTTGCCGCACGCGCCGCAGCGGACCCGCCCAGACTGACCGGCGGCAGGATCACTCGCCGCAGTCGAGGTAGCCGAGGTAGCCGACCTCCAGCTGGTCGCGCACCTGGAAGATCGCCGTCGCGGTCGCCGGGTCGTCCTCCCCGGCCTCGCCGGGACCGCCCTCGACAAGGGTCAGCCGGATCGGGCCCGCCTCGAGCACGGCGCGGCCGTCACCCTCCTCGGCGTCGAGGCGGACGAGGGAGCCGTTGAGCTTGATGCCGCCGACGCTCCGCCCGTCGGCGGTGGTGGCGAGGGCGGCGACGGGCCGGCCGGCGGCGGTGTAGCGGAAGGTGCAGCGCGCCGCCGGCCCGACCAGCTTGCGGATCTCGGCGCGGTTCATGGTGTGCAGGTCGAGCGCGGGCAGGTGGGCGCCGGCGATCGCCTCCTTCGCCGCCACGAGGCGGGCGACGCTTCCCTCCGTCGCGAGCGGCGGCGCGTCGTCCGGCGCGGGGGACTCCTGGCAGCCGGCGAGGACGAGGGCGGCGAGGGCGAAGGGCAGGGCGAGGTCGCGCGGTCGGGGCCGGGCCGTCATCAGTCGCGCGCCTCCAGGTCCGCGGAGAGGAACTTCATCTCGGAGATCTCGCGCTCCTGCGCCTCGATGATCTCGTCCGCCAGCTTGCGCACGCGCGGATCGGAGATCTGCGCACGCTCGCTGACCATGATCGCGATGGAATGGTGCGGGATCATCGCCTTCATGTAGTCGACGTCGTCCACGGTCGCCTGACCGCGCACCAGCCAGAGCGAGGCCGCGAACACCGCGATCGCGCCGCCGTAGATGGCGAGGTTCACGGCCCGGCGTGTGTACATGTTCAGCATGAAGGACAGCATGATCACCGCCATGCTCGCGCCCATCAGCAGCGCCATCCAGGCCCGCGTCTCGCTCCAGTAGACGTGCTCCCAGCCGTAGGTGTTGAGGTACATGAGCGCGTACATCACCACCGTGGAGGTTGCGATCATGGCGGCGAAGCGCCAGTAGGACATGTGCATGGGCGATGTTCCCCGCTTCCTCACTGCGCCCGTTCGGCCGCCGGCGGCGCCGGGGCGGGGCCGGTCGAGGCGCCGTCGCCGGCTTCGCCGCCCCCGTGGCCGCCGTCGCCGCCAGGTCCGCCGTGGCCGGCGTCTTCCCCGCCCGACGCGGCATATTCCTCCGGGGTCATCGCCGGCAGGTCGCTGACGAAGGCGGCGACTCCCCAGAGGGTCTCGTCGTCGTGGGTCGGCCCGAAGGCCGGCATGCCGGTCATCCGCACGCCGTTCTTGACGATGACGAAGATCTCCGACGGCTCCCACTCGGACGCGGCCTCGACGAGGTGCGGCGGCAGCGGCCGCATCCCCGACGCCCATTCGGAGCGCTTCACGCCGGGCCCGCCGTGGCAGTGCTGGCAGGCCTCCTTGTACTTTGCGGCGCCGCTGGCGAGCATCGCGGGCGTGATCTCCGCCGGGACCGGAATCGCCTCCGCCCCGTTCTCGACGGCATTGTGGAAGTTGGTTTGAAGCGCCCATCGCACCGCCGAGGCGTGGTCCTCGGTGGCGGCGATCTCATAGGCGCCCGAGTAGGCGACGGCCACCGCGCCCACGGCCAGGACCGCGAGCGTGGCCAGGATGCCGAACAGGAAGGCGAGCACGGTTTCGGATCCCTCGGGTTTCGGATCGGGCGTCGGCGGGCGGCATCAAGGGGCCACCGTCGCGACGGGTTCAAAGGAGAGAACCGACGAGGGGCGGAATTGATCCAAGGCCCGCGGCATGCGGGGGGCGGGAGCGTTGCCGGCGGCGCTGGAGGGCTGTCCGACCAGGCGGTATCACATGATCGACGAGACGCCGCGGTCAGCGCCGACGCACCGGCTCCGGGCGGCCGGACCTCGCCGACGCCAGGATCGCGTCGATGAGGTCGTGGCCCTTGAGGGCCTCGCGGCCCGGAACGGCGGGCTCGCGCCCGGCGGCGATCGCGTCGAGGAAATCGGTGATCAGCGCGAGGTGCTGGTCGTGCGGGAAGGCCATCGGGTCGGCGCTGGCGCCGCTGCTGCCGGTCTCCTCGCCGACCGTGGTCGTGCCGCCGCCGCCGTCGCGGATGGTGAGCACCTCGCCGAGGACGCGGGCGGTGGCCCGAGTGCCGATCACCTCGATCTCGTCCGGGAAGCCCGGGACCGCCGTGGTGGTGGCGAACAGGGTGCCGAGGGCGCCGTTGTCGAACCTGAGGGCGGCCGCGGCGATGTCCTCGGTCTCCATCCGGTGCACTGCGCTGGTGGCGGCGTAGGCCGAGACCTCGGCCGGCAGTCCCGCGATCCACTGGAAGGCGTCGAGGAGATGGATGCCCTGGGTGAGCAGCACGCCGCCGCCGTCGCGGGCGAGGGTGCCGCGGCCGGGTTCGTCGTAGTAGCTCTGCGGCCGCCAGTTGGAGAGCCGCGCCGAGGCGGAGACGATCTCGCCGAGGCCGCCCGCCGCCACGATCTCCTTCAGCGCCCGCGCCGCCGGGCGAAACCGGCGCTGCAGCACCAAACCGAGGGTGACGCCCGCGGCTTCCGCCGCCTCGACCACCGCCTCCGAGCGGGCGAGGCTGACCTCCAGCGGCTTCTCCAGCAGGATGTGCTTGCCGGCTCCCGCCGCCTTGCGGACGAGGTCGAGGTGGGTGGCCGGCGGCGTCAGCAGGAGCACCGCGTCGACGGAAGGGTCCGCGAGGGCGGTCTCCACGTCGCCATGGGCCGGCACGCCGAAGGCGCGGGTGAAAGCCTCCCGGCGCGCGGCGGTGCGGCTCACCGCATGGGCGATCTCGACCCGGCCGGCGAGGTCGAGGAGGCTCTTCACATGCGGCCCGACCGCCATGCCGAGCCCGACCATCGAGACGCGGATCCTGGCCATGGCGGCGCTCCCTGCCCTCGTCAGTTGACGAACTGCGGCATCAGCAGCCGGGGCAGCCACAGCGTGATCGCGGGGAACAGGATCACGAGCACCAGGATCCCCAGCATGGGCATCAGGATCATCGCCACGTCCTTCAGCGCTGTTCGCACCGAGATGCCCCCGATCGAACATGAGATCAGCAGGCAGAGGCCATAGGGCGGCGTGACCAGGCCGAAGGCGAGGCTGATGATGCCGATGATCGCGAAGTGGATCGGATGCATCCCCACCTCCTGGGTCACCGGGAACAGCACGGTGCCGAGGATGATGATCGCAGGGATGGCGTCGATGAAGCAGCCGATGATCAGGAAGGCGATCGCCACGGCGAAGCCCATCGAGACGACGCCGAGTTCCATCGCCTCCACGTAGGAGACGAGCGCCGCCGGGATCTTGAAGTAGGCGAGGGTCCAGCCGAAGGCGCTCGCCGTGCCGATGCAGAAGAGGGCGATCGCCGAGAACCGGCCGGTGTCGTAGAAGACGTGGGCGGCGCGCCTCAGGCCCACCTTGCGGTAGACCAGCGAACCGAGCGCGAGGGCATAGAGCGCCGCGACGATCGAGGCCTCCGTCGGGGTGAACCAGCCGCCGACGATGCCGCCGATGATGATCACCGGGGTGAGCAGGGCGAGGACGGCGCCGGCGAATGCGACGCCCAGTTCGATCAGGGTGGAGCGAGCGTGCGGCGCCATGCCGTTCCGCCGGGCGTAGATGTAGACGGCAACCATCATGGAGAGGCCGATGAGGACTCCCGGCACGACGCCGGCGAGGAACAGGCCACCGATCGAGACCGACATCAGGCCGCCCCAGACCACCATCAGGATCGACGGCGGGATGATGACGCCCATCACCGACGAGCAGGCGGTGATGGCCACCGCGAAGGAGGCCGAGTAGCCCTCCCGCCGCATCTGCGGGATCAGCAGCGAGCCGATGCCGGCGGCGTCCGCGGTCGAGGAGCCGGAGATGCCGGCGAAGAACATCGACACGACCACGTTGACGTGGCCGAGGCCGCCGGAGAGATGGCCGACCATCGCCCGCGCGAGGCGGATCAGCCGGTCGGTGATCCCCGCCTCGTTCATCAGGTTCGCCGCCAGCAGGAAGAAGGGCACGGCGAGCAGGACGAAGGAGTTGTAGGAGCGGAACATCTCCTGGAGCACCAGCACCGGCGTCAGCCGCGGCTCCAGGAAGAAGATCGGGATGCAGGCGAGCGCCAGCGCGAAGGCCACCGGCACGCGCAGGATGATGAGCAGGAAGAGAAGGCCGAACAGGACGGCCGCGACTTGCCCCGGGTCGAGTGTCATGCGTCGGCGCCCCTGGCCCTCGCCACTTCCTTGGCGATCTTCTCGAACACGAACAGCGCCGTGATGATGCCGGTGACCGGCCAGGCGACGAAGATGTAGTTCATCGGCAGCGACGCGATCTCCGATTTCTGGGACCAGCCGAACAGCATGAACCTCCAGCCGTACCAGATGAAGATGCCGGCCACGATCAGCACCATCAGGTGCACGAAGATGCGCTTGGCGGCCTCGATCTTCGGGCTCCGCGATTCGGGCAGCACGTCGAGGTCGAAGTGGGTGCCGTCCCGGACCGCGCACATCGCCCCGATCATGATCATCCAGACGAAGCAGAAGCGCGCGATCTCCTCCGTCCAGATGAAGCGGGGGACGAAGTCGAAGCGCGACAGCACCTGGGTCGTCACCGGGATCAGCAGGCCGGCGATGAGGAGGCCGAGGATGATCTTCAGCACGAGATGGATGGCGTCGAGGACGCGTGTCATGTCCGTCCCTCGGGACTGAGGCGGGCGGCGGGCATTCGGCGAAAAAGCGCCCGGGCGTCGAAGCGCCCGGGCGCAGTCCGTCAGCTCAGAGGATCACTGGACCGCCTGGACGGCCTTCAGCACCTCCGAGGCGCCGAGTTCCTCGGCGTACTTCTCCATCACCGGGGTGGCCAGCTCGAGCATCTTGTCGCGCTCGGTGAAGGGGTGCATGGTCAGCCAGCCCTTCTCCTGCATGGCGGCAAGCTTCTCGGCATCCTGGCTGCTCTCGATCTCGCGGCCATGCCGGCCGGCCTCGGCGCCCGCGGTGTCGATGCACTGCTGCAGCTTCTCCGGAAGGCGCTGGTAGGTCTTGTTGGAGATGAACAGCGGGCGGATGGTGATCGCGTGCTGGGTCAGCGCCAGCTCGGGGGCCACCTCGTAGAACTTCATCTGCTCGATGCCCGCCGCCTCGTTCTCGGCGGCGTCGATGACGCCGGTCTGGATCGCGTTGTAGACCTCGTTGTAGGCGATCACGGTCGGCGCGGCGCCGAGGGCGTCGAACACCAGGGTCCAGATCGGGGCGCCCTGCATGCGGACCGGCAGGCCCTTCAGCTCTTCCATGTTGCTGATCGGCCGGGTCGCGAAGACGTTGCGGGTGCCGCCGCCGGCGTAGCCGAGCAGGCGGATGTCGGCCTTCTCGAGGATGTCGTCGGCGATCGGCTTGAGGACGTCCTGGTCGAGCACCTTCTCCCAGTGGTCCTGGTCGCGGAACAGGAACGGCATGTCCATCAGCGGGGCCATCTGCGAGAAGGTCGAGATGTGCGCCGGCGAGGCCACGGCGTAGTCCACCGACAGGCCCTGGTTCATGTAGGCGACGTAGTCCTTCTCGAGGCCCAGCTCCGAATTGAGGTGCATCTCGAAATTGACCGGCTCGTCCGTGTAGCAGGCCTTCACCAGCTCCTCGAACTTGCGCATCGTCTTGGTGAAGGCGTGGTTCTCGTCGAACTGGCTGGCGCCGACCAGGGTGATGTCGGCGGCCGCCGGCGCGACGGAGGCCATGGCGGCGACACCGGCGCCGACGAGCAGCGCTGCGGCGCCGCGGGCGAGGTTGCGGGCTTTCTTCATCGGGTCTTCCTCCCTTGCTGGACGTTGTTCCCCAAACCTGGGGGAGCGGCCGCGCACCTCCGGTACGGGCCCCAATTCATCTGTGCGTCCTTATACTTGGCACTATAGCCGAGGAGACCGGGGGGTCAAATGTTCATTGCGATGGTCGCGAACCATCATCGTTCGTTGCGGCCGACCGGCGGGCGGTCGGGTTTGTCCTGCCGGGCAAAGGTGGTTAGGCTCGCCCCGCCGACCCTCCGGGCGGCAGCATTGCAGGAAGGAGTTGTACCGTGTCGACGAACGGAAAACCGGCGATCGGCTTCGTGGGCCTCGGCCTGATGGGCTCGGCGATGGTGGAGCGGCTGCAGTCGCTCGGCTACCCGATGACCGTGATCGCCAACCGCAGCCGCGCCAACGTGGAGGCCGCCGTGAAGCGCGGCGCGACCGAGGTCGGCACGGCGCGGGAACTGGCCGCGCGGAGCGAGGTCGTCATGCTGTGCATGGACACCTCGGCCTCCGTCGAGGCGCGGATGTTCGGCGAAAACGGCGTGATCGCCGGCCTCCGGCCGGGCTCGCTGGTGATCGACTTCGGCACCTCGCTGCCCGAATCGACCAAGCGGATCGGCGCCGCCGTCGCCGAGGCGGGCTCGCGCTACATGGATGCGCCACTCGGTCGCACCCCGGCGCACGCCCTGGAGGGCAAGCTCAACGTCATGGCCGGCGGGGCGAAGGAGGACTATGCGCGCGCCGAGCCGGTGCTGCGCGACCTCGGCGAGAACGTGTTCCACGTCGGCGAGCTCGGCGCCGGGCACACGCTGAAGCTCATCAACAACTTCTTCGCCATGACCACGGCCTGCGCCATGTCCGAGGCCTTCGCCATGGCCGACCGGGCGGGAATCGACCGCCAGACCCTCTACGACGTCATGGCGGCCGGCCCGCTCCGCTCCGGCATGATGGACTTCGTCAAGGCGCGGGCGATCGACGGCAAGCCGGACATGCTGGCCTTCTCCGTAGGCAACGCCCGCAAGGACGTCGGCTACTACGGCCGCATGGCCGAGGACCTCGGCGCCCCGACGGTGATGTCCTACGCCGCCCGCCAGGCGCTGTCGCTGGCCGCGAGCGAGGGCTACCGCGACCGCATGGTGCCGGAGATGGTCGACTTCTTCGCCGAACTCTTCCGCGGCAGGCGCTGACGATCCATGGACCGGACCGTGCCCTCCGTCCGGCCCGGTCCGGCCTCCGACCGGGGCGTGTCCGCCCGCCCCGTCCTCGGGGCGGGGCTGATGTTCCTCGCCGTCGGCTGCTTCACCAGCATGGATTCGGTGCTCCGGCACCTCGCCGCCGAGCACGACATCTTCTACCTCGTGTTCCTCCGCTACCTGATCCACCTGCTGATCGTCGCCGCGCTGGCCCCCGCGCTCGGCGCGCGGCGGATCTTCCGCACCACCCAGCCCGCCCTGCAGATCGCCCGCGGCGGGCTGCTCGCGGCGAGCACCGCCTTCATCGTGCTGGCGCTCGTCCACCTGCCGATGGCGCAGACCTATGCGATCAGCTTCTCGGCCCCGCTGATCGCGACCGCGCTCGCCATCCCGCTCCTCGGCGAGCGGCCGTCGCGGCGCGACTGGGCCTGCATCGCGACCGGGTTCGTCGGCGTCGTGGTGGCGCTCAGGCCGGATCCGGCGACCTTCAGCCTGGCGCTCCTCTATCCGCTGGCGATGGCCACGACCAACGCCGGCTACCAGGTGCTGACGCGCCTCGGCGGCCGGCGCGAGGACCCGCTGACGCTGCTGTTCCACGTGGGCCTGTTCGGCACCCTCTGGACGAGCCTCGCCGTGCCCTTCGTCTACGAATCGCTGCCGGCGGGCTCGCTGGCGATGCTCGCAGGCGGCGTCTCGCTCGGCACCCTCGGTCAGTTGCTGCTGATCCAGGCCTTCCGCGTCGCCCCGACCGCCATCGTCTCGCCGATGGGCTACAGCCAGATCGTCTGGGCGGCGGCGCTCGGCTGGGCGGTGTTCGGCGAGGTGCCCTCGGCCTTCGCCCTCGTCGGCAGCGCCATCATCGCCGCGAGCGGCATCGCCCTCGTCCGGGGCCGGCAGCGATGATCCCGGGCGGCGGGCCGCGCGGGCCGGGGTCACGGCAACGTCATCCGGATGCCCGCCAGCGGCCGCAATCGTCCGTCAGACGGGTCGGCATGAAGCTTCTCGCCGCCCTGACGCCCGCCCGCGCCCGCATGCTCACCCTCCTCGGCGTCCTCGCGGTCGCCGCGGCGGCGCTGACGCCCGGCGTCGGGGCGCCCGGCAGCGACAAGCTCCAGCACCTCCTCGCCTTCGCCGCGCTGGTCTTTCCGACCGCGCTTGCCGAGCCGCGGCGACTCCTGGTGGTGCTGCCGCTGGTGCTCGTCTTCGGCGCCGCCATCGAGGTGATCCAGCCGGTGTTCGATCGAAGAGCCGAGTTCGCCGACTTCGCCGCGGACGCCCTTGGCGCCGGCCTCGGCGCCGCCGCCGGCCTCGGCCTCCGGGCCGCCATCCTCCGCCTCGCCTGAGCACCGGGCCGGAGGCGTCCGCAGCAGCCCCGATGCCGGGACCCGTTGCTGCGTGCTAGGAAGCATCGGGGCAGCGTGGACGGATCGGGCATGGCGGCAGTTGCCGGGGCGAGGGCGGATCGGAGCGGCGCGGGCGACCGGCGACGCACGCTGCGCATGGCGACGATCGCCGTCGCCGCGACCGGTCTCGCGGCCGGTCTCGCCGCCTGGGCGGCCGGGCGGGGCGACCTCGCCGACCTCTTCTGGGCGGCCGGCGTGCTGCCGGTGCTCGCGGTCCTCGTCGTCGAGATCCTCGGTTCGCTCCGCCGTGGCGAGGTGGGGCTCGACCTCGTCGCCGCCCTTTCCATGTCCGCCGCGCTCGTCGTCGGCGAGACACTCGCCGCGGCCGTCGTCGCGCTGATGTATGCCGGCGGACAGGCGCTCGAGGCCTTCGCCGAGGGACGTGCGAGCCGCGAGATGAACGCCCTTTTGGAGCGCGTGCCCCGCAGCGCCCTGCGCTACGTGGACCACAGCCTCGAGACGGTGCCCCTCGCGGAGATCTCGGTCGGCGACCGGCTGCTGGTGCGCCGGGGCGACGTGGTGCCCGTGGACGGGACGGTGTCCAACGGGGTCGCGCTCGTCGACCAGGCGGCGATCACCGGGGAATCGCTGCCGGTGAACCGGAGCGACGGCGAGGAGGTGCTGAGCGGCTCGTCCAACGTCGGCGACGCCTTCGACATGGTCGCCACGGAGACGGCCGACCGCAGCACCTACGCGGGGATCGTCCGCCTGGTGGAGGAGGCGACCGCCTCCAAGGCGCCGATGACCCGGCTCGCCGACCGCTGGGCGCTCGGATTCACCGCCGTCACCGTCGTCCTCGCCGGCGCCGCCTGGGCGGCGAGCGGCGACCCGGTCCGGGCGGTGGCGGTGCTGGTGGTGGCGACGCCGTGCCCGCTGATCCTGGCCGTTCCGGTGGCCATCGTCGCCGGCATCTCCCGCGCCGCCTCGAAGGGCGTGCTGGTGAAGGGCGGCGCGGCGCTGGAGACACTCGGCCGCATCCGCTCGCTGGTGATCGACAAGACCGGCACGCTCACCCATGGCAGCGCCGTCGTCGCCGAGGTCCTGACCCTCAGTGACATCGGCGAGGCGGAGGTGCTGCGCCTTGCCGCCTCGCTGGACCAGGCCTCGCCGCACGTGGTCGCCCGCGCGCTGGTGAAGGCGGCGGGCGAACGGGGCCTCGCCCTCGAGCCGCCCGCCGATGTGCGCGAGACCCCCGGCGAAGGCGTCGAGGGCCTCGTCGCCGGCCGGCGGTTGCGGGTCGGCGGCAAGGCCTTCGTCGCCGCCGGCCTGGACGCAGACGGGCAGGTCCGCATGGACGGCGAGGTGCCGGCGGGCACGCTGACGGTCGCCGTCGCCGTGGACGGCCGCCTCGCCGGGCTGGTGCTGATGCGCGACAGCCTGAGGGGGGGCGTCGGCGACACCCTCCTTGCGCTCCGCCGGCTCGGCGTGGAACGGATCGTGCTCGCCACGGGAGACCGGCGCGATGTCGCGGCGGCGATCACCGAGCGCCTCGAGATCGACGAACTCTCAGCCGACCTGGTGCCCTCCGACAAGATCGACCTCGTCCGGCGCGAGCGGGCGCACGGGGCGGTGATGATGGTGGGCGACGGCGTCAACGACGCGCCGGCGCTGGTGGAGGCCGACCTCGGCATCGCCATGGGCGCCCGCGGCGCGGCGGCCTCGGCCGAGGCCGCGGACGTGGTTCTGCTGCGCGACAGCCTCGACGGCCTGGTGGACGCGCTGGCGATCGCCCGGCGGTCGCGGCGGATCGCGCTGCAGAGCGTCGGCGCCGGGATCGGCCTTTCCGGCCTCGGGATGATCGCGGCCGCGGCGGGCTACCTGCCGCCGGTGCAGGGCGCCCTGCTGCAGGAGGTGATCGACGTGGCGGTGATCCTCAACGCGCTGCGCGCGCTGAGGGGCGGCCCGGCGGAACACCGCGAGGGCCGTTGACCCGGCGGCCGGCGCTCCGCGCCAGATTGCCCGCATCGAACAAGTTTGGCATCGTTATCGGCCGCCCGGGCGCAGGCGGGGTGGGCCGTCTTCAAAGGTGGATCTTGGCAGGCGAACACGCGGACATCGTGGACTGGGTGATGGACGCCGCCGTCGGCGCGGAGGCGTGGGACGGCACCCTCGACCGTCTCGCGGAACGGTTCGGCGCCGACACCGCGCTCCTGGTTCCCTCGCGGCCCGAGGACGTGGAGGCCGGGATGCCTGTCGGGGCCCGCGCGGCCGACCTCGTCGCCGCCTATGTCGAGACCGGATGGCACCGCACGGACCTGCGCTGCGCGCGGGCCTTCCCGAAGTTCGCCGCCGGCCGGATGATCCTCGTCGACCACGACCTCGCCAGCGACGCCGAGCGCGAGCGGCTGCCCTTCTTCCGGGACTTCGTCTCCCGGCAGGACCTCGCCTGGTGGGGCGGCCTCGGCTTCGTTTCCGGCGATCGGCTGTGGTCGCTGTCGCTGCTGAGGCGCAAGGGGCGGGGGCCCTTCGGCCGCGACGAGATCACTCACCTCGGGGCGCTCGCCGGCGACATCGCCCGGGCGGTGGCCCTCGCGGAGCGGTTCCGCCGCTCGGTCGAGGCCCGCCTGCTCGACAGCGCCGAACTGACCGGCGCGGCGGTCGTCAGCCTCGCCGCGGGCGGGCGGGTCACCGGCGCGACCAGCGCGGCCGCGGCGCTCGTCGGCGGCGCGCTGCGCCTCAAGGCCGGCCACCTTTCCGCTGCCGACGCGGGGAGCGACCAGCGCCTGCAGGCGGCGATCCGCGCCGCCACCGCGGCCGGCGACCGCGGCGCCGAGGCCCCGCTGTTCGTGGTCGTCGAGCGGCAGGACGGCCGGCCGCTGCTGGTCGAGGCGATCCCGCTGCCGCGGTCGGCCCGCGACGCCTTCTCCCGCAACGCGGCGCTGCTCGTCCTGACCGATCTCGGCGCCGACGCGACCCCCGCGCCGGAGACGCTGGCCGCCTGCTTCGGCCTCACGCCCGCCGAGGCGGCGATCGCCGGCCGTATCGCCGCGGGCGAGGACCTGAGGGGCGTCGCGGAGGAGCAGGGCATCAGCTACCAGACCGCGCGGGTGCACCTCAGGAACATCTTCGCCAAGATGGGCGTTGCCCGGCAGAGCGAACTTGCCGCCACGATCCGCCGGCTTCCGGCCGCGACGGGCGAAAAAAAGCCCGCACCGGGTGCGGCGCGGGCTTTGAGTCGGGGTCAATAGGTCCGAACGGACAAGATGGAGGATGCCTTGACCCGCCGCGCCGGTCATACCTCAACTGTGGTATTCCGTTGTACGCAGACAGCGGCTTGATCTCGCGCAAGGCCGCCAGTGCCGCAGGATCCCAGACTGCGGATTCCTCGAGGCCCGCGCCATCTCCGCGGGCGATTCCCCCACGCCGTCGGAGGTGCCCGATGTTCCGCCAGTCCCTGAAGCCCGCCCCCTCCGGCGGCCCCGCCGCCGTCGCCCTCGTCCTGCTGCTCGCGGCGGGGACGGGCGGAGCCTTTGCCCAGCCCGCGGACCCGGCGGCCGGCGAGGCGATCGCCAAGCGCTGGTGCGCCTCCTGCCACCTCGTCACGCCGGACCAGGAGGCGGCGGTGGCCGGGGTGCCGAGCTTCAAGGGGATTGCGGACACCCGCGACGAGGCCTACATCCGCGGCTTCCTGTTCGATCCGCACCCGCCGATGCCGCAGTTCAGCCTCACCGAATCCCAGGTCGACGACGTGGTCGCCTTCATCAGGTCGAAGGCGGATTGACGGCGCGCTCCGGCCGCGATCAAGTCCGGGCGGATCGATCCTGCGTATCCTGACCGTCCTGGTGCCGGGCCGCTGCCGCGGACGGCGCGGAGAACCCGAGGCGTGCTCGACGGCCTGATCACATCGCTGGGCGACTTCATGGCGGCCAATTCGGGCCTCGCCGTCGTCCTGCTGTTCCTCTTCGCCGCCGGCGAATCCATGTTCGTCGTCGGCGCCTTCGTGCCGGGCACGGTGGTGATCGTCGGCGCCGGCGCGCTCGTCGGCGCGGGCAAGCTGCCCTTCGCGGAGGTCTATGCCGCCGTCGCCCTCGGCGGCTTCGTCGGCAATCTCGCCTCCTACTGGTTCGGCCGCTACCACCGGGACAAGCTCCGGTCGATCAATCCCTTCCCCCGCTATCACCAGATGTTGACCCTCGGCGAGGGCTTCTTCCGTCGCAACGGCGCGGCGGGGCTGCTCGCCAGCCATTTCGTGCCCGGCGTCAAGGCGGTGGTGCCGGCGCTGGCCGGGGCGATGGGGATGGGAGCGCCGACCTTCGCGGCGGTCACCCTCGTCGCCGCCGGGGTCTGGGCGGCGGCGCTGCTGCTGCCCTCGATCGGCCTCGGCATCGGCCTCAGCGGCGTCGCCGCCGCCAACCCGCGGCTGCTCGCCCTCGGGGTGCTGCTGCTGCTCCTCCTCTGGCTCGCCTACCGCCTGGCGCGCTTCATCGCCGGCACCGTCTGGCCGCGGGCGGTGGAGCGGGCGCGGCGGCTCTCCGACCACGTCACCAGCCGCGGCTGGCCGGGCGCTTCGATCCTCGACGCGGTCGCCTACAACCGGCGGGGCATCATCACCCCGATCTTCTGGGTCGCCGCGGCGGGCTTCGCCGTGGCCGGCTTCGTCGACGTCACCTTCAACCTCGCCAATGGCACGCTCACCGCCTCCGACCAGGCGATCTCGAACTTCGTCCAGGCCTTCCGCACGCCCCCGGCGGACCAGGTGATCGTGGCGATCACCATGCTCGGGGACGGCGTCGTCCTCGCCGCCGCCACCGCCGCGATGGTCGCCGCCCTTCTCATCCACCGCGAGTACCGGATCGCCGGCGCCGCCGCGGCGGCGGTGCTCGCCACGGCCGTGTTCGTGCCCTTCCTCAAGGAATTCCTGCAGCGCGCCCGGCCGCAGCTTCTCTACGAGGGCGCCGACGCCTTCAGCTTCCCCTCCGGCCACGCGTCGATGTCGATGGCGGTTCTCGGCGTCGCCGCCGTGCTGATCTCCCACCGGATGCGCCAGCGCTACCGGCTCACCATCTACGCGGCGGCGGCCACGGTGGCCGTGCTGATCGCCTTCAGCCGCATCTACCTGGCGGCGCACTGGCCGAGCGACGTCGTCGCCGGGCTGCTGTTCGGGGCGGCGGTGGTCAGCGCCTTCGCCCTCGTGGTGCACCGAAGGGCGCTCAGGATCCGCGCCGCAGCGCTCGGGGCCGCGTTCGGCACCGCCTTCGTCCTCGCCTACGGGATCAACCTCGGGTCCGGCCACGCGCGCTGGATGACCGAATACGCGATCCAGCGGGTGCCGGAGCCGCTGGCGTCGGCGGACTGGCTCGCCGGCGGCTGGCGGGACCTGCCGCAGCGGCGGATCGAGTTCAACGGCGAGACCGGCGAGCGGCTGTCGATCCAGACCGACCTTGCCGCCGCCGATCTCGAGGCGGCCTATGCCGCCGCCGGCTGGACCGTGGTGCCGACCGGGGCGGGGCTGGCGCTGATCGGCGCCCTGCCGAGCGGCGCCGCCCTGGACCTGCGCGCGCCGCTGCCGCTGTTCCACGACGGCCGCCAGGCGATGGTCGCGGCCGTGCTGTCGGATGACGACCCGGATCGCCGGCTGGTGGTCCGCTTCTGGCCGTCCGGCTGGTCCGCCGACGGCGATCGGCCGATCCTGGTCGGGTCGGTCACCGAGGAGCGCCTCGGCGACCTGCCGCTCGGCTACGCCGTCGTCGAGGACGGCCCGGCCGCCGCCGAGGGGATCGCCGCCGCCGAGGCGCCGCTTCGCGCCCTCTCCGGAGCAGTGGCGCTGGACCCGGGCGACCCGTCCGGCCCGATGATCCTCACCGGCGGCGAGCCGGACCATCCGGCCGAGACCACATCCGACGGCGACCCTCGACCGTAGGACGGTGATGAGACCCATTCCCGAGACACCCGGCCCCGGACATGAGAGCGTCTGGGACTACCCGCGCCCGCCGCGCCTCGAGCGCGAGCCGCTGCCGCTCAGCATCCTCTTCGCCGGCGACACCATCGCCGAGACCCGGGAGGGTTTCCGCGTGCTCGAGACCAGCCACCCGCCCACCTACTACCTGCCGGCGGACGCCTTCGCGCCGGGCGTGCTCGTCCCCGCCGCCGGGGCGAGCCTTTGCGAATGGAAGGGCCGGGCGCGCTGGTTCGACGTGGTCCGCGGCGGCGTCCGGGCGCCGCGGGCGGCCTGGAGCTACCCGGATCCGACGCCCGCCTTCCGCGCCATCGCCGGTCACGTTGCCGTCTACGCCGGGCCGATGGACGCCTGCTTCGTCGGCGACGAAAAGGTGACGCCGCAGCCCGGCGGCTTCTACGGCGGCTGGATCACCGCGCGCCTCGCCGGCCCCTTCAAGGGCATCCCCGGGTCGGCCTGGTGGTGAGCGGGCCCATTCGACGCATCGCAAGTACGGCCTCGACACGGTCGGGCACCGGCTCGGCGACCTGCTCCGCCGGGCGATGCGGCAGGGCCTAGGCGCCCGTCTAGCCGGCCGCCTCCGGCGTCGGCGGCCCCTCGGGCGCGGGGGCGACGGCGTGGAAGAAGGTGCCGCTCACCCGGCCGCGGAGGTGCCCGGCACGGCCGAGGCTCGCGCCGTCGGCGTCGCGCACATCCGCAAGGTCCGGCGGCTCGCCGCCCGTCACGGTGGCGTAGTGGAACTCGTGGCCGACGAGGATCGACCCGGCCGCGCCGAGCACTCCGTCGACGGCGAGCGTCGCGACCCGGTAGCCGAGGTTGAGCTTGCGCCGCTGGAAGCTGGTCTCCACCGGCAGCAGCCCGGCCATCGCGTGGGCGACGCCGTCGCCGTCGGTCAGCGTCCGGCCGAGCACCATGTAGCCGCCGCACTCGCCGTGCACCGGTCGGGTCTCGGCGAAGCTGCGGATGCCGCCGAGGAAGCGCCGCGCGTCGGCGAGGCGGCCGGCGTGGAGCTCGGGATAGCCGCCCGGCAGCCAGCAGGCGTCGCAGTCCTCCGGCGGCGGCTCGTCGGCGAGCGGGGAGAAGGGCACGAGGTCGCTCCCCGCCGCCCGCCAAGCCGACTCCACATGCGGGTAGATGAAGGTGAACGCGGCGTCGCGGGCGACGGCCACCCGCCGGCCGGGCGCCGGCAGGGCGAAGGCCGCCGGCGCCGGGCCGGCGGCGGCGATTCCCTCGCCGTGGGCCGCAGCGGCCAGCACCGCGTCGAGGTCGACGGCCGCCTCCACCGCATCGGCGAGGCGGTCGAGCCGCTCGGCGAGGTCCGCCGTCTCGCCGGCCTGGACGAGGCCGAGATGGCGCTCCGGCAGGATCAGCCCGGCCTCGCGCGGCAGCGCACCGAGCACCGGCATGCCGATCCGCGCCATGCCGTGCGCGGCGAGGCGGCGGTGCCGCTCGCTGGCGATCTTGTTGAGGATCACCCCGGCGACGCGGATGCGCGGATCGAAGGCGGCGCAGCCGAGGGCGACCGCGGCGGCCGACTGGGCCTGGCCGGAGGCGTCGATCACCAGCACCACCGGCCAGCCGGTCAGCGCCGCGACGTCGGCGCTGGCCCCGGTCCGCCCCGCCTCGACACGGACGCCGTCGAAGAGGCCCATCGAGCCCTCGGCCACCACCACGTCCGCCGCCGCCGCCGCCGCCGCCGCCAGCGCCAGCAGCAGCGCCGGCGGCATGGCGAAGCTGTCGAGGTTGGCCGCCGGCGCGCCGGTCGCCACGGCGTGGAAGGCCGGGTCGATGTAGTCCGGCCCGCATTTGAGGCCGCGGACGGAAAGCCCCCGCCGCGCCAGCGCCCGCTGCAGCCCGAGGGTGACGGTGGTCTTGCCGGATCCGGACCGCGGCGCCGCGATGATGAAGCCGGGCGCGGTCATCGGCGGTGATCCTTCGGGCGGGTCGCCGACCTTTCGGCCGGGGAGGGGATACGGGGGAGGGGAGGCGGCCCGGACCGGGCTCGCACGCCCGCCGGGGTCCCGCCGCGCGCCGCGCCTGCCGCCGTCGGAATCCCCTGACGCCGGGCGCCGGCTGCGCTATCACTCGGCGCATGGACGATCTGCCCCCCTCGAAGGACCTCCGCCGGGGCTGGACCACCGGCACCTGCGCGACCGCCGCCGCCAAGGCGGCCTTCGTCGGCTGGGTGACCGGCGCGTTCCCCGACCCGGTGACGGTGACGCTGCCCGGCGGGCAGCGGCCGGCCTTCGCGCTCGCCCTCGAGGCGGCGACCGGGGCGGGCGCGCGGGCGGGCATCGTCAAGGACGCCGGCGACGACCCGGACGTCACCCACGGGGCAACGGTGATCGCCGAGGTCTCCGCCGCGCCGCCGGGCGCCGGCGTCGTCTTCCGCGCCGGACCGGGCGTCGGCACCGTGACCCGGCCGGGGCTCCCGGTGCCTGTCGGTGAGCCGGCGATCAACCCGGTGCCGCGGGAGATGATCCGCACCGCCATCGCCGAGGCCCGCGCCGAGGTCGGCGGCCCGGCGGACGTCACGGTCACCCTCTCCATCCCCGGCGGCGAGGAGATCGCCAAGCGGACGCTGAACCCGCGGCTCGGCATCCTCGGCGGCCTCTCGGTGCTGGGCACCACCGGCATCGTCGTGCCCTATTCCTGCGCCGCCTGGATCCACTCGATCCATCGCGGCATCGACGTCGCCCGCGCGGCGGGCCTTGCCCATGTGGCGGGGGCCACGGGCGACACCTCGGAGAAGGCGGTGCAGCGCCTGCACGGCCTCCCCGAGCAGGCGCTCATCGACATGGGCGACTTCGCCGGCGGCATGCTCAAGTACCTGCGCCGCCACCCGGTCGGCCGCGTCACCGTCGCCGGCGGCTTCGCCAAGATGGTGAAGCTCGGCCAGGGCATGATCGACCTTCATTCCCGCGCCGGGCCGGTGGACCTCGCCTGGCTCGCCGACCGCGCCCGCGAGGCCGGCGCCGACGAGGCCTTCGCCGCCTGGGTCCCCTCCGCCAACGGCGCCGGGGAGGTGCTGATGCGCGCCCGCCAGGCCGGGCTGCCGATCGGCGACGTGGTCGCCGGGCACGCCTTCCGCACCGCGGCGAAGACGCTTGGCGTACCGGACTGCGAGCTGGAGATCGCGGTATTCGACCGCGAGGGCGGCCTCGTCGGCCGCGTCCCGTTTCGGAAGGCCGGCTCCGCCGATCACGTCTCAGGTCCTCCGTCGGCGCGGGGGCGGAAGCGGCGGTCGTAGCCGGCGGAGTAGAGGGCGCTCTCGCGGAAGTCGCCGGGGCCGAGGGCCGGCCCGACAAGGATCAGCGCGGTGCGCTCCAGCCCCGCCTCGGCGACGAGGCCGGCGATGGTGGCGAGCGTGCCGCGGATCACCTGCTCGTCCGGCCAGGAGGCGCGGAACACCACCGCCGCCGGGCAGGCCTCGCCGTAGAAGGGGGCGAGGTCGCGCACCACCTCCCCGATCACGTGGATCGAGAGGTGGATCGCCAGCGTTGCCCCGGTGGCGGCGAAGGCCGGCAGCGTCTCCCGCGGCGGCATCGACGAGGCCCGGCCGGAGGTGCGGGTGAGCACCACCGACTGGGCGACCTCCGGCAGGGTGAGCTCGCGGCCGAGCGCCGCCGCGGCGGCGGCGAAGGAAGGAACGCCCGGCGTCACCGTGTAGGGTATGCCGCGCCGCTCGAGCCGGCGGACCTGCTCGCCCATCGCGCTCCACACCGAGAGGTCGCCGGAATGGAGGCGGGCGACGTCGAGGCCTGCTTCGTGCGCGGCGACGAACTCCGCCTCGATCTCGTCGAGCGACAGCGGCGCGGTGTCCACCACCCGGGCGCCCGGCGGGCAGAGCTCGACCAGCGCCCGCGGCACCAGCGAGCCGGCGAAGAGGCAGACCGGCGAGCGGGCGATCAGGTCGCGGCCGCGGACGGTGACGAGGTCGGGCGCGCCGGGACCGGCGCCGATGAAGTGGACGGTCATGGCTCCCCCCGGGCGGCGACGGCCACCGTGATGCCCGCGTGGACGACGCGGGGCCGGACGAGGCGCGAGCCCGGACCCGCTCCCGCCAGCGCCGCCGTCTCGGCGACGGAGGGCACGCCCGCGGCGGCCTCGGAGCGGGCCGAGCGGGTGATCGCGTCGGGCGAGCGGACGGCGAGGGCGGCGGGTGACAGGCCGGCGAGCGGCAGCCCCAGCCGGTCCGCCGCGGCGACGAGGCCGGGTTCCGCGGCACGCCGGTCGAGGGTGAAGAGGCCGGCGGGCGTTCCCTCGAGCCCCCGGGTGGCGGCAGTGACGGCGGCGACCACCGCCTCGGCGGCGACGCCCTGGCGCGATCCGATCCCGACGAAGAGGCGCCCGCCGTTCACGGCGATTCTCCCGGCTTGTCGAAGCTCCACTGCAGCACCGCCATCGCCCGCCTCAGCCCGCGGAAGCCGCCGACGGGCTCGGCGCGAGCGATCGCGATCTCGACGAGGTCGCCGCCGAGCGCCCCGTGGCGGTCGACGAGCAGCGCCTGCGTCTCCAGCGTGACCGAGTTGACGACGAGGCGGCCGCCGGGCTTCAGCGCCGCGATCGCGGCCTCGATCGCCCCCGGCGCGCCGGCGCCGCCGCCGATGAAGACGGCGTCCGCCGGCGGCAGGCCGCGCAGCGCGTCCGGCGCCGAACCCTCGATGACGCGAAGGTCGGGGACGCCGAGGGCGAAGGCGTTGGCCAGCACCCGGGCGGCCCGGTCGGGCCGGGGCTCGATCGCCAGGGTGCGGCAGGAGGGATCGGCGAGCATCCATTCGATGCCGACCGAGCCGGACCCGGCGCCGACATCGACCAGCAGCCCGCCCCGCAGCGGCCGGAGCGCGGAGAGGGTGACCGCGCGCACCTCGCGCTTGGTGATCTGCCCGTCGCTCTCGAACCAGTCGTCCGGCAGGCCGGGGGTGAAGGGGATCGCCCGCGCGCCCGGCTCCGCCACGACCTCCACGGCGAGCGTGTTGAGCGGGTCGATCCCGTCGAGGTCGAACCGGTCGGCGCGGACCTCGCGGACCCGCTCGCGCGGGCCGCCCATCCGCTCCATCACCAGGAGGCGCGAGGGGCCGAAGCCGCTGCGGGTCATCAGCGCCGCCGCGGCCGCCGGCGTCGTTCCGTCCCAGGAGAGCGCGAGGATGCGGGCGCCGGGATGGAGATGCGGGCGGATTCGCTCCAGCGCCCGGCCGTGCAGGCTCACCCGGACGCAGTCCTGCCCCGCCCAGCCGAGCCGGGCCGCCGCGAGCGTATAGGCGGAGGGGGCGGGCAGGCAGGCGATCTCGCGCGGATCCACCAGCCCGGCGAGCACCGAACCGATGCCGTGGAAGAAGGGATCGCCCGTCGCCAGCACCACCACCGGCCGGCCGCGCCGGGCGAGGATCTCCGGGTAGGCCCGCTCGATCGGCGAGGGCCAGGCGAGCGTCTCGGCCCGGCCGGTGTCGACGAGGGCGAGGTGCCGGGCGCCGCCAGCGACGAGTTCGGCTTGCGCGATCGCCCGAGCCGCGGCAGGACTGAGCCCGTCCGCGCCGTCCTCGCCGAGGCCGACGAGGGTGAGCCAGGCCGTCACCGCGCGGCCCTCCGGAGGTCGGTCGCATGAAGGTGCTGGTGCTGGGCGGGACGGGCGAGGCGCGGGCGCTGGCGCATCTCCTCGCCGCGCGCCCGGACCTCGAGGCGACCGTCTCGCTCGCCGGCCGCACCCGCGATCCCGCGCCGCTGCCGCTGCCGACTCGGACCGGCGGCTTCGGCGGGGCGGCGGGCCTCCAGGCCTTCCTCGAGGCCGAGGGAATCGACGCCCTCGTCGACGCCACCCATCCCTTCGCCGAGCGGATCTCCGCCAACGCCGCCGAGGCGGCCGCCCGCGCCGGCGTGCCGCTGCTGCTGCTGGGACGGCCGCCGTGGACGCCCGTTCCCGGCGACCGCTGGACCGAGGTGGAGAGCCTCGACGCCGCCGCGGTGGCGATCGGCGACAGGCCGCGCCGGGTGCTGCTCACCGTCGGCCGGCTCGGCCTCGCCGCCTTCCGGGCCGCGCCGCAGCATGCCTATCTCGTCCGCTCGATCGACGATCCGGGCGACCTCGGCCTGCCGGACGCCCGGCTGATCCTCGACCGCCCGCCCTTCGACGCGGATACGGAAGCCGGGCTGATGCGGCGGGAGGGCATCGAGGTGCTGGTCACCAAGAACTCCGGCGGGCCGGCCACCTATGGCAAGGTCCAGGCGGCGCGCGCGCTCGGCCTGCCGGTGATCCTCGTCCGCCCGCCGGCGCGGCCCGAGGTGCCGGTGGTCGCCGACCCGGCCGCGGTTCTCGCCTGGATCGACGGCCTTCATCGCCCGTCCTCCGGCTCCGGGGGGGCCGATCGCGGGGTGTAGACGAGCGGCGGGCGGCCCGGCCGCGGCACCGTCCGCGTCTGCGAGGAGCCGACGATCACGCAGGTCGCCATGTCGACCAGCGCCGGATCGGCCTCGCCGAGCGTCGTCAGGTGGATCCGCTCGTCGGGCCGGCCGACCGCCCGGGCGAAGGCGACCGGTGTGGCCGCGGCCTTGAGGCCGCGGAGGAGGTCGAAGGCCTCGAAGATCCTGCGCGGCCGCGCCTTCGAGGCGGGGTTGTAGAGCGCGATCACGAAGTCGCCCGCCGCGGCCGCCTCGAGCCGCCGGCGCACCAGCGCCCAGGGCTTCAGGTTGTCGGAGAGCGAGATGGCGCAGAAGTCGTGGCCGAGCGGCGCGCCGAGCCGCGCCGCGGCCGCCTGCATGGCCGAGACGCCGGGCATCACCTCGACCTCGACGTCGCTCGCCCCGTCGAGGTCGATCGCCTCGATCACCGCGGCCGCCATGGCGAAGACGCCGGGGTCGCCGCCGGAGACCACCGCCACGACGCGCCCCTCGCGGGCGAGCGCGATGGCGAGGCGCGCGCGGTCGAGCTCCACCCGGTTGTCGCTCGCGTGGCGGACCTGGCCCTCGCGGGCCGGGCAGCGGTCGAGATAGGGGCCGTAGCCGACGAGGTCCGTCGCGGCGGCGAGCGCCGCCTCCGCCTCGGGGGTCCGCCAGCGGTCCGGCCCGGGCCCCAGTCCCACCACCAGGAGGCGACCGCTCATGGCCGCCGGCCCTCGCCGGGGATCAGGATCAGCGAGAAGTAGGGCGCGCGGTCGCCGGTCCTGTCGGCGAGGCGCGCCACCGTCTCGCCCTCCATGGTGCCGCGCTCCACGTAGAGGGCCTTGTCGAGGAGGCCGGCGGCCTCGATGGCCTCGCGCACCTTCGGGTAGTTGGAGCCGAGCTTCATGATCACCGCGGCGTCGGTACCCCTCAGCCGGCGCTCGATATCCTCGCGGGGGAGGGTGCCCGGCAGCACCGTCAGCACGTCGTCGCCCCAGGTCATCGGCAGCCGGGCCGCCGCCCAGCAGCCCGCCATGCCGGTGACGCCCGGCACCACGGCGACGCGGAAGCGGTCCCTCAGCCGTATGAACAGGTGCATGAACGAGCCGTAGAACATCGGGTCGCCCTCGCAGACGAGGGCGACGTCGCGGCCGTCGGCGAGTCGGGAGGCGATGCGCCCGGCGCTCTCCTCGTAGAAGGCGCCGACCTCGCGGACATAGGCGTCCTCGCCGAAATGCACCTCGGTGGTCATCGGGTAGTAGAGCGGCATCTCCTCCGCCCCCGGCGCGAGCCAGCGGTCGACGATGCCGCGGGCGTGGCCGCGCCGGCCCTTCTTGGCGAAGTAGGCGATCACCGGCGTCTCCGCGATCAGCCGCGCGGCCTTGACCGTCACCAGGTCCGGGTCGCCCGGTCCGAGGCCGATCCCGTGGAAGGTGCCGGCGACCACCTCGGTGACCCCGGGGATGTCGCCGGCGGGGCCGCCGGGCGGGATGGGGTCGCGGCGGGTCATTCGCGGTCGCTCGCAAGGGCGTTGACGGCGGCCGCGGCCATGGCGCTGCCGCCGCGCCGGCCGCGCACGACCAGCGCCGGGAAGCGCCCGTCGGCGAGCAGCGCCTCCTTGGATTCCGCCGCGCCGACGAAGCCGACCGGCATGCCGATCACCGCCGCCGGCAAACCCGCCCCCTCGTCGGCGAGTTCGAACAGGCGGAACAACGAGGTCGGCGCGTTGCCGATCACCACCAGCGCTCCGGCGAGGCGCGGCCGCCAGAGCTCCATCGCCGCCGCGCTGCGGGTGGTGCCGAGCCGCTCGGCGAGGGCGGGCGTCGCGGGGTCGTCGAGGGTGCAGACCACCTCGTTGGCCGCCGGCAGCCGCGCCCGGGTGACGCCGTTCGCCACCATCCGGGCGTCGCAGAGGATCGGCGCGCCGGCGCGGAGCGCCGCCCGCCCCGCCTCCACCGCGCCGGGGGTGAAGACGATGTCGGCGGGAAGGTCGGTCATGCCGCAGGCGTGGATCATCCGCACGGCGACCTTCTCCTCGGCGGGCGAGAAGCGGGCAAGGTCCGCCTCGGCGCGGATGATGGCGAAGGAGCGGCGGTAGATCGCCGCGCCGTCGCGCTCGTAGTCGTGCGCCGCCGGGCGGGTGGCTCCGGGGGTGGCGGTCATGGGCGGTCTCCGGCGGTTGAGAGGCGAGTTTCGATCGCGGCCCGGGCCGCCGCAAGGCCGAGGCCGCCGCGGATCGGCGCGGCGTCGGCGCGGCCGTCAAGGACGAGGTCGTAGCCCCCTCGGTTCCCGACGAGGGTGACCGCGGTCGGCTGCGGCCGGGCGCAGCCCTTGGCGCATCCGGAAACGTGGAGGACGACGCCGTCCGCGCCGGCGACCGCCGGGGCCAGCGCCGCGGCGGCGAGCCGCGTCTCCGCCGCGCCCGACGGGCAGGCCGGCGCGCCGGGACAGGCGGCGACGGCAAGGCGCGGGTCGGCCGCCTCGACGATCAGCCCGGCCCCGGCCAGCGCCTCGGCGGCGCCGGCCGCGGCGCCGGGGAGGAGGACCGCCCGGAAGGGGGTGAGCCGAACGTCGGCAGCGGCCAGCCCGGCGATCCGCTCCGCCTGGGCGGCGTCGAGTCGACCGAAGGGCGCGGCGGCGCCTAGACCGAAGCGGCCGGAGAGGACCTCGCGCGCGCCGGTCGCCGCGCGAATGGCCGGTGCGGGAGGCGGGCCGTCGAAGCCCGCGGCGCGGCGCACCCGGTCGGCGCCGACCGCCGCGACGAGCGCCCGCATGCGCCGGGCGCCGGTGCCCTCCCGCAGGGCGAGGAAGCTGCGGGCGAGGGCCGCGGCGGCCGCGGCGGCTTCCACCTCGGGCACGATCGCGACAGGCGCTGCGGTCGCCGCGTCGCCGCCGATGGCGAGGTGCACGCCGCCGGCAACGCCGGTGAGCCGCACGTCGGCGGCGACGGCGCCGAGCGGCAGCCGCCCGCCGTCGTCGACCACGAAGCCGAACTTGTCGGGAAGGGCATGGAGGTCGGCGTGCCGGGCGAGCATTGCCTCGAGGTCGCGGACCAGCGCCGCGCCGGCCACGCGGGCGTCCGGGTCCAGCCCCGCGAGCGGCGGGCCGATCACGTTGCGCACGGCCTCGCCGGCCGGGTCGGCGTCGAGCAGGCCGAGGCGGTCGAGATCGGCGAGGAGCGGCTCCAGCGTCCCCGGCCGGATGCCGCGGAGCTGCAGGTTGGCGCGCTGGGAGAGGTCGATCAGGCCGTTGCCGTGGCGGGCGGCAAGGCCCGCGATCTCGCGGAGCACCGCGGCCGGGACGATCCCGCCGGTGATCCTGAGGCGGACGATCAGGCCGTCGCCGCTCTCCATCGGCCGGAGCGCGCCGGGGCACCAGCCCCGGACGGCCGGGGGGACGGGGGAGGGGCGGGTCATGCGGCCGTCACCAGCGTCTCGGCGATCCGGCCGGCGACCGAATTGCGGCGGGTCGGCCAGTAGCCGCGGCGGATCGCCTGGTCGAAGCTGCGGGCGACGGCGGCGGCGGCGGCGGGATTGGCGCCGACGAGGAAGCTCCGCACCCGGTCGTCGCCGAGCGTCGCGTCGAACATCTGTTCGAACTGGGCGGGGCGCACGGCATCGGTGGTCGCGGCGAAGGCGACGAGGTTGGCGACCGTCTCGGCGATCTCGGCGGCGCCACGGTGCCCGTGGCGCATCTGGCCGGCGATCCAGCGCGGGTTGGTGGCCCGGCCGCGGACGACGCGGGCGATCTCCCCGGCGAGGGTGCGGACCTTCGGCGCCGGGCCGGTGGCGTCGACGTGGTAGAGCGCCGTCCCGGGACGGGCCGCGGCGGCGAAGCCGCCCTCGTGGTCGGCGAAGGCGTCGGAATCGAGGACGTCCTGCCCGGCCATGTCCTGCACGTGGACGAAGGCGTCGGCAGACGCCACCCGGGCGCGGAAGGCGTCCGCCGCGGGACGGCCCTCCGCGTCGGCGCCGTAGGCGTGCGAGGAGGCCGCGACATAGGCCGCGCCGAGGGCGGCCCGGTCCTCGTAGGCGTCGCGGGCGACCAGCGTCGACAGCCCGACGCCATAGCGGCCGGGCGCGGCGCCGAAGACGCGCGGGGCGTCCGGGTCTTCGGCGAGCGGGTTCTCGCCCTCGTTCTCGGCGAGCGCCGCGATCGCCCGGGCGGCGGCGTCGAAGAGGGCGATCTGCACCTGGAAGACGTCGCGGAAAAGGCCGGAGACGCGGAGCGTCACGTCCACCCGCGGCCGGCCGAGGACGGCGGGCGGGAGGATCTCGAAGCCGGTCACGCGGGCGGTCGCCGGGTCCCAGGTGGGCCGGGCGCCGATCAGGGCGAAGGCCTGGGCGAGGTCGTCGCCGCCGGTGCGCATGGTGGCGCTGCCCCACAGGTCGAGGACGATCCGTCGCGGCCAGTCGCCGTGCTCCTGCACATGCGCCGCCACCACCTCCTCGGCGATCCGCCGGCCGATCTCGTGGGCGGTGCGCGTCGGCACCGAGCGCGGATCGACGGCGTAGAGGCTGCGGCCCGTCGGCAGCACGTCGAGCCTGCCCTGCGCCGGCGCCCCCGAGGGGCCGGGCGGCACGAAGCGGCCGGAAAGGGCGGCGAGGAGGTTCTCCCGCTCCGCCCGCGCCGAGGCCTCGACCAGACCGGCGAAGGCGGCGGGGTCGGCGCCGCAGGCGGCGGCGGTGGCCGCGATCCGCTCCCCGCCGGGGACGCGGCCATAGACGTGGAGGCCGTCGCCGATGCGCATGTCCTTGAGGTCGCAGACGAAGGCGTCGAGCCGGGCGAGCGCCTCGGCCTCGTCCAGCCCCGGCTCGAGCCCCGTCTCGGCGGCAAGCCCGCTCTCCGCTGCCTTCGCGAGGATCGCCGCCGCGAGCCGCCTCGCCCGCCGCGGGTCCAGCGCCTGCGCCTCGGAGAACTCGTCCAGCATCGCCTCGATCTCGGCAGTGGCGCCGTGGGTGCCGGCGGCGGCGAGCGGCGGGGTGAGGTGGCCGAGCGTCAGCGCCGACAGCCGCCGGCGGGCCTGCGCCGCCTCGCCGGGGTTGTTGACGATGAAGGGGTAGACGACCGGCAGGCCGCCGGCGAGCGCCGCGGGCGCGCAGGCGGCGTCTAGGGCGGCGGCCTTGCCGGGCAGCCACTCCAGCGTGCCGTGGGTGCCGAGGTGGACCATGGCGTCGATCGCCAGCACCCGCCGGAGCCAGAGGTGGAAGGCGACATAGGCGTGGCGCGGCGGCCGGAGCGGGTCGTGGTAGCCCTCCGCCCGGTCCTCGCGGGCGCCGCGGTCCGGCTGCACGGCGATCGCGAGGCGGCCGGCCCGGATCGCGCGGAAGCGGAAGGCGCCGCCCTGGACCGACGGGTCGTCCTCCGGCCGGCCCCAGGCGGCGGCCACCGTCTCGCGGAAGCGGCCGGGAAGGTGGGCGGCGAGGCGGGCGTAGTCGGCAAGGCCGAGCGCCGCGCCGTCGCCGCCGTCCTCGATCCGGCGGATCAGCGCCTGCGGGTCCGGCAGCGGCGGGACGTCGTAGCCGGCGGCGCGGAGGTCGCCGGCGATCGCGGCGAGGCTCGCCGGCCCGTCGAGACCGACGGCGTAGCCGGTGCGCCCGCCCTTGGCCGGGTAGTCGGAGAGCACCAGCGCGATCCGCTTCTCCCGGTTCGGCAGCCGGGCGAGGCGGACGAGGGCGGCGGCGAGGTCGGCGGCGCGGGCGATGCCGTCCGGGTCCGGGACGTGGGCGATCCGGGTGAACTCGAAGGCTTCCCGCCGCACCGCCTCCGCCTTGAAGGAGATCGCCGGCCCGACGAGGCGGCCGTCCACCTCCGGCAGCACCACGTTCATGGCGAGGTCGGCGGCGTTGAGGCCGCGGCTGCCGGCCTCGTGGGCGGCGCGGAAGGTGGAGGCGACGATCGCCTGGAGCACCGGCACGCCGGCCGCGTCCAGCACCGTCCCGCCGCCGTCGCGGCGGGCGGAGAAGGCGGTGGTGTTGAGGATCACCTCCGGCCGGAAGCGCCGGAGCGCCTCGGACAGCGGCCCCGCCGCCGCCGGGTCCTTGAGGCTGGTGACCGAGACCGGCATCACCTCGAAGCCGCGGGCGCGGAGGGCGCGGCAGAGGTCGAGGATCGGCGCCGTGTCGGCCGCGGCGACGAGGGAGCGGTAGAGGACGACGAGGGCGCGGGCAGGGCGGGCCGGGGCCCCGTGTCCGCCCTTGGCGCCATCCGGTGTCGCGACCCCGTCGCGGCCCTCGATTTCGTGCGGGCCCTCGACGTCGGCCCGGCCCCTGGCGTCACCCTCACCACTGGCGTCATCCCGGCGAAAGCCGGGATCCAGTCCGTCGCCGGCGTCCGCGTCCCGGCCGGGCGCTGGATCCCGGCTTTCGCCGGGATGACGGGAATGGGGCCGGGAATGGGGCGAGTCGGCCATCCGGCAGCGGCCGCCGCAGTCGCAGGCGGCGGGGAGGCAGGCGAAGGCCGGCAGCGGCGCGGGGTCGGGGATCGGGACGTCGCGGCCGAGGCGGTTCGCGACGAGGCTCATGGCGGCGCCCACCGTCGCCGGGCAGGCGCTCCGGAACCAGCCGCCGAGGCGGGCGAGGTCGTCCGGGTCCGCCGTCGAGGCGGCGGCGAGGCGCGGGTCGTCGCGGTCGTCTCCCGGGAGCACGGCGAGGAGGAAGCCGCGGCTCCTGGCGGCGATCGAAAGCTGCTCGATGCCGTAGCGCCAGTAGTCCATGCCGCCGAGGCAGCGGACCAGCACGAAGCGGGCGTGGCGGGCGACGCGCTCGAGGTAGAGGTCCACCGAATAGGGGTGGCGCAGGCTCGCCAGGTTGGCGAGCCGGAGCGACGGCGCGGCGTCGCCGAGCGCCGCCATGGCGTCGGCGGCGAGCGCGAGGTCGGAATCGGTGAAGGAGAGGACCACCGCCTCCGCCGGGGTCTGGCCGAGGTCGACCGCCTGGACGGTCTCGTCCAGCGATCTCACGTCTCCGGCCAGGATGTGCATCACGCCCTCCCTTGCCCGGCCGGTCAGGCCGCGGCGGGTGCCCCGAGGCCGGCCTCGACGGCGGTGCGGTCGAGCCCCTTCTCGCCGATCACCACCAGCCGCCCGCGCCGCGCCTCGCCGGCGGCGAAGGGGCGGTCGAAATGGTGGCGGAAGCGGCCGCCGACGCCCTGGACCAGAAGCCGCATCGGCTTGCCCGCCACCGGCACGAAGCCCTTGATCCTGAGGATGTCGTGCGCCTCGGCCACCGCCCGCAGCCGCTCCACCAGCGCCGCCGGGTCGGCGACCTCGCCGACCTCGACGACGAAGCTGTCGAAGTCGTCGTGGTCGTGGCCGGGCTCGGCGTCGTGGTGCGAGGGGCGGTTCGAAAGGTCGTCCTCGGCGGCGGCCGAGAGGCCGAGCAGCACGGCGGGGTCGACGCGGCCCTCGCGCGTCGCCACCACCTTCACCCCCCGCGGCAGAGCCGCCTCGATCTCGCCGGACACGGCGGCGAGGGCGTCCGCGTCGAGGAGGTCCGCCTTGTTGAGGATCACGAGGTCGGCGCAGAGCAGCTGGTCCTCGTAGACCTCCTCCAGCGGGTTGTCGTGGTCGACCGCCTCGTCGGCCGCGCGCTGGGCGAGCACCGCGTCCGGGTCGTCGGCGAAACGGCCCCCGGCGACGGCGGCGCCGTCCACCACGGCGATGACGCCGTCGACGGTGAGCCTCGCCCGCACCTCCGGCCAGTCGAAGGCCTTCACCAGCGGCTTCGGCAGGGCGAGGCCGGAGGTCTCGACGATGATGTGGTCGGGCCGGCGCTCCAGCGCCAGCAGCGCCTCTACCGCGGGAATGAAGTCGTCGGCCACGGTGCAGCAGAGGCATCCGTTGGCGAGCTCGACAATGGCCTCCTCCGGGCAGCTCTCGACGCCGCAGGCGCGCAGGATCTCGCCGTCGACGCCGACGTCGCCGAACTCGTTGATGACCAGCGCAAGGCGACGGCCGCCGGCGTTCTCCAGCACATGGCGGATCAGCGTCGTCTTCCCGGCGCCGAGGAAGCCGGTGACGATGGTGACGGGGATCCTGGCGGAGAGGGTCATTCGGCGGCCTCGGGCAAACTGGTTGACGGGGGAAGGCGGGCGACGACGCCGCGTTTCAGCGCCTCGGGCCGCTCCCGCCAGGGGATCAGGCCCTCGGGGGCGGCGGCGTACTGGCCGGCGGCGGCGAGGATCGCCTCGGCGGCGTCGGGCGGGAAGTCCCCGTAGACATAGGTCCACTTGCCGGGGGCCGCGAAGGAGACGGTGACCGGCCGCTTGCAGACGCTGAGGCACTCGACCGGCACGACCGCGACCCCCTCGGTGCCCGGCTTGCCCCGGCGGACCCGGCGCAAGAGGTCGGCGGCGAGGCGGGCGCCGGCGCGCGGGCCGGCCGGGTCGTCCCCGGCGGAGCGGCAGGTGGAGCAGACGAAGATGGTGACCGGTGCGGTCATCTGAAATTCCCAGTGTCGGTTGCCCGGACGGCGTCAGGCCCCGGCGGGTGCCAGCCGTTGCCAGAGCCAGCCGGTGGCGACGCCGACCATCGCCCAGAAGGCCGCATGGACGACCAGCGAGGTGGAGGCGAAGTGCGCCGCGAGTTCGGCGGGAACGAGGCTCGCATAGCCCTCCGCCTGCGGCGCGCCGACGAGATGCGGCAGGGCGACGAGGATCGCCCCGGCCGCCAGCGCCACGGCGGTCCGCACCCGGAGCATCAGGTAGAGCCCGCCCGCCGTGGCGATCGCGGTGGCGAACCACCAGACCTGGCGGTCGAGGACCGGCCCGGCGGCCGAGCCGGGAAGCACCGGTGCAAGGCCGAGGCCGGTCGCCAGTCCCGTCGCCGCAAAGCCGGCGGCGGCGAAGGCGAGCGCCCGGGCGGGCGTGATCCGCTCTCCCGCAAGCAGCATCGCCGCCATCAGCACCAGCGAGAAGCCGATCGCCGAGACGACGGTGGCGACCGAGGTCGCCAGCGTCCGCTCGATCCCGTCCGCCGGCGACCAGGCCGCCGCGCCATGCGCGTGACCGGGAACCGCCGCCGGCGCGTCGTCGCCATGAGCCGCGAGCGCAACGCCGTCGGCGGCCGCGGTCTCGTAGGCCTCGGCGGCGAGGATCAGGGGAACCGTGGTGAAATGCTGCAGGACCGCTGTCGCGAGCCCGGCCGCGAGCCCGGCCAGCAGGCCGACCACCAGAACCGTCCGGAGCATGGACCTCGCCTCAGTGGCAGGGGAAGCTCATGGAGTGGCGCCAGTCGTGGGCGGCGTTGTGCAGGAGCTCCGGATGGGCGAAGCCCACCGTGAACACCAGCCCGAGCCCCGCGACCATCGCCACCAGGGCGGCGGTCAGGACATCGCTGCGGGTCTTGGCCGTCGCGCCGCCTGTGGCGCGGATCGTGGTCGTGGTCATCCCGTCTCTCCTTTGCCGCCCCTCCGGCGGCCATCGGCAGTCCAGCGCAGGCAGGTCTCCTGGCTCACGGATCACCGCCGGACGCCGCCTTCCCGGTCTCCCGAACCAGTGGCGAGTGGCGCCCGACTTCCCGTTCACAGTTGCGGGGGCAGCTGCGGCTTCGACCGGCGTCGCCGGTTGGACCGCATTCCCTTTTCACCTTCGTGGGCGAAGGACCTGCGCTGCAGCCATGTTTCTTCCCTTCGGCGGCCGAAGTCAACGCCGCCCTGCTGCCTCCTTCCGAAGCGGGTCCGATCGTGCGAGAACTCGGCCGGCCGCCAAGCGAACGGAGACGCCGCCCATCATGTCCGCAACCGACGAAGACGCCGAGAGGCACCGGGCGAAGATGGCCCGGCGCAAGGCCGTGCAGGACGCCGAGGTCGCCGCGAAGACGATCGCGGAGAAGGGCCTGCTCATCGTCCACACCGGGCCGGGCAAGGGAAAGTCCACGGCCGCCTTCGGCCTCGCCCTCCGCGCCCTCGGACATGGCTGGAAGGTGGGGGTCGTCCAGTTCGGCAAGGGCGCCTGGGAGACCGGCGAGCGGCGGGTGCTGGAGCGGCTCGGCGAGGTGTCCTGGCACACCCTCGGCGAGGGCTTCACCTGGGAGACGCAGGACCGCGGCCGCGACGTCGCCGCCGCCGGGCGGGCCTGGGCGAAGGCCGAGGAGCTGATGGCGGACCCCTCGATCCGCCTCCTCGTCCTCGACGAGCTCAACATCGCTCTGCGCTACGAGCACCTCGACCTCGACCAGGTGGTGGCGGCGCTGAAGGCCCGCCGGCCGGACCTCCACGTGGTCGTCACCGGCCGCAACGCCAAGGCGCCCCTGATCGAGGCGGCGGACCTCGTCACCGAGATGACGCTGGTGAAGCACCATTTCGCGTCCGGCGTGAAGGCGCAGGCGGGGATCGAGTTCTGATGGCGGCGATGCGGCTGATGCTGCAGGGCACGGGCTCCGACGTCGGCAAGTCGCTGATCGTCGCCGGGCTCTGCCGGCTGTTCGCCCGGCGGGGGCTCCGGGTGCTGCCGTTCAAGCCGCAGAACATGTCGAACAACGCCGCCGCCACCGCCGACGGCGGCGAGATCGGCCGGGCGCAGGCCCTGCAGGCGCGCGCCGCCGGGGTGCCGCCCTCGGTCCACATGAACCCGGTGCTCCTGAAGCCGCAGTCGGAGACCGGGTCGCAGGTGGTGGTGCAGGGACGGATGATCGGCGCCGCGCGGGCGCGCGAGTACCAGTCTTGGAAGCCGCGGCTGATGGAGGCGGTGCTCGACAGCTTCGGCCGGCTCTCGGCCGAAGCCGACCTCGTCCTCGTCGAGGGGGCGGGCTCGGCGGCGGAGGTGAACCTTCGCGCCGGCGACATCGCCAACATGGGCTTCGCCCGGGCGACCGGCACGCCGGTCGTGCTGATCGGCGACATCGACCGCGGCGGGGTGATCGCCCAGATCGTCGGCACGAAGGTGGTGATCGACCCGGAGGACGCGGCGATGGTCCGCGGCTTCCTCGTCAACCGCTTCCGCGGCGACGTCTCGCTGTTCGACGAGGGGGTGCGGATCATCGCGGACCGGACCGGCTGGGCGCCGCTCGGGGTGATCCCGCATTTCGCCGAGGCGGCCCGGCTGCCGGCGGAGGACGCCCTCGGCCTCTCCTCGCGGGCGGACGTTTCGGAGGCCGGCGCCCGCCGGATCGTCGTGCCGGTGCTGCCCCGAATCGCCAACTTCGACGACCTCGACCCGCTGCGCCAGGAACCCGGCGTCGAGGTGGTGCTGGCCCGGCCCGGCCGGCCGCTGCCGGCGGGCGCCGACCTCGTGCTGATCCCGGGCTCCAAGGCCACCATCGACGATCTCCTCGTGCTGAAGTCGGAGGGCTGGGACGTCGACATCCGCGCCCATGTCCGACAGGGCGGGCGGGTGCTCGGCCTTTGCGGCGGCTACCAGATGCTCGGCCGGACGGTGGCCGACCCGGACGGCATCGAGGGGCCGCCGCGGACCGTGGAGGGCCTCGGCCTGCTCGACGTCGAGACGGTTCTGACCGGCGCCAAGCGGCTGGCGCCGGTCACGGGCGTGTCGCTGCCGGACGACGTCCCGCTCGCCGGCTACGAGATGCACGTCGGCGTGACGGAGGGACCCGACCGCCTGCGGCCCTTCGCCCGCATCGGCGGGGTGGAGGAGGGCGCCCGCTCGGCCGACGGCCGGGTCGCCGGAACCTACTGCCACGGCCTGTTCGCCGGCGAGGCGCAGCGCCGGCGGCTGCTTGCCTGGATCGGAGCCACCGCCTCGGACCTCGACTACGAGGCCGGGGTCGAGCGGGTGCTGGACGGCCTCGCCGGGCACCTCGCCCGCCATGTGGACGTGGAGCGGATGCTCGCCCTCGCGGCGCGCTGAGGCCGCCGCTCAGCCGGCCAGCGCAAGTCCCAGCAGCCCGAGATACGCCGCGAACTGCAGCGCCAGCGCGATCCGGTAGAGCCGCAGCGCCCGGTCGATGTCGCCGGGCAGGAGGTCGGCGCGGCCGTCGCCCATGAAGGCGGCCTCGACGCGCGTCTCGCCGTAGACCCGCGGGCCGGCGATGCGGATGCCGAGGGCGCCGGCCATCGCCGCCTCGGGCCAGCCGGCGTTCGGCGAGGTGTGCCGGCCGGCGTCGCGCCGCACCGCGCGGATCGCGCCCCGTGCGTCGTATCCGGGGGCGAGGGCGGCGAGCACGAGCAGCAGCGCGGTGAGGCGCGAGGCCGGGAGGTTCACCAGGTCGTCGAAGCGGGCGGCGGCCCAGCCGAAGGCGCGGTGGCGCTCGCTCCGGTGGCCGATCATCGAATCGGCCGTGTTGGCCGCCTTGTAGAGGACGCCGCCCGGAAGGCCGAGGAGGGCGGTCCAGAACACCGGCGCGGTGATGCCGTCGGAAAAGTTCTCCGCGAGGCTCTCGATGGCGGCGCGGACGATGCCCGAGCCGTCGAGGCTCGCCGGGTTGCGCCCGACGATCATCGACACCGCCCGCCGCCCGCCGTCGACGCCGCCGTCCCTGAGGCCCGTCGCCACGGCGGCGACGTGCGCGTGGAGGCTGCGCTGGGCGTAGAGGCTGGAGGCGAGGATCGCGAGCAGGACCGCCGCGCCGGCCCAGCCGAGCAGCGCCGTCGCCGCGGCCTCCGCCGCCAGCGCGGCCCCGCCGCAGACGGCGAGCAGCAGCAGGAGCGCCAGGACGCCCTTGGCGCGGCGACGCGCGAAGCTCTCGGCCTCGCGGTTGAGGTCCTGGTCGAGGCGGGCGATCAGCGCGCCCATCCAGGTCACCGGGTGGCCGATCCGGGCGAACAGCCGGTCCGGGTAGCCGACGGCCGCCTCGACGGCGAGGGCGAGCACGACGAGGGCGAGGTTGGCGGCGGGATCCATCGGGACTCGGGGAGCGGCGGCGGGACGTCCTCCGCTCGCATATCGCCCGGCGGCCCGCAAGCGCGCGCGGCGCCGCCGCCAGCTTCAAGTCCGCTGGACGTGCGGGCTGATCGCGCCACATAGTTGCCGGAGACATGGGCGAGGAGAGGGAGAGGGCACGATGCCGCCCGCGCGACGGACGACGAGATGAAACTGCTGCGCCGCCTGCTCCTCGCCTTCCTTCTCTTCTTCGTGGTGCCGATCGCCGTCTCCGCCGGGATCTGGCAGGCGACGGACCCCGGGACGCCCTGGCGCTCGCGCGACCGCGGCAGCGCCGGCCTGCTGCCCGACCCGGCCGCCCACCCGGATGCGCTGGTGCGGATCTTCGCCGCCCGCACCGTCCGCTGGCGCGGCATCTTCTCCGTCCACTCCTGGATCGTGGTGAAGCGGGAGGGCGAGAGGGCCTACACCCGCTGGGACAAGACCGGCTGGGGCGATCCGATCCGCGTCAACGGCTTCGTCGCCGACGGCCGCTGGTTCGGCGACGCCCCGCGCGAGGTGTTCGCCGCCGACGGCGCGGAGGCGGCGGCGCTGATCCCGCAGATCGAGGCGGCGGTGGCCGCCTATCCCTTCTCCCGCCGCGGCGACTACCGGGCCTGGCCGGGGCCGAACTCCAACACCTTCGTCGCCTTCGTGATCGACCGGGTGCCCGGGATCGACGCGGTGCTGCCGCCGAACGCGATCGGCCGCGACTATCCGACCGACGGGCGCTGGCTGGCGGTCTCGGACAGCGGCCTGCGCCTGCGCCTCGGCGGCTACGCGGGCCTTGCCCTCGGCTGGCGCGAGGGGCTGGAGGTGAACCTCCTCGGCTCCGTCGCCGGGATCGACCTCCGCGACCCCGCGATCAAGCTCCCGGGCCTCGGCCGGCTGGGCATGTGAGAGGGGAGGCCGGGAAGGCGCCCTCCCGCGCCACGTCATCCCGGCGAAAGCCGGGATCAAGAAAACATAACTAGATCAATGCTTTGAGGGAGTTCCTGGATCCCGGCTTTCGCCGGGATGACGTCGATCATCCGCCGTGGACCTCCTGCTCGGCCAAGCGGTGCTGTGATGGCGGCCTCAGCGAAAGAGCAGGGCCGTGACCTCGGCAAGGCGGGCGAATCGGTGGGTGCGGGACGGAAGCATCGGCGGACGTGACAGCCCGGAAGGGCGCAGCTGGGAGAGCTGGGAACAACCGGGCCGGGTGCCGCCGGAGGCCAGGGACCCTCATCCGCCCCTTCGGGGCACCTTCTCCCCGGGAGGGGAGAAGGGACGGCGCCCGGCCCGGCACTCCTCCGGCCGGTGGGATTCGCCGCGAGCCGCCACTCCCCTTCTCCCCTCCCGGGGAGAAGATGCCGGCGGGTGAGGGGAGCCCGGCCGGGAGGGCTCCCACCCGCGCCACGTCATCCCGGCGAAAGCCGGGATCCAGAAAACCTCGCGGAGTCAATGCGGTGAGGGAGTTCGGTCGTGTCCCGCCGCGTGGTGTAGCTCGACGGTAGCGAAGCCGCCCGCACGCGCGCCATCCACAGCGCTGTAGCGGGCGGGCGGCTTTGCGGGGGTGG
>JAWLBM010000040.1:0-43951 GCA_041687675.1 Pleomorphomonas sp. | reverse complement strand
CGGCTGGTCCCTGATCGCCGCGGCGGCGGCCTTCCCTTCTCCCCCTGGGGAGAAGGTGCCCGAAGGGCGGATGAGGGGTGAACCCCTCCGGCCGGGCGCCCCTCATCCGCCGGCATTCGCCGGCACCTTCTCCCCGGGAGGGGAGAAGGGGAGCGGGCGGCTTGCTGGTCGCGCAACCCCGGACCGTCCTCGGATGGCGGTGGCGGGGAGGTGTGCCCCTCACCGCTTCGGGCGGACCCTCACGACCACGTCGACGCGGACGATCTCCATGCCCTCGGGGGCCTCGGGGATCTGGCTGATGCCGACGCCGGAGCCGGGGATGTCGTAGACGATGTTCTCGCCCTCGACGAAGAAGTGGTGGTGGTCGTCGACGTTGGTGTCGAAGTAGGTCTTGGTGCCGTCGATCGCCACCTCGCGCAACAGGCCGGCGCCGGTGAACTGGTGCAGCGTGTTGTAGACGGTGGCGAGGCTCACCGGCACGCGGGCGGCGACGGCCTCCTCGTGCAGCTGCTCGGCGCTGATGTGGCGGTGGCCGCGGGCGAACATCAGCTCGCCGAGCGCCATGCGCTGGCGCGTCGGCCTGAGGCCGCTGTCGCGCAGCATGGCGCGCACGGACGCGCGCGCGGGCGCGTCGACCCTGGCGGGGCGCCGCTCGCGCGGGGACGGGGCGTCGGCCCGGCTCCCCGCGGCGTTCGTCCTGGTGATCGTCTCGTCCATCAATGTCCATTCCGCCCGCAGGCGCCGCTCGTGCACTTTGGCGGGAATAATAGGGAGCCGCGCGGGGAACCGCAAGGATGGCCGCCCCGGGGACCCTCGGCGCCGGGAACGATCCCGCGCGCGGCCGGTTCCGGTGGCGGCGGGACGCGGAAACCCGCCGGTGTAGCGGCCGCGCGGGCGGTCTTCCGGCCGGCATGACCCTGTGTTAGGACTGCCGACGACAACGGCCGGCCCGCGCAATCGCGCAGCGCCGCAGCCGAGGCGAGACACCAGCAGACGGACAAGGCATGGACGGGCGTCGCAACAGCTTCGAATACGAGGATCTTCTGGCCTGCGGCCGCGGCGAGCTGTTCGGCCCGGGCAACGCCCAGCTGCCGCTGCCGCCGATGCTGATGTTCGACCGCATCTCGGCCATCTCCGAGACCGGCGGGGACTACGACAAGGGGATGATCCGCGCCGAGCTGGAGGTGCGGCCGGACCTCTGGTTCTTCGCCTGCCACTTCAAGGGCGACCCGGTGATGCCCGGCTGCCTCGGCCTCGACGCCATGTGGCAGATGCTGGGCTTCTTCCTCGGCTGGCTGGGCTCGGCCGGCCGCGGCCGCGCCCTGTCCACCGGCGAGGTGAAGTTCACCGGCATGGTGACCCCCTCGGTGAAGCGGGTGGAGTACGGCGTCGACCTCAAGCGCGTGATGCGCTCCAAGCTGGTGCTCGGCATCGGCGACGGCTGGTTGAAGGCCGACGGGGAGACGATCTACAAGGCGAGCGACCTGAAGGTGGGCCTGTTCAAGACCGGGCAGGACCCGGCCGGCGGCTGAGCCCCGGCAAGGCGTTCACCCGGCCCGCACGAAGTCAGAGGAAGAGGCGAGAGAGCATGAGACGCGTCGTCGTCACCGGCATGGGAATCGTGTCGTCCATCGGCAACAACACCCAGGAGGTCCTCTCCAGCCTGCGCGAGGCGAAGTCCGGCATCAGCCGCGCGGAGACCTACGCGGCGCGGGGCTTCCGCTGCCAGGTCGAGGGCGCCCCGTCGCTCGACGTCGACGCGGTGGTGGACCGCCGGGCGATGCGCTTCCACGGCGGCGGCACCGCCTGGAACCACGTGGCGATGGACCAGGCGATCCGCGACGCCGGCCTCGAGGCGGGCGACATCGTCAACGAGCGCACCGGCATCGTGATGGGCTCCGGCGGGCCGTCCACCCGGGCGATCGTCGAGGCGGCCGACGTCACCCGCGAGAAGGGCCCGAAGCGCGTCGGCCCCTTCGCGGTGCCGAAGGCGATGTCCTCCACGGCCTCGGCCACCCTCGCCACCTGGTTCAAGATCAAGGGCGTCAACTACTCGATCTCGTCGGCCTGCGCGACCTCCAACCACTGCATCGGCAACGCCTACGAGCTGATCCAGTGGGGCAAGCAGGACGTGATGTTCGCCGGCGGCTGCGAGGACCTCGACTGGACCCTCTCGGTGCTGTTCGACGCCATGGGCGCGATGTCGACCAAGTACAACGACACCCCCGCCGTCGCCTCGCGCGCCTACGACCGCAACCGCGACGGCTTCGTCATCGCCGGCGGCGCCGGGGTGCTGGTGCTGGAGGAGCTCGAGCACGCCAGGGCCCGCGGCGCGCGGATCTATGGCGAGGTGGTCGGCTACGGCGCCACCTCCGACGGCTACGACATGGTCGCCCCCTCCGGCGAGGGCGCGGTGCGCTGCATGCGCCAGGCGCTGTCGACAGTCGGCGAGAAGGTCGACTACATCAACCCGCACGCCACTTCGACGCCGGTCGGCGATGAGCGCGAGATCCAGGCGATCCGCGAGGTCTTCGGCGAGGCCATCCCGCCGATCTCGGCCACCAAGTCGCTGACCGGCCATTCGCTGGGCGCCACCGGCGCGCAGGAGGCGATCTATTCCCTGCTGATGATGAACAACGGCTTCATCTGCGAGAGCGCCCACATCGAGGAGATCGACCCGGCCTTCGCCGACGTGCCGATCGTGCGCAAGCGCATCGACGACGCGAGGCTGGACGTCGTGCTCTCCAACTCGTTCGGCTTCGGCGGCACCAACGCGACGCTGGTGTTCCAGCGCTACGCCGCCTGACCGCCGGATGACCCTCGCAGCCCCCGTTCCGAAGGAAACTCCATGACCGGACTGATGGCCGGCAAGCGCGGCCTCATCATGGGCGTCGCCAACGATCACTCCATCGCCTGGGGAATCGCGCGCACGCTCGCCGCTCATGGAGCGGAGCTGGCGTTCACCTACCAGGGCGAGGCGTTCGGCCGCCGGGTGCGGCCGCTGACGGAGAGCATCGGCTCGAAGCTGATGATTCCCTGCGACGTCGAGGACATCTCCACCGTCGACGCCGCCTTCGACACCCTGCGCGGCGAATGGGGGCGGCTCGACTTCCTCGTCCACTCCATCGGCTTCTCCAACAAGGCGGAGCTGAAGGGCCTCTACGCCGACACCTCGCGCGACAACTTCGTGCGAACCATGGTGATCTCCTGCTTCTCCTTCACCGAGGTGACGCGTCGGGCGGTGGAGCTGATGCCGGACGGCGGCTCGCTGCTCACCCTCACCTACGGCGGCTCCACCCGGGTGATGCCGAACTACAACGTGATGGGCGTCGCCAAGGCGGCCCTGGAGAGCTCGGTGCGCTACCTCGCCGCCGACTTCGGCGACCGCGACATCCGCGTCAACGCCATCTCCGCCGGCCCGGTGCGGACGCTGGCCGGCGCGGGCGTGTCCGACGCGCGGCTGATGTACAACTTCCAGAAGAAGAACGCGCCGCTGCGGCGCACCGTCACCATCGACGAGGTCGGCGGCTCGGCGCTGTACCTCCTCTCCGACCTCTCCTCCGGCGTGACCGGCGAGATCCACTTCGTCGACAGCGGCTACTCGATCATGTCGATGCCGCGGATCGGCGAGCTCAAGGTGCAGGAGCAGCGCGAGGAGGCCGTCGAGGGCTCCGTCGAGGCCTGACGGCCGGCCTCGCCGGGAACGTCGGCCCTGCGGGCGGTCACGGCATCGGCGTCTCGCCCGGGCTGCAGGCCGCGACGGCGGTCGACACCACGGCCGACATCGACGGGTCCCCTCCCCGCGTCATGAAGAAGGGCGTGCCGTCCAGCGCGTCCGCGACGCAGCCGCAGAAGGCCGCGCAGGCAGCCTCCCCGGGCCCGCAGCCCTGCCGGCAGGCCTCCTCGAACCGGGCCCGCTCCACCGCGGGGTCCGGCGGCAGCGCCATCGCCGCCAGCCAGACGAGCCCGAACAGCAGCGGCTGGTGGAGGAGGTAGATCGGCAGCGACCAGCGCCCCATTAGCGCGAGCAGCCGCGCGCCCGCGGAGCGCAGCGGCGCCGTCGATACCCGGATCCGGCCCTCGGCGACCAGCCGGCCGAGAGCGATGCCGGCGAGCACCGGGGCGAGCCAGGGGAAGACCGGCACGAAGTCGTTCGACACCGGCGGCACCGAGGACAGGCCGAGGAAGAGCAGCGGCCGGAGGTCGAACATCCCGCCCGACACGACCAGCGGCAGCAGCACCACCGCCAGCGCAGCGAGGGCCGTCACCCACACCGGCAGCCCGAGGAAGAGAAGCCCGATCAGGCTGCCGGCGGCGATCATGTGCAGGATGCCGAAGAAGATCCAGGTGTCCGGGAACAGGAACAGGGTGGCAAGGCTCACCAGCGCCGCGGCGCCGGCGATCTTCATGAGGCGGATCGCGAAGGCGCCGGGGTCGACGCCGCCGCGCGCGGCGAGCGACAGGGCGACGCCGGAGATCAGCAGGAACGAGCCCGCGATCGCCATGGCGAAGGCGCGCCAGCCGGGATCGCCGGCGACGTCCCAGGCGACGAAGCCGTGGTAGGCGAGGTCCCAGGAGAAGTGGTAGACCGCCATCGCGACGAGCGCGACGCCGCGCAGGACGTCGATCGTCGGGTAGCGGATGCGGGGCGGCGGGGCGGACTCGGGCATGGCCATCGTGCGGACAATCTGCAGGCAGCGGCGGCCGGCTGGCAACCCGGGCCGGCGGGCGGTGCGTCCATGAGCACCGGCGCGGCCGCCCCGGGGGCGCTGTTCGAGACGGCCGACCGGGGCCTCCTTGCCCGCTGCGAGACCGGCCGTGGCTCGGGCATCCTCGCGGTCGTCTTCTCGCAGGTGCGGGTGCCGGCGGGCCGCTTTGGCCTGTCGCGCCTGTTCGCCCGCACCCGCCACGCTTGCCTGTTCGTGAACCAGCCGTCGGGCGCGTGGTACCGCGGCGCCGCGCAGGCGGTCGACGAGGCGATCCGGCGGGCGATCGACGCGACCGGCGCCGGCAGGGTCGTCCTCTACGGCAGCTCGATGGGCGGCTGGGGCGCGCTCGAGGCCGCCGCCCGCTGGCCCCGGGCCGAGGCGATCGCCTTCGCGCCGGATGTCCGGATCGGCGAGCCGGGGAGCCGCTCGGCGGAGGCGGGGCTCGCCCCGCTCGCCGGCGAGCCGACGCTCGCCGACCTGCTCGCCCGCCGGGGCGCCGCGCGGACCGACGTCGTGATCGGCCTCTTCGATCCCTACGACGCCGGCGCCTTCGCCCGCCTCTCGACGGCGGGGATCCCGGCCGTGCGCTTCATTCCCGCCCGCTCCGGGCACGAGGTGCACGACCATCTCTACACGGTGAACGTCGTGCGCCGCATCATCTCCACCTTCGGGCGGGACGTGGCGGCCTCGATCGGCGAGCGGGGACTGCTCCACCCGGCCGTCGATCCCGGCGCGCTGGTCCGCTTCGCCGCGCTTCAGGAGGATCTCCGCGCCGGGCGGCCGGTGCACCCGGCGGCGGTCGCCGGGCTCGGGCTTGCCGGCAATCCCGGCGCGGCGATGCTGGAGGCGGAGGCGCTCGAGCGGAGCGGCGATCCCGCCGGGGCGGAGGCGGTGCTGGCGCGGATGCAGGCGGAGGTGGAGGCCTCGCCGGAACTCATCACCCTGCCGACGCGCTTCCGGAAGCGCATCCCGCTGGCGCGGATCCGGCTGCTCCGGCTTCTAGGCCGCACGGGGGACGCGGAGCGGCTGCGGGCTGGGGCGGCGGCGGCCTACCCGGGCGACGATCGCTTCGCCGGCTCCGGATCGCCCGGCCCGGGGTTCGGTCAGCAGGGTTGACGTTCGGGGAACCCTTGCCCCGCGCCGCTCCGTGGCCGTTCGGGTGCAGCGCTGGAAAAGGCCCGCTCCCGCCTTTCGTCGCCCTTGCACTGCAGCACGGACCGGGTTAATGCCAACGGGGTCGGAGTTGACAAAGCTGACCCTTACGTAAACGGAAGGCTCGGAACGATGGCGCGAAACAAGATTGCTCTCGTCGGTGCAGGCCAGATCGGGGGCACGCTCGCCCACCTGGTCGGCCTCAAGGAACTGGGGGACGTCGTCCTCTTCGACATCGCCGAGGGCGTGCCGCAGGGCAAGGCGCTCGATCTCGTGCAGTCCTCCCCCGTCGACGGCTTCGACAGCCGCATGTCCGGCACCCAGGGCTACGAGGCCATCGCGGGCGCCGACGTGGTGATCGTCACCGCCGGCGTGCCGCGCAAGCCCGGCATGAGCCGCGACGACCTGCTCGGCATCAACCTCGGCGTCATGGAGCAGGTGGGCGCCGGCATCGCCAAGTACGCCCCGAACGCCTTCGTCATCTGCATCACCAACCCGCTCGACGCGATGGTGTGGGCGCTGCAGAAGTTCTCGGGCCTGCCCAAGACCAAGGTCGTCGGCATGGCCGGCGTGCTCGACAGCGCCCGCTTCCGCTACTTCCTCGCCGAGGAGTTCAAGGTCTCCGTCGAGGACGTGACGGCCTTCGTGCTCGGAGGCCACGGCGACACGATGGTTCCGCTGGTGCGCTATTCCACGGTCGCCGGCATCCCGCTGCCGGACCTCGTCAAGATGGGCTGGACCACCCAGGAGAAGCTCGATCAGATCGTCCAGCGCACCCGCGACGGCGGCGCCGAGATCGTCTCGCTGCTCAAGACCGGCTCGGCCTTCTACGCCCCGGCCGCCTCGGCGATCGCCATGGCCGAGAGCTACCTCAAGGACAAGAAGCGGGTGCTGCCCTGCGCCGCCCACCTCTCCGGCGAGTACGGCGTCTCCGACATGTACGTGGGCGTCCCGATCGTCATCGGCGCCGGCGGCGTGGAGCGGGTCATCGAGATCTCGCTCGGTTCCGACGAGCAGGCGATGTTCGACAAGTCGGTCGGCGCCGTGAAGGGCCTCGTCGACGCCTGCAAGGGCATCGCCCCGGCGCTCGCCTGACGCATCCCTTCCGGCCGGACCGGGCCGGCGACACCGCCGCCCGGTCCAGGTCTTCCGTTCCCCCCTTTTCGAGGGCGCTCGATGAACATCCACGAATACCAGGCCAAGGCCATCTTCCGGGACCACGGCGTCCCGGTGAACCGCGGCATCGCGGTCTTCACGCCGGAAGAGGCCGAGCGCGCCGCCGGCGAGCTCGGCGGCCCGCTCTTCGTCGTCAAGTCGCAGATCCACGCCGGCGGCCGCGGCAAGGGCCGCTTCAAGGAGGCCGAGGCCGGCGAGAAGGGCGGCGTCCGCCTCGCCCGCTCGGTGGAGGAGGTGAGGGAGCACGCCGGCCAGATGCTCGGCCGCACCCTCGTCACCCACCAGACGGGCCCGGCCGGCAAGCAGGTCAACCGGCTCTACATCGAGAGCGGCTGCGACATCGAGCGCGAACTCTACCTCTCGATCCTCGTCGACCGCGTCACCTCGCGGATCTCCTTCGTCGCCTCCACCGAGGGCGGCATGGACATCGAGGAGGTCGCCCACAAGACCCCGGAGAAGATCTTCACCCTCACCGTCGACCCGGCCACCGGCTTCATGCCGCACCACGGCCGTCGGCTCGCCAAGGCGCTGAAGCTCACCGGCGACGCGGCCAAGCAGGGCCCGAAGGTGTTCGCGAACCTCTACGGCGCCTTCGTCGCGACCGACATGTCGATGCTGGAGGTGAACCCGCTGGTGGTCACCCCAGAGGGCAACCTGGTCTGCCTCGACGGCAAGGTGTCGTTCGACTCCAACGCCCTGTTCCGCCACAAGGACGTCCAGGCGCTGCGCGACGAGACCGAGGAGGACGCCAAGGAGATCGAGGCGTCGAAGTACGACCTCTCCTACATCGCCCTCGACGGCACCATCGGCTGCATGGTGAACGGCGCCGGCCTCGCCATGGCGACGCTCGACATCATCAAGCTTTACGGCGAGGAGCCGGCGAACTTCCTCGACGTCGGCGGCGGCGCCTCCGAGGAGAAGGTGACCGCGGCGTTCAAGATCATCACCGCCGACCCGAACGTGAAGGGCATTCTGGTCAACATCTTCGGCGGCATCATGAAGTGCGACATCATCGCCCGCGGCGTGATCGCGGCGGTGAAGACGGTGGGCCTCGAGGTGCCGCTGGTGGTCCGCCTCGAGGGGACCAACGTCGAGCTCGGCAAGCAGATCATCGCCGAGTCCGGCCTCAACGTGCTGGCCGCCGACGACCTCGACGACGCCGCGCAGAAGATCGTCAACGCCGTCCGGGGAGCCCGCTGATGTCCATCCTGATCGACAAGGACACCAAGGTCATCTGCCAGGGCTTCACCGGCTCGCAGGGCACCTTCCATTCCGAGCAGGCGATCGCCTACGGCACGAGGATGGTCGGCGGCGTCACGCCGGGCAAGGGCGGCACCACCCACCTCGACCTGCCGGTGTTCGACACCGTCGCCGAGGCGCGCGAGGTGACCGGCGCCGATGCCTCGGTGATCTATGTCCCGCCTCCCTTCGCGGCGGACTCGATCCTCGAGGCGATCGACGCGGAGATCCCGCTCGCCGTCTGCATCACCGAGGGCATCCCGGTGCTCGACATGGTGAAGGTGAAGCGCGCCCTCACCGGGTCGAAGACCCGCCTGATCGGCCCCAACTGCCCGGGCGTGATGACCGCCGACGAATGCAAGATCGGCATCATGCCGGGCAACATCTTCCGTAAGGGATCGGTCGGTATCGTGTCGCGGTCCGGCACGCTGACCTACGAGGCGGTGTTCCAGACCACGCAGGAGGGCCTCGGCCAGACGACGGCGGTGGGCATCGGCGGCGACCCGGTCAAGGGCACCGAGTTCATCGACGTCCTGGAGATGTTCCTCGCCGACCCGGCGACCGAGTCGATCGTGATGATCGGCGAGATCGGCGGCTCGGCCGAGGAGGAGGCGGCGCAGTTCATCGCCGACGAGGCGAAGCGCGGCCGCAGGAAGCCGATGGTCGGCTTCATCGCCGGCCGCACGGCCCCCCCGGGCCGGAGGATGGGCCATGCCGGCGCCATCATCTCCGGCGGCAAGGGCGGCGCCGAGGACAAGATCGCGGCCATGGAGGCCGCCGGCATCCGCGTCTCGCCGTCGCCCGCGCGGCTCGGCAAGACGCTGGTCGAGGTGCTGAAGGGCTGAGGACCCGGGGCCTTTCGGCCCCGGCGGAGGAGATCCCGGGGCCGACCGGACGGAGGCGATCCCTCCGGCCGGCCGGCCCCGCACCCGCAACGACAGGGCGCGGCGCCGAAGCGACGCCGCCCCGGTGAAGGAAGGACCCGGACACCCCGGGAGAGCGGCCAATGGCACGGCAAGACGAGAACGAAGCCTTCGCGCTGACCTCGTTCCTCTACGGGGGCAACGCCACCTACATCGAGGCGCTGCAGGCCCGCTACGAGGCGGACCCGGCCTCGGTGGACGAGGAGTGGCGGGCCTTCTTCGGCGCCCTCGGCGATCAGAAGGCCGCCCACGGCGCGCCCTGGCAACGGCCGGACTGGCCGCCGACGCCGAACGGCGAACTGGTCGCCGCGCTCGACGGCAACTGGCCGGCCCAGGCGGCGAAGGCCGAGAAGCAGGTGTCGGAGAAGATCCAGGCCAAGGCGGCCGCGGGAGGGCTCTCGCTCACCGATGCGCAGGTCATGCAGGCGACCCGGGATTCGGTCCGGGCGCTGATGATGATCCGCGCCTACCGCATGCGCGGCCACCTGCACGGCAACCTCGACCCGCTCGACATCTCCAAGAAGGGCGACCACGAGGAACTGCACCCGGCGTCCTACGGCTTCACCGATGGCGACCTCGACCGCAAGATCTTCATCGACAACGTGCTCGGCCTCGAGTTCGCGACCATCCGCGAGATGGTCGACATCCTGCGCCGCACCTACTGCTCCACCCTCGGCGTCGAGTTCATGCACATCTCCGACCCGGTCGAGAAGGGCTGGATCCAGGAGCGCATCGAGGGGCCGGACAAGCAGATCAGCTTCACCCGCGAGGGCAAGCGGGCGATCCTCAACAAGCTGATCGAGTCCGAGGGCTTCGAGAAGTTCCTCGACGTCAAGTTCACCGGCACCAAGCGCTTCGGCCTCGACGGCGGCGAGTCGCTCATCCCGGCGCTGGAGCAGATCATCAAGCGCGGCGGCAACCTCGGCGTCCGCGAGATCGTCGTCGGCATGGCCCATCGCGGCCGCCTCAACGTGCTGACCCAGGTGATGGGCAAGCCGCACCGGGCGCTGTTCCACGAGTTCAAGGGCGGCTCGTTCCACCCGGACGACGTCGAGGGCTCGGGCGACGTCAAGTACCACCTCGGCGCCTCGTCCGACCGCGAGTTCGACGGCAACAAGGTGCACCTGTCGCTGACGCCGAACCCGTCGCACCTGGAGATCGTCAACCCGGTGGTGCTGGGCAAGGCGCGCGCCAAGCAGGACCAGAGCGCCGAGCGCTGGGACGGCGACATCATTCCGCTCACCGAGCGCTCCAAGGTGCTGCCGCTGCTGCTCCACGGCGATGCGGCCTTCGCCGGCCAGGGCGTCGTCGCCGAGTGCTTCGGCCTCTCGGGCCTGCGCGGGCACCGCACCGCCGGCTCGATCCACTTCATCATCAACAACCAGATCGGCTTCACGACGAACCCGCACTTCTCGCGCTCGTCGCCCTATCCGTCCGACGTCGCCAAGATGATCGAGGCGCCGATCTTCCACGTGAACGGCGACGACCCGGAGGCGGTCGTCTACGCCGCCAAGGTGGCCATCGAGTTCCGGCAGAAGTTCCACAAGCCGGTCGTCATCGACATGATCTGCTACCGCCGCTACGGCCACAACGAGGGCGACGAGCCGGCGTTCACCCAGCCGATGATGTACAAGAAGATCCGCAGCCACCCGACGACGCTGCAGATCTACACCGACAAGCTGGTCCAGGAGGGCGTCGTCACCGAGGCCGAGGTCGAGGCGATGAAGGCCGAGTGGCGGGCACGGCTCGACAGCGAGTTCGAGGCGGGCCAGGGCTACAAGCCGAACAAGGCCGACTGGCTCGACGGCGCCTGGTCGGGCATCAAGGTCGCCGACAGCTTCGACGAGCAGCGCCGCGGCCAGTCCGGCGTCCCGCTCGAGATCCTGCGCGACATCGGCCTCAAGCTGTGCGAGGTGCCGCAGGGGTTCCGCGTCCACCGCACCATCCAGCGCTTCCTCGACTCCCGCCGCAAGGCGGTCGAGAGCGGCGAGGGCATCGACTGGGCCACCGCCGAGTCGCTCGCCTTCGGCACCCTGCTGGTCGGCGGCCACAAGGTCCGCCTGTCCGGGCAGGACGTCGAGCGCGGCACCTTCAGCCAGCGCCACTCGGTGCTCTACGACCAGGAGAGCGAGGACCGCTTCATCCCGCTCGCCCATCTCTCCGAGGGCCAGGAGCGCTACGAGGTCATCAACTCGATGCTGTCCGAGGAGGCGGTGCTCGGCTTCGAGTACGGCTACTCGCTGGCACGGCCGAACGCGCTGACCCTCTGGGAGGGCCAGTTCGGCGACTTCGCCAACGGCGCCCAAGTGGTGTTCGACCAGTTCATCTCGGCCGGCGAGCGCAAGTGGCTGCGCATGTCGGGCCTCGTCTGCCTGCTGCCGCACGGCTACGAGGGCCAGGGTCCGGAGCACTCCTCCGCCCGCCTCGAGCGGTTCCTGCAGATGTGCGCCGAGGACAACATGCAGGTCGCCAACTGCACGACGCCCTCCAACTACTTCCACATCCTGCGGCGCCAGCTCACCCGCGACTTCCGCAAGCCGCTGATCCTGATGACGCCGAAGTCGCTGCTGCGCCACAAGCGCTGCGTCTCGCGGCTCGAGGAGATGGCCGCCGACACCACCTTCCACCGGCTGCTCTGGGACGACGCGCAGACGGCGCCCGAGACGGTGACCGTCAAGCTGGTGGCGGACGACAAGATCCGGCGGGTGGTGCTCTGCTCGGGCAAGGTCTACTTCGACCTGCTCGAGGAGCGCGAGAAGCGGGGCGTCGACGACGTCTACCTCCTCCGCGTCGAGCAGCTCTACCCCTTCCCGGCCAAGGCGCTGGTCGCCGAGCTCGGCCGCTTCCCGCAGGCGGAGATGGTGTGGTGCCAGGAGGAGCCCAAGAACATGGGCGCCTGGAGCTTCATCGAGCCCTACCTCGAGTGGGTGCTGAAGCAGGTGGGGGCGAAGCATCCGCGCGGCCGCTACGCCGGCCGCGCCCCCTCGGCCGCAACCGCCACCGGCCTGATGTCGAAGCATCTCGCCCAGCTCGCCGCACTCCTCGACGAGGCGCTCGGCGAGTGACCTGCCTCGAGGGCGCCCGCCCCGCGGCGGGCGCCCATTTCCGATCCCGCGAACGATACGAGAAACGAGACGATCCATGGCCACGGAGATCCGCGTTCCGACTCTCGGCGAGTCCGTCACCGAAGCGACCATCGGCCGGTGGTTCAAGAAGGCCGGCGACGCCGTGAAGGCGGACGAGCCGCTCGTCGAGCTGGAGACCGACAAGGTCACCATCGAGGTCCCCGCCCCGGCCGCGGGCGTCCTCTCCGAGATCGTCGTCGGCGACGGCGAGACCGTCGGCGTCGGCGCCGTGCTCGGCTCGATCGAGGCCGGCGCCGGGGCCTCCGCCGCGCCGAAGGCCGAGGCCGCGCCGGCTCCCGCCGCCAAGGCCGAGCCCGCGCCCGCCGCCCCGGCGGCGAAGCCCGCGGCCACGGCGACCGAGATGCCGCCCGCGCCGTCGGCGGCGAAGCTGATGGCCGAGAGCGGCGCCAGCGTCGACGCCGGCTCGGGCAAGCGCGGGCAGGTGCTGAAGGAGGACGTCCTCAAGGCGATCGCCGGCGGCACCGCCGCGCCCGCCGCCCCGGCGCCCGCCGCGCAGGCCCGCCCGGCCGCGGCGCCGGACGACGCCTCGCGCGAGGAGCGGGTGCGGATGAGCAAGCTGCGGCAGACCATCGCCCGGCGGCTCAAGGACGCGCAGAACACCGCCGCCATGTTGACGACCTTCAACGAGGTCGACATGACCAACGTCATGGCGCTTCGCAACAGCTACAAGGACATCTTCGAGAAGAAGCACGGCGTGAAGCTCGGCTTCATGGGCTTCTTCGTGAAGGCCTGCATCCAGGCGCTGAAGGAGATCCCGGCGGTCAACGCCGAGATCGACGGCCAGGACCTCGTCTACAAGAACTACTACCACGTCGGCGTGGCGGTCGGCACCGACAAGGGCCTCGTCGTGCCGGTGGTACGCGACGCCGACCAGCTGTCGATCGCCGGTGTCGAGAAGGCCATCGGCGCCCTCGGCAGGAAGGCCCGCGACGGCCAGCTGAAGATCGAGGACATGCAGGGCGGCACGTTCACCATCTCGAACGGCGGCGTCTACGGCTCGCTGATGTCGACGCCGATCCTGAACGCGCCGCAGTCCGGCATCCTCGGCATGCACAAGATCCAGGAGCGGCCGATGGCGGTCGGCGGCAAGATCGAGATCCGGCCGATGATGTACCTCGCCCTGTCCTACGATCACCGCATCGTCGACGGCAAGGAGGCGGTCACCTTCCTCGTCCGCGTCAAGGAGAGCCTGGAGGACCCTCAGCGCCTGGTGCTGGATCTCTGAGCGTTTCCGGGACGCCCGGCATGCCGGTGATCGCCATCGTGGACGCAGTGAAGATCCTCGTCTATTACGACGACCATCCGCCGCCGCATGTGCACGCCGAGTTTGCCGGGCACCTGGCGCAGTACGAGATCGGCAGCGGCCGGCTGCTCAAGGGCAGCTTGCCGCCGGCCAGGCACCGAGCCGTGGCGAACTGGCTGGATCGTCGGCAGGCGGACGTTCTTGAAGCGTGGGAGAATGCGAGCCAGCATCGCAAGCCGAGGCGCATATCATGACAGAGATCATCCGCATGCGTTCCGCAGAGCCGGTCGTCTACGGGGTGCTGAAGATCGGCTGGGACGATGGACACGAGGCGGTGGTCGATCTCCGCCCGGTGTTCGCGTCCGGACCGGTCTTCGATTTTCTGCGCCGGGACCCTCGCCGCTTTTTCGACCTGCATCTGACCGAGCACGGGAACTCCGTGGCGTGGACCGACGACGAGGGTGACGAGGTCGACCTCGGGACGGAGTCGCTGCGGCGCCGGGCGGACCAGCAAGCCGAGATCCTGCGCCGCGCGGGCTGACGCGCATCTTCAGAGGAATCCTGACTGAATGTCCTATGATCTGATCGTCATCGGCACCGGCCCCGGCGGCTACGTGTGCGCCATCCGGGCGGCCCAGCTGGGCCTCAAGGTCGCCGTGGTGGAGAAGCGCGGCACCCACGGGGGCACCTGCCTCAACATCGGCTGCATCCCCTCGAAGGCGCTCCTGCACGCCTCGGAGATGTTCGAGGCGGCCTCGCACAGCTTCGCCAAGCTCGGCGTCGGCGTCGGCACGCCTCAGCTCGATCTTCCGGCGATGATGGCGCACAAGGACGCGACGGTGAAGTCGAACGTCGGCGGCGTCGACTTCCTGATGAAGAAGAACAAGATCGACAGCTTCATGGGCGCCGGACGGATCCTCGCCCCGGGCAAGGTCGAGGTGACCATGAACGACGACTCCGGCGCGAAGACGCTGGAGGCGAAGTCGATCGTCATCGCCACCGGCTCCGACGTCGCGGCGCTGCCGGGCGTCGCCATCGACGAGAAAACCGTGGTCTCCTCGACCGGCGCCATCGCCCTCGACAAGGTGCCGGAGCGGCTCGTCGTGATCGGCGCCGGCGTGATCGGCCTCGAGCTCGGATCGGTGTGGGCGCGGCTCGGCTCGAAGGTGACCGTCGTCGAGTATCTCGACCGCATCCTCCCCGGCATGGACCTCGAGGTGGCCAAGCAGTTCCAGCGGCTGCTGGAGAAGCAGCGCTTCGCCTTCAAGCTGAAGCAGAAGGTGACCGGCGTCGCCCCGAAGGACGGCGGGCCCGTGGCCGTCACCGTCGAGCCGGCGGACGGCGGCGCGGCGGAGACGCTGGAGGCGGACGTCGTCCTCGTCGCCATCGGCCGCAAGCCCTTTACGGAGGGCCTCGGCCTCGCCGAGGTGGGGGTCGAGCTCGACCCGCGCGGCCGCGTCGTCACCGACGGGCACTATGCCACCAACGTTCCCGGGATCTACGCCATCGGCGACGTGATCGTCGGCCCGATGCTGGCGCACAAGGCCGAGGACGAGGGCGTCGCGCTGGCCGAGCTGCTCGCCGGCCAGGCCGGCCACGTCAACTACGACGTGATCCCGGGCGTCGTCTACACCATGCCGGAGGTCGCCTCGGTCGGCCGGACCGAGGAGGAACTGAAGGCGGCGGGCGTGCCCTACAAGGCCGGCAAGTTCCCCTTCACCGCCAACGGCCGCGCCAAGGCGATGCTGCATGCCGACGGCTTCGTGAAGGTGCTCGCCCATGCCGAGACGGACCGCGTGCTCGGCGTCCACATCGTCGGCGCCGGCGCCGGCGAGATGATCCACGAGGCCGCCGTGCTGATGGAGTTCGGCGGCTCCGCCGAGGACCTCGCCCGCACCTGCCACGCCCACCCGACCATGTCGGAGGCGGTCAAGGAGGCCGCCATGGGCGTCGACAAGCGCTCGATCCACATCTGACGGATCGAGGGTAGCCCGGGCGTCCGGACGGGATCCCCGTCCGGGAGCTCCCCAGCCGGTCGGTCCGGCGGCCGTCCCGCCAAGCGGGCCCGCAGCCTGCCGCGACGCGCCGGCGCGATGCTGCTTGCCGGCGGCATGGCGATCTGCTGTACTTCGTGAAATGCAACGGTGTCGGGAGCCGACGATGACGAGAGCGCTTACCTGCGGGGCGGTCGCGACGGCGCTTGTCCTGTTACATCCAGCCACCGGTCTCGCCCAGTTCCAGCCATCCGAGGAGAGTCTCGAGGGCCTCTACAAGGGCCGGCCCTATTCGCCCTTTGCGCAGCGCGACTTCCCGAGCCAGGTCTACTGGGGGGACACGCACCTCCACACCGCGCTTTCGGCGGACGCGGGGCTGTTCGGCAACCGCCTCGGGCTCGACGAGGCCTACCGCTTCGCGCGCGGCGAGGAGGTGGTCTCGTCGACCGGCCAGCCGGTGAAGCTCGGCAGACCGCTCGACTGGCTCGCCATCACCGATCACTCCGACGCGATGGGGTTTGCGACCGACCTCTTCAAGGGCGCGCCGGCGATCGTCGCGACCGAGCAGGGCGCACGGTGGTTCGAGGCGATGCAGCAGGGCGGGGAGGCCGCGGCCGCGGCGGCGGTGGACCTGATCACGACCTTCGCCCAGGGGGAGCTCGACCCCGCTATCGTCGCCGCCTACTACCCGGGAGCGGCGGCCTACGATGCGGTCTGGAAAAGCACCATAGATGCCGCCGAGCGCTTCTATTCGCCGGGGCAGTTCACCACCTTCATCGGCTTCGAATGGACGTCGCTGGTCGCCGGCAACAACCTGCACCGGAACGTCATCCTCCGCGACGGCGGCGACCTTGCCCGCCAGATCAGTCCGATGGTGACGCAGGGGCCGAGCGGTTCCACCGATCCGCTCGATCTCTATGCCTGGATGCAGGCCTACGAGGACAGCACCGGGGGCGACGCTCTCGCGCTGGCCCACAACGGCAATCTCTCGAACGGGCTGATGTTCCCGACCGAGACACAGCACACCGGGGCAGCGGTCGACGAGAACTACGTCAGGCTTCGCAGCAGGTGGGAGCCGCTCTACGAGATCACCCAGATCAAGGGCGACGGCGAGACCCATGCGCTGCTCTCACCCGACGACGAGTTCGCGGATTTCGAGACCTGGGACGCCGGAAACCTGGATCTCTCGGAGGCGAAGACGCCCGAGATGATCCCCCGGGAATACGCTCGCGAGGCGCTGAAGCAAGGGCTTGCGCTCGAGGGCCGGTTGGGCGCCAACCCCTACAAGTTCGGCTTCTCCGGGGGCACCGACAGCCATACCTCTCTCACGACCGCCGAGGAGGACAACTACTTCGGAAAGGCGACGAGCGCGGAGCCGTCCGCCAGGCGGGCCGAGCATCCCTTCACGCGGACGGACAAGGGGGAATTCCCCGGATGGTCGCTCTCGGCGTCCGGCTACACCGGCGTGTGGGCCAACGAAAACACGCGCGAGGCGATCTGGGACGCGATGGCGCGCAAGGAGGTCTACGCCACCTCGGGTCCGCGGATGATCGTGCGCTTTTTCGGCGGCTGGGACTTCAGCGAGGACGACCTCCGCTCGCGGCAGCCCGCCTTCGTCGGCTACGCCAAGGGCGTTCCCATGGGAGGCGACCTCAGGTCCCCCGCGTCCGGCCCGCCGAAGTTCATGGTCTACGCCCTCAGAGACCCGATCGGCGCCAATCTCGACCGCATCCAGATCGTCAAGGGGTGGGTGGAGTCCGATGGGACGCCCCGGGAAAGCGTCTATGACGTCGCCTGGTCGGGCGACCGCGAGGTCGGTTCCGATGGCAAGCTTCCGCCGGTCGGCAACACCGTGGACATCGCGACGGCCAACTTCACCAATTCGATCGGCGCGTCCGAACTGGGGACGGTGTGGACCGATCCGGATTTCGACCCCTCCGAGCGGGCGGTCTACTACGCTCGGGTCCTCGAGATCCCGACGCCGCGCTGGGTTCTCTACGATCGGCTACGGCTTGGTGCGGAAATCCCCGAAGGAGCGGCGCTCACCCTGCAGGAACGTGCTTACACATCGCCGATCTGGTACACGCCCGAGAGGTGAGCCGGACGGTTCCGCTGCTCGTGCACTGAAGCCAGGACAGGAATGACATCGCACTCCGGGGAGGGAGGATCGCGCGGGATCCTTCGCACCATGTTCCGCGAACCGCTGGCCCACTTCTTCCTGCTCGGGGCGGCCGTCTTCGCCGTTTTCGCCGTCCTCGACGACAGCCCGCCGCCGGTGTCGGACAACGTTCTCGTCGTCACGGAGGACGATGCGCGCCGCCTCGTCGCCGAGTTCGAGGCCACGTGGCGGCGCCCGCCGTCGGCGCAGGAACTCGACCACATGATCGGCCAGCGGGTACGCGAGGAGGTCTATGTGCGCGAGGCGCTCGCCCTCGGGCTCGACCAGGACGACGCGGTGATCCGCCGGCGGCTGCAGATGAAGATGGAGTTCCTGACGGAGAGCGGCGCGGAGGCCGTTGCGGCCGAAGACGCGACGCTGCAGGCGCACATGGAGGCCCACCCCGATCGGTTCGCGCTGCCGCCGCTCGTCGCCTTCGACCAGATCCTGCTCGACGACGGCATCGGCGGGGACGAGGTCGCCCTGGTCGGGGCGCGGCTCAACCGCGGCGACGATCCGGCCGGCGTCTCCCGTGCGACCCTCCTGCCGCCAAGTTTGCGCTCGAGTCCCCCGCAGGTGGTCGACGGAACGTTCGGCACCGGCTTCTTCGAGGCGATCGCCGGGCTGCCGGTGGGGTCCTGGGCCGGCCCGGTGGAGACGCCGCTCGGCCGTCACATCGTCCGCGTGACGGAGCGGCGGGAGGGCCGGCTGCCGGCGCTGGCCGACATCCGCGAGCGCGTCGAGCAGGACTGGCGCGCCTCGCTCGCCGACGACCTCCGCGAGCAGCGGTTCCAGGCGCTGCTGTCCCGCTACGAGGTGGTCAGGCCCGACGCGGCCGCGGTGCTCGCGCCGTGACGGCCCGTCTCCTTCTCCTCCTCCTCGCCGCGCTCCTCCTCCCGCTCGGCCCGACGCGGGCCGAGGCCCATGCGCTCGAGCCGGGCTTCCTCGACCTGCAGCACCTCGGCGGCGAGGAGTGGCGCGTCACCTGGCGCAAGCCGCAGGTGGGCGGCGCCCCGATGGCGATCGACGCCGTCCTGCCGGACGGCTGCGAGCCCCGCCGCGGCCCGGCGCCGACCTTCGACGGCCGGGCGTTCCTCGCCGGTTGGATCGCCATCTGCGAGGGCGGCCTGGCGGGGCGGGAGATCCGGATCGAGGGTCTCGAGACGACCCGGACCGACGTGCTGGTGCGCTATGCGCTCGACGCCGACGCCTCGCCGAGGACGATGCGCCTGACCGCGGCCTCGCCGGCCTTCGTGGTGCCCCTGGCGCCCGGCCCGCTCGGCCTGTTCGGGAGCTATTTCGGGCTGGGGCTCGAGCACATCCTGGAGGGCCTGGACCATCTGCTGTTCGTGCTGGCCCTCCTGCTCCTCATCCGCGACTGGCGGATGCTCGTCGGGGCAGTGACCGCCTTCACGGTGGCCCACAGCCTTTCGCTGGCGGCGGCGAGCCTCGGCTGGATCGTGGTCCCGCCGCCGCCGGTCGAGGTGGTGATCGCCCTGTCGATCATGTTCCTCGCCGCCGAACTCCTGCGTCCCGCCGGCGAGGAGAAACGGCTCACCGAGCGCTATCCCTGGACGGTGGCCTTCGCCTTCGGGCTTCTCCACGGGCTCGGCTTCGCGCGGGCCCTCCTCGACATCGGTCTCCCCGAGGGCGACGTGCCGCTGGCGCTGCTCGCCTTCAACATCGGGGTCGAGGCGGGGCAGCTCCTGTTCATCGCCGCCGCGCTGGCGCTCGGTGCGGCGGTCGCCCGCGTCCCTCCCGCCCGGGGACTGATGGCGCCCGGCTCGCGCAGCCTCGCGGTGACGTCCTACGGGATCGGGACGCTCGCCGCCTATTGGGCGATCGAGCGCGTGGCGGCCTTCGCGGCATGAGAACGGCCCGGGCGTCTGCGCCCGGGCCGTTCCGCTGTCGCTCGGCTCGCCGGCTGCCGACGGGCCGGCGGTCAGGCCGCCGCGCTCTGGCGCAGGAAACTGTCGAGCTGGGACTCGAGCAGGCTCGCCTGCTGGGCGAGTTCGGTGGTCGCGCCGAGCACCTGGCCCGCCGCGTCGCCGGTCTCGTTGGCGGCCTGGCTGACCCCGAGGATGCTGCGCGAGACCTCCTCGGTGCCGGTCGCCGCCTCGTTGACGTTGCGGGAGATCTCCAGCGTGGTCGCGCCCTGCTCCTCCACCGCGGCGGAGATGGCGGCGGCGATCTGGTCGACCTCCTCGATGGTGCGGCCGATGCCCTGGATCGCCGACACCGCCTCGTGCGTCGCCCCCTGGATGGCGGCGATCTGGGTCTTGATCTCCTCCGTCGCCCTCGAGGTCTGCGAGGCGAGCGACTTCACCTCGCTGGCGACGACCGCGAAGCCCTTGCCGGCCTCGCCGGCCCGCGCCGCCTCGATGGTGGCGTTGAGGGCGAGGAGGTTGGTCTGCTCGGCGATCTTGTTGATGAGCTGCACCACGTCGCCGATCCGGTCCGCGGCGGCGGCGAGGCCGGCGACGGTCCGGTTGGTGGCCGTCGCCTGGCTTACCGCGTCGCGGGTGATCCGCGAGGACTCGTTCACCCTCCGGCCGATCTCGGCGACCGAGGCGGCGAGTTCCTCCGCGGCGGCGGCGACCGACTGGACGTTGGCGGTCGCCTGCTCGGCGGCGGCGGCGACCGCCGCGGCAAGGCCGTTGCTCTGCGAGGCCATCGACGAGAGGCTGCCGGCGCTCGCCTGCATCTCCGTCGCGGCGGCCGAGACGCTTCCCATCACGGTGCTGACGTTTTCGCGGGCGAAGCGGGTGAACTCCTCGGTCCGCCGGTCCATGGTCTCGTTGGCCTCGTTGAGGGTCCGGGCGGCGTTGAGGTAGGCGCCCGGCAGGCCGCGCAGCAGAACCTTGCGATAGTAGCGCCCCTTGGCGACCGCCGCCATCGACCCGGCCGCCTCGCGGACGAAGGCGTCGGAGATGTCGAGCAGCCGGTTGACGCTGAGCTGCAGCTTGCCGACGAGGCCCGGCTCGAATGCCTCCAGCACGCGCACCTCGAGGTCGCCGCGCGCGGCCGCCTCGCAGACGAGGCACAGGCGGTCGAGCACCGCCGAATGACGCGCGACGAGGCGGGTCGCAAGAGCGAGCGGGACCAGCGCCGCCACGGCGAGACCGCTCGCCGCCCACCAGGGCAGCAGGGCGGCGGCCGCCGCCGAGGCGGCGACGAGCGCCGCGGCGGCGAAGACCGAGGCGAGCGCCCTAGACAGCGAGGATGAACCGGTCATAGGCGACCCCCTTGGAACGAAGCATCTGGTGCAGACTGTCGTGGGCGCTCAGCATGCCGTCCTTGCGGCTCGTCGGCCGCCGCTCCTCCTCGAGAAGCTCGCGGTAGAGCGGCTGGATCGCGGCGATCTGCTGCGGGTCCGGCTTGCGGCGCATCGAGTGGTAGCCGACCACGTTGCCGGAGCCGTCGAAGCTCGGCGTCACATGCGCGAACACCCAGTAGTGGTCGCCGTTGGACGCGAGGTTCACCACATAGGCGAAGATCTCCTGCTTCGCCTCGAGCGTATCCCAGAGCAGCTTGAAGATGCAGCGCGGCATGTCCGGATGCCGGATGATGCTGTGCGGCTGGCCGACCACCTCGGCCGACGTGTACCGGGAGACCCGGAGGAACACGTCGTTGGCATAGGTGATCCGTCCCTTGACGTCGGTCTTGGTGACGATGATCTCGTCGACGTCGAACGGACTCTCGCGCCCGGTCGGCGTTGGTCTTGCTGTTGCCATGTCTTGCCCCCTCCGGGACCCCGTGTCCTGTCGACCCGTAGGAGGCCATCAAACCGGCGAGGGCATTAACCGCCGGTATCCAGACGGCTTCCGGATAAGCAGGGCGAATACGTACGCAGATACCCCTAGGCCGGCCCCGTCGCCGGAACCGCAGCGCCCGTGACCACACCGCCGGCGGGGGAGGCCAGGAAGGCGGCGAGGCGGGCGATCGCCTCCGGCGCCACCCAGCCGTCGCGGTTCGCCTTCGGCATGGCGGCGCGGTTCTCCGGCGTGTCGATGGTGCCCGGCAGGATGCAGTTGGCGGCGATTCCGTCGCCCCGGTGCTCGGCGGCGATCGCCTCGGTGAGGCGGAGGAGCGCGGCCTTGGCGGCGGCATAGGCCGCGAGCCCCGCCCCGGCCTTCAGCGCGGCCCCGGCGGAGACGTGGACGATGCGCCCGTAGCGACGCTCCACCATCGCCGGCAGCACGGCCGCGGAGAGCACGAGGGCGATGCGGGCGTTCGCCTCCATCATCCGGTCCCACTGGCCGAGCGCCTCGCCGCCGGCGACCCGGCCCATGGCGAAGCCGCCGATGGTGTTGACGAGGGCGCCGACGCCGCCGAAGCGCTCGAGCGTCCGCGCCACGAGGCCCTCGGCCTCGGCCGGGTCGGCGAGGTTGGCGGCCGCGACGGGGAGGATCTCGCCGCCGCCGAGGTCCGCGACCGCCCGCTCCAGCTTGTCGCCGCTGCGGTCGACCAGCACCAGCCGCCGCCCCTCCGCGGCGAGAACCCTCGCCACCGCCGCGCCGAGGTTGCCCCCGGCTCCCGTCACGATCACCACGTCGTCCGTCCGGTCCATGCCGCCCTCCCTCGTCTCGTCCGCGAGTGTCGCCGCGAGACCGCCACCTCCGCAACCGCCCTCAGTTCCCCGACCAGCCAGTCGGTCATCGGATTGCGACCGTCGCGGTGCGCGACGGCAACCTCGTCACCGGCCAGCAGCAGGTCTCGGGCGCCGAGGCGGCCCGACTGGTTGTCGAGGCGCTGGGACGCTGAGGCCGCCGCGCCGACCCGCTCACCGGCGGGTCGGCTGGGTCGGGGCGGAGGCGGGCCGGCGCGGTCGCTCGGGTACGGCATCCGCCTCGACGAAGCGGCGGCGGTAGAGGTCCTTGAAGAGATAGCTCGCGGGGATCATCGACGGTCCTTTCCTGTCCTCGCCCCAGCCTCGCCGGCCGCAAGCGGAACCGACCGGGACGACAGGTCCCGGAGCGGCGCGACGCGGTGCGAGGGCGCTCATGAATCGATTCAATCACGCGGCGGACCCGCCTCTTGAATCGGTTCAAAATTTGCCACTTCGAAACCGTCGCGTCAAGCCCCGTTTGAAGCGATTCAAACAACCCGGTAGGATCCTCCGCAGCGAGCGGTCCGCGACGCAGGCGCCGGCCGGCGGACGGGTCGGAGTCGGCCGGCCCCGGACCGCCGGCGGCTGTCCGGGCGTCCGGGACCCGACCGGGCCTTGTGGGGGAGGAGCGAGGTGGCGGCGCAGCGGATCGACAGGGGCGAGCGGACGGTGCGGCTCGTCGACGTGGCAAGGGCCGCCGGCGTCTCGCAGGGCACCGCGTCCAACGTGTTCAACCGCCCAGAGGTGGTCCGGCCGGAGGTGCGCGAGAAGGTCGAGGCGGCCGCGAAAGCGCTCGGCTACAAGGGGCCGGACCCCAAGGGGCGGCTCCTCAGGGCCGGCAAGGTCAACGCCATCGGCGTCGCCACCGCCGAGCCGATCGCCTACTTCTTCGAGGATCCCTTCGCCCGCACGCTGATGACCGGCATCGCCGAGGCCTGCGACCGCGGCGGCGCCGGCATCTCGCTGGTCTCGGCGGCGAACGAGGAGGCGCTCGCCTGGAACATTTCCACGGCGCTGGTGGACGGCTTCATCCTGTTCTGCCTGCAGGGCGGTCCCCGGCTGATCGAATTGACGCGCGATCGCGACCTCCCCTTCGTGGCGCTCGAACTCGGCAGCCGCGATCCGTCGATCCCGGCGGTCGGGATCGACAATGCCGCGGGCGCACGGCTCGCCGCGGGGCACCTGGCGGACCTCGGCCATCGCCGCTTCGCCATCCTGTCGATCCCCTTCGTCAACCGCCGCAGCGGGCGCGTCAGCCGCGAGGAGGTCCGCCGCGCCGCCTACGCGAGTTCCCGCGAGCGGGTCGAAGGCTACCTCGACGTCCTTGCCGACTGCGGCATCGACCCGGAGTCGGTGCCGATCTTCGAAACTGAAAACGACGAAGAGACGACCGTTCCGGCCCTCGAGGCGCTGTTCTCCGGTGACCGGCCGCCGACCGCGCTGCTCGCCATGTCCGACAGGATCGCCCTTGTCGCGCTGGAGTGGCTGCGCCGGCGCGGCCTCACGGTGCCGCAGGACGTGTCGGTGGTCGGCTTCGACGGGGTGCCGGAGGGCGAGACCTCCGATCCGCCGCTCACCACCGTCGCGCAGCCGATCGCCGCGCTCGGCCGCCTCGCGGTCGAAATGATCCTCGACCCGCGCGCCGAGGTCCGCCGCGAGACGCTGCCGATACGGCTGGTGCGGCGCGGCTCCACCGCCCCGCCGCCGGACGCCGGGGCGTGAGCGGGTCGCTCGACGACCTGCTCGCCGCCGTCCGCGCCTGCACCGCCTGCGACGGCCTGCCGCTCGGCCCCCGGCCGATCCTGCAGGCGGATCCGCGCGCACGGATCCTCGTCGCCGGGCAGGCGCCCGGCCGGCGGGCGCACGAGCGCGGCGTTCCCTTCGACGACGTCTCCGGCGACCGGCTGCGCGCGTGGATGGGCATCGACCGCGCCACCTTCTACGACCCGGCGAGGATCGCCCTGGTGCCGATGGGCTTCTGCTTCCCGGGCACCGGCCGGGGCGGCGACCTGCCGCCGCGGCCCGAGTGCGCCCCGCTGTGGCGGCGACGGATCCTCGACGCCCTTCCGCAGATCCGCCTCGTCCTCGTCGTCGGCCGGCACGCGCTCGACTGGCACGTTCCCGGCCGGCGCTCGGAGAGACTCGCGGCGATCGTCCGCGAGGCGGGCGGCGCCGCGGGACCGGTCGTGCCGCTGCCGCACCCGAGCCCGCGCAACCGCCGCTGGATGGCGCTGAACCCCTGGTTCGAGGCGGACCTGCTGCCGGCGCTCCGGCGTCGCGTCGGCGAGGTGCTGGCGGAGGACTGAACGGCGCTCAGCCGGCCGCCGCCTGCCGCGCCACCGCCTGCACCGCCGCCCGCACCGCGCGCACCTGCGCCTCCAGCGGCATCGAAGGCTGCTCCCAAGGGCCCGGCCGCCGGCCGGCGGCGGCCTCCGCCCGCATCCACACGACCTCCTCGGGAAGGTGCGGCAAATGGAGGAAGCCGGCGGGGACGGCGGGGGAGCGGCCGTCGAGGAGGCCGAGCACCGTATAGAGCGTATGGTTGCAGAGGTGCCCGCCCGCGTGGAAGGAGAGCCGCGCCGGCAGCCCCTCCGCCTCGATCGCCTCGACCACCGCCGGACCGTCCCAGGTGGCGCGCCGCGCCTGCGGCCCCTCGCCGACCCTGACGCCGCCGGCCGGGGCGATCCCGTCGTTGTCCGGCACGCCCGCGTGGCTGGCGTTGAGCGCCATCATCTCCACCCGGGGCACCGGCGCCCCGCCGGCGAGCCCGAGCGACACGACGAAGGCGGGGTCGTGCTCGGCGAGAAGCGCCGCGACGGCCTCCGGCGTCCTGAGGAAGCTCACCGGCAGCACCCGCGCGACCACCCGGAAGCCCGAGGCCTCGAAGCCGCCGACATGGGCGAGCACGCGCTCGGACGGGTTGGACGGCAGCCCGGCGAAGGGCTCGAAGCCGGTGACGAGGCCGATCCTGGCCATGAGCTCCTCCTTCGACGCTCCCCTCAGGCCTCGAGATAGCCGATCAGCCGGCCGGCGATAAGGGCCCCGGTCCAGGCCACCAGCGAGACCGTGGCCGCGAGGCGGGGCAGGCGGGCGGCGAGCCCGCTCGCCCTCTGCCCGATCGCGTTGGCGAGGCCGAGGCCGACGAAGGCCATCTTGGCGAGGAACGCCGGGCTCTCGAGATACTCCCCGGCGCGCACGGCGAAGAGCAGCGCGCCGGTCGCGACGGCGAGCGCCAGCCCCGCCGCCGCGATCGGCACCGCGAGCCCGGCGAGAGCCTCGGCGTCGACCGAGGGCGCGACGCCGAGAAGGCGGAGGTCCAGCAGCAGGATGGCGCCGAACAGGGTCGCAAGGCCGAGCACGTGGCCGACGTTCACCAGCGGATAGGCGTAGCGCGACGCCCTGAGCGCGGCGACGAGCGTGTTGCCCTCGAGGGCCGCGACGAACGCCTCCACCGCCCGTCAGTCCCGCCCGGGATAGAGGTCGTAGAGCTGGCCGTCGATCGTGACCCGCTCGGCCTTCACCAGCTTCTGCTCCGGATCGGCCGAGCGGGCGCCGCTGACCATGATCTCGACGCCGGGAGCCAGCATCTCGTCCTCGAGCCCCGCCCGCTGGTTGCGCCAGGGCTGGCCGACCTCGACCGTCCACGCCTCGTCGTTGACATCCACGGTGAGGAGCCCGTGCGGGTTGCCGAGGCGGGCCTCGCGGATCACGCCGGTGAGTTCGAAGTTGCCGTCCTCGGCCCAGCGCCAGCCGTGGTGGGCGAGCGCCTGGACGGCGGCGGCGAGGGAAACGGCGACGGCGAGGAATACTGTGGCGGGCCGGGTCATGTCGATCTCCTCATGTAGGGGTTCAGGGCGCCTCGATGCGCCCCTCGACGGCGACGCTGCCGTCGTCGTCGAGGCGGATCACCACCATCTCGCCGGAGCGGGGGTAGACGCCGGTGAGTGCGGTGATGTTGACCTGGTGGGTGACGAGCAGCGCCCTGCGGCCGTCGAGGGCGCGAAGCCGCTCGACGAGCGCGCGCGTGGCGGCCGGTCCGCCGGAGCGGTCGGCGAAGAAGGAGTTGAGCGAGGGCTCCACCGCCACGGGGCCCATGTCCATCAGCCGGGCGGTCTCCGCGGCGCGGCACCAGGCGCTGGCGAGGACGAGGTCGAAACTGAGTCCGGCGGCGCGCAGCCGCTCGCCGGCGCGCCGGGCCTGCGCACGGCCCTCCTCCGAGAGAGTGCGCTGGGTGGAGCAGTCATCGGGCCGGAAGCCCGGCGGATCGCCGGTTCCCGGCGCCAGCGCATGGCGCATGATCACATGCGTGCCCTCGCCGCGCGCGGCGTCGAGCCCCGAGGCGTCCGCCCGGGCGACGCCGGCCGCGCCGGCGGCGATGATCGCGAGAATGGCGAGCGCGCGTCGCACCCCGTCCCCTCCGTCGTCCGGTAACCCCATCGGAGAGGATGGGGCGCGCGCCGGCCCAGGGGAAGACCCGCGGCGGTCACTTCCCGGCGATCAGGTGGCCCGGTCGGCGGACAGGCCCGAGATCGCCTGGACGAGGTTGTCCTCGTTGACCTCGGCGGCGGTGAACTCGCGCATGACCCGGCCGTGGTACATGGCGATCACCCGGTCGGAGACGCGCAGGATCTCCGGCATCTCCGAGGAGATCACCATCACCGCGTAGCCGGACTTCGCCAGGTCCCGGATGAGCGAGTGGATCTCCGCCTTGGAGCCGACGTCGATGCCGCGGGTGGGTTCGTCGACGATCAGCAGCCGCGGCTTCATCGCCAGCCACTTGCCGATGACGATCTTCTGCTGGTTGCCGCCGGAGAGGTTGCCGACCGCCTGCCGCCAGCTCGGCGACTTGATGCCGAGGCGGTCGCGATACTGGTCGTAGATGGCGATCTCGCCGCCGTTGGAGACGAACGGACCGGCGGTGAGGTCGCCGATCTGCGGCAGGGTGATGTTGTCGCGGCAGCTCATGCCGAGCACCAGGCCCTGTTCCTTGCGGCTCTCCGGCACCAGCGAGATGCCCTTCCCGATCGCCTCGGCGGGCGAGCCGAGCGTCACCTCCTCGCCGAGGATGCGGATCCGCCCGGCGGTCGGCGTGCGCAGGCCGAACAGGGTCTGGGCGATCTCGGTGCGGCCGGCGCCCACCAGCCCGTAGAAGCCCACCACCTCGCCCTCGCGGACGGTGAAGCTGACGTCCTCGAAGAGGTCGCCGCAGGCGAGGCCCTCGACCTCGAGAACCGTCTCCCCTGCCTCGATCGGCTCGGGGCCGTGGCCGAGGTCGAGGCTGCGGCCGATCATCAGCCGGGTCACCTCGTCCTCGTCGGTCTCGGCGGTCATGAGCGTGCCGCGGAAGCCGCCGTCGCGGAGCACGCTGATCCGGTCGGAGATGCGGAAGATCTCCTCCATGCGGTGGGAGATGTAGACGATGCCGACGCCCTGGGCCTTCAGGTCGTCGATGATGTCGAAGAGGACCAGCTTCTCCTGGTCGGTCAGGGAGGCGGTCGGCTCGTCGAAGATGACCGCCTTGGCGTCGACGGTGAGGGCGCGGGCGATCTCGACCATCTGCTTCTTGGCGATCGACAGCTGCGCGACGCGCACCTCGGGCCCGAAGTCGCAGCCGAGCCGCTTCAGGATCGCCCCGGCGCGCTCGTGCAGGGTCTTCCAGTCGACGAAGCCAAAGCGCCCGCGCGGCAGTTCGCCGAGGAAGATGTTCTCCGCGGCGGTCATCTCCTCCGCCAGCGACAGCTCCTGGTGGATGAGCACGACGCCGAAGCTCTTGGCCTGCAGCGGCGTGCGCAGGACCACCGGCCGCTCCTCCACGTAGACCGTGCCCTCGTCGGGCTGGTACATGCCGGCGAGCACCTTCATCAGCGTCGACTTGCCGGCGCCGTTCTCGCCGAGGAGCGCGTGCACCTCGCCGGGCAGCACGTCGAAGTCGACGCGGTCGAGCGCGCGCACGCCGGGAAAGGTCTTGACGATGCCCTCGACGCGGAGGGCCGGCACGACGGCGGTCCCGGGGGCGGGGCGGGCGGCGGCGAGCGGGGCGGTCATGTGCGCAGCTCCTCGGCGCCGCGCCGGTTCAGCTGCTTGTCGAGGAACAGCACGGCGATCAGGATGAGGCCGAGGATGACGAGCACGTAGAAGGCGGGGACCTGCATCAGGTTCATGCCGTTGCGCAGGATGCCGATGGCGAGCACCCCGCCGACCGTGCCGACGATGGTGCCGGAGCCGCCGGCGAGCTTGGTGCCGCCGAGCACGACGGCGGTGATCGTCCAGAGCTCGTACTCGCGCCCGAGGTTCGGCGTCGAGGCGCCCATCTGGGTGGAGAGGGCGACGCCGGCGAGCGCGGCGAAGAAGCCGACGATCATGAAGTTGACCAGCATGTGCGGGCCGACGCGGATGCCGGCGTTCACGGCCGCCTCGCGGTTGCCGCCGACGGCGTAGGTGTTGCGGCCGTGGACGGTGCGGGACAGCAGGATGTGGACGAGCACGGCCGCGACGAGGAACAGGGCGGCGAGCGTCGGCAGCGGCCCGACCGAGGAGGCGCCGAAGTCCGAATAGGCGAAGTTCATCGCGTAGAAGGACTGCTCCCCGGTGTAGATGAAGACGATGCCGCGCACGCCGATCATCGCGCCGAGGGTGACGATGAAGGCGTCCACGCCGGTCTTCCAGACGATGAGCCCGTTGAGCGCGCCGACCGCGACGCCGGCGAGCAGCCCGGAAATCACGGCCGGGGCCAGCGCCCAGTTGCCCCAGTCGGCGAACACCGGCCAGCCCTGGATGTCGACGGCGAGGCTCGCCGCAAGCGCCACGGTGGCGCCGACCGAGAGGTCGATGTTGCCGTTGATCATCACCAGCGTCATGCCAAGGGCGATGAGGCCGATGGTCGAGGTCTGGAGGAGGATGTTGGAGACGTTGCCGACGTCGAAGAAATGGTCGGTGGTGACGCTGAAGAAGACGAAGACGAGGGCGACGAACCCCCAGATCGGGTTGCTGGTCAGCCAGCGAAGGGGGGCGGGCAGGGCGGCGCGCATCGGGCTCTCCTTCAGGCGATCGGTGACAGGAGGCGGCCGCGCTTGGCTGCGATGTCGAGCCAGACGGCGAGGATGATGACGACCCAGGTGACCAGCCACTGGACGTAGTAGGCAAAGCCCAGCAGCAGCAGTCCGTTCTGGATGAAGCCGAGGATCAGCACGCCGACCACCGTCTTCAGGACGTTGCCCGAGCCGCCGAGCAGCGAGGTGCCGCCGAGGATGACGCCGGCGAGCACGAGGAGCTCGTACCCCTGGCCGACGTTGTTCTGCGAGCCCATCACCCGGCTGCCGAGGATGAGGGCGGCGCAGCCGGTGGCGAAGGCAGAGATCAGGTAGGTCGAGAACACCACCCGCGAGCGGCGGATCCCCGAGAATACCGCCGCGGTCGGATTGCCGCCGACGGCGTAGACCCGTCGCCCGTAGGGGGTGGAGGAGAGGACCACGTGCATCAGCGCCGCAAGGCCGAGGAACATCAGGATCGGCGTTGCGACCCCGAGGATGTGGCCGCGGCCGAAGATGGCGAACCAGGTGCTCTCCTGGTCGGCGATGTCGACGTTCTGCCCGCCGGTGTAGATGAGGGTCAGCCCCTGGATCGCCGAGAGCATGCCGAGGGTGACGATCAGCGAGTTGAGCCTGAGCACGCCGACCAGGAAGCCGTTGGCGGCGCCGAGCACCAGCGTCGCCAGGAACATCACCAGGATCGCCGGGCCGGGGCCGATCTGGTCGTGCAGGTCCACCACCAGCACGGTGGCGAAGGAGAGCATCGAGCCGACCGAGAGGTCGAGGTTGCCGGAGATCACCACCACGGTGACGCCGATCGCCATCACGCCGATGATCGCCGCCTGGCGGACCACGGCCGTCACGTTCTCCGGCGACAGGAAGCGGTCCGAGAAGGCGGCGAAGCCGACCATGAACAGCACGAACGCGATCAGGATGCCCTGTCGCGCCAGGATCGAGCCGACGCCGTTGAGGCGGCCGGCCGTGGCGGCGGATTCCATGCCCTCGTCTCCTCCCAGGTCGTCCATGCGTCGATGGCCCCGCCGTCGCGGGCGCGGCGGCGGAGCCCCCCGGCCCCTGTCGCCGCCGTCCGCCCTGCTCCGGCGGCCTGCGGCGGCTCCCGGCGGCGGACCCGCCGCCGGGTGTCCGGCGTCCGGTCAGAACACCGGCTTGGAGAACTCCTTCATGTTCTCCCGGGTGATCTTCGGCGTGTCGAAGTAGTTGAGGAAGGGGACCTCTTCGCCCTTGACCACGGCGACCGCCGTGGCGAGCGCGTTCTTGGCGTCGTCCACCGGGGACTGGTAGATCGAGCCGTAGTACTCCCCCCGCTCCATCGCCTCGTAGCCGACGGCGAAGTTGGTGGCGCCGACGAAGATGATGTCGCCGGCGCGGTTCGCCGCCTTGGCGGCGTTGAGGGCGCCGACGCCCATGTTGTCGTCGCCGGAGTAGACGCCGTCGATGTCGTCGTACTTGACCAGGAAGGCCTCCATCACCCGCTGGGCCTTTTCGCGGTTCCAGTCGCCGGGCTGGGTCTCGAGGATCTCGACGTCCGGGCAGACCTCGGCGAATCGGTCCTCGAAGCCCTTCTGCCGCTCGATGGCGGTGGTGTAGCCGGGCTGGCCGGAGATCTGGACGATCTGCCCCTGGCCGCCGAGCGCGTCGCACATCAGCTCGGCCGAGTAGGCGCCCTGGGTGATGTTGTCCGGGCCGGAGAAGGAGGCGATGAACTCGAAGCCCTCCTCGGCGATGTTCGAATTGGTGATGATCACCGGAATGCCGGCCTGCTTGGCCTGGCGCACCGCCGGCACCACCGCCTTGCCGTTGGTCGGCCAGACGATGATGGCGTCGACCTGCTGCTGGATCAGGTCCTGGATCTGGGCGATCTGGCGCGCCACGTCGCCGCCGGCGTCGAGCACGATGGCCTCGACGTTCGGATCGGCCTCGGCGGCCTCCATGAAGGCCTTCTCGTAGGTGGTCTGGTAGCTGTCCACGCCGACATTGTTCTGGGTGATGCCGATGCGGACCTGCTCGGCGGCGGCGGCGCCGGCGAGCGTCAGGGCGGCGGTCGCCGTGGCGGCGGCCAGGGTCGTCTTGAGGCCTGAAGTCATCTTCGATCTCTCCTCCCGGTGTGCGCCGCCGCCCCTTGCCTCCTCCTGGCCCCGGTCGCCGACCGGATGGGCACGCGGCTTCGAACTCACCGGCAAAGCATGCGCCGCGAATCCCGCCGCGGCAGCCCATTTTCGCTCAAATCGGATATTATGAAATCCATTCTGAACTTTTTGGCCGTGTCCCGGAATCCTCGGATTGGACAGCTTTTGAAGGAGCGGACGCATGACGGGTCCTCGCGGGTTCACTTCGGACGGGAAGCTGGTGTCGATGATGGAGGGGCTCGCCACGCGCACGGCGAAGCTGGGGCAGACCGCAAGGCCCGGTCCCCCGGACGCCGCGCGCGGTCACCCTCCCGGCGCGCGGATGCTGGAGATCTTGTCCTTCCTCGACGACTTCGCCACCGAGCTTGAGACCACCTTCGAGCTGTCCTCGCCCGATCCCTACTTCCGGATGGCCAAGCACCTCATCCGCTGCCACCTCGAGGCGCGGAGCGTGACGCCCTCCTCGCTGGTGGGCGCGGCTGGCGTGCCCTACGCCACCGCGGTCCGCCGCCTTCGCGAGATGATCGACGCCGGGATGGTCGAGCAGCGCCCGCGCACCCGCTCCGGCAAGACCTTCACCCTGCACCCGAGCGCGGAGATGATCGAGCACTGGTCGCAGTTCTGCGGCCGGGTGGAGCGCCTCGCCAGATTGAACTTTTCCGGCGAGACCGCCGAGGAGACCGCGCGCGACTACTACTTCGGCGGCTCATACCTCGCCGCCCGGTCGATCCCGCCGCTGCAGGTCCTGCACGAGCCGCTGACGCTCCCGGGCGGGGTGCGGATCCTCGTCCACGGCGATCCCACCTTCATGGTGATGGATGCGCTGAAGCGCCACTTCGAGCAGGTGGTGGGGACCGCCATCCACCAGCGCGCCTTCTCGATCGACCGGCTGCGCGAGGAGGCGCTGAAGAACGCCCAGCGCAAGGCGAGCCGCTACGACATCATCGCCGTGGACCTGCCCTGGATCGGCGAGTTCGTCGAGAGCGGGGTGCTCCGCCCGCTCGACGAGGTGATGGACATCGAGCGCCTCGACCCGGCCGACTTCCACACCGCCGGCTGGCGCGCCGCCCACTGGGGCGGGCGGCCCTACGGGGTGCCGAGCCAGACCACGCCGGAGCTGTTCTTCTACCGCCGCGACCTCTTCGCCGAGGCGGGCCTCGAGCCGCCGCGCACCACCGGGGCGGTGCTGAAGGCCGCCGAGGCGCTGCACGAGCCGCGGCACGGCCGCTACGGCATTGCCTGGAACGCCGCGCGCGGCACCGCCCTCGGCCACACCGTGATCATGACCCTCGCCGACTTCGGCCAGCCGGTGTTCGACATGCCGGAGATCGCCGGCGGCTTCGACGCCGACCACCTCGCCCAGGGCACCCCGCGGCCGACCATCGACACCGCGAAGGGCCGCGAGGCGGCGGAATACCTGATGGCGCTGTTGCGCTTCTCGCCGCCGGACATCCTGTCGATGGCATGGTACGAGCGGGTGCGGCCCTACGCGGCCGGCAGCGTCGCCATGGCCTACGGCTACACGCTGCTCGCCCCCTATTTCGAGCTGGACCCGACCTCGCCGGCCTGGAACCAGACCGGCTACCTGCCGCATCCCGCCGGGCCCGGCGGGGCGCCGATCGCGCCGGTCGGCGGCTATGTCCTCGGCATCCCGGCGAACCTTCCCGCGGAGCGGGTGCCGGACGCGGTCGAGGCCCTCATCGCCTTCACCTCGCCGGCGGCGCAGAAGCTCTACGTCGAGAACGGCAGCCGCACGGCGCCGCGGTACTCCGTCGGCTCGGACCCGGAGGTTCGCCGGCTCAGCACCATCTTCGAGGCCGTGGACGCCATGTCCTGGCGCGACGAGCTGCAGTTCTGGCCGCGGCCGCCGGTGCCGGAGATCTCCGACGTCATCGCCATCTGCGGCGAGGAATTCCACGACATGCTGCGCGGCATCGTCACGCCGCGCGAGGCCCTCCGGCAGGCGCAGGCGCGCGCCGATGCCGCCATCCGGGCAAGAACACGCGACCACTGACAGGAGGAGACGATGGACCCCAAGCGGCTGGCAGGAAAGAACGTTCTCATCACGGGCGGCGCCCAGGGCATGGGAGCGGCGATCGGCGAATATTTCGCCGCACAAGGGGCGAACGTCTGCCTCGGCGACATCAACCTCGAGGGCGCCGAGGCCGTGGCCGGCCGCATCAACGACCGGGGCAACGGCCGCGCCATCGCGGTGAAGCTCGACGTCACCCGGCGCGAGGACCACGCCGCCGCGGTCAGCGCGACCGCGGAGGCCTTCGGCTCCCTCAACGTCATGCTGAACAACGCCGGCATCAACAAGCCGCTGATGTTCCTCGACGTGACCGAGGAGAACTGGAACACGATCATGCGGGTGAACGCGCTCGGCGTGCTGCTCGGCATGCAGGAGGCGGCGCGGCAGATGATCGCCCAGGGCAAGGAGAATGGCCCCTACAAGATCATCAATGTCGGCTCGATCCTGTCCCGCCAGGCCTTCGACGACGTGGTGCCCTACTCGGCCTCCAAGCACGCGGTGCTGGCGCTGATCAACGGCGGGGCGAAGGCGCTGGTGGGCCACAACATCACGGTCAACGGCTACGGCCCCGGCGTCGTGCGCACCGAGCTCTGGGAGCAGCTCGACAAGGACCTGGTCTCGATCGGCAAGTTCGAGAACCCCGGCGAGTCGATGGACCAGCTGGCGAAGAACATGATCCTGATGAAGCGCTACTCCTATCCGGAGGACGTGGTCGGCACCGCCGCCTTCCTGGCGAGCCCGGAGTCCGACTACATGACCGGCCAGCTGATCATGATCGACGGCGGCATGGTGATGCAGTGAGCCGGACGGCTGCGGGCGGCGCGACCGCCGCCGCGGCGGCCACCCCGACGAGACGCGCGAGACATTCGTCATCTGAAGCCCCGGCCAGCCGCCTTGACCCCGCTCAAGGCGGCCCGCCGCGGAGCGGATAGCCTCCCTAAGGGTTACCAACCCGGGGCTTCCCACCCGCAACGGGCCTGATAGTGTTGACCCGATGACGTCTCCGACCGCAGACAAGACCGGACCCGCCGGGGCGGGGCGACCGTCGCCTTGGCACGCCCTTCCCGCCCCCGCCGTGCTGGATGAGTTCGGCTCCGGTCCCGGCGGCCTCACCCCCGCCGAGGCCGCCGCGCGGCTGGCCGAACATGGTCCGAACCGTCTGCCGCAAGGGAAAGGGCGCACCACCCTCGCCCGCCTGCTCGCCCAGTTCGACAGCCTGCTCATCTACGTGCTGATGGCCGCCGGCGTGATCGCCGCGGCGATCGGCGAGGTGGTCGACGCCCTGGTGATCGCCGCCGTGGTGGTGGTCAACGCGATCATCGGCTTCATCCAGGAGGGGCGCGCCGAGCGGGCGCTGGAGGCGATCCGGGCGATGATCGACCCCCACGCGACCGTGCTCCGCAACGGCCGCCGCGCCTCGGTCGCCGCCGAGGAGGTGGTTCCCGGCGACGTGGTCCTGCTCGAGGCCGGCGACCGGGTGCCGGCCGACGTCCGGCTCGTCAAGGCCAGGAGCCTGCGGCTGGAGGAGGCGGTGCTGACCGGCGAATCCGTGCCGGTCGACAAGTCCACCGCCCCGGTCGCGGACGAAGCTTCGCTCGGCGACCGCACCTCGATGGCCTTCTCCGGCACGATGGTGGCCGCGGGCCAGGGCGCCGGAGTGGTGGTGGCGACCGGCGCCGGGACCGAGCTCGGCCGCATCAGCACGATGATCGGCCAGGTGGAGCGGCTGACGACGCCGCTGGTGCGGCAGATGGACCGCTTCGCCCGGCAGATCACCGTCGTCATCCTGGCGGTGTCGCTGCCCGTGTTCGCCTACGCCGTCTGGGTGCAGGACTACACCTTTCCCGCCGCCTTCATGGTGATCGTCGGCCTCGTCGTGTCGGCCATCCCGGAGGGACTGCCGGCGGTGATGACGATCACCCTCGCCATCGGCGTCCGCCGCATGGCCCGGCGCAACGCCATCGTCCGGCGGCTGCCGGCGGTGGAGACGCTCGGCTCCGTCTCGGTGATCTGCTCGGACAAGACCGGCACCCTCACCCGCAACGAGATGACCGTGCGCAGCGTGGTGACGGCGGACCGCGCGATCGAGGTCGAGGGGGGCGGCTATGCCCCGGAGGGCCGGCTGACGGCGGGCGGCGAGCCCGTCGATGCGGCGGCGGACCCGGCGGTCGGCGATCTCACCCTCGCGGCCGTCCTCTGTAACGACAGCCGCATCGACCGGGTCGATGACGCCTGGCGGGTGGCCGGGGACCCGATGGAGGGGGCGCTGATCGCCCTCGCCATGAAGGCGGGTCGCGATCCGGTCGCCGTGCACCGGGGCGCCCCGCGCCTCGACGAGATCCCCTTCGATGCCCGCCACCGCTACATGGCGACCCTGCACGGCCGCGACGACGGATCGCGCGTGGTCTACGTCAAGGGCGCGCCGGAGCGGGTGCTCGCCATGTGCGACCGGGTGGCGTCCGCCAGCGGGGTCGAGCCCGTCGATACCGCCCGCTGGATCCGGGCCATCGAGCAGCTGGCCGCGGACGGCGAGCGGGTCCTGGCCCTTGCCCGGGGCTCGCTGCCCGACGGGGCCGACCGGGTGGACGAGGCCGACGTCTCCCACGGCCTCGTCCTGCTCGGGCTCGTCGGCCTCATCGACCCGCCGCGCGAGGAGGCGACGGCCGCCGTGGCGGAGTGCCGGGCCGCCGGCATCCGGGTCAAGATGATCACCGGCGACCATGCCGCCACCGCCCGCGCCATCGCCCGCCAGCTCGGCATCGCCGACGACCCGGTCACCGTGACGGGCCAGGACCTCGACGCCTTCGAAGGCGAGGCCTTCACCCGCACCGCCCGCGAGGCCGTCGTGTTCGCCCGCACCAGCCCGGAGCACAAGCTCCGCCTCGTCGAGGCGCTGCAGTCGGACGGCTCGATCATCGCCATGACCGGCGACGGGGTGAACGACGCGCCGGCCCTGAAGCGCGCGGACGTCGGCGTCGCCATGGGCGGCAAGGGCACCGAGGCCGCGAAGCAGGCGAGCGAGATGGTGCTCGCCGACGACAACTTCGCCTCCATCGTCGCCGCCGTGCGCGAGGGCAGGACCGTCTACGACAACCTGACCAAGGTGATCGCCTGGACGCTGCCCACGAACGGCGGCGAGGCCTTCACCATCATCCTCGCCATCCTGTTCGGGCTGACGCTGCCGGTGACCCCGGTGCAGATCCTCTGGATCAACATGGTGACCGCCGTCGCACTCGGCCTGACCCTCGCCTTCGAGCCGACCGAGCCGGACGCCATGCGCCGGCCGGCCCGCAGGGCGAGCGAGGGCCTGCTGTCGCGGCGGCTGGTCTGGCGGATCCTGTATGTCTCGCTGCTGATGGTGGCTGGCGCCTTCGGCATCTACGCCTGGGCCACCGCCCGCGGCGCCGACCTCGAGACCGCGCGGACGCTGGTTGTCAACACCATCGTGGTGATGGAGATCTTCTATCTCTTCAGCGTGCGCATGGTGCACGGCACCTCGCTGACGCTGAGGGCCGCGCTCGGCACCCGGGCGGTGCTCACCGGCGTCGCGATCGTGATCGTGGCCCAGCTCGCCTTCACCTACTTCTGGCCGCTGCAGGCGGTGTTCGGCACCCGCCCGGTGTCGCTCCTCGAGGGCGCCGTGGTGATCGGCGCCGGCATCGCCATGCTGCTGCTCGTCGAGCTGGAGAAGCGGATCGCCTGGCGTATCGGCGCCAGGTAGGGCGGCGGCCCGCCCGGGGACCCCCGGCGGGCGCGCCGGTCAGCCCGGGTCGTAGGCGCGGGTGCTCTCCGGATCGACGGTGGTCCGCGGCACCCGGGCGAGGTCCTGCCAGGCCGCGTCGGGGATCTCCGCCTCTGCCCAGGCGAGGGTCTCGGCCACGCGCTCCGGCTTGCTCACCCCGCAGATGGTGGAGGCGACGCGCGGGTCGCGCATGGAGAACTGCAGCGCCGCCGCTCCGGGCGCGACGCCGTGGCGCTCGCAGATCTCCTCCACCTGCCGCACCGGGGCCAGCATCTCGTCCGTCGCGTCCTGGTAGACGTAGCGCCGGTAGCTGCCGCTGCCCTTGGCCAGCGCGCCGCCCGCGTAGGGGGCGGCGTTGAGGATGCTGGTGCCGCGCGCGCGGGCGAGGTCCATCATCTCCTCGGCGTTGGCGTTGACCAGCGTGAAGCGGTTGTGGGTGATCAGGACGTCGAAGTCGAAGTCCCTCAGCAGCGGCATCATCACCTCGACGTTGCCGGCGGCGAGGCCGACCGCGTCGGCGAGGCCCTCGGCCTTCATCTTGAACAGTTCCTCGATCGAGCCGCCCTTGCCGGCTATCTCCCGGAGATCGGCCGCGTGCTCGGGGTCGTGCAGGTGGAGGATCTGCACCTTGGAGAGGCCGAGCGCCTCCAGGCTCTCCTCCACCGACCGGCGCGCCTGGGCCGCGTCGAAGCGGCGGGTGTCCATGTCGCGGTCGAGCTTGGTGGAGATCACCGCCCCGGCGGGCAGCCCGCCCAACACGGCGCTCGCCGTGCCCACCCGCGGCGCGCGGCGGCCGAAGCCGTAGTTGCGGCTCGAGTCGATGAACGGGCACGCGCTGGTGAGGATCGCGCGCACCGTGTCGAGCGCCCGCCGCTCGTCGACGCTGTAGCCGTAGGTGTTCGGCATGTCGCCGAGCGCGGATGTGCCGAAGCAGATCGGCGGCACCTCCACCGAGGTGGCCCCGATCCGCGTGCGCCGGCTGATGATGTCCCCGGACATTCCCGTCCCCTTCCCTGGTGCGCCGGCCGCGCCGGCGTCGTTTGCTCGAGTTCTGGCGATGCGCCCGGGGCGACGATAGCCGCTTCGCCGGGCGATGGCACCCCGTCCCTTCCCGACCGGGCGCGGACGGAACGGATCAGCCGCCGCGCCAGCAGCAACCCGCGCGCACCTCCCCGTCCGGGCCGGCGACGAGGCCGTGGAACGGATGCATGAAGTCGCTCATCCCGTCGGAGCAGAAGTCGTAGTCGCGGATGACGGCGAGGTGGCCGACCGATCCGTCCGCCTCCAGCCGCACCGAGATCATGCCGCGGGTGCCGGCGGCGGTGATCGCCGGCCCGGCGCTCCAGGCGGCGGCCTCCGTGTCCGGGGTCGACAGCCGAGCCTCCCCGCCGGGGGAGACGCTGAGCGACCAGAAGGGCTCAGTCCCCGCGCAGGTGAGCGGCCAGCCGGTTTCCTCCTCGCTGCCCGGGTCGGTCGGCTGCAGGAAGCGGGCGTTCACCCAGCCCTGGCCGTCCGGGGTCAGGATCCGCCACCAGACCGAGCCGTCCACCTCCGCGCGCACGCCTGTCACCGCGATATCCCCGGCGTCGGGCGGGAGCGTCGCGACGACCCCGGCCTCGACCCCGGGCTGCTCGCGGACGTTGAGGACGTCCGGGGGCGTGACGCCGGTCACCTCGTAGCGCCAGCCGGGCTCGGGGGTGAACTCCTGGATGGCGGCGGCAGGCCGGGTGGCGGCGGCGAGGGCGACGAGGACGAGGACGGCCGGCAGTCCGAAGCGCATGGGGACGTCTCCTTCTGGGATGCAGGTCCCATGGCAGCGCAAGATCGCGGCGACGGCAAGTCCCCGGTCAGGCCTCCACGGCCTGGCAGACGTCCACCCAGGCGGCGCCGGTCAGCGCCGCCATCCGTTCCGGCGAGATCCGCACCGCCGCGTTGACCGCGCCGGCCGCCGGCACGACCTCGTCGAACGGCTTCAGCGAGACGTCGAGATAGACCTTGAGCGGACCGGGAAGCCCGAAGGGACAGACGCCGCCGACCGGATGGCCGGTGACCGCCTCCACCTCGTCGGCGCCGAGCATGCGGATCTTGCCGCCGAAGGCCGCCTTGGCCTTGCGGTTGTCAAGGCGCGCGTCGCCCCGCACAACCACCAGCAGCACCTCGTCGCCGCGCCGCAGCGACAGCGTCTTGGCGATCCGCGCCGGCTCCACCCCGTGGCCCGCGGCGGCGAGCTCGACGGTGGCGGTCGAGACCGGCAGTTCGATCACCTCGATGTCCGGGGCCCGGGTGGCGAGGAAATCGCGGACGGACTGGAGGCTCATGGGCGGGGGTCCTCGGGGCGGTCTGTCTTCCGGGCCGGGAGAGTGCCCGAGGATGTACCCGTCGGGCAAGCCGGGCGGGCGCTCCGGCCCGACGTGCCGGTGCGAAAACGGAAGGAGGCCGCGGCGGGTCCCGCCGCGGCCTCCTCCAGTCGTCCGTCGGGACGGGACCTCAGTCGAGGACCGAGATCTCCACCGCCTCGCGGCCCTTCGGCGTCTCGACGATCTTCATCGACACGCGCTGGCCGTCGGCGAGCGGGGCGAGCCCCGCCGCCTGGAGCACGGAGATGTGCACGAACACGTCCTTGCCGCCGTCCTCACCGGCCACGAAGCCGAAGCCCTTGTCCGGGTTGAACCACTTGACCACGCCGTCGAGCGGGATGGCCGAGGACGCGTCCACCGTGCGGCGCGGCGGACGCGGTGCGCCGCCGAAACCGCCACCGCCACCGCCGAAGCCGCCCGGACGGGGTCCGGCCGGCCGCGGGCGGAACTGCTGCGGCGTCGCCGTGCTCTCGTCGACCTCGAGCACCTTGACGACCTGCTTGCCCTTGGCTCCCTGCGCCACCTGGACCTTGAGCGTTGCGCCCGGCGGGACGGAGTCCCGGCCGATCGCCTGCAGCTGGCCGATGTGGAGGAAGGCATCGCCCGACCCGTCCGACAAGGCGGTGAAGCCGAAGCCCTTCTCCGGATTGAACCACGACACCGTCGCGTCGACCGTCGGTCCCGACGGCAGCGGGGCGTCGAACGGCGAGGGTCCGCCGAACGATCGTGCCGGACGCTCTCGGGGCATCTCGAACGACGGCATCACATCGTCATCGAATCCGCCGCGCCGCCGCGACGGGCGGAAATCCTTACCCTTACCCATTCTGTCTTCTCGTCTCCGCCAAACAAAGGCACCGAGGGGACGCCCGCGGAGCGCTGCGTCCTGACGGTTTCAGTTCCCAGAGCAAAAAGCCACACCGATGGCCCGGTCATGCCGGCATCGATTTGACAACCCTCCTGCCGTATTCCGGCCCTGCCTCCGGGTACACGGCGCGTGAGATCCGCTCCAAGGTGTAGTCTTACCACACCTTGGCCGGTTCAAAACGCCCCAAATGCGCGTGATTCGCCCGGAAAACGATCTTTTTTATGAGCAGATCACTCCCGATGTGCACGAGGTGCGCATGGCCGTGATGATGTTTGCGAAATTGTGATCCGGGGCTCCCGCGAAAGCTTTGTCCTATTGATCAAAAATGGTCCGGCGCGGCCGGATCAGTCCGGCCGGGCTTTGCCCGGGGCGCTCCCGATAACATCGGCCGTCGAATTTTTTCTTACCGCATGCATCTCGTTGAAACTGGCGTTCGACTGCAACCGCGAGACCGGCACAAACCCCTGATGCAGCTTTGTGTTCCTGGCTCCGGAGGACGATATCCAAATACCACAAGTAACAGTTTCCTATGCAAACAAGATACCGCATTGCGCATATGAGCATTATTCTACCGCACCAATCTCCGTGAACTGTGGCATCAAACATTCATGCGTCGCTATCTTACCTTCGCCAGTCGAATCGGCAGACCGTAACGGCGATGCATGGAGATGCCGACATGACACCCAGGATCATTCTTCACCGGGACTTCACCGTCGCCCCCGTCGATCCCCGGATCTTCGGGATCCATTTTACCGCGGCGGACCGCGCCGCCATCGCCGATCCGGACCACCCCGCCTCCGAGGACGGGGTCCGCGCAGACCTCATTGACATGATCCGCGCCTGGCGCCTGCCCTGCGCCATCGGGTCCGCCGCCCCGGTGCCGGCGGACGGGGCCGGCGACCGGGCGATCCTGGTCGACGGGCTGGTGGACTGGTGCCGGCGCGCCGAAGCCGAACCGATGCTCTCGCTCGATCCGGACGAGGCGCGCGGCGTCAGCGTCGGCGAGAGACACGGCGTCACCATGTGGCACGTCGGGATCGGCGGCACCGAGAACGACGCCGCCGACCGGCTGCTGACCCGCCTGCGCAGCGCCCGCCCGTCGAGCACCATCGTGCTCGGGGCCGCGCGGGCCGGTCTCGACCCCGACCACACCGTCGACCTGTTCCAGCGCCACCGGCGCTCGCTCGACCTCGTCTCGCTGCCGGCTCCGGGCTGCGGCGTCGACCCGCGGCTACCATCCTCGCTCCGGATCGCCCGTGCCCTCGACGAGACGGTCCGGCGGCTCGACAGGGCCGCCACCTTGGACCGCAGCGGCTGCCCTGTCGGCCTGCAGATCGACCTCTGGGGGGCGCCCGCCGACGACAATGATCCGGCCGCCGCGGCGATCGACCGGGCGCTCGTCATGAACCTTTTGATGCGCCGGGCCGACAGGGTGCGGACCGCCTTTGCCGGCGGCGTGGTCGCCGGCCTCGCCGACATGATGTCGCCGGCCCTCGGCATGGGCCACCGGCCGATCCTGTTCGACCCGGTGCTCGCCGGCTCGGTCCACGGACGCGGCACGGCGCTGATGCCGGTCTACCGGGGCCCGGATGTGGAACTCGCGGACGGCGACGCCGCTCCTGCGGTGGACGCCGCGGCGATCGACGGCGAGGACGGGCGCTCGCTCACGCTCTTCCTCGTCAACCGGTCCGATGAGGCCCGGCCGACCGCCGTCCAGCTTCACGGCTATGCAGGCTTCGGCCTGTCCGAGTTCCGCCTCGCCACCACCGGCCCGCGGCTGCCCGGCACGCCGATGCCGGCGCCGGTCCTCGACGGGCTGGAACTCCGCTGGAGCCTGCCGGCGCTGAGCTACGGCCTCGTCCGGCTGACCGTGCGGCCGCGCTGAAAAAACGCCCCGTCCCGGCCGGCCGATCGCCACCTTCATCGGCCTGGCGCTGGAAGGCCTTGCGCGGGCGCTGGTGGCCGGCCTCGGCCTCGCCGCGCTGCTCGCCCTGCTCTATGCCATCCTCGCGATGGAGGACTTCGCGCTGCTGGCCGGAGCGGTCACAGGATTCGTCGGCCTCACGGCGATGCTGTTCGCCACGCGTGGGGTCAACTGGTCCGGCCGCCCGCCGTTCCCCGAGGCCGCCTGACGGCGTCCTTCACGATGTTGCCCGTCGGCCTTGAATACGGCCGACGGGCTCCCGATCTACGTGTTACTACGGGTCCGGGCCCCTCTGGCAGCCTTCAGGCTGCGATGTCGGACCCTTCCATCGGCCGCTCGGCGGCGCTTGGGAGGTTCCAATGCTGCGTCCCGCTTCCGATCCCCCTTCCGCCCGTCGGACGGCCGCCCCGCGGACCGGTGCTTCGCACCTCGCCGCCCGCCGACGCACCCGCTATCGGCTTTTCCCGGAGGAGATCCTGTCCATGACCGCCTGCCTTTCAGAGATCGACGCGACCACCAGAGACAGCGTCGGGTCCCGCCGCAACGCCCTGGTCGGGCTCTGGGCCGGCCGCCAGATGGGCCTCTCGGACGACGCGCTCGCGGCCTATGTCGCCGAGGTGATGGCCGCCGACCTCCAGGTGCCCGGCGTCGACGACCTCGTCGCCAAGGTCTGGAAGGACCTCGACGCCGCGGGCGTCCCGGCGACCGCCACCGAGATCCTCGTCGAGATCTGCCGGCTGGAGCGCAGCGTCCGCGCCGAATTGCACGCCACCGACTGAGCGCAAAGGCCCGGCCGGTCCGTGGACCTCGCCCGATCGCGCCCGGCCCTTGCCCGGCCGCGGCGGGCGGGGATAGTGTCGCGCGCATGGTCTCCAAGCGACTCTCCCGCGAAGCGGGCCACCGCCGCAAGTTCCTGGTCGTCATCGACGAGACGCCCGAGTGCGACCGGGCGATCGTCTACGCCGCCTCGCGCGCGGCGCGGACCGACGGCGGCCTGGTGCTGCTCTACGTCATCCAGCCGGGCGACTTCCAGCACTGGCGGGGTGTCGAATCGATCATGCGGGCCGAGGCGATGGACGAGGCGGAGGAGCGCCTGGCCGGCGCGGCCGCGCGCGTGCGGGCCTTCGCCGCGGTCGATCCCGAACTTGTGATCCGCGAGGGCAAGCCGGCCGAATCCATCCTCGCGCTCATCGAAGAGGACCAGGACATCGCCATCCTGGTGCTCGCCACCGCCACCGGTACCGAGGGGCCGGGCCCGCTGGTGTCCTCGCTCGCCGGGAAAACCGCGACCCAGTTCCCGATCCCGGTGACGCTGGTGCCGGGCAACCTTTCCGACGAGGACATCGCCGCCGTCGCCTGAGGCGGCGCCCCCTGCCGCCAGCGCATGGCGCCCGGGCGGCGGTCACCGTCAGGGGAATCGCATTTGGAGAATGACTCTAGCGCTTTGAGGTGAGATGGATTCTGTCAGCGGTTCCGAAGGAGGGACCGATGGCGTCGTTGATGAGCG
>JAWLBM010000039.1:0-45938 GCA_041687675.1 Pleomorphomonas sp. | reverse complement strand
GACCAGGGATCCAGCGATCTCCCGCCCGTCTACACCTTCGCACAGAATCGACACACAGGGATCCAGCGCGACCTGGCCGGTGCGATTCCGCGAGGTTTTATGGATCCCGGCTTTCGCCGGGATGACGTTGAAGTGAGGTCGGGAGGCAGGACGGCGGCCGGGGTCGGGACGACGGCGGGAGTCCCGACGACGGCCGTGGGCCGGATGGCGGCCGTGGGCCGGATGGCGCCGGGATGACGGGTTGGGGTTCCTAACGCCGGATCGTCTCGTCGAACTCCCTGATGAGGAAGACCTCGCCGTTCTCCCGCGTCTCGACGGTTCCCGTCAGGCGGAAGGTGTCGGGCGTCGAGGTCATCTCGGTCCGGGTCGCGATCTCGATCCGCCAGCCGTCGCGGCCCATGCGGACCTCCTGGTCGATGGCGAAGCGGGCGGAGTTGGGATCGTCGCCGCGGATGGAGAGGTCGCGCGTCAGCGAATGGCGCACCTCGGTGCCGATGTCGTCGAGCCGGACCGTGCCCTCGCCGAAGACGCCGCCGTCGCAGACGGTGCGGTAGCGGGCCTCGTCGGCGACGAGGTCGAGCGTCTGGCTGCGGGCGATCCGGCCGGGATCGGTGACGGTTTGTGGCGCGGCCGGTCCCGCCTCGGGCGGGGCGAAGATCACCGCGGCGTCGTCCGCCCGCGGCGGACGGACCGGCAGCACGAGGCGGCTCGCCTCGGGATGCAGCGTCAGCGTCGCCGACTCCGGGCTCGGCCAGACCAGCGGCCAGCAGGCGGTGGAAACCGCGATCCGGAGCCGATGCCCGGCCGGGAAGGCATGGCCGCAGTCGTTGAGGCGCAGCGAGACGTCGACCGGGCGGCCGACAGGCATCGGCTCGGGACGCGCGTGGCCGCCGCGGTGCGAGAGCTTCAGCACGGCGTAGGAGACCCGCGCCGCCGCCCCGTCCGGGGCGACGTCCGAGAGGCGGACGCAGACCTGCGCCTCCGGCCGGTCGGAGGAAAGCCGGACCGTGACCACCGGCGCCCCCAGGATCTCCAGCCGGTCCTCCAGCGGCGCGCCGTCGAAGACGAGCGAGAAGCCGTCGTCGATCCGCTGGTCCGCCGGGGCCTCGCCGGGGATGGCGACGCCCATCCACTCGCCGACCGCCGCCCCGCAATATTCCGGCGAGCGGATCGAGACCGGCTCGGCCGGCCCGGGCGCCTCGTCGAGGCTTGCCCGGCCGAAGTGCAAGGTCCGCGGCCGGATCCTTGGCGAGGGCCATTCGGGCTCGCCGACCCAGCGGCCGGGCATCACCGCGCGGGAGGTGGAGGGCGGCGTCCAATCCTGGATGAAGGCGCGCAGCATCGGCTCGTCCATGACGCCGGTGTCGATGTCCTTCAGCCAGCGGTCCCACCAGCGCTTCGCCTCTTGCAGGAAGCCGATCGCCGGGCCGGGGGCGCCGTCGTGCGGATAGAGGTGCGCCCACGGCCCGATGATGCCGAGGCGCGGCACCGAAAGCCCGGCGAGGAGCCGGGGCACCGCGTTGGAATAGGCGTCGGCCCATCCGCCGACGGCCAGCACCGGGCAGGCGATGGCGGCGAAGTCCTCGCACACCGATCCCTGCCGCCAATAGGCGTCGCGGGTCGGGTGGGAGGCCCAGAGCGCCGGGAAGAAGGGCAGGTGCTCGAGCCGCTCGCGCCACATCTCGCGCCAGCGCGGGCCGACGATCTCCGGATCGGGCGGCCGCGCCTGGTAGGCGAGCATGATCGCGCCCCACCAGTGGTTGTCGTTGAGGAGGCAGCCGCCCATGAAGTGGACGTCGTCGGCGTAGCGGTCGTCCGTCGAGCAGACCGTGAGGATCGCCGCCAGCGCCGGCGGCCGGTGGGCGGCGACCTGCAGGCAGTTGAAGCCGCCCCAGGACTTGCCCATCATCCCGACCTTGCCGGAACACCAGGGCTGCGCCGCGATCCAGGCGATCACCTCCACCGCGTCGGCCTGCTCGAGCGGCGTGTACTCGTCGTCCATCAGTCCGTCGCTGTCGCCCGACCCGCGCATATCGACGCGGACGGCGGCATAGCCGTTGGCGGCGAACCAGCCGTGCATCGGCTCGTCGCGCGCCCGTGTGCCGTCGCGCTTGCGGTAGGGGATGTACTCCAGGATCGCCGGAGCCGGCGCGCCGCCCGCGGGCAGCCACAGCCGCGCGGCGAGCCGGGTGCCGTCGGCGAGGGGGATGAAGACGTTCTCGACGGCCCGGACGGCCCCCTCGCTCATGCAGGCTCGTCCTGGCGGCGGGCGATCACGTCGTCCAGCCAGTCGGTGCGCATCTCCGGCACCGCGGTGATCAGCTTCTCCGTGTAGGGGTGGTAGGGTCCCTCGAAGATGCGCTCGGTGGAGTCGAAGGCGACGAAGGAGCCGCGCAGCATCACCGCGGTGCGGTGGGCGATCCGGTGCACCACGTCGAGGTCGTGGGTGATGAGGAGGTAGGCGAGGCCGAGTTCCGCCTGCAGCCGCTTCAGGAGCTTCAGGATCTCCTCCGCGACCAGCGGGTCCAGCGCCGAGGTGGGCTCGTCGAGGAGCACGAGGTCCGGGTCGGCCGCCAGCGCCCGCGCGATGCAGACGCGCTGCTTCTGGCCGCCCGAGAGCTGCGGCGGACGCCGGCTGGCGAAGTCGGCGGGCAGCTCGACCAGCTCGAGCAGTTCCTTCACCCGCGCCTCCACCTCGTGGGCGCTCTTGCCGAAATAGAAGTGCACCGGCCGGCCGATGATCTCGGAGAGGCGCTGGCGCGGGTTCAGCGCCACGTCCGGGATCTGGTAGACGAGCTGGATCACCCGCTTCAGCTCGCGCGAGCGCTGGGAGAGGGCGGGCGGCAGCGGCGTGCCCTTGTAGACGACGCGGCCGGCCGTCGGTGGCAGCAGCCCGGTGATGACGCGGGCGAGGGTGGACTTGCCCGAGCCGGACTCGCCCACCACCGCCACCGTCTCGCCGCGGCGGACGTCGAGGGAGACGTCGGAGATCACCTTGATCGCATTGCCGTAGGAGGCGTCGATGTTGGAGACCTCGAGCACCTCCTCGTCCGAGACCGTGGAGGGATCCGCGCGCTCGGATGCGGCGGCGCCGCGCACGGCGACGAGGCGGGCGGTGTACTCCTGGGTCGGGCTGTGCAGCACCGCGTCGGTCAGCCCCTCCTCGACCTCCTTGCCGTAGCGCAGCACCTTGATGCGGTCGGCGACCTGGGCGACCACCGCCAGGTCGTGCGTGATGTAGAGCGCCGCGGTGCCGAACTCCCGGATGAGGCGCTTCAGAAGCATCAGCACCTCGATCTGCGTGGTCACGTCGAGCGCCGTCGTCGGCTCGTCGAGCACGAGGATGTGCGGGCGGCAGGCCATCGCCATCGCCGCCATGGCGCGCTGCAGCTGGCCGCCGGAGGCCTGGTGCGGGTAGCGGTCGCCGAAGGTCTCCGGCTCGGGAAGGTCGAGCGAGCGGAACAGCTCCACCGCCCAGGTCTCCGCGTCCTCCCGGTTCATCAGCCCGTGCTTCACCGGGCCCTCGCAGACCTGGTCGATGATCCGGTGCGCCGGGTTGAAGGCCGCGGCGGCGGACTGGGCGATGTAGGCGATGCGCCGGCCGCGCATCGCCCGCCGCCCGGCGGCGTCGAGCGCGCGCAGGTCCGTTCCGTCGATGGCGATGACGCCGCCGGTGATCCGGCAGCCGGCGCGGGCGTAGGCCATGGCCGCGAGGCCGATCGTCGACTTGCCGGCGCCGCTCTCGCCGATCAGGCCGAGCACCTCGCCCGGGATCAGCTGCACGTCGACGTCGTCGACGATGACCTGCCCGGTGATCGTCTCGATGCGCAGGCCCTTGATGTCGAGGACCCGGGGCGGCTCGTCGCCCTCGGGGGCGGGGCGGGAGATCGTGCTGGTCATGTCGTGCCTCTCACAGTTCCGCCTGGGCGCCCGAGGGACGGGCCTCGATCGACAGCAGCCAGTCCACCACGAGGTTCACCCCGATGGTGAGGAGGGAGATGGCGGCCGCGGGCCAGATCGGGGCCAGCAGGCCGAAGTTGATGGCGGCCGCGTTCTCGCGGACCATGCCGCCCCAGTCGGCGTAGGGCGGCTGGATGCCGAGGCCGAGGAAGGAGAGGGCGGCGACGAACAGGAAGTTGAAGCAGAAGCGCAGCCCGAACTCGGAGAACAGCGGCGCCGCCGCGTTCGGCAGGATCTCGCGCGTCATGATCCACCAGGTGCCCTCGCCGCGAAGGCGCGCGGCCTCCACGTATTCCAGCACCGTGAGGTTCATGCCGAGCGCCCGCGCGAGGCGGAACACGCGCGTCGAATCCAGCACCGCGATGGTGAGGATCAGCACCGGGATCGACGAGCCGAACACCCCGAGGATGATCAGCGCGAAGATCAGCAGCGGGATCGACAGCACCACGTCGACGAGGCGCGAGAGCACCACGTCCACCCAGCCGCCGAGCACCGCCGCGAGGAAGCCGAGCGTGATGCCGATGGCGAAGGAGAGCATGGTCGTCACCAGCGCGACGCCGATGGTCATCCGCGCCCCGTAGATCAGGCGGGTGAGCATGTCGCGGCCGATCTGGTCGGTGCCGAGGAGGAGGCCGGCGTCGAAGTTGGACGGCTCCCAGGGACCGGCGATCGACTGGCTCTCCGCATAGGGCGCGAGCCACGGCCCGAACAGCGCGACGAACAGGTTGATCGCGACGATGGTGAGGCCGATCCAGGCGGTCAGCGGCGGCTTGTATCCGAAGAGTGTCATTGACCCTTGCACCCCTTTCGGTCAGCGCTGGTTTCTGAGGCGCGGGTTGACCATGATCGAGGCGATGTCGGCGAGCGTGTTGAGGCCGACGAAGACGGCGGCGAACAGCAGCCCGCAGGCCTGGATCACGGGAACGTCGCGCTTGGACACCGCGTCCACCATGTACTGGCCGACGCCCGGATAGACGAACACCGCCTCCACCACCACCACGCCGACGATCAGGTAGGCGAGGTTGAGCGCAACCACCGTGATGATCGGCGCCGCCGCGTTCGGCAGCGCATGGCGGGCCACCACGCGGCCGCGGGTCATGCCCTTCAGGAATGCCATCTCGATGTAGGGGCTGGACATCACCGACAGCACCGAGGTGCGCGTCATCCGCAGCATGTGCGCGGCGACCAGCATCGTGAGGGTCACCGCGGGAAGCGTGGTGACGTAGAGCCGCTCGGCGACGCTCATCCCGGAGAAGACCGTGGCGAGCGAGGGGAACCAGCCGAGTTGCACCGCGAAGATCACGATCAGGATGTAGCCGATGAAGAACTCCGGCACCGAGATCGTCATCAGCGTGACGATGTTGGAGATCCGGTCCACCGGCCGGCCCTCGCGGATGGCGGCGACGACGCCGAGGCCGACCGAGAGCGGCACCGCGACCAGCGCCGCGTAGCCGGCGAGGAAGAGGGTGTTGAAGAAGCGCGGCCCGATCTCGTCGACGATGTCGCGCTTGTTGGTGAGCGCCTGGCCGAGGTCGCCCTGGAGGGCCCCGGTCAGCCAGGACAGGTAGCGCGCCCAGGCCGGCTGGTCGTAGCCGAGTTCCTTGCGGAAGGCGGCGAGCGCCTCGGGCGTTGCCTGGTTCCCCAGCACCGCCGAGGCGACGTCGCCCGGCAGGATCTCCGTGCAGAGGAAGATGAGAACGGATACGGCGAGAAGCGTGAGCACGCCCAACGCCGCCCGCGTCGCGATGAGACGCAGCACCGGAGGCCCCCCTTGGCTAGTCTCGGTGGAGAGGACGGTGGCGGCGCGGGCGCCGCATGGCACCCGCGCCGTTGTTCCGCTCGTCCCGGATCAGCCGGCGAACCAGCCCTTTTCGGCGATGCGCTGGTCGTTGAGGTCGTAGCGCGCGTGCGCCGCGGCCCCGCGGACCTTCGACGAATATCCGTCGAGGAAGTCGGAGACGGCGAAGCAGATCATGCCGCCATCCTCGTTCACCATCCGCTGCGCCTCGGCGTACATCTCCTTGCGCTTGGACTCGTCGAGTTCCGCGCGCGCCTCGATGATCAGCTTGTCGAACTCCGGGCGCTTCCAGTGGCTGTCGTTCCAGGCGGCGTCCGACAGGAAGGTCTGCGAATACTGCAGGTCCGCCGTCGGGCGCGAGCCCCAGTAGACCGCGCAGAAGGGCGACTTCAGCCAGATGTTGTCCCAGTAGCCGTCGGCCGAGACACGCTTGACGTCCAGCGCCGCGCCCGCGCCGGCCAGGGCTTCCTGGTAGAGCACGCCGCAGTCGGTCGCGCCGGAGTAGGCGCCCTCGGACACCTCCACCGTGAACGGGCCGGTCATCCCGGCCTTCTTGAAGTGGAAGGCGGCCTTGTCCGGATCGTACATGCGCTGCTCGAGCGAGGGATCGAAGTACTTGTTCGACTGCCCGATCAGGTGGTCGTTGCCCAGCGAGGCGAAGCCGTTGAAGACCGTGTCGATGATCTTCTGCCGGTCGATGCCGTACTTGAGGCCGAGCCGCACGTCGTTGTTGTCGTAGGGCGCGGTGTCGCAGCGGGCGACGAAGGCGTAGCGAAGGCCCGTTCCCGGCGAGCGGACGACCTCGATGTTCGGCGCCTTCATGACGAGGTTGGCGGTCTTCGGATCGAGGCGGTTCGCCGCGTCGACCTGGCCGGTGATCAGCGCCTGGGTGCGGGCGGCGCTGTCGCCGATATAGCGCAGTTCGACCCCGTCGAAGTTGCCGCGGCCCGGCTTCCAGTAGTCGCCGTCCTTGCGCTTGGCGAGGATGCGCACGCCCGGCTCGAAGCTCTCCATCAGGAAGGCGCCGGTGCCGATCGGGTTGGCGAAGTCGGTGTAGCCGGCCGGCACGATGATGAGGTGGTAGTCCGAGAGCACGAACGGCAGGTCGGCGTTGCCGCCCGACAGCGTGATCTGGATCTGCGTCGGCGAGAGCTTCTTGATCTCGGTGATCGGCTCGAGGATGCCCTTCGCCGGCGACTTGGTCTCGCCGCGATGCAGGTTGATCGAGTGGATGACGTCGTCGGCGTCGAGGGTCTTGCCGTTGGAGAAGACGATGTCCTTGCGGACGTTGAAGATCCACTCCGCGGCGCCGGGCTTGGCCTCCCAGCTCTCGAACAGCTCGGGCGTGGCGTTGCCCGTGTCGTCGATCTCCACCAGCGTGTTCCAGAACATCAGGCTGTAGGCGATCGGGATCGAGTCCGCATAGGTCGTCGGGTCGAGGCTGTCGGAGGCGGAGCCGCCCTCCATGCCGAGGCGGAGCGTGCCGCCCTTCTGCGGCGTCTCCTGCGCGAAGGTCGGCGCGGCGAAAGCCGTCGAGAGCCCGAGGGCGGCGGCGCCGGCCATCAGCTGGCGGCGGTCGACGATCAACCCGGACCCGGGCGTGCTGTCTGTGGTCATTCCACTGTTCTCCCTGTTGTCGGACCCGCCGGCCGTGGCTGCAGATCGGGTCCGGCGACCTCGCGGGGCCGCTTGGCGACGTTTTGCGGGGCCGGGAGCGACCTTTCCCCTCCGGGGCGGCCGCGGACCAGGCGTCCCTTGCTCTTGGTTATGCCTCTAGCGTTCGAGCCCCACACCCAAATTCGTTCTCGGCTCCGGTGCGCCGGATCGAACGATCAACCTCGCCACAGTAGGACGTTTCAGGAACCTTATGCAAATGCCGCGTCCCGCCTCGGTTGTCCCGAGGCGACACGAAGCGCCGACCAAAGCGAAAAATCGCAGAACACCTTTCGCATGCGAACGATGTGGCTCGCAGGTCACGCGGCCGTTCGCCCCGAGTCGTCGGACCGTCTCACTCGCCCCGCGGAAATCGCTGATTCTCTTCGAGGACATTGAGGTCCATGTGGTTGCGCATGTAGCGCTCCGACGCCTTCATCAGCGGCTGGTGGTCCCAGGGGTAGTAGGCCCCGTTGCGGAGCGCCTCGTAGACGACGCGCCGGCGCGCCTGGCTTCGCCGCACCTCGCGGTCGTAGGCGGGGAGATCCCATCGGCGCGCGGCCTCCGCCGCGAGGCGCGCGAGGGTGTCGGCATGAGCCGGGTCGCCCGCGAGGTTCACGAGTTCCAGCGGGTCGGCCTCGAGGTCGTGCAGCATCGGCGGGTCGGCCGGGCAGAAGCTCGCCTTGAAGCGGCCGTCGCGCAGCGCCACCATCGGCGCGATCGAGCCCTCGGCGGCGTATTCCATCGGCACCATGGAGCGGACGCCGCCGCCCTCCATCAGCGGCACGAGGCTCTCGCCGTCGCACCAGGGCGCGATCTCCTCGGCGGAGACGCCGGCGAGGGCGGCGAGAGTCGGGGCGACGTCGAGGGTGGAGACGGGCGCCGTCACCCGGCCGCCGGCGGAGCCGGGCAGGGCGATCGTCAGCGGCACCCGGGCCGAGCCCTCGAAGAAGCTCATCTTGAACCAGAGCCCGCGCTCGCCCAGCATGTCGCCGTGGTCGGAGACGAACACCACGATGGTGTCGTCCGCCATCCGCGTCCGCCGCAGCACGTCGAGGATCGAGCCGATCTTGTCGTCGAGATAGGAGATGTTGGCGAAGTAGGCCTGCCGGGCGCGCCGCACCATCTCCGGCGTGATGTCGTAGTCCTCCTGCTTGCTCGCCCGCATCAGCCGCAGGGAATGCGGGTCCTGCTCCGCCTCGGGGATCGGCGGCACGGCGGGGTCGAGGGCCGGGCAGCCGGCGTAGAGGTCGAAAAAGCGGCGCCGGGCGACATAGGGATCGTGCGGGTGGGTGAAGCTCACCGCCAGGCACCAGGGGCGGTCGTCGTGGCCGCGCGAGAGGTCGTAGAGCTTGCGCTCGGCGTGGTAGGCGACCTCGTCGTCGTACTCCATCTGGTTGGTGATCTCGGCGACGCCGGCCCCGGTGACGGAGCCGAGGTTGTGGTACCACCAGTCGATCCGCTCGCCGGGTCGCGTCCAGTCCGGCGTCCAGCCGAAGTCGGCCGGGTAGATGTCGGTGGTCAGTCGCTCCTCGAAGCCGTGCAACTGGTCGGGCCCGACAAAGTGCATTTTTCCTGACAGGCAGGTCGCATAGCCGGCCCGCCTCAAGAGGTGCGCGAAGGTCGGGATGTCCGAGGCGAACTCGGCCGCGTTGTCGTAGACGCCGGTCTGCCGCGGCAACAGTCCCGTCATGAACGAGGCCCTGGCCGGGGCGCAGAGGGGGCTCGCGGTGTAGGTGGTGGTGAAGCGGAAGGAGCGCGCGGCGAGCGCCGAAAGGGCCGGCGTCTCCAGGAACAGCGCGGGCCCGTCGGGCCAGAGGGTTCCGTTCAACTGGTCGACCATCAGGACGAGGATGTTGGGGCGGGTCATCGAGGCCGTGGTCTCCGGTGGCGGGCGGCGAGTCGGTCGCGCCCATCCTGCCCGCATCCGCCCGCCGGGGCGCGCAGAAATCCGACGCGGCGGACCATCCGGGGAGACGTCATCGCCGGAGAGGCAGGCATGGGGCGCGCCCGGCGCCGGTCAAGCCGCCGGCTCGACCAGGTCCCAGGGGTTGCCGTAGAGGTCCTCGAACACGGCCACGGTGCCGTAGGGCTCCCGTCGCGGCGCCTCGCGGAAGCGGACGCCCGCCGCGAGCATGCAAGCGTGGTCGCGCGCGAAGTCGTCGGTCGCCAGGAAGAAGGCGACCCGCCCGCCGGCCTGGCGCCCGACCGCCGCGTCCTGCGCGGCATCGGCGGCGCGCGCCAGCAGGAGGCCCGTTCCCGGCGCGCCGGGCGGATGCACCAGCACCCATCGCTTGCCGCCCCCGAGGTCCGTGTCCGCGGCCAGGCGGAAGCCGAGGGCGCCGGTGAACCAGGCGATGGCCTCGTCGTAGTCGCGCACGAGGAAGGTGACGGCGGAGAGCGCGGTCATGAGCCGATCGTCGGGTCCCCGCTGCTACTCCACCCGCTCCCAGCCCTTCGGCATCAGGTGCTCCTGGGGGCGGAAGCGGACCTTGTAGTCCATCTTCTGCGAGCCCTTCACCCAGTAGCCGAGATAGACGTAGGGCAGCCCGCGCTGGCGGGCGCGGCGGATGTGGTCGAGGATCATGAAGGTGCCGAGGCCGCGGCCGACCGCTTCGGGATCATAGAAGGAGTAGACCATCGACAGCCCGTCGGAGAGCACGTCGGTGAGCGCCACCGCGACCAGGGGGCCGTCGCCGCGGCCGGTGATGAAGCTGTCGATGCCGCGCGGGCGGTATTCGATCACCTGCGTCTCGACGTGGGTGTCCTCCACCATCATCGCGTAGTCGAGCATCGTCATGTCGACCATGCCGCCGTCGGCGTGGCGGTTGTCGAGGTAGTGGCGGAAGAGGGCATACTGCTCGGCCGAGGGCGTCGCCGGCAGCTCCGCGCCGACGATGTCGTCGTTGGCCCGCATGGTGCGGCGGAAGCCCTTGCTGGGCCTGAACTCGTCGACCAGGATCCGCACCGAGACGCAGGCGCGGCAGGTCTCGCAGGCGGGCCGGTAGGCGATGTTCTGGCTCCGCCGGAAGCCGCCCTGGCTCAGCACATCGTTCATGGCCGGCGCGCGGTCGCCGACGAGGTGAGTGAAAACCTTCCGCTCGAACCGCCCCGCGAGATACGGGCACGGCGAGGGTGCGGTCAGGAAGAACTGCGGGGCGTCGGTGGGGTGATGCGTCATCTACCGGATCGAACCCTGAGATCGTTTGGCGACCCTATGACGATCCTTGCACGGATCGCGGACGGAGGCGAGAGCGGATTCCGCGCCCGGCGAGAGGTTCAGGAACGCCCGGAACTCGGATCCGGTTCACCACGAAAACTCAGATCCGGTTCACCACGATGGAGCCGATGACGATGTCGTGCAGCAGGCGCTTGCGGTCCGAGATCAGCGCCACCACCAGCACCAGCGGCGTCAGGATGGAGATCGAGGCGTAGAACAGGATCGCGTGGGCGGCCGCCAGCACCGGCGTCATCTTCGACCCGTCCAGCAATCGCATCTCCAGCCCCATCATCCGCATCCCGGGGGTGGCCGAATTGGGCCCGCCCAGCGTGAAGGCGCTGTAGACGAGCGCCACCGCCGGCCAGAGGATGGCGTAGAGCAGCCAGCCGACGCCGAGGGTGAAGATGCCGAGGAAGAACACCAGCACGCCGGCGAGGAAGGTCAGGATCGCCAGCACCACCACGTCGACGAGGAAGGCCAGCGAACGGCGGGTCCTGACGCCGGCGAGGTAGCGCTGCTCGGTCATCGGGTCGGCGGGATAGTCGTAGCCTGTCGCGGGCATGGCGTTGTCTCCTTCGCCCCCGATGTAGGGATCGGGGGAGGGGCGTTCAATCCGCCCGCCCTGTCAGGCGGGCACGACCTCGCCGCCGGGCTCGAGGTCCATGTCGATATCCGCCTCGAGGTCCATCGCCGCGACGGCATCGCCGAGCGGCAGGTGGAGCTGGCTCACCGGCCGGAAGGAGCGGCGGTGGTGCGGGCTCGGGCCGTGGTTGGCGAGGGCGGCGAGGTGGTCGGCGGTGCCGTATCCGGCGTTGCGGTCCCAGAGGTAGGCCCCGTGGCGGGTCGAAAGACGCACCATGATCAGGTCGCGGCAGGTCTTGGCGATGATCGAGCTCGCGGCGATCTGCGGCACCAGCCCGTCGCCGCGGACCACCGCCTCGCAGGGGAGCGGGATGCCCGGCGGCACGTCCACCCCGTCGATCCGCACCGGCCCGTCGACGCCGAGCCGGAGCACCGCCCGGCGCATCGCCTGCAGCGTCACGTTGCGGATCCCGTGGCCGTCGATGCGGGAGGCGGAGGCCGCGGCCACGGCGACCCGGGCCACCTTGCGGATCTCGACGGCGAGCCGCTCGCGCTCGCGCGCCGGCAGCTTCTTGCTGTCGTCGAGCGCGCCGAGGAGCTTGCGGGGGATGGCGGCCGGATCGAACCAGACGGCGGCCACCACCACCGGCCCGCACAGCGCGCCGCGGCCGACCTCGTCGCAGCCGATCACCGCCGGGTAGGTCTTCGCCTTGCGCGGGTTGAACGGGGACGGCATCGGGCGCTCGCCTTCGAATCGGACATCCACAAGCCTGCGCCGGCCCGCCGCCGGGATCAACCGCCCGCGACGCCGCGCCTCAGCCGGGGCATGGCGGCGAGGAGGAGCAGGGCGGCGGCGGCGGTGAAGGCGGTCATGCCGAGCACCTGGGCGTCGATGCCGACGCCGCGGTCCAGCAGCACGCCCATCATCCCGGGCGCCAGCGCCGAGGCGAACACGCTGCCCGCGGTGGCCAGGGCGCGGATCGAGCCGAGGTGCCGGGTGCCGTAGAGGTCGGCCCAGAGCGCGCCGATCAGGGTCCCCGAGCTTCCCGCCGAGATCCCCGACAGGAACAGGAACGCCGGCGCCGCCAGCGGATGGGAGGAAAGTCCCAGGATCGCCAGCGCCACCACCAGCGGCACCAGGAACAGCGGCATCACCCGGACCGATCCGAAGCGATCGACGGCCCAGCCGGTGATGAAGGTGAAGGCGATGGTGGAGGCGGCGTGGGCCGCGAACCAGCCGGCGAACCCGGTGAGTTCCCAGCCCTTCTCGCGAACGATCTCGATCTGGTTGAAGAAGATGCCGGTGACCACGAAGGAGGAGGCGAGGATGCCCGGCATCAGCATCCAGAAGAGCGGATCGCGGAGCACCTCGGCCCGGGTCCACTGCCGTCGCTCCGGGGGCCGCGTAGCGTCCGCTTCGGGCTCGCCCGGGGCGGGGGCGCGCACCGGCTGCGGCGCCCGTCCGGGCTCGCGGCGCAGAAGCAGCAGCGTCAGCGGGATGGCGACGAGGACGACGAAGCCGGCGGCCGCGATCCAGGTGGCGCGCCAGCCGATCACGCCCGAGAGCGCGATGGCGATCACCGGAAACACCGCCTGGCCGGCGGGATTGCCCATGGCGGCGAAGGCGATCGCCTTGCCGCGGCCGCGCTCGAACCAGCGCGCCATGGCGGTCAGCGCCACGTGGCCGAGCATCCCCTGGCCGAAGAAGCGCAGGCCCAGGAACACCGGCAGCAGCATCCACCCGGCCGTCGACCCGGCCATCGCCAGCGACACCGCCGCGAGGCCCGCGAGGATGCCGGCCGACACCATCGCCAGCCGCTCCCGGTCGGCGAGGCGCCCGGCGTAGACGAGAAGGGCGGAACTGACCAGCGTGGCGATCGTGTAGTAGCTGCCGAACAGCCCGTCGCCGAGGCCGTAGGCCCGCTTCAGGTCGTCGGCGAAGACGGCGATGAAGAAGGTCTGGCCGAAGGACGAGGAGAAGCTGAGCAGGAAGCCGGCGAGCAGCCAGTCGGCGGCCGGGCGGCGGACGAGGGGGCGGGCGGCGGAGACGGACACGGACACGGGGATCTTCGGCTTCGGGGGCGGGAGCCGTGCCCGCCGGGGCGAGCGCGAGACGGCCGGTTCAGCGGAAGAGCATCACCGGGACGAGGCAGGTCCGCACCATCGCCGAGGTTGTGCTGCCGACGAGCAGGTGGCGGACCCTCGAATGTCCATACGCTCCCATGACGAGAAGGTCGATCCCCTGCTCGCGCACCGCGTCGCCGATCACCCTCTCCGGATCGCCGGGAAGGATGCGGGCCGAGACCTCGAGCCCGCGGTCGCGCAGGATGGAGGCGGCGGTCTCCAGCCCGTCGCGCGTGTCGAGGGTGTCCTCGCCCACCCGCACAACCAGGATCGAGAGGCCGCGGAACAGGGGCTGGTCGGCCACCGCGTCGATCGCCTTGCGGGCGCTCGGCCCGCCGTCGTAGGCGATCAGCACGCGCCTGACCTCGCGGAAGGCGCGGGAGACGACCAGCACCGGCCGGCTCGAGGAGCGGACGACGCGCTCGAGGTTGGAGCCGAGGTGCATGGTCGCGAAGTCGGCGTTGGCGCCGCGCTTGCCGACCACCACGAGGTTGCAGTCCGTCTCGAGGTCGGTCACCGCGTCGACGAAGGAGCCCTCGCGCATGGTCTTGCCGGAGAGCTCGGCGCCCGCCTCCGCGAGCCGCTTGCCCATGGCGTCGAGGAGGGTGTGGCCCCGCTCGCGGGCGAGCCTGGCGGACATGGCGTCGGCCTCGGCGAGCTGGGTGAGCAGGGCGGCCCCCGCATCGGGACCGAGCGCCCCGCTGATGTCGTAGAGCTCGCCGCGCTCCTTGCGGCCGATCACGTGCAGGAGTTGGACGGTCGCATCGGTCCGCCGCGCCACCCAGGCGGCGTGGTCGACGACGCTTTCGGCATAGATCGACACGTCGACGCAGGCCAGGATCTTCAAGTGCCTTCCTCCTCGGCCATTTTACCCGCATCTCGCACAGGTTACGCCCTTCCTGCGCTTCTGGCTACCGGACCCGGGGGAGGCGGGCCTCTGTCGTTCGACCGGCCCTCACCAGCGCGCCCAGCGCCGGCCGGCAAGGGCGCCGGCGACCGCGAGGATGCCGACGGAGAGGGTGTACCAGGTCGCGACGAAGAGCGGCGAGTCGTCGGTGCAGTGCGTGGCGTAGATCGCCGTGGCGATCCCGCCGGCCAGCAGGCCGGCGACGAGCCCCGCCGCGGCCGGGCGGGTCGGCGCGCCCTGGCGCAGCGCCAGCAGCAGGAGGGCGAGGGGGGCGGCTCCGATCAGCGGCACGTTGACGAGGCAGACGAGCGCGTTGGAGCCGAGCAGCGCGGGCATCACCGCCTCCCCGGGCAGCCGGGCGATTTCCGCGCCCACCGCCAGGGCGAGCAGCGCGGGCGGCACCATGAGGGCGAGGCGGCGCGGCGCCGTGCGGGCGCCCGGCAGCGCCATCGCGGGCAGCAGCAGCAGCGCGGCGAGGAGAAGGCTCAGCGTTGCGGCGAGCTTGGTCGCGAACGCCGGGGTGGCGAGGGCGGCGGCGAGGTCCGGCCGCGGGGCGCCGAGCGCGATCGCGAACACGGCAAGGGCGGCCGGCAGCGCGAGGCCGAACGCCAGGGCGAGCGCTCGGCCCGGCGGCACGGCGCGCGGCCTCGGGTCGGAGGCGAGGCTGGCGATGAGATCATCCGTGTTCATCTGTCCGTCCGTCCAAGTCTCGAGCGGATGGCCGCGAGGCCCCGGTGCAGCGACACGCGCACGGCGCCCTCCGTCATCCCTAGGGAGGCCGCCGTCTCGCGGATCGACCGGCCCTCCACCGTGATGGCGCTGACCACGCTGCGCTGCCCCGGCGCCAGCGCGGCGAGCGCCTGGTCCACCTCCCGCTCGCTCACCGTCTCCGCCTGCGGAGCGGCGAGCACCTCCTCGAAGTCGGCGATGTCCACCTCCGCCCTGACGCCCCGCCGGCGGAAGCTGTCGACCACCTTGTAGCGCGCGATCGCCGCGAGCCACGGCTTGATCGGCCGGTCGCGGCGCCAGGTGTGACGCTTCAGGTGCACCGCGAGCAGCGTCTCCTGCACCAGGTCCTCCGCGTCCACCGGCCCGCCGGGCCCGATCCTATGGACCACCACCGTGCGCACGAAGCCGGCGGTTCGCCGCAGGAATTGGGCATAGGCCGCCTCGTCGCCGTCGAGGGCGGCCGTCATCAGCGCGGCGAGCGTCGCTTCGTCCTGCACGACCCTCATTCCCCTCTCTTCGCGGCCAGGGCGCAGTCGTTACACCCGCCGCCGATGATTCCCGAACCGCGGCCGCCCGACGATCACGATGCCGTGCATCGCCGCGTGAGGCGTAACGGCGGGGTCCTCCGCTGCGAACCGGCTTTCGTCGGCGGATCATCCGCCGCTTTCAACGCCAGTCTATGACGAAGGAGATCCCGCATGAACCGCCGCACCATGACTCTCGCGCTCGCCGGCTCGCTGGCGACCGCCCTTTCCGGCCTTTCCGGCGTCGCCAGCGCCCAGGAGCAGGAGAAGTGCTACGGCGTGTCGCTCGCCGGCAAGAACGACTGCGCCGCCGGCCCCGGCACCACCTGCGCCGGCACCTCCACCATCGACTACCAGGGCAACGCCTGGACGCTGGTGCCGAAGGGCACCTGCACCACCATGGAGCTTCCCGAAGGCCGCGTCGGCTCGCTCGAGCCGCTCGACCGCGACCTGCCGGCCTGACCGGCGAACGTCCGGGGAGGCGCGGCCAGGCGCCTCCCCGGCGGCCCGACACGTCAGAAAGGTCCACGATGCCGACCCCGATCGACCATCCGCACGACCGCCTGCCGCTCCGCGCCGGGGTGGGCCTCAAGGCGGAGCACGCCCGCGACGTCCTCGAGGCAGACCACGACGTCGGCTTCTTCGAGGTTCACGCGGAGAACTACATGGGCGCCGGCGGGCCGCCGCACCGGCTGCTCGCGGCCGTGGCCGAGCGCTGGCCGCTGTCGCTGCACGGGGTGGCGCTGTCGCTCGGCGGGGCGGGGAGGCTCGATGCGGAGCACCTCGCGCGCCTCAGGCGCCTCGTCGACCTCTACCGGCCGGCGAGCTTCTCCGAGCACCTCGCCTGGTCCACCCACGACAGCGCCTTCCTCAACGACCTCCTGCCGCTGCCCTACACGGCGGAGACGCTCGCCCGCGTCTGCGACCATGTCGACGAGGCGCAGGAGGCGCTCGGCCTGCCGCTGCTGCTGGAGAACCCCTCCACCTACGTCACCTTCGAGGAGAGCACCATCGAGGAGACCGCCTTCCTCGGCGAGATCGCCCGGCGGACCGGCTGCGGCCTGCTCCTCGACGTCAACAACGTGATGGTGTCGGCGGTGAACCACGGGCTCGACCCGGCCGCCTACATCGACCGGTTCCCGGTTCACCTGGTCGGCGAGATCCACCTCGCCGGCTACGACGAGACCGAGGACGCCGCCGGCGACCGCCTGCTGATCGACGCGCACGGCTCGGCGGTGCGGGCGGACGTCATCGACCTCTTCCGCCACACGCTCGCCCGCACCGGGCCGCTGCCGACGCTGGTCGAGTGGGACAACGACGTGCCCGCCTTCGCGGTGCTCGCGGCCGAGGCGCGGCGGGTGGACGAGATGCTCGGCGCGTCGGCGCCGGAAAGGCGGCGGGCGTGAGCGCCGCCACCGAGGCCGCCTTCGCGGCCGCCGTCGTCGATCCCGCGGCGCCCGTTCCGGCGGGCGTCCGGGCGCGCACCCCGGAGGCGGCCGCCTCGCGCCTCGCCGTCTACCGGAACACCGTGGCGGTGAGCCTCGCCAGCGCCCTCGCGGCGAGGTTTCCCGTGGTCGAGCGGCTGGTCGGGGAGGCGTTCTTCCGGGCTATGGCCCGCGCCTTCCTCGCCGAGCGGCGGCCGGCCTCGCCGATCCTCGCCGAATGGGGCGACGACCTGCCCGACTTCATCGAGGCCTTCCCGCCGGCGGCGTCGGTTCCCTACCTCGCCGACATGGCGCGGCTGGAGCGGGCGGTTTCGCGGGCCTACCACGCGGCGGACGTCGCGCCACTGCCGGTCGCCGCGCTTGCGACGCTTCCGGGCGACCGGCTCGGCGAGGTCCGGATCGCGCCGCACCCGGCGGCGGCGGTCGTCGCCTCGCGCCATCCGGTCGGCAGCATCCGCGAGGCGCACCGGCATGCGGCGGTGCAGCCGGTGGCCGACTGGGGGCCCGAGACGGTGCTCGTCGCCCGGCCCGCCCTGGAGGTGCGCGTCGGCATCCTCCCGCCCGCCGACGGCCGCTTCGCCGCCGGCCTCCTCGCCGGCGCGAGCCTCGGGGAGGCGGCGGCGTCCGCCTTCGAGGTCGACGACGCCTTCGACTTCGGCCGCGCCCTGACGGGACTGGCGGCCGCCGGGATCTTCTCCGACTTCCACCTGCCCGACACCACCCCCGACGACGGGAGACAGCCATGACCACCGACACCAGCACCGGCGCGGCGCCGAAGGGCGGCGCGCTCCTGCGCCTTCACGCCGGCATCGACGACCTCCTCGCGCGGATCCCGGCGGCGCTGCCGCTGCTGGCGCTGCGCCTGGCGCTCGCCGTGCCGTTCTTCCGCTCGGGGCTCACCAAGTGGGACGGGCTGCAGGTCTCGGCCTCGGCCCGCTACCTCTTCACCGAGGAGTTCCGCCTCCACCTCTTCGGCGCGGCGATTCCCTATCCGGCGCCGGTGCTGATGGCGCACCTCGCGGCGATCGGCGAGATCGTGCTGCCGGTCCTGCTCGTGCTCGGCCTCGCCACCCGGCTTTCGGCGCTGGGGATCCTGGCGATGACGGCCGTCATCCAGCTGACGGTCCCTGAGGGCTGGGCGAACTTCCACCTGCCCTGGGCCGCGATGGCGCTCGCGCTCGTGGTCTACGGCGGCGGCGCCCTCAGCGCCGACCGGATCGTCCGGCGGCGCTGACCGCCGCCGTCCCGGGTCACCCCAGGATCCGGATCGCGCCCGTCTTGCCGCCGCCGATCTTGGCGAGCTGCGTGAGCCGCTTCAACAGCCGCTCGCCGACGATGTCGGCGAGGTCGGCGGGGACCTCCAGCACCAGCGTGTCGCCGTCCCTCAGCACCCGCGTCCTCGGGACCACGCCCGGCATCGAGGCGGAGATGAGATAGGCGACGCGCAGGACGGCGCCGAGGGTGCGCGCCCGCTCCTTCAGCCGCGTCGAGGCGAGCTCGCGGATGCGCGGGCTCACCGCGTCGTCGACGAGGCCGACATGGCGATAGAAGGCGGAGAGCGCGAGATAGGCTCGGCCCGGGTGGTCGATGCCGATGAAGGCGGCGTTGGCGAGGATCGACAGGCTCTGCTCGCCGCGGTAGTCCGGGTGCGCCCGCCAGCCGATGTCGGAGACGAGGCAGCCGGCGGCGCGCAGCCGCGCCTCCTCCTCGGTCTCGTCGATGCCGAGGGCGGCGAAGGCCGCGTCGCTCCACGGGATCAGCTCCTCGGCATGGCGCGGCGAGCGCGAGCGCAGGTAGCCGAGCTCGCGCGCCGCCTCGAGCAGCGGGTCGCGCGCGCGCTCCTCGTCGTCGAGCTGCTCGAACAGGTGCCCCTCGCGCACGCCGAGGGCCGAGATCACGACCTGCGAGGGGTTGATGGCGCGGATCACGTTCTCCAGCACGAGGGCGCCGAAGGGGAGCAGCGCCCGCCGCGGCTTGGACACGACCTCGATGTGATCGACCGTCTCCACCTCGCGGCGCGCCACCAGCCGGCAGAACTCCAGCGCCTCGTCGGCGCGGATGGAGTAGTTGTGCATCACGTGCAGCGGGTAGCCGGTCTCGAACATGTGCAGCCGGGCGAGGGAGCGCCAGGTGCCCCCCACGGCGTAGAAGGGGCGCCCGTCGCAGGGCACATGCTCGTGCGCCTGTGCGAGCGAGTCGGCGACGATCTTCTCGGCCCTCTTGATCGAGCCCTCCGCCGCCTCCTCGAGGCGCAGGCCCCCGAGCGGGAAGGTGCGCCCGCGGCCCACCCGGCCGGCCTCCACCGAGACCAGTTCGAGGCTGCCGCCGCCCATGTCGCCGACGACGCCGGTCGCCTTGTGGAAGCTCGACACCACCCCGAGCGCGGAGAGCCGGGCCTCGTTGCCGCCGGAGAGCAGCGTCACCGGCCGGCCGCAGATCTTCTCCACCTCGCGCAGGAAGTCCGGCCCGTTCTCCGCGTCGCGGGCGGCGGCGGTGGCGATGATGAAGATCTCGACCGAGCCCGCCTGGTCGGCGAGCAGCTTGAAGCGGCGCATCGCCGCCAGGGCCTGCTCGACGGACTCCGGCTGCAGCCTGCCCGTGGAGGCGACGCCGCGGCCGAGGCCGGCCAGCACCTTTTCGTTGAACAGCATCGTCGGCGAGCGAGACATCCGCTCGTAGATGACGAGGCGGACCGAGTTGGACCCGATGTCGATGACCGAGACCGGACCCCGGCCCGGAAGGCGGCCGGGGGCGGCGACGGCGTCAGGAAGAGGAGCGCCGGCGGCGGCGGGCGATCGGCTTTGGCGAGTCTTTTTCAAGCGAATGTCCGCGGCCCGAGAGTGACGGGTTCGTCATGAAGTACTGGTGCGCGTTGAAGGGCTCGTCGCCCTCCTCCGGCTGGATACGCTCGTGGGTGCCGTCCGCCAGGAGCCGCCAGCTCTGCTGGTTGTCCCGCATGTTGGCCACCATGATCTGGTCCACCACCTGGGCGTGGACCGAGGCCGTCATCAGCGGCACGAGGGTCTCGACCCGGCGGTCGAGATTGCGCGGCATCAGGTCGGCCGACCCGATGTAGACCCGCGCCTGCGGGGATGGCAACCCGTAGCCGTTCCCGAAGCAGAAGATCCGGCTGTGCTCGAGGAAGCGGCCGATGATCGACTTGACCCGGATGTTCTCCGACAGCCCCGGCACCCCGGGCCGGAGGCAGCAGATGCCGCGGACGATGATGTCGATCGAGACTCCGGCGTTCGAGGCCATGTAGAGGGCGTCGATGATCTTGGCGTCGACCAGGCTGTTCATCTTGAACCAGATCTGCGCCGGCTTGCCCTCGCGGGCGAACTCCACCTCCTTCAGGATGCCGTCGAGGATGGTGGCGCGCAGCGTCATCGGGCTCATCGCCAGCGCGTTGAGCTTCTGCGGCTCCGCATAGCCGGTGATGAAGTTGAACACCCGGGCGACGTCCTGGCCGATCTGCGGGTCGGCGGTGAAGTAGGAGAGGTCCGTGTAGATGCGCGCGGTGATCGGGTGGTAGTTGCCGGTTCCGAGGTGGCAGTAGGTGGTCAGCTGCCCCGCCTCGCGGCGCACCACGAGCGACAGCTTGGCGTGGGTCTTCAGCTCGATGAAGCCGAACACAACCTGCACGCCGGCGCGCTCGAGGTCGCGCGACCAGCGGATGTTCGCCTCCTCGTCGAAACGGGCCTTCAGCTCGACCAGCGCCGTCACCGACTTCCCGGCCTCCGCCGCCTCGATCAGCGCGCGGACGATCGGGCTGTCGTTGGAGGTGCGGTAGAGGGTCTGCTTGATGGCGATGACGTCGGGGTCGGCGGCGGCCTGGCGCAGGAACTGCACCACCACGTCGAAGCTCTCGTAGGGGTGGTGGACGATCAGGTCCTTCTGGCGGATGGCGGCGAAGCAGTCGCCGGCGTGCTCGCGGATGCGCTCGGGGAAGCGCGGCGTGTAGGGCGTGAACTTCAACTCCGGCCGGTCGAGGGCGACCAGCTGGGAGAGTTCGTTGAGCGCGAGCGCGCCTTCCAGCAGGGCCACCTCCTCGTGCGAGGAGCCGAGCGCCTCGGCGACGAAGTCGCGCAGCGGCGCGGGCGTCGCGCTCTCGAACTCGAGGCGGATCACAGAGCCGCGGCGCCGGCGCTTCAACGCGCTCTCGAACAGCCGGACCAGGTCCTCCGCCTCCTCCTCCACCTCGATGTCGCTGTCGCGGATGATGCGGAAGGCGCCCTGGCCCTGGACGATGTAGCCCGGGAACAGCCGCTCGACGAACAGCGAGAGCAGCTGCTCCATGATGACGAAGCGGATCTTCTCCGGTGCATCCGGCCGCTCCGGCAGGCGGACGAAGCGGTCGATCTTGGCGGCCATGCGGATGAGCGCCGTCATCCGCTCGCCGTCGCGCTTGCGCTCGAGGTCGAGGGCGAGGGTGAAGCCGAGGTTGGGGATGAACGGGAACGGGTGGGCCGGATCCACCGCCAGCGGCGTCAGCACCGGGAAGATGGAGGCGAGGAAGAAGTCCTCCAGCCAGGAGACCTCGTCGGCGCTGAGCGCGTCGGGCTGGACGATCTCGATCCCGACCCCGGCGAGCTCGGCGCGCAGCTCGACCCAGCGGCTCTGCTGCGCCTCGGCCAGCGCCGCCGCGGCCTCGCTGATGCGGGCAAGCTGCTCGGCCGGCGTCAGGCCGTCGTCGGAGAGCGTGTTGACCCCCTCCCGGATCTGCCCCTTGATGCCGGCGACGCGCACCATGAAGAACTCGTCGAGGTTGTTCGCCGAGATCGACAGGAAGCGCAGCCGTTCGAGCAGGGGGTGGCTCGGGTTCTCCGCCTCCTCGAGCACCCGCCGGTTGAAGCCGAGCCAGGAGAGCTCCCGGTTGATGAACCGGGCCGTGCTCGTCATCAGGTCCACGCCGGCCGGCACCGCCGCGGCGGCCGCCGTCACGCTGGCCGCCACCTGGGCTCCCTTGCCGCGCGTCTGCTCCTCCATCTCCAAGACCTGTCCCCCTCGACGTCTTCACGGGCCGTCCCGCCGGAGGACAGCCTGTCCCGACAATATGACAAGGCGGCGACGGCGGTCGCGAGGAAAAAAATCAATCGTCGTCCGCGTCCGAAGCCGCCACCACCTCGGCGGCCATCGCCCGGGTGACCCGGCGGCCGCGCGCGAGCGATTCGCGGTCGAGCGTATCGACGATCCGTCCGGCCGCGGCGAAGGAACGCTCCATCCGGTTGAGCAGGACCTGCAGGACGCTCGCGTCCACCTCGATCTGCCGGTCGGCGAAGAGCTTCACCAGCACCCGGCGCAGGAGGTCGTCGTCCGGCGGGCCGAGGCAGGCCGGCTGGGCGGCGCGCAGGCGCGAGACGAGGTCCGGCAGCGTCAGCCCCCAGTCCGCCGGCACCGCGCGGGCGGTGATCAGCACGGAGGCGCCGCGGTTGCGGGCGGCGTTGAGCAGGTGGAACAGCGCCCGCTGGTCGAGCGCCGGATCGTCGGCGTCCTCGAGGGCGACCGCGCCGCGCCCGACCAGGGTGGTCGGATCCTCGCCGGCGAGGTCGGCGGCGGAGAGGATCGGCGCGCCGCTCTGCTCGGCGAAGGCGCGCGCCAGGTGGCTCTTGCCGGACCCCGGCGGCCCGATCAGCAGCACCACAGAGGCCGGCCAGTCCGGCCAGGCGTCGATGAAGGCGGTGGCGTCCGCGTTCGCCTCGCCGACCAGGAAGTCCGCGCGGCCGAGCGCCGGCTCGTGCGGCATCGACAGGGGCAGCTGCCGGGGGCGGCCGTTGCTCATCGGTTCTTTTCCCTCTGGCGCTCGCCGACGCTCGTCCCCTCCGCCGCCGCCGCCTCCTCGGTGCCGAGGTAGAGCGGGCTCTCCCGGTACTTGGCGAGGGCGAAGCGGATCAGCACGGCGACCGCCGTCGCCGCGGGAACCGCGATCAGCATGCCGACGAAGCCGAACAGCGCGCCGAAGGCGAACAGGGCGAACATAAGCCAGACCGGGTGCAGGCCGACGCTGCCGCCCACCAGCTTCGGCTGCAGGATGTTGCCCTCGATGAACTGGCCGGCGGCGAAGATCGCCGCCACGATCGCGACCATCGTCCAGTCCGGCCAGAACTGCACCAGCGCGACGCCGATGGCCAGGATGCCGCCGATGATCGAGCCGACATAGGGAATGAAGCTGATGAGCCCGGCGAACATGCCGATGAGGAGGCCGAAGTTGAGGCCGGTCAGCGTCAGCCCGATCGCGTAGAAGAGGCCGAGCAGCGCGGACACCGAGACCTGGCCGCGCACGAAGTTGGAGACTCCTGCGTCCATCTCGCGGGCGAGGCTGCGGATCGTCTCCTTGTGGTCGCGCGGCAGGTGACCGTCGATCTGCCCGACCATGCGGTCCCAGTCGAGCAGCATGTAGAAGGCGACCACCGGGGTGACCACGAGCAGCGCGACCACCGACATCAGCGCTGCCCCGCCGCTCCAGACCGAGGAGAGGATGCGCCCGAGCCACGCCGCGCCCTGGTTGACGATACTGCCGAGCGATCCCTTCACGTCCGCGGGCGATATGTTCAGCGCATCGACGATCCGGCTGCCCGCCGTATCGTTGACGAGCGCCTGCAGCCGGTCGACGTATTCGGGCAGCCGCAGGGCGAAGCCGGCGAGCTGGTGGCCGAGGATCGGCATCACGATGATCACCGCCATCACCGAGACCAGCACGAAGATGACGAGGATCAGCGTGACCGCGAGGATGCGCGACATGCCCCAGCGCTCGAGCCGGTCCGCGACCGGATCGAGCAGGTAGGCGAGCGCCATGCCGGCGACGAAGGGCAGCAGGATGCCGGAGAAGATCCACAGGACGACTCCGAACAGGAGCGCTGCGCCCACCCAGAACAGGATCGTTGTTCTCAGCGTCACGACGTCAGCACTCCCGTGGGCGCCCCGAGCCGCGCCGGCTCAGCCGGGCTCCGGCCGCATGTGGCGGATCCAGGCGATCAGGTAGGCCGCCGCCGACCCCGCCGTCAAGGCGGCCACGATCCAGGCCATGACGTGGATTACGGACTGGAGGCCCAGCCCGAGCCCCAGGTTGGCCAGCACGAAGCCGACGAGCAGGATCTGCGCCAGTGTGTTGGCCTTCGAGATCCGCGACGGCGCGATCCGCATGGGCGTGCCCATCATCCAGGCGAGCATGACGCCGCCGACGATCAGCACGTCGCGGCTGACCACCAGCACCACCAGCCAGGCGGCGATGTAGCCGGTAATGCCCAGCGTGACGAACAGCGACACCAGCATCGCCTTGTCGGCGATCGGGTCGAGGTAGGCGCCGAGCTCGCTCGCCTGCCCCGGCACCCAGCGGGCGATGGTGCCGTCGATCGCGTCCGACAGGCCCGCGGCGACGAACACGGCGAAGGCGACCGCATAGGACCCGTCGAGGAGCAGGAGGACGAGGGCGGGAACGGCCAGCAGCCGCGCGATGGTGATGAGGTTCGGTATGGTCACGTCGCCCTGGTCCCCCGGATCCTTGGCAAGATGTGGCGTGTTCGGGACCGGATTTGAAGCGGGGGCCGGCACCGGGGGACGGGAAAACGGCCGGCGGGGCTCCTGCGGGCTTGCCAAGCCCGGTGCTTCGGTGTTTCTCGCGGCCAGACCCGCCAGATCATACGGGACCATCTGCCATGACCGACGAGCCCCGGCCGGCCGGCCTCACCTACCGCGACGCCGGAGTCGACATCGACGCGGGCAACGCCCTCGTCGACCGCATCAAGCCGCTGGTGAAGTCCACCCGGCGCATCGGCGCCGACGCCGACATCGGCGGCTTCGGCGGCCTGTTCGACCTCAAGGCCTGCGGCTACGCCGACCCGGTGCTGGTCGCCGCCAACGACGGGGTCGGCACCAAGCTGCGCGTCGCCATCGAGGCCGGCCTCCACGACGGGGTCGGCGTCGACCTCGTCGCGATGAGCGTCAACGACCTGGTCGTCCAGGGCGCGGAGCCGCTGTTCTTCCTCGACTACTTCGCCACCGGGCGGCTGTCCGTCGACGTCGCCGAGGCGGTGATCGCGGGCATCGCCGAGGGCTGCCGGATCGCCGGATGCGCGCTCATCGGCGGCGAGACCGCGGAGATGCCGGGCATGTACGCCGACGGCGACTACGACCTCGCCGGCTTCGCGGTCGGCGCGGTGGAGCGCAGCGCGATCCTGCCGCGGCGCGACCTGCGGGCCGGGGACGTGCTGCTCGGCCTCGGCTCCTCCGGCGTCCACTCCAACGGCTTCTCGCTGGTGCGGCGCGTGGTCGAGCGCTCCGGCCTCGGCTACGCCGACCGCGCCCCCTTCGCCAACGAGAAAATGCTCGGCGAGGCGCTGCTCACGGCGACGCGGATCTACGTGCGGCCGGTCCTGGCGGCCCTGAGGGAAACCCGGGGGATCAAGGCGCTCGCCCACATCACCGGCGGCGGCTTCGTCGACAACATCCCGCGGGTGCTGCCGCCGGGCGTCTCCGCCCGCGTCGACCTCTCCGCCGTCGCCCCGCCCGCGGTGTTCCGCTGGCTGGCGCAGGCGGGCGGCATCGAGGAGGCGGAGATGCTGCGCACCTTCAACTGCGGCGTCGGAATGGCGGTGGTGGTCGAGCCCTCCGAGGCCGACGCGGTTGCAGCGGTGCTGGGGCGCGAGGGCGAGACGGTTATCCGGCTCGGCGAACTCGTCGCCGACGACGGCGGGCCGCGGACGCTGTTCGACGGCGCGCTCTCCTGGTGACGGAGCGGCAAGTGGCAGCGGAGCACGCGCGCCGGCGGGTCGGCATCCTCATCTCCGGTCGCGGGTCCAACATGGCGACGCTGGTCGCGGCCATGGGCGAGGCGTCCTATCCGGCCGCCCCGGCGGTGGTGATCTCCAACCGCCCCGATGCGCCGGGCCTCGAGATCGCCCGGGCCGCCGGCGTGCCGGCCGTCGCCGTCGACCACAAGGCGCATCCGGGCAAGGCGAGCTTCGAGGCGGCGATGACGGCGGTGCTCGAGGAGCACGGCGTCGAGATCGTGGCCCTCGCCGGCTTCATGCGGGTGCTGTCGACCGCCTTCATCGACCGCTGGAGCGGCCGCCTCGTCAACATCCATCCCTCGCTGCTGCCTGCCTACCGGGGGCTCGACACCCACGCCCGGGCGATCGCCGACGGCGCGCGGGTGGCGGGCTGCTCGGTCCATTTCGTCAGCCCCGAGGTGGACGCCGGCCCGGTGATCGCCCAGGCGGTGGTGCCGGTGTTGCCCGACGACGACGCCGTGACGCTGACCCGCCGGGTGCTCGCGGCCGAGCACCGGCTCTACCCCCATGCGCTCGCCCTGGTCGCCCGCGGCGCCGTGCGCCTCGAGGACGGGCGCATCGTTTTCGACGGAATCGACTTCGACGGCACCGCCTCGCTGGTGACGCCGCCGATCAGGGACGCCGGCTGAGCGGGCGAGGATCCTCCGGCGTCAGCGGCCGAAGCAGGCCGCGATGCCCTCGCGGACGGCCTGGTCCTGCGGGCCGGTGAGCCCGCCCGACCGCGGCAGTTCGAAGCGCTCGCCCTCGATGCGCGTCATCGCCGCCGTCACGGCGCAGCGGCAGTCGTCCACCAGGCTGGCGCGGTCGACGTCCTTGACCGCATGCTGCCGGTAGATGCAGCTGTCGAGCATCATCCGCGACAGCGCGTCACGAGAGACCGTCGCCGCCCCGGCCGGCATCGCTCCGGCGAGGCTCGCGGCCAGGGCGAGCAGCACCGGCTGTTTTCGCATGGGCATCGTCACCGAATCGGATCTCCGGACGGCAGGTTCGACCATCACCGATCTGCCCCGACCCGCCGGCGAAGGCAACGGCCTCACGACGTCGTGACCGGCGCCCGGGCGCGGCGCAGGTCGCCTCAGACATGGCGCATTCTTTAACCGTCGATGCCCTAGAGTGGCGGCGAAACACACCGACGGTCCCCCATGCGCGCCACCGCCATCGTCGCTCTCAACGCCCTGCTCGTCGGCACCGCCATGGCGGCCGCCGCCCTGGTGCCGAAGTCCGCCGAGGTGGCGGTGCTCGTCGCGCCCGGGTCCGCGCCCGAGGAGGTCGTCTCGCTGGTCGCGCGGGCGGGAGGGCGGCTCATCGACTCCGGCGGGCGCGACTGGGTCGCGGTCGCGGCGGGCGAGGACGAGGGTTTCGTCGGTCGGCTCTACGCGGAGGGGGCGATGCTGGTGATCGATCCGGCGGGCCTCTTCGGCTGCATCTCGGGTGAGTGAGCACATGCAGGACCTCAACAGGATCAGGACCGACTTCGGCGCCGGCTTCGTCGCCTTCCTCTGGTTCAACGTGCTGATCGTCGCCGCGCTGGCGATCCTCGTCAGTTCCTCCCCGCCGCTGGTGCCGCTGGTCGGCGCGGTCGCGATCGCCGCCGCGGCGACGCTGACCTGGCGGGCGGACCGCACCAGCGCCGCCACCCGGATCGTCACCTCGATGGCCGCCGCCGGCCTCGTCGCGATCATGGTGTTCGAACTGGCGGGCCATCCCTACCAGGTCGACATCCACATGTACTTCTTCGCCATGCTGGCGGTGACCGCCGGCTGGTGCGACTGGCGCGCCCTCATCGCCTTTGCCGGCGTCACCGCCGTCCACCACCTGGCGCTCAACTTCGCGCTGCCCTCGGCGGTGTTCCCGACCTCGACCCCGGACCTCGCCCGGGTGCTGGTGCATGCGGTGATCCTGGTGCTCCAGACCATCGTGCTCGCCTGGATCACCACCCGGGTCGAGGCGCTGTTCCGGTCCGCCGGGGAGACGATCGAGACCGTCGCCAGGGCCGAGGCCGAGGCGAGCCGGCTGATGGCCGAGCAGTCCGCCGCCGCCGAGCGGGAGGCCGCCCGCCGCGCCGAGGTCGACCGGACCATCGCCGGCTTCCGCAGCGACGTGGACGGGCTGATCGCCCGCGTCCGCGACCTCACCGCCCGGATGAACGGCGAGACGACCCGGCTCTCCGGCCTCTCGGCCAACGCCTCGCGCAGCGCCGGCGCGGCGGCCGACCAGTCGAGCACCGCCTCGTCCACCGTGCAGACCATGGCCGCGGCCGCCGACGAGATGGCCGCCTCGATCCAGGAGATGAACGGGCACGTGGGCCGGACGAAGTCGGTGGTCGACGACGCCCGCGACACCGTGCTGCGCACGACGGAGGACGTCGCCACCCTGGCCTCGGAGGCGGAGCGGATCGGCGACGTGGTCAACATCATCCAGGACATCGCCGCCCAGACCAATCTCCTCGCCCTCAACGCCACCATCGAGGCGGCGCGGGCCGGCGAGATGGGCAAGGGCTTCGCGGTGGTCGCCTCCGAGGTGAAGAACCTCGCCAACCAGACCACCCGGGCGACCGAGGACATCGCCCAGCGGATCTCCGCCATCGCCGGCAGCACCCGCAACGCTGTCGAGGCGATCTCCGGCATCGCCACCCGCATCGAGGACGTGCAGCGCTCCACCGCCTCGATCGCCGCGGCGATGGGCGAGCAGGAGAAGGCCACCGGGGAGATCGCCCGCTCGATCGGCGCCGCCGCCGACGGCACGGCCCGGGTCGCCGAGATCTCGCGCGACTCCACCCGGGCCGCCGAGGAGACCAACCGGTCCGCCGAGGACCTCGCCGCCGCCGTTTCCGAGGTGGTGGACGCCGCCGCGGCGCTGGAGCGCCGGATCCAGTCCTTCGTCCGCGACGTGGCGGCCTGACGCCGCCGCCGTCCGCCGCCGGCCGCGCCCTCAGCGAGCGCGGCCGCCGCGCTCGGCAACGATCGCCGCCATCTCGGCCGAGCCGGGGCCCTCGAGGGTGAGGCCGCGCACGACGCCGTCGCGGTCGGCCTCCGGGCGGTTCTGGCTCGCCTTCCACTTGCCCTCGATCCGCGCGATCGGGATCTCCACGCCGATGATGCCGCGGACCTGCGCGGCGACATAGGACGCCGGCGCGTCGTCCACCCGCCAGGGGCGCGGGCGCCGGCCCTCCTGGAGGTCGGTCAGGCCGTCGAGCTGGGCGCGCAGCCAGTCGGCGTCCTCGATCACGCGGGGCCGCCCGGAGGCGTGCACCGCCACGTAGTTCCACGTCGGCACCACCTTCCCGGTCTCCAGCTTGGTCGCGTACCAGGAGGGCGAGACGTAGTCGTCCGCGCCCTGGAAGACGACGAGGCACTCCCCGACGGCCGCAAGGTCCCGCCACTGGTCGTTGGCGCGGGCGAGATGGGCGCGCAGCGTGCCGAGCGGCGAGGCGGCGGGGTCGAGCAGGAAGGGGATGTGGTTGGCGAGGAGCCCCGCCGGGCCGGCGGTGACGAGCGTGCCGAGCGGGCGGGCCTGGATCAGGGCGTGCTGGACCTCGAGGCGGTCCTCGCGGAAATGGGGCGGCTGGTACATGGCGACTCCGTTGGCCCAAGGTAAGCACCGGCAGGTCGCCGGAGACAAGGGGCCGGTCGGCCCGCCCGCCGCGCCGCCGCGGCGGCGATGCCGGTCAGGGAGGGGAGGGGCCGGCGCCGTCCCCGCGCACCCGCACCTCGAGCGGCATGCCGCCGCGCGGGCGCAGCGTCACCCGCTGCACGGGCACGATGGCGTGGTCCTCGACGGCGGCGAAGCGGAGCCGGCGGCAGAGTGTGGCGAGCACCGTCACCGCCTCGGTCATGGCGAAGCCCATGCCGATGCAGATGCGCGGGCCGCCGCCGAAGGGGATCCATGCGAAGCGGTGGCGGGCGGCGATCCGCTCGGGGAGGAAGCGGTCGGGGTCGAAGACGCCCGGCTCGTCCCAGACCCGCCGGTTGCGCTGCATCGGGTAGACGGCGATCGAGACGTGGTCGCCCGGCCGCAGCCGGACGCCGGCGACCTCCGCCTCCGCCACCACGTCTCGCACGATCAGCGGCGCCGGGGGGTAGAGGCGCATCGCCTCCATCAGCACCCGGCGGGCAAGCTGGAGCCGCTCCGCCGCGTCCGGCCCCGGCGGCCCGAGCGCCGCCGCCTCGGCGGCGATGTCGTCCTGCAGGCCGGGCAGGCGGGCGAGGATGGAGAGGGTCCAGGTCAGCGCCAGCGCCGTCGTCTCGTGGCCGGCGGCGATGAAGGTGAGCAGGTTGTCGGCGACCCGCTCGTCGGCCATCGGCGCGCCGGTCTCCGGGTCGGTGCCGGCGAGAAGCTGGGAGAGCAGGTCGGCGCTGCCGCCGTCCTCCACCGCCGCCGCCGCCGCCGCCGCCGCCGCCGGCGCCGCCACCCCCTGTCGCCGACGCTCGGCGATGATTGAATGGATGTCCGCCCGCATGCGCCGGGCGGCCCTGAAGCCGGCACGCTTCCAGGGACGCGGCAGCCATGTCAGCAGCCCGAGCACGTCGAGGACGTCCGGGTTGCCGACCGTCTCGAGGTAGACCGTCACGTCCCGGGCCGCCGCCGCCCGGTCCACCCGCCCGGCGTCCGCGCCGAGCGTCGTCTCAAGGATGATGTCGAAGGTGGCGTGCACCATCTCGGCCATGACGTCGACCCGGCCGGGGCGGGCGGCGAGGCGCTCGGCCGCGGCCTCGGCGGCGCGCCGCATCACCGGCTGCAGGGCGGCGATCGAGGGCGGCCGGAAGGCCGGGGCGGCGAGCCGGCGCTGGGCCCGCCAGCGCTCGCCGTCGCTGGTGAGCAGGCCCTCGCCGAGGGCCGGGCCGAGGGTGAGGCGGGTGAGATAGGAGCGGGCGAAGGCGTCGGCGCGGCCGAGCAGGACCGCCTCCGCGTCCACCGGGTCGGTGACCAGCAGGAACCGGCGGTCGCCCCGGGTGAAGGTCAGGCTCTCGCCGTCATAGAGGCGCTGCGGCCACCATTCGACCGGGTTGCGGGCAAGCACGAGGGCGCCGCGCCAGCGGCCGTAGGGCGGGTCCGGCGGGGCGACCGTCGGGGGCGAGAAGGGCGGTCCGCCGCGCATGCAAGGCCCGGCTCCGCGCCGCCTCCTACTCCGCCGCCGTGGCCCTGCGGCCGCGGCTCGCCGGCAGGCCCGGCCCTTCCACGGCGACCACCTTCTTGCCGTCGAAGCAGAGGGCGATCTCGCCGCGCTTGACCTTCAGCGCCGTCTCGCCGAACAGCTCGCGCCGCCAGCCGCGCAGCGCCGGCACGTCGGCGTCGTCGGAGGTGGCGATCTCCTCGAGGTCGTCGACGGTGGCGATGATCTTCGCCGCCACGCCCTCGTTCTCGCTGACGAGCTTGAGCAGCACCTTCATCAGGTCGACGGCGGCGCCGGAGCCCTCGGGCGCCTGGCGGCCGCGCGGCAGCTTCGGCCACTCCTCCTTCGGCATCTCCAGCGCCCGGCGGACCACCCCGATCAGGTCCTCGCCGCTGCGCGAGCGCTCCCACCCCTTCGGAATGGTGCGCAGCTCGGCGAGCTTCTGCGGCTCGGTCGGCGCGTGGGTGGCGATCTCGAACAGGGTGTCGTCCTTGAGGACGCGCGAGCGCGGCACGTCGCGGCTCTGCGCCTCGCGCTCGCGCCAGGCGGCGATCTCCTTCAGGATCTGCAGCTCGCGCGGCTTCTTCAGCCGCATCTTCAGCCGCTTCCAGGCGTCCGCCGGGTCGGAGCGATAGGTGGACTCGGAGGTCAGCACCTCCATCTCCTCCATCACCCAGTCGGCGCGGCCCTGCTCCTCGAGGTTGGCCTTGAGGAAGCGATAGACGTCGCGCAGGTGCGTGACGTCCGCCCGGGCATAGGTGAGCTGGCTCTCGCTCAGCGGCCGGCGGCTCCAGTCGGTGAAGCGGTGCGACTTGTCGATCTGGGCGCCGGTGGTGCGCTGGACCAGCTGGTCGTAGGAGATCGAATCGCCAAAGCCGCAGACCATCGCGGCCACCTGGGTGTCGAACACCGGGTGCGGCACGAAGCCGCCGAGGTGCCAGATGATCTCGATGTCCTGGCGGGCGGCGTGGAAGACCTTCATCACCGCTTCGTCGCGCATCAGGTCGAGGAACGGCCCGAGGTCGATCCCCGGCGCGAGCGCGTCGACGACATGGACGTCGTCGGGGCTCGCCATCTGGATGACGCAGAGCCTCGGCCAGAACGTCGTTTCCCGGAGGAACTCCGTGTCGACGGTGACGGCTTCGTGGCGGGAAAGGGACGCGCAGGCCTCGGCCAGCGCCTTGGTGGTGGTGATCATCGTCATGGCTTCGGGATATATAGCCCGTCTTTTCGGCCCTGTCGCGCCATCGATGCGCGGAATTCCCGCGAGGCTCCCGGTATTTGCGCCGCCGGCCGCGCCGCCGCCGCCTTGACAAGCCGCATGCGGATGTGTGGTGTTCCGCCGCCGGCCGGGCAGGGGCCCCGCCGGAGCGTTCACACCTGCCCGGGACGAGACCCATGCATCGCTATCGGACCCACACCTGCGGGGCGCTCGCCAGCGCCGACGTCGGCGCGACCGCCCGGCTGTCGGGCTGGGTGCACCGGGTGCGCGACCACGGCGGGCTGCTGTTCATCGACCTGCGCGACCACTACGGCATCACCCAGTGCGTGGTGGACCCGGACAGCGCCGCCTTCAAGGCGGCCGAGACGGTCCGCGCCGAATGGGTCATCTGCATCGACGGCGAGGTGAAGAAGCGCAGCCCCGAGACGGTGAACCCCAACCTCTCCACCGGCGAGGTGGAGGTCTATGTGCGCGACCTCGAGGTGCTGTCGGTCGCCCGCGAGCTGCCGCTGCCGGTGTTCGGCGAGCCGGAGTATCCCGAGGAGGTGCGGCTCAAGTACCGCTTCCTCGACCTTCGCCGCGAGACGCTGCACCGCAACATCGTCACCCGGACGAAGGTGATCGGGTCGATGCGCCGGCGCATGCATGAGATCGGCTTCGGCGAGTACGCGACGCCGATCCTCACCGCCTCCTCGCCCGAGGGCGCCCGCGACTTCCTGGTCCCGAGCCGCATCCACCCGGGCAAGTTCTACGCCCTGCCGCAGGCGCCGCAGCAGTACAAGCAGCTGCTGATGGTCGCCGGCTTCGACCGCTATTTCCAGATCGCCCCCTGCTTCCGCGACGAGGACCCGCGCGCCGACCGCCTCCCCGGCGAGTTCTACCAGCTCGACCTGGAGATGAGCTTCGTCACCCAGGAGGACGTCTGGACCACCATGGAGCCGGTGATCCGGGGCGTCTTCGAGGAGTTCGCCGGGGGCCGGCCGGTGACGCAGGCGTTCCCGCGCATTCCGTTCGACGAGGCGATCCGCACCTTCGGCACCGACAAGCCGGACCTTCGCAATCCGATCCGGATGTCCAACGTCGCCGAGCACTTCGCCGGCTCCGGCTTCAAGGTGTTCGCGCGGATGATCGAGGCGGACCCGAAGACCGAGGTCTGGGCGATCCCGGCGAAGACCGGCGGCAGCCGCGCCTTCTGCGACCGGATGAACGCCTGGGCGCAGTCGGAGGGCCAGCCGGGCCTCGGCTACATCTTCTGGCGCAGCGAGAACGGCGCGCTCGAGGGCGCCGGCCCGCTCGCCAAGAACATCGGTCCCGAGCGGACCGAGGCGCTGCGCCTGGCGCTCGGCCTCGGGGAGGGCGACGCCGCCTTCTTCGTCGCCGGCGACCCGGCCAAGTTCCACAGGTTCGCCGGCGACGCGCGGACCCGGATCGGCACGGACCTCGGCCTCGTCGACGAGAACCGCTTCGAGCTCTGCTGGATCGTCGACTTCCCCTTCTACGAGTGGGACGAGGACGAGAAGCGGCTCGACTTCGCCCACAATCCCTTCTCCATGCCGCAGGGCGGGCTGGAGGCGCTGACCTCGCAGGACCCGCTGTCGCTGAAGGCCTTCCAGTACGACATGGTCTGCAACGGCTACGAGATCGCCTCCGGCTCGATCCGCAACCAGTCGCCGGAGCTGATGGTGAAGGCCTTCGAACTGGTGGGCCTGACGAAGGCCGACGTGGAGGAGCGCTTCGGCGGGCTCTACCGGGCGTTCCAGTACGGCGCACCGCCGCACGGCGGCATGGCGGCCGGCATCGACCGCATCATCATGCTGATCTGCGGGGCGGAGAACCTTCGCGAGGTGGCGCTGTTCCCGATGAACCAGCGCGCCGAGGACCTCCTGATGGGCGCGCCGTCGTCGCCGTCCAACAGGCAGCTGCGCGAACTGCACCTCCGCCTGAACCTGCCGGGCTGACCGGGCGGGCGCCGCAACGAACCGAATTCGGATGGGGCGGGGCCGGCTGCGGCCCCGCCCTATTCGTTGGCGAGGAGGCGGACGCCGAGGAGGCGGATCACCTCGCCGGGCGGCATCCCCTGGTCGATCCCCTCGAGCGCCCCGAGCGGCACCGGCGCGACCGGCTCGGCGACCAGCGTCAGCGACTTCGGATCCTTCAGGAAGTCGGCGATCGGCTCGGCGAAGCTGCGCTGCAGCTCCGGGTCTCCGAGGAAACCGAGCATCAGCGGAATCGCGCCCGCCGTGTTGCGGCGGAAGGTCTCCGGATCCTGGTTCATGTCCTCCGCCTGCATGCGGAAGGCCCGCTCGACGATCGACTGGTTGCCGAAGCTGACGCTGGCGCCGACGAAGGTGGCTTCCTTCATGCGCTCCTCGGCCGTCTCGGGGTCGGCGAGCAGGGCCTCGAGCGGCAGGTTGGAGACATGCAGGCTGGCGCCGAGGATCCCCATCTCCTCCGCCTCGAGCGTGGCGTCGAGCAGCCGGAAGTGGCCGCTCTCCATGTCGAAGTGGATCGAGGCGGCGCCGGACAGCACGATCCGGTCGTAGCCCATGCGCTCCAGCGGCGCGCGGCCCTCGGGATCGGGGATCAGGGAGACCGGGATCGCCAGGCGGGTCAGGGTCGTGTCCGAGCGCTGCGCGATCTGGCGCAGGTAGTCCGAACTGGTCATCGCCAGGGAATCGAGGCCGACGGTGCCGGTGGGCGTCTCGATGGTGAGCCCGGCCATCTCGAAGAAGTCGAGCGTCGGCATGCCGTCCATCACGGCTTCGATGATCGCCTGCGGCGGCGGTTCCTCCTCCTCGGCCGCGGCCATGGCGAAGTCGATCCAGGCGGCGAGCGAGCCGAAGCGGATGTTGTTGAAGGTCAGCAGCTCCAGCGAGCCGGACCCGAACATGCCGGTGTCGAGCTGGATCTCGCGCAGCGTGACCGCGCCGACGGCGTCGCTGTCGGCGCCGTTCAGGTCGAACTGGCCGATGGCGAAGCGGGCGCCGGTCGGCGAGGTGAACTCGAAGCCGTTCATCTGCACGAAGTCGACGCCATAGAAGCCGAAGGCGGCGGGCATGAGGTCGCGCAGGAAGGTCGCCGGATCGTCCTCGATGACGGTCGGGTTGGAGAACAGGGTGGCGTAGAGCGACAGGATGGGCTTCGCCGTCTGGCGAACCCGCACGCCGTTCGCCTCGAGGTTGACGATCGAGACGGTGCCCTCGGGCACCTCCACCGTCATGTTGTTGTAGCCCACCTGCAGCACGCCGGTCCGCCAGCGGCCATCGCCGACGCCGTTCTCGTAGCGGCGCGGATCGATGGCGTCGAAGATCGCCCGGAGGTCGACGCCGACCGTGTAGGCGCTGGCGATCCGGGTGGTCTGCTCGCGGCCTTCCGCGCTGACCGTCTGCTCGATGTCGCTGGCGCCGGAGCGCTCGAGGCGGCCGTCGTGCAGGCCCGCCATGTAGGCGAGCCCGTAGCTGCTCCGGCTGTTGCCATCGGGAAGCCCGACGGTCTCCAGCCGGGCGTTGGTGATCTCGAACCAGTCGAAGCGGTGGAGAAGGGTCCAGTCGAAGTAGGCGCCGAGGTTGGCGACCAGGTCGGTTGCGGCGAAGTCCGGCGCGGCGAAGGGGAACTCGACCCGCTCGTAGAGAAAGCCCTCGGCGCCGCCGATCACCTCGAAGGGACCGCTGAAAGCCGCCTCGATATCGAGGCCGTCGTCCGCCCCCTCGCCGCCCGTCGCGGGAGCCTCCTCGTCGGGCGGGCCGGCCGCCTCGCCCGGCGCGGCATTGTCGGCGCCGCCCTCGGCCGACTGGCCGGGCGCGGCCGGGCCCGCGCTGTCATCGTCGGTCGCATCTGACCCGGAGGGATCCCCGGCCTCGGGATCGCCGGCCTCCGTCGGCGCCTCGGGGCCGGCGAGGGCCGGGAACCAGGCCTCGGGGTCAACCCGCACCGTCCAGGCAACGCCTGAGCCGCGGACCGCATCGGCGGCGAACAGGCCGTCGTGGGTGCGGCGCGGATCGAAGAAGGCGAGTTCGTTGAAGGTCAAGGTGAGCGGGTCGCCCGGCTGGCCGATGGTCACGGCCTCCAGCACCACGGTCCGGCCTTCGGGCTCCCAGCGCGACTCGCCGATCTGCACCTCGAGCCCGAAGCTGTAGCCCTCGAGGAACTCGCGGACGAGATCCTCGCGCGCCGTGGCGGCGGCGGCCGGCGCGGCCGCGAGGATGGCGGCGGTTGCAAGGATCCAGCGGCCTGTCGCACGCATCATGGACTCTCCTGAACGGTTTTCTGCCGATGCCATGCTTCTGGCGGCCGGCGCCTATCCGGGCGCCGGCCGTCTGGCCGGATCACTCCGGCTCGTTGGCGGTCACTTCGGCGTTGAGCACGTCCGGCAGGGTCTGCGGCGCGGTCTGGCCGGTCATCATCAGCGTCATCAGGTCGATCGGCTGGGACGGCGCGATCGAGATCGTGATGTTCTGCGGGTCCTTCAGGAAGGCGGAGGCCGCGGTCGCGAGCTTCTCCTGGAAGCCCGGGTTGCCGACAGCGCTCAGCATCAGCGGCAGCGCGGCCGAGATCTGCTCCACGAAGGTGGCCCGGTCGGCGCCCATCTGGCCGGCCTGCATGTCCAGGAGCTTGCCGGTGATGGAGGCGTCCTCGAAACTGATCGCGGCCTCCTGCAGGGTGATCTGCCCCATCACCTCCGGCGAGGGCTCGGTCGCCTGCAGGCTCTCGACCACCTCCGGCGTGAAGCCGCCGAGGATGGCGCTGAGCGAGACCGAACCCATGTTCTCGCCCGCGATGGTGAGGTCGTCGAGGGAGGCGGTGCCGGCCTGGTCGTCCCAGGTGCCGGCGCCGCTGATCCCGAGCACCACCTCCTCGTAGCCGAGGTCCTTCAGCTGCTGCGCGGCGGGCTCCTCGCTGGCCACCTCGTCCACGTCGAGGCGGATGCCCGAGATCTCGAAGCTGCCGCTGCGGGCGATGCCGTCCACGTAGTCGCTGGCCTCGATCTCGATGAGGTCGATGCTGAACGGCGGCTGGTCGGGCGCTTCCACGACCAGGTCCTCCGCGGTGACGGTCTCGAAGCGGCTGACCGGGTCGGCGCCCGCGGCGCCGGGGGTGACGTCGAGGCCCGTGGTGGACATCGAGGCGATCCGCACCGATTCGCCGTCCTCGGTCTCGACGCTCACGCCGCCGGCGACCACGGAGTCGGCGACCAGGCCGCCGGCGTCGTTGAGGTCGGGAGCGGTGAGCGTCAGCGTCTCGATCCGGCCCGTGCCGGCGCCCTGGGGCGAGTCCATCGAGAAGGTGACGTTGCGGTAGACGAGGGTGTCGCCCTCGGCGGTCGGCGAGCCGAGCTCGATCGTGCCTGTGTCGTTGCTGGCGGCGAACAGGGCCTCGAGAGCGTCCGTGATCTCCTGCTCGGTGGCGGCGAAGACGGTGGACGTCGAGGCGAGGAGCATCAGGGCGGCCACCGAAGCCGTCACCTTGCGATCCGAAAGCATGCGGTCACTCCCAACAGCCGGGTCACGAGGGTGTGCCTGCCGCGACGGTTCTCCCGGCGTCCGCCGTCGCTTCCATCGACAATCTGACCGAACGTTTGTCCGGGCGGCAAGCTGTTTACGGTCCGCCCGGGCACACCCTCGGTGACGGCGCGACATTGCCCGCCGAACTCCGACTTGGCAACGGACGTGCCGGACAAATTGCATCGCACGGGCGTGATGAATGCAGCCGCGGAGGAATAATGCTTCGGCAGAATGCTGGCGTGGTAAAGCGTTTTTTCACGGCACGGGCGCAAGGTGCGGGCGAACAGATGGGAATTGGTCCTTGCGCGCTCTCGTCCTCCGCGCCCTGAAGATCTTCGGTCCGGCGATCCTGGTGGCCGGGGCGCCGATCCTCGTCTCCGACACCGTGCTGACCCGCCATGCGCTGTCAGCCGGCCGGGCGGAGACGCTCGCGGTCGCCGACCGCTATGTGGAGCGGGCGGAGACGGTGGTGGGCGAGGCGCTTTCGGTGCTGCGCGAGGTGCGCGCCGCCGGCCACGTCTCCTGCACCATGGCCGACCGGCGCGCCTACGGCCGCTTCGCCTTCGCGAGCTGGCACATCAGCCAGATCGGCGTGGTTGACACCGCCGGGACGCTGCTCTGCGGCGAACCGATGGGCTCGCTCGCCCAGCCGGTGCGGCTGCCCGCCGCCGACCCGGGCGATCCGCCGGTGATGCTCGGCATCCTCACCGACGGGCGGGACGACCGACAGGCGATGGTGACGCTGCGGACCGGCGACGACCGCCGCCTCGTCGCCCGGATCCAGCGCGGCGCCATCGAGATCGCCCCCGGGTCCGAGGCGGTCCAGGATGTGATGGAGGCGGCCGTCTTCCTCGAGGACGGCTCGCTCTGGTACCGGCGCGAGACCGGCTGGCGGGCGCAGTCGGAGCCCGGTTCGATCACCGAGACGATCACCTCGCACCGCTTCCCGATCAAGGTCACGGTATCGACCTCCGCCCGGGCGGCGCTGGATACGGTGGCGCCGCTCAGGCTGATCGTCATCGTGCTCGCCACCTTGTGCGGACTCGTCGCCTTCGCCCTCAGCCTGGTCGCCGCCTGGCGGCGGGACTCCGGCGACAGCTTCACCAAGGCGATCCGCAACCGCGAGTTCGTGCCCTACTACCAGCCGGTGTTCGACCTGAAGACCGGCGCCATCCTCGGCTGCGAGGTGCTGGTGCGCTGGCAGCGCTCGGACGGCACCATGGTGTCGCCCGGCCAGTTCCTGCCCTACGCCGAGGCGACCGGGCTCATCCGCGACATCACGCGGCAGGTGATGGAGAAGACGGTGCAGGACTGCGGCGAGCTCTACGCCGAGCACCCGGAGTTCAAGCTCTCGGTCAACCTCACGGCGATGCATTTCAACGACCTGGAGATCATCGACGACATCCGCCGGATCTACAAGGACAGCGGGATCGAGTACCGCCAGCTCTGCTTCGAGGTCACCGAGCAGCACCCGCTGAAGGACCTCGCGCTGTCGCGCAGCATCATCGCCCGGATCCAGAGCCTCGGCGCCTCGGTGGCGCTGGACGACGTCGGCACCGGCCACGGCGGCCTCGCCTACCTGCAGAAGCTCGGCGTCGATATCATCAAGATCGACAAGATGTTCATCGACGACATCGGCACCGACCACTCGGCCGAGACGATCGTCGACACGCTGATCGAGCTCGGCGCCCAGCTCGGCCTCGGCATCATCGCCGAGGGGGTGGAGCGGCAGGACCAGGCCGACCACCTCGCCGCCAAGGGCGTGCGCACTGCCCAGGGCTACCTCTTCTCCCCGCCGCTGCCCGCCGCCGCCTTCATCGAGAAGGTCCGCTCCGCGCCGGCCGTTCCGGCCGGGGGCAACGACCCGGCGGACGAGGACGACGACCTCTTCGAGGCGGGCGACAGAACCGACCGCCGCTCGGCCGCGTAGGAGCGGGGGAGGGCGGGGGCGCGCCTGCCGGAGGAGAAACCATGATCGACCGTCGTCGCCTGATGTGCGCGGCCGCGCTTGCGGCCCTCGCCGCCGCCGTCCCCACGGCCTTCGCCGCGGAAGGGAGCGTCGGCGGGCCGGCGCACCGCTTCGCATTCCGCACCATCGAGGGCGCGGGAATGCCGCTGTCGGCCTATCGCGGCAAGCTGGTGATGCTGGTCAACACCGCCTCGGAGTGCGCCTTCACGCCCCAGTATGCCGACCTGCAGGCGCTGTGGGAGGCCTACCGCGACCGCGGGCTTGTGGTGATCGGCGCCCCGTCCAACGACTTCGGCGGCCAGGAGCCGGGCTCGGCGAGCGATATCAAGGGCTTCTGCTCCGGCGAATACGGCGTCGACTTCCCGCTGACCGACAAGGTGCGCGTGCGCGGTCCCGATGCGCATCCGTTCTATGCCTGGGCGGCGGAGACCCTCGGGCCGGGACGGGCGCCGAAGTGGAACTTCCACAAGTACCTGATCTCGCCCGACGGCCACCTGATCGCCGCCTTCGACTCTCCCGTGAAGCCGCGCGATCCGCGCATCCTCGCGGTGATCGAGGCGAACCTGCCGGAGTCCGGCGCGGGCTGAGCCGTCCTGCCGGTCAGAAGGTCGACGGCGCCTCGCTGGCGCGTTCGTCGAAGAGGTCCTTGTTGCGGCAGAAGCCGGGGGCATGGTCGACGCCGCGGAGGTCGGCCTCGGCCAGGAAGTCCTCGCAGGGCTGGGTGTCGGTGCAGGCCTCGCAGCGCTCGGCAGCCGCGGCGCGCTCCGTCTCGCCGAGGAGCCGGTCGACCCCGAGCGCCTCGCTCATCCGCCGCATCAGCTCCGGCTCGGCATGGCCCATCGCGCAGTTCGTGCAATCCCCGCCGGTGATGTCTCCGCACATGGCCGTCTCCCTTGCCGCCGGTCCCGGGAACCGGGATCCCCTGCCGGCAAGGGTCGGCCACCGCGCCGCCGGGGGCCTTGACGTGGATCAAGGCCCGGACAGGGCTCGCCGTTCCGGGGTGGCCTCGAGGCCGTCATGGCGTAGTATGCGCCTCCCGCGCCCCGGGCCTCGTCCACGGGCGCAACGGATCGGGATAAGGGGAGCCAGGGGAATGGCGTCGGCGGATATCGCAGTGGTGGGACTTGCCGTGATGGGGCGCAACCTCGCGCTCAACATCGCCGAGAAGGGCTTCACGGTGGCGATCCACAACCGCTCGGCCGGCCGCATCGCCGAGGCGATGGACGCGGCCGGCCCGCTGAAGGAGCGGCTGGTGGCCTGCGACACGCTGGAGGGCCTGGTCGCGGAGCTGAAGCCGCCGCGGCAGATCATCGTGATGGTCCAGGCCGGCGCGCCGGTGGACGAGACGATCGCGCTGCTGCTGCCGCTGCTCGCCGAGGGCGACACGGTGATCGACGCCGGCAACGCCAACTTCCACGACACCGTGCGTCGGGCCGCGGACCTCACCGCCAGGGGCTTCAGTTTCCTCGGCATCGGTGTCTCGGGCGGCGAGGAGGGCGCGCGCCACGGGCCGTCGATCATGGCCGGCGGCACCCGCGAGTCCTGGGGCCGCGCAGAGCCGGTGCTGACCGCGATCGCCGCCCGCTTCAACGGCGAGCCCTGCGCCGCCTATGTGGGCCCCGGCGGGGCCGGCCACTTCGTCAAGACCATCCACAACGGCATCGAATATGCCGACATGCAGATGATCGCCGAGATCTACGGCCTGATGCGCCACGGCCTCGGCCTCGAGGCATCCGCCATCGCCGACGTCTTCGCCGACTGGCGGCGCGGGCCGCTCGACAGCTACCTCGTCGAGATCACCGCCGACGTGCTGCGGGCGCGCGACGCCGACACGGGCGGGCCGCTGGTTGACGTCATCGTCGACAGCGCCGGGCAGAAGGGCACCGGCCGCTGGTCGGTGATGGAGGCGCTGGACCTCGGCGTGCCGGTCTCGGCGATCGCCGCGGCGGTGGACGCGCGCAGCACCTCGGCCGCCCTCGACCTGCGCCGCACGATCTCCGCCCGCTTCGCCTCGCGGCCGCAGAGCCTTTCCGGCACGGCGCTCGACGGCGACCGGGACGTGCTCGAGAAGGCGCTGATCGCCGGCAAGATCCTCGCCTACGCCCAGGGTTTCGCCGCCATGCAGGCGGCCTCCGCGGAGCACGGATGGGAGGTGCCGCTCGCCACCGTGGCGCGGATCTGGCGGGCGGGCTGCATCATCCGCTCGGCCTTCCTCGACCGCATCGCCGCCGCCTACGACCGCGACTCCAGGATCCCCACCATCCTGCTCGATCCCTACCTCGCCGACCTTCTGGCCGACTGCCTGCCGGCGATGCGCACCGTGCTCGCCACCGCGGTGACCCACGGCCACCCGGTGCCGGCGCTCGGCGCCGCGCTCGGCCATTTCGACTCGCTCGCCCGCGAGCGCTCCACCGCGGACCTGATCCAGGGCCAGCGCGACTATTTCGGCGCGCACGGCTTCCAGCGGATCGACAAGCCCGGCGTCCACCACGGCCGCTGGCAGGGCTGAGCCGACCGGAGGGCGGGCCGGTCGCGCCGGCCCGCCGCCCGTCGCCTCAGGCGGGGCGCGAGGCCAGCCAGTCGAGGAGGAGGGCGTCGAACGCCTCCGCCCGTTCCAGCTGCGGCACATGGCCGGCGCCTTCGACGACCCTCAGCGTCGCGTCCCTGAAGCGCGGCAGGATCGGCTCCCAGGTCCATGGCGGCGCGACCTGGTAGTCGGAGCCGCCGGCGACGACCAGCACCGGCGCCTCGACCCTTGCCGCCGCGGCGGCGGTGTCGTAGTCGCGGAAGGCCTCGCCCCAGAGATGGTCGAAGGCCTCCATGTGGACCTCGACGCCCTGCCAGAGGGGGGCGGAGTCGAAGGCGAAGTCGTGGAAGGCGCGGGCGCCCATGGCGAGGCAGAAACGGACGAAGCGGCCGTCCGGATCGGCCGCGATCTCTTCCGGCAGCCGCGCCATGTCGGCCTCGAAGCGGGCCTTGCGCGCGGGGGCGACGAGCCGCTCCCAGCGCGCCTCGGCCGCCGCCATGTGCTCCGGCGCGTGGCTCGGCCCGGCGGCGACGAGCACGAGGTGGCTCACCGCTTCCCGGTGCCGGCGGGCGTAGTCGAGCGCCATCAGGGCGTGGCCCGAATGGCCGATGACGACGACCCGGCCGAGGCCGAGTGCGCCGCGCACCGCTTCCATGTCGTCGACGACGGCGGCAAGCTCGAAGTCGCCGGGCGCCGATGGCGCGATGCGACGGGCGAAGCCCCGGTGGTCGGCCGAGATGAGGCGGAGGCGGGACTTCAGGTGTTCGGAGAAGCTGCGGGGGTAGTAGAGCGAGCTTCCGATCACCAGCGCCGCGGGGCCGCGGCCCTCGTCGGCGATCGAGAGTTCGAAGGAGCCGCAGCGCAGCGTGCGGCGGCCGGCGATTGCGGCGGAGAGGGTCGGATGGGTCATTGCAGGTCTCGTGCATGCGTGGGAAGCGGCCCGGCGGGCGGGCCGAACACAGGCGATCCGGCGCGGCGCCGTGGTGGCGCGGCCGGTCGCGTGATGGCTGTGCTTCCGTCCCGGTCGCTAATGCACGCGGGGCATGGGACCCGTCTCCCGTTGGTCGGCAAGGAAATGGCACGGGCGACGTGCCGCCGTCCAGCCCCGAGCGGAGGAGAGGCGACCCGTTCCCGCGGTCTGGCCGGGGCGCGGGCGCAGGCCCGGAGGGCCGGATGACTGGGTGCGCCGTTCTCCATGGCCATGCGGAGGAGGGCTTCGGCGGGGTCGCCGACGCCTTCGCCGCCAACTTCGCGGAACGCTCCGAACTCGGCGGAGCGGTTGCCGTGGTGGTCGACGGGCGGCCCGTCGTCGACCTCTGGGGCGGCGTCGCCGATCCGGCGACCGGTGCACCCTGGCGACGGGAGACCCGGGTGCCGGTGTTCTCGACCGGCAAGGGCCTCGTCTCGGCGACGGTCGCCCGCGCCGTCTCGCTCGGCCGCTTCGGCTTCGACGACCGGGTGGCGGACCACTGGCCGGAGTTCGCCGCGAACGGCAAGGAGCGGATCACCGTCCGCCAGATCCTCGACCACCGCTCCGGAGTGGTGCTGTTCGGCCGCCGGATGAGGCCCGCCGACTTCGCCGATCCGGACCGGGTGGCGTCCGTGCTCGCGGCGGCGCGCCCGGCCTGGACGCCCGGCGAAAGCTGGGGCTACCACCTCGCCACCTACGGCGACCTGGTCGCCGAGATCCTGCGGCGGACCGATCCCGGCAGGCGGCCCTTCGCCCGTTTTTTCGCCGAGGAGGTCGCGGCGCCGCTGTCGCTCGACGTCACCTTCGGCACCGGCGGCGCGATCCCGCCGGACCTCGCGCCGCTGTCGATCGCGCCGCCGCGCAAGGCGCTGTCCGACCTCGCCTTCGACCAGGTGTCCCTGCTGGTGGCGGCCTCGCTGCCCTTCTCGCTGCTGCAGCGGGTGCTGTTCGAGGTCCGCCGGCTCGACCCGGACGACCCGGCCTGGCTGGCGCCGGCCTTTCCCTCCGGCAACGCCATCGCCTCGGCCCGGTCGCTGGCGACGCTCTACGGCGACCTTGCGACCGGGGGCGCGAGGCTCGGCATCGCGCCCGCGGTGATGGCGGCCATCCTCGAGCCGCCGGAGGTGCCGGCGAAGGGGGACCGCGACCTCGTCATGGGGGTCCACTCCCGCTGGCGGCTCGGCTTCTCCCGGCCGAGCCCGGCGTTTCCCTACGCCGCCTCGGACCGCTGCATCGGAATGCCGGGGACCGGCGGCTCCTTCGCCTATGCCGATCCCGACCGGCGGATGGGCTACGCCTATGTGACCAATCGGCTCGGCCTGAAGCCCTGGGACGACCCCCGCGAGCAGGCCCTGCGCCTGGCGCTCCGGGACGCTCTTAGCGGCTGAGGTCAGCCGGCCCAATCGATGGCGATGCCGGCGGCCCCGGCGAGGGCGAGCGTCAGCGGCACCCCGATCCGGAACCGCAGGAGGGCGAGGACGGCGGCGGCGGCGAGGAGGAAGGCGGCGAGGTCGAGGCTCGCCGGGTCGGGCAGGGGCAGGGCCAACGGGCCGGCGCGGACCTCCCCGACCTCGGCGAACAGCACGTGCAGGGCGAACCATGCGGCGAGGTTGGCGATGACGCCGACAACCGCCGCGGTGATCGCGGAGAGCGCCCCGGCGAGGCGGGGATTGCCGCGGATCCGCTCCATGTGGGGCGCGCCGAGGAAGATCCACAGGAAGCAGGGCACGAAGGTCACCCAGGTGACGAGCCCCGCGCCGAGCAGCCCCGCGAGGAGCGGGTCGAGCGCCCCGGGATCGCGGAAGGCGGCGAGGAAGCCGACGAAGGTGAGCACCAGGATCAGCGGCCCCGGCGTCGTCTCCGCGAGGGCGAGGCCGTCCAGCATCTCGCCGGGCGCGAGCCAGGCGTAGGTCTCGACCGCCTGCTGGGCCACATAGGCGAGCACCGCATAGGCGCCGCCGAAGGTCACCACCGCCATCTTGGAGAAGAACACCGCGAGCGGGCCGAACACCGCGTCGGGGCCGACGAGAGCGACCACGGCCAGCGGCGCGGCCGCCCAGAGCGCCCCCCAGGCGACGACGAGCCGGACCGCCCGCAGCACCGTGCCGCCCGCGGCAAACGGCTCCGCCTCGGCGGGCCCGGCGGCGCGGCCCCGGCTGCCGAGGAGCCCGACGAGGGCGGCGGCGCCGATCACCAGCGGGAACGGGACGGAGAAGGCGAAGAGGGCGGCGAAGGCGGCCGCGGCGAGGGCGGCGTCGACGGTCCTTCGAAGCGCCCGCCGGGCCACCCGCACCAGCGCCTCCAGCACGATCGCCAGCACCGCGGCCTTGAGGCCGAAGAAAAGCCCGTCGAGAAGCCCGGTGTCGCCGAGGAGGACGTAGGCCGCGGAGAGGGCGAGGATGACGACGAAGCCGGGCAGGATGAACAGCATTCCGGCGATGAGGCCGCCGCGGGTGCCGTGCAGCAGCCAGCCGGAATAGGTGGCGAGCTGCTGGGCCTCCGGCCCGGGCAGCAGCATGCAGAAGTTCAGCGCGTGCATGAAGCGGTCGTCGGAGAGCCAGCGCCGCTCCTCGACCAGCATCCGGTGCATCAGCGCGATCTGGCCCGCGGGGCCGCCGAAGGAAAGGACGCCGATGGCGGCGAAGACGCGGGTGAGCTCGCCGAGCGAGGGGCGCGGCAGCGCCGCGTCCGTTCGGACCTCCTCGAGGCTGGCGCTCCCGGTCATCGCGACTCCGATCGGCGCCCCTGCGGCGGCACGGGCGGAGGAGAGCCCAGGAACGGCGCGGAATCAAGTCTCGGGAGCGGGCTCGCCAGGGCTATCGCATTTGGCCGAGGATGGATCGTGCGAAGTCATCGGACCATCCCGAGCGCTTTCGTTTTCGTCGGATGGAGATGCCTGGCCTGGCGG
>JAWLBM010000038.1:0-46671 GCA_041687675.1 Pleomorphomonas sp. | reverse complement strand
CACCCCCGCAAAGCCGCCCGCCCGCTACAGCGCTGTGGATGGCGCGCGTGCGGGCGGCTTCGCTACCGTCGAGCTACACCACGCGGCGGGACACGACCCCCGGCCGGAGGGGGTCTCCTTCTCATCCGCCCCTTCGGGGCACCTTCTCCCCCAAGGGGGAGAAGGAAGGCCCCCAAGGGGGAGAAGGAATGCTCGCCGGCCACTGAGGCGGCCCGACGGCCGAAGACTGGCGCGGCGGGCGGGGTACGCTCCCCTTCTCCCCTCCCGGGGAGAAGGTGCCGGCGGATGCCGGCGGATGAGGGGCGCGCGGCCAAAGGGTTCGCCCGGCCGGAGGAGGTCTCCCCATCATCCTGACGGAGGGGGTCTCCCCCTCAACCGCCCCTTCGGGGCACCTTCTCCCCCAAGGGGGAGAAGGAAAGCTCGCCCGAGGGGGAGAAGGAAGGCCCCCCAAGCTCCTCGGCCACCCACCCCGATAACTTGGATTCGGAGCCGGGTACACCGCATAAGTGTGTTGAACAGGGTTAGAAATGTCATAAGATTCACCCATCCCGCAGCTTGCGGGATGTCGCGACGGAGACAGACGCCGGCCCAGGACGCCTCGTCCGCAGTCGGGTTCTGGCCGCCCGGATCTCCGCTCCTTACGCGGCCGGCGCATCGCCGGTCGCCCGGACGCGACGTGAATGCACCCGACGCCCGGCTCCGACCGGGCCCAGCGGAAAGGACATGCCATGGTTCGCATGATCGCATTCACACTTGCTGCCGGCCTTGTCGCCGCCGCCGCGCACGCCGGCCCGAGGTCGGGCGGGGAGACGAGGGCACTCACCCAGAACGGCACCGCGGTGACGGGGACGACGTTCGCCGCCCCCGCGGCGTTGACCGGGATCGAACTGCCGGGCTGATCTCATCGCCTGAACAGGGTGCGGCGGCAGACCTGCCGGCTGCGTGACGGCGGCCGGACTCCGGGTGCCGTCCCCCTGAGCGGTTCACCACGCCTCCACCGACCTCCCGTCGCGGCCGACTCCGGCCTCGGCGGTATCTGCAACCATGAGCGCCCGTCGCCAACCCGGCCGGGCGAACGGAAGGGGTTTTCCATGACGCGCATTCTTGTGCTGGCTCTTGCCGCAACCGCCATCGCCGCCGCCGCGCACGCCGGCCCGAGGTCGGGCGGGGAGACGAAGGCGCTCTCCCAGAACGGCACCGCGGTGACCGGGACGACCTTCGTCGCCCCGGCGACGGTGACCGGGATCGACCTGCCAAGCTGATCGGCATCACCGGAGCAAGGTGCGGCGGCGGGCGTCCAGACAGGACGGTCGCCGTCGCACCGCCGCCGGGATCGTGACGCGGCCCGATCGGCGCGGCTTCGACCGCGAAGCGGGCCCTGGCGGAAGGTTGCGAGTGATGCCAGCGGGTCGAGCGATGTCTTCGTGTCCACAGAAATGGATTGCCACGCCACAAAAAATCCGGCTGCCAGCATGGAAGTGTTCATCGGCGCTGACAGATACAATGATACGAATGTATTCTTGATTTATGAATAAAGTGCGGTATTTTAACTTTGACGTTGTTTGACGACGTGGACTATGTGTGCCGATACTTCACTTGCCGCGCTGGTGCGGCCTTGGGTGGAGTATCGACAGATGAAGACGATCGTTCTTGCAGTCTCGTGCCTTTTCCTGACTGCGTCCTTCGCCTCCGCGGCCATGACCCCGAACGGGATCGTTCTGAACGCCATGTCCCCGAACGCCATGACTCCCAACGCGATGTCGCCGAACGCGATGTCGCCCAACGTGATGGCTCCGAACGCGATGGCTCCCAACGCGATGGCTCCAAATGCCATGTCCCCGAACGCCATGACCCCGAACGGCGCGGCAACCGCACGCGTGAAGGTCCTCGGGATCGAGCTGCCGGCCGCCGGTCGGAACTAGGCGAGGAACGCCGCCCCGTCGGCGAAGGCCCTTGGCCCGGGACGGCGAAGGGGCCCGTGGCCGATGGCCATCCGGCCGCCGGTGATCGAACAGGGCGCCCGCATCCGGTTGGGATGCGGGCGACCCGCCGAGCCAAGGATCGGTCCGGCATCGGCCCCGCCGCACGAGAGAGAGGGCGGGGACCCAAGCCGGGGCGGACGGCCCGACAGCCGGCCCGGAGACCATGCTCCCGCAAACCCCGCGCACGGCTCCGCCGTGCGGCACCTTACGGACTGCCCGACATGAACGAACCGCTTGCCGGCCTCTCCGGTCGCCTCGTCCTTCGCCTCGTCCTCGCCTGCGGCGTCCTCGGGCTTGCCCTCCTCCTCGCCGGCGCGCTCCGGGCGGCGGCCGGGGAGGCGGCGCCGACCTTCGACGTGGTGGGCACCGAGTTCCGCGTCTCCACGGGAGACGGAAACATGGTCACCGGCGCCGCGCTGGTTGGCGCGGTGCTCACCCTCTCGGTGAACGGCGCGCCGGTCCGGGCCCTCATCGCCGGCATCGAGGAGGACCCGGAAAACCCCGGGCGGGGCGTTTTCCTGCACGACCTCCGCCTCCTCGCCGAGGACGGCTCCGAGACGCCCTTCTGTCTGCCGGGCCCCGACGGGATCGCGGCGGGCTTCCCGCTCGCCGGACGCAGCGACGGGCGCGGCGTCCTGGCGGAGGCGGGGCCGGGCGAGTTCGAGTTCATCTGCACCGCCGGCGCGCTCGGCAAGTGCGTGCGCTTCGGCTACCGGCCCTGGGAAACTGGGGCGGACGGGCGGTCGATGCGCGAGGTCTACAACGCCTGCGTCCGCATGGTCCGCGCCGACTGGTGCGGCGACGGCCGCGGCCACACGGTGGACGGCACGCTGATCGGCTTCACAGACAGCCTCGGCATCAACACGCCGGAGGAGGCGGCGGAGGACCCGGAGTGGGCCACCGTCCAATTCGAGGCGGCCTGGGGGCCGGAGGGGGCGGTCTGCGTCGCCCGGCAGCGGCTCGATCAGTTCGGCGGCCTCGACGCGATCCTCGCGGAGTGCCCCCGCCTCGCCGGGCGGCTCGGCCCGGAGGCCTGCGCCCCGGGGCGGCCGGACGCGATCCTGGAAAGCTGGTCGCGCTGAAGCGGGGCGGACCCGCTCAGACCACCTGGCCGTGCAGGTCGTAGGCGTCGGCGCCGTCGATCCTCGCCGTGACGATCTCGCCGGCGCGGATCGGCCGGCGGCCGGTCAGGCGCACGACGCCGTCGATCTCCGGCGCGTCCCACTTCGTCCGGCCGGTGGCGGCGAGCCCCCGGCTCTCGTCGACGATCACCTGCACCCGCTTGCCGACTCGCCGCTGCAGCAGCCTCGCCGAGATCGCCTGCTGGTGCGCCATGACGCGGTGGAAGCGGCGTTCCTGCTCCTCGGGCGGCACCGGGGCGAGGCCGAGGTCGTTGGCGGTGGCGCCCGCGACCGGCTCGTACTTGAAGCAGCCGACCTTCTCGAGCTTCGCCTCGGTCAGCCAGTCGAGGAGGAGGTCGACGTCCGCCTCCGTCTCGCCCGGGAAGCCGACGATGAAGGTGGATCGGATGGCAAGGTCCGGGCAGGTCTGGCGCCACCTGTGGATCCGCTCCAGGGTCTTCTCCTGGTGGGCCGGGCGGCGCATCGACTTCAGCACCGACGGGGAGGCGTGCTGGAAGGGGATGTCGAGGTAGGGGAGGATCCGCCCCTCCGCCATCAGGCCGATCACCTCGTCCACATGCGGATAGGGATAGACGTAGTGCATGCGCACCCAGACGCCGAACTCACCCAGCGCCTCGGCGAGGTCGAAGAAGCGGGTGCGCACCTCCCGGTCCTTCCACAGGCTCGGCTGGTACCTGAGATCGATGCCGTAGGCGGAGGTGTCCTGGCTGATGACGAGGAGTTCCTTTACGCCGGCCTTCACCAGCCGCTCGGCCTCGCGCAGCACGTCGCCGACGGGGCGCGAGACCAGGTCGCCGCGCAGCTTGGGGATGATGCAGAAGGTGCAGCGATTGTTGCAACCCTCTGAAATCTTGAGATAGGCGTAGTGCCGCGGGGTCAGCTTGATGCCCTGCGGCGGGACGAGGTCGAGGAACGGGTCGTGGCGCGGCGGCACGGCCGCGTGGACGGCCTCCATGACGCTCTCGTAGGCCTGCGGGCCGGTGATCGCCAGCACCCCGGGGAAGGCCTCGCGGATCTGCTCGGGCTCGGCGCCCATGCAACCGGTCACGATCACCCGGCCGTTCTCCTTCATCGCCTCGCCGATGGCGCCGAGGCTCTCGGCCTTGGCGCTGTCGAGGAAGCCGCAGGTGTTGACGATCACCACGTCGGCGCCGTCGTGCTTGCGGGAGATCTCGTAGCCCTCGGAGCGCAGGTGCGTGACGATCCGCTCGGAATCGACGAGCGCCTTGGGGCAGCCGAGGCTGACGAAGGAGATGCGCGGGGGCGTCGCGTTCGCGGCGTCGTCGGCCGCGTCGACGGTGGTGTCGGTCATGACGAGGGGCTACCCTTGGGCGACGGTCGCATGCTCGGCCGCAAGGGGCCGCGATTCCGGCCAGAGATGGCGGGCAAACGCGGCCGCGTCAAGGCGGCGTCGCGGCGGGGCGCCGCCGAACGTCCCGTCAGGGTTGCGCCTTGTGGCGCTCGATGCGGATGAGGTTGCTGACGCCGATGTCGAGGTTCACCTCCTCGACGGTCAGCGAGGGCACGCCGGAGGCCTCGGCGGCGATCCGGTCGCCCTTCTCCAGCGGGGCGACGTCCGGCGTCTCGGCCGCCCGCGCCGCGCCGACCACGGCAAGCAGCAGACCGGCCGCGCAACCGGCGACCACGACGGAGAGTTGGACGCGGTTCAAGGTCATGGCGGTCCACCCCGCGCGATGCATATTCCGATCGCGGAATGCTGACGGTCCGAAGGTCGATTCGACCTTGAGAATACACCGACCCAGGGATGCTTCCCATTCACAAAGGTTGCCGCAGCGTTACCGCTTTGGTCGCAATTGCGTGAAGGGCGCGAGAGGTCCTTCGCCTCAGCCGGGGATCTGGCCGACCACGGTCAGCCCGGGGCCGACGTCCACCACCTCGCCGCGGGTGAGCGGGAGGACCACCCCGAGGCAGTCGATGGTCGCGGCCATCTCCTCGAGGCGGCAGTCGGCGGGAGAGGCGGCCCGGTCGGCCTTCGCCAGCAACGGCATGGGATTGGGGCTCGCCCCGATCATCGACAGCGCGACCACCGCCGCCGCCATGCGAAGGGCCCGCCCGACTAGGCGCGGGGACGTTCCGAGGCTTGGCATGTCCCGTCCTCCATACTGCTGGGAAACCATCCTACCCATCGTCCACGCTGGGCCCGAACGGTGAATCGGCCCTTAATCCTCCCGCCTTGGTTACCATTGACGCTGGGGCAAGGTTAACGCCGGGTCAACGGACCGACGCGCGAAGAAACATGCTGTTACTCGCATCAGCTGCGGATATCCGCCGCCACACGTGATTGCCGTCTCCGCCGTCGCCATTGTGCAACACCCCTCTTGTCGGCTAATGCAGGAGCCATGACGACAGCGCTCTATCCGGGGTCCTTCGACCCGGTCACCTTTGGCCACCTCGACGTGATCGAGCGGGCCGCCCGCCTGTTCGACCACCTGATCGTGGCGGTCGGCGCCCATCACTCCAAGTCGGCGCTGTTCAGCCCGGCCGAACGGGTGGACCTGTTGCGGCCGAGCCTCGACGAGATCGCCGGGCGCACCGGCCGCCGGGTGGAGATCCGGACCTTCGACGGCCTCGTCGTCGAGGCGGCCCGCGGCGCGGGGGCGACCGTCATCGTCCGCGGCCTGCGCAACGCCACCGACCTCGACTACGAGACGCAGATGGCCGGGATGAACACCGCCATGGCGCCGGAGGTGGAGGTCGTGTATCTCACCGCTGCACCCGCGGTCCGGCACATCGCCTCGAGCCTCGTGCGCCAGATCGCGGCCCTGGGCGGCCCCGTCGACGCCTTCGTTCCGCCGCAGGTGGCGGCGAGGCTCGCCGAGGCCTACGCCCGCTGAGCGGCCGGCAGGCCGCCGCATGCACCCGGACACTGGAGGAAACGCCTTGTTCCGCAGCCTTTTCGCGGCCTTCGCCGCCCTGATGATGGTCGCCGTCGCGCCCGCCTTCGCGCAGTCGGCCGACCCCGAGAACACGCTGGTCATGGAGACCTCCAAGGGCCGCGTGGTGATCGCCATGCGCCCCGACCTCGCGCCGAAGCACGTCGAGCAGATCAAGACGCTGGTGAAGGACGGCTTCTACGACGGCATCGTCTTCCACCGCGTGATCGACGGCTTCATGGCCCAGACCGGCGACCCGACCGGCACCGGCATGGGCTCCTCCGAGCTGCCGGACATCCCGGCCGAGTTCTCGGACACGCACTTCGCCCGCGGCACCGTCGGCATGGCCCGGGCGCAGGATCCGAACAGCGCCAACTCGCAATTCTTCATCATGTTCGCCGACGGCGGCTTCCTCGACGGCCAGTACACCGTCTGGGGCGAGGTGGTCGAAGGGATGGACGTGGTCGACCAGATCAACCGCGGCGAGCCGCCGGCCGACCCGGACCGGATCGTTTCCATGAAGCTCGCCTCGGACGGCGGCTGATCCATATACTCCGACTAAAATCAAAGGACCCTTCGCGATGGCAGAGATCAAGGACCCCGAAAACACGCTGGTGCTGGACACGACCAAGGGCCGCGTCGTCATCGAGATGCGCCCGGACCTCGCTCCGAACCACGTGGCCCACATCAAGAAGCTCGCCCGCGAAGGCTTCTACGACGGCATCGTGTTCCACCGGGTGATCGATGGCTTCATGGCCCAGACCGGATGCCCCCGCGGCACCGGCACCGGCGGGTCGCAGTACCCGGACCTCAAGGCGGAGTTCAACGCCGAGCCGCATGTGCGCGGCACCGCCTCGATGGCCCGGGCGCAGAACCCGAACTCGGCCAACTCGCAGTTCTTCATCTGCTTCGACGACGCCCGCTTCCTCGACCGCCAGTACACGGTCTGGGGCAAGGTGATCGAGGGCATGGAGAACGTCGACCAGATCAAGCGCGGCGAGCCCGTGCGCGATCCGGACAAGATCGTCTCGATGAAGGTCGCGGCCGACATCGCGGCCTGACCCGGTCCGACGCTTGCCATCGTCCTCCCCGGCCCGGCCGGGGAGGACTTTCCGTTTGCGAAGGCGCCGATGGACGTCTCCCTGTTCGATTTCGACCTGCCGGCCGACCGGATCGCCCTGCGCCCGGCCTCGCCGCGCGATTCCGCCCGCCTCCTCGTCGTACGCCCCGGCGAGGGCCTCGAGGACCGGATCGTGCGCGACCTGCCGGACCTGCTGTCGCCCGGCGACGCCCTGGTCTTCAACGACACCCGGGTGATCCCGGCGCAGCTGGAGGGCCTGCGCCTGCGCGAGGGCGCCGGGCCGGTGGCCGTGTCGGCGACGCTGCACATGCGCGAGGCGGCGGACCGCTGGAAGGCCTTCGTCAGGGGCGCGCGCAAGCTGAAGCCGGGCGACCGCGTCCGCTTCCGCGCGCATGGGGAGGGCGCCGGCGCGGAGGGCCTCGCCTGCCTCGCCGGCCAGCTCGAGGCGACGGTCGCGGCAAAGGGCGAGGAGGGCGAGGTGACCTTCGCCTTCGACCTCTCCGGCCCCGCCCTCGACGAGGCGATCGCCGCCGTCGGCCATGTGCCGCTGCCGCCCTACATCGCCGCCCGCCGGCCGGAGGACGAGCGCGACCGCGCCGACTACCAGACCGTCTACGCCCGCGAGGACGGCGCCGTCGCGGCGCCCACCGCCGGCCTCCACTTCACGCCGGAGCTTCTCGCCCGGATCGCCGAACGGGGCATCTCGGAGCACTTCGTGACGCTCCACGTCGGCGCCGGCACCTTCCTGCCGGTGAAGGCGGACGACACCGGGGGTCACCGCATGCACGCGGAGATCGGCCACGTCGATGCGCAGACCGCGGAGGCGCTCAACGCGGTGCGCGCCCGCGGCGGGCGGATCGTCGCCGTCGGCACCACCTCGGCGCGGCTCCTCGAGAGCGCGGCGGGCGACGACGGCCTCGTCCGCCCCTTCGCGGGGCCGACCGACATCTTCATCACGCCCGGCTACCGCTGGAAGGCGGTCGACGCGCTGATGACCAACTTCCACATCCCGAGGTCGACGCTGTTCATGATGGTCGCGGCGCTGTCCGGCCTTAAGACGATGAAGGCGGCCTACGCCCAAGCGATCGCCACCGGCTACCGCTTCTACTCCTACGGCGACAGCTCGCTGCTCTTCCCGGAGCGCCAATGACGGCTCCCTTCTCCTTCCGCCTCCTCGCCACCGACGGGGCCGCCCGCCGCGGCGAGATCACGACGCCGCACGGCGTCGTGCGCACGCCCGCCTTCATGCCGGTGGGGACCCTCGGCACGGTGAAGGCGATGTTCATGGACGACGTGCGGGCGACCGGCGCCGACGTGATCCTCGGCAACGTCTACCACCTGATGCTGCGGCCCGGCGCCGAGCGGGTGGCCGCCCTCGGGGGCCTGCACGCCTTCTCCAACTGGCCGCACACGATCCTGACGGATTCCGGCGGGTTCCAGGTCATGTCGCTCGCCCAGTTGCGCAAGCTCGGCGAGCGCGGGGTGGTGTTCCAGAGCCACGTCGACGGTTCCCGGCACGAACTGACACCCGAGCGGTCGGTGGAGATCCAGGGCCTGCTCGGCTCGGACATCCAGATGCAGCTCGACGAGTGCGTCCGCCTGCCGGCCACGGCGGAGGAGGTGGAGCGCGGGATGCGGCTGTCGCTGCGCTGGGCGGAGCGCTCGCGCCGCCGCTTCGAGGACCTCGGCGGGCCGGCCAGGGGGCAGGGGCTCTACGGCATCGTCCAGGGCGGCGACGTGCCGTCGCTGCGCATCGAGAGCGCCCGGGCCCTGTCGGAGATGCCCTTCGAGGGCACCTCGGTGGGCGGCCTCGCGGTCGGCGAGCCGCAGGCCGTGATGCTGGCGATGCTGGACGTGCTGCACCCGGTCCTGCCCGCCGGAAAGCCACGCTACCTGATGGGCGTCGGCACGCCAGACGACATCGTCGAGAGCGTCGCCCGGGGGATCGACCAGTTCGACTGCGTGATGCCGACCCGGGCCGGCCGCCACGGCCTCGCCTACACCCGCTTCGGCCGGATCAACCTGAAGAACGCCCGCCATGCGGACGACCCGCGCCCGCTGGACCCGGAGGGTGATTGCCCGGCGGCGCGCGACTACAGCCGCGCCTACCTGCACCACCTGGTGCGCACGGGCGAGACGCTCGCCTCCATGCTGCTGACCTGGGTGAATGTCGCCTACTACCAGTCGCTGATGCGGGGGATCCGGGACGCCATCGAGGCGGGCCGCTACGCCGACTTCATGGCCGCGGCCAAGGCCGGATGGGCGCGCGGCGACCTGCCGCCGCGCTGACGGCCGGTCTGCCGCTCAGGCGCTTTCGCCGACGGACCGGGCGATGCGACAGCCGGTGATCTTCCACTCGCCGTCGGGCTGCTGCTGCAGCGAGTAGATGGCGGTGTAGGCCTCGCCGTCGGGACCCACCACGAAAACCTCCTGGATGTACAAGCCCTCGGCCTCGCGCATGCGTCCGTAGGTGACCGACTTCGGCCGGTAGACCGGCTGGTAGCCGCTCCTCACCATCCCCATGAACAGGTCCGGGTTCGGGAAGATGCGCCGGATCGAGGGGGCGGCGAAGGAATAGGCGGCGTTCTTGTCGTCCTTCAGGAACGCGGCGATCTGGCCGCCGATCACCGAGCGGATGGCCGTCTCGGGCCCCTCGTCGGCCCGGGCCGCGGGGGCGAAAGTCAAAGAGGCGAGCAGGATCGTTCCCGCCGCGAGCGCCGCGAACACCCGTGTCATGCGTCCTCCTCCAGCCGACTGACCGCGCCACTACGGTCTCGGCCGGTAAAGTTAGCACCGGGAGAGGATGCGGAAAGGTGAAATCGCGCGAATGTGACGGCCGGGCGGCCGATCCATGTCGAAATTGGGAGCGCACTTCGGCCAATGGTTGAGGCGCTGCCTCTCCCTGCAAGCCCAGCCTGCAAGGAACGCTCGACTTCCGGGCAATTTCCAACTTGCCGGAACCCTTTCAAATGGTAGTATTTTATGCATATGAGGGTCAGGGGAGGCCGAACGCGAATCGACGAGGGTGTCGCCGGACCGGCGACGGAGCATGCGGAGACTGGCATGAAGGACGTGAACGTGAAGGGGCGCAGGCCACCGATCAACTACACCGAGGCGGATCTCGCCGCGGCAAAGGCGGAAGTGCACCGCCTCGCGTCCGACACGGAGTTTCGGGGCCGTACGCCCGGGCAGCATCGTGCCGCCCTGCGTGGCGCAATGACCAGGGTGGAGATGATCCAGGCCGCGATGAGCGGCACGCGCCCCCGGGGCGGGCGCACGCGCGTCCAGCCGCGCCGGATCGAGCAGGAGGGCGAGCCCGAGAGCGGCGGCTGATCAGTCCCGCGCCAGCGACCGGAAGGGCTCGTCCTTCAGGACGAAATTCTCGTCGCCGCTGACGGCTTCGAAGCCGAGCCGCCTGTAGAAGCGCTTGGCGTGGTCATTGCCAGCGACGACCTCCAGCTTGACGAAGACGCCGCCGGCAGCCCGCGTCTCCCGGGCCGCGGCGGCGATCAGCCGCTCGCCGATCCGGGCGTTGCGATGGCCCGGTTCGACGAAGAGGTCGACCACGTACATCCCCCGGCCCGCCCGCCAGGTCGAGTAGGTGGCCGAGCCGACCAGGGCGCCGACGATGCGCCCGCCGATCTCGGCGACCAGCAGCGTCAGCAGCGTTCCCGGCGAGAAGGCCTCGGCCCTCAGATCGTCCCCCGTCGCCTTCGGGACGGTCGCCTGTCCGGTGTCGCGGGCAAGGCGCCGCACCATCTCGGCGATGAGGTCGCAGTCCTCCGGCCTCGCCCGGCGGACCAGCACGGCACCGGCGTCCGTCGTCACGTCCGTCCCCGTCATGTCCCGGCGAGGGCCACCTTGTCCCGGCCCTTGAGGCCGAGGCGCTCGCGCGCCTCGTCGGGCGTGGCGATGGTGAAGGAGAGCGCCTCCAGCACCTCGCGGATGCGGGTCACCTGCTCGGCGTTGGAGGCGGCGAGCCGACCCCTTTCCAGGTAGAGGTTGTCCTCGAGGCCGACGCGCACGTTGCCGCCGAACGCGGCGCCGATGGTGACGAGGCGGAACTGCATCCGGCCCGCCGCCGCGACGGAGAAGTCGTAGTCGTCGCCGAGCAGGCGGTCCGCGGTCGCCTTCATCTGGAAGAGCGACTCCGGGTCCGCCCCGGTGCCGCCGAGGACGCCGAGGACGAACTGGACGAAGGGACGGCGGCCGCGCAGCAGGCCCCGGTCGCGCAGGTGGGCAAGGGTGTGGAGGTGGCCGGTGTCGTAGGCCTCGAACTCGAAGCGGGCGCCCCGCTTCTCGCCCATCTCCTCGAGAATCCGCTCGATGTCGCCGAAGGTGTTGCGGAAGATAAAGTCCCTGGAGCCGAGGAGGTGCTTCAGCTCCCAATCGTGCTTCCACTCGCGCGGCCGGTCGGCCATCGGATAGAGGCCGAAGTTCATCGAGCCGAGGTTCAGCGAGCACATCTCCGGCTCGATGCGCGAGGGCGCGGCGAGGCGGTCGTCCACCGTCATGGTCTGGCCGCCGCCGGTGGTGATGTTGATCACGGCGTCGGTCGCGGCGGCGATCTTCGGCAGGAACCGGAGGAAGACGTCCGGGTCCGGTGTCGGCGCGCCGGTCTTCGGATCGCGGGCGTGAAGGTGCAGGATCGCGGCGCCGGCCTCGGCCGCGCCGATGGCGCCGTCGGCGATCTCCTCGGGCGTGACCGGCAGGTGCGGGCTCATCGAGGGGGTGTGGATCGACCCGGTGATCGCGCAACTGATGATGACGCTCTGCGAAGTCTTCATGGGTCTCCCGTCCTCCCGTTGAGGCGGCGGATCATAGGCAAGCGGGCGGGACTTGGCGACCCCCGGGACGTCAGCCCGGGGCGATCAGGCCGGCCGCCGCGAGGTCGGTCCACAGCGCCTCCGGCACCGGCAGGCGGAACCAGCCGTCGATCTCGCTCCACTGGCTCGCCGCGACGGCGCCGGGGATCACCGAGGCGACGCCGGGAACCCGCAGCGGGAACTGCAGGGAGGCGGCGGCGAGCGGGACGCCGTGACTTGCGCAGACGGCCTCGACCGCGCGGGCCCGCGCCAGCGCCGCCTCGTCCGCGGGCGCGTAGTTGAACAGCGCGCCGGGCCGGGCGCCGGTGGCGCCGATGCCGGAGGAGAACACACCGCCGACCACCACGCCGACCCCCTCGGACCGCAGCCGCGGCATCTCCTCGGCCACGAACGCGGCGTGCTCCATCAAGGTGAGCCGCAGCGCGACGAGGAAGACGTCGAGCGGCATCCTGTCGAGGAAGGCGCCGGTGAGGCCGCAGAGGTTGATGCCGGCGCCGACCGCCTTCACCGCCCCGGTCCGGCGCAACTCGTCGAGCGCCCGCCAGCCGGAGCGGGAGAGGTCGTCGAGGTGCCTCGTGACGGCGGCGTCGTCGCCGTGGTGCCAGGCGTCGAGGTCGTGGATCAGCAGCATGTCGACGCTGTCGAGCCCGAGCCGCGTCAGCGAATCCTCGAAGGAGCGCATGATGCCATCGTAGCCGTAGTCGAAGCGATGCTCGAAGGGCAGGCCGTTCAGCCACTGGTCCGAGACGGGCCGCGAGGGGTCCGCGCGCCGGTGGAAGATCCGGCCGACCTTGGTGGAGACGATCACCGCGTCGCGCGGCTTGTCCCAGAGGAAGCGGCCGATCCGGTGCTCCGACTTGCCGCGGCCGTACCAGGGGGCGGTGTCGAAGTAGCGGATCCCCCGCTCGTAGGCGGTGGCGAGCAGGGCGTCGGCCTCGGGCTCCGGCACCCGGACGAAGAGTTCGCCGAGCCCGGCGCCGCCGAGGCCGAGCCGCGGCAGCGACAGGCCCGACCGGCCGAGCGGCGAGAGCGGGATGTCGGACGGGGGGACCTCGGCGAGGAAGCCGTCGCCGGTCTTCGCCTCGAAGGGCAGGGTGCTCATCGCTCCGGTCTCCATATGCTCGTCACGCCCCCGGCGGGGACCATCGGCCTTGCGAGGATCTTCTCCCGAACCGGAGGCCTTCCGGAAGAGGCCACGCGGCCCGACGATCGTCGGGATCTCCCCTGCCGCCACGGACCCCGGGCAAGCGCCGGAGCGGCGCTGTCGGGTCTCTCCCCGTCCTGCCGGATGTCGCGGTGCGGAATTCCGGCCGCTCAGATGCCCCAGACGTCCCTGGCGTAGCCGCGGATCGTCCGGTCCGAGGAGAACCAGCCGACGTTCGCCGTGTTGAGGATGCCGCGCTCGGCCCAGCGGACCGGGTCGCGGAAGTCCATGTCGACGTCCCGCTGGCGCTGGAAATAGGCCTGGAAGTCGGCGGTCACCAGGAACCAGTCGGTGTTGTAGAGCCGGTCGAGGATCTCGTGGTAGCGGCCCGGGTCGTCGGGGCTGAACTCGCCCGCGCCGATCGCGTCGAGCGCCTCCTTGAGCGTCGGGTCGTTCTCGATCGTGGTGCGCGGGTGGTAGCCGCCCTGGCGGACCTCGGCGACCAGGTCCGCGGTGAGGCCGAAGATGTAGATGTTGTCCGGCCCGACCTGCTCGCCGATCTCGACGTTGGCGCCGTCGAGGGTGCCGATGGTGAGCGCGCCGTTCAGCGCCAGCTTCATGTTGCCGGTGCCGGAGGCCTCCATCCCCGCGGTCGAGATCTGCTCGGAGAGGTCCGCCGCCGGGATGATCTGCTCGGCGAGCGAGACGTTGTAGTTCGGCAGGAACACCAGCTTCAGCCGGTCGCCGACGACGGGGTCGTTGTTGACCACCCGGGCGACGTCGTTGGCGAGCTTGATGATGAGCTTCGCCATGTGGTAGGCGGGCGCCGCCTTGCCGCCGAAGATCTTCACCCGCGGCGTCCACTCCGCGCCGGGGTTGCGGCGGATGGCCTGGTAGAGCGCCACCGTCTCGAGGACGTTGAGAAGCTGGCGCTTGTACTCGTGGATGCGCTTGATCTGCACGTCGAACATCGCCGACGGATCCACCACGATCCCGGTGCGCCGCTCGATCTCGGCGGCGAGCCGGACCTTGTTGTCGCGCTTGGCGGCGGTGAAGGCCTCGCGGAAGCTCGAATCCGAGGCGTAGTCGGCGGCGGCGGCGATCTTGCCGAGGTCGTCCACCCAGCCGTCGCCGATCGTCTCGATGAGCAGCCGGGTCAGCCCCGGGTTGCACTCGTAGAGCCAGCGCCGCGGGGTGATGCCGTTGGTCTGGTTGACGATCCGGTCCGGGTAGAGGACGTGGAAGTCGCGGAACACCGTCTGCTTCATCAGCTCGGTGTGCAGGGCGGAGACGCCGTTCACCCGGCGCGAGCCGATGAAGGCGAGGTTGCCCATGCGGATCTCGCTGCCGTGCTCGATGATCCGGATCGCGTCCAGCGAGACCGGCATGTTGCGGCCCTGCACCTCGGCGAGGTGATGGTAGTCGATCCACTCGATGATCTGCATGTGCCGCGGGAGCACCCGGCGGAACAGCTGCACGCTCCAGCGCTCCAGGGCCTCGGGCAGGAGGGTGTGGTTGGTGTAGGAGAGGCACCGGCGGGTGATGTCGAAGGCCTCGGGGAAGGGCAGGCGGTGCTCGTCGGCGAGGATGCGCATCAGTTCGGCGACGGCGACCGCCGGATGCGTGTCGTTCATCTGGATGGCGACATGGCCGGCCAGCTTCCGGATGTCGTCGAACTCCTGCATGTAGCGGCGGACGAGGTCCTGCAGCGAGGCGGAGGTGAAGAAATACTCCTGCTTCAGCCGCAGTTCCTTGCCCTCGGGCGTGGTGTCGTCCGGGTAGAGCACGCGGCTGATCGTCTCCGCGCGGATCGTCTTCTCCGCCGCCGACACGTAGTCGCCGTGGTTGAAGCGGCCGAGGTCGAGAACCTCGACCGGCTTGGAAGCCCACAGGCGCAAGGTGTTGACGTGACGGCCCTTCCAGCCGGTGATCGGCGTGTCGTAGGCGACCGCCTTCACCGTCTCCTCGGCGTGCCAGTAGGTGCGGCCCTGGCCGTCGAAGGAGATCTGGCCGCCGAACTTGATCGGATAGGCGACCTCGAGGCGCTCGAACTCCCAGGCGTGGCCGGAGACCAGCCAGTCCTCGGGCTCCTCCACCTGCCATCCGTCATGGAAGCGCTGGCGGAACAGGCCGTGCTCGTAGCGGATGCCGTAGCCGTAGGCGGGGATGCCGAGGGTCGACATGGAATCCATGAAGCAGGCGGCGAGGCGGCCGAGGCCGCCGTTGCCGAGCGCGGCGTCGCTCTCCTGCCGGAGCACCGTGTCGTAGTCGAGGCCGAGTTCGTCCAGCGCGGCGCGCACCGGCGCGAGCAGGCCGAGGTTGGCCACCGCGTCGTGCAGCAGGCGCCCGATCAGGAACTCCATCGAGAGATAGTAGACGCGCTTGCCCTGGGCCGCGTAGGTGCGCCGCGTGGCGTCGAACCAGGCGTCGACGACATGGTCGCGGACCACCATGGCGACGGCGGTCGACCAGTCCTTCGGCGTCGCGTGGGTGGGATCCTTGCCCACCACATAGGCCAGCTTCTCGACGATGGAGGCCCGGATGGAGGCGGTTGTGGCGGAACGCCTCTCGGCCGCCGGCGCGGCCGGGTGGGTCGTCGCGGAGAGGTTCATGAATTCGGTTCCGAATGGACTTGCGGGGGCCGGCGCCAGGGCGTCGACCGGTTATCAGACGAACTGCCGCTCTGCTCCAAGATTGAGGCGATTGTCGGCCGATGTCCACCGGGTCGCGGCAGATAGTGCGGTGTAAAACCTTTTTTTAACGTTTTTCACTGCGCCGGACGCATAGCAAGCGGTAATTTTATGATCGAACCCCGCATTTTCGCATAACTCAATCCTCGGCGTCCGGCCCCTCCAGCGCCTCCGCGAAGTCCTCCGCGGACAGCAGGAAGACCTCGGCGTCGCCGTGCTCGGCGTCGAGCCACAGGAAGGGTAGCCCGGGGTACTCCGCCTCCAGGATCTCGCGTCCGCTGCCGATCTCGCAGAGGAAGAAGCCGCCCGGATTGAGGTGCTCCGGCACCTCGGCCAGCAACCGGCGGACGATGTCGAGCCCGTCGAAGCCGCCGGCCAGCGCCATGGCGGGTTCCGCCCGGTACTCGGCCGGAAGCCGCTCCATGGTCTCCTCGTCCACATAGGGCGGGTTGGAGATCACAAGGTCGTAGCGGGCCTCGCCCAGCGGCTCGAACAGGTCGCCCCGGTGGAGGGCGATGCGGCCGTCGCCGAGCGCCTCGACGTTGATCGCCGCCACCTCGAGGGCGTCCGGCGAGAGGTCCACCGCGTCCACCGTCGCGTAGGGAAACAGCCGCGCGGCGATCACCGCGAGGCATCCCGAACCGGTGCAGATGTCGGCGACGGCGCCGATCTCCTCGACCGGCCCGAGCAGTTCGTTGCCCTCCACCGTGTTGGCCCGCGCGAGGATCTCTGGGATGAAGGAGCGCGGCACGATCACCCGTTCGTCCACATGGAACGGGATCCCCTGGATGTAGGCGCGGTTGAGGAGGTAGGGCGTCGGCTTGCGCGTCGAGACCCGCTTCTCGATCAGCGCGATGATCCGCTCGCGCTCGAACAGGGTGAGCCTGGCGTCGAGCCAGGGGTCCAGTTCGTCGATCGGCAGCCGCAGCGCCTCCAGCACCAGGAACACGGCGTCGTCCAGCGCCGTCACCGTGCCGTGGCCGAAGGCGAGGTCGGCGGTGTTGAACCGCGTCACGGCGTAGCGCACGAGGTCGCGGATGGTGAGGAGGTCTTCGGCCGGCCTGGTCATAGGATCGGGTCACCTCGTCGGCCGGTCCTCGCCGGGCGGGGTCGGGGCGCTGCCGCGCCGGCGGCCACCCGGGATCCGGGAACGGCCACGAGTCCGGCGCGCCGACGGTCTCGGCGGATGTTCTAGCAGCGGGAGACCCGGCGCAAAAGCGCCCCGGTCGCGTGCGACCGGGGCGCGGGGTCACAGGGCGCACCTGTGGCGCCGAGGTCACATCATGGTGTGCGACGTGCAGGCCATGCTGCGGATCACCAGGGTCCCGCCCTCGTCGCCGAGCCGGACGCCGCACTGGGCCATGGAGTCGAACGTCTTCGGTTCCAGCTCGACGCCGGCCGCGCCCGTGGCTCCGGTCTCCTCGGCGGCCTCCGGCGGAGAGATGACGCCGGTCTCGCGGATGCGCACGAAGGCCGAGGCGCCGGCGCCGCCGGGAAGTTCGTCCACCGTCTCGACCGTGGCGTCGAGGCTGTACTCCGAGACCAGTCCGCCGCCCATCCGCTGCATCATCGCCGGGATGGCGGTGAGACGCCTGAGGTCGCGCCCGTCCATCGCCACCTGGTAGGAGACGACGGGCCCGTCCGCGGCCACCATGCTCCCCTCGACCGCGAAATTGCCGTCCTCGGCGACGTGCGTCTCGGCCCAGGCCTGGAGATCCTGCCAGGCCTGGTTGGAGACCGCGGCCTCGGACCGGGTCTCGAGGTCCTCGAAGAGGCTGCGCACGTTCTCCATCGAGAAGGTGCCCTGGCCCGCCGCCGGCGCGGCGGCGTCCTGGGCCGCCGCCGGCAGGGCGAGGGCGACGAGGGCGGTCGCGAGCATGCTCTGTCGAATCATGGTCCTTGCTCCTATTCCATCCGTGGGACCGCCGGAAACCGCGGCGCGTCGCAATGTTCCCCGGAGCGCGGCGGATCGGGAGCGGCTGCGGCGGATGGACGGAGGAAAGGACGCACCGCCTGCCGCGCGGCGCCTGCCGCCCGGCGGGAGTCGGATCGTCGAGGGAGAGAGGTTGGCACGGCCTACGGGAATCGAACCCGTCTCTCCAGCGTGAAAGGCTAGTGTCCTAACCGATAGACGAAGGCCGCCCAACGGCCGGGTGTATAGTGATCTTCGCCCGCCGAGGCAACCCCTCGCGGCGGCCCGGCCGCGCGGCGCGGCGGGCCGGTCAGCCCTTCTGCAGGAGGTCGAACTCCCGCCGGCGCCGGGCCTCCACCACCAGCCGGGCGGCGTCCTCGGGAAGGCCCGCCGCCTGCAGCACCGACTCGCCGAGCTGGAGGCTCGCCTCAACCGTTTCCGGGATCACATTCGTCGCGCCGGCGGCGAGCAGGCGGACGGCGTGTGCCGTGTCCCGCGCCCGGGCGTAGACCGGCAGGTTGGGCCGGCTGGCCCGGACCGCCTCGACGACGCGCTCCGCCGCGGCCGCGCTGTCCATCGTGAGGACGATCGAGGCCGCCCGTTCGAGGCCGACCCGCTCCAGGATCTCCGGCCGGCTGGCGTCGCCGACGAACACCGGCACGCCCTGGCTGCGCAGCCGGGCGACCGACGTGGCGCTCGTGTCGAGCGCGATGTGCGGCACGTTCTCCCCGGCGAGGAGTTCGCCGAGCATGCGCCCGACGCGGCCGTAGCCGGCGATGATGATGTGGTCCTTGAGGTCGGCCGCGTGCTCCTCCATGGCGACCGGCGCGCCGCCGTCCTCGGTCCGTTCGAGCCTGGCCCCGAGGTCGCGCGCGAACTTGGCGACCAGTGGCGTCGCCACCATCGAAAGGCCCGCGACGATCAGCATGAACTGCGCCACGCCGGGGTCGACGACCTCTACCGCGAGCGCGAGGCCGAGGATCACGAAGGCGAACTCGCCGCCCTGGCCGGCCGTGAGCGCCACCTCCGCCGAGACCCCGCGGCCGAGCCGGAACGCGAGCCCGAGGGCGAACAGGATCGCGCCCTTGATCAGGAACAGGCCGACCACCGAGCCGAGGATCCAGCCCGGGCTCGCCAGCACGGCGAGCGGATCGACGCTCATGCCGACGGACAGGAAGAAGACGCCGAGGAACAGGCCCTTGAAGGGCTCGATGTCCACCTCGACCTGGTGGCGGAACTCGGTGTCGGCGAGGAGCAGGCCGGCGAGGAAGGCGCCGAGCGCCATCGAAAGGCCGGCGGAGGCGGTGGCGATCGCCGTGCCCAGAACCGTCAGCAGCACCGTCGCCATGAACAGCTCGCGCGAGCGGGTGGCGCCGACGAGGCGGAACAGCGGCCGGATCAGCACCTTGCCCGCGAGCATGATGGCCGACACCGCGACGGCCGCGAGCACGACGGCCTCGCCGAGCGCGAACAGGATCGAGCCGCCTTCGCCGCGCCCGAACACCTCCACCAGCACCAGGAGCGGCACCACCGCGAGGTCCTGTAGCAGCAGCACCGCGAAGACCGCACGGCCCGCGGGCGCGCCCACCCGGTGCGTCTCCGTGAGAAGCTGCATGACGATGGCGGTGGACGACAGCGCCAGGCAGCTGCCGAGCACCGCCGAGGCGGCCGGGCCGTTGCCGAAGGCATAGGCGATGGTGCCGATCACCACCGAGGTGATCACCACCTGGGCGCCGCCGAAGCCGAACACCAGCCGCCGCATCGACCAGAGCCGCGCGGCGGACAGCTCGAGCCCGATCACGAACAGCAGCAGCACGACGCCGAACTCGCCGAGCGTGTGCACGCCCTTCTCGTTGTCGATGGTGGCGACGGCGAGCCACGGGTACTCCTCGGCCAACCGCCCGAGGCCGTAGGGGCCGATCACCACGCCGATCAGCAGGAAGCCGAGCACCGGGCTGACGCGGAACCGCTGCGCCACCGGCACGACGAGGCCAGCGGCGACCAGGAAGACGATGAGTTCGCTGTAGGCAGGTGCTTCCACGACATGTCCTGCTGCTGGATCGCTTCGCGCCGAACCTATCAGCGAATCGCGTCGAGGTGGCCAACCCCATGGGCAAACGCGCGATTGCCACGCATAGTCCCCGCGCGGCAGCATGCGGGGCCGCGGAGCGACGACCGCCGATGCGTATCGCCATCCTCTCCGACATCCACGCCAACCTCGAGGCGCTGCGGGCCTGCCTCGAGGCGGCGGCTCCGCTCGGCGTCGACCGCTGGGTCTGCCTCGGCGACGTGGTCGGCTACGGGGCCGACCCGGAGGCCTGCGTGGAGGCGGTCGCCCGTCTTGCCGGGGACGGAGCGGTGGTGCTGAAGGGCAACCATGACGCGGCCGTGGAGGCGGGCGGCGGCGGGATGACGGACGCCGCGGCCGCCGCCATCGCCTGGACGGCCGGGGTGCTGTCGCCGGCGGCGCGGGAGTTCCTCGCCGGGCGCCCTGCGGCCGCGCGGGAGGGCGAGATCCTCTACGTCCACGACAGCGCCGACCATCCCGGCCGCTGGACCTACATCCTCGGCCCCGACGAGGCGGCCGATTGCCTCGCCGCGACGGATGCCTTCCTCACCGTCGCCGGCCACACCCACGTGCCGGCGCATTTCAGCACCGTGTCAGGCCTTGCCGGCACCACCGGCAAGGTGACGAGCTTCCGCCCGCTGGCGGGCAAGCCGTTGCCGCTCGCCCGGATCCGGCGCCATGTGGCGGTGATGGGGTCGGTCGGCCAGCCGCGCGACGGCGACCCGCGCGCCGCCTTCGGGCTGCTCGACCTCGAGGCCGGGGAGATCACCTGGCACCGTGTCCCCTATGACATCGACGCGGCGGCGGAGAAGATCCGGCGCGCCGGCCTGCCGGCGCGGCTGGCGGCGCGGCTCCACGAGGGGCGCTGACGGGGGAGGAACCATGGCCGGGCCGCTCGCCGCGGGGACCGTGATCGACGGCTTCACGCTTGAACAGCGGATTGCTCTCGGCGGCATGGGGGCGATCTGGCGCGTGCGCCATCCGCGCCACGCGGGGCCGCTGGCGATGAAGATCCCGATCGTCGGCGGCGGCCTCGACGTCGCCACCGTGGTCGCCTACGAGACCGAGGAGATGATCCTGCGCCGGCTCGCCGGCCCGCACGTGCCGCGCTTCGTCGCCGCCGGCGACCTGCGCAACCAACCCTACATCCTGATGGAGCTGGTCGAGGGCGACGTGCTCGCCGAGGTCGCCCGCCGGGCGCCGCTGCCCCCCGAGGAGGTGGCGCTGATCGGCGCGCGGGTGGCCGCGGCGCTCGACGACCTGCACCGCCAGCGCGTCGTCCACCACGACCTCAAGCCCGCCAACGTCATCCTGGCCGCGCGCGGCGCGGTGCTGCTCGACTTCGGCATCGCCCGCCACGCCGACCTGCCGGACCTCGTCGCCGAGGAGACGGACGAGCCCGTCGGCTCCGCGGCGACCATCGCGCCCGAGCAGATCCTCGGCGAGCGCGGCAATCCGGCGAGCGACCTCTTCGCCCTCGGCTGCATCCTCTACCTGCTGGCCACCGGCGAGCCGCCTTTCGGCGAGCCGGTCTCGGACGTCGGCCAGCGCCGGCGGCTCTACCGCGCGCCGAAGCCGCCCCGTGCCCTCGCGCCCCGCACGCCGCGCTGGCTGCAGGAGGTGATCCTGCGCTGCCTGGAGGTGAACCCGGCCGATCGCCATCCGAGCGCCGCCCAACTGCTCTTCGACCTCAACAATCCCGAGCAGGTGCCGCTGACCGCCCGGGCCGAGCGGACCGCGCGCGAGGAGAGCCTCGCCGCCCGGCTCGCCGGCTGGATCGCCGGACGCCGCGCGCCGAAGCCGTCGGCGCGCCCGGCCCCGGGCGGGGCGGCGGTGGTGCTCGTCGCCGTCGACCTCTCCCGCGGCGCCGACGACCTTGCCGAGGAGATCCGGGCCGAGGTGGCGCGGATCCTCGCCCGCGCGCCCGACGCGCGGCTTGCCTGCCTCGCCGTCCTGAAGCTCCGTCTCGTCGGCGAGACCGACCGTCGCGACCGCTCCGGGCGCACCGACTATGTCGCTCGCCTGGTCGCGCTCAAGGACTGGGCCCGGCCGCTGGACCTGCCCGAGACCGCGGTGAGCTTCCACGTGATCGAATCGATCGACGTCGCCGGCGCGATCCTCGACTACGCCGTGCTCAATCGGGTCGACCACCTGGTGATGGGCGCGCGCGGAGCCTCGGCGATCCGCCGCCACCTCGGCAGCGTCTCGGCGGCGGTGGTGGCCGAGGCGCCCTGCACGGTGACGGTGGTGCGCCGCAAGCGCGGCGGCTGAGGCTCAGTCCGCGCCGGCGGCGCCGTCCCGCTCGGAGAGGAACTGCACCACGCCCTGCTTGAACACCCGGTCGCCCACCGCGACCATGTGGTCGCGGCCGGGGATGTCGAGCACCCGGGCGTTCGGCATCAGCGCGGCGAGGTCGGCGGCCGGGCCGGCGACGAGGTCGCGGGTGCCGACGGCGATCAGCGTCGGCACGGTGATCCGCGCCACCTCCTCCTCGCCGAAGGGGCGGCGGATCGCCCGCATGCAGGCGGCGAGCGCCCGGAGGTCGCCCTTGGTCTGCTCGGCGAACTGGCGGAAGGCGCGGCCGGTGGGGTCCGCCACCTCGGCGAGGCTGCCGGCCTCCAGCGCCTCGGCGATCGGCTCGCCGTTGGACATGCCGGTGACCAGCGAGTAGCCCATGCCGCCGAGAATCAGCGAGCGCACCCGCTGCGGATGGTTGAGGGCGAGGAGGGCGGCGATGCGCGCACCCATCGAGTAGCCCATCACGTCGGCGCGCTCGATCTCGAGATGATCGAGCAGCCGGCGCGCGTCCTCGGCCATCAGCGGCAGGCCGTAATGCTTGGCATCGTAGAGCTTGGCGCTGTCCCCGTGGCCGCGGTTGTCGATCGCGACGACGCGCCGGCCGGCGCGCGTCAGCGTGTCCACCCAACTCGGATAGGTCCAGTTGACCAGCTTGTTGGAGGCGAAGCCGTGGATCAGAAGGATCGGCCGTCCCTCGCCCTCGTCGAGGTAGGCGAGTTCGAGCCCGTCGGAGAAGAACTTCGGCATACGTTGCTCCAGGCTGGCCGCATCGGGCCGGACGATACGGCCTTCGATCCCGGCGTGAAAGCCCGCAGGCTGCGATCGGCCCTACCCATGGCCATGCGATATGAGTATGGTCCGCCCCATCCTTGGGGCTTTTCGAGCAGGTGACCTCCATGGCCGGACCGGTCGTTCCGCACTTCACCAACGATATCGGCACCGACGTCGTTCGCATCGGCGCGCGTGAATTCATGTGCATCGGCGCGCGGCCGCCGTTCGACCACCCGCACGAGTTCCTCGACATGGGGTCGGACAGCGAGAAGATCTGCCCCTACTGCTCCACCCTCTACCGCTACGACCCGTCGCTGAAGCCGAACCAGTCCGTGCCGGCCGAGTGCGCCTACGCCCCCGAGCCCGCCTGACGCGCGCCGCCGGGGCGTCCCGTGGCGGATGACCGTCCGATCGTCGTGGCCGGGGCCGGCATCGGCGGCCTCGTGGCGGCGCTGTCGCTGGCGCGGCGGGGGCGAAAGGTCGTGGTCCTCGAGCGCGCGCCCCGCCTCGGCGAGGTCGGCGCCGGCATCCAGCTCTCGCCGAACGCGAGCCGCATCCTCGAGGGCCTCGGCCTCGGCGCGGCGCTCGCCGGCCCGGCGGTCGAGCCGGAGGCGATCGTGGTGCTGAGCGCCGCCCACGGCGGCGAGATCGTCCGCCTGCCGCTCCGCCCCGGCATCCGCGCGCGGCACGGCGCCCCGTTCCTGGTCGTCCACCGCGCCGACCTTCAGGCGGTGCTTGAGGAGGCCGCGCTCGCCGAGCCGCGCGTCTCGCTCCTCTGCGGCGCGGCGCTCACCGGTGCGAGGGAGGAGGGCGGGCGCATCGTCGTCGAGGCAGGCGAGGGCGCCGCGGCCGTCCGCCTCGAGGCGGAGGCGCTGGTGGGCGCCGACGGGGTCCGCTCCGTCGTCCGAACGGAGGTGCTCGGCGGCCCGCCCGCGGCCTATTCCGGGCGCTTCGCCTGGCGCGCGACCTTCCCCACCGCCGACTGGTCCGGCCCGGCGGACCTCGTCCGCAACACCGGCCTCTGGCTCGGCGCCGGCGCGCACCTCGTCCACTATCCGATCCGGTCCGGCGAGGCGGTGAACCTCGTCGCCGCCGTCGACGAGCCATGGACGGGGGAGGGCTGGGACGCCGAGGGCGACCCGGCGGAGATCCGCCGCCGCTTCGAGGCCTGGCCGGAGCCGGCGCGGCGGCTCGTCGAGGCACCCGCGCGCTGGCGCAAGTGGGCGCTCTGCGCAGTTCCCGACGCCGGTCCCTGGGCGCGCGGCCGTGTCGCGCTCCTCGGCGACGCCGCCCACGCGATGCTCCCCTTCGTCGCCCAGGGCGGCGCGATGGCGATCGAGGACGCCGCCGTGCTCGCCCGGGTCCTTGCGGAGGAGGGCCGTCCGGTGGAGGCCCGGCTCGCCGACTACGCGCGCCTGCGCCGGCCCCGGGCCACCGCCGTCGCCCGCGAGGCCGCCCGCAACGGCGTCGTCTACCACCTCTCCGGCCCCGCCGCCGCCGCCCGCGACCTCGGCATGCGCCTCCTCGGCCCGCGCCGGATGGTCGCGCGGATGGACTGGATCTGGGGCTGGCGGGACGCGTGAGGCCGCCCGGCCGTGACACGCCCTTCTTCGACGAGCCGAAGCCCTCGGGCCTCAGGGCCGAGAACGTCGCCGACGCGGTGGTCTACGCGCCGGACCAGCCGCCCGGCGTGGCGGTCGGCGAAGTGTAGCTGATGCCGGTGCCCGGCGGCTGAGAGACCGGGGTCTCCAACTCCGGCGCGGCTAACGGCGGCCGCGGCCGGATCGGCCGGCCAGCGCGCGGGTGCGCTCCGTGCGGTCGGTCTTGCGCATGCGGGACCGGGCGACGGGCTTTCCCTTTCGGCCGTCGCTCAGCATCTCGAAGCGGAGCGCGCCGGCCACCGGGGCGGCCTCGACCAGGCGCACCTCGACCGGGTCGCCGAGCTGGTAGGTATCGCCGCTGTCCGAGCCGACCAGCGCGTGCCGCGGCTCGTCATAGGCGAAATACTCGGCCCCGAGGGTCGAGATCGGGATGAAGCCGTCCGCGCCGCTGTCCTGAAGCTTGACGAAAAGGCCCGACTTGGTGACGCCGGCGATGCGGCCGCGGAAGGTGGCGCCGATCTGGTCGGAGAGCCAGCCGGCGATCAGCCGGTCGACCGTCTCGCGCTCGGCCACCATCGCCCGCCGCTCGGCGGCGGAGATGTCGGCGGCGATGCGGTCCAGCCGCTCCTCCGCCCCGTCCGGCAGGCCGTCGTCGCCGAGGCCGAGGGCGCGGATCAGGGCCCGGTGGACGATCAGGTCGGCATAGCGTCGGATCGGCGAGGTGAAATGGGCGTAGCGGCGGAGGTTCAGGCCGAAGTGGCCGATGTTGACCGGCGAATACTCCGCCTGGCTCTGGGAGCGCAGCACCACCTCGCTGACGAGATGGGCGTTCTGCGTGTCGGAGACCCTCTCGAGGATGGCGTTGAAGGTGCTCGGCCGGAGGTTGCCCTGCTTGGCGAGCTTCAGGTCCATGGAGGCGAGGAATTCGCGCAGGCTCTCCAGCTTGGCGAGCGAGGGCGCGTCGTGGACGCGGTAGACGAGGGGCGAGCGCTTCGCCTCCAGCGTCTCGGCGGCGGCCACGTTGGCCTGGATCATGAACTCCTCGATCAGCTTGTGGGCGTCGAGGCGCTCGGGCACGAGGACGCGGTCCACGGTGCCGTCCGGCTTCAGCAGGATCTTGCGCTCGGGCAGGTCGAGCTCCAGCGGCTCGCGCGTCTCGCGGCCGCGGCGAAGCGCCCGGTAGGCGGCCCAGAGCGGCTCGAGGACGTCCTTCAGGATCGGGCCCGTCTTCTCGTCCGGCCGGCCGTCGATCGCCGCCTGCGCCTGCTGGTAGGAGAGGCGGGCCGCCGAGCGCATCATGACCCGGTGGAAGCTGTGGCGGCGCTTGTGGCCCTCGGCGTCGAAGATCATCCGGACCGCGAGGGCGGGGCGGTCGACGGCCTCCTTCAGCGAGCAGAGGTCGGTGGAGATCCGCTCCGGCAGCATCGGGATCACGCGGTCGGGGAAGTAGACGGAGTTGCCGCGCCTCAGCGCCTCCCGGTCGAGCGCCGAGCCGGGCCGCACGTACATGGCGACGTCGGCGATCGCCACGGTTACCACCTGGCCGCCGATGTTGGCCGGGTCCTCGTCCGGCGCCGCGTGCACGGCGTCGTCGTGGTCCTTGGCGTCGGCCGGGTCGATGGTGAGGAGAGGAAGGTCGCGCCAGTCCTCGCGCTTGGCCGACAGCGTCGCCGGCGCGGCCGCCGCCGCTTCCTCGAGCACCGCGTCGGGGAACACGTGCGGGATGTCGTTGGCGAGGATGGCGATCATCGAGACCGCCTTCTCCGAGCGCATCGACCCGATGGTCTCCAGCACCCGCGCGCGGGGCAGGCCGAGGCGGCCGCCCGGCGAGCGGATCTCCACGGTGACGAGGTCGCCGTCGTCGGCGCCGCCGAGGTCGGCCTCGTCGACGATCATCTCGCTCTGCCGCTTGGATACGGGAAGGACGCGGATGCCCGCGCCGGACCGGCGCACGAGGCCGATGATGCCCTCGGGCTTGCGCTCGATGAGCTTCATCACCCGGACGGCGGCCCGGGCGAGGTGCTCGTAGCCGCGCGGCAGGTCGACGACGCGGCCGAGGAAGCGGTCGCCCATGCCGAGCGCCGGCTCGCCGGGGCCGCGCCGGCGCTTCGGGATGGCCACGAGCAGCTTCGGCGGCGCGCCGCGCTCCTCCTCGTCCCACTGGACGGGCTCGGCGTAGACGTCGCCCTCCTCGTCCTGGGACACGACCTCGCAGGGCAGCACCGGGGGAAGGGCGCCCGGCTGGCTCAGGCGCTTGGCCCGCCGCTCGACCAGGCCCTCGCCCTCCAGTTGCCTGAGCAGCGACTTCAGCGCCACCCGGCCCTCGCCCTTCACGTCGAAGGCGCGGGCGATGTCGCGCTTGGTGGCGCGGCCCGGGTTCTCGGCGATGAAGCGGAGGATCGCCTCGCGGGTCGGGGCGGGAGGCGGCGGGGTGTCTCTGTCCGGTCTGCGTCTGGCCAAGTGGGTCGGTCCGGTGGCTGGCGGTTGCTCTGGAAACGCCGCCGACCATATCGGGTTCGGCCCGGCCTGTCGCCGGCTCCGGCGGGCGGGACCCGGATCAGACGCCCAGCGCCTCGCGGATCCTCGCCGCGTGCTCGGCGAGCAGCGCCTGGTCGGCCATCCGGCCGGTGTGCGGGCGCAGGGGAACGCCCTCGAAGCGGGGCACCACGTGGAAGTGGAGGTGGAACACCGTCTGGCCGGCTGCCGGCTCGTTGTACTGGATGACCAGAACCCCCTCGGCCTGGAAGGCGATCTTCACGGCGCGGGCGATCCGCTGGGTGGTGGCGATGGTGGCGGCGAGCTGGTCCGGAGCGGCGTCCAGGATGTTGCGGGCGCTCCCCTTCGGCACCACCAGAGTGTGGCCGTCGGCCTGGGGCATCACGTCCATGAAGGCCACCGTCGCCTCGTCCTCGTAGACCCGGTGGCTCGGGATCTCGCCGCGCAGGATCCGGGCGAAGACGTTCATGGGATCGTATTCGGGCGTCATGGCGCTCTCCGGTTGGTCGGCTGGCGAGTTGTCGCCTTTGCGGACGGCCGCCGTCAATCCTCGCCGCTGTCGCCGCTTCGGCGGAACGGGCCGGCGTCGGCGAGGGCGTCGACGGTCGCCTCCACCGCCGCCCGCTCCCGCCTCAGATAGTCGGCGACGGCGCGGCGGAAACCCGGGTCGGGGATGTCGTGCAGCGAGCGGGTGGTGACCGGCAGGTAGCCCCGGGCGAGCTTGTGCTCGCCCTGGGCCCCGGCCTCGACCACCTTCAGGCCCCTGTCGATCGCGAAGTCGATGGCCTGGTGGTAGCAGACCTCGAAGTGCAGGAACGGGTGGTCCTCCACGCAGCCCCAGTGGCGGCCGTAGAGGGCGTCCGAGCCGATGAAGTTGAGGGCCCCGGCGATCGGCCGGCCGGCGCGCCTTGCGACCACCAGCAGCATCCGCTCCGACATCGTCTCGCGCACCAGCGAGAAGAAGGGGCGGGTGAGATAGGGGCGGCCCCACTTGCGCCCGCCGGTGTCCATGTAGAAGGCGAAGAAGGCGTCGAGGTCGGCCTCGGTCAGGTCGCTGCCTGTCCGCCATTCGATCTCGATGCCGTTCGCCAGCGCCTCCCGGCGCTCCCGGCGCAGGGCCTTGCGCTTGCGCGAGGCGAGCTCGCCGAGGAAGTCCTCGTAGCAGCCGTAGCCGGTGTTGTGGAAATGGAACTGGCGGTCGAGGCGGAGCAGGAAGCCCTTGTCCTGGAGCGCCTCGGCGTCCGGCTCGCCGGCGAAGGTGACGTGCAGCGAGGAGAGCCCCATCTGGCGGACGACCGCCTTCATCGCGTCGGCGAGGAGGGGGCGGATCTCCGCCGCGTCGGCGGGTCGCAGGAGAAGCCGCGGGCCGGTCACGGGCGTGAAGGGCACGCTCGCCTGCAGCTTCGGATAGTAGCGGCCGCCGGCCCGCTCCCAGGCGTCTGCCCAGCCGTAGTCGAAGACATACTCGCCCATCGAGTGCGACTTCACATAGGCCGGCACGGCGCCGACCAGCCGGCCGCCGGCGTCCTCGACGACCATGTGCGACCCGGCCCATCCGGTCCGCGCCACGGCCGAGCCGCTCTCCTCCAGCGCCCTCAGGAAATCGTGGGAGACGAAGGGGTTGTACGGATTTTCCAAAGCGGGATCGAAGCGGGAGATGGCGCCCCGCGGGCCGACGGTCCAGCCCGGGTTCGCCACCGCGTCCCACTGCTCGCGGGGTATCTCGCCGATCGAGGAGACGGTCCTGAGGGTGAACTCTGTCATGGCCCCGAACATCATAGGGGATTGAGGCCGGAAGACGAGGGGCGGCTCACGCCTCGGGGGTCGAATCCCTCGAAGATCATCTGGTCGGCATGGGCGCCCGCCGCGGCGCGATCCTCCGGCGTGCGCACCGTCCAGGTGAGCAACGGCAGCCGCAGGTCCTGCCGTACCCGCCGGGAGACCTCGTTCGGCAGCAGCTTGACCCAGTAGGCGACGAACTGCGGTCGCGACCAGGAGAGGTGGCCGAGGGTGGCGAGGTCCCGCCGGGTGGCCGGGTCGAGGTGGCCGTAGTCCGCCTCGCTCGCCGCGTCGTCGGCGACGATGCCGCGGACGAGGCCCGGGGCGACCCGGGCGAAGTCGGCGACGATGCGAGGGTCGAAGGACATCACCGCCACCGGCCCGCGGTAGGGGGTCAGCACGTCGGCGATGGCCTCGACCAGCTGCGTCTGCAGCCCGGCGAAGCGGCTCTTCACCTCGATCACCAGCGTCGACCGGCCGGCGACGATCTCGAGAACCTCCTCCAGCCGGGGGATGCGGTCGGAGGTGGACCTGAACGGGGTCGCCTGCAGCTCGGCCATGGTCTTGCCCGATACCTCGCCGGCGCCCTCGGTCAGCCGATCGAGGGTGTGGTCGTGGAAGGCGAAGACCTTGCCGTCGGCGGAGAGGTGGACGTCGATCTCGATCGAGAAGCCGCGGTCGGCGGCCGCGGCGATCGCCGTCGGCGTGTTCTCGATCCGCCCGGCGGCGGCGTCGTGGAAGCCGCGGTGGGCGACCGGGCTGGCGGTGAGGAAGGAAAGGTCGGACATCTCGGGACCGTCGGGAGGAGGGGCGTCGGCGGGTACGGGCGGGAGCCTCAGGCCACCTCGATCACGGCGTCGATCTCGACGGCGACGCCGAAGGGCAGGCTGATGACGCCGAGGGCGCAGCGGGAGTGCCGGCCGGCCTCGCCCAGCACCTTCGCCATCAGGTCGGAGGCGCCGTTGATCACCTGCGGGTGGTCCTTGAACTCGGCGGTGGACTGGACGAAGCCGTTGAGACGGACGAGGCGCACGATCCGGTCGAGGTCGCCGAGGGCGGCCTTGGCCTGGGCGAGGATGGCAAGGGCGCAGAGTTCCGCCGCCCGCCGGCCCTCGGCGACGCCGAGCCCGGCTCCGAGGGTTCCGAGCACCTCCTCGCCGCCCGGGACGCGGGAGATCTGCCCGGAGACATAGAGGAGGTTGCCGGTGCGGACCGAGGGCACGTAGTTCGCCGCCGGGGCCGGTGCCTCCGGCAGGGTGATCCCGAGGTCCGCCAGCGCCGTCTCCACCTTGCCCGCCATGGCTCATACTCCTCTCGCTCGCAGGCGACTCGCAGGACGCCTGCCGCCGCCGTATTCTCGTCGCGTCCCGTCTTGTGGACGACCTCTCGGGCCGGTGCAAGCGGGCGCACGACCGGGTGACGTGCCGGCCCGCCGCCTGCTACGCTCCGCACAACGATCCGACTCGCCGCCGCAATGCCGCCGGATCGCGGGCGGAGGATCGCAGCGGCCGCCGGACGGCCCGAGAAGGATGACATGAGCCTCATTCGCATTCCTGTGGCCGCATTGATCCTCGCCGCGATCGCGATCCCCGCCGCGGCAGAGGTCACGCTGGCGCCGCACCGCGCCGTCTACGATCTCGCCGTGGCGGAGGGGCGGCCCCGCGCCGACGGCGCCGACGCATCCGTCACCGGGCGGATGGTGTTCGAGTTCACCGGCGACGCCTGCGAGGGATACACGGTCAACTTCCGCTTCGTGATCGAGACCACCGACGCCGACTTCCGGACCACGGTCACCGATCTGCGCACGTCGTCCTTCGAGGCGGGCGACGGCGAGACGTTCCAGTTCCTGTCGCAGACCTACACCGACCAGGTCCTGACCGACGAGGTGAAGGGCACCGCCACCCGAACGGAGGATGGCGCCAAGGTGGACCTCGTGGAGCCGGAGGACCGGACGATCGTCTTCGAGCGCCAGCCGATCTTCCCGACCACCCATGTCAGGCGGATCCTCGAGGCCGCCGAGGACGGCCGGACGGTGCTGGAGCAGGTGGTGTTCGACGGCGCCGAGACGGGCGACAAGGTCTACGCCACCACCGCCGTGATCGGGCCGCCGCGGACGACGCCGGCGGGACCGGACGCCCGGCGCATCGGCGACATGATCCGCTGGCCGGTGAGCGTCGCCTACTTCGACGACAGCGTCGCCGGCGACCGGGTGCCGGAATACGCCATCTCCTTCGACCTCTGGGAGAACGGCGTCTCCACCGACCTCACCATGGACTACGGCGACTTCGCGCTGTCCGGCACGCTGGTCGACTACGAGGCCCTCCCCGAGACGGAGTGCGCCGAGGGCGGCTGACCTCAGCGCCCGCGCTTCAGCGGGTCGTCGAAGACGAGGCCCGTCTCGACCGCGGCCCGCCCGAACTTCGCCCGCACCGCGTCCATCGCCCGCTCCGCCGCCGCGCGGCGGCCGGCGCCGACGTCGACGAGGTCGGAGGGATCGGCGCGAAGGCCGGGCTCGAGGTCGGAGACCTGCACGCCGACGAGCCTGTAGCTGGGGCCCTTCGGCTCGCGGGCGAGGAGATCGTCCGCCGCCTCGAAGATGCGGCCGGCGAGCTGGGTCGGGTCGGCGAGCCGCCGGGCGCGGGTCTGCAGGCGGAAGTCGGCGGTCTTCAGCTTCAGCGTCACCGTCCGTCCGGCGATGCCGTCGGCCTTGAGCCGCGCGGCGACCTTCTCGGCGAGGCGGCGGAGCGTCGGCCTCAACGCCGCAGGATCGGCGACGTCGGCGTCGAAGGTGGTCTCGGCGCCGACGCTCTTGCGGACGTGGCCGGGCTCCACCCGGCGGTCGTCCTCGCCGGCGGCGAGCTTCGCCATCCTGAGGCCCATCGCTCCATAGCGGCGGGCGAGGTCCGCCGCGTCCATCGCCTGGACCTCGGCGATGGTGCGGATCCCGTCGGCGGCGAGGCGGGTCGCGAGGGCGGCGCCGACCCCCCAGATCGCGGTGACCGGCCGCGTCGCAAGGAACGTGCGCTTCTCCGCCTCGCCGATCACCGAGAAGCCGCGCGGCTTGCCGAGGTCGGAAGCGATCTTGGCGAGGAACTTGTTGGGGGCGAGGCCGACGGAGACGGTGATCCCGATCTCGCTCTCCACCCGCCGGGCGAAGCGGGCGAGGGTCAGCGCGGGCGAGCCGCCGTGCAGGCGCTCGGTGCCGCCGAGGTCGAGGAAGGCCTCGTCGATGGAGAGCGGCTCCACCAGCGGGGTCAGCTCCAGCATCATCGAGCGGACCTCGCGGCCGACCCGGGCGTACTTCTCCATGTCGGGCTTGATCACCACCGCGTCGGGGCAGGCGGCGAGGGCCTTGAACATCGGCATCGCCGAGCGCACGCCGCGGATGCGGGCGATGTAGCAGCAGGTGGCGACGACGCCGCGCCGGCCGCCCCCGACGATCACCGGCCGGTCGCGCAGGCCCGGGTCGTCGCGCTTCTCGACCGAGGCGTAGAAGGCGTCGCAGTCGACATGGGCGATGGAGAGCCGGTCGAGCTCCGGGTGGCGCAACAGCCGCGGGCTGCCGCAGGCGGGGCAGCGCCGGCCCTCGCCGGCGAGCGGCTCCAGGCAATCGCGACAGAAGCCGGTGGCGCTCACGCGTGGGGTTCCGGGACGGGAGTCGGGCTCTGCCGGCGAGTGTGCTCCCGCGCCCGCGCGGCCGCAACGGGGGTCAGTGCTCGATCCGGCCGACGATCGCGAAGCGGGCGGCGGCGACCATGGTGGGCCGCAGGTTGGCGTGGGTGGCGAAGGCCAGCAGCAGCGCCTCGTCCTCGAGGAAGAACTCCAGCACCCCGGCGAGGAAGCCCGGCTCCGCCGCGGCCCGCCTGAGGTCCGCCGGCCCGATGCCGCTGAGGGCGAGGAAGCGGCCGAGCGCCTCCGGCTCCCCGGCAAGGAAGGCGAGGCCTTTCACCGCGATTTCCTCAGCATCGTCGCGCGTCAGCCGCCGCATCCGCCGTCTTCGCCTCCGTTTGCCTTCAGGTAAGTTTTCAAGGCTATTGTTCTCCAAACGGAATCGGCCGCGCAAGCGGCATTCGCCCCGATAGCTTGCCATCGGCGGCCATCCGTCGCATGACGTGTCCTCGACGCACGGGGGCCAGGTGCCCGGCACCCCGCCCCGCCAGCAGGAAGTACGTGGAATGGCCAAGACCGTTCTCATCGTCGAGGACAACGAGCTCAACATGAAGCTCTTCCACGACCTCCTCGAGGCGCATGGCTACCAGACCATCCAGACCCGCAACGGGATCGAGGCGCTGGACCTTGCCCGCGCCCACCGGCCGGACCTGATCCTGATGGACATCCAGCTGCCGGAGGTGTCCGGGCTGGAGGTCACCAAGTGGATCAAGGAAGACGACGACCTGCGGGCGATCCCGGTGATCGCAGTGACGGCCTTCGCCATGAAGGGCGACGAGGAACGGATCCGCCAGGGCGGCTGCGAGGCCTACATCTCCAAGCCGATCTCGGTCTCCAAGTTCCTGGAAACGGTGCGCGCCTACATCGGGGAAGGGTGATCCCGTCATGACCGCGCGCATCCTCGTGGTCGACGACATCGTCGCCAACGTGCGCCTGCTCGAGGCGCGCCTCGGCGCCGAATACTTCGACGTTGTCACCGCCGGCTCCGGCGCCGAGGCGCTGGAGGCGCTGGTGCGCTCGCCCTTCGACCTCGTCCTCCTCGACGTGATGATGCCGGGCCTCGACGGCTTCGAGGTCTGCCGCCGCATCAAGGCCGACCCGCGCCTGTGCCACATCCCGGTGGTGATGGTGACCGCGCTCGACCAGGCCGCCGACCGCATCCGCGGGCTGGAGGCCGGCGCCGACGACTTCCTGACCAAGCCCGTCTCCGACACGGCGCTGATCACCCGGGTGAAGAGCCTCGTCCGCCTCAAGATGCTGACCGACGAGCTGCACCTTCGCGGCGCGGCCGGCCGGCTCGGCTTCGACGAGCCGGTGCGGCTGGAGGATCCCGCCGGCGGGCCTGGGCGCGTGCTGCTCGTCGACAGCCGCCGGCAGTCGGCGGAGCGGATGGTCGAGATGCTCGCGGCCGAGCACGAGACCGAGGTCGAGGCGCGGCCCGAGGAGGCGCTGTTCCGCGCCGCCGAAGGTGCGTTCGACCTGGTCGTCGTGGACATCCGGCTGGAGGGCGCCGACGCGCTCAGGCTCTGCTCGCAGCTCCGCTCGCTGGAGCGCACGCGCTTCCTGCCGATCCTGCTAGTCACCGAGCCGGAGGACGGGCCGCGGCTGATGCGCGGCCTCGACCTCGGCGTCAACGACTACCTGGTGCGGCCGGTGGACCCGCACGAGCTGCTCGCCCGGGTCCGCACCCAGGTGCGCCGCAAGCGCTACAACGACCGCCTGCGCGACAACGTCATGCTGTCGATGGAGATGGCGGTGATGGACTCGCTCACCGGCCTGCACAACCGGCGCTACCTCGACATGCAGCTCGGCCCGCTGGTTGCCCATGCGGTGCAGCGCGAACGGGAACTGGCGGTGCTGGTGATCGACGTCGACCACTTCAAGGAGGTCAACGACACCCACGGCCACGACGCCGGCGACGACGTGCTGCGCGAGGTGAGCAAGCGCCTGCGCCGGTCCATCCGCGGCATCGACCTCGCCTGCCGGCACGGCGGCGAGGAGTTCGTGATCGCCATGCCGGACACCTCGATCGAGGACGCCGGGGTGGTCGCCGAGCGCATCCGCGACCGCATCGCCGCGGAACCCTTCCGCATCGCCGGCGGCAGCCACGCCATGACGGTGACCGTCTCCGTCGGAGTCGCCTCGGTGATCTGGCCGGACGACACGCCGGAAACGCTGCTGAAGCGCGCCGACCTCGCCCTCTACCGCGCCAAGCACGCCGGCCGCAATCGCGTGGTGTCCGACGCCGCGTGAGGCGGCGAGGGCTGCGGCGGGCCGGTCCTGCCGCGGCGCGCACCCCGGAAGCCCTTCTGCGGGCTTGTACGGACCCGCCATCCCTGTCGCATTCCTTCCATCAGGTGTCGCCCCCCGGCCTTTTCAGGCCCGGCGCTTTTGGCGAGCCTGAGGTCCTGACCGGAAGGCGAGAACGGGGGAAGGTCCATGCGGGATCGGGCGCGCATCGTCATCATCGGCGCGGGCATCGCGGGAACGGCGACGGCCTACCACCTGGCGAAGCTCGGCGTCACCGACGTGGTGGTGATCGACCAGGGGCCGCTCTACCGCACCGGCGGCTCCACCAGCCATGCGCCGGGCGGCATGTTCCAGACCAACGGGTCGCGGACCATGTCGGCCTGGGCGCGCTACACCATCGGCCTCTTCGCCGGACTTGAGGCGGACGGGCTCTCCGGCGCCGCCTTCCTCGGCGGCGTCGAACTCGCCGAGACGCCCGAGCGGCTGCAGGAGGCGAAGCGCCGGCGCGGCCTGCAGCAGAGCTGGGGCATCCCGGGCGAGATCCTGACCCCGTCCGAGGTAAAGCGGATGATCCCGGTGATCGACGAGACCCGGATCCACGGCGGCCTCTACGTGCCGGACGACTGCATCGGCCGGCCGCTGCTCGCCGCGACCGCCATGGGCCGCGAGGCCGAGGCGGCGGGCATCGCCTTTCACGGATGTGTCACCGTCACCGGCTTCGAGAAGGCCGGCGGGCGCATCTCGGCCGTCCTCACCGACCACGGCCGCATCGAGGCGGAGATGGTGCTCTGCTGCGCCGGCATCTGGGGCCCGAAGATCGGCCGGCTCGCCGGCGCCCCGGTCTCGCTGCAGCCGATGCAGCACCAGTACGTCAAGACGGCGGAGATCCCGGCGCTGCGCGAACTTTCCAAGGGCGGTACGGTGGAGAGCGTGATGCCGCTGATCCGCGCGCAGGACCACTCGCTCTACTTCCGCCAGCACTTCGGCCAGTTCGGCATCGGCAACTACCGCCACGTGCCGCTGCCGGTCGATGCGGAGGACCTGCTGCCCGTGGACAAGGCCCCGCGGATGCCCTCCTGCATGGAGTTCACGCCGGAGCATTTCGGCGAGTGCCACCGGGCGACCGTCAACCTGTTCCCGATGGTGGAGGGCGTGCCCCACGCCGACGCCTTCAACGGCATCTTCTCCTTCCCGCCGGACGGCATGCCGCTGATGGGCGAGCACGCCGAACTGCCGGGCTTCTGGGTCTGCGAGGGCGTCTGGATCACCCACTCCGCCGGCATCGGCCGGTCGATGGCGCACTGGATGATCGAGGGCGACCCCGGCATCGACATCCGCGAGGCGGACGTCAACCGCTTCGCCAGGTTCCAGCAGACCCGCCCCTATGTGCGCGACCGCGGCGCCCAGCAGTACCGCGAGGTCTACGACATCATCCACCCGCTGATGACGCCGAGCGTCGCCCGCGGGCTCCGCACCACGCCGATGCACGAGCGGCACCTCGCCCGCAAGGCGCACTTCTGGGAGGTCGCCGGCTGGGAGAGGCCGGCGTGGTTCGAGGCCAACCAGGACCTCCTCGGCAACCTCGACCTGCCGCGGCGGGAGGGATGGGGCGCCATCGAGTGGTCGCCGATCCAGGGCGCCGAGGCGCTGGCGACGCGCGGCGCCGCCGGCCTCTACGACATCTCCACCTTCACCAAGCTGAAGGTGTCCGGCCCGCGCGCCGGCGCCTTCCTCAACCACGTGCTCGCCAACGACGTCGACAAGCCGGTCGGGCAGGTGGTCTACAGCTGCATGCTCAACCGCCGCGGCGGCGTGCTCTCCGACATGGTGGTGGTGCGCACCGGCGAGGAGGACTGGCTGATCCTCACCGGCACCGGCTCCGGACTTGCCGACCTCGCCCACTTGGAGCGGGTGCGGCGGGCGAGGGGCTTTGCCGAGAGCGTCGCGATCCGCAACCTCACCGACGAGCTTTGCGGCGTCGGCCTCTGGGGGCCGCGGGCGCGCGACATCCTCTCCGCCCTGACCGACGACGACGTCTCCGACGCGGCGCTGCCCTACTACCGATCGCGCGAGATCGCCGTCGGCTACCTGAAGGCGCGGGTGCTGCGCATCTCCTACGCCGGCGAACTCGGCTTCGAGATCTATGTCGGCGCGCCGCACGGGCGGGCGCTGTGGGACAGCCTGATGGAGGTTGGCCTGCCGCAGGGCCTGGTCGCCTGCGGCATCGGCGCGCTGGATTCCTTGCGGATCGAGAAGGGCTACCGCCTCGCCGGCGCCGACCTCCACGGCGACCGCACCGCGCTGGAGGCCGGGCTCGGCTGGTCGGTGTCGCTGAAGAAGCCGGGCGACTTCGTCGGCCGGGCGGCGACCGAGGCCCAGAAGGCGGCGGGCCTCGAGGCGAAGCTCTGCTGCCTGACGCTGGACGACGGCGGCGTGCTGCTCGGCAAGGAGCCGGTGCTGCAGGACGGGCGGGCGGTCGGCTACGTCACCTCGGCCAACTACGGCTACGCGGTGAGGAAGACCATCGCCTACGCCTACCTGCCGAAGGACATCTCCGGGATCGGCACCGCGCTGGAGGTCGAGTATCTCGGCGCCCGCCACGCGGCGACCGTTTCCCGCGATCCGCAATACGATCCGGAGGGAGCCCGGCTGAAGGGCTGATCCGACCGGCAGGACACGCAACCGGGGACGCATGCGCATGCAGATCGACCGTGTTCCCCGGATCACCCAGGAGCCGGGGGCGCTCGCCCGGATCGGCAAGGCGGCGACGCGGCTCGCCGGACCCGGCGCGACGGTGCTCCTCGTCGCCGACCCGGGGCTGAAGCCTCTCGGGATCACCGGGCGGGCGGAGGAGGAACTCCGCAAGTCGGGGCTCGCGCCGGTCACCTTCGACGGCTTCGAGCCGGAGCCGGCGGCCCTGGCGGCCGACTACGCGGCGACCATGGCGCTCTGGCACAAGGCGAAGGCGGTGGTGGCCGTCGGCGGAGGCTCGGCGATGGACGTCGGCAAGGCGGCCGCCTGCATCGCCGCGGGGGATTTCTGCGCGGCGGAATACGCGCTGAAGGCGCGGCCCTTTCCGCCGAAGCCGCTGGCGAGGATCTGCGTGCCGACCACCTCCGGCACCGGCTCGGAGACGACGCGCTTTTCCGTGCTGACCGGCGACGACGGGGTGAAGAGCTGGCTCTGGGGCGACGAGTTGAAGCCCGACGAGGCGATCCTCGACCCGGAACTGACGCTGGGACTGCCGCCGGACCTCACCGCGGCGACGGCGATGGACGCCCTCGTCCATGCCATCGAGGCGGCGACCTCCAACCGCGCCTCGCCGCTGGTCGACCTCTTCGCCCACGAGGCGATCCGGCTCGTCGTCCGCCATCTCGGCCGCGCGCTGGAGCGGCCGGAGGATCTCGAGGCCCGGGCGGGGCTGCAGCGGGCGGCGACCCTCGCCGGCATCGCCATCGACAACGCCGGGACCACCATCGGCCACGCCATGGGCCACGCCCTCGGCACGCTGTGCCTGGTCCACCACGGCCGGGCCGTGGCGCTGGCGACCCTCGCCACGCTCGACTGGTTCGCCTCCGACGATCCGGACGGCCGTTTCGCCGCGGTGGCGGCGGCGATGGGCGAGGCCGACGGCGCCGCCGCGCTGCCGGCCGCCTTCGAGCGGCTGGTTCGGTCCTCCGGCGTCGAGGTGGCGCTCGAGGCGCCCGGCGTGAGCGTCGACGATTTCGTCGCACGCATGCTGGCGCCCGAGAACCTTCCCATGGTCCGCTGCTGCCGCAGGGTGCCGGAGGAGGCGGACCTCCGCCGCTTCGCCGAACGCCTGCTGACCCAGTCCTGACCCGCCGTTTCCCCGGGAGACGCCAGATGCTGAAGGCTGCGCAGGGCACCACCCGTGCCGACTGGGAGACCGCCGCCGGGATCCTGAAGCCCGAGGGCCGCTGCTTCATCGACGGCCGGTTCGTCGGCGCCGCCTCCGGACGGACCTTCGACAAGGTCTCGCCGGTGGACGGGCGCGTCGTCGCCGCGGTGGCGGCGGGGGAGGCGGCGGACGTCGACCGGGCCGTCGCGGCCGCCCGCCGCGCCTTCGAGGACGGCCGCTGGCGGCGGCTGGAGCCGATGGAGCGCAAGCGGATCCTCCATCGCTTCGCCGAACTCGTCCGCCTGCACACCCGGGAACTCGGCCTCCTCGAGACGATGGATGTCGGCAAGCCGATCAGCGATTCCCTCGACGTGGACGTCGCGCTCGCGGCCAACTGCCTGCAGTACTACGCCGAGTTCGCCGACAAGATGGTCGACGAGGTGGCGCCCACCGGGCCGGACGACCTAGCGGTGATCCGGCGCGAGCCGCTCGGCGTCGTCGGCGCGATCGTGCCCTGGAACTATCCGCTGATCATCACCGCCTGGAAGCTCGGCCCGGCGCTGGTGGCGGGCAACTCGGTGGTGCTGAAGCCGGCCGAGCAGTCGCCGCTCTCCGCCCTGATGCTGGCGCGTCTCGCCGCCGAGGCGGGCCTGCCCGACGGCGTCCTCAACGTGGTGCCGGGCTTCGGCGAGGCGGCCGGCGCGCCCCTCGCCCGCCACATGGACGTCGACATGGTGAGCTTCACCGGCTCCACCGAGATCGGCCGGCTGATGCTGGTGATGGCCGGCGAGAGCAACATGAAGCGCGTCTCGCTGGAGTGCGGCGGCAAGAGCCCGCAGGTGGTGCTCGCCGACTGCGGCGACCTCGACGCCGCCGCCTCGGCGATCGCCTGGGGCATCTTCTACAACCAGGGCGAGACCTGCCACGCGGGCTCGCGGCTCATCGTCCACCGCTCGGTGAAGGACCGGCTCGTCGAGCGGATCGCCGCCCACGCCGCCGGCATCACCCTCGGCCACGCGCTCGACCCCGGCTCGAGGATGGCGGCGCTGGTGGAGAAGCGGCATGCCGACCGGGTGCTCGAGTTCCTGCGCTCCGGGGTGGAGGAGGGGGCGCGGGTCGCCCTCGGCGGCCGGCGGGCCGAGCACCTGCCGGGCGGCGCCTATGTGGAGGCGACGATCCTCGACGAGGTCCGCCCCGGCATGCGGGTGGAGCGGGAAGAGATCTTCGGCCCGGTGCTCTCGGTGATGCCCTTCGACGACGACGACGACGCCGTGCGCATGGCCAACGACACCATCTACGGCCTCGCCGCCGCGGTCTGGACCGCTGACATGCGCAAGGCGCACCGCTTCTCCTCGGCGATCAGGGCCGGCACGGTCTGGGTGAACTGCTTCGACCGGTCCACCATGGCCACCCCCTTCGGCGGCTTCAAGCAATCCGGCTTCGGCCGCGACCGCAGCCCCCACGCGATCGACAAGTACACCGACCTGAAGACGGTCTGGACCCACTTCGGCTGAGGCCAGGGGTCCCGGGCGCGACCGTCGGTCCGTCATCCCGGCGAACACTGCGTGCGACGAAGGTCGCCGATTTCCCCCTCTCATCGTCATCCCGGCGAAAGCCGGGATCCAGGACTACGCCCAAGTGCTTGACACCGATGGGGTTCTGGATCCCGGCTTTCGCCGGGATGACGGGGAATGTCTGCCGCGGACGGTGGCTTGCACCAAGTGCCAGCAAGGGTATCCCGGCCGCCTCGGACGGCGAGCGAGCCGTGCGGCGGCCGGGGATCTTCCGGTCAGAAGAAGGAGCGGCGCTGCCACCAGCCGGAGCGCTTCGGGCGGTCGTCGTCGACCTCCTCGGCCTGCGGGGCCGGGGCGGCGTTGACCGAGGCGAGTTCGCTCTCGCGCTCCGCCTCCTCGCGCTCCGCCTCCTCGACCTCCGTGTCCTCGACCTCGGCCTCGTCGGCCTGCGAATTCCCGGCCGCCCGGGTTGTCTCGGCGAACGTGGCCCCGGCGAACTGCTCCTCGGCGGCCGGTTCCTCGGCGATCGTTTCCCCGGCGGCCTCGTAACCGGCGGCCTCTCCTGCCGCAGGCTCCTCGGCGGGACCTTCGCCGGCGGCCTCGGCGTGTGCGCTCTCCGCCGCGTCCGGCTCGGTCACCTCGGCGCCGAACGGCTCGGGCGCATTGGCGGCGGCTTCGGCGGCGGTCTCGACGTCGTCGACGGCGGGGGCCTCCGCGGGCGCCCAGGGCTCCGCGGGCGCCCAGGGCTCCGCGGCTTCCGCCTCGCCCTGGTCGGACTCGCCGGTCTCGCCGGCAGCCTCGGCGCCGCCCCGACGGCGACCGCCGCGACGGCCGCGGCGGCGCGAGCGCTTCTTGCCGTCGCCACCCTCGCCGGTATCGCCATCCTCGGCGCCTTCGCCGCGATCGGCCTCGCCATCGACGGCGTCGGTGGCCTCGGCCGCGCCGAGCGCATCGGATTCGCTCGGCTCGCCGGCCTCGTCGCCTGCCTCGCCGGCCTGCGGCTCCTGGCCGGGGCGCCGGCGGCGACGGCGGCGGCGCTTGCGGCGCCCGCCCTGGCCCTCGTCGTCACCGGAGCGCTCGGCGCGGGTCTCGAACTCCGCCTCCTCGCCGGCCTCCTCGCTCGTCTCCTCGAGGACGTCCTCGTCCTCCTCGTCGATGTCGAAGGGCTGCACGCTCTCGGGCGTCAGCATCCGCGGCGGCTGCGGCGGTATGGGGTTGAGGATGAGTTCGCCGCGCTCCAGCCCGAAGTGCTGGGTGCCGAGGTGCTCGTCGGCGGCGATCGAGATCTGCAGGCCGAAGCGCGCCTCCAGGTCGGCGAGATGGCGGCGCTTCTGGTTGAGGATGTAGAGCGCCACCGCGGTGCGGGTGCGCACCGTGAGATGGTGCGTGACGCCCTTCAGGAGGTGGTCCTCCAGCGCGCGCAGCACGTGCAGCGCCACCGACTCGGTGGAGCGGACGATCCCCGCCCCGAGGCAGTGCGGGCAGAGCTCGGTCGAACCCTCCAGCACGCCGGTGCGGATCCGCTGGCGGCTCATCTCCATGAGGCCGAAGTGCGAGATCCGGCCCACCTGGATGCGGGCGCGGTCGTTCTTCAGGCACTCCTTGAGCTTGCGCTCGACGGACTTGTTGTTCTTCGACTCCTCCATGTCGATGAAGTCGATGACGATGAGGCCCGCCAGGTCGCGCAGGCGCAGCTGCCGGGCGACCTCCTCGGCGGCCTCGAGGTTGGTGGCGTATGCGGTGTCCTCGATGTTGTGCTCGCGCGTGGAGCGGCCCGAGTTCACGTCGATCGAGACCAGCGCCTCGGTCTGGTTGATGACGATGTAGCCGCCGGACTTCAGCGTCACCTGCGGCGAGAACATCGCGTCGAGCTGCGGCTCCACGGAGAAGCGGGCGAAGATCGGGACGGTGTCGCGGTAGGGCTGCACGTTCCTCGCATGGCTCGGCATGAGCATGCGCATGAAGTCCTTGGCCTCGCGGTAGGCGTCCTCGCCGGAGACCAGCACCTCGTCGATGTCCTTGTTGTAGAGGTCGCGGATCGAGCGCTTGACCAGCGAGCCCTCCTCGTAGACCAGCGTCGGCGCGGAGGAGCGCAGCGTCAGCTCGCGCACGTTCTCCCACAGCCGCAGCAGGTACTCGAAGTCGCGCTTGATCTCCGCCTTGGTGCGCGAGGCGCCGGCGGTGCGCAGGATGACGCCCATCCCCTCCGGCACCTCGAGATCGTGGGCGATCTCCTTCAGGCGCTTGCGGTCGGTGACGTTGGTGATCTTGCGGGAGATGCCGCCGCCACGCCCGGAGTTCGGCATCAGCACCGAGTAGCGGCCGGCGAGCGAGAGATAGGTGGTGAGCGCCGCCCCCTTGGTGCCGCGCTCCTCCTTGACGACCTGGACCAGCAGGACCTGGCGGCGCTTGATCACCTCCTGGATCTTGTACTGGCGCATCCGCGGCTTGCGCCGCTCCGGCACCTCCTCGAGCGCGTCCTCGGCGCCGACGCTCTCGATGTGGTCCTCCTCGTCCTCGCCGGAGCCGGCCTCGCCGTCCGCCTCGGACTCGGCGTCGCCGCCGATCGTCTCGACGCCGTTGCGGGCCCCGCCGTCGTCCTCCCGCGCCTCCTCGAAGCCGTTGGCGTCCTGCTCGGAGCCCTCGCCCGGCGCGGCCTCGTCGTCGGCGGTCTCGCTCACCGTCTCGGCCCCGGACCTCGCGGCCGCGGTCTTGCGCGGGCGGCGCGGACGGGATCGGCGCTCGTTCTCCTCCGCCTCCTCGCGCGCCTCGGCCTCGATCAGGGCCTGACGGTCGGCGACCGGGATCTGGTAGTAGTCGGGGTGGATCTCGGAGAAGGCGAGGAAGCCGTGCCGGTTTCCGCCGTACTCGACGAAGGCGGCCTGCAGCGACGGCTCCACGCGCGTCACCTTGGCCAGGTAGATGTTGCCTCTGAGCTGCTTCTTGGTGGCGGACTCGAAGTCGAATTCCTCGACCCTCTGTCCACGGACGACGACTACCCGGGTCTCCTCCGGGTGGGTGGCATCGATAAGCATCTTGTTGGGCATGAAGGCGGTTCTCCCGGCCGCGCCGAGGCGCCGCGCCACCCGCGGATCCGCCGCGTCGGCCGGGTGGCCGAACGGGCGAGGCGGGCGGACGGGCCGTGTTGCGCAAGGCCGTCGATCTGGGTTGTGAAAAGGGTCGTGGACCCGGGCGCCTCGGCCGGCGGGGACACGAAGACCGCAGCCGTGGCGGCTGCAATCCCTGTCCTCGCTGTTGTCGGCCTCGTCATCGGCGGGCGGGTCCGTGGTCTTCCGGTTCGCGTCGCGGTCACCGTGGGCGGGGCGCCTTGAAAGCCGCCCGGCCGCGGGACCGAATGTCGTGCCGCCGGCTGGGCCGGGCGGGGCGCCGTCGTCATCAGGTTCGGTGGTGGCGAGACGGCCGCGGCAGAACCGATGGAACGTGAGCACCCGTAGGGTGTTGTTCCCAAAGGTCGGGTTCGCTCCAGAGTGCCGACCGGCGTCCGCGCATCCTCGCGAGCCCCGCATTGTCGAGCGCCCCGAACGCCACCCCATGACGCGGTGGAAGGGAGCGCCCTTTGGCCGCACTCGATTGACCGAGGCGAGGATTCGGGCTCCTGATCCCTTATTACGGGGCGCCGTCCCATATTGCAAGTTCCGTGGCCGATCCGGCAGCGGAGCGGGAGGGCCGAGGGGACGGCGCGGCGACCGCTCTTGCCGAACAGGTAAACGACTTGTTAACCCGGGGCATCTACCCGAGTATTCGGGCCTCGATGCCGAATCCGCCGCGCCGCAGACGGGAAACCCGCCTTGATCCGCGTCCGCCTCATCGCCATGGTTCTCGCCGCAGCGGCCATGCTGGCCGCCGGCGGAGCCTCCCGCGTCGAGCCGGCGGCCGCCGCGCCGGCCGCGCTGGGCGCGGCGGCGGGCCTGCCGGTGGCCGGCGACGGACGGGTCGCCGGCGACGAGGAGAAGACCCGCTTCGTGCTGGATCTCTCCCGCGAGGTGGCCGTCAACGCCTTCACGTTGTCCGACCCCTACCGCGTGGTGATCGACCTTCCCGAGATCGACTTCCAGCTTCCGGAGGACGCCGGGCTCATGGGCCGCGGCTTGGTCTCCGGCTGGCGCTTCGGCCTCTTCGCGCGCGGCCGATCGCGGATCGTGCTCGACGCGCGCAGCCCGGTGGCGATCGAGGAGGCCTTCGTGGTGCCGCCGTCCGGCGAACAGCCGGCCCGGCTGGTGATCGACCTGAAGCGAACCACGCCGGACGAGTTCCGCGCCGATCTCCTGCGCAGCGCCACCGCCCGCGCCACCGCCAACGAGGTGCCTCTGGTCAAGTCGGACCGGCTGCCGCCGGCCGACACGGAGCGCGAGAAGCCGCTGGTCGTGCTCGATCCCGGCCACGGCGGCATCGACGCCGGGACGACGAGCCCCAGCGGCGTCTCCGAGAAGGAACTCGTGCTGGCCTTCGCCAAGGGGCTGAAGGAGCGGCTGGAGGCGACCGGCAAGGTGGAGGTGAAGCTCACCCGCGAGGACGACAGCTTCGTGCCGCTGGGCGAGCGGGTGCGCATCGCCCGCTCCTTCAACGCCAACCTGTTCGTCTCGATCCATGCCGACAGCGTGGCGCAGGACTTCGTCCGCGGGGCCACCGTCTACACCCTCTCCGAACGCGCCTCCGACGCGGAGGCGGCGGCGCTGGCCATCAAGGAGAACGCGGCCGACGCGGTCGCCGGGCTCGACGACCCGAAGGAGGCGGACGAGGTGACCGACATCCTGGTCGACCTCACCCGGCGAGAGACCAAGAACTTCTCGCTCGCCTTCGCCGACGGCCTCGTCCGCGAACTGTCCAGCACCACCCGCATGATCCGCAATCCGCTCCGCTCGGCGGGCTTCATCGTCCTGAGGGCGCCGGACGTGCCGTCGGTGCTGGTGGAGATCGGCTATCTCTCCAACGAGGACGACGCGCGGCTGCTCGCCTCCGACGAGTTCCGCAACAGGGTTTCGGCGGCGGTCGCCGACGCGATCCTTCGCTTCTTCGCCCCCAACGCCTCGGCCTCCGCCGGGTGAGGCGCCGGCCGGCGCCGCAGCCGGTCAGCCGCGACCCTCCTCGCCGTCGTCGAGGCGGGTGCTGATGACGGCGCGCGCCTCGAGCGTGCGGTGCACCGGGCACTTGTCGGCGATCGCCAGGATCGAGGCGGTCTCCTCGTCGTCGAGGTCGCCCTCGAGCCTGACGACGCGGGTGAAGTGGTCCACCTTGCCGGCGGTCGCGCCGGGCTCGGCGCTGTCGGAGGCATGGCGCCGGTCGTGGGTGACGTCGACCGAGACGTGGGCGAGCGCGAAGCCCTTGCGGCGGGCGTACATGCGGACCGTCATCGAGGTGCAGGCGCCGAGGGCGGCCGAGAGCAGCTGGTAGGGCGACGGCCCGAGGTCGGTTCCGCCGGCGTCGGCCGGCTCGTCGGCGATCAGCTGGTGGCTGCCGGCGACGGTGACGTCCTGGCGGAAGCCGTCCGGGGAGACCTCCGAGACCCGCACCACGCCCTCCGGCGCGGACGCCACGCGCGGCTCCGGCGCCAGCTCCAGGTAGCGGGAGGACCAGGCGGAGATGACGTCGGCGACATACTCCGCGTCGGCGTCGCGGGTGATCAGGTGATCGGCGTCGTCGAGGGTGACGAAGCTCTTCGGGTGGCGGGCGGCGCGGAAGATCTCGGCGGCATTGTCGATGCCGACCACCTCGTCGCGCGGCGCGTGCAGCACCAGCAGCGCCCGGTCGAGCCTTGCCAGCGCCTCCTCGATCCGCGCCTCCTCGATGTCGTCCACGAACTGGCGGGTGATCTCGAAGGGCCTCCCGGCGAGGCTCACCGTCGCCGACCCGGTCCGGCGGATCTCGTCGAGGTGGCCGCTGAAGCTGCGGGTGACGTGCGCCGGCGAGGACGGGGCCCCGATGGTCACGACGGCCCGGAGCGAGGGGATGTCCGGCGCCGCCTTGAGCACGGCCGCGCCGCCGAGCGAGTGGCCGATCATCAGCTGCGGCGCCATGCCCTGGTCCGCCAGCCAGCCGGCGGCGCTCACGAGGTCTCCGACGTTGGAGGAGAAGTTCGTGCTCGCGAACTCGCCGCCGGAGTGGCCGAGCCCGGTGAAGTCGAACCGCAGCACGGCGATGCCAAGCGCCGACAGGCGGCCGGAGATCCGCCGCGCCGCCGCGATGTCCTTCGAGCAGGTGAAGCAGTGGGCGAACACCGCGGACGCGCGGGTGGGGCCGTCCGGGCGGTCGAGGCGGGCGACCAGGCCGGCGCCCGAGGACCCCGTGAACTCGACACGTTCCGACGGCATGGCGCGGCTCCTCCGGTGGGCCGAGGGCGTCCCGGCTGCGGCGCCCCCATGATCCCGTCCGCGCCGGCGGATGGCAAGGGCGGGGCCGCCCACACCAACGGGCAGCCGTATTCCCCCACCTCTCCGCATCGTCACCCCGGCGAAAGCCGGGGTCCAGCGCCCGGCCGGGGCGCGGCGGCGGGCGGGCCTGGATCCCTGTGTGTCGATTCTGTGCGAAGGTGTTGGCGGGCGGGAGATCGCTGGATCCCTGGTCTTCGAGACCGAAAGGTCGGTCACGATCCCCGCCCGCCCGCATGAACCCAAACCTGAACAGTTGATCGAGGCCGCGTCAACGGACCTCGCAGCACAGGGATAGGCACCATGACT
>JAWLBM010000037.1:0-46791 GCA_041687675.1 Pleomorphomonas sp. | reverse complement strand
GTCGGACTGCCGGACATGGCGGCCTGACCCGCGTCCCGGCCGAGCCGGCGACCAACGGTGTGCTCGCCGTCAGCTACACCACGTCTGGGGACACGATCGACGTAGGTCGAACCGTCGGCTGTCGGTGTGACGGTCGAGGGCATATCCGGGTCGTCCCCTCGCCGGGAAGTGGGTCGAAACAACCGGGACGCCGGCAATGTGTGCGAGGGACTGGAAGGTCGTCACCTCGCGGGGACGCGGGTCGAAATGCGAGCGCCTCGTCGAGCACGGCGTCGCGCTTGCGGTCGTCCCCCGCGCGGGGACGTAGGTCGAAACTGGTTCTGCTGGGCGCCCGAATTGCTCGCCGATCGGTCGTCCCGGCGCGGGGACGTGGGGTCGAAACCAGTCCGGCGGCGCCATGCAGCGGGCCGCGGGCGGTCGTCCCCGAGTGGGGACGCGGGTCGAAACACGGTCGTGCGGATCACCTGCACGATATTCCCAGGTCGTCCCCGTGCGGGGACGTGGGTCGAAACTACCAGCACCAGGCCGCACGGGCCCTGGAGGCGGCGGTCGTCCCCGCACCGGGACGTGGGTCGAAACGCGATCACCGAGGAGGCCGTGGAGGATAACCTCTAGGTCGTCCCCGCGCGGGGACGTGGGTCGAACCTGGCTCGACGGCAAGGATCTGCTGACCGGCGACTGGTCGTCCCTAAGCGGGGACGGGGGTCGAAACATCGCCTTCGGCAAGGCCTACCGCGCCCACGACTGGTCGTCCCCGCGCGGGGGAAGGGGGTCGAAACCGGGTCACCGTCAAGGCGGTGCCGGTCGTGTCGGGGTCGTCCCCGCGTGGGGACGTGGGTCGAAACGTATGAGGCGGCCTTTGCTTATGGCGGCACGACGAGCAAGGTCGTCCTCGCGCGGGGACGTGGGCCGAGACCTGATCGGATCATGACCTGCTGCCAACTCGACAAAGTTGGTGAAACCGAAAAATAGTGCTGGCTCTCGATATGTTATCTTATTCCGGCGGTTGGTCAGCCCCGGGGGCCGGGGCGGAGCTCTATGCCTGCCGTTGATTGAATTTGGCCCGCGCCTCGCCCAGAGGCACGAGGGTCGGGCCTGCGGTATTGTGGGCCTCTTCCTAAAGAGCAGACTGGAGCGTCAGTACTCCTCTGCGGACCAGGCAATTGCTCCGGGATGTGCAAGACAGATATTCAAGAAGTTGCTCTTTGGGAGCCCGAAGGTGCGTCGGTTACGGTCTCCTCATGAAGATGCACCGGATCTGGGGCTGCTAACTGTCGGCCTCCGATGAAATACATTAGTCTTTGTTATTGTTCGCAGCCTGGCAATTGGGCCGTCGAGCTAGGTGGCGAACTTGTTCCAGAATTCGAAAAGCTTGTCGTGAGCAAGTTCGCCAGCCGGCTCGGTCGCAATCGCACTGATGATGGTGGGCGCAGTGACACCGCTAGGGCCGCGCATTCGGTCGTCGTTTCGTCACCGTCAGCCCTTGCTTATGATCCGGCCGGACATGGCGCCGAGCCACTTTTCGTCCTGGCGCACGAGGATGCGGCGGCACGCGAAATGGCAGAGTAGCTCCGGAGCGGAAAGCTCGGGGGCAGGGGCCAAGCTGATTGAGCCCCGGCACGCCCCCAGCGCCGGTTTCAATCCGCTGTGTGGGATCGCAGTGTGGGACAACACGGGGCTGTCAGCTAAGTCTTTGGAAAAACTGGCGCTCCCTAGGGGACTCGAACCCCTGTTTTCGCCGTGAGAGGGCGACGTCCTAGACCGCTAGACGAAGGGAGCGTCGGGCGCGGTGGCCTTGGTGAGCGGGGATATAGCCGTGCGGGGATCGGGACGCAAGCGGGAAAAGTGAAATGGGTAGGGAGCACACGAGTTGTCCGGTGCAGGCCGCAGGTGGTCTGTCAGGCGGGATGGTGGTCCTCTCGAGGGAGGTGACCCATGCGTCCGCCGTGGAGCCGTCCGCGAGCCGGCCGGCCGGATCGGGATCTTCTGCTCCTCCCGCCGCCGCGCGGCGCGTGTCGCGTGGACAAAGGCCGCAGCCAAGGCCGAACCGGCGACGTGGGCGGGCCGCGGGTCGGTCCTGCCCGGCGGCCGCAGCGGCGGGGACGGGTCAGCCGGAGCCGGTCGCCGCGCGGAGCGTGTCGCGGGGACAAAGGCCGTAGCGCGCGCGGTAGAGCTCGGAGAAGCGGCCGAAATGGGTGAAGCCCCAGCGCAGCGCCACCTCGGTCACGGTGGTGCCGGGCCGCGCGTCGATGAGGTCCCCGTGGGCGCGGGCGAGGCGCGCGTCGCGCCAGAAGCCCAGCGGCGTCGTGCCGCGGTGCCGGCGGAAGGCGAGCTGGAGGCCGCGCGGCGAGACCCCGGCCGCGGCCGCCACCTCCTCGATGGTGATCGCGCGGTCGAGATGCGCCTCGATGAAGCTCTCCGCGAGCCTGAGGTGCCGCGGCCGCGGCGCGGCCCTCTGGCGGCCGAGCTGCACCGCGTGGTCGTGGCGGCCGGATTCGATCAGCCCGGACAGCACCGTGCTCTCGATCTGCCGCGCCATCAGCCCCGGCCCGATCGGCGGCGCCCCGGCGTCCGCCTCGGCGACCAGCCAGAGCACCAGCCGCTTCAGCGCGGCGCCGGCTCCGGCGGTGAGGTCCAGCGGGCCGTCGAAGGTGAGCGTGCGGTCGGACGGGCCGCCGAGTTCGTCGGCGAGCCGGTCCTGCATCGCCTGCCGGTCGACCTGCACCAGCACCTGGCGCGTTCCCTCCGCCCAGACCATCCGCGTCGGCAGGTGCGGGTTGAGCACGGCGGCGGTATCGGGGGTGGAGAGATAGGCGGTCGCCCCGTTGCGGATCTCGGCGCCGCCCGACAGCGGGATCTGCACCAGGTAGAAGCCGCCGAGCTCGCCCGGCTCGATCCGCGTACGGGCGCCGTATTCGATGTAGTTCAGCGACAGCCGCTGCCCCGCGAGGTGGTGATGGCGGGCGTCGAACAGGCTCACCGCGCCGAGGGTCTCGAGCCGGTGCGGGCAGAACACCCGCGCCACCCGCTCGCGCGCCTCGTCGAGGTCCCGGGAGCGGAACAGCGCATGGGCCTGGAGCGGCGTGGCGTGCATGCCGTTCATGACGGAACCCTTCCTCCCCCGGGCCGTGGGTGAAAATCTACCATGAAACACGGCCGCCCCGTGCCGCGGAGGCACGATTTTTTCGTTTTCCGGATAACCGCTGCGCTCCGCGGATAGCGGCCGGCCTCCCAAACGGCAAAATTCCTTCAAGTTCAAAGCAATTCTGGGAGGCGTGCGATGAGGGGACTGGACGGCAAGGTCGCCATCGTGCCCGGCGGCGCAACCAAGATCGGCAGGGCGGTGGTCTCCGCCTTCCGCGCGGCCGGCACCCGGGTGATGGTGGCGGACATCGCCGAGCCGGAGGGCGACCTCGCGGAGGGCGTCGCCTTCCGCCGCTGCGACCTGCGCCGGGACGAGGACATCGCCGGGCTGGTGGACGCGACGCGCGCCGAGTTCGGCCGCATCGACTTCCTCGTCAACGTGGCCTGCTCCTACCTCGACAACGGCGCCGCCTCGACGCGGGCCGAGTGGCTGGAGAGCCTCGACGTCAACATCGTCGGCTCGGTGATGCTGATGCAGGCGGCCCGCGAGGAGCTGGCGAGGAACCGCGGCGCCATCGTCAACTTCGGCTCGATCTCCTCGCGCGTGGCGCAGACCGGCCGCTGGCTCTATCCCGTGTCCAAGGCCGCGATCCTGCAGCTCACCCGCAACCAGGCGATGGACCTCGCGCCGGACGGCATCCGCGTCAACGCGGTCAGCCCCGGCTGGACCTGGTCGAACATCATGGACCAGCTGACCGGCGGCGACCGGGCGAAGACCGACCGGGTCGCCGCGCCCTTCCACCTCCTCGGCCGCGTCGCCGACCCGGAGGAGGTCGCCGCGGCGGTGATGTTCCTCTGCTCCGACGAGGCCTCCTTCATCACCGGCACGGATATCCGCGTCGACGGCGGCTACACGGCCATGGGGCCGGAGCGCGCCGAGCCGGCCATCCCGCTGCTCTCGTCCTGACCGAACACGGGGCGCGCCGCACGGCCGCCCCCGGACCTGGGGTATCGCCCATGAGGATCGCCATCATCGGCGCCGGCTTCGCCGGCCTGACCACGGCCCGCCATCTGCGCGACTTCGGCCACGACGTCACCGTGTTCGAGAAGGTGCACGACGTCGGCGGCGTGTGGAGCACGACGCGGCTCTATCCGGGCGTCTCGACGCAGAACGGCAAGGACACCTACCACCTCGCCGACTTTCCGATGCCGAAGGACTACCCGGAGTGGCCGTCCGGGCAGCAGGTGCAGGCCTACCTGCAGTCCTATGCCGACACCTTCGGGCTGATGCCGATGATCCGGCTGTCGACGCCCGTGGTCTCGGCCACCCAGGGCGCGGACGGTCGGTGGACGCTCACCGTCGCGCCGCCGGGGGGAGGGGAGGAGAGCGAGGCCTTCGACTACCTCATCGTGTGCAACGGCATCTTCTCGATCCCGTCGGTGCCGGATTATCCCGGCGCCGCGGCGTTCCGCGAGGCGGGCGGCAGGCTCTGCCACTCCTCCGAGTTCCTCGACCTCGAGGACGCCCGCGACCGGCACGTGGTGGTGATCGGCTACGGCAAGTCCTCCTGCGACGTCGCGGTCGGGCTTGCGGACGTGACCGCCGCGACGACGGTGGTGGCCCGCGAGCTGATCTGGAAGATGCCGAAGCGGCTGATGGACGCTCTCAACTACAAGTACCTGTTCCTCACCCGCATGGGCGAGGCGCTGTTTCCCTATATCCGGCTCCAGGGAATCGAGAAGTTCCTGCACGGCGCCGGCCGGCCGGTGCGCAACTCGATGCTCTCCTCCGTCCAGGGCGTGATCAGCCGGCAGCTGAAGCTGAAGCGGCTGGGGCTCATGCCGCGCGGGCCCTTCGAGCGGATCGCCCGCTCCACCGTCAGCCTGGTCACCGACGGCTTCTTCGAGCGCGTCGAGAGCGGGCGGATCAAGGTGAGGCGCGACGACGCCGTCGACAGGCTGGTGGTGGAGGACGGACGGCGGATGGCGGTGCTGAAGTCGGGCGAAAGGATCCCGGCCGACGTCGTCATCTGCGGCACCGGATGGACGCAGGACGTGCCCTTCCTCGACGCCGCCACCAAGACGAAGATCCTCGATGAGCGGGGCAACTTCCGCCTCTACCGCTGCATCCTGCCGACCGGCGTGCGCAACCTCGCCTTCAACGGCTACAACTCCTCCTTCTTCTCGCCGCTGTCGGCGGAGATGGGGGCGCTGTGGATCGCCTCCCACATCGCCGGCGCGCTGTCGCTGCCGCCGGAGGAGGAGCAGCGCGCCGCGACCGACCGGCGGCTGCGCTGGATGGAGGAACGCACCGAGGGCAAGCACGCCCGCGGCACCAACATCATTCCCTTCTCGATGCACCAGATCGACGAGCTGCTCGAAGACATGGAGCTGTCGATCCCGCCGGCGCAGCGCTTCATGGAGTGGCAGATGCCGGTGCGGCCCGGCAACTATGCCCGAGTCGCCCGCGAGCTCCATCGCCGGCTGGACGGCAGGGCCACCCGCCCGGCCCTGCCGGCGGAGGGGGGCGTGCCGGCGGTCTCCTGACGGGGGCCCGGCGGATCGGCCGGGCACGGGAACCGGCTTGCGCGGGCGAGGTGGGCCGGTCGTGCTCGCCGTCGGGGTCAGCGCTCGTCGTCGGGCTCCGGCTCGGCGAGGATCTCCACCACCGCGGCGGCCGGCCCGGTGAGCGGCTTGCGCAACTCGCCCATGACGTCGTCCGCCCCCGAGGCGTACTGGAACGCGACCTCGAGGTCGCCGACGTCCGCGCCCGTCGCGAGGATGGCGGCGACCGTCCCGTCCTCGAGCCGCCCGAAGATCCGCTCAACGTTCTCGCGCGACGCCGCTTCGCTGGTCATCGGCACCTCCGTTTCCCTGGCCGGCTGCGGCTAGAGAGGCCGCGTCCCCGCGACTTCCGGCTGGACCGGCATCATCCTAGCCACGGCACGCGGGCTTGAGCTTGCCATGGGTTAACCGGGGCTCCCGGGCGGCGGGAAAATACGCCTCGTTCGCGGTCAAGCGCCTGCACCTCTCCCGGCGTGCAGGCGGGATGCCCCCGCCTCACGCCCCGGTGGCCGAGGCGCGCTGGCCGCTGCGGCGGAGCGCCAGGACCTCGGCGAGGATCGAGAGCGCGATCTCCTCCGGCATGATGGCCCCGAGGTCGAGGCCGGCGGGTCCCTTCAGCCGGTCGAACCGCTGCCGGGGGACGCCGCCTTCGACGAGGTCCTCCACGAGCGCCGCGACCTTCCGGCGGCTGCCGACGAAGGCGACGTAGTCGGCTTCGACCGAGATCGCGGCCCGGAGCGCCGCTTCGTCGCCGCGGCCCTGGGTGGCGACGACGAGGTAGCGCGGCCCGTCCGCTTCCACCGGCAGGGCGAAGCCCTCGACGCGGGCCTCGGCCTCGGCGAACAGGCCCTGGTCCTCCGGCATGGCGCAGACCGTCACCCGGTAGCCGAAGCGCGGGGCGAGGTCGGCGAGAGCGAGCGCGACGGGGCTCGATCCGAGCACCACCAGCGAGGGCCGCGGCAGCACCGGCTCGATGAAGACGTCCATCGTTCCGCGGCTCGGGCACATGTTGCGGGCGAAGCGGATGCCCTCGCGCTCGTCGCCGGCCTTGACGCCCTTCTCGCCGAGGACGTCCTTCGGCATCACCGAGACGAGCCGCGGCGCGCCGTCGGCGAGCGCCTCGCGGGCCGCCTTCGTCACCGCCGCCCGCGCGCAGCCGCCGCCGATCCAGCCTTCCGTGATGGTGCCGTCGGCGCGGATGATGGCCTTGGCGCCGGCCTTGGCGGCGGTGACGGAGACCGTGCGGACGACGGTGGCGAGGCAGAAGGCCTCGCCGCGGGCCTTGAGGTCCGCCACCAGGTCGAGGACGTCGGGACGCGAGGGCATGGCTTCCAGTTCTCAAAGGCGGGCGAGGTAGGGCTCGAGCGCGGCGAGGCTCTCGAGGTCGTGGGCGGGGGCGAAGAGGTCGACGTGGGGCAGGGCGGCGGCCATCCCCCGGGCGGAGGGCTCGTAGCCGTCCCAGCCGATCAGCGGGTTCAGCCAGACGATCCGGCGGCAGCGCCGGCGGAGGGCCGCCATCTCCGCGCCGAGCCGCTCCGGCTCGCCGGTGTCGTAGCCGTCGGAGAAGATCATCAGGCAGGTGCGCGAGTGGATCACCCTCGCCGCATGCCAGCGGTTGAAGGTGGCGAGGCTCTCGCCGATGCGCGTGCCGCCGCCGACGCCCTCGGCCATCAGCCCGAGCCGGTCGAGTGCGCGGGCGGTGTCCCGCTCGCCGAGCGCGTCGGAGACGTGGACGAGGCGGGTATGGAAGAGGAAGGCCTCCGCCTCGCGGAAGCGGTCCAGGCAGCCGTGGACGAAGCGCAGGAAGACGCCCGTGTAGAGCTCCATCGAGCCCGAGGCGTCGACGAGAAGGACGAGGCGGAGCGGCTTCGGCTTCGGCCGGCGCTTCACCAGCAGCAGCGGCTCGCCGCCGCTGGAGAGGCTGCGGCGGATGGTGCGGCGCAGGTCGATGCGCGGGCCGCGGGCGCGCGCCCGCTCGCGCCGCGTCAGCCGCGCCCGCATCGCCCGGGCGAGCCGTTCGGCGAGGGCATGCGCCTCGGCGAGAGCCTCCGGGTCGGCGATCTTGCGAAAGTCGGTGCGGGAAAGGCCGTCGTGCCGGCTCGCGCCCTCGCGCCGGCCGTGCGGCGCCGCCTCGCTCTCATCCTCGCCGCCGTCGCGGGAGACGTCGAGGGCGGGGCCGGGCTCGCCAGCGGCGGCGCCGCGCTCGGCCATGAGGCTGCGGATGGTCTTCTGGCTGGCGATCGCCGAGGCGCCTGCGACCTTCACCCGCGACTTCACCGACCGGCCGGTCCAGAAGGCGTCGAACAGGGCGTCGAAGGCGTCCCAGTCGCTGCGACGGCCGCAGAGGAGCGCGCGGAGCGCCGGCCTGGCGCGCGCCGGCCGGTCGTATCCGGGGGCCGAGAGGACCGCGAGGGCGTCCCGGCTGTCGGCAAGGCCCACCTTGAAACCGTTGTCGCGCAGGGTGCGGACGAAGCCGGCGAGCCGGCGGCGCACCGCCGGGCCGAGGTCGTCGCGGCTCGCGAGGTCGGGGCGCATGGGTTCACGCCACCCTGGCGGCGAGGCGGTCGATCACCTCGCGGGTGACGCGGGCGCGGTCCTCGCGGGTCTTCAGCACGCAGCCGAGCGTCTCGTAGACCGCCTCGCGGTTCTCGGCGACGCGCGAGACGCCGAGCCCGACCAGCGCCGCCGCCCAGTCCAGCGTCTCGGCGACGCCGGGAACCTTGACGAGGTCCTCCTTGCGGACCGTCTCCATCAGCCGCGCGACCTGCAGCGCCAGCGCCGTGTCGATGCCCGGCACGCGGGCGAGCAGGATGCGCGCCTCCCGGTCGACGTCGGGGAAGTCGAGCGCGTGGTAGAGGCAGCGGCGCCGCAGCGCGTCGGACAGCTCGCGCGTGCCGTTGGAGGTGAGCACCACGCGGGGAATGCTGGTCGCGCGGATTGTGCCGAGCTCCGGGATCGTTACCTGGAAGTCGGAGAGCACCTCCAGCAGGAACGCCTCGAACTCCTCGTCCGCCCGGTCGATCTCGTCGATGAGGAGCACCGGCGGCCTCTCGCGCCGGATCGCCGCGAGCAGCGGACGCTCCATCAGGTAGGCCTCGGAGAAGACGTGCGCCTCCGTCGCCGCCGCGTCCTCGCCCTCGCGTGCGCGGATGGCGAGCAGCTGGCGCTGGTAGTTCCACTCGTAGAGCGCGTCGGAGCGGTCGAGGCCCTCGTGGCACTGCAGGCGGATCAGCTCCGTCCCGTGCACGGCGGCCAGCGCCTTGGCCACCTCCGTCTTGCCGACGCCGGCCTCGCCCTCGAGGAGCAGCGGCCGGCCGAGCATGTCCATCAGCGACAGCGCCGTGGCAAGGCTCGGGTCGGCGACGTAGCCGACCTCGGCGAGGCGGTCGGCGATCTGCCCGCGGCTCCACATCTGGCGTTTCACCCGTTGCTCATCGCCGACTGCAGCACGCTGCCGGTGCTGCCGGCCCTGTAGTCCTCGCGAACCGGCGCGAACACGTCGAGGATGCGGCAGAAGGTGAGGGCCCGGCCCGAATGGCGGACGCCGGACGGCACCACCGCCAGGCTGCCGGCTTCCAGCACCTCGGTCCTCCCGTTCATGGTCACCTCGAAGCGCCCCTCCAGGACGTTGATCACCTGCTCGTGCTCGTGCTCGTGCTCGGGCAGCGTCGCGCCGGCGTCGATGTCCCAGTAGGCGAAGCTCATCCGCTCCGAATGCGCGAAGCGGCCGTGGAACCCCGGGATCACGTCCCGGGGCTCGCGGGTCTTCCAGTCCACCACCGTGTCGGTCATCGCCATCCTCCATGCATGGGCGGGCGGACCGCCGGCGGCGGTGCCCCTCAGCCGTGCACGCCCAGTTTGCGCGCCGCTTCCCAGATACGCCAGGAATCATGCGGCATCTGGATGTGCGTGGAGCCGAGAAAGCCGAAGGCGTCGTTCACCGCGTTGGAGAAGGCGGGGACGCCGCCGACGTTCGGGCTCTCGCCGACGCCCTTGGCGCCGATCGGGTGGTGCGGAGACGGGGTGACGGTGAAGTCCGTCTCCCAGTGCGGCGTCTCCACGGCGGTCGGCAGGAAGAAGTCCATGAAGGACGCGCCGACCACGTTGCCCATCTCGTCGTACTTGATCTCCTGCCCCATGGCGATGGCGAAGGCCTCGGTGAGGCCGCCGTGCACCTGGCCCTCGATGATCATCGGGTTGATCCGGGTGCCGCAGTCGTCCAGGGCGTAGAAGCGCCGGATCTTCGCGACACCGGTATCGACGTCGATATCCATGACGCAGAAATAGGCGCCGAACGGGTAGGTCATGTTCGGCGGGTCGTAGTAGTTTACCGCCTCCAGGCCCGGCTCCATGCCCGGCGGCGGGCTGTTGTAGGCCGCCCAGGCGATCTCCTTCATGGTCTTGGCGCGCTCCGGGTTGCCCTTCACGCGGAAGCCGTCGATGTCCCACTCGAGGTCGTACTCGGAGACCTCGAGGAGGTGGGCGGCGATCATCTGCGCCTTGTTCTTGATCTTCCGCGCGGCCATGGCGATCGCCGCCCCCGTCACCGGCGTCGAGCGGGAGCCGTAGGTCCCCAGCCCGTAGGGGGCGGTGTCTGTGTTGCCCTCCTCGATCATGATGTCGTCGGCCGGGATGCCGAGTTCGGTGGCGATGATCTGCGCCCAGGTGGTCTCGTGGCCCTGGCCCTGGCTCTTGGAGCCCATGCGGGCGATGATCGACCCGGTCGGGTGGATGCGGATCTCGGCGCTGTCGAACATGGCCACGCCGAGGATGTCGCAGTTCTTCGAGGGGCCGGCGCCGACGATCTCGGTGAAGAAGGTGACGCCGATGCCCATGATCTCCCGGGTCTCGCCGCGGCGGAAGGCCTCCTGGCGCGCCTTCTGCTCGGCCCGCAGCTCCCGGTATCCGATGGCGTCCATCGCCTTCTGCATGGCGAGGTGGTAGTCGCCGCTGTCGTACTCCCAGCCGAGCGCCGACTGGTAGGGGAACTGCTCGCGCCGGACGAAATTCTTCATCCTGAGGTCGGCGGGATCCATGCCGAGCTTCTGGGCCAGGATGTCCATCGCCCGCTCGATGCAGTAGGCCGCCTCGGTGACCCGGAAGGAGCAGCGGTAGGCGACGCCGCCCGGCGCCTTGTTGGTGTAGACCCCGTCCACGGCGACATGCGCGGTCGGGAAGTCGTAGGAGCCGGTCACGATGTTGAAGAAGCCGGCCGGCCATCTGGAGGGATCAGCGCAGGCGTCGAAGGCGCCATGGTCGGCGAGGACGTGGACGCGAAGCCCGGTCACCTTGCCGTCCTTCGTCGCGGCCACTTCGGTGGTCATGTGGTAGTCGCGGGCGAAGGAGGTGGTGGAGAGGTTCTCCATCCGGTCCTCGACCCACTTCACCGGCAGGCCGGTGACGATCGAGGCGACGATCGAGCAGATGTAGCCCGAATAGGCGCCCACCTTGTTGCCGAAGCCGCCGCCGATGTCCGGCGCGATCACGTGGATCTTGTGCTCGGGAATCTTGGAGAGCAGCGAGGCCACGGTGCGGATCACGTGCGGCGCCTGGAAGGTGCCGTAGACCGTGAGCTCGCCCTTCACCTTGTCGAAGGAGGCGAGGCACTGGCAGGTCTCGAGCGGCGAGGGATGGGTGCGGTGGTAGGAGATCAGCTCCTTGACCGTCACCTCGGCGTCGGCGAAGGCGGCGTCGGTCGCCTCCCTGTCGCCGACCGTCCACTCGAAGATGTGGTTGTGGTGCTTGCGCGGTCCATGGGCGCCGACGGTCTTGCCCTCGAGGTCGGGGCGCAGCACCGGTGCGTCCGGCTCCATCGACCTGAACGGGTCGACGAGGACGGGGAGTTCCTCGTACTCCACCTCGACCAGCTGGATGGCGTCGTCGGCGACGTAGCGGTCCTCGGCGACGACGAAGGCGATCTCCTGGTTCTGGAACGAGACCCTGCCGTCGGCGAGCACGGCCTGCACGTCGCCGGCGAGCGTCGGCATCCAGTGGAGGTTCAAGGGCTTGAGGTCCTCCGCGGTGATCACCGCGATGACGCCCGGCAGCGCCAGCGCCTTCGAGGCGTCGATCCGCCTGATCTTCGCGTGGGCGTATTGCGAGCGGACGAAATCGCCATGCAGCATGCCGGCGAGCTTGATGTCGTCGACGTAGTTGCCCTTGCCCTGCGTGAAGCGGATGTCCTCGACGCGCTTGCGCTTGCAGCCCATGCCCTCGAGCCGCGCCTCGCGCTGTTCGCGCGTGATCGTCATCTCGTTCATTCCGCGGCCTCCTCGAAGCTGCGCCCGGCGAGCTTGGCCGCGGCGTACTGGATCGCCTTGACGATGTTCTGGTATCCGGTGCAGCGGCAGAGGTTGCCGGCGATGCCGTAGCGGATCTCCTCCTCGGTCGGGTCCGGGTTCTCCTCGAGGAGCACCTTGGCGCGCATCAGCATGCCCGGGGTGCAGTAGCCGCACTGCAGGCCGTGCATCTGCCGGAAGCCCTCCTGCAGCGCGTGCAGCGTGCCGTCCGGGTTGGCGAGGCCCTCGACGGTGCCGATCGCGGCGCCGTCCGCCTGCACGGCGAACATGGTGCAGGACTTCACCGACGTGCCGTCGATCTCGACGGTGCAGGCGCCGCAGTGGCTGGTCTCGCAGCCGATGTGCGCGCCGGTGAGGCCGAGGTCCTCGCGCAGGAAGTGGATGAGCAGCGTGCGCGGCTCGACGAAGCGCTGCACGACCTTGCCGTTGACGGTCAGCCTGACCGGGATCTTCTCGATGTCGCTCATGTCTCAGGCTCCGGAACGGGCGCGGGCGAACGCCCTGGCGAGGGCGCGGGCGGTCATCACGCCGGCCATCTCCCGGCGGTACTCGGCGGTGCCGCGGCCGTCGGTGGCGGGATCGGTGATGGCCTTGGCGGCCGCGGCGGCGCGCTTCACCGTGGCGGCGTCGCAGTCGCTGCCGATCACCGCCTTCGCGGCGTCCGCGGCGAGGAGCGGGGTGGGCGCGACGTTGGTGAGGGCGATGGCGCAGGTCTCCACCCGGCCGGCGTTCACGGTGAGGATCACCGCGGCGGCGGCGGTGGCGTAGTCGCCGACCTTGCGCTTCAGCTTCTCGTAGGCGAAGCCGTGGTTCGCCGGCGGGCCCGGGATGCGCACGGCGGTAAGGATCTCGCCCTCCTCCATCGCGGTGAAGTAGGCGCCCTGGTAGAAGTCGCGCGCCGGGATGGTCCGCTCGCTGCCGTTGGCGGCAAGGTGGAAGATGGCGTCGAGGGCCTGCATCACCGCCGGCATGTCGTTGCCGGGATCGCCGTTGGCGACGTTGCCGCCGAGGGTGCCGCGGGTGCGGATCTGCGGATCGGCGATCTGCTGCGCCGTCTCGCGCAGGATCGGCAGGCGGTCGGCGAGCAGTTGCGAGCGGATGACCTCCGCCTGGGTGGTGCCCGCGCCGATGACGATGTCGCCGCCGTCCTCGCGGATGCCCTTGAGGTCGTCGATGGCGCCGAGGTCGACGAGGTGCTCGGGGGCGGCCATGCGCAGCTTCATCATCGGAATGAGGCTGTGGCCGCCGGCGAGCGCGCGGGCCTCGTCGCCGTGGGCGGCAAGAAGCCCGACCGCCTCGGCGACGGTCTTCGGCCGGTGGTAGGTGAACTGTCCTGGGATCACGGTCTCCCCCTTCCTCCCGTCCGCTTCCGCAGCCGCGGCGCCTTCGGCGAGGCGCAGGGCCGGCGGGCGGAACCATGTCGAGCCTGCGGATTGCTGCGCCGCACCTTCAACGCCCCGTTCACGAGGTGCCCACCGCAGGCACCACCGGCACGAATTGCGCACGAACTGCGTCAATAAGGCTGTCGCAGTTGGCGAAACAGGGGGCGTTCGGGCCCGCCGTCTCCGCGCCGGACGGCCGCAGATGGTGCGGCGCAAAAAAGATCTGCGCCCCGGGTCCGGAACGAACCGGCAGGGCGGCCGCGCCCGCGGGGGTGGGGCGGCGCCCCCCGGGCATTCCGGGGCGCGTGTCCCGGCGCGGGCGGCAAGGCGCCCGAAGGGGATCGTCGCGGAGGGTCGGCCCGCCGCTCCGGCGAGGTCGGCTTCGGCCGAAGACGCCGCCCTTCCCATGGCGATGGAAGCTGCAGGCGGAAAGGTGAGCGGCGCGCCCCGGGTGTCGCCTGTCCGCCCCGCGGCCGGGCCTGTCGATTCCGCGGGGGTCCGGGCGAGCGGGGCGGTCGCCGCAGGCGCAGGGGCCCGGGCCCCGCGCCTCACTCCGCCGCGCGGACGCGGGTCTGGAGGAGGTCGCGCAGCCAGCCGCGGCGGGAGCGGGCGACGGGAACCTGGTAGGGGACCGGCGTTGCCAGCGAGATCAGCCCCGCATCGCCGTAGCGGCGCATCGCCCGCACCTGGTCGAGGTTGACGATGTGGCTGCGGTGCACCCGGGCGAACATCGCCGGGTCGAGCAGCGCCTCGACCTCGCTGATCGAAAGCGGGCAGAACCAGGTCTGGTCGCCATCGAACAGCTGGCAGTAGTGGCCCTGCGCCTGGACCGCGACCAGCCGATGGACGTCGAAGGCGAGCCTCCGGCCGTCGCGCTCGACGGGGAGCGGGGCGGGCTGGGCCGGGCCTGCCGCCGGCCCGGCGGCAGGCACGCCGTCCGCGCCGGCGCTTGCGGGCGCCGTCGCGGATGCGGAGGCGGGGGCCGCCTCGGTCTCCTCCGGCACCAGGGTGAGCAGGAACAGCCCCGACACCACGAAGGCGACGATCGACACCACCGCGGCCAGCGTCCCGGGCGACAGCGCGGGCTGGCCGTTGGCGACCGTCGTGGCATGCACCTCGAAGGTGGCGCCGGCCATCGCCGTGTAGTGCATGGCCGAGATCGCCAGCGCCATGATCGCGGCCGACGGCAGGATGGAGCGGGTGACGCCGCCGGCGAATCCGAACCACAGCGCCGCGCCGGCGGCGGCGACGCCGATCGCCATGCTGGCGCCTGCGAACAGCGGATCCTGGCGCATGTGCACGCCCTCGTGCACCGCGTACATGCCAAGGAAGTGCATGATGACGATGCCGCCGCCCATGAACACGGCGGCCGTGGCGATCGTCCTCGGCCCGGGTGCCCGCGCGCCGACGAAGAACACGGCGAAGCCGACGACCAGGACGCAGACCAGGAAGGAGATCAACGTCGGCAGAACGAGGAAGTCGACCGCAACCGGCAGCCGCAGGGCCAGCATGCCGACGAAGTGCATCGACCAGACGGCAAGCGCCAGCGACAGCGCCGAGAAGGTGATGCGGCGGCGCCTCGCCAATCCCCGCGCCTCGCCGATGCCACGCGCCAGGTGCAGCCCCACGTAGCTGCCCTGGAACGCCACCAGCAGCGACAGCGCGACGAGCCAGGGCTCGTGCGACGGTGCGATCGCGGTCATGCCTCCCCCAACGGGAGCCGGTTCACCGGCTCCTTCGCTTCGGCGGAGTATAGCGGCCGCGACGGCCCGTTTCCATCCCGGCGTCCGGTGGCGGCTATTCCTTCACCGCGCCGGTCATCGACGACACGTAGTAGTCGACGAAGAAGGAGTAGAGCAGCACCACCGGCAGCGATCCGAGCAGCGCCCCGGCCATCAGCGCGCCCCACTCGTAGATGTCGCCGCGGACGAGTTCGGTCAGCACGCCCACCGGCACCGTCTTGTTCTCGGACGACGAGATGAAGGTGAGGGCGTAGATGAACTCGTTCCAGGACAGGGTGAAGGCGAAGATGCCGGCGGAGATCAGCCCCGGGACCGCCAGCGGCAGGATCACCTTGGTGAGGATCTGCCAGCGCGTCGCCCCGTCGACCAGCGCGCTCTCCTCCAGCTCGAAGGGGATCGAGCGGAAGTAGCCCATCAGCAGCCAGGTGCAGAAGGGGATGAGGAAGGTCGGGTAGGTCAGGATCAGCGCGAACAGGCTGTCGAAGATGCCCACCTGGAAGACGATCACCGCCAGCGGGATGAACAGGATCGACGGCGGCACCAGGTAGGCGAGGAAGATCATCAGCCCGGTCACCCGCGCGCCGGTGAAGCGCACCCTCTCGATGGCGTAGGCGGCGAACACGGCGGCGAGCAGCGACAGGAAGGTGGAGGCGACCGACACCACCATCGTGTTCCACAGCCAGCCCGGATAGGAGGTCTCGAACAGCAGGTACTTGATGTGCTCGAGCGTCGCGTCGACAACCCAGAAGGGGCTGAACTCGTCGTAGTTGGTGAGCTGGTTGTCCGGCTTCACCGCCGTGATCGCCATCCAGTAGAAGGGGAACAGCAGCACGAACACGAAGACGGCGAGCGGCAGGTAGAGCACCACGATCCGCCGCGGCAGCGTGTTGAACTGCTGCATGCCCTCCGAATCGTCGCGGATGGCGGCCGAGGTTCCCTGGGGGGTGGTCTGGGTCATCGTCGGGTCCTCAGTCGCCGGAGCCCTGCTGCCACTTGCGTCGCTGCAGCCCGAAGAAGCTGAACAGGATCGCCGCGAGCAGGAAGGGGATCATGGCGACGGCGATCGCCGCGCCCTCGCCGAGCTGTCCGCCAGGGATCGCCCGCTGGAAGGAGAGGGTCGCCATCAGGTGGGTGGCGTTGACCGGCCCGCCGCGGGTCAGCACGTAGATCAGCTGGAAGTCGGTGAAGGTGAACAGCACCGAGAAGGTCATCACCACCGCGATGATCGGGGTCAGCAGCGGCAGGGTGATCTTGGTGAAGCGCTGCCAGGAGGTGGCGCCGTCGAGGGCGGCCGCCTCGTTCAGCGACTGCGGGATGGTCTGCAGCCCGGCGAGCAGCGAGATCGCCACGAATGGGATGCCGCGCCAGACGTTGGCCGCGATCACCGAGGCGCGCGCGTTGGTCGGGTCGCCGAGGAAGTTGATCGGCGCGTCGATCATCCCCCACTTCATCAGCACCCAGGAGATGATCGAGAACTGGCTGTCGTAGATCCACCAGAAGGCCAGCGCCGAGAGCACCGTCGGCACCACCCAGGGCAGCAGGATGATCGCCCGGAACAGGTTCTTGAACGGCAGGTGCTCGTTGAGGATCAGCGCCAGCCAGAGGCCGAGCACGAACTTCAGCACCGAGGCGACGAAGGTGTAGACCACGGTGTTGAACACCGACAGCCAGAACACCGGGTCCTCGAACAGCCAGATGTAGTTCTCGAGCCCGATGAAGATGCCCGAGCGGCCGATGGTGGCGTCGGTGAAGCCGAGCCAGACGCCGAGGCCGAGCGGGTAGGTCAGGAAGAAGATCAGGAACACGGCCGCCGGCAGCATGAACAGGAACGCGATCCCGCCCCGGCTCTCGACGAACCGGCCAAGCATCGACGGACGCGGCGCGGCCTCTCTGATCGCCATTCCGATGTCACTCCTGCTCGCCCGGGGACGTCCCGCGCCCGGTGCGGATCCTTGCCGCTCGCGCGCGGCGGAAATGGGGAGGCGCCGCGGTGGGCGGCGCCTCCCTCGTCTCGTCAGCGATAGGAGCGGGCGATGCGCCGCTCGGCGTTGGCGATCGCCTCCTCGGCCGACCGCTGCCCGGTCACCGCCTCGGCGAACATGTCCACCACCACATAGTCGGCCATGACGCTGGCCGACGCGGGCCCGAGCGGGCCGGCGTAGCCGTTCGGGCGCAGGCTCTCGGACGCCTTGGCGTAGGGCGCATGCACCGGGTTCGCGGTCCACACCGGGTTGTCCGCGAAGGCCTTCAGCGGCTGGCAGCAGTAGGCGCTGGCGCCGACCAGCCAGGCGTTCATCATCTCCGGCTGGAACATCCAGGCGACGTAGGCCTTGGCGGCCTCCGGGTACTGGGTGTGCTTGAAGATGTTGATCGTCGAGGTCTGGTGCAGCTCGACCGACTTGCCGACCGGTCCGATCGGCAGGTTGGTGGTGCGGATGTCCTGGGCGATCGCCTCCAGCGCCGGGTCCTTGACGGCGGCGTAGTAGAGCGAGACGCCGTTGGCGGTCAGCGAGATCTGCTCGGCCAGGAAGGCGCGGTTGTTGTTGATGTCGAGCCAGCTCTCGGTACCCGGGATAAAGGTCTCGTAGAGCTGCTTGGCATACTCGATCGCTGCGCGGGTCTCCGGGCTGTCGATCGCCGGGTTGCCGTTTTCATCGACCGTCATGCCGCCGTGGCTCCACAGCAGCCAATGGGCGTAGTTGTTGCCGTCGCCGACCGCCTTGCCGTGCGGGAAGCCCGCCGGAGTGCCGTTGGCCTTCATCGCCTTGCAGAGCTCGAGGAAGCCGGCGGTGTCCTGCGGGAACTCGCTGAAGCCGGCCGCCTTCATGTGGCTGTCGCGGTAGCAGATCGCGTTGCCGATGGCGCAGAGCGGGATGGCGATGAAGCTGTCGCCCTGCTTGGCGTAGCCCTCGAGGCCCTCGTACCAGCCGCCGTAGTTGTCGCCGAGCGCGGTGGCGAGGTCGGTCACGTCGACCAGCTTGTCCGGATACTGGAACGGATCGTCGAACCAGCTCATCACCATGTCCGGCCCGGAGCCGACGTTGGCGGCGACGGCCGCCTTCGGACGGACGTCCTCCCAGCTCTCCTGGTCGATCTGGACGTCGATGCCGGTGGCGGCGGTGAACGCCTTGGTATTGGCGTTCCAGGCCTCCTCCTCGCCGCTGACGAACGGCACCCAGCGCAGCAGCCGCAGCGACGCGCCCGGCTCGGGGGTGAAGGTCGGCATCCCCTGGGCGAAGGCGCGGCCGCCGCCGAGCATGCCGCCGAGCGTCGCGCCGACCGCAAGGCCTGCGGTCCCCTGCAGCAGGGTTCTGCGATTGATTGTCATGGTCCCTTCCTCCTTATTGCGCCGGGTTTCCCCTGGACGTCGTCCGGGGCGTCGCCCCGATGGGTGCCCCCTGTTGCCCGCTCCGGCGAAGCCGGACGCGGGAGTTCCTCCGCGGGCCGCCCCTCCCGGGCGGCCCGTCAGGCCGAGAGCCTCAGGCCGCCCCTCGCGTCGAACAGGTGGACCGAGGCGGGATCGATCGCGACCCGGAGTTCCTCGCCCGGGCCCGCCGGAATGCGCTCGCGGAAGACGCAGGTCATCTCGGTCGCGCCGAGCTTGGCCACCACGTAGGTCTCCGACCCGGTGGGCTCGACGACCTCGATCCTCAGCGGGATGTCGCCGCCGAGGCGGATCGCCTCCGGCCGGACGCCGTAGACGAGTTCCATCCCGGGTTCGGCCCGTCCGGGGCTGGCCACCGGCAGCACCTGGCCGTCACCCGTGCGGAAGCGCGTGCGGTCGTCCGGGTCGAGCCCGCCGGTGAACATGTTCATCGCCGGCGAGCCGATGAAGCCGGCGACGAACAGGTTCTCCGGCCGGTCGTAGAGCTCCAGCGGCGCGCCGGCCTGGGCGACGACGCCGTCGTGCATGACGACGATCTTGTCGGCCATGGTCATCGCCTCGATCTGGTCGTGGGTGACGTAGACCGTGGTGGTCTTCAGCCGCTGGTGCAGGTTCTTGATCTCGGTGCGCATCGAGACGCGCAGCTTGGCGTCGAGGTTCGACAGCGGCTCGTCGAACAGGAACACCTGCGGGTCGCGGACGATGGCGCGCCCCATCGCCACGCGCTGGCGCTGGCCGCCGGAGAGCTGGCGGGGATAGCGGTCGAGGAGGTGGGTGAGGCCCAGGATCTCGGCGGCCGGCCGCACGCGCTCGGCGATCTCCGCCTTGGAGACGCCCTTCAGCATCAGCGAGAAGCCCATGTTCTGGGCGACGGTGATGTGCGGGTAGAGCGCGTAGTTCTGGAAGACCATCGCGATGTCGCGGTCCTTGGGAGGCACCGCGTTGACGACCCGGTCGCCGATCAGGATGTCTCCGCCGCTGACATGCTCCAGCCCCGCGAGGAGGCGGAGCAGCGTGGACTTGCCGCAGCCGGACGGTCCCACAAGAACCACGAACTGACCTTCGTCGATGTCGATCGAGACCCCGTGCAGAACCTCAACCGATCCGAACGCCTTGCGGACGTTCCGGAACGACACAGTTGCCATGCTCCCCCCGGTTTTCCTTTTTGGTTGCACGGATACTGACCGCACTGCGCCGCAGATGCAATCGCCCACCCCCGTTGATGCCCATTGGTCGCACTCGGCCGGCCCGAGCGGCGAGGGGGAAAGCCGCGGCGCGGCTGCGGATTCCCGAAAGGCGGTTTTCGGGGTTCGGGGATGCCGGCGGGCTCAGGGCCGGCGGAACAGGCACCACGTGAAGGCCTGCGGGGCGCCGGCCGGGGTGGTGTGCGTCTCGCTCCAGGCCCCGGCCGGCTCGAGCAGGCCGGCGAACTCTGCGGCGAGGCCCGCGGCGTCGTAGCGGCGCACCGGAAGCCCGCTGCACCGCTCCGGTCCCTTCGGCGCGAAGGTCGCCAGCACCGCGTGGCCGCCCGCGGCGAGACCCGCCGCGAGCGCCTCCCGGTAGCCCGCCCGGTCCGCCGGGTCGGTGAGGAAGTGGAAGACCGCGCGGTCGTGCCACAGCTCCCACCGGCGCGCCGGCCTCCAGCGGGTGACGTCGGCGACTTCCAAGCGGACGCCCGCGGCGGCGGGGCCGAGCCGCCGACGTGTCGCCTCAAGCGCCGGCGCGGCGATGTCGAGGACGCAGAGATCGGTGAAGCCGCGCTCGATCAGGCAGTCGACGAGGCGCGAGGCGCCGCCGCCGACGTCGACCAGCGACTGCGACGGTGCGATGCCCAGCCGGTCGAGGGCGCGAAGCGAGGGCTCCGGCCGCGGCTGGAACCAGCTTACCTGCTCCGCAGACCTGGTGCGGTAGACGTCGTCCCAATGCTCGCGCGTCATCTCGAGGGCGTCCCGGTCTCGCGGACTTGTCGGCTAGCATGGGACGGTTGCGCCACGGAGGCAACCGATCCGGTGGCGGGCTTCGTCCCGGAACGATGTCCACGGCCGGGTGTTCTCAACCTCGGGGCGATCTGCGAGGGGAGGCCGGATGACGGTTTCGCGGCGGTTGATCAACGTCGATCTTGAACCGATGGAGGCCCGGCCGGTGGACGCGCTTCCGGATGGGCCCGGCTGGTGGTTCGAGCCGAAGTGGGACGGCTTCCGCTGCCTCGCCTTCCGCCGCGGCGGCCGGGTGGACCTCAGGGCGAAGTCCGGCAAGCCGCTCGGCCGCCATTTCACCGAGGTGGTGGCGAATCTCGCTGCTGCCGGCGCGGACGACTTCGTGGTCGACGGCGAGCTTGTCATCGCCATCGACGGCCGGCCGGGCCGTCCACACTCGAGGCGCTGATCGGAGGCGACCGTGCCCGCTGAGGAGATCGAGATCGAGGGCGTCCGCCTCACCAACCCGGACAAGATCCTGTTCCCGGAGCAGGGGCTCAGCAAGCGGGAGCTTGCCGAGTACATGGTCGGGATCGCGCCGGTGATGCTGCCGCACGTCGCCGACCGGCCGATCACGCTGGTGCGCTGCCCGACCGGCCGCCAGCGCAAGTGCTTCTTCCAGCGCCATCCCGGCTCCGGGGTGCCGGAGGAGCTGCGCGAGACCATGGTGCCCGGCTTCGAGGAGCCCTACCTCTACATTCGCGACGTCCGCGGGCTCGTCGCGGCGGTGCAGCTGGGGACGCTGGAGCTGCACCCCTGGGGCTGCCGCCGCGACCGGCCGGACCTGCCCGACCGGATCATCTTCGACTTCGACCCGGGCGACGGCACGCCCTTCTCCGCAGTTCTCGACGGCGCCCACGAACTCCGCGCCCGTCTGCAGGCGATGGGCCTCGTCTCCTTCGCCAAGACCACCGGCGGCAAGGGACTGCACGTGGTGGTGCCGGTCGCCCCGCGCGACGGCTGGCCGGAGGCCAAGCGCTTCGCCCGCGGCATCGCCGAGGCGATGGCCTCGGACGACCGCGACCGCTACCTGGTGCGGATCTCCAAGGCCGAACGCACGGGCCGGGTGTTCATCGACTACCTGCGCAATGATCCGACCTCGACCGCCGTCGGCGCCTATTCCTCCCGCTCCCGCGAGGGGGCGCCGGTGTCGACGCCGCTCGACTGGTCGGAGGTCGGCCCCGACCTCGATCCCTCCGCCTTCACGGTGCGGACCGTGCCGGAGCGGGTCGGCCGCATCGGCGATCCGTGGGCGGACATCGGCAACGTCGACCAGCGCCTGCCGGCGGCGGACGCTTGAGTGACGGCGGGTGGGGCGGTGCGGTGCACGCCGCCCTTCGGCGAGGATCCGCCAGGCGCCGAGTGCCGGCTACGATCCGTGGCTTTTCTTTCCGGCCTTGTTGGTGTTCGCATGTCTGGCCGACCGGCGCCGTCACGGCAGCGGTTCGGTCGAGCAGGCGTGCCCGGGCCGTGAAGGAGGAGTGATGCACCAGTCGACGGAAGAGATGGCAGCCCCGCCGCGAACGGTGGTGGTGATGGGCGTCAGCGGCGTCGGCAAGACGACGACCGCTACCGGTCTCGCCGCGCGCCTCGACGCCGGTTTCGTCGAAGCCGACCAGTTGCATCCGCCCGAAAACGTGGCCGCGATGGCTGCGGGCCGGCCGCTCGACGACGCCATGCGGGCGCCGTGGCTGGAGGCGGTCGCGGCCAGGGCGGCGGACCTGGCAGGCGAGCGGCCGGGCGGTGTCGTCGTCGCCTGCTCGGCGCTGAAGCGCCGCTACCGGGACGTGTTCCGGCGCGGCCTCGGCGATGTGCTGTTCCTCTTCCTCGACGCGCCGGAAGGGGAGATCCGCCGGCGCCTGCGCAAACGGCGTGGGCATTTCATGCCGCCGTCTCTGCTCGCCAGCCAGTTCGCCGCCCTCGAGCGGCCGGACGGCGAGGACGACGTGGTTCGCCTCGCCGTGGACAGGCCGATGGAAACCATTCTGGACGAGGCGGTTTCCGTTGTTCGTCGCCGCCGCGCCGGCGACAGAACGGACGGGCTCGGGCCCGCAGGGACAGAACCGATACCCGGGGGAGCCGATCGATGACGCGTACCCTCGAAAACCCTCTCGCCGCCGGCGGCTGACTTCAGTCCGCCTTGGCGCCGGAGCGGATCGCGCTGTCGAGGGTCTGCAGCCGCACCATCGCGGCGAACAGCCCGTCGCGGGCGACGAGTTCGTCATGGCCGCCCTGCTCGACGACGCGGCCCCAGTCGAGCACGACGATCCTGTCGGCGCCGCGGACGGCGGAGAGCCGGTGCGCCACCATCACGATGGTCATCGACCCGCCGAGTTGCTCGATGGTCTCGCGGCGCGCCGCCCGCTGAGCAGCGGGAGGAGCGCGCGGACGACCTGAACCTCGTACCTCATCAAGTCCGTCCCGATGTCGGCCGATGAACAGGCCATCCGGTCCACGCCAGGGCGGAACGGTGCAGCCGCTCGGCGGTTCCGATCCGACCGCGCCCGAGGCTCCCGCCCGGGGCGGCTTCGCGCCGGGAGCGTTAAACTTGATTCAAGGTCGAGGCTTCGTCGATCGAGAGAGAGTTGCGGTGCTGCGTTCTTCGTGACTTTATAATCTCATTTGTTGATTTTTTCTCCATACGTGTTTTCTGACATGGCCCGTAACAGGGCAACAGTCTGGCAGTCATTCGGATGAGCAACGTCTTTTCGAGCAATCCTTTGGTATCGGTGGTCGTGCCGGCCTACAACATGGAGCGGTTCTTGGAGGCGACCCTCCGGTCGGCGCTCGCCCAGACCTTCCGCGACATCGAGGTGGTCGTGGTCGACGACGGCTCGACCGACCGGACCGGCGCCATCGCCGACGCATTCGCGGCCGCCGACCCGAGGGTCCGCGTGCTGCACGTGCAGAACGGCGGGGTCGCCCGCGCCCGCAACATCGGCATCGAGGCGGCGCGGGGCGCCTGGGTCGCGATGCTCGACGCGGACGACGTCTGGCATCCCGACAAGATCGCGGCCCAGGTCGAGGACCTGTCCGCGCGCAAGGGCAGCGACTGGGCGGCCTCCTACGTGCTCAGCCGCGGCATCGACATCGACGGGCGGGTGATCCCGGCCGGCCGCCCGATCGTGGCGGAGGGCTACATGCCCGCCCGCCACCTCTTCGCCAAGTTCGTCGGCAACGGCAGCGCGCTGATGGTCCGCCGCGACGTCGCCCTCGCCGTCGGCGGCTACGACCCGTCCTGGGCCGAGCGCGGCCTCGGCGGCTGCGAGGACCTCGACTTCGAGTTGAAGGTGGCTCGCCACTGGCGCTTCGCCGCGGTACCCCGCTACCTGGTCGGCTACCGCGGCTATCCGGGAAACATGTCGAGCAACCACCCGCGCATGGCGCGGGCGGTGGTGGCGACCGTGGACCACCACCTCGACGGCATGCCCTGGCTCGCTCCGTGGGCGAGGCGCCTCATCACCGCCGACGCCCACGCCTATGCCTATTTCCTCTCCCTGTCGGCGCAGTCGCTGGCCGACATGGCCCGCCACATGCGGGTGGTCGCCTTCTATGATCCACTGATCGCGGCGCGCCTCCTCGCGGTCACGCTGCTGAAGCGGCTGCCGATGTCCATCTGGTACAGCATCGGACCGGCCCCGGCGCCGGCCACCAACCGCCGCCCCTTCTTCGACTACCATCCGGACGAGACCCGGCCCATGCACGCCGGCCGTCTCCGCCGGCGGCGAATCGAACGGCTCGGGGACCTGGACGAGGCCCGCTACGCGGCCCTCCCGGTGCGGGATGCGGGCCGCCTGGCGGAGGGCCGAGAAATGCTCCGCAACGGTACCGGCTGACAGCGCCGTGAGCGCCCTTTTTGCGCCGCGTGCCGGGCGCTTGGCGGCTTTCCCGAAGGTCCGGCGGCAGCTTCAGGAATTGTTATCCGGAGTGAACGGACGGTTAACGTTAACCATTCGGTAACCATCGTCGGGGCACTTCTTGGGGGAGATCCCAGACCCGAAGTGCTCCGATGGATATCGCAGTCCAACCCCGCAAGACGATCCGTTTCCGAGGCCGGAGCTTTCTCGCCCTGGTGCTCGCCCCCGAGTACCCGCTGGACGAGTGGTTCGCCCAGTTCGACGACCTCCGCGACCGCTCGCCGAGCTTCTTCTTCAACCGTCCGGTGGTGCTGGACGTGAAGGCGCTCGGCCTCGACAAGGCAGGCCTGGAGCAGCTGGTCCAGGACCTGTGGCAGCGCCGCGTGCGGGTCATGGGCGTGGAGGGCGCGAAGTCCTCCGCCCTCGGCTGGGGCCTGCCGCCGGCGCTCAGCGGCGGGCGCACCGTCGACGACATGCCCGCGCCGGTGGAGGAGGCCCCGGCCGCCGACGCCGCGGCCCCGGCGGACGGGGCGCGGCCCTCGGTGGAGACGCCGGACGCCCCTCCGCCGGTCCAGGTCCACACCCCGGCGCAGATCCCCTCGCTGGTGGTCGACGAGCCGGTCCGCTCCGGCCAGTCGATCGTCTTCCCGGAAGGCGACGTCACCGTCATCGGCTCGGTCGCCTCCGGTTCGGAGATCATCGCCGGCGGCTCGATCCACATCTACGGCGCCCTGCGCGGCCGCGCCCTCGCCGGATCGGCCGGCAATTCCAAGGCCCGGATCTTCTGCCAGAAGTTCGAGGCGGAACTCGTCGCCATCGACGGCCTCTACCAGACCGCCGACGATCTGAGCCCAACCCTGCGCGGCCGTCCCATCCAGGTCTGGCTGGATGGCGAGACCATCATGATGACCGCTTTCGACTGAGCATGAGGAACACGGGTATGTCCAAGGTCCTGGTAGTCACATCCGGAAAGGGCGGCGTGGGCAAGACGACGTCGACCGCGGCGCTCGGTGCGGCCCTCGCCCTGAGCGGCCAGAGCGTCGTCGTCGTCGACTTCGACGTCGGCCTGCGCAATCTCGACCTCGTTCTCGGCGCCGAGCGCCGCGTGGTCTACGACCTCATCAACGTCGTCCAGGGCGACGCCAACCTCAACCAGGCCCTGATCAAAGACAAGCGGGTGGAGATGCTGTCGCTGCTGGCGGCCTCGCAGACCCGCGACAAGGACGCCCTCTCCGAGGAGGGCGTCGCCAAGGTCATCGACCAGCTCAAGGAGCGGTTCGACTGGGTCATCTGCGACAGCCCCGCCGGCATCGAGCGCGGCGCCACCCTGGCGATGCGCCATGCCGACGTCGCCATCGTGGTGACCAACCCCGAGGTCTCCTCGGTGCGCGACAGCGACCGCATCATCGGCCTCCTCGACAGCAAGACCGCGCGCGCCGAGCGGGGCGAGAAGATGGAGAAGCACCTCCTCCTCACCCGCTACGACGCCGGCCGGGCCGAGCGCGGGGAGATGCTGAAGACCGAGGACGTGCTCGACATCCTGTCGATCCCGCTGCTCGGCATCATTCCGGAGAGCAAGGCGATCCTCAACGCTTCCAACCTCGGCTCCCCGGTCACGCTCAGCAATCCGGCGAGCACGGCCGCCAGGGCCTACCTGCAGGCCGCCCAGCGGCTGATGGGCATCGACGTGCCCGTGAGCGTGCCGGCGGCGGAAAGGCGCAGCCTGTTCGCCGGGTTCTTCGGTCGGAGGGTTGCATGAACCTGCTCAACTTCTTCGCCAGGAGGCCGACCGCGCCCGCGGCGCGGGACCGCCTCCAGATCCTCCTCGCCCACGAGCGGGCCGCCACCAGCGGCCAGTCCGACCTCGTCGCCAAGCTGCGCGAGGAGATCCTCGAGGTCATCGCCCGCCACGTGTCGATCGACCGGGAGAAGGTGATGGTCAAGATGGAGCGGGGCAGCGACGTCTCGACCCTCGAGGTCGACATCGAGATCCCGACGGCGGAACCGGTCCGCCGCGCCGTCGGCGCCTGACCCCGCCGGGCCACGGCCCGGCAGGGAGTCTCAGGGCTGGCGAGACGAACCGTCGCGGTTGCCGCGGCGACCCGGCCGCGGAACCTCACGGCGGAGCGGCCCGCCGTCCCGTCCGCGATCACATCGGCTTTGCCGGATGCGGGGGGCTGTCGTAGGCGCCCCAGATCGACTGGTCGAAGTTGATCATCGAGCCCGTCATCAGGCCGGATTCCCCGCTGGAGAGATAGGCGACGGCCCGGGCCACCTCGGCCGGGTCGATCAGGCGGCCGAAAGGCTGCGCCGCGGCGGCCTTCTCGAGCCAGTCCGGGGCGGCGCCGTGGTACTCGCGCTGGATCCGGTCCTCGCCGTCGGAGGCCATCCAGCCGATGTTGAGGCCGTTGACGCGGATGCGGTTGCGCATCACCGAGTAGGCCGTGTTCATCGTCAGCGTCGCCAGCGCGCCCTTGGAGGCGCAATAGGCGGAGATGAAGGGCTGGCCGGCCTTCGACGACATCGACGCGATGTTGACGATGGTGCCCTCGGTCTTCTCGCGCAGCATCACCTTGATGGTGTCCTGCATCAGGAAGAAGGGTCCGCGGACGTTCACCGCGAACATCCGGTCGAAGAGGTCCGGCGAGGTGTCGACGATGGTGCCGCGGTCCGTGATCGCGGCGGCGTTGACCAGCGCGTCGATCCGGCCGAAGGCCTCGTCGGCGGCGGCGATCACCTTGCGGCAGTCCTCCACCTCGCCGAGGTCGGCGGCGACGAAATGCGTCCTCACTCCCGTCGCGCCCTCGATCTCGCGGGCCTTGGCCTCGCCCTTGCCCTCCGAGCGGCCGCAGATGACGAGGCCGGCCGCGCCGCGGTCGGCGAAGAGCCGCGCGATCGCGGCCCCGAGGCCCTGCGTTCCGCCGGTGACGACGGCGATCTTTCCATCCAGTCGGCTCATCTCATTCCTCCACCGTGTATCCGGCCGCGGCCATCACGCGCATCAGTTCCCTGTGTCCGATCTTCGCCATCTCGAGCGGCGGGGCCATCTTCGGGTCCTGCTCGGCCTCGACCACGAACCAGCCCTCGTAGCCGTAGGAGGCGAGCTTCTTCACGATCGCCTCGAAGTCGAGGCTGCCGTCGCCCGGCACGGTGAAGGCGCCCTTCAGCACCGCGTCGAGGAAGCTCTCCCGGCTGCGGTCGAGGGCCTCGATCACCGGCATCCGCACGTCCTTGGTGTGGACGTGGCTGATCCGGGCGTGGTGCCTGTCGATCACCCGCATCACGTCGCCGCCGGCGAAGGCCATGTGGCCGGCGTCGTAGAGCAGCGGCAGCGCCTCGCCGGAGTGCTTCATCAGCAGGTCGACGTCCTCCTCGCTCTCGATCGGCGCGGCCATGTGGTGGTGGTAGGAGATCGGCATGCCCTCGCCGGCGCACCACTCGGCGAAGGCCGTCATCTTGCGGCCGTAGGCCCTGATCTCGTCCTCCGACAGGCGGCGGCGGGTGGCGAGCGGCGCGTGCCGGTCGCCCTGGATGGTGCCGGCGGTCTCGCCGTAGACGATGCAGGGCGCGTCCACCGCCTTGAACAGCGCCATCTGGGCGGCGATGCGGTCCTTCTCCTCCTCGATGTCGCCGTCGAGCAGGCGGCCGGAGAACCAGCCGCCGCAGACGCGCATCTGGTTCGCCTCGAGGATCGGGCCGAGCACGGCCGGGTCCATCGGGAAGCGGCGGCCGGTCTCCATGCCGGTGAAGCCGGCCTCGCGAGCCTCCTGCAGGCAGCCCTCCAGGCTGATGTCGCCGCTGATCTCCGGCAGGTCGTCGTTCCACCAGGCGATGGGCGCGATGCCCAGCTTCGCTTTCATGCAGGTCCACTCCGGGAAGAGCGCGGCCGCGCCTCGCGGCCGCGAAAGGGTTCGCTCAGACGCCGACGCGCTGCTTGCGGCGGCCGTCCGCCTGGGCGGCGTGGGCGGCGCGGACGGTCTCGCTGTTGCTGACCTCCGGCACGCCGACGTCCCACCAGGCGTCGCCCGGCGTCCAGGTGAAGGCGTCGGAGACGATGGTGATCACGGTGGTGCGGTCGGTCGTCTTCGCCCAGTCCATCGCCTGGGCGAGGTCGGCGAGGCTGTCCACCTTGCGGGTGAGGGCGCCCATCGACTCCGCGTGCTTGGCGAAGTCCACGCCGAAGGGCTCCTTCACGCGGCAGTCCTTGATCAGGTTGTTGAAGGAGGGCACGCCCTTGCCGTTCTGCAGCCGGTTGATCACCGCGTAGCCGCCGTTGTCGCAGACGACGACGATCATCTTGTGGCCCGTCAGCACCGAGGAGTAGATGTCCGAGTTCATCATCAGGTAGGTGCCGTCGCCGACCATCACGATCGGGGTGCGGGTGGGATCGGCCATCGCCGCGCCCCAGCCGGCGGCGATCTCGTAGCCCATGCAGGAGAAGCCGAACTCGAGGTCGAAGGTGTTCGGCGCCTTGACCCGCCAGTTCTTCATCACCTCGCCCGGCAGGCCGCCGGCGGCGGCGATCATCAGGTCGCGGTCGCCCGCCTTGGCGTTGACCACGCCGACCACCTGGGCATAGGTCGGAATCGGGTCGTTGGTCGGCTTCTGGAAGCCGTCGAGCGCCGTGTTCCAGGCGGCGAACTCGCGGCGGCCGCGCTCCGTCCAGGCCGGGTCGACGGTCCAGCCCTCGAGCGCCGCGGCCATCTCGGCCAGCGTCTCGCGGGCGTCGCCGACGACGGCGAGGGCCCGGTGCTTGGTGGCGTCGAAGCGCGCGGCATTGATCGAGACGAAGGTCGCGTCGGGCGCGAAGCAGGTCCAGGACCCGGTGGTGAAGTCCTGCAGGCGGGTGCCGACCGCCACGATCACGTCCGCCTCGGCGGCGAGCGCGTTGGCGGAGGTCGACCCGAGGATGCCGATCGGGCCGACATGGGCCGGGTGGTCGTGGGTGAGGGCGCCCTTGCCGGCCACGGTCTCGGTGACCGGCAGGCCGTGCTTCCCGGCGAACTCGCCGAGGAGGTCCTCGGCGCCGGAGTAGCGCACGCCGCCGCCGGAGATGACGAGCGGGCGCTTCGCCCCCTTCAGCAGGTCGACGGCGCGGGCGAGCCGGTCGCGGTCCGGCCGCGGCCGCGGCACCATGTGGACGGTCTCCTCGAAGAAGGCCTCCGGATAGTCGCAGGCGAGTTCCTGCACGTCCTGCGGCAGGGCGATGAAGGCCGGCCCGCAGTCGGCCGGATCGAGCATCGTCGCGACGGCCTGCGGCAGCGAGGAGATGATCTGCTCCGGGTGGACGATCCGGTCCCAGTAGCGGGTGACCGCCTTGAAGGCGTCGTTCACCGTGACGGACGGGTTGTTGAAGTGCTCCAGCTGCTGCAGCACCGGGTCCGGCCGGCGGTTCATGAAGGTGTCGCCGGCGATGAGCAGCACCGGCAGGCGGTTGGAGTGGGCGACGCCGGCGGCGGTCATCATGTTGAGCGCGCCCGGCCCGATCGACGAGGTGGCCACCATGATCTGCCGGCGGCGCCTGGCCTTGGCGAAGCCGATCGCCGCGAGGGCCATCGACTGCTCGTTCTGGCCGCGCCAGGTCGGCAGCCGGTCCTTGACCTCCTCCAGCGCCTCGGAGAGGCAGGTCACGTTGCCGTGGCCGAAGATGGCGAAGACGCCGGGAAACAGCGGCACCTTCTCCCCGTCCACCATCGTGTACTGGTTGCAGAGATAGCGCACGAGCGCCTGCGCCATGGTCAAGCGGATCGTCGACATGCCTTTCCTCCCGGGAACGTCGTCCGGCCGTCTCATCCCTGTCGGCCGCGAGTTTTGGAACGATTATTCTAGAGCACAGTTTTCTGCAAGATGTATTCCATGAAGGAGCCTAGCCGCGCACCGTCGCCCGGCCGCGGCGCGGCTCGGCCCCGGAGCGCCCGCGGGCCATGCCGGTGACCGTCGGGATCCGCGGCGAGGCGTCCCGGCCCGGCTGCAGCCGGGCGGCGGTCGCGACCGCGATGCACTGGACGAGGCACATCGGCGCGGCCAGCGAGCGCGAGAAGGTGTACTCGTCCTCCGGCACGGTGAAGAGCACCCGGGCGTCCTTGGCGAGCGGCGACAGCGGGCTATCCGTGATGGCGATCACCGGCGTTGCGGCGGCGGCCGCCCCCTCGGCGATCGCCACCACCTCCTTGGCGTAGTGGCGGAAGGCGATGGCGACGAGGACGTCGCCGGGGCGCATGGTCACCGCCATCTCCGGCGCAAGCCCGCCCGCCGGATCGAGCAGGATCACGGGGCGCTTCAGCATCGTCATCAGGTAGCGCATGAGTTGCGCGATCGGCTCGGAGCGAAGCTGGCCGGCCACGTAGATCACCTCGGCGTCGCAGAGGAGTTCGGCCGCCTCGGCGAGGGCCTCCTCGCCGATGCCCTCCAGGAGGTCCTGCAGCGCCGCGATGTCCCGCACAACGAGGTCGCGGAGGTAGCCGCGGTTGGTTTGCTCGACGTTGCGCTTCAGCTCGCCCTCCAGCGCGCTGATCCGCTCGCGGAAGCCGGGCGCGGCGGTGGCGAGGCGGGTCTGGAACACCGCCTGCATCTCCTTGAAGCCGGAATAGCCGAAGTTCTGGGCGAAGCGCACCAGCGAGGAGGGGTGCGTGCCGCACTGGGCGGCCACGGCGTTGATCGATTCCAGCGCCACCACATTGGGGTTCTGGGTGAAGAAGCGGGCGATCTGCTGGAAGCCGGCGGACAGCCCGGCGTATTCCTCGGTGATGCGGTTGACGATGCCCTCGTAGTTGCGGGGCACGCTGGTGGGATCCGTCCTACCCTTGCCCACGGCCGCTCCTCCCGCCCGTCCGCGCTCTCCGCCGGTCGCGGAATAATTGTTGCGCTACCCTACAGCTCGCAATAACCTTTGTATACCGGGTGGCGGGCAGAAGCCTACAACGGCGCCGCCGACTTCCGCAACGATCGTTGCAGAAACCCGAAGCGCGGGGAGGGCGCGGGAGATGGTTCCGAACGGCGTCAAGGCGGCCTGGGCGGAGGGCCGGTCCGTCATCAACGGCTGGCTGTCGATGGCCTGCCCCTTTTCAGCGGAGATCATGGCGGCGCAGGGCTACGACGCGGTGACCGTCGACCTGCAGCACGGCCTGGTCGGCTACGAGGTCGGCACCGCCATGCTGCAGGCGATGCGGGCGAGCGCGGTGACCCCGATGGTGCGCGTCCCCTGGCTCGACCCGGCGGCCGTCATGAAGTGCCTCGACGCCGGCGCCTACGGCATCATCTGCCCGATGGTCAACTGCCGCGAGGAGGCCGAGCGGCTGGTCTCCTACGCGCGCTACCCGCCACGCGGCTCGCGCAGCTTCGGCCCGACCCGGGCGAACTTCTCCGCCGGCCCCGGCTACGCCGAGGGCGCCGACGACGAGATCATCGTCTTCGCGATGATCGAGACCTCCGAGGCCTTCGCCAACCTGGACGAGATCGTCTCGACTCCCGGCCTCGACGCCGTTTACATCGGCCCGGCCGACCTCACCCTCGGCCTCACCGGCCGCAAGTATCCGACCGGCTTCGACCGCGAGGAGCCGGAGATGGTGGAGGCGATCCGCACGATTCTCGACAGGGCCCACGGGGCCGGCATCCGCGCCGCCCTGCACACCGGCTCGGCCGCCTATGCGGCGAAGGCGGTCGGCTGGGGCTTCGACCTCGTCACCATCTCCAACGACGTGCGCCTGCTCGCCGCCGCGGCGGGCGCGAGCGTCGCCGGCGCCCGCAAGCTGATCGCCGAGGGCGGGGCCGCCGCCCCGGCCACGGTACCCGCCGCCGGCGGAGGCTACTGACGATGGCCCATGTGCTCGTCCTGGGCCCGATCCACCCCGACGGCCTCGCCGTCCTCGAGCGGGCGCCGGGGATCACCATGGAGGTGCTCGACACCGGCGATGCCGGGGTCTATGCGCCCCGCCTGCCCGATGCCGACGCGCTCGTCGTCCGCACTCAGCCGATCACCGGCGAGATGATCGCCAGCGCCGGGCGGCTGGCGATCCTCTCCCGCCACGGGGTCGGCTACGATTCGGTCGACGTCGCCGCGCTCGACGAGCGGCGCGTGCCGCTTGCCATCGTCGGCGACGTCAACTCCAAGGCGGTGGCCGAGCAGGCGATGATGATGATGCTGGCGCTCGCCCGCCGCACGCTCGTCTACGACGCCCGGTTGCGCGCCGGCGACTGGGGCTTCCGCAACAGCCTCGACGCCGTGGAACTGCACGGCCGCGAACTGCTGGTGGTCGGCTTCGGCCGCATCGGCCGCCACGTCGCCCGCATGGCGGCGCCCTTCGGACTCTCCGTCGTGGCCTACGACCCGTTCGTCTCGGACGAGGTGCTGGCGGACCACGGCGTCCGCCGCGCGCCGGACCTTTCCGCCGCGCTCGAGACCGCCGACGTCGTCACGCTGCACGTGCCGCGCGCCGGCGAGGGATACCTGATCGGCGCGGCCGAACTCGCCCGCATGAAGCCGTCGGCGTTCCTCGTCAACACCGCCCGGGGCGGCCTCGTCGACGAGGCGGCGCTCGTCGCCGCGCTCGCGGCCGGCCGGCTCGCCGGCGCCGGGCTCGACGTCTTCGAAGCCGAGCCGCCGGCGAAGGACCACCCGCTGTTCGCCAGCGACCGCGTGGTGCTCAGCCCGCATTCCTCGACGCTCACCGCGGAGTGCGCCCGGCGGATGGCCGTGGCCTCGGCGCAGAACGTCGTCGATTTCTTCGCCGGCCGGCTCGACCCGTCGCTGGTCGTCAACGCCCGCTCGATCGGCTGGACCGCCGACGGGGAGGCGCGGAGATGACGCAGGGCCGCAAAACGTGTTGCGCTCGCAGAAGCGACGCAATAAAATTCTTGAAATGAACGCATAGAGCCGCAGAAGCGGCCGGCGTCCTGGGAGGCTGACATGCAATCCACGAGACCGTTGCCGGGGTGAGACCGCCCTTGTACCTGCCGACGACCCGGTCGCCGGCAGAAAAGAGGTGATTTCATCATTTGCGGGAAGCCTGCGAAAGCTTGGCTTTTCGAAAGCGTCTCCTTGTGCCGTTTTGAGACGTGACTTGATCGACGGAATTCTGTCTTGGGGGGCTTGATGCTGCGGGTCGGTGTTCTCGGTGCGGGGCGGATCGGCAAGATACATGCGGCGAACGTGGCGGCGAGCGCCCGGGCGACGCTGGTGGCCGTCGCCGATCCCTTCGGCGACGCCGCCGAGCGCCTCGCCGGCCCGCTCGGCGCCGAGGCGGTGCTCGACCCGGTGGCGGTGATCGCCCGCGACGACGTCGACGCGGTGGTGATCGGCACGCCGACCGACACCCATGTCGACCTGACGCTCGAGGCGGTGCGCCGCGGCAAGGCGGTTCTCTTGGAGAAGCCGATCGACCTCGACATCGCCAAGGCCGACGCGGCCGTCGCCGAGATCGAGCGGCAGGGCGGGCGGGTGATGCTGGCGTTCAACCGCCGCTTCGACCCGACATCGCAGGCGCTGCGCAAGGCGATCGACGACGGCGACATCGGCGACGTCCGCCAGGTGGTGATCACCAGCCGCGACCCGGGCCTCGCCCCGCGCGGCTACCTCGAGCACTCCGGCGGCATCTTCCGCGACATGACCATCCACGACTTCGACATGGCCCGCTTCCTGCTCGGCGAGGAGCCGGTGGAGGTGATGGCGATCGGCTCGCGGCTGGTCGACCCGACGCTCGAGGAACTCGACGACTACGACACGGTGATGGTGCACATGCGCACCGCCTCCGGCCGCCAGTGCCACATCAACTGCTGCCGCCAGGCGGTCTACGGCTACGACCAGCGCTTCGAGGTGTTCGGCTCGAAGGGCATGCTGCTCAACGAGAACCTGCGCGCCACCACCATCCGCCGCTGGGGCGCGGGTGCGACCGAGGCGCGCGAGCCGCTGCTCGACTTCTTCCTGGAGCGCTACGCCGACGCCTACCGGATCGAGCTCGACCTGTTCCTCGCCGCGGTGGCGGAGGGTCGGCCGATGCCGGTGACGGCGCGGGACGGCCGGCAGGCGCTGCGCCTTGCCGACTGCGCGGTGGAATCCGCGGCCACGGGGCGGGCCGTGGCGGTGTGAGGACAGGCCGGGGCGAACCGGATCGCGGGTCTCGGGAGGGGGCCCGCAGGGGGAGGAAAGGACAGGATGACGCTCTTGCAACTGCGCCACGTCTCAAAGAGCTTCGGGGCCATCAAGGCCCTGACGGACGTGGACCTCACGATCACCCGGGGCGAGATCGTCGGCCTGATGGGCGACAACGGCGCCGGCAAGTCGACTCTCGTCAAGGTGATCGCGGGCAACTTCCCGCCGACAGCCGGCGAAATGATCCTCGACGACGAGCCGGTGCACTTCCACAAGCCGGTCGAGGCCCGCGCCAAGGGCATCGAGGTCGTCTACCAGGACCTCGCCCTCTGCAACAACCTGACCGCCAGCGCCAACGTGTTCCTCGGCCGCGAGATGAAGAAGAGCCTCGGCCCGATCAAGTGGCTGGACCACGCGGCGATGATCAGGCGGGCCGGCGAACTGTTCGAAGAACTGAAATCGGAGACCCGGCCGCGCGACCTCGTCCGGCAGATGTCGGGCGGCCAGCGCCAGGCGGTGGCGATCGCCCGCACCCGCCTGTCGGAGCCGAAGATCGTGCTGATGGACGAGCCGACCGCGGCGATCTCGGTGCGCCAGGTGGCGGAGGTGCTCGACCTGATCCGCCGGCTGCGCGACAGTGGCATCACGGTCGTGCTGATCTCCCACCGCATGCCGGACGTGTTCGGCGTCTGCGACAGGGTCGTCGTCATGCGGCGCGGCCGCAAGGTCGCCGACAAGAAGATCAAGGACAGCTCGCCCGAAGAGGTGACCGGCCTGATCACCGGCGCCATCCACGCAGCCTGAGGTCCAAGATGTCGGATGCCAACACCTCCAAGTCGGGCGACCAGTCGACGTCCAGCGTCGCCATCGAGACGGTGCTCGCGGTCAAGGAGAAGACGCTCGTCCAGTCGCTGATCACCAGCCAGGCCTTCTGGGTGGCGATCGCGCTCGGCGTCATCATCCTCCTGATGTCGTGGTACGAGCCGCGCTTCGCGACCATCGACAACTTCTACAACATCACCCGGAACTTCGCCTTCATCGGCATCATGGCCGTCGGCCTCACCGCGGTGATCATCACCGGCGGGATCGACCTATCGGTCGGCTCGATCATGGGCTTCGCCGCGGTGGCGGCGGGCCTGGCGCTGGAGGCGAACCAGGCCTGGTACGTCGCCGTCCTCGCCGCCCTTGCCGCCGGCGCCGTGGCCGGGGCGATCAACGGCTACTTCGTCGCCTATGTCGGCCTCTCCTCCTTCGTGGTGACGCTCGGCATGCTGTCCGCCGCCCGCTCGGTGGCGGTGGTGATGTCCGGCAACCGGATGATCTACCAGTTCGGGCCCGGCGGCGACGTGTTCAAGCAGTTCGGCGCCGGATCCTGGCTCGGCATCGCCAACCCGGTCTGGGTGCTCGTGGTGCTGGTGATAGGCTTCGCCATCGTCCAGCGAATGAGTTCGTGGGGGCGCTACCTCCACGCGATCGGCGGCAACGAGCACGCGGCCAACCTCACCGGCGTGCCGGTGCGGCGGGTCAAGATGCAGGCCTACATCTTCTCCGGCGTCTGCGCCGCCATCTCGGCCATCCTCAGCGTCGGCTGGGCCGGGTCGGCGATCAACGCGCTCGGTACCGGCTACGAACTGCGCGCCATCGCCTCGACGGTGATCGGCGGCGCCAACCTGATGGGCGGCGAGGGAGGTGCGTTCGGCGCCTTCATCGGCGCAGCTCTCCTCGAAGTGATCCGCAACGCGCTGCTGATGGCCGGAGTCGACTCCAACTGGCAGGGCGTGTTCGTCGGAAGCTTCCTGGTTCTCGCGGTCCTCCTCGAGAGGATCCGCGGAAAGAGGCGCGAGTGACCGAATGATCGGCCTCGCGCGGTTTAGGGGTCTACAAGAAGTAAACGGAGGGAACTACCCCATGAAGTACATGCTGACAGCGGCCGCGGCCGCCATTGCCATCGCCGCCTCCTTCGGCACCGCGAGCGCGCAGGACAAGTACACCTTCGCCCTCGTGCCGAAGAACACCAACAACCCGTTCTTCGACCAGGCCCAGGCGGGCTGCAAGAAGGCCGAGGAAGAGTTGAACGGCGCCATCGAGTGCCTCTACATCGGCCCGGGCGAGCACGGCGGCGGCGACGAGCAGGCCCAGATCGTCCAGGATCTGATCACCCGCGGCGTCGACGGCATCGCCGTCTCGCCGTCGAACGCGGCGGCCATGGCCGCGGCGCTGCGCGGCGCCGAGGGCGCCGGCATCCCGGTGCTGACCTGGGACTCCGACCTGCTGCCCGACGACCAGGGCATGCGGATCGCCTATGTGGGCACCCACAACTACGAGATCGGCACCAACCTCGCCAAGCGGGTGATGGAGATCAAGCCCGAGGGCGGCACGATCTGCATCCAGTCGGGCGGCGCGGCGGCGGCCAATCACAACGAGCGCATGCAGGGCATCCGCGACGTGCTCTCGGGCACCGAGAGCGCCGCCCCCCCGGGAGATCGCCTGACCGGCCAGAACGGCTGGACCGAGATGGACGGCTGCCCGCTCTACACCGACGACGACTTCCCGAAGGCGGTGCAGCAGATGGAGGACATCCTCAACGCCAACCCGGATCTCGACGCCTTCGTGCCGACCGGCGGCTTCCCGCAGTTCGTGCCGGACGCCTACCGGAACGTGGCCTCGAAGTACAAGGACAAGGTCGCCTCCGGCGAGCTCGCCCTCGTCGTGGCCGACACCCTGCCGGTCCAGATCGACCTCATGAAGGAGGGCCTGTCGGCCGGCCAGGTCGGCCAGCGCCCGTTCGAGATGGGCTACAAGGCGATGTACTTCCTGAAGGACATCAAGGACGGCAAGGGCAACCCCGAGGATCCGACCTACACCGGCCTCGACGTCTGCACGCCGGACAACGTCGACACCTGCATCGGCGGCTGATGCCCAAGCAGTCGTGACGGAAGACGGGAGGCGGCGGCGGGAGGCCCGTCGCCGCCTTCCTCGTCCGGACGGGTCACGACCTTCGGGTCCGTCCCGCCCGCGGTGCGGGCCGGCACGCCGGTCCACACCGCGGCAGCGGAACGGCGGGCCGCGCGCGGCTTCCTCCCACGCCGCTGCGCGCACTCGGGCGGGTCGGCTCGGGAGTCGATCCGCCCGCCTTTTCGTGATCCTGTCCCGCGGCCGCGCGCCGCGGGTCAGGCCGCCAGCCGGAGGGTGGGTCGAGCGGCGCGACCGCCTCGTCCCGCGTCGACCGCACGATGTCGACTGCCGGACGGACGACCGTGGCCTGGCCCAAGGCCCCCAGACACGACGGCAGCGCCGTCCGCGGTCCCCGGGCGCCGCCGCCGATCCGCGCCGGGGCGGCGGCGTGCGCGGGATACCGGACCTGCGGGAATTGACCAGGGCAGGGCGATCTTCCTAGGCTGCGCCACACGAATCCGAGAACCGGAAGGGGGACCGCCGTGGCGGGGACCGACATCACCAGGATCGCCATCGTCGGGGTCGGCAAGATCGCCCGCGACCAGCACGTCCCCTCGATCGGCCGCAGCCCGCGCTTCGAGCTCGCCGCCACCGTCAGCCGGCACGGCACGGTCGAGGGCGTTCCGGCCTTCACCGACATCGAGGCCTTCCTCGAGGCGATGCCCGAGGTCGCCGCCGTCGCCCTCTGCACCCCGCCGCAGGTGCGCTGCGAGATGGCCGAGAAGGCGATCGCGGCCGGCCGCCATGTCCTCCTCGAGAAGCCGCCGGGGGCGACGCTCTCGGAGGTGGAATGGCTGCGGGAGGCGGCCGCGGCGAAGGGCGTGGTGCTGTTCGCCACCTGGCACTCCCGCTTCGCCCCGGCGGTCGAGCCGGCGCGGGTCTTCCTCGCGGACCGCGCCATCCGCCGGGTGGAGATCGTCTGGAAGGAGGACGTCCGCCGCTGGCACCCGGGCCAGGCCTGGATCTGGCAGGCGGGCGGCGTCGGCGTGTTCGACCCCGGCATCAACGCGCTGTCGGTGCTGACCGCGATCATGCCGCGACCGGTCCGGATCACCTCGGCCGAGCTGGAGTTCCCGGCCAACCGGGAGACCCCGATCGCCGCCCGCATCGCCTTCACCGACCCGCTCGGCACTCCGCTCACCGCCGACTTCGACTGGCGCCAGCAGGGCCCGCAGACCTGGGACATCCGCGTCGAGACCGACGGCGGGACGATGGTCCTGTCGCACGGCGGCGCCAGGATGAGCGTCGACGGCGAGGAGCGGCCGATGCCGCCCGAGGCCGAGTACGACGGCATCTACGCCCGCTTCGCCGACCTCCTCGACCGGGGCGCGAGCGACGTCGACGTTGCGCCCCTCCGCCACGTCGCCGACGCCTTCCTCCTCGGCCGCCGCATCGAGACGGACCCGTTCCACGACTGAGGGAACGGGGGCGACCGTCTCCGCCGAGACACGTCCCCGCCACCGTCATCCCGGCGAAAGCCGGGATCCAGAAAACCTTGCGGCGTCAAGCGGTTGGGGTCATGGATCCCGGCTTTCGCCGGGATGACGGACGTGAGGGGTTACGGAGATCCTGTGGGACCGGGCGTCCGGGTGGATCCGCGTCGCCGAGTGTCGGGACCAAGTGAGGACGGGTGCCGCCGCCTCCCCACCAACGTCATCCCGGCGAAAGCCGGGATCCAGAAAACCCTGCGGCGTCAAGCGGTTGGGGTCATGGATCCCGGCTTTCGCCGGGATGACGGACGTGAGGGGTTACCCAGTCCGTATGGGACGGGGCGTCCGGGCGGGTCCGGCAACGGTGCGGGCCAACCGGCCTTCCGCTCCTCGCCGGTCCCGCTCGACGCGCCGCGCCGCTGGATTTTCCCGCCGAGTTGCCGTCAGACTGCGGGCGGACGCGTCGTCCGCGGGAATCGCGGGCGGGCGGGGTGGACTTGGCCGGCGAAGGTCGGCAAAGGGAATGCAGCCGTCGCGGCACGGGCGGGGGAGACCCGGGCCCGCCGCGGCGAGAAGAACAACGAAAGGGAGAGACCATGGGCATCAAGGCACTTCTGACCGCGACGGTGGCGTCGCTGGCGATCGGCATCGGCGCGGCCGAGGCCGCGGGCGCCAAGGTCGGCATGATCACGACCCTCTCCGGCGGCGGCGCCGGCCTCGGCATCGACGTGCGCGACGGGTTCCTGCTGGCGCTGAAGCAGGCGGGCGACACCGGCGTCGAGGTGATCGTCGAGGACGACGCCCAGAAGCCCGAGACGGCGGTGCAGCTGGCCGACAAGATGATCCAGAGCGACGACGTCGACATCCTCACCGGCATCATCTGGTCCAACCTCGCCATGGCGGTGGTGCCGAGCGCGGTCGCCCAGGGCAAGTTCTACATTTCGCCGAACGCCGGTCCGTCCCAGCTGGCCGGGCAGGGCTGCAACGAGAACTACTTCAACGTCGCCTGGCAGAACGACAACCTCCACGAGGCGATGGGCAACTACGCCACCAACGAGGGCTACAAGAACGTCTTCATCCTGGCGCCGAACTACCCGGCCGGCACCGACGCGCTCACCGGCTTCAAGCGCTTCTACAAGGGCGGCCTCGCCGGCGAGGTCTATACCAAGCTCGGCCAGACCGACTACGCGGCGGAGATCGCCCAGATCCGCGCCTCGGGCGCCGACGCGGTGTTCTTCTTCCTGCCCGGCGGCATGGGCATCGCCTTCATGAAGCAGTACGCCGGCTCCGGCGTCGATATCCCCGTGCTCGGCCCGGCCTTCTCCTTCGACCAGGGCATCCTCGGCGCCGTCGGCGAGGCCGCGCTCGGCGTGAAGAACTCCTCGCAGTGGTCGAAGGACATCGACAATCCGGCCAACAAGGCCTTCGTCGAGAGCTTCCAGGCGGAGTACGGCCGGCTGCCCTCGCTCTACGCCAGCCAGGGCTTCGACGCCGCCAACCTGATCCTTTCGGCGCTGGAGAAGGCCGACGTGACGGACGCCGACGCCTTCCGCGCGGCGCTGGAGGCGGCCGACTTCGACAGCGTGCGCGGCGACTTCCGCTTCGGCAACAACAACCACCCGATCCAGGACATCTACGTCCGCGAGGTGGTGAAGGAGGGCGACGTGCTGACCAACCGCATCGTCGGCGTCGGCCTCGAGGACCACCGGGACGCCTATGCGGCGGAGTGCCCGCTGAAGTGACCGCCGGCGCCCGGCCGTCCTCCGCCCCGACCGGGCGGGCGGCGGCCGGGCGCCCCGGTTCGCGGACGCGGACGCGGCGCCGATGACCCTCGCCCTCTTCGCCGAGCAACTGCTGAACGGCATACAGTTCGGAGTCATGCTGTTCCTGATGGCCGCCGGCCTGACGCTGGTGTTCGGCGTCATGGGGCTGATCAACCTTGCCCATGGCTCGCTGTTCATGGTGGGAGCGTTCGCCTGCGCTTCGGTCGCCGCGGCAACGGGCTCGTTCTGGATCGGGCTTGCCGCCAGCCTCGCCGCCGCGGCGGCGGCCGGCGCGCTGGTCGAGATCGTCGTCATCCGCCGGCTCTACGACCGCGACCACCTCGACCAGGTGCTCGCCACCTTCGCGCTGATCCTGATGTTCTCGGAGGGCGTGCGCTGGCTGTTCGGCTCCTTCCCGCTCTACCTCGACGTGCCGCCGCTGCTCGCCGGCCCGATCCGCCTGCCGGGCGGGCTCGACTATCCGCTCTACCGCTTCGCCATCATCGTCGCCGGCCTCGGGGTCGCGGCGGGGCTGTCGCTGCTGATCTCGCGCACCCGCCTCGGCATCCGCATCCGCGCCGGCGAGGCCGACCGGGAGATGATCGCCGCCCTCGGGGTCGACATCTCCAAGCTCTACACCGTCGTCTTCGCCCTCGGCGCCGCGCTCGCCGGCTTCGCCGGGGCGCTGGTCGGCGCGCTGCAGTCGGTGCAGGTGGGCATGGGCGAGCCGGTGCTGATCCTCGCCTTCGTGGTGATCGTCATCGGCGGCATCGGCTCGATCCGCGGCGCGCTGGTCGGCTCGCTGATCGTCGGGGTGGCCGACACCCTCGGTCGGTCGATGCTGCCGGTCGCCTTCGGCCTGCTGATGGACCCCGCCTCGGCGACGGCCGTGGGCGCCGCGCTCGCCTCGATGCTGATCTACGTGGTCATGGCCGTGGTGCTGGTGCTCCGGCCGAAGGGACTGTTCCCCGCCCATGGCTAGAGTGATCCCCGAACCGGCCCTCAACGCCGTCCTCGCCCTGGCGCTGGTCGCCATCCCGGTCTGGGCGTCGCTCTCCGGCGAGGTGTTCACGGTGACGCTGGCGACGCGGGTGGCGATCTACGCGCTCGCCGGCGTCGGCCTCAACCTCGCGCTCGGCTTCGGCGGCCTCGTCTCCTTCGGGCACGCCGCCTTCTTCGGCCTCGGCGGCTACGCCGTCGGCATCCTCGCCCATCATGCGCAGACCTATGCGCCGCTGGCGGAGTGGCCCTTCACCATCCCCGGCACCCAGGCGATGCCGGTGACCTGGGCGGTGGCGATGGCCGCGAGCGGCATCGCCGCGCTGGGGATCGGGGCGCTCAGCCTGAGGACCAGCGGCGTCTACTTCATCATGATCACCCTCGCCTTCGCGCAGATGATCTACTACTTCGCCATCTCCTGGCCGGCCTACGGCGGCGAGGACGGTCTGTCGATCTACGTGCGCGGGTCGTTCCCCGGGCTGAATACGCTCGACCCGCTGCAGTTCTTCCTGATCGCCTGGGTCCTGCTGATGCTGGCCCTCATCCTCTCGGCGCTCGTCCGCCGCTCGCGCTTCGGCCTCGCCCTCTCGGCGGTGCGGCAGAACGAGACGCGCGCCGAGGCGGTCGGCATCCGCCCGTTCCGCATCCGCCTCGTCGCCTTCGTCATCTCGGGCATGATCACCGGCCTTGCCGGCGCGCTCTTCGCCGATCTCGCCCGTTTCGTCAGCCCCTCCATGCTGGCCTGGAGCATGTCCGGCGAGATCATGGTCTTCGTCATCATCGGCGGCGTCGGGCGGCTGTTCGGCCCGGTCGCCGGGGCGGCGATCTTCGTGGTGTTCGAACACGTGTTCGGCGGCCTCACGGAGCACTGGCAGTTCCTGCTCGGGCTCACCCTGCTTCTGATCGTCCTGTTCGCCCGCGGCGGCGTCATCGGGCTCCTCGCCGGGAGGGAGCGCCATGACTGAGCCCGTCCTCGCCGTCGAGCGGCTCGCCAGGTCATTCGGCGCCCTGAAGGCCACCGACGACGTCTCGCTGGATCTTCGCGCCGGCGAGATCCACGCCCTGATCGGCCCCAACGGGGCCGGCAAGTCGACGCTGATCAAGCTGGTCTCGGGCGCGCTCGCGCCGGACGCCGGGCGGGTGCGCTTCCTCGGCCGCGACGTCTCGGGCCTCGACGTGGTGGAGCGCTCGCGCATGGGGCTCGGCCGGACCTTCCAGGTCTCCTCGTTGATCCCGGAATTCTCCGCGCTCGCCAACGTGCTGCTGGCGATCCAGGCCCGGTCCGGCTCCTCGTTCCGCTTCTTCCGCCCGGCGATGTCGGAGCGGGACCGGGTGGAGCGGGCGCGCGGCTTCCTCGCCGAGGTGGGCCTTTCCGAGCGGGCGGGGGTGATGACGGCCGAGCTCAGCCACGGCGAGCGGCGGCTGCTCGAGGTCGCCGTCGCGCTGGCGCTGGAGCCGAAGGCGCTGCTCCTCGACGAGCCGATGGCGGGCATGGGGCCGGAGGGCTCGCGCCAGCTCACCCGCTTCCTCGACGGCCTGCGCGTCCGCGCGCCGATCCTCCTCGTCGAGCACGACATGGACGCTGTGTTCGCCCTCGCGGACCGCGTCTCGGTGCTGGTCTACGGCCGCGTGATCGCCACGGGCACGGTCGAGGAGATCCGCCGCGACCCGGAGGTGCGCGAGGCCTATCTCGGGGAGCACGGGCCATGACGGCGCTGCTCGAGGTCTCCGGCCTCACCGCCTTCTACGGCGCCTCGCAGGCGCTGTTCGGCGTCGACCTCCTCGTCCCCGAGGGCGCCGTGGTGGCGCTGATGGGCCGCAACGGCATGGGCAAGACCACGACGATCCGCGCGATCTGCCGGATGACGCGGCCCGCCGGCGGCAGCGTGCGCTTTGCCGGCCGGGACCTCTCAGGCCTCGCCTCCTTCGAGGTGGCCCGGCTCGGCATCGGCCTCTGCCCGGAGGGCCGGCGGGTCTTCTCCGGCCTCACCGTCGACGAGAACATCCTCGCCGCCGCACGGCCGGGCCACTGGACGCGGGAGCGGGTGGAGGAGCTCTTCCCCCGCCTCGGCGAGCGGCGCCGGCAGCGGGCGAACACGCTCTCCGGCGGCGAGCAGCAGATGCTGGCGATCGGCCGGGCGCTCGCCACCAACCCGACGCTGCTGATCCTCGACGAGGCCACCGAGGGCCTCGCCCCGGTGATCCGGGCGGAGATCTGGAAGGCGATCCGGGCGCTCAAGGCCGAGGGCCAGTCGATCCTCGTGGTCGACAAGACGCTCTCGGAGCTGCTGCCCGTCGCCGACGGCTGCGTCATCCTGGAGCGCGGCCGCACCGCCTGGGCCGGCCGGCCCGACGAGATCACCCGCGAGGTCGAGGACCGCTATCTCGGGGTATGATGGACATCATCGGCGGCGGCGGGGCGGCCGCCCGCCGGGCACGACACTACAAGGCATCGAGGAACGAAAGTCCTGCTGGGACCGTCCGCCCACGTCGACACCTTCGCCCGCGACAGGCTGCCCCCGCCATCGGAGTGGCCGGACTTCCTGCTCGAGGGCTTCGACTACCCCGAACGGCTCAACGCCGCCGTGGAACTCACCGACCGGATGGTCGACCAGGGCTTCGGCGACCACACCGCGCTGATCGGCAACGGCCGCCGGCGCACCTACAAGGAGCTCTCCGACTGGACCAACCGGCTCGCCCGGGCGCTCGTCGAGGACTTCGGCCTGAAGCCGGGAAACCGGGTGCTGATCCGCTCGGCCAACAACCCGGCGATGGTCGCCTGCTGGCTCGCCGCCACCAAGGCCGGCGCGGTGGTGGTCAACACCATGCCGATGCTGCGCAAGGGCGAGCTCGGCAAGATCATCGACAAGGCCGAGGTCGGCCTCGCCCTCTGCGACACCCGGCTGATGGACGATCTGGTCGCCTCGGCCAAGGAGAGCCGCTTCCTCACCCGCGTGATCGGCTTCGATGGCACCGCCAACTTCGACGCCGAGCTCGACCGGCTGGCGCTGACCAAGCCGGTGCGCTTCGAGGCGGTGCCGACGGGCCGCGACGACGTCGCCCTGCTCGGCTTCACCTCCGGCACCACCGGCGAGCCGAAGGCGACCATGCACTTCCACCGGGACCTCCTGGTCATCGCCGACGGCTATGCGAAGGAGGTGCTGAAGGTGACGCCCGACGACGTCTTCGTCGGCTCGCCGCCGCTCGCCTTCACCTTCGGCCTCGGCGGGCTCGCCATCTTTCCGCTGCGCTTCGGCGCGACGGCGACGCTGCTGGAGACGGCCGGGCCGGCGCAGCTCATCGACATCATCGAGACCTACAAGGCCACCGTCTGCTTCACCGCGCCGACCGCCTACCGGGCGATGATGGCGGCGATGGACGAGGGCGCCGATCTCTCCTCGCTGCGCTGCGCCGTCTCCGCCGGCGAGACGCTGCCGGCCCCGGTCTACGAGGCCTGGCTGAAGCGGACCGGCAAGCCGATGCTGGACGGCATCGGCTCGACCGAGATGCTGCACATCTTCATCACCAACCGCTTCGGCGACTCGCGCCCCGCCTGCACCGGCCGGCCGGTGACGGGCTACCAGGCGCGGATCGTCGACGAGCACATGCGCGACGTGCCGCGCGGCACGCCCGGCAAGCTCGCGGTGCGCGGGCCGACCGGCTGCCGCTATCTCGCCGATCCGCGGCAGCGGACCTATGTGCGGGACGGCTGGAACCTCACCGGCGACACCTTCGTCGAGGACGAGGAGGGCTACTTCCACTTCCAGGCCCGCTCCGACGACATGATCGTCTCGGCCGGCTACAACATCGCCGGGCCGGAGGTGGAGGCGGCGCTGCTCTCCCATGACGCGGTCGCCGAATGCGGCGTCGTCGGCGTGCCGGACGTCGAGCGCGGGCACGTGGTGCGCGCCTGTGTGGTGCTGGCGCCGGGCTTCGAGCCGTCGGCGGACCTCGTCAGGGCGCTGCAGGACCACGTCAAGGCCGAGATCGCGCCGTTCAAGTACCCGCGCCAGATCGTCTTCCGCGACGCCCTTCCGAAGACCTCCACGGGCAAGCTGCAGCGCGTCGCGCTGCGCGCCGAGGCCGAGCGGGAGGCGGGCGCGTGAGCGGCGAGATCGGCTGGCACGAGCGCGAGTACAACCCGCGGACCACGGTTCCGGACGTGGCGGACCTCGTGGCCTCCTGGTCGCGGCGCTCGGCCCGCACCCGGGCGGCGCATCCGCCGGTCGAGGACATCCGGACCGGCGAGCATCCGCGCGACCTGGTGGACGTCTTCCGCGCGCCGGACGCGCGGGGGGCGGTGGTCTACATCCACGGCGGCTACTTCCGCAGCTTCTCCAAGGTCGAGACCTCCTTCGTCGCGGAAGGCTTTCTCGGGCAGGGGCTGTCGGTGGCGCTGATGAACTACCCGCTCTGCCCGGAGGTGAGCCTCGAGACCCTCGTCGAGAGCGTCCGCCGCTCCTTCGCCCGGCTGGTCGGGGAGATCCTGACGGAGGCGGAGCGGGCAAGGGTGGCGGTGACCGGCCACTCCGCCGGCGGCTACCTGACGGCGGCGCTGGTCGCGACCGACTGGACGGAGCGCGGCTGTCCCGCGGCGCCCTTCCACCGCGCCGTGCCGGTCTCCGGCGTGTTCGACCTCGCCCCGCTGCTCCACACCTCGATGAACGCCGACATCCGCCTGACGGAGGACCGCGCGCCGGGGCTGAACCTGCTCTCCAGGCCGCAGCGGGTGCATGTGCCCGTGGTCGCGGTGGTCGGCGGGGCGGAGAGCGAGGAGTTCCGCCGCCAGAGCCGGGCGCTCGCCGAGGCCTGGGACTCCCCCCGCCCGAGCGTGCTCGAGGTGGAGGGCGCCAACCACTTCACGGTGCTGGACGCCCTCGCCACCCCGGGCACGCCGCTGAACCGGGCGGTGGCGGGGACGGCGGGCTGAGTTAGCCTGTGTCGATATCGGGATTGATGCGAATTCATTGGAGTGCAGGGCCCGGGCATGGCATCGGGGATGATGAACGTGAGCGACTGCGGCGGTCCGCGCGGGCCTCGACGCCCGGGTGGGCCGGCGTCGCGGAGCGCCGGGATCGAGTGAGTGTGGGTGCCGGCATGCCCCCCACCACCGTCATCCCGGCGAAAGCCGGGATCCAGAAAACCTCGCGGTGTCAAGCGGTTGGGGACTGGATCCCTGTGTGTCGATTCTGTGCGAAGGTGTTGGCGGGCGGGAGATCGCTGGATCCCTGGTCTTCGAGACCGTAAGCCGGTCACGATCCCCGCCC
>JAWLBM010000036.1:0-47309 GCA_041687675.1 Pleomorphomonas sp. | reverse complement strand
AACCCGCCTTGCAGGCCCCCAGCGCCGATCGGCTCGGAACCCGGCTCCCGTGTTCGAGCCCGGAATCGCCCGTTCGGGCAATTCTTCAACAGCCTGCTAAGCCGTTGAGACCCTGGACCCAGGGCCCGCCGTCCTGCCGGGTCAGCCAGTCCCGGAGCGAGGGTAGGCTCACGGTCGGTCCGGGCTCGGCGCGGATCCGGTCGACGAGCGCCTGCGTCTCTCTCAGCCGCCAGAAGGACGGCATGTCCTCGTTGCCGAGTTGGACCGGGATGCCGCGACGCCCGAGAACTCGCCCACAAGGTAGCGCGCGAGGTCGATGCGGTGGATCGTCAGGTCGATGATGGTGGCCCCGCCCGACTGGGCGAGGTCGTAGCGGAAGCGCGTCGCCGCCGGGTAGGCGGTCGACGTCTCCGCACAGTGCGAGCGGATCTGGCGCACCTCGCCGATCACGCCGGCCTCCACCAGCGCCTTGGCGATGCGAACCTGCGCCCAGAAGCGCTGGTTGAAGCCCACCTGCAGCACCACGCCGGCGCTCTCGCAGGCCTCGACCATGTCCCGGCACTCCGCCACGGTGACGGCGAGCGGCTTCTCGCGGAGGACATGGATGCCGCGGTCGGCGGCGGCGACGACGGCCTCCCGGTGGAAGCGGTTCGGGGTGGCGACCACCACCGCAGCCGGCCGCGGCCCAGCATCGCCTCGAGGTCCTGGATGGCCTCGCCGCCGAACGCGGCCGCCAGCGCCTCGGCCCGGCCGCGGTCGCGGTCGAACACGGCCGCGAGGTCGGCCTCGCCCGAGCGCGCGATGACCGACGCGTGGCCGAGGCGCATGATCGCCCCGGCGCCGACCAGCCCGATCCTGAGCCGGCCACCATCCCGTCCGTCTGCCATCGCCCCCGTCCCTTCCTGCCCGCGCCCCCGGCGACCGGCCCCGGGCCGGGGTCTGCCGCTGCGGCCGGACGGGCGGCCTGCGCAGCCTGTTCCCGTCGCCGCGACCCGTTGATCCTCGGCCTTTCCCGGCGCCCGGTCCAAAGCCGGAGCCCCGGCTGCGAGGTCGGGCAGGGGTGACAGAGTCTGGCACCTTTCCGCGCAACAGTTCTGGAACGGAGGCACCGCCCGGCGGCGGACCCCACCGCCGCAAGGTCCCCGGAGTGCAGGAGGTTTGCCATGCGTTTCGACGTTCCTTTCCGGCGCGACGCCGCGACCGGCCTTTCCGCCGCCGGCCGGCCCCGCTCCGCCGGCCCGGCCGGCGAGACCGACCCGGACGCCGGCCTCGAGCTGCTGCCGCGCCTCGCGCTGCGGGTGGCGGTCGCCCTGGCGGTGCTGAAGTATCTGGTCGACACCTGGCCCTGGTGATCCCGTCGGGCCGCCCGCCGCCCGGTCGAGGCGGGGCCGGTCCGCCCGGACGGATGGACAGGCGCGCCTCGCGCACTATCCTCTGACCGGCGGCCGGCCTTGCCGGCGGCGTTCCGGACAGACGAGGAGAGGTGCGATGAAGCGGACGGCGACGGCAAACTGGGCGGGCTCCCTCAAGGAGGGCACCGGCACGCTCGACACGCAGAGCGGGGCCTTCGCGAGCCAGCCCTACACCTTCAAGGGCCGCTTTGTGGACGAGACCGGCCAGTCGGGCACCAACCCGGAGGAGCTCATCGCCGCCGCCCACGCCGGCTGCTTCGCCATGCAGCTCGCCCACTTCCTCGCCGAGAACGGCACCCCGCCGGACCATCTCGAGGTGAGCGCCGCGGTGGAACTCATCCCCGGCACCGGCATCACCGGCAGCGCGCTGACGCTGAAGGCCAGGGTCCCGGGCATCGAGCGGGCGAAGTTCGACGAACTCGCCGACAAGGCCAAGGGCGCCTGCCCGGTCTCGCGTGCCCTCGGCGCGATCAACGTCAGCCTCGACGCGACGCTCGCCTGAGGGCGGGGCCCGGGGCGACCACTGGAACGCGACCGGCGCCGCGACGACGGGACGTGATCCCGGCGTTGCGACCGCTGGCGTCATCCCGGGTGGCTGCGACGACGGGACATCGACCGGGACTGCGATCACTGACGTCATCCCGGCACCGAAACCCTCGAACGTCATCCCGGCGAAAGCCGGGATCCAGTGCTCCGCCAAGGCATTGACTCCGCGAGGTTTTCTGGATCCCGGCTTTCGCCGGGATGACGTTCGGGGGGCGGCGAGCCATCCGCGGCGAGCCATCCGCGTTGACCCGTCCGCGGCGGGCCTTCTCGTCCTGCCAGGGGCCGCGCCGTCAGCGCTCCAGCCCGAGGCGCTTGTGCCAGGCCTCGAGGCTCTCGTCGGGGTAGCCGTCGAAGCTCCGGTCGCCCTCGTGGAGGCAGGGCTCCGCCCAGGGGGCGCGGCTCGCCAGCATGATGTGCGTTCGCTCCGGCGGCACCGGCAGCGGCGTGTCGATCGCCGAGGCGTGCGGGTGGAGGTGGTCGGGCCAGCGCGGGTCCCAGACCCACAGCGCCGATCCGCATTCGCCGCAGAACTTGCGCTCCGCCGGGCTCCGCGTCTCGCCGCCCGCCTCGTCCGGCATCCGGGCGCGGTAGCTGCGCACATGCTCCCCGCCGGCCACCTCCAGCGACGCCGCCTCGGCGCCGAGGTTGATGGCGAAGCCGCCGCCGCCGGCGGTCTTCCGGCAGATCGAGCAGTAGCAGAGATTGAACGGATAGGGGTGCCGCGCCTCCACCTTGAAGCGCACCGCCCCGCAATGGCACGAGCCCTCGAGCCGCATCGTCGTCCTCCCTCCCTGGAACGCGGGCAGGAGCCCCCGTCTCGGCCCCCACGAGCGGACCGGTCGCGGCCGCGGTTCGCCGCCCCCACCCGATCAGGCGCTCCGGACGGGCCCGCGTCAACCGGCGGCGGCCGGCCCCGGCGGCGCCGGATCTTCCATGCCGCCGTGATTGATGATAATCGCAATGTAAGAACATCCCGTAATCCGGGCCGCAGGGGGCGGCGACGCCCGCAACAGCAGACCGTCGAGGAGCGAAACCGATGCGCAGCCGATCGAACGCGGGGCGGACGCCTGTCCCGACCTTCATGCGACCGACCTCGTCCCGCCGCGCCTTCGTCCGCCTTCCGGCGGCGCTGGCCCTCGGCCTCGCGCTCTGCGGAGCGGCGGCCGCGCAGACGGGGACGGCGACCACGATCCAGGGTCCGGCGTCGAGCACGGTCGGGCAGGACGTCCAGCTGATCGCGAAGGTCGACACGGCGGACTTCGTCAGCTTCTACGGCGTCACGGCGGGCGGCGGGCACACCTGTGCACTGCGACCAATCTCAGGCCGGGTCGTCTGCTGGGGAGAGAACGCAAGCGGGCAACTCGGCGACGGCACGATTGGAGCTGACAGGCTGACGCCTTTCAGCGTCCTATCAGAGGACGGCGACGGGGATGTGGCGTTGAATAATGTAGCTGAACTGGCGCTGGGCGTATCGCACACCTGTGCCTTGCGGTATGGCGCTGTCCATTGCTTCGGAGCGAACGGGTTTGGCCAGCTCGGAACCGGGGACCAAGCGGGGCGTTCGAAAGCGGCGCAGGTCCCCGGGCTCTCGAACGTGGTCCAGGTGGTCGCCGGGGAGGGCCACACCTGCGCGCTCCTGTCGATCGGCGAGGCGCGGTGCTGGGGCGACAACGGGTTCGGGCAGCTTGGAGCCAACAATCCGATGATCAAGTTTGCCCTCTCCCCGGTCCCGGTGCTGCTGCCGAACAACAGCCCGCTCAAGGGGATCGTGTCGCTTGCGGCGGGATGGGACCACACCTGCGCGGTTCTCTCTGACGGCAAGGTGATGTGCTGGGGCGCGAACGACTTCGGACAGCTCGGCAACCAGTCCACCGCGTTCTACCTCGCGCCCGTCGAGGTGAAGCTGGGGTCCGGGGGCACTGCCTTGGGCGGCATCACCGCCGTCACCGCTGGCCAGTCGCACACCTGCGCGATCGGGCCCAACCAATCTGTCTACTGCTGGGGCGACAATTCATCGGGCCAGCTCGGCAATGGCAGCGCAGCGTCGTCGAGCCTGACCCCCGTCGTGGTGTCCGGGGTCGGCGGCAACGGCGTCCTGACCGGCGTCGAGCAGGTGTCGGCGGGAGCATTGCACACCTGCGCCCGGACGGATGCGGCCGGAGAGGTGCTCTGCTGGGGCAGCAACGGGAATGGTCGTCTCGGCATCGGCGAGAGCGGAGGCAAATCCCTTGTCCCCCTGAACGCAAAGGGCGTCTCCGGCGAGGCGACGTTCACGGGCACCGCGCGGATCTCGTCCGGAAACGGGCACACCTGCGCCGTAACGACGAACCGGATCCGCTGCTGGGGCACCAACAGTTCGGGCCAGATCGGCGACAATACGCTGTCAAATCGCCTCGTGCCGACGAAGCTGGTGCTGCCGCCGCCCGACGGACCGGGCTCGACCGTCACCTTCGCCGCCGGTCAGACGGAACACGGGAAGGTGGCGACGCAGAACGGCGTCGCGATGCTGCTGGTCTCGTCCCTTTCTCCCGGGCTGCATGAGCTGGTCGCCGAGTACAACGATGCCGACGGCAAGTACCAGTCCTCGGTTTCCGCGCCGCTCGCTCACCAGGTCAAGTACGGCCCCGGCCCCGACACGCTCGTCGGCACCGATGGCGACGACACGCTCGACGGCGGCGGCGGCGCGGACACCATGACGGGGAAGAAGGGCAACGACGTCTACATCGTCGACGACCCCGGCGACACGGTGGTCGAACTGCCGAACGAGGGGACCGACCTGGTCCAGAGCGCCGTCGGCTACACGCTGCCGGCCAACGTCGAGATCCTGGAGTTCACCGGGATCTCTCCGAAGACCGGCACCGGCAACGCGCTCGCGAACCTGCTGAAAGGCAACGACGGCAACGACACCCTTTACGGCAAGGACGGCGACGACACCCTCCTCGGCGGCAAGGGCAACGACATCCTCGACGGCGGGGCGGGCGTCGACATCATGACCGGCGGCTTGGGGGACGACACCTACTATGTGGATCACGCATCCGACCTGGTGAACGAGGCCGCCGGGGAGGGCAACGACACCGTCTACACCCATCTGCCGGTTGAGAGCTACCCGGCCCCGCCGAACGTCGAGAAAGTGGTGCGCACCGCGCCACCGCCGCCGGGCGGCGGCGGACCGGTGATCACCGGCACCCCCGGTCCCGACGACCTGAAGGGCAGCGCCGGCAACGACGTGATCGACGGCGGCGCCGGCGACGACACCATGACGGGCTACGCGGGCGACGACAGCTACGTGGTCGATTCCGCCGGCGACAAGGTGGTCGAGGCCGCGGGCGAGGGCATCGACAGCGTGTCGGCCTCGGTGAGCTACGCGCTGCCGGACAACGTCGAGAACCTCCTGCTCACCGGCGACAAGCCGATCGACGGAACCGGCAACGGGCTCGACAACCAGATCACCGGCAACGCCGGCGACAACACCCTTTCCGGCGGCGGCGGCAACGATACCCTCTCCGGCGGCGGCGGCGCCGACCAGCTCCTCGGCGGCGACGGCGACGACCTGCTCGACGGCGGCGACGGCGACGACGTGCTCGTCGCCGGGCGCGGCAAGGACACGCTCACCGGCGGCGCCGGCAACGACCGCTTCGTGTTCAACTCGCGCAGGGACAGCCCGGTGAAGAAGGCGCTCCGCGACGTCATCACCGACTTCGAGGCGGGCGACGCAATCGACCTCAGGGGCATCGACGCCAACACGAGGAAGAAGGGCAAGCAGCGCTTCGCCTTGATCGGCTCGAAGCCCTTCGTGCAGGGCCAGCCCGGCAAGCTCCGCTTCGCCAAGGGGGTGCTCTACGGCGAGGTCACCGGCGACGGGCGCGCCGACTTCGCGATCATCGTCAAGGGCGCGAAGGTGAAGAGATCGTCGATCCTGCGCTGAACGGCGTGCGCCGCCTCGCGCGGCGCTCCGGGTCGGCGGCAGCGGCGGCACCGGCGCGGCCGGCTGGTGCAAGCCCGCCGGCCGTGTCCGTCCGGGACCCGCCCCTCAGCCGTAGGCCTTCTGGGCGCGGCGGATGGCGACCTGCTTCTCGCTGGCGGCGAGGGCCTGCCGGAGGGTGCGCACGCCGGCGGCCTCCAGCATGTCGAGGAGGCGGATGAGCACGAGGCCCGTGGCGATGCTGTCGCCAAGGGCGGTGTGGCGGTCCTCGGGCGGGATCTCGACGCCGAAGCGCTCGGCGAGCGCGTCGAGGGTGAGGTCGGCGGTGGTGCCGAAGAGGTGGGCGGCGATCAGCACCGTGTCGAGCACCGGCATGTCGAAGGCGACGCCGGCGCGGGCCTGGTGGCGGGTGAGGAAGGTCATGTCGAAGGCGGCGTTGTGGGCGACCAGCACGCCCTCGCCGACGAAGGCGTGGAAGCGCGGCAGCACCCGCTCGATCGGGTCGGCGCCGCGGACCATGTCGTCGCTGATGCCGTGGACGCGGGTGCTCGCCGCCGGGATCGGCCGGCCCGGGTCGACGTAGCTGTCGAACACCTCGCCGCGCAGCAGCCGGCCGTTGACGATGCGCACCCCGGCGATCTGCACGACCTCGTCGCCACGCGAGGGTTCGAGGCCGGTGGTCTCGGTGTCGAACACGATGAGCGTCAGCGCCTTCAGCGGCGTGTCGTCGATCTGCGAGCGGTCGACGGCGGCGGCGAGGTCGAAGTCGTAGAACTCGGGCCGCTCCGGCAGCGGCGGGGGGGCGGGCTGTCCCTCGCGGGTCTCCACCAGCTTCAGCGGCAGCCGCAGGGCGGCGCCGCCGTCCTCGCGCGGCTCGCACCACATGTCGGTGCGGTGGCGGCTCAGCACGTCGCGCCCGGTGATCGGCCCGAGCGCCTCGTCGAGGCGGTCGTCGAGCCACTCCTGCAGTACGGCGAGCGGCACCGCCGGCCCCGTCCAGGCAAGGTCCAGGAAGGCGATGTCCTCGCCGCGGCCGGTGGAGAGGCGGAAGCGGTCCGTGCCGGCGAAGATCGCCACCCGGTTCATCAGCCGGTCGAGCAGGTCCACCACCGTGGCGCTGTCGCAATGCACCCAGAGGCTGCCGCCCTCGACCTCCACGGAGAGGTCGCGACCCTCGGAGCGGCGGTCGCGGATGAGGCCGAGCAGGGTGGTCGACATCACGTTGGCCATCGGCCAGGCGCTGGCGAGAAGGTCGCCGGCGGCGGCCTCCAGCTGGTCGAGCCGGCGGCCGATCGCGGCGGGCTGGTCGCGGAAGACGTGGCCGAGCGAGGCGGCGCGCGGATCGCCGGACGGCAGCCGGGCGAGGAGGATCTCGCCGGCGAGCGCCAGGTCGGAGAGCCGCTCGCGCATGTCCTCCGTCACCTCGCCGATCAGCCGGTCGCGCCACACCCCCGCCGACAGCTCGTTGGTGACGTCGGCGAAGGAGACGATGTAGCCGGTCGGCGCCTTGCCCTCGGCGTCCAGCGTCAGCACCATCCGGCCGCGCAGCTGCCGGCCGCGCTCGGCGGTGGCGGCGAGCACGAGGGCGGTGAGGCCGTCCGGGTGGTCGACGTGGCGGCCGGATTCGAAGCGGCGCAGCAGGCGCTGCAGCGTGTGCCGGATCGGCTGGGGCGCGACCACCTGCAGCAGCGAGCGGCCGAGGCCGAGGTCGCCGGACACGTGCAGCAGCTTCAGCGCATGCCGGTTGTAGAGCCGGATCCGGTGGTCGAGGCTGCAGATGACGACGCCCTCCTCGAGGTCGCGCAGCACCGCCTCGAGCCGCGCCTTCTGCTTCGCCGCCTCGGCGACCGCCGCCGTGACCGCCGCCTCGGTGCGCTCCCGCTGTCCGGCGAGCACGGCGATCACCTCGCGCGCGGTCGGGGCGAGAAGGCCGAGGTAGCGGCCGGTGGCGGCGTCGGGCGCGCGGCTGGCGCCGGCGTGGATGGCGGCGCGGATCTCGGCGGCCAGGGTCTCGATCGGCCGGGCGACGTTCTCGTCGAACTTCATCCACACCCAGGCGGTGAGGCCGACGATCGGGAAGGCGGCGACGAAGAAGGCGAGGACGAGATCGGGGAGGGCGTCGGCCGGAAGATGGCGCATCGCCACCGCGCCGGCGGCGACCAGGGCCGCGAGCGAACCCGCCGCGATCAGGGCGAAGAAGAGGAAGATCCTGAGCCGGAGGCCCAGACGCTCATCCATGGTGCGGCGCGCTCCCGCCCTGGCCGTTCATCTGAGCGGACCGGCCTGTGTCCGCGGCGGCCATCTGCGCGTCCATCGCGGCCGGCCCGTAGCCGGCCATCCGGCGGAGCGCGGCCACGAGGTCCGACCCGGCGAAGGGCTTGACGAACACCGCGTCGGCGCCGAGGGCGCGCGCCTTCTCCCGCTCGACCGGGTCGGCCCGCGAGACGAGCACCGCCACGGGCACGCGGGCAGCCCCGGTCGGGCGCAGAATCTCGAGCAGGCGCAGCCCGCAGTCCGGCGAGGCGGCGTCGAGCACGGCGGCCGCGCAGGGGCACGCGGCCAGCGCCTCGGCGGCCTGCCGGCCGTCGGCGGCGCGGCGGACCGCGAAGCCGGCGTCGACGACGAGATATTCGACGGCCTCGGCCGTGGCCGTCGGCGCGGCCACGATCAGCACGGTGTCCTGCATGGAACGCACTCCTCCCGCCGCCACTATCGGCGACCGGCGGGCGGCATTCCAGCCGAACGTCCGTCGTACGACTTTACCCGGATGAGCCGTCCTGCGGCGCGCAGGCGGCGGCGATGAGCGCATCGTCGGCGGCAACCTCGACCCATTCCGCGTTCTCCGGCCGGCCCTCGGCGTCGAAGGTGATGCCGGTGTGCGCGTCGGCCCGGCGGTTCGCGGCGCAGTCGAAGATCTGGGTCGCCGTGAAGGTCGGCTGGAAGCGGGTGACAAGGATCACGTCGGCGATGACGAGGTCCGGCACCGCCGGGTTGCGCTTGATCGAGCCGCGGTCGAGCGCGCGGAAGCGGTCCACCACCGGCAGCGCGTAGGTCCAGATCTTGAGCAGGCTGCGCCCCTCGTAGGTGTCGGTGACGACGATGCGGGGCGGCAGGTCGCCGGCCGTGCGGTCGAACCAGGTGTAGTCGTTGTAGATCTGGAACACGATCATCGTGGCGCCGATCGTCGCCGGATACACCCAACTCGCCAGCCTCAGCTTGAAGGTGCGGACCACCGCCCACAGCAGCAGCGCCACGGTGCCGCCGACGAGGAAGGTGCCGATGTAGTTGAAGAGCGTCAGCGGCATCGTGGATCCGTTTCGATTGTCCGGGTGCCAGGAGCGGCGTCCGTTCTTAGCCCGTCAGGCGAGCCCGCGCACCTGCCCGAGGGAGGATTGCAGGCCCTTCACCACGCCGAAGGCGTCCTTCAGGTGGTTGCGCTCCAACGCGGACAGCTGCGCGGGGGCCAGGAAGTTGTCCGGCCGGCGACCGGCGCGGATGAGGCGCGCCTGGTGCTCGAGCCGGATGTCGGAGATGAGGTCGAAGGCATCGACGAGGTCGTCCGCGCCCGAGACGCTGAGCGTGCCTGCCTCCCTGGCGAGGATCAGCCGCTCGCGCGTGTTCACCGCCTCCAGGCCGGCCTCGAGCGCGTAGACGCGGGCGAGGTCGACGATCGGCACGATGCCGTTGTGCTTGAGGTCCACCGTGTCCTTGTGCTCGCCGGAGCGGATCAGCGCGAAGCCGCGGAAGAGCCCGAGCGGCGGCGTGTGCTTCAGCGAATTGGCGATCATGTGGGCGCGGAAGATCGAGTTCTTGCGGGCGAGGTCCAGCGTCTCCCGCTGCAGGCCGGAGAACAGCGATACCTCGCCGTTGATCGGCCTGAGGTCGAACATCACCGAGGAGAGCATCTGCGCCATCGGGTCCGGCCGGGCGATCCACTTGGCGAAGTAGCCGCGCCAGACCGACAGCGGCTGCCGCCAGGTCGGGTTGGTCGCCATCATGTCGCCGGGGCAGTAGACGTAGCCGGCGGCGTTCAGCCCGTCGGAGACGAAGCGGGCGAAGGCCTCGAACCAGGCGCCGTGGGCGGTCGGGTCGTAGCTCTCGTCGAGGATCAGGCAGTTGTCCTGGTCGGAGACGCCGGTCTGCTCGCGGCGTCCCTGCGAGCCGCAGGCGAGCCAGAGCCAGGGCACGGGCGCGGGACCGAGCGTCTCCTGCGCCAGCGCGACCAGCCGGCGGGTGAGGGCGTCGGTCACCGAGGTGATCACCGCCGCGACGCGGTGGGCGTCGACGCCGGCGCCGACATGCTGGGCGAGCAACTGCGGCACGCGGGCGATCACCGCGGCGAGCGCCTCGTTCGAGGTCGCCCGCGCGATGTCGCCGATCATGTGGATGGCCGAGGCCGACTGCCGGCGGACGAGGTCCGTGCGGGTGACGATGCCGACCGCCCGGCCGTCGACCGTCACCGGCAGGTGGCCGATCCGCTTCTCGCTCATCAGCACCATGGCGTCGTGCAGCATCGCGGTGGGCGGCAGCGAGACCGGGTCGCGGGTCATCACCTCCGAGACGGGTGTGGAGGGATCGAGCCCGGCGGCCACCACCCGGCCGGCGAGGTCGCCGGTGGTGAGGAGGCCGGCGAGGCGGCCGTCATCGGCGACCAGCACGCAGGAGATCCTGCGCCGGCGCATCTCGCCGGCGGCCTCGCGCACCGGGGTCACCGGGGCGACGGTGACCGGGTCGGTGGTCATCACCTCGCCGAGCGCGGCGGAGAACAGCGCGTCCGGGGTCGCATCGGTGCTGTCGCGGCGGAGCGCCCGCCGGCCGCGGTCGAAGAAGTCGCCGAAGGCGGGGTAGTCGTCGAGCAGCGCGAGGAAGCGGGACTTGTCGAGGACGAGGCCGGCGGTGTCGCCCACCGCCACGGCCCGCATGGCGGCGACGCCGTCGCGCAGGATCGGCCGGGCGCCGACCGCCTCCCCGGCGCCGAAATGCTGCAGCCGCGCCTCGGTCGGCGATACGAGGTCGACCCCGCCGGCACGGACCACGAAGACGGATGTCACCGCGTCGCCGGGCTCGTAGAGAGCCTCGCCGTCGGCAAGGCTCCGCTCCGCCATCGCGCCCGCGAGTTCGGCGAGGACGCCCCCCGGCAAAGCGTCGAAGGGGTGGTGGCGTGCGAGGAAGGAAACCGCGTCCATGTCTTGCCCCCGGGTCAGGAAAAAAGAAGGGGGCGGGCCTCCGTCCGGACGCCCGCCCCCTCCCAGGTCACGTCAGCCGATCGCCATCAGTGGGCGACGGCAGCCCCGGCGCCGCGCGGCACGCGGACCGACTCGACCAGCTCCTGGATCTCCCTCGGCGGCGCCTCGGTGGCGTTGGACACCACATAGGCGACGAGGAAGTTGACGACCGCGCCGACCGTGCCGAAAGAGGCCGGCGAGATGCCGAACAGCCAGTTGTCCGGGGTGTTCGGCAGGAGGTTGGTGTCCGGCAGGAAGAACATGCCGAGGTAGGTGAACACGTAGCCCACCGTGATCAGCAGGCCCGCCAGCATGCCGGCGATCGCACCCAGGTTGTTGATGCGCTTGGAGAAGATGCCCATCATCAGCGCGGGGAAGATCGACGCCGCGGCCAGACCGAAGGCGAGCGCCACCGTCTGTGCCGCGAAGCCCGGCGGGTTGAGACCGAGGTAGGTCGCCAGCACGATCGCGCCGGTCATCGCGATACGGGCGGCGAGCAGCTCGCCCTTCTCGGAGATGCGCGGGTTGATCACGCTCTTGATCAGGTCATGCGAGATCGCCGACGAGATCGCGAGCAGCAGGCCCGCCGCGGTGGACAGCGCCGCCGCGAGACCACCGGCCGCGACGAGGGCGATGACCCAGCCCGGCAGGTTGGCGATCTCCGGATTGGCCAGAACGAGGATGTCGTTGTTGAGCACCAGCTCGTTGCCGGCCCAGCCGTTCTGCGTCGCCGTTTCGGCGAAGGCGGGGTTCGCATCGTTGTAGTACTGGATGCGACCGTCGTTGTTCTTGTCCTCGAACTTGATGAGCCCGGTCACCTCCCAGGTCCGCATCCACTGCGGGCGTTCCTCGTAGAGGATGGCGCTGCCCTCCTCGGCGACGGGGCCCTTGTAGATGGTGTCGATCACGTTCAGCCGGGCCATGGCGCCGACCGCCGGGGCGACGAGGTAGAGCAGGGCGATGAAGACGAGAGCCCAGCCCGCCGACCAGCGGGCGTCCGCGACCTTCGGCACCGTGAAGAAGCGGATGATGACGTGCGGCAGGCCCGCGGTGCCGATCATCAGCGACATGGTGAAGAGGGTCATGTTCAGGTAGGAGCCGCTCTGGGCCGTGTAGGCGCCGAAGCCGAGTTCGGTCACCACCTGGTCGAGCTTGGCCAGCAGCGGGATGCCGGAAGCCTGGTGCTCGGAGAAGAGGCCGAGCGGGGGCACCGGGTTGCCGGTGAGGTTCAGCGAGATGAAGATCGCGGGGATGGTGTAGGCGGTGATCAGCACCACATACTGCGCCACCTGCGTGTAGGTGATGCCCTTCATGCCGCCGAGCACCGCGTAGACGAACACCACGGCCGCGCCGATGAAGAGGCCGGTCTGGGTGCTCACCTCGAGGAAGCGGGCGAAGGTCACGCCGACGCCGGTCATCTGGCCGATGACGTAGGTCACCGAGATGACGATGAGGCAGACCACGGCCACCACGCGCGCGGTCTGCGAGTAGAACCGGTCGCCGATGAACTCGGGGACGGTGTACTTGCCGAACTTGCGCAGGTAGGGGGCGAGCAGCATGGCGAGCAGCACGTAGCCGCCGGTCCAGCCCATCAGGTAGGTGGAGTTGTTGTAGCCGACGGTGGCGATCAGGCCGGCCATCGAGATGAAGGAGGCCGCGGACATCCAGTCGGCGGCCGTGGCCATGCCGTTCATGACCGGCGGCACGCCGCGGCCGGCGGCGTAGAACTCGCCGGTCGTTCCCGCGCGGGCCCAGAACGCGATACCGAAGTAAAGCGCGAACGAGAGGCCGACGACGATGTAGTTGAGTGTCGTTTGATCCATGACGTCCCCCGGGATCACTCTTCCTCGACGCCGAACTGCCGGTCGAGGCTGTTCATGCGCCAGGCGTAGAAGAAGATGAGCACCAGGAAGACCAGGATCGATCCCTGCTGCGCGAACCAGAACCCGAGATCGGTACCGCCGATCTTGATCCCGGAGATGAGCGGCCGCAGCAGGATGCCGAAGCCGAAGGACACCAGTGCCCAGATCGCCAGGCACCAGGCCACGATTCGCAGGTTGGCCGACCAGTAGGCCTCCCCGTTGGTCTTTGCAAAGGACCCTCCGCGGGTCGTTTCGCTCGTCATGAACTCTCCTCCACCTTGTGCCGCCCCGGACAGGCTCGCCGGCAGGCGCTCGCCGCCGTGCCGGACGCCGTCGGGGCCGAACCTTGCCGCCGCTCGGCGACGCTGGCCCGGACGTCCGCGAGGACTGCCGTAGTCCTGACCTTCGACGGATCCATCCGGGCCCCCCACCCGGGACGTCCGGGCGATCCATTCTCCCGGCCAGCATGCGCCCGACCACGGGCGCGTGCCTATGGAAAGGACCAGCGTGACGATACCGATGGATGCGGATGCGCAATATCTAGACGTTACGTCTACTACCAAGGTCGAGTGGAGAAGCGGCCGGAATCCGTTGCGAAATCGCGCGCGGCCCCTTGCGGAACCGGCGGGACTCGGCTCGCGCTCCGGGGCGGCCGGATCAGGTCCGCCAGGGCGCGAGAATGGCCGCCACTTCGTCGACCATCGCGCGTCCCCGGTCCGAATCGATCGCGGTCAGCGGCGGCTTCACCGCCCGCCAGCGCTCGTCGCCCGAGAGGGCGGCGAGGGCCGCCTTGATGGCGGGGATCACCGGCAGGGCGAGGATCCGCCGCAGCGCCTCGTCGATCGCCGGCTCGTCCTCGCCGGCGACGAGCCGCGCGACCAGCTTCGGCGCGAGGTTGGCCATGCCGCTGATCGAGCCGCAGGCGCCGAGCCTCACCGCCCGCGCCAGCTGGCCCTCGTGGCCGACCAGGATGGCGAGGTCCCGGTGCTCGGCGAGCAGCTGCTCGGTGTGGGCGAAGTCGCCGCCGCTGTCCTTGACGCCGGCGACGACGCCGGGGAAGTCGCTGCGCAGCCGGGCGACGACGCCGGGCCCGACCTTCACGCCGGTGAGCTGCGGGATGTTGTAGAGGAGGACGTCGCGAACGGCGGGCCCGGCCGCTTCCAACGCCTCCGCGAACCAGGCGGCGACGGCGGCGTCGTCGGGGTCCTTGTAGTAGAAGGGCGGCGTCAGCAGGAAGCCGCGGACGCCGTATCCGAGCGCGCGGCGCATGTGCCGCCCCGCGTCGGCCGCCGCCGGGCCGTAGATGCACTCGACCAGCCGGCCGGCCGGAACGCCGTGGGCGCCGAGGTGGTCGTAGAGGCTCTCCCGCGCCGGCATCGGGATCGAGACGCCCTCGCCGGTGGTGCCGAAGGCGGTCACCACGGCCATGCCCTCGTCGAGCAGGGCGCGCGCATGGTCGGCGAGCCGCGCCCAGTCGACGTCGCCGCGGGCGTCGAACGGGGTGGCGAGCGCCGCGCTGACGCCGATCAGGTCGCGGAGTGTGGGGGCGGTCATCATGTCTCTCCCGGAGGCGGTGGGGCGGCGAGGATGCGCCGCCGGAGTTCGGAAAGGTCCGGGGGCGTGCGGCCGGTGAAGATCCGGAACGCGTCGACGCCCTGGTGGAAGAAGAGCTCCCAGCCGCCGAGCACGTCGAGCCCGGCGGCTTCGGCCTCCATCTTGAACCGTGTCTCGACCGGTGTGTAGACGGCATCGAAGGCCCAGCGCCGGCCGGGGAGCAGGTCGGCCGGGATGGCGGTGCCGGGGTGGCCGTCCATCCCGAGCGGCGTGCAGTTGACGATGCCGTCGGCGCCCGCGGCGGCGGCGGCGATGTCCGATCCCGCCTCCACCCGGCAGCCGCCGCCAGCGGCGAGCGCGTCGGCGAGCGCCGTGGCCCGCGGACGGTCCGCGTCGACGAGGCGGATCCCGCTCGCCCCGAGCCGGAGGAGGCCGAAGGCGACGGCGCGGCCGACGCCGCCCGCCCCGGCGATGGCCACGATCCCCGGCGGCCGGTCGCCCCAGCGGGCGCGGAAGGCGGCCATGAAGCCGCTGTGGTCGGTGTTGTGGCCGAGCATCGCTCCGCCCTCGAACACCACCGTGTTGACGGCGCCGAGACGGCGGACGAGCGGGTCCGGCACCTCGACGAGGGCGGTCACCCGCTCCTTGTAGGGGAAGGTGATGTTGACGCCCCTGAGCCCCGCGCGCCGGGCGTCGTCCAGCACGCCCTCGAAGGGGCGGCCGAGGTCCTTCGGCACGAGGAGGTCGTAGGAGACGTCGAGACCGCAGAGGGCACCGGCGATGCGGTGGAGATCGGGGGAGCGGGACCGGCGGATGCTGCCGCCGACGAGCCCCAGGCGCACGCGCGCGCCGTCGGCGGGGGCAGGGGGTGTCATCCGAGGTATCCCACCTGACGGGGCAGCCAGAGCACCAGTTCGGGGAAGAGGACCATCGCGGCCAGCGCCACGATCAGCACGGCGATGAACAGCCAGATCTCGCGGATGATGTCGCGCAGCGGGATGCCGGTGGTGGCGTTGATGACGAAGAGCAGCACCCCGTAGGGCGGCGTGATCAGCCCGATCATGCAGTTGACGACCACCACCACCCCGAACTGGACGAGGTCGATGCCGAGCTCGCGGCAGGTGGGGATGAACAAGGGCACGATGACGAGGATGATCGTCGTCGCGTCGAGGACGCAGCCGAGCAGCAGCAGGAGGAGGTTGACGGCGAGCAGGAAGGCGAGGGGATGGATCTCGAGCCCCTGCAGCGAGGCGGCGAGCTGCCCGGCGATGTTCTCGCTGGCGACGATGTAGTTGAAGATCAGCGCGCCGCCGATGACGAGGCCGACGGCCGCCGAGGAGCGGGCGCTCTCGGAAAAGATGGCGTAGAGCGATCCCCAGGAGAGCGAGCGGTAGAAGACGGCGGCGAGCACCAGCGCGTAGGCGGCGGCGACGGCGGCGGCCTCTGTCGGGGTGGTCGCGCCGCCGTAGATGCCCCACAGGAGGATCACCGGCATCATCAGCGCGGGGAAGGCCCGGGCGGTCACCCGCGGCAGCTCCCGCAGCGGCACCGGCGCCTCCCTGGCGAAGCCGCGGCGGGCGGCGAGCAGGGCGTTGAGGCCCATCAGCACGCCGCCCATGACGAGCCCCGGCACGATGCCGCCGAGGAACAGGTAGCCGATCGAGACATCGGAGACGAGGGCGTACATCACCATCGGGATCGACGGCGGGATGATCGGCCCGATGGTGGCGGAGGCGGCGGTGATCGCGGCGGCGTAACCCGGCGCATAGCGGCCGTCGCGCGTCATCATCTCGATGATGATCTTGCCGATTCCCGCAGCGTCCGCGACGGCCGAGCCCGACATGCCGGAGAAGATCAGGCTCGCCGCCACGTTGACATGGCCGAGTCCGCCGCGCACGCGCCCGACCACCGCGACGCAGAAGGAGAGCAGCCGGTCGCTGATCGTCCCGGCGTTCATGATGGCGGCGGCGACGATGAAGAGCGGCACCGCCAGGATGATGAAGCTGTCGTAGAGGCCCTGGATGATCTGCTCGGCGGCGAGGCCGAGGTCCTGCCCCTTGGCGGCGAGGTAGACCGTCGCGGCGACGAGCATCGACAGCGCCACCGGCGTGCCGATGCCGGCGAGCGCGAACAGCGCGAGCAGCGACAGGCCGAAGGCGACGGTCATCAGCGATCGGTTCCGGCCGGGATCGGCCCGCCGCGGGCGAGCGAGAGGGCGCGCAGGGCGTAGCGGGCGATCAGGGCGACGGCGAAGATGCCGTAGACGCTGAACACCACGTCGAGGCGGATCCGGAGGATCGCGCTCTTCTTGATCTTGTAGAAGGTGATGTAGTCGATCGTCGCCGGCAGCGCCGCCAGCAGCCCGGCCGCGATCGCCACCGCCGAGACGATGGCGAAGGTCCGCCGGAGGCGCGCGCCGGACGCCGCGTAGACGAGGTCGAAGCGCACGTGATCCTCGTCCCGGAGCACGAAGGCCGAGCCCCAGAACACCAGCCAGAGCCAGAGCGTCAGGCACGCCTCCAACGTCCAGCCGAGCGGGCTGTTCATCACGTAGCGCGAGACGATCTGCAGGATGAAGGTCAGGAACATGGCGGCGAGCAGGCCCGCCGCCACGTTGTCGGCCCTATCCCGCAGGAAGCGGAGGGCGGCGGCCATCGGCCGTCACTGGAGCGCGTTGACCTTGTCGATCAGGCCCTCCGGCCAGTCCTTGGCGAAGTCGGACTCGAGGTAGGCCTTCTGAACCCGGGCGCGGAAGGCCTCGACGTCCGGCGCGTAGACCTTGAGGCCCTGGTCCTTGAAGAACTGCTCGAGCTCCGCCTCGAGGGCGAGCTGGCGCTGCCGGCCGAGCTCGGCGGCGTCGTCGGCGGCCTTCTGGACGGTCGCCTGCTGCTCCGGCGTCAGCTTGTCCCAGACCTCCTTGCTGAAGGCGAGGTAGTTGAGGTCGACGAGGTGGCTGGTCAGCACGATCTGCTTGGTGACCTCGTAGAACTTGGAGTCCTTGTTGGTCGGCAGCGGGTTGTCCTGGCCGTCGATCGCGCCGGTCTGCAGGCCGGTGTAGACCTCGGTGAAGGCCATCGGCACCGGGCTCGCGCCGAGCGCCGAGCCGAGGAACTGCCAAGCGTCGGTGCCGGGCATGCGCAGCTTGACGCCGGCGAGGTCGTCCGGGGTGCGCACCTCGTCCTCGGTGCGCAGGTTCAGCTGGCGGCGGCCGAGATACATCACGCTCAGCAGCTTCACGCCGAGCTCGCCCTCGACCTTCTTCTTCATCGGCTCCATGAAGTCGGCCGCGAACACCTTCTTCTGGTGCTCGGCGTCGCGATGCAGGTAGCCGGCGGTGAAGATCGACCACTCGGGGAAGATGGCCGCCAGCTCCTGGGCGGAGGTGATCGACATCTCGAGGTTGCCGCGGGCGATCGCCTCGAGCTCGGTGCCCTGCTTGAACAGGGTCGCGTTCCAGTGCGGCTCGAAGGTCGCGAACCCGGCGACGGCCGGGGCGAACACCTCGGTCAGGGCCACCGCCCGCTGGTCGGTCGGCGTCGCCGGCGAGGAGAGGCGGAGCACGATCCCCTCGGCTGAGGCGAGCCCGGCGGAGGCGGCGAGCGCGAGGGCGGCGGCCGTCCCCAGGACGGCGCGGCGGGTGAAGGCTGTCATCGGGTCACTCCCCCTTGTTGTCGTTTCCCACCCCGGCGTTCCTTTTGGTTTCTTTGCTTGCGGGCGCCGGAATCGGACCGGAGCATCGCACGGCCGATCCCCGCGCTCAATGCATGGGAATGGATCTCATCAACCGGATCGAGAGTAGCGCCGCCTCCCGGGATGTGCTTTCTCTCTCGCGCCGCGCGGATCCGGGGGGACCCGCGCCGGCCCCCTCCAGGCCGGGCCCCTCTGGCAGCCCCGTGCGGGCTGTGATGTCGGACTGGAACAAGCGAGGACATGGACGGATCGGGCGGCGACCCGCCCCGGTCGGCGAGCGGTCGCCCCGAGGGGCGGTCGCGAGCCGGGGCACCGGTCGGGCATTGGTCGGTCCGCAGAGACAGGGTTGGCTCGAATGGAAATGTTCACCACCGCGGGGCTGGTCGCCCTCGGTCAGGTCATCGCGATCGACCTCGTGCTGGCCGGCGACAACGCCATCGTGATCGGCCTCGCCGCCGCCGGGCTGCCGCAGGACCAGCGGACGCGGGCGATCGTCGTCGGCATCGCCGCGGCGACCGTCATGCGCATCGGCTTCGCGCTGGTCACCACGCAGCTCCTGCAGATCCTCGGCCTGCTGCTGGTCGGCGGCATCCTGCTGCTCTGGGTCTGCTGGAAGATGTACCGCGAGCTGGTGACCACGCACGCGCAGGAGGAGGCGGCCGACGAGGCCCTGGCCAACGCCGACCTCAACGCCGACGGCACCATCGCCGGCGGCGCGCCGCGCAAGACCTTCGCCCAGGCGGCGACGCAGATCATCATCGCCGACATCTCGATGTCGCTCGACAACGTGCTCGCCGTCGCCGGGGCGGCGCGCGAGCACCCGACGGTGCTGATCATCGGCCTCGCGCTCTCCATCGCGCTGATGGGGCTCGCGGCGAGCTTCATCGCGCGGCTGCTGCACAAGCACCGCTGGATCGCCTGGGTCGGCCTGGTCGTGATCCTCTACGTCGCCCTCGACATGATCTGGCGGGGCGTCAACGAGGTCTGGCCGGTGGTGAACGGCTCGCTTTGACAGAGAGGGCGCGGGCCTCGGCCCGCGCCCGTTCCGTTCCGGTCAGGGGACCTGCGCGCCGTTGACGCCGACGTCGACGAGCCAGACGCGGCGGTTGGCGGTGATGAACATCCGGTTGCGCGAGCGGCCGCCGAAGGTGAGGTTCGCCACCGGCCCCGGCACGTGGATCTTGCCCATCAGCTCGCCGCCCCTGGAGAAGGCGTGGACGCCGTCGCCCGCCGAGGACCAGAGGTTTCCGTCCGTGTCGGTGCGGATCCCGTCCGGCAGCCCGACGTCGATCTCGCAGAAGACCCGGTCGTTCGACAGGCGGTTGTCGTCGGAGACGTCGAAGGCGCGGATGTGCCGGGCGGCGTCCGGGTCGTGGCTGGCGCCGCTGTCGGCGACGTAGAGGATTTTCTCGTCGGGCGAGAAGGCGAGGCCGTTCGGCTGCAGGAAGTCGGTGATCACCGCGTCGAGGTCGCCGGTGCGCGGGTCGAGCCGGTAGACGTTGCGCGTCTCCTGCTCGGGCTCGGCCTTGAAGCCCTCGTAGTCGGAGAGGATGCCGTAGGTGGGGTCGGTGAACCAGACGGTGCCGTCGGACTTCACCACCACGTCGTTGGGCGAGTTGAGCCGCTTGCCGCGGTAGCCGTCGGCCAGCACCGTGATCGAGCCGTCGTACTCCGTCCGCGTCACCCGCCGCGTGCCGTGCTCGCAGGTGACCAGCCGGCCCTCCCGGTCGCGGGTGTTGCCGTTGGCGTAGTTGCTGTCGTGCCGGAAGACGTTGACCCCGAGGCCCGGCACAAAGCGCAGCGTGCGCCGGTTCGGGATGTCGTTGAAGAGCAGGAAGCCGCCGTCGGCGAACCACACCGGCCCCTCGGCCCACTTGGCCTCGGAGAAGATCAGGTCCGGTTCCGTGTGCGGCACGATCATCGAGTAGAAGCGCTTGTCGATCGCCTCGTAGAGCATCTCGCCGGTGGTCATCTCTTCCGCGCTCCCTTGTCTAGCCGCGTCCGGTCTTCTTGCCGCCGGCGAGGGTGATCACCGTGATGATGATCAGCCCGGTCGCCACCAGGCGGATGCCCGCGCCGACGCCGAAGGTGTTCAGCATGGTGACGAGCAGGTACATGAACAGCGCCGCGCCCCAGATGCCCGGCACGTTGGACGATCCGCCCGCCACCGACGAGCCGCCGATCACCACGACGGCGATGGAGGCCAGCAGGTACTCCTCGCCCATGTTCAGCGAGGCGCCTCCGGAGAAGCCGGCGAGCAGCGAGCCGCAGAGGCCGGCGAGGCCGGCGCAGAGCACGTAGGTGGCGACGCGGGTGCGGTCGACCGAGATCCCGGCGAGGCCGGCCGCGCGCTGGTTCTGCCCGATGGCAGTGACCGCCCGGCCGTAGAGCGTCCGGTGCAGCACGAAGCCCATGGCGACGGCGAGCAGGACGGCGAGGATCGCCAGGATCGGCACGCCGGAGATCCGGCCGGTGGTGAACTCGGCGAAGGCCGGCGGCGGCTTGATCTTGAGGCCGCGCCCGTAGGCGATTGCGATCGACTGGACGATGAAGCTCGCCGACAGGGTGGCGATGATCGGCGGGATGGCGAGGAGCCGGATCAACACGTAGTTGAAGACGCCGATCAGCAGCCCGCAGCCGACCGCGGCGGCGACGCCGACCGGGATCATCGCATTCGAGCCGTCCATCAGGATCATCGCCAGCGCGCCCGAGAGGGCGATGTTGGCGGGGATCGAGAGGTCGATGTTGCCCGGGCCCGAGGTGATCACGAACATCTGGCCGATGCCGACGATCACGAAGAAGGAGGAGAAGGTCAGCGCCACGGTGAGGACGTCGGCCGAGCCCTTTCCGCCGGTGAAGGTAGCCGTCGCGAACCAGACGGCGACCGCGGCGAGGTAGGACCAGATCCACGGCCGGGAGAAGAGCCGGGCGGCGAAACTGGACATCGGCGAGGGCTCCGGCCGGTCGCGGGTGATCGTCATGCGGCGCGCGCCTCGGCGCGGTTGAGGAGGCTGCGGAGCGCCAGCACCAGGATCAGGATCGCGCCCTGCGCGCCGATCTGCCAGTCCGGCGAGATCCTGAGGAAGGAGAGCAGCGAGCCGGCGAGCGCCAGCACCATGGCGCCGATCACCGCGCCGACGGGGGACACCCGGCCGCCGACGAACTCGCCGCCGCCGAGGATCACCCCGGCGATGGAGAGAAGCGTGTAGCGCAGCGCGATGTTGGCGTCGCCCGAGGTGGTCATGCCGACGAGCGTCAGGCCGGAGAGGACGCCGAAGAGGCCGGCGAGGGCGTACATGCCCATCTTGATCCTGAGCAGCGACCAGCCGGCCCGGGCGATCGCCTGCGGGTTGCCGCCGGCCCCGCGCATCACCGCGCCGAGCGCGGAGCGCATCAGCCCCAGGTGGACGACCAGCGCGAGCACGATGCTCATCAGGATGGCGAAGGGGATCAGCGGCATCCGGAACTTGACGATCGAGACCAGCCACTCCGGCGCGCTGCCGCCGGGGGTCGGCAGCAGCAGCACGGAAAGGCCGAGCCAGACGAAGGACATGCCGAGGGTGACCACGATCGACGGCAGGTTCCTGAGGTGGATGAGCGCGCCGAGGCCGGCGTAGACGGCGACGCATGCGATCAGCGTCGCCACCCCGAGCAGCGGCGCCTCGGCGAGCCAGGTCGCCCCGACGCAGGCGCAGAAGCTGACGAAGGCGCCGATCGACAGGTCGAGGTCGTTGACGGTGATGATGAACAGCTGGGCGATGGTCGCGAGCGCGATCGGCAGCGCCAGGTTCAGCATCAGGTTGAAGCCGGTGTAGCTGATGGCGCGCGGCTGCTGGATCCAGATCGCCACCAGGAGCACGAGGAGCGCCAGCGGCGGAAGCGCCGCGCGCAGCATGCGGGGGGAGAGCAGGGCGCTCACGCGGCGTCCTCCGCGGATTCGAAGGAGGCGGCGAGAACCCGTTCCTCGGTCAGGTCGGAACGGGGGATGTCATCGACGATGGCGCCGCCGCGGAAGACGTAGGTGTGGTCGCAGTTCTTCAATTCGTCGAACTCGGTGGTGTACCAGACGAAGGAGCGCCCCTTTTCGGCCTCGGCCTTCACGATGGCGTAGACCTCCTGCTTGGTGCCGATGTCGACGCCGCGCATCGGGTCGTCCATCAGCACGATGTCCGCCTCGGCGGCGAGGGCGCGGGCGAACAGCACCTTCTGCTGGTTGCCGCCAGAGAGGGAGAGGATCGGGTCCGCCATGTCGCCGGCGCGGATCCCCACCTTCTGCTTCCACTCCTCCGCGAGGCGCGCCTCGGCGCCCGGATCGGTGACGCCGGCGCGGGAGAGCCGGCGGGCGGAGGAGACGACGACGTTCTCGGCCACCGACCAGAGCGGGAAGACGCCGTCGGTCTGCCGGTCGCCGGCGACGAAGGCGACGCTGCCGCGCACGTCGCCGCCCCCGGCGTTCCGGAAGATCTCCAGCAGGGCGGCCGTCTGGCCGTGGCCGGCAAGGCCGGCGAGGCCGACGATCTCGCCGGGGTGAACAACGAGCCGGCGGTCGTCCCGCTGCCGGGAGGGACGCAGCCCGACCGCCGGCTCACCGCGCGGCCGTGCCGATGCCCCGGCGTCGGCCGCCCGTGCGGTCTCCTCCCGGGCGACGCTGCCCATGGCCGCGACGAGGGAGGCGTGGGTGAAATCCGGGGCGGGCCGCCCGTCGACCACCTGGCCGTCGCGCATGACGACGACGCGGTCGGAGGTCTCGAGGATCTCGCCGAGGAGGTGGGAGATGAGGATGACGCTGCCGCCGCGTCCGACGAAGCGGCGGACATGGTCGGTCAGCTGGTTGGCGACCACCTGGTCGAGCGAGGAGGTGGGCTCGTCGAGGATGACGAGGTGCAGCGGCTCCGCCGTGACCGAGAAGGCGCGGGCGATCTCCACCATCTGCCGGCGGCTGATCGACAGGTCGCCGACGACGTCGAAGGGCGAGATGCCGTGGCCCGGGAAGATTTCGTCGAGCGCCCCGCGGATCAGCGCCGCCGCCGTCTTCCGCCAGCCGAAGCCGCGGATCGTCGGATGCAGGATCCGGGCGTTCTCGGCCACGGTGAGGTTCGGGCAGAGCGAGAGTTCCTGGAACACGCAGCGGATGCCGTGCCGGCGCGCCTCCAGCACCGAGTAGCCCGCCCCCGCCTCGCGGCCGTGGACCACGAGGGTTCCCCCGCCGGGGGACAGCGTCCCGGCGAGGATCTGCATCAGCGTCGACTTGCCGGCGCCATTGTGGCCGACGAGGCCCAGGCACTCGCCGGCGCGGACCTCGAGGTCGACGCCCGCGAGGGCACGCACGGCGCCGAACGAGCGTTCGACGCCGGAGAGCCGGACGATCACCGGATGTTCGGCCATGGAAGCCCCCGGACCTGGGGCCGCCGGCGGGGCGGCCCCGTCACGCGTCAGCCGGACGGCGGCTCAGCGGCCTTCGATCACCGCGATGGCGTCGTCCTGGCTGTACTCGACGTTGGCGACGCCGCCGGCCTCGGTGTTGGCCAGGTTCTCCTCGAGGTTGTCCTGGTCGATGCGCAGGAACGGAACCACCAGGTCCTTCGGCACCTCCTTGCCGTCGAGGATCTGCTGGGCGACCCAGAAGGCGAGGGTGGAGACGCCCGGCGCGATCGACACCGACATGGTCTCGTAGCCGGAGGCGTCCTTGGCCTCCTTCCACCACTGCAGCTCGTCCTGGCGGTTGCCCATGATGATCAGCGGCACGTCGCGGCCGGCGGCCTTGAACGCCTCGGCGGCGCCGTAGCCGTCGCCGCCCTGGGTCACCACCGCGGCGACCTCCGGCAGGCTCGGCAGGATGCCGGCGACGGCCTTTTGGGCCACTTCCTGGGTCCAGTCGCCGTGGACGGAGCCGACGATCTTGAACTGCGGGTGGTTCTTGACGCCCTCCTCGATGCCGGCGTGGATCTCGTCGTCGACGAAGACGCCGGCGAGGCCGCGGATCTCGAGCACGTTGCCGCCCTCCGGCAGCCGCCCGGCGAGGTACTCGAGCTGGTCAGCGCCCATCTTCTTGAAGTCGACCGCGATGCGCCAGGCGCAGGGCTCGGTGACGACGCCGTCGAAGGAGACGACGGTGATGCCGGCGTCGCAGGCCTCCTTGACCGCGCCGTTGAGGGCGGTCGGCGAGGCGGCGTTGAGGACGATCGCGTCGTAGCCCTGCAGGATCAGGTTCTGGATCTGCGCGGCCTGCTCGGTGGCCTGGTTCTCGGCGGTGGTGTAGGCGTCGGCGGCGGCGACGACGCCGTCGGCCACGGCCTGGCTCGTCACCTTGTCCCAGCTCTTCAGCATCGCCTGGCGCCAGGAGTTGCCGGCGTAGTTGTTGGACAGCGCGATGCGCTTGTCGGAGGTGTCGGCGAGCGCGAGCGACGACGAGAGCACGACGGCCGCGGTCGAGGCCAGGAGGACCTTGGAAATCTTCATCGTTCCACCCCTTGATCGCCGTCGGGAAGACGGCTTTGTCTTTCGTTGCGACGGGGGCCGCCGCCGCTTCACGGCGCGCATGGCGGTGCGCCGAGCGCCCGGAGGCCCCGATCAGGCAGAGCCTACGATGGGGTGGGGAGCACGTCCTCGACGATGGACACATCCGCAGCCGCCGGGTTGCGCAGAGATTTTGCGGGATCCCGCAGGTCCGGATGCGGATCGGAACGGATAGGTTGGCAGCATGGCCCGGCGACACGGGCGGGGAGCGGGAGGATACTCGGCCATCGTGACCACGGACACCGGACCCAGGTCGGCTCCGAGCGAGGACGCCATGCTCGCGCACCTGCTCTCCATATCCCAGGCCCTCGCCGGCCATCTCGACTTCCAGTCGGCGATCCAGGCGGTGTCCGTCAGCGTGCGCGGGCTGATCCGCTACGACCACCTCGACGTCTGCATCCTCACCTTCGACGGGGCCACCCACATGGCCTACGAGACCGGCCTGCACACGAGCTGGGGCAACCTCGACCACCACCCGGTGCCGACGTCGCGCAGCCCGATCCGGGCGTTGCTGTGGGGCCGCGAGCCGTTCATGCTGACCGACGACGCCACCCGCGACGACCGCTTCCAGTTCGAGGGCGCGCTCAACCACCCGATCTTCGACGCGCGGCTGCGCAGCCGCCTGCACGTGCCGCTCAGGGTGCAGGGGGCGGTGATCGGCGCGCTCTCCTGCTCGACCCACGAGGTCGGCGTCTACACCATGGAGGACGTCAAGACCGCCCAGCACGTCGCCGACCTCCTCGCGCCCTATGTCTTCGCGCTGCGCTCGGCCGAGCAGGCGAAGGCCTCGGCCATCGTCGAGGCCGAGGCGCGGGCCCGGGCGGAGGGGCTGCGGCAGGGGGCGCTGCGCCTGACCGAGGAACTGGAGCACGAGCGCCAGCGCATCGGCATGGACCTCCACGATCAGACCCTCGCCGACCTCACGCGCCTGCTCCACCGCATCGCCCGGCTGAAGGAGCAGCACGAGGTGCCCGGGGCCGCGCTCGAGAGCCTGGAGGAGACGCTGCGCGCCTCGATGCGGGAGTTGCGCCGGATCATCGACGACGCCAAGCCCAACGTGCTGCAACTGTTCGGCTTCGACGAGGCGGTGGAGGACATCCTCGAGCGGGCGAGGCAGGCGAGCGGCGGCTCCGTGGACGCGGCCCTGGAGAACGAGGTCGGCGCGGTGGTGGACGGTCTCGCCGATCCGCTCAAGGTGGCGCTGTTCCGGATTGTGCAGGAGGCGGTGAACAACGCCTTCCGCCATGCCCGGCCGGAGCACATCCGCGTCCGCCTTGTCGTCGAGGACGGACGGCTGGTCATCACCGTGGTCGACGACGGCATCGGCATCGACCGGCTGCCCCGCAAGCTCGGGGGGATCGACAACATGCGCACCCGCGCTCACCTCGTGGGGGCGGACTTCCACCTCGACCGCGGTCCGGACGGCCGCGGCACTCGAATCGCCATAGCGCTGGGTCTCGACCCGGCGGAGACCGCGGCGGCGTGACGGCGCCGGCGCGAGCCGCGCGAGGAGGCGCGGAACCCATGACCGACATGAAGGTGCTGATCATCGAGGACGACCCGGTCCACCGGGCCTTCCTGCGCGAGGCGATCGAGAGCGCGCTGCCCGAGTGCGGGCTGGTGCTGGAGGCGGAGGACGGCCGCACCGGCGAGCGGATGGCCCGCGAGCACGAGGTGCCCGACATCATCATGGACCTGCAGATGCAGCAGGGCACCGGCGTCGACGCCGCGCGCACCATCTGGCGGGAGCGGCCCGACACGTCGATCCTGTTCTGGACCAACTACGCCGACGAAGCCTATGTGCGCGGCGTCTCGCGCATCGTGCCGGCGGGCGCCGCCTACGGCTATCTGCTGAAGTCGGCCTCGGAGGACCGGCTGCGGCTGGCGCTGCGCAGCATCTTCGTCGAGGGCCAGTGCGTCATCGACAAGGAGATCCGCGGCGTGCAGCAGAAGGCGCACGACCGCTCGGTCGGCTTCACCGACAGCGAGTACGAGATCCTGCTCGACATCGCCCTCGGCCTCACCGACCGGGCGATCGCCAACCGTCGCCGCCTGTCGCTGCGCAGCGTGCAGAACCGCCTGCAGCATCTCTACGAGAAGCTGGGGGTCGGGCCGGCGAGCCACGCCGGCGAGGAGGCGGTGTTCAACCTGCGCGCCCGGGCCGTGACGGTGGCGGTGCTGCGCAAGCTGCTCAACAGGTCGGCGGTGGAGCAGGCCGAGCAGGACCTCCAGCGCTGGCTGGAGCGGCACGACGAGGCGGCGCCGGCCCGGCGGGCGGGGCGCTGACCGGGGCGGCCTGGCGGATCACTCCGGCGGCTTGCCGCCGAGGCCGTCCCGCTCGGGCTTCCAGTCGAGGATGAAGATCCAGCCGGCGTAGGCGAGGATGGCGACCGCCAGCACGGACCAGAAGCCGTCGCCGGTGACGAACAGCTCGAAGGCGGCCCAGGCCGCCACCAGGGCGACGATCAGGACCCTCCGCCAGAGCGGGCGGAAGAAGGGGTGGTCGCGGTCCCGCAACCTCATCGGCGGCCTCCAGGCGTTCGCATCCCCCGTGACATGCACGGCCGGCCGCCGGAGTTCAACCCCCGCCGCGCTCGCCGTCGTCCTCGGCCGGCACGATCCGCCGCTGCCGCACCGTGACGATGCCGGCGGCGTTGAGCCCGAGCGTGGCGAGGCCGAGGAAGAACCAGCCGGTGGCGAACAGCTGTCCCGGCCCGTCCGCCGGCAGCGCCGTCGCCAGCAGCGCGCCGCCCGGCACGCCGGCCCAGAGGGTGAGGAGCTTGAGGAAGCGGGCGAAGGAGAAGCTGGCGACCGTGCGCACCGGCACCCGCGCCGGGGCCGGCATGCTGACGATCCGCACCGCGCGGCCGTCGATGGTCACCGCCTGCCCGTCCGCCCCCGCCATGGCCGCCTCTCCCGTCCTTCACAGCCGGGGAGTATCGCGGCGGCGCCTTGCCATCCGGTTACGGCGCGGCTGCGCGGGGGATGCCGGGCGAGGATGCCGCGGCGGCGCGGGATCGCCGCTGCCCGGCCCGGGGGCCGGGCGGAGCATCGGCGAGGGACCGCGCCTCACCTCAGCCGGCGGCCGTCGTCGGTGAAGGCGCGCAGGTCGGCGAGGTCGAAGCCGACCTCGATGCGCGAGCCGCCGCGCAGCGCCGCGCCCTCGCGGCGCTCGATCACCATCGCATCGCCGCCCGGCAGGCGGCCGTAGAGGTAGTTCGTGCCGCCGAGGTGCTCGACCACGTCCACCTCCACCGGCAGCCGCACGTCCGGGTCCGGCCCCCGGTCGAAATGCTCGGGCCGCACGCCGACCTGGACCCTGGCGCCGGGCGAGAGGCGGTCGCGCCCGAGCGGGAGGGTGATCACCTGGTCGCCGAGGCGGACCTGGCGGCCGTCGCCGTCCACCGCCACGGCCGGCATGAAGTTCATCTTCGGCGAGCCGATGAAGCCGGCGACGAAGGCGTTGTCCGGGTTGTCGTAGAGCTCGAGCGGCGAGCCGACCTGCTCGACCTTGCCGGCGCGCAGCACCACGATCTTGTTGGCCAGCGTCATCGCCTCGGTCTGGTCGTGGGTGACGTAGACCATGGTGTTGCCGAGGCTCTGGTGGAGCTTGGCGATCTCCACCCGCATGGCGACGCGCAGCTCGGCGTCGAGGTTGGAGAGCGGCTCGTCGAACAGGAACACCTGCGGGTTGCGCACGATCGCCCGGCCGATGGCGACGCGCTGGCGCTGGCCGCCGGAGAGCTGGCTCGGCTTGCGCTTCATCAGCGCGCCGAGCTGGAGGATCTCCGCCGCCTCGCGGACCCGCCGGTCGATGTCGGCGCGTGGATGGCCGGTCATCCGGAGGCCGAAGCCCATGTTCTCCTCCACCGTCATGTGCGGGTAGAGGGCGTAGGACTGGAACACCATGGCGACGCCGCGCTCGGACGGCTCGATCTCGTTCATGCGCTGGCCGCCGATCCTGAGCTCGCCGGCCGAGACCTCCTCCAGCCCGGCGATCATCCGCAGCAGCGTGGACTTGCCGCAGCCGGACGGGCCGACGAAGACGGTGAACTCGCCGTGGTCGATGGAGAGGTCGACCCCGTGGATGACGGGCACGGTGCCGAAGGTCTTGCGCACCTGGTCCATTTCGACGCTGGCCATGGTCGTTCCTCCCGATCGTTCTTGCGGCGGCGGCCTCGCTCGGGCCGGCCGCCCGGTCAGCGGTTCAGCATCTGCATCTCCGCGGCGCGGCCGATCTCGGCCGCCGCCGCGCGGATCTCGGGCAACCCGGCCTCGAGCTCCGGGAGCGAGGTCAGGTGGGTGGTCGAGGTCACCGAGACGGCGCCGAGCAGCTTGCCGTCGCTGGCGAGGATCGGCACCGCGACGCAGATCACGGTCTCCTCGTGCTCCTCGTCGTCGGTGGACCAGCCGCGGGCGCGGATGGCGGCGAGCTCGGCCTCCAGCGCCGCCGGCGTGGTGATGGTCCTCAAGGTGTGTCGCTGGAAGCTCTGCGCGGCGACGGCGGTCCGGCGCTCCGCGTCGGGCAGGAAGGCGAGCATCGCCTTGCCGACGCCGGTGCAGTAGGCCGGCCCGATGCGGCCGGGCGCCGAGAACATGTCGATGGTCGGCTTCGGCACCCGCTTGTCGATGTAGAGCACCTGGGCGTGGTCGAGGGTGGCGAGGTGGACCGTGGTGCCGAACCGCCGGGCGAGGCGGTCGATGACCGGGCGGGCGACGTCCACCATCGAGGCGCTCTGCCAGGCGGCATGGGCGAGGCGGATCAGCCGGAGCCCCATCTTGTAGCGCTGCGACTGCGGCTCGAACACCAGCATGCCCTCGGATTCGAGCTGGCGGAGCAGGCGCGACAGCGTCGCCTTGGGCAGCGGCGAGGCCTTCTGCACGTCGGCGAAGCGCACCGGGCCGCCGGCGTCGGCGACGATGTCGAGCAGGTGCAGCGCGCGGCTGATCGGGCTCGACAGGTCGCCGCCGGCATCGGCCGCCTCCGGGCGTTCCCTCGTTCCGGCAGTCGTGTCGGTGTCGTCGTCCATGACCATCCGTCCTGCTGTTGACATCCCTAGTTCATCCCGGTAACAATTTCAACAGTCGAAACAAAGTTCCATTCATTGGAACATCCGCAAGTGTCCGGGCCGGGCCCGGGCAGGGGAGTTCGCGGGCTTCGACGGGCGGGACGGCGGCCATGCCACGGCGCAGCCCGCGGGTGAGAAACCATCAGCCGGCCGCGCGGCCGGCCCGGGAGGACAGAACCATGAGCTTCATGCGCGTCGGTCTCGCCGCGTCGACGGCGGCCGTCCTGACGATGACGACGGCGGCTTTCGCCGGCACCCTCGTCATCAACACCGACATGTCGGATCCTGCGCCCAAGGCGGCCTTCGAGGCCGTGATCGAGGGGTTCAAGACGGAGAACCCCGACGTCGAGGTGAAGTGGAACGAATTCGACCACGAGGGCTACAAGACCTCCATCCGCAACTTCCTCACCGCCGATCCGCCGGACATCGCCGCCTGGTACGCCGGCAACCGCATGGCGCCCTTCGTCAACGCCGGGCTGTTCGAGGACGTCTCGGACGTGTGGGAGGCCAACGGGCTGAACGACAGCCTCGCCTCCGCGGCCGCCTCGATGACCATCGACGGCAAGAAGTGGGGCGTGCCCTACACCTACTACCAGTGGGGCATCTACTACCGCTCCGACATCTTCGACAAGCTCGGCATCGCCGAGCCGAAGACCTGGGACGAGCTGGTCGCCGCCTCGGCGAAGCTGAAGGAGAACGGCATCACCCCGTTCGCGATCGGCACCAAGGCGCTGTGGCCGACCGGCGGCTGGTTCGACTACATGAACCTGCGCGTCAACGGCTACGAGTTCCACATGGACCTCACCGCCGGCAAGGTGCCCTACACCGACCCGAAGGTGGTCGCCGTGTTCGACAAGTGGGCCGAGCTCATCCGCCCGGGCTACTTCCTCGAGAACCACGCCGCCTACGACTGGCAGGAGGCGGTGCCCTTCCTCGTCAACGGCGAGGCGGCCATGTACCTGATGGGCAACTTCGCGGTGGACCTGTTCGTGAAGGGCGGGCTCAGCCCCGACCAGATCGGCTTCATGCAGTTCCCCGAGATCACCCCGGGCATCCCGATGGCCGAGGACGCGCCGACCGACACGCTCCACATCCCGGCGGGCGCGAAGAACAAGGAGGACGCCAGGAAGTTCCTCGCCTATGTGGCCCGCGCGGACGTCCAGACCGAGTGGAACAAGACCCTCGGCCAGCTGCCGGTGAACTCGGGCGCCACCCGGCCGGACGACAAGTTCCTGTCGATGGGCTTCGAGATGCTGTCCAACGCCTATGCGCTCGCCCAGTTCTACGACCGCGACGCGCCGGCGGAGATGGCCAAGGCCGGCATGGAGGGCTTCCAGGAGTTCATGGTCAAGCCCGACAGCCAGGAGCGCATCCTGGAGCGCCTCGAGAAGGCGCGCGAGCGCGTCTACAAGTGACCCGGCGCGCCGGGGGCGGCTCGATGCCCCCGGCGCCGCTTTCCCCGGCCGGAGCCCGACGCGGCCTCGCCCCCGGCGGGCGAGACGGCGGCCGCGAGGCCGAGATGACTGCCTTCGGCCCGGCCATGGCTGCGGAGCATGGACGTCCGGCCGTCGGGTCGTCGTCCCCGTGAAAGCCGGGGCCCATGACCTTCGCGGAGCCGAGGCGTCGACGAAGCACCAGGTCCCGCCTGCGCCGGGACGACGTTCAGGCTCGTGGAACCCCGGGAGGTTGAACCGATGACCACCGCCGCCCTTCCGGACGTGGCGATGCCCACGCCGCGGCGCCGCCGACGGAGCCCGAAGTGGCTCGCCCCGGCGCTGTTCCTGGCGCCCGGCATCGGGATGTTCGTCTTCTATGTCATCGCCCCGATCTTCGAGAGCATCTGGATCTCCTTCCTCGACTGGGACGGCCTCGGCGAGCCGACCTTCATCGGCATCGACAACTACGTCGAGCTGTTCGACGACGAGGCCTTCTACACCTCGCTGCAGAACAACGTGCTCTGGCTGCTGCTCTACATGCTGGCGGTCCCGGCCGGCCTGTTCGTGGCGCTGTTCCTGAACCAGACGGTGTTCGGCATCCGCCTCGTCAAGTCGCTGTTCTTCTTCCCCTTCGTGATCAGCCAGGTGGTGGTCGGCCTCGTCTTCGCCTGGTTTTACGACCCCTCCTTCGGCCTCCTCGCCATGCTCTTCGAGAGCGTCGGGCTGAAGCCGATCGCGGTGCTCGCCGACGAGCGATTCGTCACCTACGGCATCATCGCCGCCGGCCTCTGGCCGCAGACGGCCTACTGCATGATCCTCTACCTCACCGGCCTCAACGCCATCTCCCCGGACCAGATCGAGGCCGGCCGCCTCGACGGCGCCAAGGGATGGCGGATGCTCTGGCACGTGGTGCTGCCGCAGCTCCGGCCGGCCACCTTTATCGCCGTGGTGGTGACGGTGATCGGTGCGCTGCGCTCCTTCGACCTCGTCTCGATCATGACCGACGGCGGGCCCTACGGCTCCTCGCGGGTGCTCGCCTTCTACATGTACGAGCAGGCGCTGTCGGAATACGGCTACCGCATGGGATACGGCGCGGCGATCGCCGTCGTGCTGTTCGCGATCATGATGATCTACATCTCCTTCTTCATCTGGCGCATGGTCCAGAACGAGCGGGGAGGGCGCTGAGATGTTCCCGACACCCATCGCCAGGACCTCCGCTCCGGTCCGCTTCGGCTACAAGACCATGCTGCCGGTGGCGCTGGTCGTCTGGCTGCTGCCGCTGCTTGCGGTGATGCTCACCTCGATCCGCAGCCAGGGCGACATCGCCGCCGGTAACTACTGGGGCTGGCCGAGCGAGTTCCATCTCCTCGAGAACTACACGGCGGTGTTCGAGCGCTCGCCGATCGGCCAGTACATCTTCAACTCGTTCAAGGTGACGATCCCGACGGTGATCGGCGCGGTGGCGCTGTCCTGCCTCACCGGCTATGCGCTGGCGATCTATCGCTTCCGCTTCAACCTCCTCGTCTTCTTCATGTTCGTCGCCGGCAACTTCGTGCCGTTCCAGATCCTGATGGTGCCGGTGCGGGACATCACCCTGCAGATGGGGCTCTACGACACCGTCGCCGGCCTCGTCCTGTTCCACGTCGCCTTCCAGACCGGCTTCTGCACCCTCTTCATGCGCAACTTCATCCGCGCGCTGCCCTTCGAACTGATCGAGGCGGCGCGGGTGGAGGGCGTGTCGGAGTGGCAGATCTTCACCCGCATCGTGCTGCCGCTGGTCCGCCCGGCGATCGCCGCGCTGTCGGTGCTGGTCTTCACCTTCATATGGAACGACTACTTCTGGGCGACGGTTCTGGCCCAGAGCCAGACCGTGCAGCCGGTGACGGCGGGGCTCTATTCGCTGAACGGCCAGTGGATCGCCCAGTGGCACCTCGTCTCGGCCGGCTCGATCGTCGCGGCGCTGCCGCCGGTGCTGATGTTCTTCATGATGCAGAAGCACTTCATCGCCGGCCTGACGCTCGGCGCCACCAAGGGCTGACCGCCGCCGGCCGGGACGCGCCGGCCGGCTCCCAAAAAGGCGCCGCGACCGACCGCGGAGGCAGACATGACCCCGGCTCGCTTTCCCCTGCGCATCGACGGCGGCGGCACCACGCTGGTGCTGGCCGCCGCGGGCGCGGAACTTCCCTTCATCACCTATCTCGGCCCGAGCCTCCCGCGCGAGGAGGACCTCGCCGGCCTCGCCGCCGCGCAGGCCTTCCCCGTCGCCCACGCCGGGCCCGACGCGCCCTACCGGCCGTCGGTGTTCCCGGAGGCCGGGCGCGCCCACATGGGCACCCCGGCGCTGGAGGCCTTCTCGCTCGCCGCCGACGGAACCTCCCGCCGCTGGGTCACCCGCTTCCAGGTGACCGGCATCGACTGGACCGGCTCGTCGGCGTCGATCTCCGCCGAGGACGGGCCGGCGGCGCTCGGCCTCGTCCTCCGGTTCTCGCTGGCGAGCGGGACCGGCGTGCTGCGCGCCTCCTCGCGGATCGACAACCGGGGCGACCGCCCGCTGGTGGTCAACTGGCTGGCCGCGCCGGCGATTCCCGTTCCGCGCGACGACGCGACGCTCGTCTCCTGGGCCGGCCGCTGGTGCGCCGAGTTCCAGCGCGAGGCGCTGTCCTGGCCGCGCGGCGGCCGCCTCCTCGAGAGCCGGGCGGGCCGCACCAGCCACGAGGCCTTCCCCGGGCTCCTCAGCCTCGCCGCCGATGCCGGCGAGACCCGCGGCCGGGCGCTCGGGGTTCATTTCGGCTGGAGCGGCAACTGGCGGATGGTCGCCGAGGAGGTCCCGCCGGGCCACCGTCATATCCTCGCCGGGGTCCTCCATCTCCCCGGCGAGGCGGTGGTCCCGCCCGGGGGGCACCTCGAGACGCCGACCCTCTTTGCCGCCGTATCGGAGCAGGGGATCGGGGCGACGAGCCACGCCTTCCACGCCGAGGTCCGCCGCGAGATCCTGAGGATGCCGAGCCCCGACGCGCCGCGACCGGTGCACTTCAACTCCTGGGAGGCGGTCTACTTCGACCTCTCCGTGCCGGTGCTGAAGGAGCTCGCCGACGCCGCCGCCGCGGTCGGGGCCGAGCGCTTCGTCGTCGACGACGGCTGGTTCCCCGGCCGGCGCAACGACCACGCCGGCCTCGGCGACTGGGAGATCGACCGCGCGAAGTTCCCCGACGGCCTCGGCCCGCTGGTCGACCATGTCCGCGCGCTCGGCATGGGTTTCGGGCTCTGGGTCGAGCCGGAGATGGTGAACCCGGACAGCGACCTCTACCGGGCCCACCCCGACTGGGCGCTGCAGGTGCCCGGCCACGCCCAGGAGACCGCCCGCCACCAGCTCGTCCTCGACATCGCCAACCCGGCCGTGGCCGAGTACCTGTTCGAACGGCTGGACGCCATTCTGTCGGCGCACCCGATCGACTACCTGAAGTGGGACATGAACCGGGTACTGCTGATGCCGGGGCGCGACGGCCGGCCGGTCGCCGCCGAGCAGCCGCCGGCGCTCTACGAACTCCTCGACCGGCTGCGCGCCCGCCACCCCGGCACCGAGGTGGAGAGCTGCTCCTCCGGCGGCGGGCGGATCGACTTCGGCGTGCTCGCCCACACCCAGCGCTTCTGGCTCTCCGACAACAACGACGCCCACGACCGCTGGCGGATGAACCGCGAGGCCTCGGTGTTCTTCCCGCCCGAGGTGTTCGGCCACCATGTCGGCCCGGCGCCCTGCCACACGTCCGGCCGGCGGCTCGACATGGGCTTTCGTGCCTACTCCGCGGCGGTCGGCGGCCACATGGGGCTGGAGCTCGACCTCCGCGCGCTCACCGCCGAGGAGACGGCGACCGTCAGGGCCGCCATCGCCTTCCACAAGCGCTGGCGGGACGTGCTGCACGCCGGCCGCTTCCACCGGCTGGAGACGGAGGCGCCGGTCACCGGTCAGCTGACCCTGGCGGCGGACGGCCGCCGCTTCCTCGCCGCCTTCATGCAGTCCGACACCCAGGGCCGCGGCAGCGGGCCGGTGGTCCGGCTCGCCGGCCTGGAGCCCTCGGCACGCTACCGGCTGCGGATCTCGGCGGACACGCCGCCCGGCGGCCGGCCGCACCGGGGCGTCGCCTCGCCGCTACTCGGCCCGGACGGCCTCGTCGCTTCGGGACGTGCGCTGATGTCTGCGGGTTTCCGCCTTCCGACCGGTTGGCCCGACCGGATATGGATCCTCGAGGGCGAGACCGTCGCCTGACTCCCCTCACGATCCGGACCGCATCATGCCCCCGACATCCGCCGCCGCCCCCCGCTCCCCGCTCCCCGCCGTCGTCGCGGTGGACTGGGGCACGTCCTCGCTCAGGGCCTGGGTGCTCGGCCCGGACGGCGCGCCGCTGGCGGAGACCCGGTCGGCGGAGGGAATGGACGTCGTGGCCGCCGGCGGCTTCGAGGCCGTGCTGCGGGCAAGGCTCGGCGAACTCGGCGCCGCGCTCGACGGCCTGCCGCGCCCGCTTCCGGTGGTGCTCTGCGGCATGGTCGGCGCCCGCCAGGGATGGCGCGAGGCCGGCTACCTCGAGGTTCCCGTGCCGCTGCTCGAGGTCGCCGACGGCGCCACCGCGGTGGCTGCCGAGGGCCTCGACGCGCGGATCCTCCCGGGCCTCGCCCTCCGCCGCCCGGAGCGCCACGACGTGATGCGCGGGGAGGAGACCCAGCTCCTCGGGCTCGTCCTGCACGAGCCCGAGGCGAGCGGCCTCGTCTGCATGCCGGGCACCCATTGCAAGTGGGTGCGCCTTGCCAGTGGCGCCGTCTCGGACTTCACCACGGTGATGACCGGCGAGCTCTTCGCGCTGCTCTCCCGCGACAGCATCCTGCGCCACACCCTCGCCGGGGCGGCGGCGAGCGGCGAGCCGGAGGCCGCCGGCTTCCGCTCGGGGCTCGCCGAGGGTCTCGCCGAGCCGGGCCTGCTCGGGGCGCGGCTCTTCTCCATCCGCGCCGGCCACCTGCTCGCCGGGATCGAGGGGACCGAGGCCGCGGACCGGCTGTCCGGCCTGCTGATCGGCGCCGAGGTCGGCGCCGCGCTCGCCGCCGCGGCCCCCGACGGGCCGATCCGGCTCGTCGCCAGCGGCCGGCTCGCCCGCCTCTACGACGCCGCCATCCGCGCCGCCGGCCGCGAGGTCCGCCTCGTCGACGCCGACGACGCGGTCCGCTCCGGCCTCATCCACGCCGCCCGCCGCTTCTGGCCGCTCGCCGAAGGAGATCCAGCCCGATGACGCCCGCGCCCACGGTCCGCTGGCCCTCGCTCGCCCGCAACCTCGTCGCCATCCTGCGCGGCATCCGCCCGGACGAGGTGGACGCCGTCGCCGACGCGCTGGTCGAGGCCGGCTTCGAGGTGATCGAGGTGCCGATGAACTCGCCCGACCCGCTGGTCTCGATCGAGCGCCTCGCCCGGCGGATCGGCGATCGCGCGCTGGTCGGCGCCGGCACCGTGCTGACGCCGGCGGCGGCGGACCGGGTGGCCGAAGCGGGCGGCCGGCTGATGGTCTCGCCGAACGCCGATCCCGCCGTGATCCGCGCCGCCTCCGCCCGGGGCATGGTGACCATGCCCGGCGTCTTCACGCCGACGGAGGCGTTCTCGGCCCTCTTCGCCGGCGCCTCGGCGCTCAAGGTCTTCCCGGCGTCCGCCCTCGGCGCCGGCGGCATCCGGGCGATGTCGGCGGTGCTGCCGAAGGACGTGGTGCTCGGCGCCGTCGGCGGCGTCGCCGACGCCGATTTCCGCGCCTACGCCGCAGCCGGCGTCACCGCCTTCGGCCTCGGCTCCAGCCTCTACAAGCCCGGCTACACCGCGGCGGAGGTGGCGGTGCGCGCCCGCGCCGCCGTCGGCGCCTGGGACGACGCCTTCGGCGGGGGAGCCTGAGCCATGCAGGGCAACGGCATCTTCTCCGACCTCGTCTGCCACCTCGGCGAGGGCCCCTCCTTCGACCCGGACCGCGGCGTGCTCGTCTGGTTCGACATCCTCGAGAAGCGGCTCATCGAGCGGCGCCTCGACGCGCCGGGCACCCATGTCCACGAGATCGGCGTCAACGGCTCCGTGGCCGCGCGGATCGACGGCGGGCGGCAGCTGGTCGTCTCCGACCGGGGGCTCCATGTCCGCGACCTCGCCGACGGGGGGATGGCGCTGATGCGCCCCGTCGAGGCCGACCAGGAGACGCGCCGCTCCAACGACGGGCGGGTCCATCCCTGCGGCGCGCTGTGGTTCTCCACCGTGAGCCGGACGGCCGACGCGGGCGAGGGCGCCATCTGGTGGTTCTTCCGCGGCGAGCTTCGCCGGATCGTCACCGGCCTCGCCATCCCGAACGCCATCTGCTTTGCGCCGGACGGCGGCCACGCCTACTACGCCTGCTCCTCCGCGGCGACGGTCTGGCGGGTGCCGACCGACCCGGCCACCGGCCTGCCCGCGGGCGAGGCGTCCGTGTTCCTCGTCGTGCCGCCGGAGGAGGGCGCACCGGACGGGGCCGTGGTCGACCGCGACGGGCTGTTCTGGAACGCCCGCTGGGGCGCCGGCCGGGTGACCGCCCACGCCCCGGACGGGCGCCAGGTGACCAGCGTCGCCGTCCCCGCCTCCCAGGCCTCCTGCCCGGCCTTCGTCGGCGCCGACGGCGGCCGCCTCGCCGTCACCTCCGCCCGCGAGGGGATGGACGCGGCGGCGCTCGCCGCCGACCCGCTCGCCGGCCTCACCTTCCTCCTCGACCTTCCCGTGCGGGGCCGATTCGACCCGCCCGTCCGCCTCGACTGACCCCCGACCCCCACGAGCCCCGGATCCGCCCGATGACCGTCGTCGACCGCCAGAGCCTCGGCGTCTGCTACTACCCCGAACACTGGCCGGAGGAGCGCTGGGCGCTCGACGCCCGGATGATGGCCGAGGCCGGCATCCGCTTCGTCCGCATCGGCGAGTTCGCCTGGACCCGGCTGGAGCCGACCCCCGGCCGGCTCGACTTCGACTGGATGGAGCGGGCGATCGGCACGCTCGCCGAGGCCGGCCTCGAGGTCGTGCTCGGCACGCCGACCGCGACGCCGCCGAAGTGGCTGGTGGACCGGATGCCGGACATGCTCGCGGTCGACGCGAACGGCCGGCCCCGCCGCTTCGGGTCCCGCCGCCACTACTGCTTCAGCCACGAGGGCTACGCCCGCGAATGCGACCGCATGGTCGAGGCGCTGGCCCGGCGGTTCGGCGAGCACCCGGCGGTCGTCGCCTGGCAGACCGACAACGAGTACGGCTGCCACGACACGGTCGAGAGCTACTCCGCCGCCGCCCTTTCCGCCTTCCGCGCCTGGTGCCGGGCGAAATACGGCGACATCGGCGCCCTCAACCGGGCCTGGGGCAACGTCTTCTGGTCGATGGAACTGACCGGCTTCGACGAGGTGGACCTGCCGAACCTCACCGTCACCGAGGCCAATCCCTCGCCGCGGCTCGACTTCCAGCGGTTCTCGTCCGACCAGGTGAAGCGCTTCAACGCCCGCCAGTGCGAGATCATCCGCCGCTTCTCGCCGGGCCGGACGATCCTGCACAACTTCATGGGGTCCTTCACCGCCTTCGACCACTTCGCGGTCTCCGAGGACCTCGACGCGGCCTCCTGGGACAGCTACCCGCTCGGCTTCCTCGAGCGCGACACCGCCGACGACGCGGTCAAGGCGCGCTATCTCCGCGTCGGCGACCCGGACCTCCAGGCCTTCCACCACGACCTCTACCGCGGCTGCGGCCGCGGCCGGTGGTGGGTGATGGAGCAGCAGCCCGGCCCGGTGAACTGGGCGCCCTGGAACCCGTCGCCGGCGCCGGGCGCGGTGCGGCTGTGGACCTTCGAGGCCTTCGCGGCCGGGGCGGAGGTGGTCTCCTACTTCCGCTGGCGGCAGGCGCCCTTCGCGCAGGAGCAGATGCACGAGGCGCTGCTTCTCCCCGACGGCACGCCCAACGAGGCGCTCGGCGCCGCCACCGAGGTCTCGCGGGAACTCGCCGCGATCGGCGCCCGGCCGGAGGCGGCCCGGGCCGAGGTGGCGCTGGTGTTCGACTACGAGAGCGACTGGGCCTGGCGCATCCAGCCGCAGGGGCGCGACTTCGCCTACCTCGACCTCGTGCTGCGCTTCTACCGGGCGCTGCGCCGGGCCGGCGTCTCGCTCGACGTCGTCCCGCCGACGGCGGAGGCCGTCGCGGGCAGGAAGGCGCTGCTCCTGCCGGGCCTTTTCGCGCCCCGGCCGGAGTTCGTCGCGGCGCTGGAGGCCTCCGGGGCCCATGTGCTCGCCGGGCCGCGGGCGGGCTCGAAGACGGCCGACTTCCAGATCCCCGCCAACCTCGCCCCCGGCGAACTGCAGCGCCTCGTTCCGGTGACGGTGCGGCGGGCGGAGAGCCTCAGGCCCGGCATCTTCATCGGCGAGGCGGGCTCCAACGCCGGCGCGGGCTTCGACGGCTGGCGCGAGTTCCTCGTCCCCGGCGAAGGGGCGAGGGTGGAGGCCCGCTCGGCCGACGGCGAGGCGATGCTGGTCGCCCGCGGCCGCGCCCGATACGTCGGCGGGCGGCCGAACCCGGCGATGGCGGACGCGGTGGTTCGCCGCCTGCTCGACGACTCGGGCGTCGCGACGCTGGAGCTTCCGCCGGACGTGCGGCTGCGCGACAACGGCCCCCTGCGCTATCTCTTCAACCACGGGCCGGAGGCGGTTGACGTCTCGGCGCTGACCGGCGATGCGGACCTTCTCATCGGCGCCCGCGTGCTTCCGCCTTGCGGCGTCGCCGCTTTCCGTCGATCGTAGGGACGGCTGCGACCGCAGACATCCGACACAAGACCAGCATCCGGAAACGCCTCGATGACCAAGCCTCCCCGCCGCTCCACCAAGTGGTTCGACAACCCGGAGAACCCGGGCATGACCGCGCTCTACATGGAGCGCTACCTCAACTACGGACTGACGCGGGAGGAACTGCAGTCGGGCAAGCCGCTGATCGGCATCGCCCAGTCGGGGTCCGACCTGTCGCCCTGCAACCGCGTCCACCTCGAGCTCGCCAAGCGCGTGCGCGAGGGCATCCGCGCCGCCGGCGGCATCGCCTTCGAGTTCCCGACCCACCCGATCCAGGAGACCGGCCGCCGGCCCACCGCCGCGCTCGACCGCAACCTCGCCTACCTGACGCTGGTGGAGATCCTGCACGGCTACCCGCTCGACGGCGTGGTGCTCACCACGGGCTGCGACAAGACCACGCCCTTCATGCTGATGGCCGCCGCCACGGTGAACCTGCCGGCGATCGCGCTCTCCGCCGGCCCGATGCTGGACGGCTGGGTCGACGGCAAGCTCGCCGGCTCGGGCACCATCGTCTGGGACAGCCGCCTGCGCCTCGCCGCCGGCGAGATCGACTACGAGCAGTTCATGGAGCACGCCGCCGCCTCCGCGCCGTCGGTCGGCTACTGCAACACCATGGGCACGGCCTCGACGATGAACTCGCTCGCCGAGGCCCTCGGCATGTCGCTGCCCGGCAACGCCTCGATCCCGGCGCCCTACCGCGAGCGCGGCCAGATGGCCTACCGCACCGGCGTGCGCATCGTCGAGATGGTGGAGGAGGACCTCAGGCCCTCGAAGATCCTCACCCGCGAGGCGATCGAGAACGCCATCGTCGTCAACTCGGCGATCGGCGGCTCCACCAACGCCCAGCCTCACATCACCGCCATCGCCCGCCACGCCGGCATCGAGATGGAGCCGATGGACTGGCAGCGGGTGGGCTACGACGTGCCGCTCCTCGTCAACATGCAGCCGGCCGGCCAGTATCTCTCCGAGAGCTTCCATCGCGCCGGCGGCGTGCCCGTGGTGATGAAGGAACTCCTCGCCCACAGCCGCCTGCACGCCGGGGCGCTGACCGTGACCGGCCGCAGCGTCGAGGAGAACGTCGCCGGCGCCAATGCGCCGGACGGCGAGGTGATCAAGCCCTATTCCCGGCCGATGAAGGACAAGGCCGGCTTCATCGTGCTCTCCGGCAACCTCTTCGACGCGGCCATCATGAAGACCAGCGTGATCTCCGAGGAGTTCCGCCAGCGCTACCTGTCGCGGCCGGGCGCGGAGAACGTGATGGAGGGCCGGGCCGTGGTGTTCGACGGCTCGGAGGACTACCACCACCGCATCGACGACCCGTCGCTCGGGATCGACGAGACGTCGATCCTCGTCATCCGCTACGCCGGCCCGGTCGGCTGGCCCGGCTCGGCGGAGGTGGTGAACATGCAGCCGCCGGCCGAACTCATCAAGCGCGGGGTGAAGTCGCTGCCCTGCATCGGCGACGGCCGCCAGTCCGGCACGTCCGGCTCGCCGTCGATCCTCAACGCCTCGCCGGAGGCGGCCGTCGGCGGCGGCCTCGGGCTGCTCAGGACCGGCGACAGGATCCGCGTCGACCTCAACACCGGCCGTGCCGACGCCCTCGTCGACGAGGCCGAGTGGGAGGCCCGCCGCGCCGCCTTCAAGCCGACCTATCCCGCCAGCCAGACCCCCTGGCAGGAGCTCTACCGCAGCACCGTCGGCCAGCAGGCCGAGGGCAGCGTGGTGGAGCTGGCGGTGAAGTATCGCAACGTGGGCGACATCGTCCCCCGCGACAACCACTGAGCCGAAGGGGCTCGCCGCCCTGAGGCGCGGGCCCGGCGCAAGGCGTCCGGGTCCGCGCCGGGCGACCCTGCGCGCAGGCGGCCGGAGCCCCGGGGCTTTCCCGTCGGGCCCCCGGCCGGCGCGGCCGGCCGTCACCCGGCGGCCGGGGTGCCGGCTTTCACCCGGATCCAGCGATAGCCCCAGGGGCCGAGGACAACCGTCACCGCGCCGTCCTTGGCCACGCGCATCTCCCCCTCGCCGAACAGTGGAATGAGCCGCTCCACGGCCAGCCCGACGAGCGGGAAGGTGACCTCCAGCGGCCGGTCGGAGAGGTTGTGCAGTGTGAGGACCGTCCGCTCGCCCCAGTCGTGGCGGAGCGCCAGGACGGCGGCTTCCGCGACGGGGAGGAGGGTCCACTCGCCGAAGGCCATCTCCGGGGCTTCGCGGCGGCAGCGCACCAGTTGCTTCATGAAGCTGAGCAGGGACTCCGGGTCGAGCTGCTGGTCGAGCACGTTGATCGCGGACGGCCCCCAGCGGCGGCCCTTGACGGGCGGGCGGCGGAGCTCCTCGGGCGGGGCGGTGGAGAAGCCGGCGCTCGGGTCGGGCTCCCATTGCATCGGCGCGCGCACGCTGAGCCGCCCGGGGATGTCCAGGTTCTCGGCCATGCCGATCTCCTCGCCGTAGAACAGCACGGGCGCGCCCGGCATGGCGAAGATCAGGCTGTAGACGAGGCGGATCCGCAGCGGGTCGCCGTCCAGCATGGTGGGCAGCCGCCGCCGGAGGCCGCGGCCGAACAGCTGCATCTCCGGCTTGGGCCCCAAGGCCTCGAAGACGATCCGCCGTTCGGCCTCGGTCAGCTTGTCGAGCGACCATTCGTCGTGGTTGCGCACGAAGTTGGCCCAGGCGGCGTCCGCCGGCAGCGACGGCATGGCCCGCATGTTGTGGATCAGCGGGCCGGCGTCGCGGCGCACAAGGGAGAGGGCCATCGCCTGGTTCAGGTTGAAGTTGAGGCACATGTGGAGCTCGTCGCCGCCGCCGTCGCCGTAGAAGCGGCGGACCTCCTCGTAGTCGAGGTTGACCTCGCCGAGCAGCATGGCGTCGCCGCGACGCCGGCCGAGGAAGGAGCGCAGGTCGCGCAGCCAGTCGTGCGGCGCGATCTCCATGGCCTGGGCGATCCCGTCGGTCTCGAGCAGGAACGGCACGGCGTCGACCCGGAAGCCGCTGAGACCGAGTTCGAGCCAGAAGCCGACGATCTTGCGGATCTCCCGGCGGACCTCCGGGTGGGCGATGTTGAGGTCGGGCTGGTGCCGGTAGAAGCGGTGCAGGTAGAACTGCCCGGCTTCCTCGTCCCACTCCCAGTTGCTGTCCTCCTCGTCCGGGAAGACGAGGCCATCCGGCCCGTGCGGGGGAACCTCGTCGCGCCAGACGTACCAGCTGCGGTAGCGCGAGCCCCTGTCGCTGCGGGCCGCCTTGAACCAGGGGTGTTCCCGCGAGGTGTGGTTCACCACCAGGTCGGCGATCACCCGGATGCCGCGGTCGCGGGCGGCCCGGACGAACTCGACGAAGTCGCCGAGGCTGCCGAGGCGGGGATCGACCGAGTAGTAGTCGATCACGTCGTATCCGTCGTCCCGGTTCGGCGTCGGGTAGAAGGGCATCAGCCAGATGCAGGTGACGCCGAGGGCCGCGAGGTGGTCGACCTCGCCGGCGAGGCCGGCGAAGTCGCCGGTGCCGTCGCCGTCGCTGTCCTTGAAGGTCTCGACGTCGAGGCAGTAGAAGATGGCGTTCTTCCACCAGACGTCGCTGGTGCGGCTGATGTCCATGCCCGGTCCCCTCCGGCGCCCCGCTCTCCGCGGCCCTGAGGGGAAACGCCGTGGGGCCGCTTCGGGTCCCGCCGCCCGGCGCCTCACCCGAGGGCGAGGGCGAGCGCGCCGACCGCGACCGCCAGCGCGAAGCCGACCGTGGCGATCTGGAGCGAGCGCCGGCGGTCCTGCCGGGAGGTGGCCCCGCCGCCGTAGTCGAAGCGCTCGTAGACGACGTTGCGCATCGGCAGCCCGAGGTCGAGCAGGGCGTCGGAGACGCCGGTCGTCATCGGGCCCGGGCCGCAGATGAAGGCGACCGTCTCCGCAGGGTCGAGGCCCTGGAGCAGCCGGGCCAGCCGGTCGCGGTCGAGCCGTCCGAGCTCGCCGGTCCAGCCCTCGGCGCCCTCCTCGCTGACCAGCATCACCTGAAGGTCCAGCACGGCCCGGGCCGCCTCGATCTCGGCGACGCAGGCAAGGTTCTCCGGCCGCCCGGCGGCATAGGCGAGGCGGACGGGACGGGACTCGCGCCGGGCGACCATGTCGCGCAGCAGCCCCATCACCGGCGCGATCCCGACGCCGCCGGCGATCAGCAGCAGGCTCCGCGCCGGGTGGGCGTCGAGCACGAAATGCCCGTAGGGTCCGTCGATGCCGATCGGGGTGCCCGGCTCCAGCCGGCCGATGCCGCGGGTGAAGTCGCCGGCTTCCTTGACGATCAGGCTGAGGCCCGGGCGGAGCGGGCTGTCGGCGATCGAGAAGGGATGGTCGTAGAGCGGGAACCTGCGCCGGCCCTCGGTCATCCAGACGAACTGGCCGGCCTGGTAGGACAGGCCCGGGTTGCCGGCCGCCGGCTGGATGTCGAGTTCCCACATCCGGTCCGCGACCGGTGTCACCGACGAAAGCCGCCAGGGCCGGCGGTGCAGGCGGTACCACCGCCAGCCGTAGAGCACCGCGACCACCGCGGCGATGCCGAGGCCGACGGCCCACCAGAACAGTTCGACGGATCCCGCCGCGCTGAAGCGCCCCGCGGTGACGGCGTGGTGCAGGCCGGCGCCCGCGGCGGCGAGGCCGAGGACCACGTGGCCCGCCCGCCAGGTCTCGTATCGCCAGGGAAGCCGGTCGCGGAGGATCGCCGTCAGCACCAGCAGCGCCAGCGCCGCGAGGGCCACCACGCCGGTGCGATACTGCGGCAGCGTCAGGTAGGCCCACAGCCGCTCCCAGCCGAGGGCCCGGTCCTCGACGAAGGTCGGCAGCACGTAGAGCAGCGGGTGGAGGACCAGCGCCAGCAGCACCCACTGCGCCGCGATCTTGTGGAAGGCCATGATCCGGTCGATGCCGAGGTTCTGCGACACCGCCTCGAACCGGCCCGAGGTGACGAACTGGACGGCCATGGCCGCGAGGCCCGCGAGGCCGAGCGCCGCCGCGGCCGCCTCCGCGCCGCCGAGGGGCGCGGCGTTGCGTGTCGTCGCCAGCAGCACCGGCGACAGGCAGACGGCGAGATAGGCGATCGCCAGGAGTGCGCCGAAGGGGCGGGCCGGATCGCGGGCGCGATCCGTGCCGGGGGTCGGTCGTGTGGCGATGGCGCCCTCCGTCGTCGTTGGTTTCATCGATCCGCCAAGCCCGGCGAGGTATAGTCCGTCCGCCGGACGCGCGACTTGAGGAAGGTCAAGGCCCGGCCGCCTCCCTGTGGGACACTGGCGCGACCCCGGATCTTGGAAAGGACCACGGCATGCGAACGGCTTTCAAGCGCATTCTCGTCGCGGCGGCGCTGGCGCTCCTCCCCGCGATGCCCGCGGTGGCCCAGGAGGGCGACGATCTCGCCGCGCTGATGGAGGCCTGGCTCGCCTCCCCGCACGCCGACTACAGTTCGCCCTCGTTCACCCACTGGAACGCCGAGGGCGAGGTCCCGGTCCAGTGCGCCGCCTGCCATTCGCAGCCGGGATTCATCGACTACCTCGGCGCGGACGGGACCGCCGCGGGAACCGTCGAGGCCCCGGCGGCGATCAACGCGCCGATCGGCTGCGCGTCCTGCCACACCACGGCGGCGCATGCCCTCGACACGGTCAACTTCCCGTCGGGCGAGAGCGTCGCCGGCTTGGGCTCCTCGGCGGTCTGCTCGGTGTGCCACCAGGGCCGGCAGTCGGGCGACGCGGTCGCGGCCGCCACCGCGTCCCTCGACGAGGACGCGGTCTCGCCGGACCTCACCTTCTTGAACGTCCACTACGGCGTCGCCGCCGCCGTGCTGAACGGCGCCGACGTGCGCGGCGGCTTCCAGTACCCGGGCCGCTCCTACGCCGGGCGCTTCGGCCATGTCCCGGGCGCGGACACCTGCGTCGCCTGCCACAACCCGCACACGACCGAGGTCGCGACGGACGGCTGCTTCGCCTGCCACCGCGGGGTCGAGGACGTGCGGCAGATCCGCATGCGCCACACCGACTTCGACGGCGACGGCGACACCGCCGGCGGCATCCACGCCGAGATCGAGGGCCTGCACGCGAAGCTCCTCGATGCGATCCGGGCCTACGCCGCCGAGGTCGCCGGCACCCCGATCGGCTACGCCCCGGGGTCCTTCCCCTACTTCTTCATCGACACCGACGCCGACGGCGCCATCTCCCCGGAGGAGGCCGCCGTCCCCAACCGCTACGCCAGCTGGACCCCCCGCCTCCTCAAGGCCGCCTACAACTACCAGGTCGCCGCAAAGGACCCCGGCGGCTACGTCCACAACCCCCACTACCTCCTCCAACTCCTCCACGACAGCCTGGAGAGCCTCTCCGAGCGGGTGGCGGTGGCGGGGGATTTCGAGAGGCCGTAGGGGCGGGGTCAGCCGTCCGCTCCCAGCCGCCGCAGTTCGTCGGCTCATGCGGCAGAGCTGCGCGCGATGTCGCTTGTACCGATGCGCCCTCACGCAACTTAGCCTTAAGGCACGCCAGAGGCTCCACCGGTCGCCTTGGCCGTCCGCCAAGACAGCTTTGCCTCATCCAGCTTGGGGTGCGGGGGCACTCCGGCCGAGTTCGTGCAGAAACCTACTCGCGTTCAGACGCGCGGTACCATACACGCGGTGAGCGGGTTCAATCCCCGCGTTCATCGCATCGGCAATAGGCATCTCTCGAGAACTTGACAATATCAGAGTGCCCGGCTTGCCTTCTTGAGGCGAAGCTTTGACGCGGGTGATTCCAACATAGAACAGTCGCCGCTGCTCTTCGATCGCATCGGCTTGCTCCTGTGGAGAAAGGTTTGCATCCGGTTGTTTGGGCAAGAGTCCTTCGACGCATCCTGCTATTATCGTCACCGGCGCACTTAGTCCTTTGCTTTTGTGCAGGCTCATGATCCGAACTTCGGCGATCTCAGACGGAACTTCGGGTTGGCTGATCGCTTCCATGAGAGCGGCGAGGAATTCCCGACGATCCGCAACGTCCTCAAACGCATTCAACGCAATGAGTGCTTGAGCGCGAAGATCAACAAATTTTGCGTGACCGTCAGGAAACAAATGGTCGACCACGTCCCGCAAGCTTCCCAGCGCTTCAAGACGATCAAGTTCTTCACGAACATCATCAAACGCCGCTGCGATTCCCCGTGGATCGTGTCCCCAGACGTGGTGTAGCTGACGGCGAGCACACCGTTGGTCGCCGGCTCGGCCGGGACGCGGGTCAGGCCGCCATGTCCGGCAGTCCGA
>JAWLBM010000035.1:0-47453 GCA_041687675.1 Pleomorphomonas sp. | reverse complement strand
CGCCGAACCTCGCCGGGCGGCTCAAGTCCATGGTCAAGTCCAGACACAAAACGATCCTCCAAAGGGATCGCCAGAGTCGGCCCTCAAACGGCGGCGAGGAAGGTGGGGATGGGACAGCGCTTACCGCTCATCGTGATTGCTGGCGGACACGAACTCCGCGACCACCGGCGCTGGAAGGCCAATTTCGCCGTTTGCCGGGAAGCTCTTCACGAAATGCTCGATCCGCTCTGCGGCCCTGTCCGCAGGCGGCATTTCCGATGATGCCGGGTCAATCTTCAGAATGAGGGCATTCGTGTCGAAGACGATCATTCGTCCCTGATTTCCCGCAGCGCCTTGAGCATGCGTGCCCCGTCGCCGGGGAGGAGTTGTCGCCTCGCCTCGGCGAGAACTTCCGCCAAGGTTCCCGCCGCGGGTTGATCGAAGTGCGAAACTTGGAAGTGTTCTAGGACCCAGCGACCAGCCTCATTTCGCCGCCACTTCCCAGTGCCCGTGGCTCTGACAAACTGACGAAAAAACGGAAGGAGTTGCGTGGTATTCTCGCCGGCAGTGTCGCCGCGCACAGTATCACCGTCTGCCTGGCGGATGGAAATTCCCAAACGCCCATCGGCGAGGTCCTGTAGCCTTGTAAGCGTTCCCTGGATTGTGGTGGTCTCGAAAACTGGGCCAATCTCGGGCTCCAGCCCCCCACGCCCGACGAATTGGACGACCTCGCCACCCGGGATGGGCAGCGAAGCCGTCGTATTGTCCTCGCCGACCATCTCGTTCAGGCGCTGGAACGCGGATGCTGCCTCTCCTTTTGCCCGGCCCGCAGCCGCGTCACGGATGCGAGGCGAAACCATGTACTTCACGTTAGCATCCACGAGCGCCACCACCGTCGTGCAGTTCTCGACGATCTCGCCGAGGTGAACGCGGTCGGTCGACCCCAGCAGCTTGGCAAACTGCTCGAGGTACTCCCCGAGCCGGAGGAGGCTCATCTCTCCCGGCTTGATTCTCTCAATTCGAAGCGGGTACTGGACGGTATCGGCCACGGGACCCTCCACGAAGCTGGTAGCCAGAACACTTGGGGGCCGCCGTTTCGTTCCGGTTAATGCAAACCCAATTGCAATTCAGTTTGCAACAGCGGCGTGGTCAGATCGTGTCACGGCTCGGCAACTCGGCTCCCCCGTCGGGGATCGGCAATCAGCCCCAGTCGGATCAACTCGGGGATCGCTTCGGGCGGGTGTAGCCCCGGCCCCAGGCGGCGCTCCGGCGTCAGTTGCGGCGAGGTCTTCACGCACCTGAAAGTTTCCTAACCTCGTTGCCCTCCACTCCTCACGCCCAGGCGCGGAACGGCGTCGCCACGTCGGCCGGGTCGATCACCAGCCGAGTTCTACACCAAGGCCGCCGACCGAAAGCGCATGGGACTCGCAGCGTCCGACAAGCTGAGCTTCCGCACCGAGGAGCCCGGTGCGGGAGCCAGCGGGAATAGCGAAGACAAATCAAGCGGTTAGAAATGCGGTGGCGACCCCAGGAGGGCTCGAACCTCCGACCTGCCGCTTAGAAGGCGGCTGCTCTATCCAGCTGAGCTATGGGGTCCCTGCCCGGCGGGTCAGTGGGTCCAGGTTTCCGGACGGTTGAACTTGAAGTTGTCGGCATAGGACATCCGCTTCGGCTTGCGCTCGTGCGGCTCCTCGACCCGGTAGGGAATGCCGTTGCGCTTGCAGTAGGCGACCGCCTCCTCGAGCGTGTCGAAGGAGACCCGCACCTGCTGGCGCATGTCCGAGGAGGAGGTGTAGCCCATCAGCGGCTCGACCGAGCGCGGCCGCTCGGGCTCGTAGGAGAGCAGCCATTCCCGCGTGTTGCCCTGGCCGGACTGCATGGCGTTGCGGGCAGGCTTGTGGATACGCGCGATCATGACCCCTCCGTGCCGGACCACCCCCGCGGCCGCCATCGCGGCCCCCGGAGACGCCGCCGCCGGGCGGGAGGCCCGCCGCGGCCGACGACCGGGTGCACGATGGTCGGGGCAGCAAGATTCGAACTTGCGGCCCCCTGCTCCCAAAGCAGGTGCTCTACCAGGCTGAGCTATGCCCCGGAGCATCGTGAACCCGCCGGATTATCTAGCTTCTCGCGGCCCCGGAGGCAACCCGGTGGAACGCGATTCCGGCGCCGTCGCCGCGCGGCCGAACCGGTGGGGCGCCGCGGCCGGGCGGGCCCGCACCCGACCGGAGACCGCCCGTCACTTGGCAATGTAGGGCGACACCGGCATCACCTCGATCGGGTCGAAGCCCTCCTGGGCGAAGGCGGTCTCGTAGTTGATCTCGGTATTGCCGGCGACGTCGACCGTCTTGGCGACGATCTGCGTGACTTTGGAGGGATCGACGCCGTCGGAATTGCCCCGCCAGACGAAGTCCTGGTTCTTGAGGTAGACCGTGCCGACGAGGTTGAGCGAGGCGCCGCCCGAGATCCGGGTCGACAGGTTGCCGGTCTGGGCGCGGTCGGAGGAGAGCACGATGCCCTTCATCAGGCCCTCGGTCGGGGCGGTGAGGCGCACCTTCCCCTGGCCCGAGGCGTCGAAGGTCGCCTGCTTGCCGGTCATGAACACGGACACCCGCTCGCCGGTGATGTCGCCCCCCGCGGTCAGCTTCATCGGCCCGCCGTCGATGATGTAGAGCCCGCCGGCCTCAAGGGTGACGTCCGCGTCGGAGGAGATCGACACGCCGCCGCAGTAGCGGCCGGGCGGCAGGGTCACCGGGTCCTTGGTGACGATCCGGAGTTTGGTCTCCGTGCAGGGGATCTCCTCGGGATCCGGCAACTCGCGGCTCGCCAGCGGGTCGCCGATCGAACCGCAGTCCTCCATGCCGAAGAAGCCCGACGGGCGCGCCCCGTCGACGAGCAGGTCCGAGGAGCCGCCGTTGAGGGCGATGCCGCCCGCCGCGCAGAGCCGGTCGACGTCCACCACCGCGGAGCCGCCGACCACCACCGACTGGGAGGACTGCGCGTTCGACCAGAGAAGGCAGCTGTTCGCCCGGAACACCGCCGACCCGGAGAAGCTGATGCCCGTCTTCGCCGTCTCGTCGAGGGCGACGATGCAGGCGTCCTCCGGCTTCTCGGCGAGGCGGGCCACGGTGGTCGCCTCGATGTCGAAGGGATCGACGCCGAACATCCGGCCGAAGCTGATGAAGGCCGGCTCGGAGACCGATACCTCGGCGCTCAGCAGAGTCGGGTCGACGGCCACCGCCACCTCGCGGTCGCCCCCGTTGGCGGCGGCGAAGCTGAGCGCGGCCTGCTCGGCCTTCGCCTTCAGCAGCGTCGGGTCGCCGGTCCGGGTGAGTTCGTAGGTCGCGGCCAGGGCGGCGGTGTCGGCCACCGCCTGCAGCGCCGCCTGCTGCCTCGACCAGTTCGAATAGTCGACCGCGAGCCCCGCCCCGCCCAGCGCCGCCGGCGCCGCCAGGGTGAAGACGACCAGGCTCTGCCCCGCGCGGTCGCTGCCCAGCCTCGACACCAGATCGAAGATCATGCACGCCTCCATCTGTCCCCGGGCAGGCAGCCTATCCGGACCGTAATAATGGGCCGCTTACCGGGTCCGAACACTTTGATGACAAAGCAACCGAAACCGGCCGTCGATCCGACCTGTCGCGGCATGCGGGCGCAGCGCGCGATCCACGCTGCGGCCGGACGGCTGGACGAGCATCGCGCCTGCGGCACCCGGGGGAAGACATAATCTGTCCGGCGATATACATTCGATAAACCCGGATCTATGTAGCCTACCTCCGCGGCGGTGCGGAATGGCGACCGATCGCCGTGGCGCATCGGCCGGCGCCTGCAGCCATCCCGGCCGGAGGCGGCACGGGCCCCGAGTGGATCCTCCCGGCAGCGCCGGATCGACAGGAAGACGGAAAGACTGGACATGCGTACGATCCTCACCGCCGCCATGCTCGCGACCGCGATCCTCGCCACGCCGGCGGTCGCCGCGCCGGCAGGCTTCCCGTCGGCCGACCGGCCCGCGCCGGCCCTCCTCTCGCTTCAGTCGAAGGCGGCGATGAGCGGGCGGCCGATCCGGGTGATCGTGGAGCTTCGCGAACCGGAAGCCGGTCCGCCGCCGGGGCTCTCCGGCCTTCTCGCCGGCGACCGCAACCGGACCGCCGCGGTCCGCCGCGCCCAGGCCGCGGTGCTGGCGCGCGCCCTGTCGGTCCGCTCCGAGACGGTTCTGGCCGGAGGCGGTCCGGCGAAGCTGATGGACTTCTCGCCGGCGATGGCCATTTCGGTCGACGCCGCCGAACTCGCCCGCCTCGCCGCCGATCCGGACGTCGTGCGCATCGTCGAGGACGAGATCGTCCGGCCCGTGCTCGCCGACGTCGGCCGGCTGATCGGGACGACGTGGTCGAGCGGCGCCTATTCGATGGGAGCGAACGGGGGCGGCCGCGCGGTGGCCGTGCTCGACACCGGCGTCAACAAGAAGCACGAGTTCCTGCGCCGGAAGGTCGTGTCCGAAGCCTGCTACAGCACCACCACCACCTTCAGCGGAGGCTCCTCGACGAGCCTCTGCCCGGGCGGCGCCGCCTCTTCGGTGGCCCCCGGATCCGGGCTCGACTGCAACCTCGCTCTCGAGGGCTGCGGCCATGGCACCCACGTCGCCGGGATCGCCGCCGGCCGCAACACCGACTGGAAGCGCGGCGAGCCGCGGAACGGGGTGGCGCGCTGGGGCGGTATCGTCGCGATCAAGGTGTTCTCGAGAATCGACACGCCGAGCGGCAGCTACGTCGGCGCCTTCACCTCCGACATCCAGAAGGGCCTGGAGCGCGTCTACAAGCTGCGCGGCGGCGTGGGGGGCCGGATGATCGACGCCGTCAACCTCAGCCTCGGCAGCGGCGAGACCGTCCGGACCTACTGCGACGGCGACCCGCGAAACAGCATCGTCGACAAGCTCCGGGCGGCCGGCATCGCCACCGTGATCGCCTCCGGCAACTCCTACGACACGGACGGCGTCTCCAGGCCGGGCTGCATCCGCGGCGCGGTGACGGTGGGCGCGGTGACCAAGCACACCGGATCCAATCCGGCGCTGGTGGCCAGCTACAGCAACATGGGCGGGCCGGTGGACCTGCTCGCGCCGGGCGGCGACGGCGGCTATCCCTGGTCGACCGGGCGGACCCTGACCAAGTCCTCCTTCGGATGGGGGTACCGTCGCCTGGCGGGGACCTCGATGGCGGCGCCGGTCGTCGCCGGCGCCTTCGCGGCGATCCGCTCGATCCCCGCCTGCAGGAACAAGACGGTGGACGAGATCGAGGCGGCGCTGGCGGCAACGGGCGTCGCGGTCGCCGACGACCGCTACGGCTCTCTCTACAGCCGGCCCCGCATCGTGCTGCCCGCGGCGATCCGGATGCTCGGCTGCGGCTGACCGGCCGGGGCCGTCAGGGCCCGGCCACCATGTCGATCACCCGGTGGCGCACCCTGTCGCCCGGCTTCAGCCCGATCTTGCGCGCGGTCCCCGCCACCAGTTCGAGCACGAAGCGCACGGGCTCGCCGCTCGGGATCACCGCCTCCGAGAGAGGCTCGGTCCGCTCGGCAATGGTCTTCACCAGCCCGTCCTCGCCGATGAAGATGATGTCGAGCGACACGTAGGTGTCGCGCATCCAGAAGCCCGCCGGACGGGACGCCTCCATGTCGAACAGCATGCCCCGGTCCGCCGGCAGCTCCCGGCGGTACATCAGGCCCTGCGCGCGCTCGCGCGGATCGTCGGCGACCTCGACCAGAAACGGGTAGACGCCGGTGTCGGTCTCCACCGCCAGCTCCGACACGGGCCCCGGCGGCAGGATGTCCTGCGCCGCGGCCGGCGACATCGCCAAAGGCGCGACGGCGGGCGGCGCCAGCACGACCGCCAGCAACAGCAGGGCGGCGCGAAGGAAGGCGGACGATCGGATCATCGGCGGGTCCTGCGGGTCGGAGGGGCCGCGGCCGGCCCGCTGCGGAGGTGGCCCCCCTGCCTGCCGCCGGCCCCGGCGTCAATGGGACGAGGGGATCCCGCCGGGCTGCAGCGGCCGGATCTCGGCCGCCATCAGACCCTTCGGGCCGTCGCCATAGCGCACCAGAACCGTCTGCCCCGGGCGAAGTTCCGCGATGCCGAAGCGGCGCAGCGTCTCCATGTGGACGAAGATGTCCTCCGTCCCCTCTCCGCGGGTGAGGAAGCCGAAACCGCGGATGCGGTTGAACCACTTCACCACCGCCGGCTCGAGCTGGCTGGTGGGCTGCACCTGGACGTGCGTGCGCGAGGGCGGCAGCTGCGAGGGGTGCACCGCGGTGCTCTCGTCCATGGACAGGACGCGGAACGCCTGCAGCCCCTTGGACCGGTTGATCACTTCGCAGACGACGCGCGCACCCTCGTATGCGGTCTGGTAGCCGTCGCGGCGCAGGCAGGACACATGCAGCAGGATGTCCGGCATTCCCGGCTCGTCCGGGACGATGAACCCGAATCCCTTGGCTATGTCGAACCACTTGATCGCACCAGCGACCTCTACGATGTCGAGGGCGCCACCCTCCTCAAGACGTTCCGTGTCCTGGTCGAGGTGACCCTTGGCCATACACGAGCCCCCCACGAATTTGGCGGGTAGCGCAGCGATCTGCACGTATTCCGCGATGATTCCAGCCGAACAAGCTTACCACCGAAGACCACCGGGGCCGCAAGAGCCGATGCGGCGTCTGTCTCCATGATTCGTGACATTGGTCGCCCCTGTTGCAGCCGGGACGCGGGTTCATCCACAGGGGTGGCCGAGCGGCGCAGGTCGGACTAAGAAAGGCCGGGCCGGCCCGGCCGCCCGGCCGGGGCGGCCATCGACCACGAGAGAGGTACCCATGCGCTATCTTCACACCATGATCCGCGTCACCGACGTCGATGCATCGCTCGAGTTCTTCTGCAAGCACCTCGGCATGGTCGAAGTCCGCCGCAGCGAGAGCGAGGCCGGCCGCTACACGCTGATCTTCCTCGCCGCCTCCGAGGACGTCGAGGCGGGCCGGGCGCACGCCGCGCCGCTCGTCGAGCTCACCTACAACTGGGATCCCGAGGTCTACGGCGAGGGCCGCAACTTCGGGCATCTGGCCTACGAGGTCGACGACATCTACCAGACCTGCCAGCGCCTGATGGACGCCGGCATCACCATCAACCGCCCGCCGCGCGACGGTCGCATGGCCTTCGTCCGCTCGCCGGACAACATCTCGATCGAGCTGCTGCAGAAGGGCGATGCCAAGGCCCCGGCCGAGCCCTGGTCGTCGATGCCCAACACCGGCAAGTGGTGACGGGCCGCCCGCCCCCGGCGCGCCCGGCGTGCCGGAGGCGGGCAAGCCTTGCTGAACTGACGATGCATTTTCTCCTTGCCCGGGGCGGCGGTCCGGTATTCCCTGTGCCCGCCGTGCACGAGCGACGTCGAATTGCCGCATTCCGATGGCTGAAAGGCGGCCACTCGAGGTTCGAAAGACGGGGAACGGCCGCCTGATGACCCTACGACTGATCGCTGCGCTCCTCCTGGCCTCCGCGGCCGCCTCCTGCTCCGGCGCCGTCTACGATGCCTCCGACTTCGCGGCCAGGACGCCGGCGTCGAGCGAATCGGCGGACGCCGGGGAGACAACGGCCGAGGCGCCCGGGGACGGCGAGTCGGCGGAAGAGACTGCGGCTGCAACGGACGAGACGCCCTCGGGCGAGGACGCCGGGACTACAGATGTCGCATCGGTCGAGGAGCCCGGGACTGCCGACGTCGCCGCGGGCGAGGAGGCCGGCAAGGACGGCGTCGCCGCCGGGGTCGATACGGACCGGCCCGCGCTCGCCGGGGCGACGGGTGCGCCGCGCGGCCTGCTCGCCTTCTTCCGCACGCCGGATCCTTCGCCCGGGGAGGACGCCGCCGCCGAGGCCTTCGAGGACCTGCCCGAGGACGAACTGAGCGAAGCCGAGATCGCCGGCGAGGTGGAGGCCGATCCCGACGTCATCGCCGTGCCGGAGGAGCCCCTCGACGACGGCCTCAAGCACGATTTCGTCAATGTCTACACGTCGCGCCCGGAGGCGGCGGAGCCGCTGATCGCCGACCTTCCCGGCGTCAACTGGCAGGGTGGGCTGGTGCTCGTCTCGCGCACGCCGGACGGCGACCCGGGCGACCTCTTCGGCGGCAGCGACCATCCCTTCGCCCGCGCGGTGCCGGGGATTCCGCGCAAGACCGTCCAGGCCGCCAACGGCCTGCTGCTCGCGCATTCGGCGATCAACGTCGGCTGCGTCAAGCCGGACCTTCTCAACCTCGTCCGCCGGGCCGAGTCGCATTTCGGCAAGAAGGTGGTGGTGACCTCCGGCTATCGCTCGCCCGGGCACAACCGCCGCGTCCGCGGCGCCGTCCATTCGCAGCACCTCTACTGCAACGCGCTGGACCTCTTCATGCCCGGCGTCGCGCGCGACGACCTCGCGCGCTTCTTCTTCGCCCAGCCGGACCGGGGCGGCATCGGCCTCTACTGCCACACCCGCTCCATCCACATCGACACCGGCAAGCGCCGCCAGTGGCGCTGGAATTGCCGCCGCCGGGCGGGCTGACCACCGCCGCGGCTCAGGCGGCGCAGGATTTCGACGGGCCGGGGTCTCCCGGCACGCCGGTGGGTTCCCCGAGGAACAGCGCCCGCTCCGCCGCCCGCCGCCGCACCAGGCCGGGCAGCACGACCTTCCGGCCCCGCAGGGTGCCGTGCACCCAGCGGCCGAACTCCTCCGCCGCCCCGGCGACGTCACCGGCGTTGAGCTTCCTCAGAAGCGTCGACCGCGCGAGGTTCTCCCGGCCGATGTTGAAGGCGAGGGAGACCAGCGCCGCCCGGCGCTCGGCCGGAACCGGCGCCCGGACCAGCGCGTCCACCGCCGCCTCGGCATCGGCGAGATCCGCGGCCAGCAGCCGCTCGGCCTCGGCGCGGGTGATCCGACGCCCGGGCGCCGCCGCCGGCCCCGTGTGGCCGTAGCCGATGGTCAGAAGCCCGACCGGGTCGCGGTAGGCCGTGAGCCTCAAACCCTCGAAATGCCGGATGACAGCAAGCCCGCGTTCGTGCACCGCCATGGACGCCTCCTTAAGCGAGAGGCGACGATGCTAGCCCCGCCCGGGCGGAGCGGGGACAAGGCGGCCGTCAACGCCTTCACCCGGGCGGCGGAGCCGGGAAGGCCAGCCCGGTAACCGCCCGGCAGCGCTCGAACCATGGAGCGAGGACCTCGTCGCCGCCGAGAAGGTCGAAGGTGCCGACCGCGGCGGTCCAAGCGATGGTGCCGAAGGGCACCGCGTCCACGAACAGCGGCCGGTCGCCGCCGAGGAACGGGCGATCGCGCAGGGCGTGCCGGAGCGGCAGCAGCAGGCGGCGGAGTTCGGGAAGCCTCGCCTCCCGCTCCGCCTGCGCCGCCTCGAGGGACCTGCCGAAGCGATACTCGCGGGACTGGCGGAAGTAGGCCTTGTCCGCCTCCTGCAGCCGGGCGTGGATGTCCGCCCCCATCAGCGGGGAGATCACCGGCTGGACGAGGCCGTTCATCAGTCCCTCGACGAATCGGGTCGCCGCCCTGCCCGCTCCGCCGCCGGCGAACAGCGGCGGTGCTGGCCGCGTCGCCTCGAGGTGCTCGGCGATGGCGAAGCTGTCGCCGACGCGCCGTTCGCCGTCGACCAGCACCGGCACCGTGCGGAAGGAACCCCGGCCGATCTCGGCGATCCCGGTGAACGGCACCGGGATGGTCTCGTAGGCCAGGCCCTTGATCGCCAGCGCCATCTTGGCGCGGAAGCAATAGGGGCTGAAGCGCAGGTCCCCGGCGCCGCAGAGGTCATAGAGTCGTAGCGTCATCCCGCCGTCCCTCCCCGCGTCACTCCGCCTCGATCCAGTCGCCGCCGTCGAGGAAGCGGTCCACCCGCTCCATGTGCGGCCGGAGGTCGAATCCCTGCGCCGCCACCCAGTCGTCGTCGTAGTAGGTGCCCGCGTAGCGCTCGCCGGCGTCGCAGACGAGCGTCACCAGGGAGCCCCCCTCCCCGGCGTTGCGCATCTCCGCCGCGATCCTCAGCAGGCCGTAGAGGTTGGTGCCGGTCGAACCGCCGGGCCGCCGGCCGAGCCGCCTCGCCAGCACCCGCATGGTGGCGAGCGAGACCACGTCCGGCACCCGCTCCATCCGGTCGACCACCGAGGGCACGAAGGAGGGCTCGCAGCGCGGCCGGCCGATGCCCTCGATCCGCGAGCCCTGCGGGATGGTGAGCGCGCGGTCGCCGGTGCGCCAGGCGTCGAAGAAGACGGAGCGCTCGACGTCCACAACGCAGAGTCGCGTCGGCAGGCCGAGGTAGCGCACGTAGCGGCCGATGGTGGCCGACGTGCCGCCGGTGCCGGCGCTCATCACCACCCAGCGCGGCACCGGGTGCGGCTCGCGGGCCATCTGGTGGAAGATCGACTCGGCGATGTTGTTGTTGCCGCGCCAGTCGGTGGCGCGCTCGGCATAGGTGAACTGGTCCATGAAGTGGCCGCCGGTCTCGGCGGCGAGGCGGGCGGCCTCCGACACCAGGTCGCGCGGGTCGTCCACCGCGTGGGTCCGCCCGCCGTGGTGGGCGATCGCCGCGATCTTCTCCGGCGAGGTGCCGCGCGGGATCACCGCGACGAAGGGCAGGCCGAGCAGCCGCGCGAAGTACGCCTCCGACACGGCGGTGGACCCCGAGGACGCCTCGATCACCGGGGTGCCCTGGCGGATCCAGCCGTTGACGATGGCGAACAGGAACAGCGAGCGCGCCAGCCGGTGCTTCAGGCTGCCGGTCGGGTGCGTGCTTTCGTCCTTGAGATAGACGTGGATGCCCGGCAGCGCCGGCAGGTCGAGCGCGACGAGATGGGTGTCGGAAGTGCGTCGGACGTCGGCGGCGATCCGGTCCACGGCCCAGCGGCACCAGACCCGGTCCGGCTCCATCCGCCTCGCCTCCTGGTCCAGGCAGGGGCCCGGGCCGAACTCGATCATCGAACTCACTCCGGGTGCATGCTGGTCCCTTGATGGCGGCGAATCGGCGTCGGGGCAAGCGACCCTGGCGCGCCGCCATGGAACATCTCCCCCCTCCGGGCGCTTCCTCATCTAGCGGGCGCACCCCGGCGGGGTGCGCCGGATTCACCTCGCCATCCGGGGAGACATGTCATGGACCGCCTTGCAACCGCGGCGCTCGCCGCCTCGGCCCTCGTCTCGACGACGGCCCTCGCCTTCGCCCAGAACGACACGCCGATGGAGGTGCAGCGCCCGGCGGGCGCCGCGGGCTCCTGCCTCGAGGTCCTGCAGGATCTCTCCGCCCGCATGCGCGAGGACGGCCTGTGGCTGACCGGCTGGAACCGGCGCGACGGCTCCCTGGCGAACGGCGGCATGGCGCCGACGCTGGACCAGGTGGTCGAGGCCGACGACACGGTCGCGGCCGATCCGGAGACCGGCGCTCCCGGCCGCGATCCGGCCGGCGAGCCGGTGGCCATCGGCGAGGCAGCCGGCCCCTGGGGCGAGCGCGCCTGGGCCGAAGCGCCGCGCCGGGAACTCCGCGCGCTGTTCAACGCCGCGCATGTCCTCGCCCGCCAGGGGGCGGAGGAGGCCTGCCTGACCGTGGCCGGGGCGGCGACGGACCTCTACGGCCGCTTCACCGGCGAGTTCGGCGGCGACTTCGATCCGGCGGCGATCTCCGCCTGGCGCGAGGAGCAGTTGCGCGGCTCCTACCCGATGGACCAGATCGCCGGAACGGTGAGCACCGGCGAGATCGTCGGCGCCGACGTGCGCAACAGCAAGGACGACGAGCTTGGCGAGATCGAGGACCTGGTGTTCGACCCCGGCAGCGGCCGGATCCTCTATGCCCTGATCGAGCGCGACGGCTTCTGGGGCCTCGGCGAGGACACCGTTGCCGTGCCCTTCGCGGCGCTGCGCACGACGCCGACCCTCAACATGTTCGTGCTGCCGGTGCCGGAGGCCGTCATGGACGAGGCGCCCCTCCTCGACGATGTGGAGGAAACGGGCTCCCTCGCCGCGGTCGACGCGTACTGGTCGGAGGCGATCGGCGGCAACCGCATTCCGGCGGCGCCGCAGTAGAGGTCCGCCGGCCTGGTATCCCGCCTCGTGCCCACCGGCCTCACGGATTGTTACGGCGCGTCATGTATCGTTATGGGACATCCATCAACGGCCGGGCTATGATCCCGGCGTTGGAAGACTCTGATATTTTATTCGTTTTTCACAAGCACAGGACGGGCCGTCCCCCCGGGGGGCGGCCCGTCCGGCGTTTCACCGCGCGGGGCGGTCAGATCATCGTCAGGTCCTGGACGAAGGACGCGATCTCGTAGCCGAAGCCGCGGACGGCCGTTACGGACTTGTTGACGAGCGACGAGGTGACGGCGCCGTCGAGTAGCCCCACGTCAATGCCGGCCGCGATCACGATCACGGCGAGGAACCGCACGATACGCATGGGCAGACCTCCTGTCGGAGACTATTGCCCAGTGTGCATCGGCCCGGGTTGAGGTCGCGTTAAGGGATTGTTGAAAGGTCTAGACAACCGGCGCATGCAGGCGACGCAAACCGAGGTGCCGCACCGTCCGGCCGGATTCCGCCTCCAGGCAAGCGACCGTCGGCCTCCTCGCCCGATGCCTTACGCCCAACGGCCGCGCTGGTCGACCCCTGTTACTTTCTCATGTTAACGTTGCCGGTCCGTCGAGCGGGCGGATCATCCGGTCTGCCGCTCGCCGGGCTTTCCCAAGGGGGGAGAACACCATGCCGACTTTCATCATCACCGGGAACTACACCGCGGAGGGCCTTCGCGGCATGATGGCGAACCCGAGCGACAGGGGCGCGGCGGTCCGCGGCCTGATCGAGGCCTCGGGCGGGCGGATGATCTCCTATTATGCGACGACGGGGGCCTTCGACTTCCACATCGTCGCCGAGGGCCGCGACGCGGCGTCCACCTTGGCGGCGGTGATGGCGGCTGGCGCTTCCGGCGGGGCGGCCAACCTGCAGACCTCGCTGGCGTTCTCCTCCGACGAGTTCACCTCGTTGCAGGCGGCGGCCGGAAAGGTCGCATCGGCCTACAAGGCGACCAACGCGCGATAGCCGCCACTCTCGCGGCGACTCCGGCAGGCGCAGGCGGACGATCGCCCTGCGCCCGCCAACCCGGGCCGGAGCCTGTCGGCGGCGTCCCCCGCCACCTCCCCAACCACTCCGGGGCTCGCCCGGGTCACCGACGGGGACCCGGATGACGCACCGCTAGAGCCGCACCGGCTGGCCGTGGGGCGTGCGGCGATAGGCCTCCTCCCAGGCCGACTTTCGCGCGGCCTGCTCGGACGCGGGCACGCCGACGCCCGCCAGCAGAGCCTCCAGCGCCTCCAGCGCCGCCATGTAATAGGTGTCCGCCGTGTCCGGCCGGCCCGCGGCCTCCGCCCGGCGCAGCGCCGCGCCCAGGGCGGCCGCCCATTGCCCCGGCGTGACGCGGCCCTCCCTGACGAGACCGTCGGCGATCGACAGCACCTCGGCGTGCCACGGCTCGTCGAACACCAGGTCGCGCGGGGAGAGCGGGTCATCCGGATGGAACAAGGTATCGCTCCCACAGGTCGAGCGTGACGTCGTCACGCGGGTTGGCGCCGTCGCCCCACAGGTCCGTCGCGGAGAAGGCGACGGTATAGAGATGCTCGCCCACCGTCCGGCCCACCGCCCCCTCGTCGGGCACGGCGTGCGCACCGTGGTGGGCGGCGACGGTCCCGGTCCGGCCCCTCGCGTAGCGTGGCAGCCGGATGTGGCCGGCATGGCCGTGCGCGACGGTGCCGACCCGGTCCCCCGGCCGGAAGCCCGGCGCTGTCCCGCAGGCGACCGCGAAGGAGACGCAGCCGGCCCGGTTTCGCTCGAGTACGGCGTCGACGCCGAGGGGCGGCGCCGGATCCCCGCGGCTGCCAGCCCGGCCCGCGACCACCTCGTCCATCGCGAGTTCGCCGTTGTCCACCAGCAACATCAGATAGTTGGCGCACCACTTCTCGAAATAGCGGAAGGACAGGTAGTCCTTCGGCACCATCAGCTCGAGGCCGTAGCGGAACCAGTCGATGGTGATTCCGCGGGCGACGCCGGAGCGCGCGATTCCCCACATGCGGCGTTCCCACTCGAAGGCGAAAGGCGCGTCCCCGGCCTCGACCGGAACGGGGCCGAACCCCTGCATGCCCCCGAGGTCGTGGATCCCGTCCATCAGCTGCCCTCCGGAACCGGAAGATCGCGCTCGGTGCCGATCATCGCGTTGCGCGTGACGATCGCGGCGAGTCGCTCCTCGTCCCAGCCCTCCGTCCCGCCCGGCCGCTGCGGGATGACGAGGTAGCGCAGTTCGGCCGTCGAGTCCCAGACGCGCACGCCCACCTCCTCCGGAAGGTCGACGCCGAACTCCCGCAGCACGGCGCGCGGTTCGCGCACCGCGCGGGCCCGGTATTCGGCGGACTTGTACCAGGCCGGCGACATGCCGAGGATGGAGAAGGGGTAGCAGGAGCACAGGGTGCAGACCACGAGGTTGTGCTGCGACGCGGTGTTCTCGACGGCCTTCAGGTGGCCGGTGGCGCTGCCCTCGAAGCCGAAGTCCTTGACCGCCTCCGCCGCGTCGTCGAGCAGCCGGGCCCGAAACCCCGGGTCGCCCCAGGCGCGCGCCACGATCCGGGCGCCGCGCTTCGGTCCGATGTGATCCCGATAGGCCTCGATCCAGGCATCGATCGTCGCCGCGGCCACCAGACCCTTTTCCACGACGAGACTCTCCAGCGCCTTCACGCGAAGGGCCGGATCGGACGGCAGGTGGCTGTGCAGGTGCCGGTGGATGTCCGCGGCCCTGTCGGCGTCGAAGCTGGCTCGCGTCATGAGGCGTTCCCTTCCTGGCCCGTCGGCCCGGGCCACCCGCGGGGCGGCAGCCCGGATCGCCGGTCCGGACACCGTGCCGCGCCTGACTGAAGGGCCGAGCGCCATGACCCTACCATACTTCGCCGCCAGCCGCCGCGCGATCCGGACGGGGCCGCGCGAACACAAGGGCTTGCGCATGCAATCCGATTCCGGGATACGTTCCCCCGCTCTGGTTTGTTCCGGCCGAGGGGAATGGTTGCGAGAATCGGTCCACCCAACAGCATCGTCGAAGCCCGTCCCAGAGGACGGGTCCGGCCCGGCACATCGACCGTCGCCGTGCCCTGCCACGGGTGACAGCGGGACCATATCCGTCGTCATCCCCGCGAAGAACCGGGCCGACGTGCTTGCGCGCGCGATCCTGAGCGTCGTGGCCCAGACGGTCCCGGTCGAAGAGGTGGTCGTGGTCGACGACGGGTCGACCGACGACACTCCGGCCGTGGTCGAGGCGCTCGCCCGCGAGCATGGCGCGGTGAAGCTGATCCGGCAGGCGGAGAGCCGTGGCGCCCCGGCCGCCCGCAACCGCGGGGCCGAGGAGAGCCGTGGCGACCTCATCGCGCTGCTCGATTCCGACGACGTCTGGAAACCGGAGAAGATCGAGCGCCAGTCCCAACTGCTGGCGCGGCACCCCTCTTCGCCCGCCGCCTTCTGCGGGATCGAGTTCATCTACACCGACCGGCCCACACGGGTGATCCGCACGCCGCCGCTGGTGACGCGCGAGGACCTGTTCGCCCGGAACGTGCTCGGCGGCTCCTCCAGCGCCCTCGTTCGCCGCGACGCCTGGATGAGGGTCGGCGGCTTCGAACCGGACATGCCGAGTTGCCAGGACTGGGACTTCTGGCTGCGCCTTGCCAGGCTCGGGCCGCTGGTCGCGGTGCCGGCGCCGCTGGTCGAGTACCACTTCGACGCCGGCGAGCGCATCTCCCACGACAGGAACCTGGTCGAAGCCGGTCACCAGAGGATCTTCAGGATGATCGAGCGCGACGCGCCGCCGGACCGGCGCCGGCTGCTGCGCGCCCAGCACGCCGCCCGGCTGGCCGAGATATACGCGGGGCAGTGCTACGACCCGCTGCGGACGGTCGGCAAGGCGATTGAGGCGATCGCCACCGGCCGGTCCCTCGACGCGTCCCTGCGCGCGGGCCGGGCGGTGGCGAGCATGATGCTCCACAGCTTGTCGCGGCTCCGGTCCTCCGGTGCCCGGTCCCGCGATTGCTGACCGGATCCGACGCCGCGTCCTGCCGGCGGTGTCGCCGCGTCCGCGGCAACACGGGCCTGCCGGCGTGAGAACCGCCGCGCCGGCGGACTCCGCCGGGGATCAGGGCGCCCTGGCACTCCGAGCCCGGGGGGCAGGCTGTCCACAAGCGGCTGCAGGACCTCGGGACAAGCCGTGGACATTCCGTAGCTATCCTGTGGACAAGTCGCGGGTCGTGCGTGGACGAGCTTTGGCGCTTCAGCCCCCGCATGGCACGGCAGCCCCGCGCTGACCGGACGGCGGGCGTGCCGCGTGGTGACATATTCGGGAGGCGGCCTGCGGCGACCCCCTCGGGCCGGGCGCTTTTTCCTTCTCCCCGGCGGGGAGAAGGAAGGTCGGCTCCCCCTCAGCTTCCCCGGAACACCGGCTCGCGCTTTTCTCGGAAGGCGGCGCGGCCCTCGGCGTAGTCGGTGCTGTCGAAGCAGGCCTCGGCGAGGCGGCGCGCTTCCTGGAGTCCCGGGCGGTCGCAGGACACCACGGCGTTGATCGCGGCCTTGACGGCGCGCTGGGTCAACGGCGCCAGGGTGCTGACCCGGGCGGCGTAGGCGACGGTCGCCGCCTCCAGGTCGTCGTCCGGCACCACCTCGTCGACGAGGCCGATCCGCAGCGCCGTCTCCGCGTCGACCCGCTTGGCGGTGAAGAACAGGTCCTTGGCCCGCGAGGGGCCGATCAGGGCGACGATGTCCGCGACCGCGTCGGTCGGATAGGCGAGGCCGAGCCGGGCGGCGGGAATGGCGAAGAGGGTGTCGGCGGAGGCGATCCGCACGTCGCAGGCGGCCGCGAGTCCGACGCCGCCGCCCATGCAGAAGCGACGGATCATCGCCAGGGTCGGCTTCGCCGCCCGTCGCACGGCCTCGAAGGCGGCCGCGTTCGCCGCCTCGTAGTCTGCCGAGGTCGCCGCGTCGGCGCGCACGGCGTCGAACTCGCTGATGTCCGCCCCCGACGCGAAGGCGCCGCCGCCGCCGCCGGCGAGGAGGATCACCCGCACCTCCGGATTCGCCTCCAGCGCGGCCACCGCGTCCGGAATGGCCCTCCACATGGCGAGGGACAGCGCGTTGTGCCGGCCGGAGTTCTCGATCTCGATCCGCCCGAGGCTGCCCACAACCTCGACGCCGATGCGCCCCGCCTCCGGAACCGTTTGCTTCACCGCACGCGTCTGTCGCATCCAACGCCCCGCATCCTGGGTCATCGCCGTCAGGACCAAACGCAGCCAGTCGCCGAAATGTCATCCGGGCGGCGCTTTTTAAATCATCGGTCCGGCCCTATCCTAGACCGGAAGCATCGGCCGGCTCATCCACTCCCTTCGTCGGGGGATGGCCGGCGGGGGCCGAGGCCTCGGCCGGCTCCGCGAAACGGAACTGCGAAGGAACAGGCGATGACAGCAAACCTCAGGCCGTCCGGGATCCGGTCGCTCGACGCCGTCGATCCGGTCTGGCAGCGCCTTCGCGAGGAAGCGGCGATGGTGGTGGAGCGCGAGCCCGCCCTCGGCGGCTTCATCCACGCGAGCATCCTCGACCAGCCGCGCCTCGAGGACGCGGTGATCCAGCGCGTCTCCGACCGGCTCGACCATGGCGCCCTGCCCGGCTCGCTGATCCGCCAGGCCTATCTCGACGCGGTGGCGGCCGATCCCTCGATCGGCGAGGCCTTCCGCGTCGACATCGTCGCCGTGCTCGACCGCGACCCGGCCTGCGAACGGGTGCTGGAGCCCGTGCTCTACTTCAAGGGCTTCCACGCCATCCAGGCCCACCGCCTCGCCCACTGGCTGCTCAACAACGGCCGCCGCGACCTCGCGCTCTACATCCAGAGCCGGTCGTCGCAGGTGTTCCAGGTGGACATCAACCCGGCCGCCCGGATCGGCCGCGGCCTGTTCCTCGACCATGCCACCGGCATCGTCGTCGGCGAGACGGCGGTGATCGAGGACGACGTGTCGATCCTGCAGGGGGTCACCCTCGGCGGCACCGGCAAGGAGAGCGGCGATCGCCACCCGAAGATCCGCCACGGCGTCCTGATCGGCGCCCACGCCTCGATCCTCGGCAACATCGAGGTCGGAAGGAATTCGCGCGTCGCCGCCGGCTCGGTGGTCCTGAAGCCGGTCCCGCCCTGCACGACTGTGGCAGGGGTCCCCGCCCGCGTCGTCGGCGAGGCCGGTTGCGCGGAGCCGGCCCGGTCGATGGACCACCTCCTCAACGAGGCCGGCGAAAACATCTGAACGGCCCGGGCGGTCCACCGAAAAGGGCCGCCCGAGGGTTTTCATCGCGGGGCGGTCCGTGCAAGAAGTCCCCACGGGGCGGCAACGGAGCGAGCATCGTGAACAAGGACGAAATCCAGAAACTCGAGGCCTATCTGCGCCGGACGCTGGGCTCGCCGGCGATCAGCGTGCGGGCGCGGCCACGCAAGACCGATTCGGCCGAGGTGATGGTGGGGGACGAGTTCGTGGGCCTCATCTTCCGCGACGACGAGGACGAGGACGACCTCAGCTACAATTTCCAGATGGCCATCCTCGCCATGGACCTCGAGTGATCCAGGCGCGGGCCGTCAGGACACCACTCCGAAGCGCAGCGGCAGGAGGCGGATCGCCTCCTTGAGCGCGGCCCAGTCGCCGATGAGGCCCTTGCGGAAGCGGACCTGGATCGACAGGTCCTCGCCCGCATGGATCTCGGTCATGCACAGCGCCGGAAAGCCGGACCCGTCCGGGGAGAGGCAGTGCGCCGTGAACGGGGCGACCGAGCCCGGCTCGAAGTATACCTCCTCGCCCGCGAGCGCCGCGTCCATCTGCAGGGCGCGGCCGGCGAGCCCGGCGGGCGCCGGCAGCGCCTCGTCGTCGAGGAAGTGCAGGTAGACGCTGGCGAGCCGTCCGGCGCTGTCGGTGGCCGTGGCCCGGCGCTTCAGCGTCACGAACAGCACCGGCGCATCCTCGCCCTGGTCGAGGAAGGCGTCGCGCCGCGCGGGGGTCCAGCCCTCCATCGAGGGCCAGTGGATCGCCAGGTCCACCTCCTCGTGCGGGCCGACCGTGCGCTGGTCGGCGAAGCGGAACATGTTGGCCGGCACCGTCAGCCGCTGCCGGCCGACGAACAGCGTCACCGGCATCGGGTCCGCCACCCTGCCCTCCGCCTCTCCGATCGAGCGGGACCAGGAGAGCGCGAAGTCCCCGATCGCCAGCAGGGCGGCGACGACGAGGCAGCCCGTCACGATCCTCAGCGACCAGATGCCCGAGGAGGCCCGCCGGGCCGGCCGTCGGACCCGGAAGGCCTCCGGGTCTTCCGGATATGCCGCGAAATGGGCCATCGCTTTCCCCTTTCGATACGCCTCGAGCGTCCAATCGCGGCCACCCGGCCGGGCTCCGGCCGGATGAAGCGCGGAAAACCCGGACTTCCGCCCGTCGCCGCCGTCGAAGCGCCGGTCGGCCCGGCCCTTGCGACTCACCGTGGACGACACGGACCAACCGTGTCATTTCGGGATCGTGGTTAAGGACGGGTAAACGTCATGATGGGAGAACTCTTCGTGGCCGGCTTCGCGATGGCCTCCGGCTTCGTCGCGGCGGGGGTGCTGGCCTCCTTCTACCAGCTGCTGACGGCGACGCCGGCGCGCTTCGACTTCCCCGGGGACAAGATGTCCACGGGCGTGGTCCAGGTGATGCTGCTGATGTTCGCGGGGCCGGTGATCCTGATGCGCAACGCCATCCGCGGCCGCCTGATCGAGCGCCGTCCGGTCGGCTGGCTCGCCGCCTCCGCCGGGATCGCGGCGGTGTGGAGCCTGTGCTCCGGCATCGTGGTGCTGGAATTCGCCCTCGCCATCCGCGACACGCTGGCCTGAGGACCGGACGCCTCGGCACAGTCCGTTCAGGACGAGCAAGGTGGTTCCACCTTGTCGGAAAGAGGCTTAGGGTCGTCGCCGGCGAATGCGAGGGGAGACGGGCATGCCGCTCTACGAGATCGACGGGGTCGCCCCGACCCTTCCCGGCGACGGCGACGTCTGGATCGCGCCGGACGCGGTGCTGATCGGCAAGGTGGCGGTGGGCGCCGGCGTCGGCGTCTGGTTCGGCTCGGTGCTGCGCGGCGACAACGAGCCGATCACCATCGGCGACGGCAGCAACGTTCAGGAGCACACCGTCGTCCATACCGACCCGGGCTACCCGGTGGTTGTCGGCCGCGGCTGCACCATCGGCCACCGGGCGACGCTGCACGGCTGCACCATCGGCGACAACACGCTGATTGGCATGGGCGCCACCGTGCTCAACGGCGCGGTGATCGGCGAGAACTGCCTCGTCGGGGCCGGCGCGCTGGTGACCGAGGGCAAGGTGATCCCGCCCGGATCTCTGGTGGTCGGCATGCCGGCGAGGGTGGTGCGCCAGCTCGACGAGGCGGCCATCGAGGGCCTCCGCCGGTCCGCCCGGCACTATGTCGAGAACGCCCGCCGCTTCAAGGCGGGGATGCGGAGGGTGGACTAGCGCAGGCTGCCCACCGCCATCGGGCGGCCGTCGTCGATGCCGTCCCAGGCGGCGGCGTTGCGGGCCGACTGGCGCTTGACGAAGAAGTAGGGCGTCTCGTTCCACGGCAGGATGCGGTCGGTCTTGTTGTCGAGCACTAGGTCGCCGCGATCGGTGCGGACGGTGAGCACCGCGTGCCCCTCGCCGATCTCGTCGCGCACCACGGTGATGAGCAGCGCGCTCTCCGGCCAGCCGCCCTCGACGAGCAGGCGGCGCTTCTCCAGCACGTAGTCCTCGCAGTCGCCGCTGAGGCCGGGATACTCCCAGCGCTCCAGCGTGCCGAAGATCTCCATGTCGGTGGCCGGCATGACGGCGCGGTTCACCGCCGTGTTGAGCGTCGCAAGCTGCTCATAGGTGTCGCCGTTCAGGCGCACGACCCGCTCGGGCTCCCCGAACGGCCGGCACTGTCCCGGATGGACGTCGCAGAACTGGACGTGCCCGATCGGCGGTGCGCTCGGGCCGGACAAGGACATGGTCACCTTGCCCGCCGACGCGGCGCCGGTCCCGGCCATCGCCGCGGCAAGTGCAAGTACAAAGGTCATGAGCTTGGCATTCATCGTGCAGCCGTCCCTTTCGCGTGAGACGACGTTTGCACGTCAAGTATGAATCGCTTCGGAACGTTAGATTCAAAACATACAGGTTAGGTGTATCCGTTATTAACGCCGAATGCTTGCAGATTCAGAGAGAATTTACTTAAGAGCGATGCAAGGATTTGTCGGGAATTCGTTTACCATCGCAACCCGCGACTGCCTCCCGTCGGCGGCGGTCTCCGCCTCTGCTCCCGGCCCCTGGCCCATGGCGCCGCCCGGCCGGTGACGGCGCCGGCACGGCACCCTTCCGCATCCCCTTGCGTTCCGTGCCCGGCCGGGGCAAACCGGCGGCCATGCTGACCATCCAGGACCTCACCTACCGCATCGCCGGGCGCACCCTGATCGACAAGGCCTCCGTGACCATCCACGAGGGGGCGAAGGTGGGGCTGGTCGGGCGCAACGGGACGGGCAAGACCACCCTTTTCAACCTGATCGACGGCGACATCGCCGCCGAGAGCGGGTCGATCGAGCTGAAGCGCGCGGCCCGGATCGGCCGGGTGGAGCAGGAGGCGCCGGGAACCGGCGTGTCGCTGATCGACTTCGTGCTCGCCGCCGACACCGAGCGCGCCGCCCTGCTCGCCGAGGCGGAGACGGCGAGCGATCCGCACCGCATCGCCGAGATCCAGATCCGCCTCGCCGACATCGACGCGCACAGCGCCGAGGCGCGGGCGGCGACGATCCTCGCCGGCCTCGGCTTCGATGCCGAGGACCAGCGCCGCCCCTGCTCGGCCTTCTCCGGCGGCTGGCGCATGCGCGTCGCCCTCGCCGCCGTGCTGTTCTCGGCGCCGGACCTGCTGCTGCTCGACGAGCCGACCAACTACCTCGACCTCGAGGGCACGCTCTGGCTGACCAGCTACGTGCAGCGCTACCCGCACACGGTGATCCTGATCAGCCACGACCGCGACCTGCTCGATACGGCCGTGGACCACATCGTCCACCTCGACCAGGGCAAGCTCACGCTCTGGCGCGGCGGCTACAGCCAGTTCGCCCGCCAGCGGCGGGAGAAGATGGTGCTGCTCGAGAAGCAGCGCGAGAAGCAGGAGGCGCGCCGCAAGCACCTGCAGTCCTTCATCGACCGCTTCAAGGCGAAGGCGTCCAAGGCGACGCAGGCGCAGTCGCGGGTGAAGATGCTGGAACGCATGGAGACCATCGACGCGGTGGTCGAGACCGGGGTGGAGCCGATCACCTTCCCGCCCGCCAGGGCGAAGCTGGCGCCGCCGATCCTCGTCTATGACAAGGTCGCTGTCGGCTACGACCCGGGCAAGCCGGTGCTCTCCGGGGTGACGCTGAGGATCGACGACGACGACCGCATCGCCCTCCTCGGCAGGAACGGCAACGGCAAGTCGACGCTGGCGAAGCTGATCGCGGGGCGGCTCGAGCCCTTCTCCGGCGGGGTCACCCGGGCGAGCAAGCTCGAGATCGCCTACTTCGCCCAGCACCAGCTCGACGAACTCCGCCCGGCCGAGAGCGCCGTGGAGCATGTCCGCCGGCTGATGCCGGACGCGCCGGAGGCGAAGATCCGCTCGCGTGTCGCCCGGATGGGGCTCGAGACGGCCAAGATGGACACCCCCGCCCGAGAGCTCTCCGGCGGCGAGCGGGCGCGGCTCCTGCTGGGGCTCGCCACCTTCGCCGGGCCGAACCTGCTCATCCTTGACGAGCCGACCAATCATCTCGACATCGACAGCCGCGAGAGCCTCGTCGAGGCGCTGAACACCTTCGAGGGCGCGGTGATCCTGATCAGCCACGACCGGCACCTCGTCGAGGCCACCGTGGACCGGCTCTGGCTGGTGGCGGACGGCCGCGTCGCGCCCTTCGAGGGAGACATGGACGACTACCGCCGCTTCGTGCTCGCAGGTCCCGGCGACAGGGCGGCCGGCCGCGGCGACGCCAAGTCCACGGCGCAGGACCGCCGGCGCCAGGCCGCCGAGAGACGCGCCCAACTCGCGCCGTTGCGCAAGCGGATCCAGGGCGTGGAGCGGCGCATCGCGGAGTTGAAGGCGGCGATCGCCCGGCTCGACGCCGCGCTGGCCGACCCTGGCCTCTTCACCCGTGACGCCGCCCGCGGCACCCGCCTCTCCAAGGAACGGGCGGACGCCGTCCGGGCCGTCGAGGCCGCCGAGGAGGAGTGGCTGGAGCTGTCCGCGGCCTTCGAGGAGGCCGAGGCCGAGACCGGTTGAGGGGGGCGCGGCCGGGTCGAGGAGACGACCGACGTCAGAGCCCGGCGAAGTCGGCCTTTTCGAGGACCGCCACGGCGGCGGGCATGTCCTCGCCGACCAGTTCATGCGCGCGGTCGCCGCAGACGAGGCGGACCGCGGGCTCGGGCCTGTCGCCCATCGCCGGCAGCACCACCCGCACCGCCCGCTCCCCCGGGCCGATCGCCACGGCGACGCAGGCGCCGACGCGGGCCACGGCCGGCTCCGCCGCCACCGCGGCCGTCCCGGTCTCGGGCGACCCCGCGATCCAGCCGGCGACGAGGCGCCCGCCGTCGGTCGCGATCACGACAAGCGTGGCGGCGACGAGCAGGGCGGAGGAACGAAGGGCGGTCCTGGCTTCGACGGACATCGCGGCACTCCCATGCATCCGGCGATGGACTTCACGGGGTCGCCGGTGACAGGTGCTTACGGTCTGGGCCGGCGGAGCCTCTTCACGTCACGGGCCGTTTGTGCGCCGCGGCTCGGGGTCGTGCAGACCAGGACCGTCATCCCGGCGAAAGCCGGGATCCAGTGCCCGGTCAGCGCATTGACTCGGCGAGCTTTTCTGGATCCCGGCTTTCGCCGGGATGACGTCGAGGGGTGGGATGACGTCGTGGGACTGGCGGTGACGTCGCCAGCCCGGGACGACGTCGCGACGGGGGCCCCGAAACGCGCAGAAGGCGCGATCCCATGTGGGGATCGCGCCTTCCGGTCTGTCCAATCTTCCTGTCCGGAAACGGAATGCCATCCTGGCCCCCCGGTCCCGTTTCCCTTCATCGTTACCTGGCTACCGCCACGGCTCCGAAGTCCCCAAGGGTCAAGGTGAGGACCAGAACACTGCCGAGGATCAGAACCGTCCAGGTTGCGATGCCCCAGCAGGACTTACGTACTTGATTGTCCATGAACGCTTCTCTGTTGGGCGGCCGCCGGGTTGCCGGGTCGACTCCGGGTCGGTCCGGTCCGTGCGTCCGCTAACAGGACGAGGAAGTAACGTCTCCTTCATTAATGCGCAAGCGCTCCTTTGGCCGGGGTCCCATGCACGGGATGCAGGGCTCGCGGGCAAGTTCGAAGCTTTTCAGGAGCTTGCGCGGTTATGCGCAAAACTGATCTCAGGGCGGCCCTATCACATTTCTGACGCGATTTCGCCACGATCCTGCGCGCCCCCTTGGCTTGCGCGCCGCCACGCGGCGGGGCACCGTCTCGCCAGGGATTCGTCACGAGGAGGCCATGACGTGATGGGGCTCGGCCTTGCCGACGTGTTCGCCCTCGCCCTGTTCCTGGGCGTCTGGGCCGCCCAGGGCTGGCTGACGGAGTCCAGTCCCTGGCGGGCGCGGAGCCTCAGCCACGCCATGAACGAGGCGCGGGCGGAATGGATGCGCCGGATGGCCGAGCGCGACCTCCGGATGATCGACACCGCGATCATGGCCGGCCTGCAGAACGGCACCGCCTTCTTCGCCTCCACCGCCCTCCTCGCCATCGGCGGCGGCTTCGCCCTGCTCAACGCCTCCGACCGGGTCATGCAGGTGTTCGCCGACCTGCCGATGATCGCGCCGACCTCGCGGGCGCTCTACGAGGTGAAGGTCCTCGGCTTCATCCTCATCTTCGCCTATGCCTTCTTCAAGTTCGGCTGGGCCTACCGGCTGTTCAACTATGCGTCGATCCTGATGGGCGCGGTGCCGCTCAGGGCCGAACCGCCGCGGCCCGGGCTCGACGCCGCGGTCGCCCGCGCCGCCGGCATGACGGTGATCGCCGGCCGCCACTTCAACCGGGGCCTCAGGGCCTTCTTCATGTCGCTCGGCTACCTCGGCTGGTTCCTCGGACCCTGGCCGCTGGTCGCCACGTCGACGATCGTCTTCCTGGTGCTCCTGCGCCGGCAGTTCCTGTCGGACTCGCACCGCATCCTCGTGAAGGGCACCGAGCCGTGACCATCGACCCCGTCCGCATCAAGGCCGCCGCGCTCCGCGAGGCGATGATGTCGCTGGCCGCCGAGCGCGGTCCCGGCCGCGCCGTCGACCCGATGGAGGTGGCGGTGCGCGTCGCCGGCAAGGACGAGAAGGTCTGGCGGCGGCTGATGAAGCCGATCAGGGACGAGGCCGAACGGCTCGCCCGCGACCGGAAGATCGTCGTGCTGCGCAAGGGCCGCCCGGCCGACCCGTCGAGAATCCGGGGCCTCTGGCGCTTCCGCCTGCGCGGCGAGGACGAGCCCGACCCGGTGTTCGAGGCAGCGCGACCCGATCCCTTCGCGGACGACGACGAGGACTGACGGCGGTCAGGGGGCCGGGAACAGCGCCCCGGTGTAGCCGGCGAAGCGGTAGGCGACGAGCCCCAGCCACTCCTTGACCGCGAGGTCGGTGAGGAACAGCCCCTCGCTGGCGAACTGGCGGCCGAGCACCGGCGCGTCGACGCTGCGGAAGTCCACCGGCCAGGCCGTCACCCCCGTCCAGCCGGCGGCGCGGAAGGTGCCCATCGCCCGCGGCATGTGGAAGGCGGAGGTGACGAGGAGCCAGGTCTCGCCGGGCTGCGGCTGCACCACGTCATAGGCGTTCGCCGCGTTCTCCCAGGTGTTGCGCGAGCGCGTCTCCAGGGTGAGCCGCGCCGGGCCGATGCCGAAGTCCTCCAGGACGCGGGCGGCGAGTTCCGCCTCCGCCGGCATCTCGTCTGCGAGCCCCACGTTGCCGCCCGCGTAGACGAGCCTCGCCTCGGGGAACCGCCGGGCGAGATGGACGCCGGCCATCAGCCGCTCGGCGCCGTCGCCGAACTGCGGCGCGCCCCATTGGAGGGTGCCGAGGGTGTCGAGGGCGCCGCCGAGCACGATGATCCCCGTGGGCGGCCCGGAAAGCTCGGGGCTCGCCGGGAAGCGCGTCTCCAGCGGCTCGACGAGAAGGCTCGGCAGCGCGGTGAAGGAGGCGGCGAGGAGCAGGGCGAAGGAGACGGCGAGGATGGTCGTGCCGCTCTTCACCCGGCCGAGGCGGCGCAGGACCCATCCGAGCAAAAGGCCGAAGATCAACGCGTTGGACGGGCGCAGGAAGAAAAAGATGATCTTCGACAGCGCGTAGAACATCGCTCGGCCCGCAGCCCCGCCCCCGTCACTCCGGCTGGATCGCCGATCCCGGCACGTTGCCGATGGTGCCCTGATGCGAGACCTCGCACCAGCGGGCGTCGAGCAGCTTCAGCCGGTCCCTGTCGGACCCGAACTGCCAGCTGCCGAAGGGGATCTCCGAGCGGCACCAGCGCAGGATGATGCCGGAGGCGTCGGCGGGAAGCTCGCCGGTCACCGCGGCCCCCTCGTTCATGTCGGCCCTGAGCGGCACGGCGTCACGGCCGCGCAGCTCGTAAATCATGTCGTAGGGGCCCGCCGACTGGGCGGCGGCCAGCGCCGACGAGCCGGCGAGAAGGGCCGACGCCGCGGCCAGCGAAGCACGTATCCGCATGCCCCTGCCCCTCTCCCCGCCCAATCGTCAGCGGATCTCGTCGGCCGAGGAGACGATCCTGCCGGCGAGGCCGTAGGCGATCGCCTCCTCCCCGCTCATCCAGTAGTCGCGGTCGGTGTCCTTCTCGATCCGCTCGATCGACTGGCCGGTGGCATTGGCGAAGATCCGGTTCAGCCGGTCGCGCATCTTGATGATCTCGCGGGCCTGGATCTCGATGTCGGTGGCCATGCCGCCGGCGCCGCCGGACGGTTGATGCAGCAGGAAGCGGGTGTTCGGCGTGCAGAAGCGCCGCTCCTTGGGAACCGACACGTAGATCAGCGCGCCCGCGCTCGCCACCCAGCCGGTGCCGAGCATGTTCACCGGGGCGGGGACGAACCTGATCATGTCGTGAATCATGTCGCCGCTCTCGACGTGGCCGCCGGGCGAGGAGACGATCACGGTGATCGGCTGCTCGTGGTCGGCCTCCGCCAGGGCGAGGAGCCGGGCGGTGACGTCCCGGGCGAGATCCTGCGTGACGTTGCCGGTGATGAGGACGGTGCGCGACTTGAAGAGATACTTGTCGACCTGCGGCGCCGGGGCGCCCTCCTTCCCCTTCTCGTCCTTCTCGTCCTCGTCGTCGAGACGGGGCTGCTCGTATCCCTTGGTGATCATGGGCACCTTCGTTCTGTTCGGTCGCGGTCTCGATGGCCGGATGGCGCGGGCGGCACGGGAACGGGCCGACTCCGCGAAAGGGAGGCGTGGCTGCCCCCTCTCGTAGCGCATGTAAGACGTGGCGGGCAACCCGGCCAGAGGCGCGCGGCTCCCCGCCGCCCCGGCGGCGGCGCCGGTTGACGCCACGGGCCCCGGGGTGCACGGTCCCGGCCCCTGCCGTCAACCCTACGCTGGCACGGAGCCGCCATGGACATCGACACGCTCTTCGCCGTCATCGACCGGGTCCGCGAGCGCGGGCCGCTGGTGCACAACATCACCAACTACGTGGTGATGAACAACACCGCCAACGCCCTGCTCGCCTTCGGCGCCTCGCCGGCGATGGTGCACTCGCCGGACGAGGTGGAGGAGTTCGCGGCGATCTCCGCGGCCCTCGTCGTCAACATCGGCACGCTGTCCTCAGAGTGGATCGCCGGCATGCGCCTCGCCGCGATGGCGGCAGGCCGGCACGGCAGGCCGTGGGTGCTCGACCCGGTCGGCGCCGGGGCGACGCGGTTGCGCACCCGGACCGCCGCCGACCTGATGGCGCTTCGCCCGACCGTGCTGCGCGCCAATGCCTCCGAGGTGATGGCGGTCGCCGGCGCGGCCGGCGGCACGCCCAAGGGCGTCGACAGCACCATGGCGAGCCACCAGGCGATCGCCCCCGCCGTCGCCTTCGCCACCGCCCACGGCTGCACCGTGGCGATCACCGGCGAGACCGACGTCGTCACCGACGGCCGGCGGACCCTCGTCCTGGAGGGCGGGCACCCGATGATGGCCCGCGTCACCGGCCTCGGCTGCACCGCGACGGCGCTGGTCGCCGCCTGCTGCGCCGTCGAGACGGACCCCGTCCTCGCCGCCGCCGCCGGCCTCGCCGCCCTCGGCGCCGCGGGCAAGGCCGCGGCGGAGGTCGCCGGCGGGCCCGGCAGCCTGCAGGTGGCGCTGCTCGACATGCTCCATTCCCTCGACCGGGAGAGCCTCGCCGCGCACGCCTCCGTCCTCTCGGCCTGACGGCGGCCGGCGTGCGCCCTGCGGTCGACCTTGCGCTCTACCTCGTCACCGACCACCGCCAGCCCTTCGAGGCGATGCGCGAGACGGTGCTTTCGGCCGTCGCCGGCGGCGTCACCCTGGTGCAGCTGCGCAACCCCGACCTCGGCGGGCGGGCGGTGCTGGAGCAGGCCCTGGCGCTGAAGGCGGCGCTGGCGCCGGCCGGGGTGCCGCTGATCGTCAACGACCGGGTGGACGTCGCCGCGGCGGCGGGCGTCGCCGGCGTCCACGTCGGCCAGTCCGACCTGCCGGCCGGGGCGGCGCGGGCGATCCTCGGATCCGAGGCCATCGTCGGGCTCTCCATCACGGCAATCGAGCAGCTGGCCGGGCTGGACGAGGCCGCGGTCGACTACCTCGGCGTCGGCCCGGTGTTCGCCACCGGCACCAAGGCCGACGCCGCGCCCGCGCTCGGGCTCGCCGGCACCCGGGCCATCGTCGAGGCGAGCCGCCTGCCCTGCGTGGCCATCGGCGGGATCGACGTCGCCAACGCCCGGGCGGTGACGGCGACGGGCGTCGCCGGCCTGTCGGTGGTGAGCGCCATCTCGGCCGCGGCGGACCCGGCCGCCGCGGCGCGCGCATTGAGGGTGGCGGGGTCGCCCGCGCGGTGATGCAGCGGGCCCCGCGGCGACACCGGCGGGACCGGCGTGCTCCGGGCACCGCTCAGCGCCGACGTCCACTGGGCACTCCGCCCAGCGCCGCTGTCGAACGGGCACCCCGCCCCGCGCCGCCGCCCGCCGGGCGGCCCGCCCAGCGCCGCAATCGCGCGGTCATCGCGCCGCGCCGCAGTCCGCCGGGCGCGTCGACCCGGGCGGGCGTCCCACCACGGCCGGGCCGACGCCACAGCGTCTCCGGCCGCCCGCCGCACGCTTCGGGGTTTTCCCGCGGCCTCCGATCCGCGATCATGGGCAAAGCCGGAGGCCCGTCGTCATGCCGCGAGAAACAGCAACCGCCGTCGCCCACGTGATCGTGCGCGGCCACGTCCAGGGGGTCGGCTTCCGCGCCTTCGTGGAGCGCAAGGCGGCCGGCCTCGGGCTCGCCGGCTGGGTGCGCAACCGGCGGGACGGCTCGGTCGAGGCCGTGGTCGCCGGCGCACCCGGCGACGTCGCCGAGATGCTCCGGCTGCTCCGCAAGGGCCCGCCCGGCTGCCGCGTGGACGGCCTCGAGGAGCGGGAGCCGCCGGTGGCCGGCGAACTCCCGAACAGCTTCGAGGTTCGACCAACGGCCTGACGGGCCGCCCGGGCGCCGGCGCCGGGCGACACGCCCGGCGGCCGGTTCCGGCAAGGTCAATCCGCCACCGTCGGCAGCCCCAGGACCATGACGTAGCCGTTGAGGCCGATCCGGCTGAAGCTGACCGATTCACCGGCGCCGCCGGCGCCCGCGCCCTTGTGCGCCGCGCAGAGACCGATGCTGTAGTCGCCGGACCCGCCCGGCGGCACCACGAAGCTCCCCGAGGCCGTCACCGTGTAGGTGGCTCCGCTCGCATAGGTCATCTGGTTGTTGACCGCCGCCGGGTTGATCGGCGTCGGCTGGACGGAACCGGGCGGGACGAAGCAGAGAGCGTAGTGGAGCACGCCCGAATTATTGGTCGGCTTGATGGACGCGCCGAGCGACACGACCACTGTCTGGTTCTGCTCGAGGCCGACCGGGACGAACTGGAATCCGATGTAGGCGGTGCTGAGGAGGTTCGCGACGGTGATGTTGGTCCCGGGGCCCGCCGCGGTCACGTTGGTGATCTGCGCCACGATCGTCGGCCCCGTCGGCCCGGTCGCGCCGGTGTCACCCTTGTCGCCCTGGAGGCCCTGCGGCCCTGTGGGTCCGACGGGCCCCATGTCGCCGACATCGCCCTTCGGGCCGACCGGCCCCTGCAGCCCCTGCGGCCCTTGCGGACCCATGGGGCCGACGTCGCCCTGGTCGCCCTTCGGCCCGACCGGTCCCACCGGACCCATGGGACCCATGGCTCCGACATCGCCCTTCGGTCCGGCCGGCCCGGTCGGTCCGACGTCGCCCGTCGGGCCGATGTCGCCGGTCGGACCCGTCGGGCCCATGTCGCCGGTCGGACCATTGGCGGGACCGGTGGGGCCCACAGGCCCGGCGGCGCCGGTGGGACCCGCCGCGCCGGTCGGGCCGGTCGCGCCCGGGAGCGCGCAGCCGGTGACGGCGAGGGGCACCGTGGTCTTGCCGGCGTAGCTCAGCACCACCTCGCAATCACCCGCGACCGGCGTGGCGGTCAACGTGAAGGTGCCCACCTTCCCGGCCTTGCGGCTGGTCCGCTTGGTGGTCGGGGGATTGTCGAGCGTGACCAGTCGACCGCCCTTCGGCGCCTTGCCGGTGATCACCAGCTTGCCGCCCTCGATGGCGACCTTCTCGATACGCAGCTTGGTGGCATTGTCCTTGATCCCCACCTCCGCGGGCCCGGCAAGGGCCGGGGCGGGCGGCAGCGCGAGCAGCACCGCGACGGCGCTGGCGGTCATGAGGACGTGACGATGCGTTGACGAACCGGCCATGCGGAGACCCTCCGAAGTCAGGTGAGGGTCCGACCAAAGGACCCATCATCGATTCGTATTTTTCACCATCATTCCTTATCATTTCTTTACGATGACGAAAACCGCTCGCTTCCCGGCCACGATCCGGTTTCCCGGCCGCGCGTGGCGTCGTCATCGCAATCGGGAAGGGCCTGCAGGGCTCAGCCGTCCACCGTCGCGCCGAACACCTGCTCGAAGGCGGCGCGCAGCGCCACGTCGGCGTCCACCATCGTCACCGGCAGGCCGAGGTCGACCAGGCTGGTGACCCCGTGCCGGCGCACGCCGCAGGGGACGATGCCGGAGAAATGGGAGAGGTCCGGCTCGACGTTGAGGCTGATGCCGTGGAAGGTCACCCAGCGGCGGACGCGGATGCCGATGGCGGCGATCTTGTCCTCCGCGTCCGGCCCCTTGTCCGGCCGGCGGACCCAGACGCCGACCCGGTCCTCGCGCCGCTCGCCGCGGACGTTGAACCGGTCGAGGGTGGCGATGATCCAGGCCTCGAGCGCCGTCACATAGGCCCTGAGGTCCTGGCGGCGGCGGGAGAGGTCGACCATGACGTAGGCGACCCGCTGGCCGGGGCCGTGGTAGGTGAACTGCCCTCCCCGCCCGGTCCTGAACACGGGGAACCGGTCCGGGTCGACGAGGTCGGCCGGGTCGGCGCTGGTTCCGGCGGTGTAGAGCGGCGGGTGCTCGATGAGCCACACCCGCTCGCGGGCCTCGCCCGCCGCGATCGCCGCGACCCGGGCCTCCATCTCCGCGACGGCGGCGGGGTAGTCCACCGGTTCGCCGGCGATCACCCATTCGACCGGCGGCGATCCCGCTGCGGGCAGGAAGCCCGGGTCGATGTCGTCGCGGACGGCGGTGGCGGCCATGGCGGGTCCTCGGGTCGTTCCGGCTCTGTCTGAGGCCGGGACCCTAGCCGATGCCCGGCCGGGTGGGAACCATGGCGAGCGTGGCCGGTATCTCCGCATCCCCGACCGGCACGCGGCGTTAACGCTTCGGTAACCGCGGCGGCCGGAGTCTCGTCACCGGAGGCCGGCCAGTCCCGAGTCGCCCCCATGCGGATCCCAAGGTGACCATGACCGCCCCCTTCGAGAAGATCAGCGTCGAGATCTCCGTCGTCCTCGGCGGCCAGACCATGCCCATCCACCAGCTGCTGCGGATGGGCCGCGGCGCCGTGATCGAGCTCGACCGGCAGGCGGACGAGGACGTCGACATCCTCGCCAACGACGTGCCCGTCGCCCGCGGCCAGGTGGTGCTGAAGGGGGAGCGGATCGGCATCGAGATCACCGAGGTGCTGCCGCGCAACCGCCTCGTCCGCCGCCAGGACAACGTGCGGAAGATCACCGCCTGAACGCGCCGCGGCCGGGCCTGCCGGAGCATGCGAAGAAAGGCGCCGGCCCCCTTGCGGCCCCCCCGGCGGTTTGCTACACAGCCGGCGCCGGCGGAAACGCCGGCAACCGGCACGGAAGCGGTCGTGGCGGAATTGGTAGACGCGCAGCGTTGAGGTCGCTGTGGGGCAACCCGTGGAAGTTCGAGTCTTCTCGACCGCACCATTCAGAACCCCTTGGAAAGGCTGAGCGATCAGGTTTTCCAAGGGGTTTTTCTTTGACCCCTTCGGACCTCGCCGCCCTGCCGCGACCCTGGTCACCTCGCGACCGGCGACTGTCGTGCAACTTTCGCTTTCGACCGCCGCGCGGGGAGGCTAAATCTCGCCGCATGAACCGTTCACCGCCTGACGGGGAGACGCGCCATGGCCGAGCCGCAGCCCGACGCGCCCGGGGAGATGGGTCCCGACCCGGAGATCGCGCTCCGCACCGAGGACGGTGATCTCAACCCCGACTTCGTCGAGGCCGTGGCCGAGGCGGTCGAGGCCGGCGACGCCGCCCGCGTGCGCGATCTCGCCGGCGACCTCCACGAATCCGACATGGGCGACGTGCTGGAGGCCCTCAGGCCCGAAGATCGCGCGCCGTTCATCCGCCTGTTCGGCCCGGACTTCGACTTCACCGCCCTCACCGAGGTGGACGAGACGGTCCGCCTGCAGATCCTCGAGGACCTGCCCACCGACACCGTCGTCGAGGGCGTCCGCGAGATGGACAGCGACGACGCCGTCTACATCCTCGAGGACCTCGACGAGGAGGACAAGGCGGAGATCCTCTCGGCCCTGCCGTTCCAGGACCGCCTCGCCCTGCAGCGCAGCCTCGACTACCCCGAGGACAGCGCCGGCCGGCGGATGCAGACGGACTTCATCGCCGTCCCCGCCTTCTGGACCGTCGGCCAGACCATCGACTACCTCCGCGAGCAGCAGGACCTGCCGGAGGAGTTCTACGAGATCTTCGTCATCGACCCCGGCTTCCGCCTGCTCGGCGCGGTGGCGCTGAACCGCCTCCTGCGCGCCCCGCGGCCGACCCGGATGACCGAGATCATGCACGAGGACCGGCACCACGTGCCGGCGACGGAGGACCAGGAGGAGGTGGCGCGGATGTTCGAGCGCTACAACCTCGTCTCCGTGGCGGTGGTCGACAACGCCGACCGCCTCGTCGGCGTCATCACCGTCGACGACATCGTCGACGTGATCCAGGCCGAGGCGGAGGAGGACATCCGCGCCCTTGCCGGCGTCGGCGACGAGGAGATCTCCGACAGCGTCGTCTACACGGTGCGCACCCGATCGCTGTGGCTGATCATCAACCTCGCCACCGCCATCCTCGCCTCGCTGGTGATCGGCCTCTTCGACGGCACCATCGAGGAGATGGTGGCGCTCGCCATCCTGATGCCGATCGTCGCCTCGATGGGCGGCAACGCCGCCACGCAGACCATGACGGTGGCCGTGCGCGCCCTCGCCACCCGCGACCTCGACGGCGGCAACGCCGGGCGGATCATCGGCCGCGAGGTGATGGTGGGCCTCGTCAACGGCGTCGCCTTCGCGATCATCATGGGCCTGATCGCCGCGGCCTGGTTCTCCGATCCGGGGCTGGGGCTTGTCATCGGCGCCGCGATGATCATCAATCTCCTGTCGGCGGGCCTCGCCGGCATCCTGATCCCGCTGGCGCTCGACCGCTTCGACATCGACCCGGCCGTCGCCTCCGGGGTGTTCGTGACGACGATCACCGACGTGGTCGGCTTCTTCGCCTTCCTGGGGCTCGCCGCATGGTTCCTCGCCGGATGACCGCCCGCCTCGCCGCCCTCGCCGCCGCGCTGCTGGCGGCGGCCTGCTCGGCGGTGGACCTCGCCGAGACCGGGGCGGCGGACCCGGCCGGGGCATCGGACCCGGCCGGAACGCGCGGCATCGACGTCTCCAAGTACCAGGGGGAGATCGACTGGCGGTCGGTGGCGAGGGACGGCATCGCCTTCGCCTACGTCAAGGCGACCGAGGGCGGCGACCGCGTCGACGAGCGCTTCCACGAGAACTGGGCGGAGGCCAGGCACGCCGGCGTCCACCGCGGCGCCTACCACTTCTGGTATCATTGCCGCCCCGGCCGCGAGCAGGCGGCCTGGTTCATCGCCAACGTGCCGAAGGAACGCGACGCGCTGCCGCCCGTGCTCGACATGGAGTGGACGCCCTTCTCGCCGACCTGCCGGGCCCGCCCCGAGGCGCGGACGCTGCACCGGGAGATGAAGGACTTCCTCGAGGCGGTGGAGGATCACTACGGCAAGCGGCCGGTGATCTACACCAGCGTCGACTTCTACGAGGACCGCCTCGAGGACGCCTTCCACGACCACCCGCTCTGGGTGCGCAGCGTCGCCGCCCACCCCTCCGAGCGCTACGGCTCCAGGCCCTGGCGGATCTGGCAGTACACCGCCAAAGGCAGCGCCGACGGCATCGACGGCGAGGTCGACATGAACCTCTTCCGCGGCTCCAGGGCGGACTTCGCCCGCTTCCTCGCCGGCAGGCTGGATCCCTGAAGCTGGCGCCGAGGTCCCGCCACCGAACGCTTGGCCGCAGTCAGCTTCCCGCGAGATCGGGCGAGAAGGCCTCGATGAAGCGGTCGCGGAAGGCGTCCATCTGCCAGACCGGCGCGTCGGCCGCGGGCAGCAGGCCGTCCGTCCAGCCCCATCCCTCCACCGCGCGCAACACCTCGGGGTCGCCGGAGAGGATGTGGACCGGCACGTCCCGCCCGGCGTCCTCCCCGGTCACCAGCGGCGCCGGCTGGTGGTCGCCGACGATCACGATCACGGTGTTCTCGAGGTCGAAGCTGGTGGCGTAGGAGACCGCCGTCTCCAGCGCATATTCGACGGACAGGCGGAACTGAAGCCGCACCCGGTCCGGATCGCGCCAGACCACGTCCGGCGGGTCGCCCTCGCCGGCCATGGCGTCGAAGACGGTGCCGTCGCCGACCGTCTGCCAGGGCACCAGCCGCGGCACTGGCGTCCACGGGGCGTGGCTGGAGATCAGCGCCAGCTCGGCCATCACCGGCCGCCGATCCGCCCGCTCCAGCTCCAGCCGGCGCAGCGCCGACCAGGTGTACTGGTCGGGCATGGTGACCCAGTTGAAGGGCTTGCCGCGGTAGCCGAGGCCGGCGGCCGGGTAGATCTCGTCGTAGCCGTAGAAGGCGCCTTCCGGCCAGGCCATGGTGATCGCCGGCATCACCGCCACCGTGCGCCAGCCCGCGTCGCGGAAGGCGCGGTTGAGCGTCATCCGGTCGCTGACCATCAGGCTGTCGTAGCGGCGCTGGTTGTCGACCCACAGGCCCGAGAGCAGCGTGCCGTGGGCGAGCCAGCTCATGCCGCCGACCGTCGGCGAGGTGAGGAAGGCCGAGCGGGCGCCGACGCCGGCCGCCGCCAGCCGCGCGCCGCCCGCGGCGAGGGCGTCCGTCACCGCCGGCGCGTAGAGGGGATTGTCGATGACCGTTCGCCCGTAGGACTCCACGAAGGCGACGATCACGTCCTTGCCGCGGAGCGTGCCGAACAGCCGCTCGGCCGGGACGCCGTCCAGCGCGTCGACGGCCGCCTCCCGCTCGAACGCCGCCAGGTCGCCGACCGCGGCCGCGGTCCAGCGGGCGTGGAGGGCGAGCGAGCGCGCGCTCTCGTAGGCGGCGACCGGAACCCGCCCCGCCGCCTTCGTTCCATGCGCATGCATCCCGGCCCAGGCCAGCGCGGCCGCGGCGAGAAGCCCGAGCGTCGGCCACCTCGGCAGGCCGCCGACCGCCCGCGCGACGCGCAGCGCCGCGAGGATCGCGACGGCCATCACCGCCAGCGTCGCCACCACCGCCGCGACGGCCGCCGCAAAGGCCAATGCCGGGCCGATCGCGCCGGAGAGGAGGTTCATCGCCGCGCCGAGCAGGTGAAAGTCGAGCACCGGGTTGAACGGCCGGGCGAAGGCCTGGAAGGCGGCGATGTCGGCGACCTTCAGCACGGCGGCGAGGCCGGCCGACGCGCCGGCGAGCACGGCCGCGGGCCGCCGCCAGCGCCCCGTCGTCAGCAGCAGCAGGGCGAGGATCGCGATCGCCTCGGCGGGCAGGCGCAGAAAGCCGGCGACCGTGATACGGTCGGCGTGGTCCGGAAGCACCAGAAGCGCGTAAAGGACCGCGAGCGACAGGGCGACGACGACAGGGCCCCGCCGCACCGCCTCACTTCGTTCGCCGACCGCCGCAGCATCCATCGAGTTCATGTCCGAAACCTGCCCGTCCAGTGTCCCGGGTCCGCCGTCGCCCCATCAAGCAGACGGCGGCTCCCCGATCAAGCCGCAGCGTGGCCGCCTCGCCCGCCTCGTCGCCGCGACGGTGGCGGCCGGGCTTTTCGCCGCCGTCATGGTAGCGGTCGGCGCGGAGGAGGTGGCCGCGCTGTGGGCCCGTGCCGACTGGGGCCTCCTCGCCCTGGCGCTGGCGCTGACCCAGGTCCAGGTCCTGCTCTCCGCCTGGCGCTGGCGCTTCACCGCCGCGCGGCTCGGCTACAACCTTCCGTTCGCTCGCGCGCTCCGCGAGACGGCGCTCGGCTGGCTCGTCAACATGACGATGCCCGGCGGCGTCGCCGGCGACGTGCTGAGGGCCGTCCGCAGCGTCCAGGGCGGGGCCGGCCCGCGGGCGGCGATCCGCTCCGTCATGCTCGACCGCATCGCCGGACAGGTCGCCTTCTGGGCCGTGGCCGGCGTCGGCCTCGTCCTCTGGCTCTTCGCGCGGGGCGACGCGCCCGGCGGGGCGGTGGCCGCCGTGGCGGCGGTGCCGGCCGCCGCCGGCCTTGCCGTCGCCGGCGTCGCCGTCGCCGGGCGGCACGGGCCGCCGGCGCTGCGGGGCGCCCTCGGCGGCCTCTGGCCGGACGTGCGCCGCGCTTTCGTCGACGACGGCGCCCTGCTGCCCCAGGCGGCCGCGAGCCTTGCGCTGGCCGCCGGATACGTCCTCCTGTTCGCCCTCGCCGGCGCGGCCATCGGGGCGCCGCTGCCGCCTCTCGCCGTGGCCACGCTCATCCCGCTCGCGCTGCTCGCCATGCTGGTGCCGATCGGCTTCGGCGGCTGGGGCCTTCGCGAGGGCGCGGCGGCGATGCTCTGGCCGCTCGCGGGACTTGGCGCCGCCGAGGGCGCGGCGACCGCGGCGCTCTATGGACTGCTGGTGCTGGTCGGCGGGCTCCCCGGACTGATTGCCCTGCGCGCACCGCGCCCGGCGCCGATGCCGCCAACCTCCGGGGCCAGCACGGCGTAGAGGTCGCCGGACCGACCGTCGGCCGTCACTTCGCCGAGCCGCGCGCTCGTCGCGGCCGCGTCCATCCACTCGTCGGCGAAGCGGTGGTTCTCGCCGACCACCCGGTTGAAGCGATAGTCGCCGAGGGCCTCGAGCCGATCGATCGAGGCGCGGGCGACGTCGAGCGCCGCCGGCAGGTACTCCACCGCGACCACCGGCGGCGCCTCGGAGAGGCCCGCAAGGATCTCCGCCTCCATCCCCTCGACGTCGATCTTCACGAAGCGCGGGTGGCCGTGCTCGGCGATCATCCGGTCGAGGGTCGTGACCTCGACCTCCACCTCCCCGTCCCAGCTGACGCCGGCAAATCCGGGTGTCGGCGACACCGTGCCGATCCAGTCCGCCGAGAGCGTCGTGACGGTGGGGTGGCGGCTCGAGACCCGCAGCATCATCCGGCCCGGGGCCGCCGCCACGGCCTCGCGGCGGAGCGTCACCGAGGCGGGAAGCGTGCGGGCGAGGAAGCCGGCGAACAGCGGCTGCGGCTCGAGCGCCACCACGCGCGCGCCGAGGCGGGCCAGCACCCGGCTGCGGTTGCCGACATGGGCGCCGATGTCGAAGACCAGGTCGCCCGGGCCGACCAGCGCGGCGTAGAAGCGGCCGAGGGCCGCGGTGCGCCATGGCTGGCCGTAGTAGATCGCGATGGAGCGGGCGAGGCCGGCGAGCGCCGCGGGCGACGGGCTCATGCCGAGGCCGGGCGGCGGCGATTCGCGGCGAGGAAAACGATGTCCACCGCGAAGGACCACGCCAGCGCGGCGAGCGCCGCCGCAGCCAGCACCGTGGCCGCCGCCCCCTCGACGAATGGCGAGGCGAGGAGGGTGAGCGCCGCTCCCTGCACCACGCAGACCGCCTTGCGCCGGAACGACGGCGGCAGCGGCCCGGCGAGCCAGGGCAGCGCCAGCGACGCCGCGACGAAGGCATAGCGGATCGCGCCGATGGCGATCACCCAGGCGCCGGCCTTGCCGAGGCCGTAGGCGAGCACGGACAGCGCCAGCAACAGCAGCGCGTCGATCTCCATGTCGAAGCGGGCGCCGAAGGGGGTCGACGGGCCGCGGGTGCGCGCGAGCCATCCGTCGACGCCGTCGGCGAGGATGGAGGCGGCCGAGAGCAGGGCGAAGCCGAGCGCGAGCCCGTCCGGCGGCCGGAAGCCGGCGAGGACGTCCACCATGTAGCCGATCACCAGCGAGGTGGCGATGACCCGGACGAGGGTGACGAGGTTCGGCAGCCCGAACCCCGGCGCCGGGTGGTTCCGCCCGATGGTCCCGGCCACCACGGCGGCCACCGCAAGATAGGCCCCCAGCGCGGCGCCGGTGAAGGCGGAATCCAGAGGCGTCAGCGCGGCGAGCGCCAGCGCGGCCAGGGCCGTCCCGGCGAGGCCCACGAGAAGGGCCGGCCAGGTTCCCGACGGGGCGGGCAGGCTGATGTTGGACGCGAGGGACAAGACTGGAGAACCCCGGAGCGTTACGGCGACGCCGGGTAAGGATATCGCGGGCCGCGGGCGAGGAAAGATCCCGGGCCGGCGTTCGTCGTCACGGTTTCGTCATCGAGGCGACCGGGGCGCGGGGCAGACGAAGACGATCGCGGGCCGCAACCGGCTGCAACCATCCGTATTTACGTCGATCATCAGCGATGGCATTCTGCTCGCGCCGGTCGAAGATGCCTCGGTCGATCGGCCCGAGGTGGACAGTGTCGCTCTCCCGCCTTGCCCGTTTCCGGGCCATCCCTGTCGCGCTCTTGACGTCCACCGCCCTTGCACCGGCTCCCGCTCAGGCGGAGAACCGGCTGCCCAACACCGGGATCCTGGTCGACCGGGCGGCCGTCGAGGCTGGCGAAGCGGTCGTCACGGGCACCACCCGGCGACCGGGCCAGAAGGTGCGGCTGATCGCCCCGGCATCGGCGAGCACCCGCTCGGACAGGGCGCGGCGCTTCATTCTGCGCATCCCCGCGACCGCTGGCGTCTGCGAGGTCACAATCGCCGTCGGAGCCAGGCGGGACGACCTCGTGCTCGGCACCTGCGGTCCCGCCGGGCCGCCGGGGGCGACCGGGCCGGCGGGTGCCACCGGCGCGACCGGCCCCGCCGGCGCGGCAGGACCGGCGGGCCCCCCGGGCGCCGCCGGACCCGGCGGTCCGACGGGAGCCGCCGGCGAAACCGGCGCCATGGGTCCGGCGGGGCCGACGGGCGCGTCCGGCGAGGCCGGCCCGACGGGCCCGGCCGGCATCCGCCCGCGCGGAACCTGGGCACCGTCGCAGTCCTACGAGGCAGGCGACCTCGTCGCCTTCGCCAACTCGGCCTGGCTCGCCCACGGCGTCCCGGCCGGCGAGCCCGGATCTCCCGACGCGACCGGCTGGACCCTTCTCGTCCCCGCGGGCGCCACGGGCGACACCGGCCCGGCGGGCCCGGCCGGAGCGACGGGCGCGGACGGGTCCACCGGACCGGCCGGCGCCACCGGCGACATGGGCCCCACGGGACCGGCCGGAGCCATCGGCGGCATCGGTCCGACCGGGCCGGCCGGAGCTTCAGGCGGCATCGGCCCCACCGGACCTGTCGGAGCCTCGGGCGACATCGGTCCCACCGGACCCGCCGGTGCCACCGGCAACATCGGCCCCGCCGGACCCGCTGGACCCACCGGCGACGTCGGCCCCACCGGACCCGCCGGTGCCGCCGGCGACATCGGCCCCATGGGACCCGTCGGAGCCACCGGCGACATCGGCTCCGCCGGACCCGCTGGATCAACCGGCGACACCGGCCCCACCGGACCCGCTGGTGCCACCGGCGACATCGGCCCCACCGGACCCGCTGGTGCCACCGGCGACATCGGCCCCATGGGACCCGTCGGAGCCACCGGCGACATCGGCTCCGCCGGACCCGCTGGAACTCCGGGCAACATCGGACCAACCGGACCCGCTGGATCGACGGGCGACATCGGCGTCACAGGGCCGACCGGAGCCGCCGGCAACATCGGACCAACCGGACCCGCTGGATCGACGGGCGACATCGGCGTCACAGGGCCGACCGGAGCCGCCGGCGACAGCGGCCCCACCGGACCCGCTGGACCCACCGGCGACATCGGCGCCACGGGGCCGATCGGAGCCAACGGCGACTTCGGCGCCACCGGGCCCGCCGGCGCCACCGGGCCCGCCGGTGCCACCGGGCCCGCCGGTTCCACCGGCGATCCTGGCCCGACAGGCCCCACCGGTCCGGCCGGTCAGGGCTCCTCGCCGCTGATCGTTGCGGTCACTGGGCTGCCGCCGTCCCCGGAGATCCACCTCGCCACCGTGCCGGCGGGGGTAGCGGTGCCGGTGAGCCCGGTTGCGGTGGTCGGCGTCGCCGCCGGGCAGCGAATCACCGCGACCGTCTCGACCGTCGCCTTCATGGACGAGGTGGAGAATGCCAGCTTCATTCCCTGGGACACGGACGTGCCGCTTCAACAGGAACATCTCGGCGTGGCCGTCTGCTTCGACAATGGGTCCGGATTCCAGCCGGCAATGGGCCCGGGACCATACACCCGGCAGGTGGTTCCCCTGGAGTCGGCCGGCGCCGCCCTGCTCTCGGCCTCGGCGACCTTTGTCGCCACCGCCGGCGGCACCCTGTCGGTCGGGCTCTGCGTCATCCCGTCCACAAAGTCGACCCGGCTGGAGGCCGGGGTCGCCAACGGCTTCGTCATGGTCACCGACCAGCCCTGACGCTGCCTGAAGCCTCGAACGCCCGGACAATCTCGCCACCCTCGGCCGGGCCGGCCTCGTCGAGGTCCGGGTCGCTCCCATGATAGACGATCTCTATCGTTCCACGGAACAAGTCGCTTGATTGTCTATCGTTGGTCGCGGCATCCTTGGGACCGACGGACGCCCGGGAGGACCGACTTTGACGAGGCACGAGGCGTTCACGCCGGAGCGTGCGCGCGCGCTGGTAAAGGAGCATGCGGGGCTCGAAGGCCCGCTGCTGCCGATCCTGCACGCGGTGCAGCACGCCTTCGGGCATGTTCCCGATGCCGCGGTTCCGGTGATCGCCGACGAACTCAACCTCAGCCGCGCCGAGGTCTGGGGCGTCGTCACCTTCTACCACGACTTCCGCCGCACGCCCGCCGGCCGCCATGTGCTGAAGGTCTGCCGGGCCGAGGCCTGCCAGGCGCGCGGCGCCGAGGCGCTTCTCGCCCGGGCCGAACGCCGGCTCGGGGTGACCTGCGGCGACACCTCGGCCGACGGCCGCCTCACCCTCGAACCGGTCTACTGCCTCGGGCTCTGCGCCGTCGGGCCCGCCGCCCTCCTCGACGGACGACCCCTCGCCCGCCTCGACGCCGACGCGGTCGACGCCCTCGCCCGGGAGGTCGAGCGATGACCACCCGCGTCTTCGTCCCGCGCGACGCCGCCGCCCTCGCCTGCGGCGCGGACGCGGTGGCGGCCGCGCTCAAGGCCGCCGCCGCCTCGTCCGGGCCGGAGATCCGCGTCGTCCGCAACGGTTCGCGCGGCATGCTCTGGCTCGAGCCGCTGGTCGAGGTCGAGGCCGCCGGCCTGCGATACGGCTTCGGCCCCGTCTCGGCCGCCGACGTGCCGGGCCTCCTCGCCTCCGGCGCGCTGGCCGATCCGTCGCGGGCTGCCCACCCGCTCGCCCTCGGCCCGGTCGAGGAGATTCCCTTCCTGAGGCGCCAGACGCGCTTCACCTTCGCCCGCAACGGGCGCACCGACCCGCTGTCGATAGAGGACTGGCGCGCATCCGGCGGCGGCCGGGGCCTCGAGCGGGCGCTGTCGCTGACGCCCGCCGAGGTGGTCGAGGCGGTCGTCGCCTCCGGGCTGCGCGGGCGCGGCGGCGCCGGCTTTCCGACCGGGATCAAGTGGCGGACGGTCGCCGCGGCCGCGGCCGACCGGAAGTATGTCGTGTGCAACGCCGACGAGGGCGATTCCGGCACCTTCGCCGACCGCATGGCGATGGAGGGCGATCCCTTCCAGCTGATCGAGGGCATGGTGATCGCCGGCCGGGCGGTCGGCGCCTCGAAGGGCTTCGTCTACATCCGCTCGGAGTATCCGCAGGCGATCGAGGTCATGCGAGCCGCGCTGGACACTGCCCGCCGAGAGGGCCTCCTCGGCCCCTCGGTTGCCGGGTCCGGCTTCGCCTTCGACCTCGAGGTCCGCGTCGGCGCCGGCGCCTATGTCTGCGGCGAGGAGACCTCGCTGCTCGAGAGCCTGGAGGGACGGCGCGGGCTCGTGCGGGCGAAGCCGCCGCTGCCGGCGCACAAGGGGCTGTTCGGCCGTCCGACGGTGATCAACAACGTCCTCTCGCTCGCCGCCGTGCCGTTCATCCTGGCGGAGAGTCCGGCCGCCTACGCCGACGTCGGCTTCGGCCGCTCGCGCGGGACGATGCCGGTGCAGCTTTCCGGCAACATCCGCCATGGCGGGCTCTACGAGACCGGCTTCGGCGTCACCCTCGGCGACCTCGTCGAGACGGTCGGCGGCGGCACCGCCTCCGGCCGGCCGGTGAAGGCGGTGCAGGTCGGCGGCCCGCTCGGGGCCTGGTTCCCGCCGTCGCTGTTCGACACCCCGTTCGACTACGAATCCTTCGCCGCCCGCGGCGGCCTGATCGGCCACGGCGGCATCACAGTCGTCGACGACCGGGTCGACATGGCCGCCATGGCCCGCTTCGCCTTCGAATTCTGCGCGATCGAGAGCTGCGGCAAGTGCACCCCCTGCAGGATCGGCTCCACCCGCGGCCGCGAGACCGTCGAGCGGATCATGGCCGGCGAGGACATCGAGGCCAACCTCGCCCTCGTCGCCGACCTTGCCGAGACGATGAAGTTCGGATCGCTCTGCGCCCTCGGCGGGTTCACGCCCTATCCGGTGATGAGCGCCATCACCCATTTCCCGGAGGATTTCCGCCGGGGCGCACGGGAGGCGGCGGAATGACCGGCGCCCCCGCCATCGCAACGGAGCTTCACCCATGGGCCTGATCCGCGAGATCGACCACGGCACCCCGGCCTCTGTCGCCACGGAGACGGTAAGCCTCCTGATCGACGGCGTTGCCGTCACCGTCCCGGCCGGCACGTCGGTGATGCGGGCGGCGATGGAGATGGGAACGGCGATCCCGAAGCTCTGCTCGACCGAGATGCTCGAGCCCTTCGGCTCCTGCCGGCTCTGCCTCGTCGAGATCGAGGGCCGTCCCGGCACCCCGGCCTCCTGCACCACGCCGGTGGCGGAGGGCATGGTGGTCTCCACCCAGACCGAGCGGCTGAAGAAGCTGCGCCGCGGGGTGATGGAGCTCTACATCTCCGACCACCCGCTCGACTGCCTCACCTGCGCCGCCAACGGCGACTGCGAGCTGCAGGACCAGGCCGGCGCCGTCGGCCTGCGCGAGGTGCGCTATGCGCCCGGCGAGAACCATGTCTCCGCCCGCTCGGCCGACGGCGCGCCGAACTTCCGCTGGATGCCGAAGGACCAGACGAACCCCTACTTCGCCTACGACCCGTCGAAGTGCATCGTCTGCATGCGCTGCGTGCGCGCCTGCGAGGAGGTGCAGGGCACCTTCGCGCTGACGATCTCCGGCCGCGGCTTCGACAGCCGGGTCTCGCCGGGCATGTCGGAGGACTTCTTCGAGAGCGAGTGCGTCTCCTGCGGCGCCTGCGTGCAGGCCTGCCCGACGGCGACGCTCACCGAGAAGAGCGTCATCGAGATCGGCCAGCCCGAGCACTCGGTCGTGACCACCTGCGCCTACTGCGGCGTCGGCTGCGCCTTCAAGGCGGAGATGCGCGGCGAGGAGGTGGTGCGCATGGTGCCCTTCCGCGACGGCAAGGCGAACCGCGGGCACTCCTGCGTCAAGGGCCGCTTCGCCTGGGGCTACGCCTCGCACCGCGACCGCATCCTGAAGCCGATGGTGCGCGAGAGGATCACCGATCCCTGGCGGGAGACCACATGGGAGGAGGCGATCGGCCGGGTCGCCTCGGAGTTCCGCCGCATCCAGGCCGCCCACGGGCACCGCGCGGTCGGCGGCATCACCTCCTCGCGCTGCACCAACGAGGAGACCTTCCTCGTCCAGAAGCTGATCCGCGCCGGCTTCGGCACCAACAACGTCGACACCTGCGCCCGGGTCTGCCACTCGCCGACCGGCTACGGCCTCAAGACCACCTTCGGCACCTCCGCCGGAACCCAGGACTTCGACAGCGTCGAGCATGCCGACGTGGTGGTGGTGATCGGGGCGAACCCGACCGACGGCCACCCGGTCTTCGCCAGCCGGCTGAAGAAGCGCCTGCGCCAGGGCGCGCGGCTGATCGTCGTCGATCCGCGCCGCATCGACCTCGTCCGCGGCCCGCACGTGGAGGCCGCCCACCACCTCGCCCTGACGCCCGGGACCAACGTGGCGGTGCTGACGGCGATGGCGCATGTGGTCGTCACCGAGGGGCTCGTCGACGAGGCCTTCGTGCGCGAGCGCTGCGAGCTCGAGTCCTTCGCCGAATGGGCCGCCTTCGTCGCCGCGGAGCAGCATTCCCCCGAGGCGAGCGAGCGCTTCACCGGGGTCCCCGCCGCCGAACTGCGCGCGGCCGCCCGGCTCTACGCCACCGGCGGCAACGCCGCCATCTACTACGGCCTCGGCGTCACCGAGCACAGCCAGGGCTCGACCACGGTGATGGCGATCGCCAACCTCGCCATGGCCACCGGCAACATCGGCCGGCCCGGGGTCGGGGTGAACCCGCTGCGCGGCCAGAACAACGTGCAGGGCGCCTGCGACATGGGCTCCTTCCCGCACGAGCTGCCCGGCTACAGGCACATCTCCGACGACGCGGTGCGCGCCACCTTCGAGGCGATGTGGGGCGTCGCCCTCGACGCCGAGCCGGGGCTCCGGATCCCGAACATGCTGGACGCGGCCGTCGAGGGGGCGTTCAAGGGCCTCTATATCCAGGGCGAGGACATCCTGCAGTCCGACCCGAACACGGACCACGTGGCCGCCGGCCTCGCGGCCATGGAGTGCGTCGTCGTCCAGGACCTCTTCCTCAACGAGACCGCCGCCTATGCCCATGTCTTCCTGCCCGGCTCCACCTTCCTCGAGAAGGACGGCACCTTCACCAACGCCGAGCGCCGGATCCAGCGGGTCCGCAGGGTGGTGTCCCCCCGCGCCGGCTACGCCGACTGGGAGGTGACGAAGCTCATCGCCGACGCCCTCGGGCTCGGCTGGACCTACCGGCACCCGTCCGAGATCATGGACGAGGTCGCCGCCCTGACCCCGAGCTTCGCCGGCGTCACCTACGAGGCGCTCGACCGGCTGGGATCGGTGCAGTGGCCCTGCAACGCGGCGACCCCGGAGGGCACCCCGGTGATGCACGTGGACGGCTTCGTCCGCGGCCGCGGCCACTTCGTGCTGACCGAGTACGTCGCGACGGACGAGCGCACCGGCCCGCGCTTCCCGCTGATCCTCACCACCGGCCGCGTCCTCAGCCAGTACAACGTCGGCGCCCAGACGCGGCGGACCGAGAATTCGCGCTGGCACGAGGAGGACCGCCTGGAGATCCACCCGCACGACGCCGAGCAGCGCGGCGTCAACGACGGCGACTGGGTGAGGATCAGGAGCCGCTCGGGCGAGACGGCGCTGAGGGCGCTGGTGACCGACCGGGTCGCGCCGGGCGTCGTCTACACCACCTTCCACCACCCCCTGACGAGGGCCAACGTGGTTACCACCGACTTCTCCGACTGGGCGACCAACTGCCCGGAGTACAAGGTCACCGCGGTGGAGGTCTCGCCCTCCAACGGCCCGACCCACGGCCAGGAGGACTACGGCGCCTTCACCGCCGCCGCCCGCCGGATCGCCGACGCGGCCGAGTGACGGGAGCGACTCGCGATGGCCGCCGAGGACAAGCTCGTGCGCATGGTGAACCAGATCGCCCGCGCCTTCGCCGCCGAGGGAGAGGCCCGGGCGGTGCCCCAGATCGCCGACCACCTGGCGAAGTTCTGGGATCCGCGGATGCGCGCCGGCATCCTCTCCCGCCTGCACGCCGGCGGGGACGGGCTGGACCCCCTCGCCCGCGCCGCCCTGGAGCGCCTCGAGCACGGCGCCTGACAGGGCAAGCCGCCCGAATCCTCGCGAAGGTCCACGCAAGCCCGCCGGCGCTCACCGGCGGATGGGTCGCGCGTTGAGAGCAGCGCCCGTTCAGGTCGATTCGATCTGAACGACCAGGCTCCGCCCAGAGCCTTGTTTCTGGCGCGATTTCACTTCGATCAGACGAGTCGGGACGCGCTCCTGCCCGCGGTCGGCGCGGGGCGCGGCTGCGCCCATACATTCAGGTACTACTGTATTATTTTTCACTGGTATAAACCGCAATATCGTGTATTTTGCACGATGGCATGCCTCTGCACGAGCGCACGGTCGTGCGCGCATTCACCCGACGGGGACGTAGCGATGTACCAGGGCAAGATCGTCGCATCGAAGGTCATCATCGGCACTCACGCCTTTCTCCTCTCCTGCTCGACGGCGGCGCTGGCGCAGCAGGGCGGGGCCGCCACGGGCGGGGCCGAGGCGGGGGGGACGGCGCGGCCGACCGCGTTCAGCCACAAGGCGACCGGGCTCACCGTGAACAAGGTGGCGGTCGAGGCCGGGCAGCTTGTGATCGAGGGCAAGGCCAAGCGCGGCCGGGTGAAGGTGACGCTCGACAGCCCGGCGAAGACGGTCCGGTCCAAGGGCAACAAGAGCTTCACCATCAAGGTGCCGGCGGTGCCGGGCGACTGCTTCGTGGTGCTGTCGGTCGGC
>JAWLBM010000034.1:0-51139 GCA_041687675.1 Pleomorphomonas sp. | reverse complement strand
GAGGAAGCTCCTGACCATGCTCAACGCCATCCTCAGAGACCAGAAAACCTTCGCAGCCTGACCCAGCAGACACAGTTGCCGACTTTCGTCGGGATGACGAAGTGGGGGCTGTCCGCGCCTCCCGCCCCTCACCCGAAACGCACCGCCTCGCCGGTCCCCGGCGCCGTGAGGTCGCCCTCCCACATCACCCGCGTGCCGCGCACGACCGTGCCGACGGGCCAGCCGGTGACGGTGCGGCCGTCGTAGGGGGTCCACTGCGACTTCGACGCGATCCACTCGTTGCGGATGGTCTCGCGGCGGGAGAGGTCCACCACGGTGAGGTCGGCGTCGTAGCCGGCGGCGATGCGGCCCTTGCCGGTGATGCCGAAGAGGCGGGCCGGGCCGGCGCTGGTCATGTCGACGAGGCGCTCGAGGCTCATCCGGCCGGCGGCCACATGGTCGAGCATGATCGGCACCAGCGTCTGCACGCCGGTCATGCCGGAGGGGCTGTCGGGATAGGGCCTCGCCTTCTCCTCGAGCGTGTGGGGCGCGTGGTCGGAGCCGAGGATGTCGGCGATGCCCTGGGTCACCCCCCACCAGATGCCGTCGCGGTGGGAGGCCGAGCGCACCGGCGGGTTCATCTGGATCAGGGTGCCGAGGCGCGCGTAGAGGTCGTCGGCGAGCGTCAGGTGGTGCGGCGTCACCTCCACCGAGGCGACGTCCTTGTGGTCCTTGAGGAACACCATCTCCTCGGCGGTGGAGATGTGGAGGACGTGGATCCGCGCGCCGGTCTCGCGGGCGATCCGCACCAGCCGCCGGGTGGACGACATCGCCGCCTCCGCATCGCGCCAGACCGGGTGGGAGGCGGGATCGCCCGGCACCCGCTCGCCCCTACGCTCGATCAGGCGATACTCGTCCTCCGAGTGGAAGGCGGCGCGGCGGCGGGTGCGCTTCAGGATCTCGGCGACGCCCTCGTCGTCCTCGACCAGGAGGTCGCCCGTCGAGGAGCCCATGAACACCTTGATGCCTGCGGCGGCCGGAAGCCGCTCCAGTTCCGCCACCTCCCGCGCGTTGCCGCGGGTGCCGCCGACCCAGAAGGCGAAGTCGCAGTGCATCCGGTGGTGCGCCGCCGCGACCTTCTCGGCGAAGCGCTCGGGGGTCGTGGTCAGCGGGTTGGTGTTCGGCATCTCGAAGACGGCGGTCACGCCGCCCATCACCGCCGCACGGGAGCCCGATTCGAGGTCCTCCTTGTGGGTGAGGCCGGGCTCGCGGAAGTGGACCTGGGTGTCCATCACGCCGGGCAGCAGGTGAAGGCCGGTGCAGTCCACCGTCTCGCCGGCGCTCTCGGGCGAGAAGCTGCCGAGCCCGGCGATCCGCCCGCCGGAGACGGCGACGTCGCAGGCGTGCACGCCGTCCTGGTTCACCACGGTGCCGTTCCGGAAGAGGAGGTCGAAGGTCGGGGCCATGAGGATCGGTCTCCGGGCGCGGGGAGCTGGGACAGGGTTATAGCGGGGCGAATGGCGCGGCGGAACCGCCGGATCGACCTCGGGGTGCGGGAAGGCCCCGGAACCCCGGGCCGGGCAGACGGCTGGCCTTCGATCGTCATCCCGTCGGGGTGCGGCGAGCCCCGGGTTGACCAGATGATCAGCGTCATCCCGGCAAAAGCCGGGATCCAGTTCCTTCCCTCACCACGTTGACTCCGTTGGGTTTTCTGGATCCCGGCTTTCGCCGGGATGACGTCTCGCGAGCCGAGAGGGACTCTTGTGGATGACGTCCCGCGAGACGAAAGGGCGCTCGCGGGAATCACGTCCCGCGAGCCGGGGGCGGGGTTCGGGAGCCGCCGCGGAACCGCCGGCCATCTTGCCCGCCGGCCCGGGCGCGGCTACCTCTCGGGGGGATCGCCCGTCCGAGGATGAGAGGAACCGCCATGTCCGCGCCAAGGGTCGCCCGTCTCGCATCGCGCGGCGTGCTGCATGTCACCGGCGAGGATGCCGCGACGTTCCTCGACCGGGTGGTGACGGCGGACGTCGACGCCATTCCGGCCGACACCGCCGGCTACGGCGCGCTGCTGTCGCCGCAGGGCAAGGTGCTCTCCGACTTCCTCCTCGTCGCGGTGGACGACGGCTTCCTGATCGACTGCCCGAGGGCCGCCGCTCCCGACCTGCTGAAGCGGCTGGGGCTCTACCGGCTTCGCGCGAAGGTCGGGCTCGAGGATGTCTCGGACAGGCTCGCCGTGCTGGCCCTCTGGGACGTGGAGGCGCCGCCGCGGATGCCCGGACGCACGGTCCGCGACCCGCGCCATCCCGCCCTCGGCTTCCGCTCCATCGTCCCGGCCTCGGCCGTCGGCCCGGCCGAGGCCTTCGAGGGGGCGGAGATCGAGCCGGAGGACGCCTATGCGGTCCATCGCGCCGGCCTTGGCATCCCGGAGGTCGGGTCCGAGGTCGGCTTTGGCGAGGCGTTCCCGCACGAGATCGCCATGGACGCGCTCTCCGGCGTCTCCTTCGACAAGGGCTGCTACGTCGGCCAGGAGGTGGTGAGCCGGATGGAGCACCGCGCCACCGCCCGCCGCCGGCCGGTGATCGTCGCCGCCCAGGCGCCGCTGCCGGATACGGGGACGGAGATCCTCGCCGGCGAGCGGCCGGCCGGCGCGCTCGGCACCGCCCACGGCCACCGCGGCATGGCGATCGTCCGCCTCGACCGGATCGCCGAGGCCCGCGCGGCGGGGGCGCCGGTCAGCTGCGGCGGCGTGCCGGTGGAGGTGGCGATCCCCGACTGGGCGCCGTGGGGCTGGCCCGCCACGGACGGGGGCTGAGCCTTGGCCGACCGTCCCGGCGCGCCGCCGCGCGCCTGGCAGCGCATGCTGTCCGGCCGCCGGCTCGACCTCCTCGATCCCTCGCCGCTGGACGTGGAGATCGAGGACATCGCCCACGGCCTCGCCCGCGTCGCCCGCTGGAACGGGCAGACCGTCGGCGACCATGCCTTCTCCGTCGCCCAGCATTCGCTGGTGGTGGAGGAGATCGCGCGCCTCATGCGCCCGGACCTCTCCGCCCGCGACTGCCTGCTGGTGCTTCTTCACGATGCTCCGGAGTATGTGATCGGCGACATGATCTCGCCGTTCAAGGCGGTGATGGGCGGCGACTACAAGGCGGTGGAGCGCCGCCTGCAGGCCGCCGTCCACCTGCGCTTCTCCCTCCCGCCGGAGACGCCGGGCGTGGTGCGCAGCCTCGCCAAGAAGGCGGACACGGTCGCGGCCTACTTCGAGGCGGTGGAACTCGCCGGCTTCGATCCCGCCGAGGCCAGGCGCTTCTTCGGCCTGCCGAAGGACATCGGCCGCCAGACCCCCGCCGGCCCGCGCTGGGGCCTCGAGCCCTGGCCCACCGTCGAGGCGGAACGGCGCTTCCTCGCCCGCTTCCGCGAGATCGAGGCGGCGAGGGCTTAGCCGGCCTGGAGGCCGGACCCGGCGCCCTCCGACCCTCATCCAGACCGAACCCGGACGGGCGGCGGCGAGTGGCCGCGGTCCAGCCGCGGTCCTCGCCGCTGTTGGAAAAAATCGGGAGATGCGCTAGGGTGTCGGAGTGGAGACGGGCGTTTGTCCCGCCCGTCTCCGTTTGTTGAGCCTAGAACAGGACCCGGACGGTGATAATCCAGCCCGTCCGGGTTCTCCTCAAGCCCAGCGTGATGCTGAACGGCCTTGGCCGCATGGATCACCTCCGGTTCGATCGAGCGAGGCCTTCTGCCCAAGGTCGGGGTGGCCCGTCCTCCCCGATCGCGGCGCTGGACCGCCGCGCCCTGCTTCCGCCCGAGAACCGGGGCAGGTTGCGCCGGGTTGTGGAAAATGACAAATTCCTGAAGAGCTATGAACGGCGCCGGCCGACCTGCGCGCCGCCTGACATCCTGCCCCGGACCGACAGCCCGGCTGGGCGGCGTAGAGCGGCCGCGGTCCTCGCCGGTCTTGGAAAAAATCGGGAGATGCGCTAGGGTATCGGAGTGGAGACGGGCGTTTGTCCCGCCCGTCTCCGTTTGCGTGACTAGAACAGGACCCGGACGGTCAGAATCCAGCCCGTCCGGGTCTTCCTCAAGCCCAGCGTGATGCCGAACGGCCTTGGCCGCATGGATCACCTCCGGTTCGATCGAGCGAGGCCTTCTGCCCAAGGTCGGGGTGGCCCGTCCTCCCCGATCGCGGCGCTGGACCGCCGCGCCCTGCTTCCGCCCGAGAACCGGGACGGGTTGCGCCGGATTGTGGAAAATGACAAATTCCTGAAGAGCTATGAACGGCAACCCGCCCGCCCTCGGACGCGTTCCGGAGCAAGTGGCCGGGATCGCGACGGCCGGAACCCGAGCCGGCGCGTTCCCCTCGTCCCGCCGGTCCTGCTAGACTGGCTCGACACGGAGGATGCTGTTCATGATTCACGTCTGTTCGCTCGCCAGGCTCGAGGACACGGTCGCGACAAGCATGGCGAGACGCGTGGTCTCGCTGGTCAACGCCGGAACCCCGATGCGGCTGCCGGCTTCGATCCGCCACGACGACCACCTGTTCCTCGCGATGAACGACATCATCGAGGCGACGCCGGGGATGACGCCGCCCGGCGAGGCGCACCTTGCCACCTATCTCGAGTGGCTGGAGAGCTGGGATCGCGCCCACCCGATGGTGGTCCACTGCTACGCCGGGATCTCCCGCTCCACCGCCGCGGCCTTCGTCGGGGTCTGCGCGCTGGCGCCACGGCGGGACGAGGAGGAACTCGCCCTGCTTCTCCGCCGCCGGGCGCCCTCCGCGACGCCCAACCGGCGCATCGTCGAGATCGCCGACGCCATGCTCGGTCGGAACGGCCGAATGACCCGGGCCATCGCCGCCATCGGCCGCGGCGAGGACGCCTTCGAGGGCACCCCGTTCCACCTGGAGATCGAAGAAGTCCGCTCGGACGCGGCCTGACCCGTCCCGGGGCTCCGTTCGGCCGAACGGCGTATCGACATGCTGCGCCGCTGCCGTCATGAATTGCGACCGGACGGGATATCCACGGGATCGGAGCCGAGATGACGAAGTGGGTCTACAGCTTCGGGGACGGCAGGGCCGAGGGCTCCGCCGCGATGAAGGCGCTGCTCGGCGGCAAGGGCGCCAATCTCGCGGAGATGGCGAACCTCGGGCTGCCGGTGCCGCCCGGCTTCACCGTGACCACCGAGGTCTGCACCCACTTCTACGCCAACGGCCGCAGCTATCCGGGCGATCTCGGCACCCAGGTCGAGGCGGCGCTGGCCGAGGTCGGCCGCATCACCGGCCGCTGCTTCGGCGACGGCCGGCGGCCGCTGCTCGTCTCCGTGCGCTCCGGCGCCCGCGCCTCGATGCCGGGCATGATGGACACGGTGCTGAACCTCGGCCTCAACCCGGTCACCGTGGAGGCGCTCGCCCGCGAGGCCGGCGACGACCGCTTCGCCTGGGACAGCTATCGCCGCTTCATCCAGATGTACGGCGACGTGGTGCTCGGCGTCGACCACCACGCCTTCGAGGAGGTGCTGGACGACATGAAGGAGCGCGCCGGCTACGTTCTCGACACCGATCTCACCGCCGACGACTGGCGCACCGTGGTGGCCGGATACAAGGAACTGGTCGCCGAGGAGACCGGCGAGCCCTTCCCGGACGACCCGCACGACCAGCTCTGGGGCGCCATCGGCGCCGTGTTCGGCTCGTGGATGAACGCCCGCGCCGTCACCTACCGCAAGCTCCACGACATCCCCGCCGAGTGGGGCACGGCGGTGAACGTGCAGGCGATGGTGTTCGGCAACATGGGCGAGACGTCCGCCACCGGCGTCGCCTTCACCCGCAATCCCTCCACCGGCGAGCGGGCGCTCTACGGCGAGTTCCTCGTCAACGCCCAGGGCGAGGACGTGGTCGCCGGCATCCGCACCCCGCAGGACATCACCGAGTCGGCGCGGATCGCCGCCCGCTCGGACAGGCCCTCGCTCGAGACGCTGATGCCGGAGGCCTTCGACGAGTTCGTGCGGATCTGCGACCTGCTCGAGACGCACTACCGGGACATGCAGGACCTCGAGTTCACCATCGAGCGCGGCAAGCTGTGGATGCTGCAGGCGCGCACCGGCAAGCGCACCGCCGAGGCGGCGCTGCGCATCGCGGTGGAGATGGCCGAGGACGGGCTCATCGACCGGCGCGAGGCGATCCTGCGCATCGACCCCGCCTCGCTCGACCAGCTCCTGCACCCGACCATCGACCCCGCCGCCCCGCGCGACATCATCGGCGCCGGCCTGCCGGCCTCGCCGGGCGCAGCCTCCGGCGCCATCGTGTTCACCGCGGACGAGGCCGACAACGCCCACCAGCGCGGGCAGCGGGTGATCCTGGTCCGGGCCGAGACCAGCCCGGAGGACATCCACGGCATGCACGCGGCCGAGGGCATCCTGACCACCCGCGGCGGCATGACCAGCCACGCGGCGGTGGTCGCCCGCGGCATGGGCAAGCCCTGCGTCTCCGGCGCCGGCTCGATCCGGGTCGACATGCAGCGCGGGGTGATGACCGTGCTCGGCCGCAGCTTCAAGGCCGGCGACGTGATCACCATCGACGGCGGCACCGGCCAGGTCATGGCCGGCGAGGTGCCGATGCGCCAGCCGGAGCTCTCCGGCGCTTTCGGCATGCTGATGGGCTGGGCCGACGCGGAGCGGCGGATGGCGGTGCGCACCAACGCCGAGACCCCGGCGGACGCCCGCGTCGCCCGCGGCTTCGGCGCCGAGGGCATCGGCCTCTGCCGCACCGAGCACATGTTCTTCGACGCCGACCGCATCAACGCCGTGCGCGAGATGATCCTCGCCGAGACGCCGGAGGGCCGGCGCGAGGCGCTGGCCAGGATCCTGCCGATGCAGCGCGACGACTTCGCCCAGCTGTTCGGGATCATGGAGGGCCTGCCGGTCTGCATCCGCCTGCTCGACCCGCCGCTGCACGAGTTCCTGCCGCACGGCGAGGCGGAGATCGCCGAAGTGGCGGAGGTGCTCGGCGTCTCGGCGGAGGTGCTGCGACAGCGCGTCGAGGCGCTGTCGGAGACCAACCCGATGCTCGGGCACCGTGGCTGCCGGCTGGCGGTGTCCTTCCCGGAGATCGCCGAGATGCAGGCGCGGGCCATCTTCGAGGCGGCGGCGACGGCGGCCCGGGCGTCCGGCGCGCCGGTGAAGCCGGAGATCATGGTGCCGCTGGTGGCGACCCGGGCCGAGCTCGACTTTGTCAAGGCCATCGTCGACCGGGTGGCGGGCGAGGTGCACCAGGCGACCGGCGCGCGGATCGACTACACGGTCGGCACCATGATCGAACTGCCGCGCGCGGCGCTGCGGGCGCGCGAAATCGCCGGGAGCGCCTCCTTCTTCTCGTTCGGCACCAACGACCTCACCCAGACGACCTTCGGCATCTCGCGCGACGACGCCGCCTCCTTCCTCGCCACCTACGTGGCGAAGGGCCTGTTGCCGCAGGACCCCTTCGTCAGCCTCGACCGGGACGGCGTCGGCGAACTCGTCACCATCGCCGCCGAGCGCGGCCGTCTGGCCCGGCCGGACATCAAGCTCGGCATCTGCGGCGAGCACGGCGGCGACCCGGCGTCGATCGCCTTCTGCGAGGAGGCGGGGCTCGACTACGTCTCCTGCTCGCCCTTCCGGGTGCCGATCGCGCGGCTCGCCGCGGCACGGGCGGCGATCGCCGCGCGCGAGGGAGAGAAGGCCGGCGGATGAGCGGCCTCGACCTTGCCGCGGTGCGCGCCGGCGGCAAGCCCGCGCTCGCCCGGGCGCTGGCCGCGATCGAGAGCCGCGGCGGGGTTCACCGCCATGCGGCGTTGCTCGACCGCTGCCTCGCGGAGGGGAGGGGCCTCGCCCTCGGACTCACCGGGCCGCCGGGCGTCGGCAAGTCCACGCTGACGGACGCCCTGATCCGCACCTTCCGAGCGCGTGGCGAGACCGTCGCCGTCGTCGCGGTCGATCCCTCCTCGCGGCTCACCGGCGGCGCCCTCCTCGGCGACCGGACGCGCCTCAGGACCGACCCCTCGGACGCCGGCGTGTTCGTCCGCTCCATGGCCGCCCGCGACCGTCTCGGCGGCCTCTCCGACGCCGCGGCGGCCGCGGTTGCCCTGATGGGCGCGGTGCACGACCGGGTGATCGTCGAATCGGTCGGCATCGGCCAGTCCGAGGCCGACGTGGCGACGGTCGCCGACACGGTGGTGCTCTGCATCCAGCCCGGATCCGGCGACAGCGTCCAGTTCATGAAGGCCGGGGTGATGGAGATCCCGGACGTGGTGGCGGTCACCAAGGCGGACCTCGGCGACGCGGCGCGGCGGGCGGCGGCCGAGGTGGCCGGCGCGCTGTCGCTGGCGCTTCGGCCGGCAGAGGCCGCCGCGGTGGCGGTCGTCGCCATCTCCGCCGCGACCGGGGAGGGGCTCGGCGACCTCGTCGCGGCGGTGGACGCGCATGCGGCGCGCGGGCGATCGGAGGCTGCCCGGCGGGGCCGCCGGCGGGCGATGCTGGCCGAGGCGGTGCGCGCGGCCTTCGGCGCGGAGGGGCTGTCGAGGGTGGACCTCGACTCCGCGCTCACCCGGGTCGGCGGGCCGTTCGGCGCCCTTGCCGCGGTCTCCGCCGAACTCGCCGGGCGGCTCGACCGCCGCTGAGGGCGTCAGCCGTGGCGTTGCGCCAGCCGCTTCACCGGCGCCTCGCGGATCGGCAGGTGGACCACCGCGGCGAACAGGCCGAGCAGGATGCCGAGGATCCAGATCCCGTCGTAGCTGCCCGTCGCGTCGTAGAGCCGCCCGCCCAGCCAGACGCCGAGGAAGGCGCCGATCTGGTGGGACAAGAAGACGATGCCGGAGAGCGTCGCAATGTAGCGCGTCCCGAACATGGTGCCGACCAGCCCCTGGGTCGGCGGCACCGTGGACAGCCAGAGCAGGCCCGCCGCCGCGGCGAAGAGGAGCAGCGAGGCGGGCGTGGTGGGCACCAGCCAGAACAGGCCGTAGGCGACCGCCCGGGCGCCGTAGATCCCCGATAGCAGCAGCCGCTTCGAATGCCTCCCGGACCAGCGCCCGGCGAGCAGCGAGCCGACGATGTTGAAGGCGCCGATGAGGCCGATCGCATAGGCGCCGAAGGCCGGGTCGAGCCCTTCGTCGACCACATAGGGCGGCAGGTGCACGGTGATGAAGGCGACGTGGAAGCCGCAGACGAAGAAGCCGGAGACGAGCAGCAGGTAGGAGCGGTGGCCGAGGGCCTCCGAAAGCGCCTCGCCGAGCCTCTGGTCGCGACCGCCGATGCCGCCGGACGGTGCCGGCTTCCCCCGCAGCGGGATCGCCAGCAGCGGCACGATCGCCAGCGAGGCGGCGAGCAGCAGGAGGGCGGTCTGGTAGCCGAAGAGGTCGATCGCCCCGAGGCCGATCGGCGCGAACAGGAGTTGGCCGAGAGAGCCGGCCGCCGTGCCGAGCCCGTAGGCGGTGGAGCGGAAGCTCTCGGGCAGCAGCCGCGCGAAGGCCGCCAGCACCATGAAGAAGGCCGAGCCGGCGATGCCGAGCCCGACCAGCACGCCGCCGGTGAAGGCGAGCGTCGCCTCGTCGGTGGTGTAGGCCATCAGCACGAGGCCGAGGGCATAGAGCGCGGCGCCGGCCGACAGCACCCGCCAGGTGCCGAATCGGTCGGCGATCATGCCCGCGAAGGGCTGGCCGAGGCCCCAGAGCAGGTTCTGCACCGCGATGGCGAAGGCGAAGGCCTCGCGGCTCCAGCCGTTGGCGTTGGTCATCGGCGTCAGGAAGAAGCCCATGGCCGCCCGCGGCCCGAAGGTCAGGATGGCGATCAGGCAGCCGCAGACGATGATCGCGGCGACGGGCGCGGCAGTGCGGGAGATCGTGCGGTCGGCGGTCACGCTGCGGGCCTTCGGCGTCGTCGGGACAACCCGATAGCCCGCATCGCCCGGCGAAAAAAGTGAAAGTTGCTGATCGATCAGTGCACACTTGCTGATGGGCGCAGGCGTTTGGCGCAAGCCGGCAACCTTTTCCGGCCGCACCCGGCTTCCCCCGCCGGGACGCCCCGTGCGGCCCCCTCGGCCGGCCGGGAGCGGAATCGCCCGACGCCGCCTTCGAGGCGTCATCCCGGCGAACGGGCTCCAAGGGCCTTCGTCCCGGCGAAAGCCGGATCCGGAAAAGCCATTGGAGTCAAGGCGGTGGGAGAAGTCCTGGATCCCGGCTTTCGCCGGGATGACGGCGCCTCGACCCGAGGGGATCGCCCTCACGGCCCATATTCGGCACCGTCCCATGGTGGGGCCACCCGCCGAGGGAATGGACCCGTCGAGCGCATGACCCACCTCGGGATAGACCCGCCGGAGGGAGCGCACGCAGCACAAGGACGGCGGAAACCCGGCCGTCGACCGGGCATTCCCCGTCGCGGCGGGAGGAGGGGAACCCCTCCCGCAAGTCTCCGGCCGGACCGGCCGTCAGTCCTCGAATTCGAAGAACTGGCCGCGGGGAAGCGACTGGCCCTGCTGGGCGGGAGCGGGCTTCCTGGACTTGCACAGGGCCGCTGCGCTGATGGCGGGAATTCCGATCGCGCGATACTGGTCGCAGAGATCCGGGGTCTCACCTTGCTGGTATCGGCCGTCCTGCTCGCCGATCTGGTTGTTCATGACCGTCCTCTTGAAAACTGACGCTCTACAGGGGATGGGCTCCCCTCGCCTCGACTGTGCTTGCGAGGTCCGTGTAGTCGGGTCCTCGCCAAGACGCCGTTTGCTTTGCAGCAGCGTCCTGTAACAGACATTACGCCTCTGATTTGGGCCAAACAAGGGCAAAATGCTGCGATGTCCCGGTCACTTAATGTTAACCCGGGTTAACGGCGCGCGTGAGACGTCGTAACCGGATGTAACATCCGGTGAAATGACTTGCGCGCCTGCCCGCGGACCATGGACAGCCGGCCGCCACCCGGGGCTTGCGCCGGCCACCGCTTCGGGGCGATACCCGGCGGCATGGCCGGCGGTCGCCGCCGGTATCCGGGAGTCGCGCCGATGACGCTCCGATTCGACCGCGACTTCGATCCTCGAAGGGGAGAGGTGGTGGACCTCGGCCCGGGGCTCCGGCGGATCACGGCGAACAACCCCGGCCCCTACACCTTCGCCGGCACCAACACCTACCTCGTCGGCCGCCGGCGCGTGGCGATCGTCGACCCCGGCCCGGACGACCCCGAGCATGTCGCGGCGATCCTGTCGGCCGTCGGCGGAGCCCTGGTCGAGGCGGTGGTCGTGACCCACGGCCATGCCGACCACACCGCCGCGGCGGTCTCGCTGTCGCGGGCGACGGCGGCGCCGCTGGCCGGGCCGGCCGGATCCACGGTGCCGCCGCCGGACCGGCTGCTCGGCGAGGGCGACCGGGTCGACACAGACGCCGGGCCGCTCGTCGCGATCGAGACCCCGGGCCACTGCGCGGACCATCTCTGCTTCGCGCTGCCCGCCGAGGGGCAACTGCTCTCCGGCGACCACGTCATGGCCTGGTCGACCAGCGTCGTGGTGCGGCCGGACGGATCGATGGGCGACTACCTCGCCTCGCTGGACCGGGTGGCGGCCCGGCCCGAGGCGCTCTGGTGGCCGGCCCATGGCGGCCCGGTGCGTGACGGACCGGCGCACGCCCGGGCGCTGAAGGCCCACCGCCTGGAGCGGGAGGCCATGATCCTCGATGCGCTCGCCGCCGGGCCGCTGACGGTCGGCGGGATCGTCGCCGCGGTCTACAGGGGGCTCGACCCGGCCCTCGCCGGGGCGGCGGCCCAGTCGGTCTCGGCCCACCTCGACTTCCTCGGGGAGAAGGGGCTCGCTTCCGCGGGCGACGAGGACGACCCCCGTTGGCGGAGAACCCGGCGCGGCGGAGGATAGCGACGCCACGCCGCTGGACCTTGCGCCACGCCCGTGCAGAATACATGTAACCTTTGTGATAGTCTTTTGAATGCCGACCCCGGCACGCGCGGCCGCGACGAGGTCTGGCCACAACAATCCGGCGAGGGGCCCCGGGCCGGGCCTGATCGCCGCAGGGACATGGCGAACGCGAGATGCTGCAGAAGCGCCTTCCGGGCGTTCCTTCGACCACGGCCGCCGCGCCGGCCTTCGCGGACGCCCGGGCCGGGGCGAATCTCGCGGAGTCGGCGGAGCGTCTGCTGGCCGCCGTGCGGCGCCAGTGGGTGGCGATCGCGCTCTGCCTCGTGCTCGCCGTCGCGGGCGGGGTCGCCTACCTGCTCACCGCGGTGCCGCTCTACACGGCCACGGTGACCATTCTCACCAACCAGAACACCACCAAGCTGATCCACGAGCTCTCGATCGCGGAGGGCGATGCCGCCGACGACGGCGGCATGCAGAGCCAGGTGGAACTGATCAGGTCCGAGAAGGTCGGGCTTCGGGTCGTGGATTCGCTGGGGCTCGCCACCGACATGCGGTTCCTGAAGGGCGTGCCCGGGATGGTCGACCGGGTCACCGACTTCGGCCGTGGCCTGTTCCGCTTCGAGAGCTGGTTCGCCACCGTCGAAGCGCCGCCGGAGCCGACCGACGAGACGCGGCGCTGGGCGCTGTCGGTGCTGCGGAACGGGCTGGAGGCCCAGCGCGTCGGCCGGACCTATGCCCTCGACGTCTCCTTCACATCGCCCGACCCGGCGACCGCCGCCCGCGTCGCCGCCGCCTATGGCGAAGCCTACATCGCCGACCAGATCGACACCATGTACGAGGCGACCCGCACGGCGGGTGACTGGCTGCAGCGGCGGATCGAGGAACTGCGCCGGCTGGCGGTCGAGAGCGACCTCGCCGTGCAGAAGTTTCGCTCCGAGCATGGCCTGATCGCCATCGCGGAAGTGCTCGTGACCGAGCAGAACCTCTCCGAGATCAACCGCCGGCTGATCGAGGCGCAGGAGGAGACCGCCCAGGCCCAGGCCCGCTTCGAGCGAATAAAGGACATCATCGACAGCGGCTCCACCGACGCACTCGTCTCGGACGCCCTCGACAGCTCGGTGGTCTACCGTATCCGCGAGCGCTATCTCGACGCCGCCAAGCGCGAGTCCGAGATCCGCGCGCAGCTCGGCGCCGATCACGAGCAGGCAGTCAGGCTGCGCGGCGAGATGGACGAGTATCGACGGCAGATGTTCGAGGAGCTCGGCCGCATCGCCGAGAGCTACCAGAGCGACGTCGAGGTGGCCCGCTCGCGCGAGAACTCGATCCGGGCGAGCGCCGCCGGGGCCACCGAGGAGACGATCGCCAGCGGCGAGGTCATGGTGGAACTGCGCGAGCTGGAACGCCAGGCCGAGACCTACCGGGACCTCTATGAACGCTTCCTCGAGCGCTACCAGGAGGCGGTCCAGCAGGAGAGCTTCCCGATCATCGAGGCACGGATCATCAACCCCGCCAAGGCGCCGACCCGGCCGAGCTCGCCCAACGCGGGGCTGGTTCTCGCCCTCTCGGGCCTCCTCGGCCTCGCAGCCGGCGCCGGCCTCGCCGCCTTCCGCGAGCACCGTGATCGCTATTTCCGCACGGGCGACCAGATCCGCGCCGAATTGGGCGTGCCCTTCATCGGCGTCGCGCCGAAGCTGGAGGCGGGCCGCAGCGCCCAGCCTTCGGCGTCGCGGCCGGCCCATCCGCGCCAGGTCAACAAGCGCGACCCGATCGGCGACTATGTGATCGACCATCCACAGTCGCAGCTCGCGGAGACGCTGCGAAGCACCCAGTTCCAGGTGGACGTCGCCCTCGGCGAGCGGCGGCCCAAGGTGATCGGCGTCGTCTCCGTGCTGCCCGGAGAGGGCAAGACGACCACGTCCCTGAACCTTGCCGAACTGCTGGCGAGCCAGGGCGGGCGCACGCTGCTGATCGACGCCGACCTGCGCCGCCCGGGACTCACCCGCTCGGTCGCGCGCCATGCCGAAACGGGGCTCATCGAGGGCATCCTCGACCGGCGGCCCCTGCGCGACCTGCTGATCGTCAACCCGCGCACCAAGCTCGCCATGATCCCCGCGGTGGTGCGGCAGCGCGTCACCCACTCGAGCGAACTGCTGGCCTCCGAGGGCATGGAGGACCTGATCGCCGCCGCCGGCGAGGCCTTCGAGTACGTGGTGCTCGACCTGCCGCCGCTGCTGCCGGTGGTCGATGCGCGCGCTGTGGCGCCGCGGGTCGACGCCTTCGTGCTGGTGGTCGCCTGGGGCGAGACCACCCGCCATGTGGTGCGAAGCACCCTCGAGCGGGAGCCGCTGATCGCCGAGAAGCTGGTCGGGGCGATCCTCAACAAGGTCGACCAGGACCGGATGAAGTACTACTGGAGCTTCGGCTCCACCGAGTACTACTACTCCCGGTATTCGAGCTACCACGAGACGGGCCCGGCGGCAGGTCGATGACGCAGGAGACCGGTATCGTCGTGCCGCCCGCGCGGCCGGGCGTTCGCAGGCGCCGCCGCCGGTCCGCCGGGCGGTTCGTCGCCCGCCTCGGCGGTCTCGCGACGGCGCTGTTGCGCGTCGCCTTCGCCGCCCTGGTCGCCCTGGCGCTGCTCTTCTACGGCTCCGTCGAGACCTGGCCGCTCACGATCACCACGGCGGCGATGGGCGCGCTCGCCGGCCTCGCCATCCTGCTCGCCGGCGAGCCCGGCCCGACGCGCGTCCTCTACCGTGCCGCGCTCGCCGGTGGCCTCGCCTTCGTCGGGTTCGCCCTGCTGCAGTCGGCGCCGCTGCCGGGCGGGTTCCTTGCCCACCCGCTGTGGGCGGAGGCGGAGGCGCTGCTCGGCCCCGTCCGCGCGACCATATCGCTGGCCCCGGCGTTCGGGCCATTGTCCCTGCTGTGGGCGACGATGCCGCTCGCCGCCTTCGTCGCCGCCCTGGTTCTCCATCCGGACGACCGGACGGCGCTCCGCCTCCTCGCCGTCCTCGGATGGATCGGCGCCCTGTTCGCGGCGGTGGCCATCGCCCAGGCGGCGATCGCGCCCGACCGGCTGCTGTTCGAGCCCAAGGCGCACTACATCGGGAGCCTCACGGCCCCCTTCGTCAACCGGAATACCGCGGCCACCTTCTATGGCGTGAGCGCGCTGGTGCTCGCCGGGCTTGCGGTCGGCGGCCTCGGCCGGCGCGAGGCCCGCGTCGGGATCCCGGGGATCCCGGCGCCGGCGGCCGTCCACGCGGCGCTCGCGTTGGTCTGCGCGGTCGCCCTGCTGCTGACGCATTCGCGCGGCGGCCTGGTGGCCGCCGTCGCCGGATTCCTCGTGCTCGGGCCGGTGCTCGCCGCCGGCAGCAGGAGCGGCCGAAGCCGGCCCGCCTTGCGCCGCCTCGCGGTCCCCGCGCTGACGGTGGTCGCCGTCGCCCTGTTCGTCGGCCTTTTCGCCGGCCGGACGGGGCTGCGCATCGCCGAGGCGGGACTCGAGGACCAGCGCTTCTGCATGCTGCCGTCGCTGCTCGCCGCCGCCGCCGACCGCCCGTGGCTCGGCAGCGGGCTCGGCACCTTCGCGGACGCCTTCGCGGCGTTCCGCGACCCGGCCTGCGGCACCTTCGGCGTCTGGTTCCGCGCCCACGACAGCTATCTCGAGGGGGTGATCACCCTCGGCCTGCCGGTGACGGTGACCCTTGCGGCGGCGGCCGTAGTGCTCGGCCTCGTCTTCGTGAGAGGCTGCCGTGTCCGGCGGCGGACGCGACACGCTCCGGCCATCGGACTGGCGGTGCTGGTGCTCGTCGCCGTGCACGCGCTGGTCGATTTTTCGTTGCAAATTCCGGGCTTTGCGGCCTTCGCCGCGGCGGTGCTCGCCGCCGCCGCAACGGTCGCCCTCGGCCGCCCCCTGCCGGCCGGAACGAACCTGCCGAATCAGTAGAACTTTAACAAATGCGTAAAATGGGCTTTGGTGCCTCTGCAATAGTCTGCGTCACGTCGCAGATGGAGACGTCGCATGCCGCAGAGGAAGCTCGCCCTGTTGCTGATCGCCGCCGGCCTCGCCGTCGCGCCCCGGGCTGCCGTGGCCGCCGAGGTGGCCGGCGCGGCGATCGGCTTTCGGGCCACGCAAGCGGCGGTCTTCCTCGCGGAGGGTGCGCCCGTGCTCGCGCCGCTCGCCCACGTGCTCTATTGCAGGAGCGCCAGCTGCAGCCCCAACGGCTCGCGCAGCATCGCCTCCCTCACGGAGGAGCGGCTGCAGCAACTCGCCAAGGTCAACCGCGAGATCAACCGGGCCATCGAGCCGCGGATCGACCCGAAGGGCTTCGCGAACGACCGCTGGTCCCTGGCCCCGGGGGCCGGAGACTGCGAGGACTTCGCCCTCACCAAGCAGGACCGGCTGGTCCGCCTCGGCTGGCCGGCCGGCGCGCTCCGGATGGCCGTCGGCCGCACCGGGGCGGGGGAGGGGCACGCCGTGCTGGTCGTCCGCACCGAGGCCGGCGACCTGGTGCTCGACAACCGCACCGACCGGATCCTGTCGCCCCGGCAGACCGACATCACCTTCGTCAAGATCCAGTCCGGCGAGGATCCGCGCCGCTGGCGCGCGCTCGCCGACGGCTGAGCCCGGCAGGTCGCGGATTATTGCGGGCGGCGCCTCCCGTGGCGCCGTCGCAACGCAGGGCGCCCATGTTAACCTTACCGATGGGTAAAGCTGGAATTCCATTCTGTTTCCTTTATGTAAAGGAAGTGGACTGCTATTCTGATTCCCAACGACGAACCGTCGTTCTTGGAACGCGAAGGCTAGGCGAGATGTTGCGACCTGCATCACTCAGGACTTCCATTCTGGCGCTGCTGCTTCTCGGCGGCGGCCTTGGCGCGGCGGGCGCGATCGAGCAGCCGGATCCGGCTGCGGGCGGCGGGGCTGCGGCCGCGACGCCGCAGACGCCGGCCGGCCCCGAAGTCTCCGGCGGCGAGGGGCTTCCGAAGACCTGCCTCCTTCCGCCGGCCAAGGTGGACGACTCGCTGGTCGACGCCTTCCTGTCCCTGCCGGACGGCCTGCTCGCCCGCCATCCCGACGGCGGCATCCCGATGGTCCGCGACGTGCGCGGCCTCGCCGGGTCGGACGCGCGCACGATCGATCCGTTGCTGGACCTCATCCCCATCGCCAGCGAGCCGCAGAAGGCCGCCATCGGCGCGGGCCTCGCCCGGGCGGCTCTCGCCTGCGCCAGGCTTGCTCCGGACTACGCGGCCTTCATCCAGGAGAAGGTCGCCGCCACGGACGACCTCGGCCTCCTCACCGCCTTCGCCCAGGCCGCCGGCGACATCGAGACCACCGCGGTCGCGGGCATTCCGGGTGGCCCCCCCGGGTCGGTCGCTGCCCCCGGCATCAACGGCGCGGCGGCTCCGGGAGGCGGTTCCCGGGTGCGCTACGGGGACAGCTTCGTGGTGCAGACGGTGGAGACCTATCGGTTCTTCCGCCGCGACGGCGTCTTCGGTCCCATCGGTGGCGGCCGCGACGTGAGCAGCGTCAGCAACACCGCGTCGGATTGACTTGACTGCATTCGTTCGCCCTAAACTGATCCGGACCGGCGGAGGTGCGCCGGTGCCGGTCCGGCGGAGCCGTCGCCCGGTCGTTTAGCGTTCGAGGCAGGCCCACATGCTACAGAACCGAACGTCGCCGACGCCCCAGGGGATCGGTGACTGGCTTCCGGCGAACGCGACGCCGGAACTCGGCGAGATGTTCGACGGGCTGCTGGTCCAGGCCCGGCGCCAGTGGACGATGGTGGCGGCGGGCGTGGCGGGCGGGCTCGCCCTCGGCCTCCTCTACGTGACGACGGCCGTGCCCCTCTACACGGCCGGCGTGGACATCCTTCTGCAGGAGTCCGCCTCGCGCCTGCTCAGCGACTTCGCCGACCGCGAGCGGCCCACGGACGATGCGGTCATCCTGAGCCAGGTCGAGCTGCTGCAGTCCGACAAGATCGCCGGGCGGGTGGTCGATGCATTGGGGCTCGACCAGGATCCGCGGTTCGCCGCCTCCCTCTCGCCGCTCAGGCAGGCGCGGGACATGGCGGCCGACCTCTTCGACGTCACCGGCTGGCTAGGAGCGCGGCTGCCGGAAGAGGAGGCGACGGCGCGGCGCAACGAGGCGATCGCGCGGTTGCTCGAGGACGTCGAGGTGTTCCGCGTCGACCGGTCCTACGTGATCTCGGTCTACTACACCTCTCCCTGGCCGGACCTGGCGGGCATGGTCGCCGCCGCCTACGGGGACGCCTATCTGGCCGACCGGCTGGAGGCGAAGTATGCCGCCACCCGCAGCGCCAGCGACTGGCTGTTGCAGCGGATCGAGGAACTGCGCGGCAGGTCGCTCGACTCCGACCTCGCCGTCCAGCGCTTCCGCGCCGAGAACGGCCTGATCTCGGCCGCCGGCGTGCTGGTCACCGACCGCAACCTGTCGCAGCTCAACACCTCGCTGGTCGACGCCCGGGCGGAAACGAGCCGGGCCAAGGCCCGGCTCGACCGGATCCGCGAGATCATCGCCAGCGGCTCGCCGGACGAACTGGTGACCGACGCCCTCAACAGCCCGCTGATCAACAACCTCAGGGCGTCCTACCTGGAGCGCGCCAAGCTGCGCCGGGAGATTGCCGAGCGGCTGGGCACCGAGCATTCCTCCGTCGCGCGGATCGATGCGGAGATGGAGGAATACCGGCGGCAGATCTTCGGGGAACTCGGCCGGATCGCCCAGAGCTACGAGAGCGAGTACAACGTGGCGGTCGCCAACGAGAGGGCGATCCGCGACGAGGTCGACCGGGCCACAGGCGTGACCGCCGCCGGCAACGAGGTGATGGTCCAGCTGCGGGAGCTGGAGCGCGAGGCGGAGACCTATCGCACGCTCTACGAGACTTTCCTGCAGCGCTACCAGGAGGCCGTGCAGCAGGAGAGCTTCCCGGCCACCGGCGCGCGGATCATCAACGAGGCGCGGACGCCGACGGGGCCGAGCCATCCGCGGAAGATTCTGGTGCTCGCCTTCGCCGTGGCCCTCGGCGGCCTGGCGGGCGTGGGTGTCGGGGCGTTCCGGGAGTTCCGGGAGCGCTTCGTGCGCACCAGCGACGACGTGCGCAACGACCTCGGGCTGGAGTTCCTCGGAATCGCCCCGCTGGTCACCGGCAGCCAGATCCCCGTTCCCGAAGATCCCGAGCAGGCCGGCCACCCGAAGTTCCTGCAGAAGACCAACACCATTTCCAGCATCGTCCTCGACCACCCCCACTCGCAGTTCGCCGAGACGCTGCGCAGCGCCCGTCTCGCCGCCGACATGGCGCTCGGCCGCGGCCGGCAGAAGACGATCGGCATCATCTCGGTGCTGCCGGGAGAGGGAAAGTCGACCATCTCCGTCAACCTCGGCGAACTGCTCTCCGAGCACGGCGGGCGGACGCTGCTGATCGACGCGGACCTGCGCCGCCCCGGCGTCACCTGGGCGGTGGCCCGACACGCCCGTGCCGGCATCGTCGAGGCGATCGTCGACCGCAAGCCGCTCTCCGAACTGGTGCTGAAGAGCCGGGAGACCTGCCTCGAGGTGCTGCCGGCGGTGATCCGCAAGCAGATCGCCCATACCTCGCGCATGCTCTCCTCGCCCGGAATGGCGGCGCTGCTCGAGGAGGCGCGCGCAAGCTATGACACGGTGCTTGTGGACCTGCCGCCGATTGCGCCGGTGGTGGACGCTCGGGCGATCACCCCCGAGATCGACGCCTACATCCTCGTCGTCGAATGGGGACGGACGGCGCGGCAGGCGGTCCGCTCGGTGCTGGAGGCGGAGCCGCAGATCATGGAGCGCTGCCTCGGCGTGATCCTGAACAAGGTCGACCGCGACCGGATGAAGCTCTACTGGGGCTACGGCTCCAGCGACTACTACCAGTCCACCTACTCCGACTATGGCAAGCCGGATGCCTGACGGATCGCTCCCGTTTCGCCTGCTCGGCGCCGCGGCGGCGTTCGCGCTCGCAGGGCATGCGGCCGCCTCGGCCATCTCGGGCGCGGCCCGGTCCGACCTCTTCGCCACCGCCGCGAGGCTCGAGGCCGGCAGGCCGGTGGACCAGGGCGTTCTCGCCCGCCTCGCCGACGAGGCGGCCGGTCTCGAGGCGGAGGGGGTCTGTCACGACGACGTGGTGCGGGCCGGCATGGTGGTGGCGCTCGCCGACCTCGACCGCGGCGGCGTCGAGGGCTTCGACCGCTGGGCCGGGTCGACGGAGCGCACCCTCGCGGTGGTCCGCCACGCGACGCGCTGCAACCCGGCGGACGGACTGCGCTGGGCGCTGCTGGCGGCGGTGGAGCAGTCTGTCGCGGAGGAGCCGGAACGGCTGGCCCGGCTCCTCGACCTGTCCTGGCGCCGCTCGCCGGCGGAGATCGCGGCCGTGTCCACCCGGTCCCGGCTCTGGGGCCTCGTCTCCGACGCCACCCGCGCACGAGCCGCCGAGGCGCTGGCGAGCGATCTGCCGATCTTCCTGCACGGCGGCCGCGTCGAGGATGTCGCGGCGGCCCTGGCGCCGGCCGGAGCGACCCTGAGGGAGATGGTCCTGGCCGAGGCGGCGGGCCTTTCGCCGAGGCGCCGCACGGCGCTCGCCCGCGCCGGCCTCGACTGGCTCGAGTGACCGGCAGGCGCTCAGAGCGCCGCCGCCTCCGGGCCGAGCAGCAGGTCGACGGTCACCGGCAGGTGGTCCGACCCGAGGTCTGGACCGACCTCGCGGGCGAGGGGCCGCAGCGGGCCCCGACCGGCGACGTGGTCGATCGGCACGCCGATCCAGGTGGGCAGGCCGAACTCGCGGGCAAAGCGGGTCGGCGCCTCCAGCGTGCCCGCGTCGAACACGGCGAGGCCGGCGGGTGAGAGCGCGTCGACCACCACCGTCTCGGTCGGCAGGGCGTTGAAGTCGCCCGCGACGATCACCGGGCGGCCCGGCTGCTCCATCCTCAGCGCCTTGGCGAGGGCGGCGTAGCCGGCGCGGCGGCGGTTGAAGCCGTCCGGCTGGCGTGGGGAGATCGGGTGGAAGTTGTAGATCGAGACGACGGCGGCGCCCGGCCCCAGCGGAACCTCGAAGGCCCGCCGCTGGTGCCGGCGGCCCTCCTCGGGGAACACCTCCGCCGCGGCCGGCCGGAACCGGCTCGCCAGCACCAGCCGGTGCTTCACCTCCGCGTGCGTCCAGTCGGCGAGCGAGGTATCCCGGACCCAGGCTTCCCCCGCCTCCTGCAGCATCACGACGTCGGGCCGCACGCTGCGCAGCCAGCGGTCGAAGCGGGCTTGGCCCCGGTATTCGAGACCGGCGTTGTAGGTCACCACCCGGATTCGCGCACCCGCCGCCAGGGCCACCGGCGCAACGGCCGGGAGCGACAAGGCGAAGCCGGCGGCAAGGCCTAGGAGGCGGCGGCGGTCGAGTGTCATTTTGGCTCCCCGGAGCCCGTCCGCGCCGGAGCGCGGGGTCGGATCGCTCGTGCGGACGGGCCATCGACCCGTCCCGTCGGTCAGATTGACATGCGGAAACTCGGATGAGAAGGTCGACGCCGTTGCATCGGTGGCCCATTGCGGAACTGTTCGCCCGCCGCGCCGCCGAACCACGTCCTTTTCGAAACCCTGCGGCCTGTCGGCCGGCCGCCGGCGACGTTCTTGTTTTTTGCGTCACGGGATGGTCGTTCCTATGGCAATGATATCTGTGAGGGCCGCCCGGATGTCGATCCTGCATGGCCTGCTGGCCGTCGGCCTCGCAGCCGCGACCGCGATCCTGGCGGGCGCCCCCCGCGCCTATGCGGCGTCCGCGGCTGCCGGGGATCCGCACGCGATCGCCGCCGACGGGGAGGCGCTGGTCGACGTGGCCTCCGCCCCGGCGGCCGACCCGGTCACCATCGGCGCCGCCGCCAGCCTCGTCTATGGCCTCGAACAGATCACCGGGGCGGATTTCAGCGTCGCCGACGGAGGAAGCGGGCCCATGATCGTGGTCGGCCGCGAGGCGGCGATCGCGCGCGGCCTCCTCTCCGCATCGGACTTCGACGGCCTCGGCGCGGACGGCTTCGTCATCCGCTCGGTCGGCGGCGACCTCGCCATCGCCGGCGCGACCCCGCGCGGGACGATGTTCGGCGTCAACTGGTTCCTCGACCGGCGCCTCGGCGTGCGCTGGTATGCACCGGACGCGACGCTGTGGCCGCGCGTCGCCACCGTCGAGGTCGACCGAATGGACGAGCGGCAGGTGCCGCGCTTCGCCTACCGGGACATCCTCGGGGCCGAGGCCGAGAACAAGGTCTGGCGGGCCCGCAACCTCCTCAACGGCGAGAGCCACGGTCCCTCGTTCCGGCCGACGCCCACCGGGATCGACGCCTTCGACCGGAGCTGGATGGCACGGGGCGGCGGCGCCAGCTTCCACGAACTCCTCCCGCCCGAACGCTACGGCGTGTTGAACCCGGGCTGGTATCTCGGCGGCCAGGTGGCGATGATGAACCCGGCGATGCGCGAGGCCATGGCCGCGGAGATCGTCCGGCGGATGCGGGAGCTGCCGGACTGGCGAAACGTCTGGTTCGCCGTCAAGGACATGGACTGGGGCTGGGACATGGACCCGGCGAGCCGGGCGTTCGCCGAGGCCCACGGCGGCATGCCCTCCGCCCCGCGGCTCGACATGATGATCGACATCGCCGAGCGGGTGCGACGCGAACTGCCCGGCGCCCGGCTCGCCTTCAACGCCTACCACTGGAGCTTCGCCCCGCCGGAGGGCATGACCGTCCCGGACCACCTCCTGGTGTTTCCGATGACGATCCATTCGGACTACCGGACCGCGCTGAACGAAGGCGACAACGCCGAACTCGGCCGGCACCTGGAGGGCTGGAACCGCATTGCCCGGCACGTGCTGGTCTGGGACCACGTCGTCAACTACGCCGGGTTCATCCAGCCGACGCCCAACCTTCGCGCCGTCGCCCGCTCGATCCGCTGGCTCGCCGGGCTCGAGAACGTCGAGGGCTACTTCGCCGAGGCGGCCTGGAACACGCCCGCGGCGGATTTCGCCAACCTGCGCCACTGGCTGATCGCCCGCCTGCTGTGGAACCCTGAGGAGGACGTCGAGGCGCTGCTCGTGGACTTCACCGACGGCTACTACGGCCCCGCGGGTGCGAAGCTGCGCGCCTACATCGACCTCTCGGAGGCTGCCGCGGCCCGCGCCGGCCTGAGGCTCACCGAGAAGCTGCCCGTCGGGGCGGCCGACTTCGACCTCGCCTTCGTCGAGGCCGCCGACCGGCTCCTCGAGGAGGCCGCGGCCCTCGTCGCCGGCACGGAGTTCGAGGCGCGGGTGCGCGAGGCGCGGATGCCGCTCGACTACCTGGTGCTCGCCCGGCGGGCGGAGTACGCCGCCGAGGCCGCCGCCGCAGGCTCCGGCTGGCAGGTGGACGCCGGCGCCCGGGCGTCCCGCTTCTGGAGGGCCGCCGGCGAGTCCCGCCTGCGCACGGCGCGCCAGGGCTCGTCGGTCGACCGCCTGCGCGCCTTCCTCGCGGTCGAACGCCGCGCCGCGGCCGAGCCGGCGCTGGCGGCCGACCTCGTGGAGGGCGAGGACTACTTCGACATCTCCGACGGGGAGATCATCACCTATGGCGGCTCCGACGTCGTGGCGGACGATCCGGCCGGCGACGGGGCGGCGGTGCGGCTCGATCCGGGCGGGCGCGGCTGGCATGCCCAGCTGAAGCTCGACCGGCTTCCGCCCGGCGGGCCGTTCCGCCTCTTTGCCGCCGTCCGTGCCCGGGGAGGCGCCAAAGACGGCGAGGCGGCGGTCAGCCTCGGCATCTACCCGCCGATGTCATGCGTGCGGCGGGTCCCGCTCGAGCGCGGCAACGAGACCTGGCGGCTGGTGGAGTTCCCGGGCGGCCCGCTCGCCCGCTCGACCGACCACAACGAGGGGCTCTACATGGTCGCGGGCAACCCGGGCGAGGTGGCCGAGATCCTGGTCGACAGGATCCTGGCCGTCCCCGTCGACGGCCCCTCGGAGCTTCCCGGCGCGGTTCCGGCCGGCGACACGCCCGGCTGCCCGGAGCGGTGAAGGGCGCCATGGCGATGCTCGACCAACGCCCGCTCGCCTTCGGCGCCGCCGGCGCGCTCGCGGACGCGGGGTCGAGGGACGGTCGCTTTCTCGATCTGGTGGCGGTCGCCGGCCTGGTGCTGTTGCAGTTCCAGGTGGTCCAGTTCGGGCCGGCCCAGCCCGCCCACCTCTGGCTCTTGTTCGCCCTCGGCCTGATGGTCTACCAGGGGGCCTTCGTCGCGTCCCGCGCCGACGTCGGCGGCTTCCTCTTCTTCTTCGCCTACGTGGCGATCGTGACCACCTTCGTCGAGCACGACCGGATCAAGTCGTTCGACCAACTCCTGAAGTTCGGGCTGATCTATCCGGGCCTCTACTTCGTCGGGCGCTGGCTCGGCGCCGTCTACACCCTCCGCCCGCTGCCGATCGGGCCGCTGTTCCTCATCGCCGTCGTGCTGTTCGAGGTGGTGGTGCAGACGCTGGCCGTGCCGGTCATCCACCAGCCGCTCGACTTCGGCCAGGGCGCGATCCACGGCACCTTCCGCGAGCGCAACTGGCTGGCCGTGTACGTGTTTCTCTTCTCCTGGTTCCTGTTCGAGGCCGCCGAGACGCGGGGCGTCTCGGAAAACCGCAGGGCCGCGATGCTCCTCGCGGTGAACCTCGTGGCGCTCTACTTCTCGCAGTCGAAGACGGCCATCGTCGCCGCCGGCATCCTGCTGCTCTTGCGCTCGCGCCAGCCGATCGTGCTGAAGCTCGTGGCGATCGCCGGCGGGGCGGCGGTCTACTGGGCGCTGCTCGCCCGCGAGTTCTCCTCCCAGAACATCCAGGTGCGGCTCGAGGAGGAGCGCGGCCTCGCGTTCCTGAAGGCGGTCGAGCTCATCGCCGACGAGCCGTTCGGCCGCGGGGTCGGCTTCGTCGAGGCCTACTTCACCAACCTGCCGCTGTGGATCCGCGGGCTCGGAGCCAACGTGAACTCGGTCTTCTCCACCCCGCTCGACCTGATGATCATCGCCGGGCCGGTCGGCCTCGCCTTCTGGCTGGTCTTCTTCGTCGGCTTCGGCAACCGGCTGGTGCTGACGCTGGCGCCGTTGGCGGCGCTGTCGCTGCTGAACCCGATGCACCAGTCGGAAATCGTTTGGCTGTTCATGGGCATGCTGGTCTCGCAGGCCCGCCTGAAGCGCGAGATGGCGGCCGCGGGGGCCCTGCCGGTCGCAGCGCCCGCCGCGGCGCCGGCGCGCTCCCACGCGGTGCAGCGGAGGTTCGGCCGCGCCACGGAGAGGGTTGCGCCGTCGGGCCCCGCAAGACGGGAGGCGACGTGACCCCGCGCCTGTCGATCGCCGTGCCGACCATGAACCGGCCGGAACTCCTCTCCGAGCTCCTCGACTCGCTCGCCGCGCAGACGGCGCCGGCCCACGAGGTGGTGGTCGTCGACCAGAGCGCCGACGACCGCAGCCGCGACGTGGTGGCCCGTCATGCCGGACACCTGCCTGTCCGCCACCTGGCCGCCGAGCCGCGCGGCATCTCGGCGGCCAAGAACATCGGCCTCGCCGAGGCGACCGGCGAGCTCGTGGCCTTCGCCGACGACGACTGCCGCTATCCGCCGGAGGCGGTCGCCACCGTCACCGCCCGCTTTGCCGCCGACCCCGACCTCGACGTGCTCACCGGCCTCAGCGTCAACGAGGAGGGCCGGCCGAGCCAGGGGCGCTGGGCCACCGAGGCGACGCGGATCGACCGGTTCAACGTCTGGACCACCCAGACCTCCTACACGACCTTCTACCGTCGCGACCGGCTCCTCGCGATCGGCGGCTTCGACGAGAACCTCGGCGTCGGCGCCGGCACGCCCTGGGGCGCCGGCGAGGAGACGGAGGCGATGCTGCGGCTGCTCGCGCGCGGCGCCCGGGCCTTCTACGACCCCGCCCTCCGCTTCACCCACCCGGAGCCGCTGGCGGTCTTCGACGAGCGGGCGATGGCGCGCGGGCGTTCCTACAACCTCGGCTTCGGCCGGGTGATGCGGAACGCCGGCTACCCCCGATGGTTCATCGCCTACATGGTCGGACGGCCGCTGGTCGGCGCCGCGCTGTCGCTCGCCCGGCTGCGGCTCGACCGCGCCGCCTACCAGTTCGAGGCGGGGCGGTCGCGGCTGCGGGGATGGCGCGCGCCATGACGGCTCCGGTCCTCTCCACGCGCACCACGGCAAGCGCCGCTCTCGTCGTCGGCGCCGACCTGCGCTGGCCCGCCGACACCGGCATCGGCGAGGTGCAGCGCGCGCTGCTCGCGCGGATCCCGGCCGACATCCGCGTCGTCGACCTCGCCGTGCCGGGCGGAATCGGCCATCCGCTGTCGCCGCTCGCGATCGGCCTCGCCCGCCGCCGGGCGGGACTCGGCCGCTCGGTGTTCTGGAGCCCGGGATTCGTGCCGCCGCCGAGCGGCCTGGGGCGGGCGGTGGTGACCGTGCACGACCTCACCCACCTTCATCACTACGGCGCCGCCCGCCGGATCTACTATGAGCGGGTGCTGCGGCCGCTCTATCGGCGATGCGCCGCGGTGATCTGCGTCTCCGAGTTCACCCGGGGGGAGTTCCTGGCCTGGTCCGGCATGCCGGGGGACCGGGTCCATGTCGTCCACAACGGGCTCGATCCGCGGTTCCGGCTCGAGGGCGGCACCCTCGGCCTGCCGTTCCCCTATGTGCTGTATGCGGGCAACAGGCGCGGCTACAAGAACCTCGACGGGCTTCTCGCCGGCTTCGCCGCCTCGAACTTGCCGCGATCGGGCGTGAAGCTCCTGCTCACAGGCGACGCGGAGCCCTCGCTCGTGGCCGGGGCGCAGGGCCTCGGCATCGCAGACGCCCTGCGATTCGCCGGCCGTGTCCGCGGGGAGGACATGCCGGCGCTGACCCGCGGGGCGAGGGCGGTCGCCTACGTCTCGCTGTACGAGGGATTCGGGCTGCCGATCGTCGAGGCCATGGCGAGCGGCGTCCCCGTGGTGACCTCCACGGTCACCGCGATGCCGGAGATCGCCGGCGGGGCGGCCGTGCTCGCCGATCCCCGCCAGACCGGGGAGATCGCCGCGGCGCTCGACCGGGCGGCGCTGGACGGGCCGGAACGCGAGCGCCTGGTCGAAGCGGGTATCGCCAGGGCGAGGGAGTTCGACTGGGAGCGTTCCGCCGCACGCGTGTGGGATCTGATCAGGGCGGTCGGCGAAAATACGGCGCCGGGCGGCTGACGGTCGGCCCGGTTCCCGAAGTGCGACGGTCCGGTTCATGATTTGAAACGTTACTGAAGGAAATCCTTGATACCATGACTGACATAGCCCACGAGAGAACGGGCGGGCCGGACCACGGCCAGGGCCCTCAGCCACCGGTTCGGAGTACGGGTGTCATGGCGTGCGCGAGGACCATCGAGATCCTGATCGTCAACTACCGAAGCTTTGATCTCTGCACCTCCTGCATCCGGTCCGTCGTCGAGCAGGGCCTCGCCGACTACGCCGACGTGGTCGTGGTCGACAACAACTCGGGCGACGGTTCGGCCGATCGGATCGCCGACGAACTGCCGTCGGTCCGGTTGATCGCCTCGCCGCGCAACGGCGGCTTCGGGGCCGGCATCAACCTCGGCATGCAGTCGATCACGGCGCCGTACGTCCTGGTGCTGAACCCGGACACCTATTTTCTCAACGACAGCCTCAGCCCGGTGATCGACCTCATGGAGAGCGATCCATCGATCGGGCTCGTCGGCCTGGACCTCGTCAACCCGGACGGCTCCCGGCAGTATTCAGCCCGCCGGTTCTACTCCCTCCTCGACATCCTCGCCCGGCGGATCGGTCCCCTGGGCCGGCTGTTCGACCGTCGCATCGCCCGCCACCTGATGCGCGACGCCTGGTTCCGGGGCGAGCCCTTCGATGCGGAGTGGGTGATGGGCACCGGCTTCGTCGTCCGACGCTCGGTGTTCGAGGCCGTCGGCGGGATGGACGAGGGCTTCTTCCTCTACATGGAGGACGTCGATCTCTGCGCCCGGGTGTGGGGAGCGGGCTTCCGCGTGGTCGGCATGCCGAGCGCGAGGCTCGTGCACGACCATCGCCGCGCCAGCGCCTCGGGGCTTCTGAGCGCCGCCGCGCGGAGCCACCTGCTCAGCCTCGTGCGCTTCTACCTGCGCTACCAGATCCCGCTCGTCCGCCCGCCCGGGCTGGAGCGGCTGCGGCGATAGGGCATCAGTCGTTCCGCTTTGGCAGGAGCCCGGGGCGATGCCGGATGTCGCATTGATAGCACTCGTCTACTCCCGCCGGCGGCTGGAGCGCACGTCCGAGGTGATCCGCGTCCTGTCGAACGGACGCTGGCTCGACCGCATGGTCGTGGTCATCAACGGAGACGCGATCGGGGAGCGGGAGGTGGCGCCGTTCGGGCGGCTGGCGGGCGACCTCACGGTGCTCGGGCACGACAACACCGGGCGGGAGTTCGGCGCCTACCAGGCGGGTCTCGACGCGCTCGCCGGCACGCTCCCGGAGCGCCTCGTGGTCCTCAACGACACGGTCGGCACCCACTCGCACCTCGGCGGCGGCTGGCTCGAGGCCTTCCGGCGCCTCGTCGGCCACGGGCCGTCGGACAGTTTTGCGGCGGGCATCATCGACACGTCCGAGCGACGGCTCGGCCTCGACGGACGGACCGGCAGCCGCTGGATCCGCTCCAATCTCTTCGGCCTCGACCGGAAGGCCCTGGAGGCGATCGCCTGCCGTCTCCGCGATCCGTTGATCGAGGACCAGGTGGTGGCGACCGCGGACATCGGCAGCTTCTTCGGCCCCGCCGTGGACGGGGCGATGCGCAGGCACATCTCGGACTTCCTGTTTTCCACCGCCGGCAACCACTGGTACGGCGCACGGCCGCTGGATGCCTCGAATTGCGCGGAACTCGCCGGGAAGGCGCGGTCCATTCTCCAGGAAATGGCGCTGTCGATGCGGCTGGAAGATGCCGGGGTCGCCCTGCGGGAACCCGTGCCCGACCTGCTGGGCCGCTGGAGGGACCGGATCGGGCGAAAGCTGTTCCGAGCCAGGCCCGGTGCATGATCGGACCCGTTTGCGATTGCGCAGGTGGCGCTCCGACCGGTAGTGTGTGGGCCGAAAAGATCGCAGCCATCGAGGGGCGTGATGTCCCGGGGTACCCGTGATGCGCGTCGCTATCCTCTCGGCTTTTCCGCTCTTCCCGACGACCGAGGGCAACCGGAGCCGCATCCTGAACCTCTGCCGCGCCCTGCGGCGGCTCGGCCATGACGTCCACGTGGTCTACATGCCGACGCGGACCCCCGACGTGTCGTTCGATGCAGCGGCGCATGTGGAGGAACTGGGGCGCGACAACTTCCATGTCCTTGAAAGGCCGATCGGGCCGGAGGTCCTCTACGCGGCCAGCCGGCTGATGCACAAGGCGCGGCGTCGGCTGCTGAGGCTCGCCGGTTCGCCCGCCGGCTACTATTTCGGGCTGGACGAGTTGTGGTTCGGCGGGTTCTCCCCCCAGATCAGCGCCCTCGACGAGCGCCTGCGCTTCGATGTGGCAATCGTGGAATACGTCTTCCACTCCCGGGCGCTCGAGGCCTTCCGGCCGGGGACGACCCGGGTCATCGACAGCCACGACTCCTTCACCGACCGTCACGTGGCCTTCGTCCACCGGAAGCAACCGGGGAACTACTGGTTCTCGGTCCCTTCCGACGAGGAACACCGTGGTTTCGCAAGGGCCGACCATGTGCTCGCGATCCAGGACGTGGAGGCGGATGTCTTCGCCCGTCGCGCGGCCGGCCGGTACAAGGTCTGGGCGTTGAGCCATCTGCTCCAGGTCGGGGACGGGGTGGAGGACTTCGGTCCCGCGGCGGGGCTCTACATCGGTTCCGCGAACGCGCCCAACGTTGCCTCGCTCACCGAATTCATCACCGCTGTCCTGCCGCGGGTCGTCGCGGCCCGGCCGGACTTCCGCCTGGTGGTGGCCGGCGAGGTCGGCGCCCATGTGCCGGACCACCCCGCCGTCGACAAGATTGGCCGCGTCGACACGCCGCTGGACGCCTTCCGCAGGGCGCCGCTGCTGGTGAACTTCATGCTGGTCGGCACCGGCATCAGCATCAAGCTGCTCGAGGCCATGGCCGCGGGCGTGCCCGTGGTGACCACGGAGACTGGCTGTCGCGGGCTGTCGGAATCCTATCGCGGCGGTGTCGTCGCCGTCGCGGACGACGATCGGGACGGCTTCTGCCGGGCGCTCGTCGCGCTCCTCGACGACGAGCATCGGCGGCGCGAGGCCGGCGCCCGCGCCCGCGCCGCGGCGCTCACCTGGAACAAGGCGCAGTACGAGGTTCTCGGCCGCATCCTGCCGCAGGCCGAGAGGCTGTCGCAGGCGAGTTGACCCCGCCCGTGCGCAGATGACAACTATCACGATGTATCGGTGGCAGGGCGACCGCCGGGGCGTGGCAATCCGGAAGGTAGAGGCGACGTATGGAAGTCCTTGCTTACGAACTCGGTCCAGTGCTGCTGACGCCGGCACGCCATGCCGACGAGCGCGGCTTCTTCTCGGAGACCTTCAGCGCCGAGCGGTTCGCCGCCGCGGTCGGCGAGTATGTCTCCTTCGTCCAGGACAACCACTCCCTCTCGCGCCGGGCCGGCACCATCCGCGGCCTCCACTACCAGGCGCCGCCGGCCGCCCAGGGCAAGCTGGTGCGCGTGGTGCGCGGGGCCGTGCTGGACGTCGCCGTGGACATCCGCCACGGTTCGCCCGGGTTCGGCCGCCATGTTGCGGTCGAACTCAGCGCCGACAATTGGGCGCAGCTGTGGGTCCCGCCGGGCTTCGCCCATGGCTTCTGCACCCTCGTTCCCGACACAGAGGTGATCTACAAGGTGACCGCCGCCTACAGTCCCGGGCACGACTTCGGGCTCGCCTTCGACGATCCCGCCCTCGGCATCGCCTGGCCGGTCGATCCCGCGGCCGCGACCCTCTCCGACAAGGACCGGCGCCAGCCGCGGCTCGCCGACCTGCCGCGCCACTTCACCGCCGAACCGGAGTTAGCCTCCTGATGCGTGTCATCGTCACCGGCGGGGCCGGCTTCATCGGATCGGCGGTCGCCCGCCACCTGGTGCGCGACCTCGGCGCCCGGGTGCTGGTCATCGACAAGCTGACCTACGCCGGCAACCGCGCGTCGCTGAGCGAGGTCGAGGGCCACCCGGGCTTCGGCTTCCTCCAGGCCGACATCTGCGACCGGCCGGCGATGGAGGCCGCCTTCGAGCGCTTCCGCCCGGACGCGGTGATGAACCTGGCGGCCGAGTCCCACGTCGACCGCTCCATCACCGGCGCCCTCGACTTCGTCGGGACCAACGTGGTCGGCGCCGCCGTCATGATGGAGGTGGCCCGGCGGCACTGGTCGGCGCTGCCGCCCGCCGAGCGGGAGCGCTTCCGCTTCCTGCAGGTCTCCACCGACGAGGTCTACGGCTCGCTCGGGGCGGAGGGCCTGTTCAGCGAGACGACCGCCTACGACCCGTCGTCGCCCTATTCGGCGTCGAAGGCGGCGGCGGACCACCTCGCCACCGCCTGGCACCGGACCTACGGATTCCCCGTGCTGGTCTCCAACTGCTCCAACAACTACGGCCCCTACCACTTCCCGGAGAAGCTGATCCCGCTGATCATCCTCAACGCTCTGGACGGTCGCGAGCTGCCGGTCTACGGCGACGGCCGGCAGGTGCGCGACTGGCTGTACGTGGAGGACCACGCCCGGGCGCTCGCCCTCATTCTCGCGCACGGCCGCCCCGGCGAGAAATACAACGTCGGCGGCCGCAACGAGCGGCGCAACATCGACATCGTCCGTCGCATCTGTGCGATCCTCGACGACCTCGTTCCCAGGAACCACCCCCACGCTGACCTGATCCGCCACGTCCCCGACCGGCCCGGCCACGACTTCCGCTACGCCATCGACGCCGGCAAGCTGGAGGGCGAACTCGGCTGGCGGGCGAGCGAGACCTTCGACACCGGAATCGAGAAGACGGTCCGCTGGTATCTCGCGAACGAGTGGTGGTGGGGGCCGCTGCGGCGTGGCGTCTACGGCGGCGAGCGCCTGGGACTTGCGCCGGCGCCGACATCGGCGACGGGGTGACGAAATGCGCCTCGTCGTCACAGGCCGGGGCGGGCAGCTCGCCCGCGCGCTCGCCGAGATCGCAGGGCCTCGCCTGGAGGTCGTCCGCGTCGGCAGGCCGGAACTCGATCTCGCACGGCCGGGGTCGATCCGCCCGGCGATCGCGGCGGCGCGGCCGGACGTGGTCGTGAACGCCGCCGCCTGGACGGCGGTGGACCTCGCCGAGAGCGAGCCGGAGGCGGCCTTCGCCGCCAACGCGGCCGGGGCGGGCGCGGTGGCCGCCGCCGCCGCGGAACTCGGGGTTCCGGTGGTGCAGATCTCCACCGACTATGTCTTTCCCGGAACGTCGGACAGGCCGCTCCGCGAGGACGACCCGACCGGTCCGCTCGGGGTCTACGGCGCGAGCAAGCTCGCCGGCGAGCAGGCCGTGGCCGCTGCGGCGCCCGACCACGCGATCCTGCGGACGGCCTGGGTCTACTCTTACCAAGGCGGCAATTTTCTGCGCACCATGCTCCGGCTGGCCGCGGCCCGGGACGAGGTGCGCGTGGTGGCGGACCAGACCGGCACCCCGACGGCGGCGGACGACCTCGCCCGCGCGGTGGCGGCCGTGGCCGGTAACCTCGTCGCGCGGCCCGGCGAGACGGCACCGAGGGGAATCTTCCACGCGGTCTCGGCGGGCGGGCCGGTCTCCTGGGCGGACTTCGCCCGCGAGATCTTCCGCCGCTCGGCCGCAGCGGGCGGGCCGTCGGCGCAGGTGGCGGACATCACGACGCTGGAGTGGCCGACGGCGGCGACCCGCCCGGCCCGGTCCTGCCTGGACGCAAGCCGGCTTGCCGCCGTGCACGGCGTCCGGCTGCCGCACTGGACCGAGGGCGTGGCGCGGGCGGTCGAGCGGATCGCGAATGAGGGAACTTGGGCATGAAGGGTATCATTCTCGCAGGCGGCGGCGGCACGCGGCTGCATCCCATGACCCTGGCGATCTCCAAGCAGCTGATGCCGATCTACGACAAGCCGATGGTCTACTACCCGCTCAGCGTGCTGATGCTGGCCGGAATTCGCGAGATCCTGCTCATCTCCACACCGCACGACCTTCCGCTGTTCCGCCAGTTGCTCGGCGACGGCCGGCAGTGGGGCATCGACATCAGCTATGTCGAGCAGCCGAGCCCCGACGGGCTGGCGCAGGCCTACATCCTCGGCGCGGAGTTCGTCGGGGACGGGCCGTCGGCGCTGATCCTCGGCGATAACATCTTCTACGGCCACGGGTTGATCGACATCTGCGAGCGCGCCAGCAGCCGCGAAAGCGGCGCCACGGTGCTCGCCTACCGGGTGCAGGATCCGGAGCGCTATGGAGTCGTGGAGTTCGACGAGCAGGGCATGGTCCGCTCGATCGAGGAGAAGCCGAAGGCACCGAAGTCCCGCTACGCCGTGACCGGCCTCTACTTCTACGACGCCGAGGTGGTCGAGATCGCCCGAAGCCTGAAGCCGTCGGCCCGGGGCGAACTGGAGATCACCGACGTCAACCGCATCTACCTGGAGCGCGGCCGGCTGTCGGTGGAGACCCTCGGCCGCGGCTTCGCCTGGCTCGACACCGGCACCCCGGAGGCCCTCGTCGACGCGGCCACCTTCGTGCGCGCGCTGGAGAAGCGCCAGGGCGTGCGCATCGCCTGCCCCGAGGAGGTCGCCTTCCGGATGGGCTTCATCGACGCGGCGCAACTCGTCCGCCTCGCCGAGCGGATGCGCAAGAGCGGCTACGGCGACTATCTGCTCGAGGTCGCCAGGGAACACATTCAGCCGCCCGTGGCGGTTCCGGCGGCGGGATAGGCCGGCAAGGGGCGGCGCCGCCTTACCCGGCGGGGCGCACGCCCTCGGAGGCCGGAGCGGGTAAGCGCAGTGGCTCGCCGACGCGATCGATCCGCAGCACCTCCACCCGGTGGCTGCAGTGGCGGCTCAGCGACCAGGGCCCGAGTTCGCCGGAGGCATAGAAGCGGGCCGTCCGGGCGGTGCAGAAAAGGCTCCACGGGTCGGGACCGGACGTCCGGACGGCGACGAGGGAGGTCTCGATCTCCCGCTCGATCGGCTGGTGGTCGACCCCGGTGGCCACCACCAGGAGGTCGCCCGGCCGGAGCGCCTCGCCGCGGACGTCGACCTGCGGCATTCCGGCCTGCGCGGCATACCACTGGAAGCCCCAGTGGCCGCTGGCGAAAGCCCGGGACCCCTCCGGCAGCGAGTCGGCGACGGCGGCGGCCTGATCGCGGTAGAAGCCCGCGAAGCGCCAGTCGGACACCGCGAGGCATGCCGACAGCACCGCCGCGAAGGCCGCCGCCTGCGCGAACGCCCGCCCGGCCGTGGCATCCCGCCAGCGCGAGCCGAGGAGCAGCAGGATCGCCGGAAGCACGAGGAGGACGTGGCGCGTCGCCACGAAGGGCGAGAACAGCAGGTAGAAGGCGCTCGTGCCGACCATCCAGAGCAGGAGGTAGGCGTCGATGAGAACCTCTCGGCGGGCGAGCAGCGCCGAGAGATCGCCGACGCCGCGGATGCGGGCCACTTCCATCGCCCGGCCGGCGAGCGCGACGGCGACCGCCAGCGCGGCGAGGCCGCCGTTCACCTTGAACGCCCGCGCGAGCATGACGTCCGACTGGATGTCGGCGACCTGGCCGGCGAGCACCAGTCCCGCGAGGGCGAGGAGGGCAGCCCCGGCCGCGCCGAAGACGAGAAGGGTGGGCACCCTCAGCCGGCCGAGCCAGACGGCTGCGGCGAGGACGCCCAGCGGCAGGACGCCCCCGAGGGTGGCCAGCCAGGCCATCGCGACGTCGTAGAGGCGGGACACCCGGTCGTGATCCGCCGGTCGATCGAAGAGGTGGATGCTGCCGTAGTCCGCGATGTTGAAGGCGGACCATGCCGCCAGCACGCCCACCGGCACCAGCAGCGCCCAGGCCTGGCGCCAGCGCCCCTCGAGCACGATCCCGGCGGCGAGGACGACGAGCAGGACCAGGCTGCTGTACTTGACGAGGCAGGCCGCCGCGCAGAACGCCGCGGCGCCGAGGAAGCGCCGCGTCTGCGACGCGGCGTCGACGTCCGTGAGACAGAGGAAGAAGGCGAGCCACAGCGCGAGCAGCGGCACGTCCACCATGAGGTTCTGACCGACCAGGAAGGCCGGGCCGAGCGCGAGAAGGGCCGTGAGGGCCAGCGCATGGGGCGGGGCGATACGGGTCGCGAGGCGGTGGAACAGCAGGATCGCCGCCAGCGCGAACAGGGCCTGCATGAGATGCAGCGGGATTTCGGCGAAGCCGAAGAGCACGCCCCAGCCGGCGAGGAGGTAGAAGTAGAGGTGCGGCTGGTTCGCCCGATGGATCGGTTCGTCGATCCCTGCCCAGTTGAGCGTGCCGGACATCGGGTTGAAGGGGTTCTCCGCGATCCAGCGCGCGATCTCGAGGTGAGCCGCGTCGTCGATGTGGAAGGGCTTGGCGAGGTTCGCCGCGGTCACGGCGAGGAAGATGAGGACGAGCCCGAGCCGATCGGAGGCCGTCGAGGACCTGGCGGGAACGGAGAGGATCGACATGCGCGTCTCCGGTCAGGGCAGGTGCCGCGGCGCCGCGCCGCGGGACCGGGCGATGTCGGCGGCCGTGGCCGCCGCGGCGGCGCGCTGAGGGCGCTCGGGTCGGCGCGGGGCAGGCATCGGTTCTGGGTCCTCCTCGTCCCTGGTCGTCGAAGCCGGTCCGCACGCCGCGCCCTGCGGTCCCCGAACAGTAGCCCGGTGGGCGGCGGCCCGTCGACGGGCCGGACGCCTCAGGTCGTGATGAACCGGTACCCCTGGGCGCCGAGCCGCACGGCGGTGAGCCGGCCGGTTCGGTAGGCGCCCGTGTCGATCGCGATCCGCTGGCCGAAGACGGCCGGCTCCTCGACGATGGTGTGGCCGTGGACGACGACGTAGCGTCCGCCGGCCCAGTCGGTCTGGTCCTCGCCGCGCATCCAGAGAAGGTCCTGCTCGCTCTGGTCCTCGATCTCGGCATCCTCGCGCAGGCCCGCGTGGACGAACACGCACCGGTTGATGCGCACCGTCAGCAGCAGTCCGTCGAGGAACTGCCGGTGCGCCTCCGGAATCTTCGTCGCCAGCCCCTTCGGCCAGCGCGGCATCTCCTCGCGCGGCGGCTGCACCCCGTAGGAGAGCAGGGTGTCGAGGCCGCCCACCTCCAGCCATCGCTGGGGCGGCGTGGTCGGGTCCTCCAGCCAGGCCCTCATCAGCGCCTCGTGGTTGCCCTCGAGAAGGTAGCGCTCGAAGCCCGGCGGCGGCGGGGCGAGCAGGTGACGGATCACGCCCTCGCTGTGCGGGCCGCGATCGACGTAGTCGCCGAGGTAGACGATGACGTGCGGCTTCGGGAAGGAGGCGGCCTCGCCGACGATCCGCTTCTCCAGCCACAGGAGTTCGCGCAGGCAGCCGTGGATGTCGCCCACCGCCCAGACGGTCCCCTTGAAGCGGTCGAGTTGGACGTGCCGGCTTTCGCGCGACCGCTTGGCGCTACGCCTCAACAGACCGAACATGCGCGCTCAACCCACGGCGCGCACGGGACGCACGCCGCCTGACGGCGGGTCTTCGCGACCGGTCGCGGGAAGGGGAGTGTGCGCCATGGGGTCCTCGTCGGGGGATTCTGTCGCAGCCTATCGCGCAACATCTTAACGCGACACCATCCGGTCCCCAACGCCGCCCTATGCCACAGGCGCGCGATCAGGCCCGAGACCGGGTCTCGCGGAACTCCGCGAACACCGCGAGCATCCCGAAGAAGGCCTTGCCTCGCGGCGACGCCGTGTCGAGCGCCGGCGTGACGGACCTCAGGTGGATGCCGCGCGCCCCCAGCCTCTCGACGAACTCCGTGAGTTCGTCAGCCTGCAGGCCGAGCCGATCCAGGCCGGCGACCGCAAGCACGTCCCCCGGCTTCAGCCCGTCCACCGCCTGCCGCAGCACGCGGGAGGACGCGCCGCCGTCGGCCCAGTCGAGCCGGACCGAGGTGCAACCTACGCGCTTCAGGCGCTCGAGCTGGTTCAGGCAGACGGGATCATCGGGGGAGGCGTGAGCATATCCGACCATCGTCATGAATGGGCACCACCAACAAGCATAAAGGAAAAATTAACTGTTGATGCTATCCCACAACGATCGTGTTTTGTGAAGGGCCGTGATTCGCGGCTCGCGCGGTCGGACGTCGACCGGCGTGGCGCCGGCCGCACCACGAATGGTCGGACCCCGCCAAGTTGGCTTGAATATTCGGACCGGCGTGCCGTTCCCCTCGGCATGGACCAGCCCCGACGCGAACCGGACGGCGACCGGTTGGCCGCCCGCCGGTCCGTGCCGGTCGATCCGTGTCAGCGGCCGCCGACGTGGGGGTGGGAGTCCCCGTTGCCGAGCAGTCCGCGCCAGACGCGCTTCAGCGCCGGCGTCGGCCGGTCCTCGGCGTCGCGGCCGTTGGCGTGGACGGCGTCGACCGCCTTGTCGTTGACGTCGTGCGGCTCGGCGTCCGCACGCTTCCAGCCGAAGTAGCTGGAGAACCAGTTGGCGTCCTTGCGGGGCATGGCCAGTCTCCTTCTCGGTGGTGTCCCGGCGCGCGGGCCAGACCCCCTCCGGGCCTCGGATCCGTGCCGGATACACCTGCATATGGGCCGCCTCGACCCCCGATCAACCGCGGGCGATCCCCGATCGGACCCGACCCCGGCCCGGACCATTGGCGAAGCCGCGACATTCGAAGCCCGTGTCTGTCGCTTTTGGACAAGCAAGCCGGGCAGTTGCGCGACGACAAAGGAGGGATGGGGGGACCCGTGCGCGGGCGAGGGCGCCGTGGGACCGCGAGGGGAAGCGTGGCGATGGACGAGCAGGCGGTCGGATCGCGTTCGGAGGGGCGTCGGGGCCGGGAGGCGCGCCGGGCTGCGCGGGCGGGGGCGAGGGCGGTCTACACGCCCTACATCACCCGCAGGATCCCGCTGACGGAGTTCCTCACCGAGGAGGGGCTGGAGATCATCGAGCACAATGCCGAGACGGTGCTCGAGGAGATCGGGATCGAGTTCAAGGACCACGAGCGCGCGCTGGAGTTGCTGAAGGACGCCGGCTGCGACGTCCGCGGCACCCGCGTCCACTTCCCGCGCGGCCTTGCCCGGAGGCTCTGCTCCACCGTTCCGCCGCGCTACACCCAGCACGCCCGCAATCCGGAGCGGTCGGTGGAGATCGGCGGGCCGCACACGGTGTTCGCACCGGTCTACGGCTCGCCCTTCGTGCATGACCTCGATCGCGGCCGGCGCTACGGCACGATCGAGGATTTCCGCAACTTCGTGAAGCTCGCCTATGCCTCGCCGCACCTGCACCATTCGGGCGGCACGGTGTGCGAGCCGGTGGACCTGCCGGTCAACAAGCGGCACCTCGACATGGTGCACGCCCACATGACGCTTTCCGACAAGCCGTTCATGGGCTCCGTCACCGCGCCCTCGCGCGCCGCCGACACGGTGGCGATGGCGGAGATCCTGTTCGGCCGGGAGTTCGTCGACGCCAACGCGGTGATCACCAGCCTCATCAACGCCAACTCGCCGATGGTGTGGGACGGCGTGATGCTCGGCGCCGCCGAGGTCTACGCCGCGGCGAACCAGGCGTGCATCATCACCCCCTTCATCCTCTCCGGCGCGATGAGCCCGGTCACCGTCGTCGGCACGCTGACGCAGGTGCTGGCCGAGGTGCTGGCCGGCACCGCCTTCACCCAGCTGGTGCGCCCGGGCGCGCCGGTGATCTTCGGCACCTTCGTCTCCACCCTGTCGATGCAGTCGGGCGCGCCCACCTTCGGCACCCCCGAGGCGGCCAAGGCGATCTACGGCGCGGCGCAGCTCGCCCGGCGGATGAACATGCCGTTCCGCACCGGCGGCTCGCTCTGCGCCTCCAAGCTGCCCGACGCCCAGGCCGCCTACGAGAGCGCCCAGACCCTCGTCCCCACCCTGCACGCGGGCACCAACTTCGTGCTGCACGCCGCCGGCTGGATGGAGGGGGGCCTTGCCTCCTCCTACGAGAAGTTCGTGATGGACGCCGACCAACTCGGCGCCATGGCGGTGCTGGCGAAGGGCATCGAGATCGACGAGAACCAGCAGGCGATGGACGCGCTGCGCGAGGTCGGACCCGGCAAGCACTTCCTCGGCTGCGCCCACACCCAGATGAACTTCGAGAGCGCCTTCTACCGCTCCGAGCTTGCCGACAACAACTCGGTCGAGCAGTGGATGGCGGAGGGCTCGAAGGACATGCCGACCCGTGCCAACGCGACCTGGAAGCGGATGCTGGCCGACTACGAGCCGCCTCCGCTCGACCCGGGGATCGCCGAGGCGCTCGATGCGTTCATCACGCAGAAAAAGGCCGCGCTGCCCGACGAGCATGCCTGACGGCCGGGCCGGCCGGCGCCCCGGAGGAGGGCGCCGCCGGTGGTTGCGACACTTTCGAGGAGGACTTCATGGCGGACGACGAACTGGACCTTTCCTCCCTCTCCGACGACGAACTCGTCGAGCAGATGCACGACGACCTCTACGACGGCCTCAAGGAGGAGATCGAGGAGAGCGTCCGCATCCTGCTCGACCGCGGCTGGACGCCCTACGACGTGCTGACCAAGGCGCTGGTCGAGGGCATGCGGATCGTCGGCGTCGACTTCCGCGACGGCATCCTCTTCGTGCCGGAGGTGCTGATGAGCGCCAACGCCATGAAGGCCGGCATGTACATCCTGCGCCCGTTGCTCGCCGAGACCGGGGCGCCGAAGATCGGCAAGATGGTGATCGGCACCGTCAAGGGCGACATCCACGACATCGGCAAGAACCTCGTCACCATGATGATGGAGGGCGCCGGCTTCGAGGTGATCGACATCGGCATCAACAACCCGGTCGAGAACTACCTGAAGGCGCTGGAGGAGCACCAGCCGGAGATCCTCGGCATGTCGGCGCTGCTGACGACCACCATGCCCTACATGAAGGTCGTCATCGACACCCTGAAGGAGAAGGGGATCCGCAGCGACTACATCGTGCTGGTCGGCGGCGCGCCGCTCAACGAGGATTTCGCCAGCGCCATCGGCGCCGACGCCTACTGCCGCGACGCGGCGGTGGCGGTCGAGACCGCCAAGGCCCTCATCGCCCGCCGCCAGGGCTCCGCCCTCGCCGGAACCGCTTGAGGCCTCGATGACGGTGCGGCGGAACATGGCGTCCCCGGTTGACCGCGCGGCCGGGCCGTCCGCGCCGGCCCGCACCCTCGTCGTCGCCTGCGGCGCGCTCGCCCAGGAGATCCTCGCGGTGAAGCGGATGAACGCGCTCGACGGCCTGGACGTCGCCTGCCTGCCGGCGATCCTGCACAACCGGCCGCAGCAGATACCGGAGGCGCTGAGGCGGAAGATCCGGGCAGGGCGGCGCAGCCACGGCCGCGTCCTGGTGCTCTACGGCGACTGCGGCACCGGCGGGCTGGTCGACCGGGTCTGCGCGGAAGAGGGCGCCGAGCGGATCGAAGGCGAGCACTGCTACGCCTTCTACGCCGGCCTCGACGTCTTCGCCGCCGAGCACGAGCGGGAGATCGGCACCTTCTATCTCACCGACTATCTCGTCCGTCACTTCGACCGCCTGATCATCGCCGGCCTCGGCCTCGACCGCTTCCCCGAGCTCCGCGACGCCTACTTCGGCCACTACACGCGCGTCCTCCACCTCGCCCAGACGGACGACCCGGCGCTGGAGCGGAAGGCCCGGGCGGCGGCGGAGCGGCTCGGGCTCGCCTTCGAGCGGCGCTTCACCGGCTACGGCGGGCTAGGCGACTTCCTCCTCGAGCGGGAGCGCGTCCATGGCTGACCTCGTGATCCTCTCCTGGCGCGACATCCCGGCCCAGGTGATCGCCAAGGCGGGCCGCAAGGCGGCCAAGCGCGAGCTCTCCGCCCGCTTCATCCAGGCGATCGACATGGTGGCGATGCGCACCGGCGCCCGCGACGAGGACGCCTACCTCGCCGGCTGGGTGCGCAGCCCGCCGGTGCCCTGCGGCGACGACCTGGAGGCCGCCGCCGAGGCGGAGGCCGCCCGCATCGAGAGCCTCTACGACGACGCCCGGCTGAAGGCGCTGGTCGCCTCCGGCGGGCGGGAGACCTGACACCCGACACCCCACGCAGGTGGCGCCCATGGACACGCCGTCGCCGACCCTCCGCCCCCCGGCCGCCTTCGAGCCCGCCGGCCGCCGGCCGCCGCGCGCCGGCCGGGGCCTTCGCGCCTTCGCCGTCCGCCACGCCCGCGGCATGGAGCGCCTCTACATCGGCTTCGAAGCGGTGCTGAAGCGGCTCGGGCCGCTGGTCGCCCGGATCGGCCCTGAGCGGCTGGAGCGGCCGGTCGCGGCGGTCGAGAGGGCGGTCAAGGGCGCGCTGTTCGACTGCCGGATGTGCGGGCGCTGCGCGCTCTCCTCCACCGGCATGTCCTGCCCGATGAACTGCCCGAAGAACATCCGCAACGGCCCCTGCGGCGGCGTCCGGCCCGACGGCGGCTGCGAGGTCTGGCCGGAGATGCGCTGCGTCTGGGTGTCCGCCTCGGAGGGCGCGCAGCGGATGGCGGGCGGCGGCCACATCGCCGACGTGCAGGCGCCGGTCGACCATCGCCGCAAGGGCACCTCCTCCTGGCTCGCCGTCGCCCGCGGCGAGCACGGCCGGCATGCCTGAGGGGGCGCCCGTGGACCTGCCGATCGTGCCCACCGACTACGACCCCGATCCCTCCGCGCACCTGCCGGAGCTGCCCGGCCACGTCTCGCGGGCCCGGCTCGAAAGGATCCTCCGCCGCGGCGACTTCGCGGTGACGGCGGAGCTCAACCCGCCGGACAGCGCCGATCCGGCGGACGTCGACGCCCGCGCCGCGGTGTTCGACGGCTGGGTGGATTCCATCAACGCCACCGACGGCTCCGGGGCCAACTGCCACATGTCCTCGGTGGCGATCTCGGCGCTGCTGACCCGCCAGGGCTTCTCGCCGATCGTCCAGATCTCCTGCCGCGACCACAACCGGATCGCCATCCAGGGCAACGTTCTCGGCGTCGCCGCGCTCGGGGTCGGCAACGTGCTCTGCCTCTCCGGCGACGGGGTGCAGGCGGGCGACCACCCGGACGCCAAGCCGGTGTTCGACCTCGACTCCACCTCCCTGCTCGACGTGATCCGCCGGATGCGCGACGACGGCCGGTTCATGTCCGGTCGGGCGATCACCTCGCCGCCGCGGCTGTTCCTCGGCGCGGCCGCCAACCCGTTCGCGCCTCCCTACGACTTCCGCCCGGTGAACCTCGCCCGCAAGGTTGCCGCCGGGGCGCAGTTCGTGCAGACGCAATACTGCTTCGACGTGCCGCTGCTGCGCCGCTTCATGACCGCCGTCGGCGACATGGGCCTGCTGGAGAAGGTCTTCGTCCTTGTCGGCGTCGGCCCGCTGCCCTCCGCCCGGACGGCGCGGTGGATGCGCTCCAACGTGCCCGGGGTGCATATCCCCGACGCGGTGATCGACCGGCTGGAGAAGGCCGCCGACCCGAAGGCGGAGGGCCGGCGCATCTGCCTCGAGATCATCCGCGAGGTGCGCGAGATCCCCGGCGTGTCCGGCATCCACCTGATGGCCTACCGGCAGGAGCACCTCGTGCCCGGCATCGTCGAGGAGAGCGGCGTGCTCGGCGGGCGCAGGCCCTGGAGCCGGTCCCTGCAGGCCGCGGTCACCGCCGCGGCCGCCGCTGAACGCCCGCCGCTGATGGCCATCTCCTGAACCCCTTCCAGAGCCGAACCACAAGGATCCCCTGAATGACCGACACCGTGGTCACCTCCGACAGCCGCAAGGTCGTGATCGGATTCGAGCAGCGCTTCGTGATGATCGGCGAGCGCATCAACCCGACCGGCCGCAAGCTGCTGGCGGAGGAGATGAAGAACGGCGACTACAGCCGCGTGGTCGCCGACGCCGTCGCCCAGGTCGAGGCCGGCGCCCAGATGCTGGACGTCAACGCCGGCATCCCGCTCGCCGACGAGCCGCGCATCCTCGCCGAATGCGTCAGGCTGGTGCAGGACACCGTGCCGGTGCCGCTGTCGATCGACAGCTCCATCGTCGCGGCGCTGGAGGCGGGGCTGGCGGCCTACCGGGGCAAGCCGCTGGTCAACTCGGTGACCGGCGAGGAGGAGCGGCTCGAGAGCGTGCTGCCGCTGGTGAAGAAGTACGGCGCCGCGGTGGTGGCCATCTCCAACGACGAGACGGGCATCTCCGAGGACCCGGACGTGCGCTTCGAGGTCGCGCGCCGGATCGTCGAGCGCGCCGCCGACCACGGCATCCCGCATTCCGACGTGGTGGTCGACCCGCTGGTGATGCCCGTCGGCGCGATCAACAGCGCGGGGCGGCAGGTGATGCACCTCGTCCGCCGCCTGCGCGAGGAGCTGAAGGTGAACACCACCTGCGGCGCCTCCAACTTCTCCTTCGGCCTGCCCAACCGGCGCGGCCTCAACGCCGCCTTCCTGCCGATGATGATCGGCGCCGGCATGACCTCGGCGATCATGAACCCGCTCCACGCGGAGGACATCCAGGCGATCCTCGGCGCCGACGTGGTGATGGGCGTCGACCCCAACTGTTCCGCCTGGATCCGCAAGTACCGCGAGCCGGCCCCCGAAGGCGCCGAATCCGAAACCCGCGGCCGCCGCGAGGGCCGTCGCCGGGCGAGGGCGTGAGGGCAGGGGCTCGCCCCTCATCCGGCCGCGTGGCTCGCCCCTCATCCGGCCTTCGGCCACCTTCTCCCCGGTGGGGAGAAGGGAACTGCCCCGGCGACGGCAGCCCTTCCTTCTCCCCCCCGGGGAGAAGGTGCCCCGAAGGGGCGGATGAGGGGGGCGGGCGGGCACCCCCTTCCTTCTCCCCCACCGGGGAGAAGGTGCCCCGAAGGGGCGGATGAGGGGCGCGCTCGCCGCTGGCGTGAGATGAGTTCTGGAACACAGTTGGGGAAGCGGTGATCTGATGCCGAAAGTCGTGTTCACGCCCTCGGGCAAGCGCGGCGAGTTCGCCGAGGGGACGTCGCTGCTCGACGCCGCGCGGCGGCTCGGGGTGGACCTCGATTCCATCTGCGGCGGCCGCGGCATCTGCGGGCGCTGCCAGGTGAGCGTCGCCGAGGGCTCCTTCATGAAGCACGGCATCGTCTCCGCCGCCGCCAACGTCAGCGAGGCCGGCGCCGTCGAGGCGCGCTACCGCGCGAAGCGGGACAACCTGCCCGAGGCCCGCCGCCTCGGCTGCCAGGCGAAGATCCTCGCCGACGTGGTCGTCGACGTGCCGGCCGAGAGCCAGGTGCACCGGCAGGTGGTGCGCAAGGCGGCCGACCGGCGGCCGGTGGAGATCGACCCGGTGGTCCGCCTCCACCTCGTCGACGTCGCCGAGCCGGACATGGACGACCCGTCGTCGGACTTCCGCCGGCTGCAGCAGGCGCTGACCTCGCAGTGGGGCCTGCCGCCGGTGACCGCCTCGCTGGCGGTGCTCGCCGGGCTGCAGAAGACGCTGCGGGCGGAGGGCTGGCGGGTCACCGCCGCCGTCCGCCACGGGACGGAGCTGGTCGGCCTGTGGCCGGGCTTCGTCGAGGAGGTCTACGGGCTGGCGGTGGACGTCGGCTCGACCACCGTCGCCATGCACCTCTGCGCGCTCTCGACCGGCGACGTCCTCACCTCCTCGGGGCTGATGAACCCGCAGATCCGCTTCGGCGAGGACCTGATGAGCCGGGTCTCCTACGCGATGATGCACCCGGGCGGCGACCGCGAGATGACCGCCGCCGTCCGCGGGGCCCTGACGGACCTCGCCTTCGCGGTGGCCGGCGAGGCGGGGGTGCCGGTGGACCGGATCGTCGAGACGACGCTGGTCGGCAACCCGATCATGCACCACCTGGTGCTCGGCCTCGACCCGGTCGAACTCGGGCAGGCGCCCTTCGCCCTCACCATCGACGGCAGCGTCGACGTCCCGGCGCGCGACCTCGGCCTGCCCGGCGCGCCGGGCGCCTACGTCCACGTGCTGCCCTGCATCGCCGGCCACGTCGGCGCCGACGCCGCCGCGGTGGTGCTGGCCGATGGCCCGCAGGACCGGCCGGAGGTGAGCCTGCTCGTCGACGTCGGCACCAACGCGGAGATCGTGCTCGGCAACCGCGACCGGCTGCTCGCCTGCTCCTCGCCCACCGGCCCCGCCTTCGAGGGCGCGCAGGTCTCCTCCGGCCAGCGCGCAGCGCCGGGCGCCATCGAGCGCATCCGCATCGACCGCGAGACGCTGGAGCCGCGCTACCGGGTGATCGGCTGCGAGCTCTGGTCGGACGACCCCGGCTTCGCCGAGGCGACCGCGGCGACCGGCGTCACCGGCATCTGCGGGTCCGGCATCATCGAGGCGATCGGCGAGCTGTTCCTCGCCGGGGTGATCACCGCCGAGGGGGCGATCGACGGCGCCATGGCGGCGCGCAGCCCGCGGGTGGTCGCGGACGGGCGCACCTTCCGCTATGTGATCCGCGAGGGCGAGCCGACCCTCACCGTCACCCAGACAGACGTGCGCGCGATCCAGCTCGCCAAGGCGGCGCTGAACGCCGGCGTGCACCTGCTGATGGAGCGCTGGGGGCTCCAGACCGTCGACCGGATCGGCCTCGCCGGCGCCTTCGGCAGCCACATCGACCCGCTCTACGCCATGGTGCTCGGCCTCATCCCCGACTGCGCCCCGGACAAGGTGAGCGCCATTGGCAACGCCGCCGGCTCGGGCGCTCGCATCGCTCTCGTCTCGGCCGCCGCCCGCCGCCGCATCGACGAGGTGGTGCGCCGGATCGAGAAGGTCGAGACCGCGACCGAGCCGTCGTTCCAGCGGCATTTCGTCGAGTGCCTGGCGATCCCGCACAAGACCGATCCCTACCCGCTGCTGCGCCAGGCGATGACGCTCCCCGAGCCTCCCGCGCCGGGCGAAGCCACCGGCCGCGGCCGCCGCCGGCGCGGCTGAGCGGCGGCTCCCGGCCGGCCGTTCGGCCGTCGCTCGGCGCGGGCGCAAGCGCCGTCCCGGGCCTACCAGCGCAGGCCGGCGGCGGAGAGAGCCTTCCAGAGCAGGGCGAAATGGTCCGGCCGGGATGTCAGCAGCGACTCCAGGTAGCGGCCGCTGAGGGCCGGCGCCTCGGCCGCCACCGCCTCGACGTCGCCGCCGGCGGCGGCGAGGTCGCCGGAGGCGGCGAGAGCGGCGGCCCGGCAGAGCCGCCCGTAGTTGTATTCCGGCAGCACCACCAGGAAGCGGTCGATCCGGTCGATCGCCTCCTCGAACCGGCCCTCGGCCAGCAGCGCGTCGCCGCGGAAGAGGTCGACCGGCGGGTAGCCCGGCGACAGCTCCTCGGCCCGGTCGAAGGGCGCGTGCGACTGGTCCGGCCGGCCGGCGAAGGCGAGGCCGGCGCCGAGCCAGGCATGCACCTCCGGGTCGTAGGGATTGAGTTCGATCGCCCGCCTGAGCCAGCCGAGGCCCTGCCGGTGGCGGCCGACCAGCACCTCGGCGAGCCCGAGAATGCTGACGAGGTAGGCCTCGGTCTCCGCCCGGCCCACGCCGAGCAGGGCCTGCTCCCTGACCCTGGCGAGCGCCCGCCACGGGTCGTCCGCCCAGCCGTTCAGCGCCGAGTGGAGCTCGATCCAGGCGAGGTGCTCCCGCGTCAGCGCATGTTCCGGCTCAATCTCCAGGATCCGGCGGCAGAGCAGCCGCGCCTCCAGCATGCCCGAGGCGGTGGGCCGCTCGATGTGGTGGAAGGTCTGCAGGTAGAGGGCGTCCGTACCGCCGTCGACCTCGGCCCGGCTCACTCTGATCGCATGGGTCATCAGCGGGTGGTAGAGATTGCCCGAGGCCAGCCCGGCGATCGCCTCCAGGTCAAAGGGCCGATCGTCCGCCTCGACGCCGAAGCTCCGGCTCCAGACCTGCTCGCCGGTGTCGACCGCGGCGCACTGGACGGTGACGCGGCGCGTCCGCTCCGTCCCCCGCAGCGTCGCCTCCAGCACATAGCGGGCGCCGGTCAGGTGGGCCGCCTCCCGGGGCGCGAGGCTGTCCCGCGCGTGGCCGAGCATCGTCGAGCCGGACACGACCGAAAGGGCGGTGAACCGCCGGAGCGCGCCCGCCAGCCCGCGGGTGAGCTCGTCCACGCCGGCCCGGTCGCCGTCCGGGGTCAGGTCGAGGGCCGGGAGGATCAGCACGCTCGGCCGGAACCGGCGCGGCGACGGGGTCGGCGCCGAAGCGACGGGCCCGTCCGGCGCGTCCGACCCGGCCGCCGCTATCCGCTCGAACAACCGCACGGTCTCGCGGTCGGGCGCCACCGCGAGTTCGCGGCCGAGTGCCGCCTCGTGCTCCCGGTAGACCCTCAGCGCCCGGTGCCTTTCCCCGAGCAGCGCGTGGCAGCGCATGACCAGCCGGCAGGCGGCTTCGCTGCAGGGATCGAGTTCCAGCGCAAGGTGCCCCGCGGCGGCGGCGGCGGCGAAGTCGCCCCGCTGCTCGAGGAGCGAGGCCGCGCGCTCGACCGCCTCGAGCCTCAGGCGATGAAGGCGGGAGCGCTCGAAGGCGAGCCAGTCCTCCAGGTCCCGCTCGGCGAAGGAGAGGCCGGCGAGGAACGGCTCGCGCCCGAGGGCGGCGAGGTCCGCCGCGCCGATGTCTCCCCCCTCGAGGAGCGGCGCCAGGTCGGAGATCGTCCGCACGGGATCCGCCGCTATCGAGTCGCCCTCGACCAGAAAGGGGAGGCGCTCACCGGGCGGCAACGCCCGCTTCAGCCCGGCGAGTTCCTGGCGAAGGCAACTGCGGGCCTGCTCCTCGGGCCGGTCCGGCCAGAGAAGCGCCGAGATCCGGAGCCTTGCGACCGGACTGCCTGCCGCCAGCAGGAGAAGGGCCACCAGCACCTGGCCCTTTCGCGAGCTGACCCGCACCGGCCCCCCGCCCGGTGCGATCATCTGAAACGATCCAAAGCAGCGGACGCGGTAGGTCAACGGCCAACCCTCCAACGCCAGACTAACGCTCTTCTCACGCCGTGGGAACGCTGCTCCTCCGCCCCGCCGATATCGTTTTGGTTGTGACGGGAGGGGGCGCTCATGTGGACTCGGCTCGCACTGGCGGTTTTCGCTTCGGTGGTGGCGACCTCGGCCTCGACCGCGATGGACAGGGTGAGGTGCCCCGACCTGGCCCTGGTGCTCGCCATCGACTCCTCCGGCAGCGTGGACGACGGGGAGTTCGCGCTGCAGCTGGCGGCGACGGCGCTCGCCCTGCGCGATCCGGAGGTGCAGGACGCCTTCCGATCGGCCGGCCGCGTCGCCGTGGCAGCCGTGCTCTGGGGCGATTCCGCCTATGGCATCCAGAGAGTCCCCTGGGATGTCGTCGAGAGCCCGGCGGATGCGGAGCGGATCGCCCTGCGGCTGCTCGGCCAGCCGCGGCGGGTCGACGGCACCACCGACCTCGGCTACGGCCTGTCCGCCGCCCTCGACCTGCTCGAGGAGGGCGCCCCCTGCGCGGGCCGGCGGGTGGTGGACGTCTCCGGCGACGGCCGCGAGAGCGTCGCCCCGCGCCGGAGGGGGGTCGCCCTGATGCAGGCGCGCCAGCGGGCGCGGGCGATGGACGTCACCGTGAACGGGCTCGCCATCCAATCGGAGGATCCGGACCTCGCCGACTACTACCGCAAGTACCTCATCACCGGCCCGGAGTCCTTCGTGATCCCGGTCGAGAACCTCGACTCCTTCGCCGAGGCCATGCGGCGCAAGCTCATCATGGAGGTGCGCGTGGCGGGCGCGGCGGAGATGGGCGGGCCGCCGGTGGTCCGCTGACAGGGGCGGCCTGGCGAACCGGTCGGGGAAAGCCCCTTGGCCGGCCCGGGTGAATCGCCGCCTGGGCTAACCCCGATCAGGGCAAGCGGCTGGCGAGCCTGCCATCCTCGGATCGCCGGCGGGCCGCCGCCGACGAGACCGGGAGGCAGAGGATGACCAAGACACTCGCCGTCGCCATTCTGGCCGCGACCGCCGCGAGCGCCCATGCCCAGGAGATGGACATCGGCCAGCGCGAGTTCCGGAACAACTGCGCCACCTGCCACGGCATGGACGGCAAGGGCGGCGGGCCGATGGCCGCGCTGATCGAGAGCCCGCTGCCGGACCTGACCCGGCTGCAGAAGGACAACGGCGGCGTGTTCCCCTACAATCGGCTCTACGAGGTCATCGACGGGCGGGAACAGGTGCGGTGGCACGGCGGGCGCGAGATGCCGGTGTGGGGGCAGGAATACAACGCCGAGGCGCCGCAGCAGCTCGGCTACCTCTATGCGCCGGCCGACGCGGAATCCTTCGTGCGCGGCCGCATCCTGGCGCTGATCGGATATATCCACACGCTGCAGGAGCCGTGACCGGTGCGGCCCGCCGGGCGCTGGTGGCGGCCGCCGGCCTAGCCGCCGCCGTCCCGGCGGCCCTCGCCGACTGCGGTCCGGTCGACCTCGCCGTCGAGAGCGTGGTCGACCGGCCGGCGCCCTACCAGGACTTCTGCGACCGGCGTCCCGGCGACTGCGACCTCTCCGGCCCCGACCGGATCGACTGGACGCCGGCGGCGCGCGACCTGGTCGAAGACGTGGACCGGGCGGTCGATGGCGAGGTCCGGGTGATGCCCGACCCGGAGTGGCGCGGCGTCGAGGAATACTGGGACTATCCGGTCCTCGGCTGCGGCGACTGCGAGGACTTCGCGCTGGAGAAACGGCGGCGGCTGGTGGAGGCGGGGCTGCCGCGCGGGGCGATGACCATGGCCATCGTCCACCACCGCGCGCTGATGTTCTCCCATGCGGTGCTGCTGGTGCGGACGGAGGAGGGCACCTTCGCCCTCGACAACCTCTCGGACGAGGTGCTCTGCTGGTCCGGGATCCCCTACAATTTCGAGATGCGCGAGCGGCCCGACGGCAGCTGGGTGCGCTACGACCAGGGCGACTGGACCTTCGACGACCGGTCGTGACCGGCCCGACGGCTGCGACATCGCTCCCGCCGATTGCGACATCGGCCGGGCCCGCCGGAACGCGATGCTTGCCGGGCGCGGGTGCCGGGGTAGACTCGCGGCCGGAAACACAGTGCCCGCGAGGACCCGTTGACGATCTTCGACACCCTGCTTCAGAGCCGCCCCTTCCTCCTCGCCGACGGGGCCACCGGCACCAACCTGTTCGAGATGGGCCTCACCTCCGGCGACAGCCCGGAACTCTGGAACGTCGAGCATCCCGACCGGGTGAAGGCGCTGCACCGCGCCTTCGTGGAGGCGGGCGCCGACATCATCCTCACCAACACCTTCGGCTGCAACCGCCGCCGCCTCGCCCTGCACGGGCTGGAGGAGCGTGTGCGCGAGCTCGCGATCGCCGCGGTCCGCAACGCCCGCGAGGTCGCCGACGCGGCCGGGCGGCCGGTGGCGGTGGCCGGTTCGGTCGGGCCGACGGGCGACCTCTTCGCGCCGCTCGGGGCGCTCACCGAAGCCGAGGCCGTCGAGGTGTTCGCCGAGGAGATGGCGGCGCTGAAGGAGGGCGGGGCCGACGTCCTGTGGATCGAGACCATGTCGGCGCCGGAGGAGATGCGCGCGGCGGCGACGGCGGCGCAGCGCACGGGGCTCCCCTACGTCGTCACCGCCTCCTTCGACACCGCCGGGCGGACGATGATGGGGATGCCGCCGGCCGGCGTCGCCGAGCTCGGCCTCGACCCGCCGCCGGCGGCCGTCGGCGCCAACTGCGGGGTCGGCGCCTCCGACCTGCTCGCCTCCGTCCTGGCGATCACCGAGGCGCATCCGGAGGCGGTGGTCGTCGCCAAGGCGAACTGCGGCATCCCGACGGTCACCGGGGAGGGCACGGTCTACTCCGGCACGCCGGAGCTGATGGCGGACTATGCCCGCCTCGCCCTCGACGCCGGCGCCCGCATCATCGGCGGCTGCTGCGGAACCTCGCCCCGCCACCTCGCCGCCATGCACGACGCGCTGGCCCACCACCGCCGCCGTCAGCGGCCGACCGTCGACCACGTGGTCGAGACCATCGGCCCGCTGGTCGCGCCGCCGTCGGACACGCCCGCCCCCGCCCGCCGCCGCCGCCGCGAGGCCCGCGGCGGCGGCGATGCCGCGGCCGGCGAGGCTGACGGCGCCGGCCCGGGCGCGACCGCCGCCACGGCGGCGGCCGCCGCGTCCCCCACTGCTCCGGACCCCTTCGTCTCCAC
>JAWLBM010000033.1:0-55792 GCA_041687675.1 Pleomorphomonas sp. | reverse complement strand
ACCCCCGCAAAGCCGCCCGCCCGCTACAGCGCTGTGGATGGCGCGCGTGCGGGCGGCTTCGCTGCCGTCCAGCTACACCACGCGGCGGGACACGACCGCCGCCAACCTCTTCCATCATTTCGTCACAGTGGGTCAGAAGGCGGGGCTGCTGCCAAACGCTGCCGGGTGGATGCCCCCGAACTATCCGTTTGCGATGCCGTCTGACGACCCATCGGAACGCGCAAGGGGGATGGTACCGGCCGATCTCCTGAAATTGTTCTTCAATTCTGACTGGTATTACCGGCAAACACCCGAGCTTCACGCATTCAAAGGCGATCCGATCGACCACTACTTCCGTTTCGGGTCCAAACACGGCAGGTGGCCGCACCCGGAGTTCGACACGAATTGGTACCGGAACCGGTACCCGGCCGTTCGGGCTTCGAACCTGGACCCGTTGATCCACTACGTCGTGAGCGGCAGGACGAGCGGCTGCCTGCCCAATCCACGCGGCCAGATCCCCCCGGAGTGGCGCCGTCTCGACCGGGAAGACAGCACCGGGCTGTTTCATCGTGGTTTCTCGCTTTCCAGGCTTCGCCAACTGGCCGCTGTCGAGGCCAACCTGCGGCCACCCGCCGACCACGAGGCCTCCGCGCTTGACCAACTTCCAGCAAAGGTCAGTGCGTCGATCGTAAGTCTCGACGTCTGGGACACCCTGATCCGTCGGGATTGCCATCCCGACGAGATCAAGTTGCGGAGTGCGCGCCACCTGCTTCTGACCCATGCGGCGCGTCTGCGGTCCGACTACTCCACCCCGGTCGCGCTCTACAGGGCACGACTCGATTGCGAGGCGGCCGCCGCGCCGAACGGAGACTTCGAGTTCCGGCTCGCCGACGCGCTTCGGCTGTGGCTCCAGAAGGTTCTGCGAGACGAGAGCTTCGAGCCGGACCAGCTGGACACCATGGTCGGCGACCTGCTCGAGGCGGAGGTCGGTTTCGAGGTCGGCAGCGTTCGGCCCGACCTGTCCATGCTCCGGTGGCTGGAACGGATTGCGGAAACGCCGAAGGTGGTCGTTTCCGACTTCTACATGAGCGCGCCGGATCTCGGGCGCATCATCGCCGCCGCCGGCATTCCCCTGGAGTCCATCCGGTCCGTCTATGTCTCCAGCGAGTCGCTGGACAACAAGCGGAGTGGCAGGCTTTTCGACAGGGTGCTTGGGGATCTCGAGGCGGCTGCGGACCAGGTGATTCATGTCGGGGACAATCCGCTCGCGGACCTCAAGTCCCCCCTGGCGCGCGGCTTGAACGCGCATCTCTATCTCAACTCCGTCGAGGAACGTCGGCGCGCGTGGTTTGGCGCAGCGATGGAGCGACTGCTCACAGGTGATTCCGAACCCCACCTGAGCAGGATCGGCGCGCTGGTCGAGATGCGCGCCCGCGAGGAGAAGGATGAGCTTGTCGCACTCGGCATGCGCATCGCTCCGCTGGCCGTGGGTCTTGCCCTGGCGGCCATGGAAACCGCCATTCGCGAGGGAGCGAGCACAATCTGGTTTTGCACCCGGGAGGGCGTCTTCCTCAAGGAGCTCTACGATTGCCTCGCATCGGCGCGGCCATACGGTGTGACGCCACCGGGTTCGAGACTCCTTCACGTTTCCCGCCGCTCCTCATTCGCCGCGTCCATGGAGCGTTTCTCCAGATCCGGAATGGAGCGGCTCTGGTCGCTCTACGCGACCCAGTCTCCCAAGGCGATGGCTCGAAGCCTGAAGCTCGACGAGGATTTGGTGAGGGCCCGATGCGCCGCAGTCGGCGTGGACTGGGACAAGGGCTATGAGTTGCCGGGGACCAATCCGGAGTTCGGACGGCTGATCGACGATCCGGTGTTCATCGCCCATGCGAACGACAAGATCGCGGAGGCTCGCGCCGCTCTGTTGGGCTACCTTGGCGAGCTGGGCCTTACTTCATCGAGTGAAGAGCCAGTCGCATTTGTAGATATCGGATGGCGTGGAACGATACAGGACAATCTTGCCGCGTTGATCGGCCGCGATATCGCCGGCGTCTATTTGGGGTTGTTCCAATTCATAAACGAGCAGCCGCCGAATGCACGGAAACGTGGGTACGTTTTCGACGAAAACGGCGGCATCGGTTCGTTGGCCCATCAAGAGGTCGCCCCGCTGGAACTTGTGTTCAACTGCGCTGGGGGCACGGTCGCAGGCTATGCGAACGAGAAGGGGCGGTTCCGCCCCGAGATGCAGGTTCACGAACCGGAAGAACGCTGCGTCTCAGCCGTATCACGCCCGATCCAAACAGGTGTCCTGGCCGTCGCGGACGAGGTGATGAGCTACGTGGAGCGTCATGGGCTGGTGGCGAACGATCTTCAGCCCCTGGCTCTCGCCCTGGCGAATGCGCTGGTCACGAATCCACCGGCGGTCCTGGCGGACGGCTTCTATGAACTCGAGCACAACGAGACCTTCGGGGCCGGGGACATCGAGGCGATGCGACAGCAGAGCTACCCCGGAGACAATTGCGATCAGCGTGACCCGTGGTTGGTGCACGGTGACGGTCTGCGTTTACTCGAAAGGGTTCGCTGGCGGGACGGCTTCGTTCGAACGTCCGAAATCACCCGCTTCGTCGACTCGAGGCACCCGGCCGCGCGCCACATGCCGCTCGAGTTCACCAAGGCGGCGCTCCTGCCGGCCGACCCGCACCGGATGAAGATCGGCTTCGTCTGTCCGCCGCCGATCCGCGGCTCAGGCGGCCATCGTACCGTGTTCAGCCTGGTGCGCCGCCTGCTCGAGCTCGGCATCGAGTGCGAGATCATGCTGCAGGACCTCGGTGACGGCGCCGATGTGATTCAGGAGACCCTGGGGCGGTCGACGTGCGTCATCCACCAGAAATGGGCTTCGTTGGAGGGCTGGGACGCCGTATTCGCCACCACGCCGCGGTCGGCACAGTTCATTTCTCGCAACCTCAAGCCTGTTCCCCATAAATTCTACCTGATCCAGGACATGGAGGGTCTCTTCTCGCCCATGGGGGACGATTTTGTCCGCGCAGAAAACAGCTACGGGTTCGGATTCACTCCGATCATCGTGGGCCGGTGGATGACCCATCTCTTGGCAAATCAGTTTGGCGTATTCGGCTATCCGAGCGGACTCGGCCAGGACGGCTCGGTCTATTTCCCTCGCCCGGAGGTCACTCGGGAAAAGGCTGTGGCGGTGCTCTACCAGCCCGAAAAGCCGCGCCGGGCCCCGGAACTGACGCTGAGGGCACTGAAGATCCTGCTGCGCCGTCAGCCGGACACGACCGTCTACCTGTTCGGTTCCGAACAGAAGCCGCCACGGAAGTTGTCGGAGGGGTTCGTCCAGTTCGGCCTGGTCACCGAACTTCCCGAACTCAGCAGGCTGTACAGCCGCTGCCGGACCGGAGTCAGCCTGTCATTCAGCAATCCGTCGCGGATACCATTTGAAATGATGGCGTGCGGCGCCGTCCCTGTGGATGTCTACCGCTACAACAACCTGTTTGACTTCCCGGATGGGACGGCGCTGCTGGCTGGGCAGGCCGCCGAGTCGCTCGCAAGCGCTTTGGAGCTCCTCCTCGTCGACGACGGCTTGTTCCAGGAGCGTCAGCGACGATGTCTGTCCTTCGTCGCCGACAGGAGCCTCGCCTGGGAGATGGATGCGGCCGTGAACGCGGTGCTCGCCTGCATGTCCGGAAAACCGTTCCCGGCCGAGGTGGCCTCGCCCGTCTATTCCGAGGCGCCCGTGCTGTCGCGCCAGGACGAGGAGCATGGACGGTACCTGGCCGACTGGAACCGGTCACTCGCGGCGAGACGGCCGCACTCGCGCGGCGGAGACAGTTGGAGCATGGTTCATGGCTGAGGGCAGGGCGACGCTCGCCTGCAACCTGTGCGGTTCCGAACGGACCGCTCGCTTGATGGCGGCCCGCGACGCCGGCGGGCGGCGCGTGGATCTTTACGGCTGCCCGGATTGCGGATCCGTCACTCCCGGGTATTCGAACCGTCTCGGTGCGCGCACCGAAGTGGAGGCCCAGACCGAATATCATGCCGACATGTGGTCATCGGATAATGCGGAGCAACTGGATCTGCTTTCGTCGCAGGCGGAGCAACTTGCCAATGAGATTCTGGCGCAGGTCGCGGCGCCACGCGGGGGAGGGCTCGTATGCGACCTCGGCGCGGGGCGAGGAAACATCGCCCATGCGTTGAGGCGTGTCGGATTCAAGGTCATCGCGTGCGAGCCCAGTCAGGAACTCGCTGCGATCGCGTGGAATTCCTTCCGGTTCACGCGTGAACAATTCAGGAGCGTGGACATCGACACGTTCCTGAGCCAGCTTGCGGACGAGAAGCAGAATATCCAAGTCGGCGTTCTTTGGCACGTCCTTGAACATCTCGAGGATGCGGGACGGGCGCTGGACCTCCTGCGGGACCGGCTGGAACCGCACTCCTGGGTCTTCATCGAACTTCCGCTTCCGGTCAGCCGGCACATCTTCCCGATGCATCGCTGGCTGGCCACTCCGGCCACCGGAAAGTGGCTGGCCGACCGACTTGGACTGGCGCTCGCCTCTATTCAGATCATACCTGGCGATGGATATGTGCGATTCGTCCTCAGCGGGATGGATAATATCTTTGACAGGGCCGTTTCGCCCGAAGTGGAAGCGCTGGTTTCATCTGATTGGTCGGCTCCATCGTGCATGATCGGACTTTATGACCTTCTTTTCGAAGGCCTTCACGTACAACAGACAACGATGCGCAACGTGCCAACAACATCTGCTCCTCGCCGGAAACGCCTCGTTCTCCACATCGGATACCACCGGACCGGGTCGTCGGCTCTCCAAGCTTTCCTCTTCGAAAACCGCGTCGCTCTGCGCCAGCACGGCGTCGTCTATCCGCAGCCGCTTGCACCCCGGATCAGCCATCTGGAGATCGCGCGCAGCGTCTTTCCGGATCGGATCACCTGGCTCACTGAGGATTACGTTTTCGAAGATGTACTTGCGCACCACCGCCGGGTGATCGATGACGCGCCGGCCGGATCCACTATCGTACTGTCGTGCGAGGAATTGACGTACTTCGAGTCGGCTCCCGAGCGAATGGCACAACTCCGGGCCGCCTTTGCCGGAATAGAAACCAAGGTCGTCGCCTACATCCGCCGGCCAGCGGATTTCCTGGGCTCTCTCTACAACTATGCAGTTCTCCACGGGGCCCTTTTGTCCTTTTCCGATTTCATCGTCGATCAGGTGCCGCCGGACAGCGCAAAGTTTTCACGGAGATTGGCGCCTTGGCGGCAGACCTTCGGCGAGGGGCATGTGATCGTGCGAGACTACGACGATCTTCAGGAGGATCTCGCGTCGGACTTCTTGACTGCGATCGGCAAGTCGGAAGCGTCGTCCCTCGGACGAACGCGTCATGGCAACGGAGGAATTCACCCGTGGCTGCTCGACGCCTTCTTCGAGGTCACCCGATCCGATGTATCGGATGAGCAGAAATGGGCGATGCGTGACGCGCTTCTCCAGGCCGGGTCGAGGCTGCCGCGCATCGACGCTGCGCTCCACTACCTTGGTCCGGAGCGGCACGCCGAACTGAAAAGCCGGTTCGGCTCGGACGACGCCATCGCCCCCTGACGCCCCTTTCATCCCCCCAGCCACCTCACCCGAGGGAATCCCCTCCGGATTTCCTCGAGGTCGGCGAGGTAGCGGGCCTTGAGGGTGGCGCGGGTGGCGGGGTCGAAGGGTTGGAAGGCGGGGTAGCGGTCGCCGCGCGGGAGGATGCGGGTGACGGCGGGGACAAGCCGGCGGATCTCCTCGCCGTCGAGCGTGCCCTCGAGGGCGGCGAGCGCCGCGACCGCCTTGCCGGAGAGCGATTCGCGGACGGGCGCATCGCTGCCGGCAAGGTCCAGCCGGCGGCCGAGCAGCAGCTCGAAGACCTGCGGCTCCAGCTCGCCGAAGCGGCCGAAGTCCCAGAGCACCAGCGACTCCTCGGGCACGATGGACAGCAGCCGCTCGATCACCGGGCGCCACGACACCGCCTCGGGCCTCAGCGCGGCGGCGGTCGTCTCCCAGCGCACAAAGGGGCGGTGGCGGATCAACTCGCAGTAGAGTGACGGCAGCATCTCGTCGTAGCTGCGCAGCGCCATCGCCACGGTGAGATCGCGGCCCTGCAGCGCCGCCACCATCGGTCGGACCCGCTCCGCGAGGCTGGTGTAGAGCGCGGGCTTGCGGACGATCTGCCGCGGCGGGCGGAGGAGGTTCTCGTCGGAAAGGACCAGACGGTCGCCGCTGGCCGCGATCAGCGCCCTGAGCGCCTCGCCGGGCGACTCGCCCCGGGCGATCGGGCCGGTCAGCTGCTGCCGCATGGCCGCGAGCGGCAGGTAGGTGATGCCGTGCCCGGCCAGACGGTCGACGTTCGCGGCCAGCTTGTCCTGGATGTAGGTGGTGGCGGTCTTGTGGGCGCCGAGGTGCAGCACGATCCGGAGCGGTTTCGAGATATCGGCCAAGCGTCTCCCCCTGCACCTTCACGCGGCGCGGTGACTTATAGGAGCGCCGTTCCGGGGTGGCAACGGCCGCCGGCGGCCCCTTGGCGGGCGGGAACAATGCCCGCCCGGACCTGTTTGCCTCACCATCCCGCGGCGGCCCCGCGCGCCGCGCATGGAGGTGACATGGCCGATCGAAGCCGCAACCGTTTCCGAGGCGCCGGGGCGATCAGGGGCCTGCTCGCCCTGCTGATCCTCGCCGCCGGAGCCGTTTCGCTGCTGCCCCTGGTCGAGACGGACACCTGGTGGGTCCGGTACTTCGACTTCGTGCGGATCCAACTCGCGATCGGGCTCGCGGTGCTGCTCCTCCTCTACCTGGCGTTCGGCGCCTGGAGATCGGCGACAGGGCTGGCGGTGGTGGTCGCCGGCCTCGCCGGCCTCGGCTACCACGTCTGGCGGATCCATCCCTACCTGCCGGTCGTCGAGGCAATGGTGGTCCCGGCGGCGGACTGCCCGGCGGAGAACCGGCTCGACGTGATGGTCGCCAACGTCGAGAAGAACAACCGGCACGCGGCCGAGTTCTTCCGGGTCGTCGCCGGGGCGCAGCCCGATCTCCTGGTGGTTCTGGAGACGGACGAGTGGTGGGACCGCGAACTCGCCACCCTCGAGTCGATGCTGCCGCACCGCTTCCAGGCGATCCCCGAGGACGCCCGCTTCTTCGGGATGCACATCCTCTCGGCGCTGCCGCTCGAGTCGCCCGAGGCGCGCTACTACTTCGGCGCCGACACGCCCACCCTGGTCACCGGCGTGGCGATGCCGGGCGGCGGCGTCGTCCAGCTGATCGGCGTCCACCCCCGTCCGCCGCGCTACTGGGACCAGCCGACCACCAGCCGGGACGGCCACATGCTGGCCGTAGCGCTGGAGGCGGTGGAATCGGAGCCGCCAAGCATCGTCGCCGGCGACTTCAACGCCGTCCCCTGGGAGCGGATCACCCGCCGCGCCATGCGCATCGGCGAACTGCTCGACCCGCGGGTCGGCCGCGGCTTCTACACCACATACAAGGCGCGAAACATCCTGATGTCCTGGCCGCTGGACCAGGTGGTGTTCGAGGACGCCTTCTCGCTGCGCTCGCTCGAGGTGCTGCCGGCCTTCGAGTCCGACCACTATCCGTTCGTCGCCCGCATCTGCCACGACCCGTCGGCCGCCGTGCGCCAGTCCGCGCAGCCGCTCGAGGCCGGCGACCTGGAGGAGGCGCAGGATACCCTCCGTGCCGCAAGGGCGCTGGAAACCGGCGATTGAGCCGGATCGCCCCGGCCTGCGCCCCGCCGCGCTCGGAACTTCGACGGCCGGCGCCGGTTGGATACGAGACGCCTAGGACGGGCGCCTCACCCATCCAACACAGGAGGGACGACATGCTCACGAGGATTCTTGGCGGCCTCGCCGCCGCCACGGCCCTGACTCTTCCGGCCACCGCCCAGACGCTGACCACCGAGAACGTCATCGCGCTCGACGACTGGAACTACGACGAGCTTTATGCGAACGGCCTCAGCGTCGACCAGATGCTGGACGACGCCGATGTCTTCGGCCCGACCGGCGAGGAGATCGGGACGGTCGAGAACGTTCTGATCGGCACCGACGGCCGCGTGCTCTCGATCATCGCCCAGGTGGGCGGTTTCTGGGACATCGGCGACACCCACATCAACGTGCCCTGGGACCAGGTGCAGGTCACCAGCCGTGAGGCGGTCGCCATCCCGGTCACCGAGGACACGGTCGAGGACTACTCGCTCTACGCGGATGACCTCGTCACGGCCGCCGAGGCGACCGGTGCGGTGGAGGAGGTGGACGACGACCTCGCCACCGGCCCGCGCGTCTGGCGCGCCACCGAGCTGATCGGCGACTACGCCCGACTGCGCGAGGACGAGGGCGTCGGCGGCTACGCCAACTATGGCTACGTGAACGACATCATCATTCGCGACGGAGAGGTCGCGGCGGTGATCGTGGAGCCGGACGTCGGCTGGGCCGGCGCGCGCGGTCCCTACGCCTACCCGTACTACGGCTACGGCGTCGGCTGGCAGCCGGGGACGGCCTACTACGACCTGCCCTACGGCCGCGGCGACGTCGAGAACATGGAGGCGTTCGACTACGATCGCTTCGGCAACGAGCTCTGACCGGGTGACCGACATCCGGCGACGATAGGTCCGGCCCGGGCGCCCCAGGCGCCCGGGCCTTTTCCGCGCCCGGCGGGGGAAGACCGCCGCGAGGCGGCTCGCTATCATCTTGCCGGCGCCCGGCCCCGGATCGGCGCGTCGCCGGGAAGGCGCGAGGAGACCCATGTCCACGTTCGTCGAGGCGAAGCTGGTCAACGGCGTGTTCGACGACAGCGCCGTGGCCGTCCGCTTCCGCTTCGGCCGTCGGGTGATGCTGTTCGACATCGGCGACGTGCGCCGGCTGTCGCCGCGCACGCTGCAGACGGTGGACCTCGTCTGCGTCTCGCACCGGCACATGGATCACTTCTCCGGCTTCGACCACTTTCTCGGCGTCCGCCTCTATCGCGCTGGTATGATTCGACTGTTCGGCCCGGAGGGTTTCGTCGACGGAATCGAGCACAAGCTCGCCGCCTACACCTTCGACCTGCTCGGCCCCGACAGCCCGGACCTCAGGATCATCGCCGGCGCCTTCGGGCCGGACGGGGAGATCGAGCGGGCAGAGTTCCGCGCCCGCGAGGCGTTCGTCCGCCGGCCGCTCGAGCCGCGCATGCCGGCCGGCGTCATCCACGAGGAGGACGAGTTCCGGGTGGAGTACGAGATCCTCGACCATGCGACGCCGGTGCTCGCCTTCGCCCTGCAGGAGCGACAGTCGGTCCATGTGGTCCCGGAGCGGCTGGAGGCGCTCGGCCTGCCGGTCGGGCCATGGCTCACCCGCGCCAAGGCGGCGCTGCGGCGGGGCGCGGGCGACGACACCCGTCTCGACGCGGACGGGCGCCGGATCACCCTCGGCGAGCTTGCCGACGGGGTCTTCCGCGTCGGCCGCGGCCAGCGCGTCGCCTATGTCACCGACTGCGCCTACACGGTGGAGAACGTCCGGCGGATTCGCCGGCTCGCCGCCGAGGCCGACCACCTGCTGATCGAGGCCGGCTTCCTCCACCAGGACGCCGCCAACGCCGCCTCGCGCCATCACCTCACCGCCCGCCAGGCCGGCTGGATCGCCCGGGAGGCCGGCGTCCGGCGGGCGACGCCGTTCCATTTCTCCGGCCGCTACGAGGGGCGGGAGAAGGAGCTTCGCGCCGAATTCCGCGCCGCGAGGGCGGGGCGGTCGGAACGTCCGGAGCCCGCTGCTGTTTGACACTCGTCCGGTCCGGACAGTGTGAACAGGAAAGGAATCCGAGCCGATGTCCGCCACCGAAAACGGCAGCGGCGCCGTCCGCCTGCAGGTCGCCAACGCCCGCGCCGAAGATGCCGGCCGCGGGCTCGCCCGTCTCAGCCAGTCGACCTTCCAGGAACTCGGCATCCGGCCCGGCCAACCGATCGAGATCGTCGGGTCGCGCCACACCGCCGCCATCGCGGTGCCCGCCTACAGCGAGGACGAGGGCCTGTCGCTGGTCCGTATGGACGGCCTGCAGCGGGGGAACGCCGGAGTCGGCAGCGGCGACTACGTCGAGGTCCGCCCGGCGGAGGTCCGGCCGGCGACGCGCATCGTGGTCGCGCCGGCGCAGAAGAACCTCCGGCTTCAGGGCAGCGGCGAGGCGCTGAAGCGGACCTTCCTCGGCCGCGCCCTGATCGCCGGCGACGTCGTGTCCACCTCGGTGCACCAGCCCCGCGCGGTGGCCGACGACCAGCGCATCCCGCCCGAACTGCGCCCCTTCTTCCAGTCGCAGGCCTACGGGCTGCAGGAAATCCGCCTGGTCGTGATCTCGACGACGCCCCGCAGCATCGTCCAGGTCGCCGAGGACACGGAGATCGAGCTCCGCCCGCAGTACGAGGAGCCGAAGGAGACCCGCCGGGCGGACGTGACCTACGACGACATCGGCGGCCTCGGCGACACGGTGGACCAGGTCCGCGAGATGGTCGAGCTGCCGCTGCGCCACCCGGAGCTGTTCCAGCGCCTCGGCATCGATCCGCCCAAGGGGGTGCTTCTCTACGGCCCGCCCGGCACCGGCAAGACGCTGCTCGCCCGCGCCGTCGCCAACGAGGCGGAGGCCTCCTTCCACCATATCGCCGGCCCGGAGATCATGGGCAGCCGCTACGGCGAGAGCGAGGAGCGCCTGCGCGAGGTCTTCGACGAGGCGCGGCAGAACACGCCGGCCATCGTCTTCATCGACGAGCTCGATTCCATCGCACCGAAGCGCGAGCAGGTGACCGGGGAGGTCGAGCGGCGGATCGTCGCCCAGCTGCTGACGCTGATGGACGGCCTGGAGCCGCGGCAGAACGTGGTGGTGATCGGCGCGACCAACCGGGTCGACTCGATCGACGAGGCGCTGAGGCGGCCCGGCCGCTTCGACCGCGAGATCATGATCGGCGTCCCTGACATGGCCGGCCGCTGCCAGATCCTCAAGATCCATACGCGCGGCATGCCGCTCGCTGGGGACGTCGATGTCGAGGACCTCGGGCGCACCACCTACGGCTTCGTCGGCGCCGACCTCTCCGCGCTCGCCCGCGAGGCGGCGATGGAGGCGGTGCGGCGCGTGCTGCCCACCGTCAACCTGCGCGACGGCATCCCGGCGGAGGTGCTGGAGAGCATGGAGGTGACCCGCGCGGACTTCCAGAAGGCGTCCCACCGGGTGCAACCCTCCGCGCTGCGCGAGATCATGGTGCAGGTGCCGGACGTGACCTGGGACGACATCGGCGGCCTGGAAGACGTGCGCCGGACGCTGCGTGAAGGCATCGAGCTGCCGCTGAAGAACCCGGAGGCGTTCGAGCGGCTCGGCATCCGTCCGGCGAAGGGCTTCCTGCTGTTCGGCCCGCCCGGCACCGGCAAGACGCTGATGGCCAAGGCGGTGGCGCGCGAGGCGGAGGCGAACTTCGTCTCGACCAAATCGTCGGACCTGCTGTCGAAGTGGTACGGCGAATCCGAGCAGCAGGTGTCGCGGCTGTTCGCCCGCGCACGTCAGGTGGCGCCGACGGTAATCTTCATCGACGAGATCGACAGCCTGGCGCCATCCCGCGGCGGCGGCCTCGGCGAGCCGGCGGTGACCGAACGGGTGGTCAACACCATCCTCTCGGAGATGGACGGGCTGGAGGAACTGCAGGGCGTGGTGGTGATCGGCGCCACCAACCGTCCGACCCTGCTCGACCCTGCGCTGCTGCGCCCGGGGCGCTTCGACGAACTCGTCTATGTCCCCGTGCCCGACGAGGCAGCGCGCCGGCACATCCTCGGCATCCAGACGCGCAACATGCCGCTCGCGGAGGACGTCGACCTCGACGGTCTTGCCGCCCGGACCGAGCGCTACACCGGCGCCGACCTTTCCGACCTCGTCCGCCGCGCCGGGCTTCTCGCCCTGCGCGAGAACCTGGAGGCGTCCACCGTGGGGCCGGCGCACCTGGAACAGGCGCTGAAGGACTCGCGCGCCTCCGTCACCGCGGAGATGGAGGAGGAGTACCAGGAGATACTGCGCACCCTGAAGCAGCAGGATCCGCGGCCGAGGATCGGCTTCGGCATTCCGAACGCGGCGGAGTGACGCCCCGGGCCGGCAGCATCCCCGGTCCGGACCTGCCAACGGCCGGCCGGGTCCGCCCGGCCGGCCGTTCTCTCTCGCGCGTCACGGGCGCCCGGTCGGTTCGCCTGAGGGACACGACACCGGGCCCGCTGGCCGTCAAGGACGCGAGAGCGGCTTCTCGCCCTTCGCGACGCGCTCGTCGACACCTCCGGAGGGCGTGGTGTCGTTGCCGACGTCGCCTTCGACGGTGTTCTCGCCCTCGATCTCCTCGATGTCCTCCGGCGTGGCGTGGGCGCGGGTCGCGCCGCGTCCGCCGCCGATCAGCGGGTTGTCCCTAAGGTCCTTGTCGGACGGGCGTTCGGTCTTCGGATGCTTGGACATGGGCTCCTTCCTTGCTCGAGCCACGGCCCTTCCGGGCCGGCCCGAACCTCGTCAACCGCCGGGCCGGCCGGGTGTTCCCTGCACGCGGCCGGCGCCGAGGTCGAGGAGCATCGCTTCCGGCCGCTTGTCGAGCCGGCGGGTGTCGAAGCGCGCCTCCACGGTGCGGGGGGCGGCGGCGAACCGCGCGCGCAGGCCGGGACGCGAGGATGCCGTTTCCGGCCTCGGTGGCGGCCGCCCATCGCGAAACGCTGCGCAAACGCGCGCTTCGCCGCCGAACGCTGCACCGAGGGCGCCACGCCGGTGCTGGGCGTGGTCTCGGCACCGACGGGGGAGGGCAAGACGACGGTATCGCTCGACCTCGCCCGGCTGCTCGCGGCCGCCGGTTCGCGGGTGGTGCCGGTCGATGGCGACATGCACAACCCCGGGCTCACCAGGGCCCTCGCGCCGGAGCCGCTCGGGTCTCGCCAAAGCAGGACCACGTCGTGCACCTGCCAGCTCGACAGGACGAACCTCGACCGGCTGCCACGCTACGGCGACCGGGGCAGCGCCGGGCGGATGCACAAGAGCTACCAGTCCTGTTTCGTGAAGGGGAGACCGGCGGGCGGCAGGGCCGGCAGGCTGGACCTCAGCCGGCGTCCGACGTCCGGCTGGCCGGCTCGGGACGGCCGGAGACCACGGCGGACGGGCCCGCCGCCGCCCGCGCGCGGCGGCGGTGTTCGTTGACCACCATTCCGGTGGTGACCAGGAAATAGCCCAGCTGGAGGAGCAGCCAGGTAGCCAGCGTCGCCCCGATGGCGATCCCGGGCGAGCCGGATAGAACGTGCATGCCGGCTGCAACGACAACCAGCGCGACTATCATCCCGATAAATGCCTTGGGGAAGTACATTGGTGGAATATATCGCCTTTTCTTTGCATTCCGCAACCTGTTCGCCGTGGCGAACGGACGCAAACCTTTCGCAGTGCAGCAAGGTTGCCAACGTCGCGGCGGTTCGGGTGGCGCCGCCGTGTTCCTCTATGCCGTAGGTTTCGATTTTCATCGGCTTCGGATTTGAACGAATGAAGTATTGTTGTAGAGCCAACGAGAAGGGGGTCGACCTTGCCAGCGCGGGAGCGCGATCGCCCGCATACAGTTGGTCGAAGCGCGCCCTCGACGTGGCCTTGTCGCTTGCCGCCCTCGTCTTCCTCCAGCCCCGGGCCGCGATGATGGCCTGCCTGGTGAGGCATCCGGCCCCGGCCCGGTGATCTCAGGCCACAGCCGCTTGGGCCAGTTCGGCCGCGAGTTCCGATGCTACAAGTTCCGCACGATGGTGACCGGCGGCGACGCCGTCCTGGCTGGACCTGCTCGGGCTGATGGCGATGCTCCTCGTGCGCTCCTTCGCCGAGGTCGAACCCTCTATCCCTGCACCATCGGGGCCTTCCTCCTGTTCTGGCTCGCGGTGCCGCGGCGCGACGCGGCAGGCGCACGGAGCCCCGCGGCTCTCCGGCCGATGGCGCCGCCCGGCTGTGGACCGTCCGTCCACGGCGTCGCCGGCTATCCCGCCGCGCGCTCGATCCGGTCGCGCAGGGTGCCGTAGGGCAGGAAGAGGTTCGGCGCGAAGCGGGCCGCCGCGTGGAGGCGCACGGGCTCGGGGCCGCCCTCCGGCGAGACGGCGGCCGGCCGGCCGGCGACATGGTCGGCGACGGCGCGGCCGAGCATGGTCGACACGGCGATGCCGCGGCCGTTGCAGCCGATGCCGGCGAGGAGGCCGGGGGCGAGTTCGAAAAGGTGGGGCAGGAAGTCCGGCATCACCGCGGCAAGCCCGGTCCAGGCGAACTCGACCGGCGGCAGGTCCTCGATCTCGAGCATCCGCGCCATTCGCCTGTGGATGGCGTTCGGCACCCGCCGCTCCGCCCCGAGGGGCACGGCCGCCATCCCGCCGGTGATCAACCGGCCGGCCGCGTCGAAGCGGAAGGTGAAGAGGTTGCGGGCCGTGTCCGAGACGCTCTGGTTGCCGGGCAACAGCCGCGCCCGGACCGAACGGTCGAGCGGCCGCGTCGCGATCTGGTGGACGGTGAGCGGCAGGAAGCTGCGGGCGAGGCGGCGGTCGAGGCGCCCGTGCGCGTTGGTGGCCAGCAGCACCCGGTCGGCCAGCACCGCGCCCCCCGGCGTTCCGATCCGCCAGCGCGCGCCCTCCCGGGCCGGGCGATCCGCCGGCGTGCGCTCGAAGATCGCCGCGCCCGCCCGCTCGGCGGCGTCGGCAAGGCCGAGGGCGTAGTTCAGCGGGTGGATGACGCCCCCGGACCGGTCGATCCAGCCGCCCGGCCAGGCGCGGCAGCCGGTGAGGCGGACGAGGTCGTCCCGGTCGAGCCAGCCGACCGGCCGGCCGCGCGCCGCCCATGCCTCCATCCGCGCCTTCAGCCGGGGGATCATCACCGACGCGTGGGCCGGCTGGATCCAGCCGCTCTGGTCGGCGTCGCAGGCGATCCGGTGGCGGCGGGCGAGGTCGAACACGAGGTCGGCGGAGGCCGCGGTCGCGGCGAGGAGGCGCTCGCCGCGCTCCGCTCCCAGTCGGGCGACCACCTGGTCCGGGTCGGCGCGGGCGAAGTTCGGCACCACGAAGCCGCCACCCCGGCCGCTCGCCCCGAAGCCGACCGTCTCCGCCTCGAGGACCGCGACCGTCCGCCCGTCGCCGGCAAGGTGCAGCGCGGCGGAAAGGCCGAGGTAGCCGGCGCCGACGACGGCCACCTCGACCCGCCGCTCGCCGGCGAGCGGCGGCCGGTCCGGGTGCGGATTGGCCGTGGCCCGCCAGAGCGACAGGCCGGGGGAGGCGGGCGACGCGGCGCTCATGCGGCGCCCGGCGCGTCCGGCGCCCGGGTTCCGCCGCTCTTCGGCGGCGAGAGGTGGCGGGAGATCGTGCGCACCTCGCCGAGGATGCCGCGCGGACGGAAGACGAGGATGGCGGAGAGCATCACGCCGATCAGGACGATCTGCAGGGCCGCGGCCCGCGCCTGGTGCTCCGGCGGGAAGATCGCTCCGGTGGCCATCGACGAGGCGCTCCAGATCGCCCAGACCAGCACGCCGCCGAGGATCGCCCCGCGGTTGTTGCCCGAGCCGCCGACGATGAGCATCGCCCAGACCTGGAAGGTGAGGGTCGGCAGGTAGTTGTCCGGCGCGATGAAGCCGATCATGTGCGCCTGGACGGCTCCGGCGAGGCCCATGATCGCGCCGCCGATGGCGAAGGCCTGCAGGCGCAGGCGCCTGGGGTTCTTGCCGAGCGACATCGCCGCCGTCTCGTCCTCGCGGATCGCCCGGAGGGCGCGGCCCCACGGGCTGCGGACCAGCCGCTCGAGCGCGAGGTAGACGACCACGGTGACGGCCGCGACGACGGCGAGGTTGGCGAGGTTGAACACCTCCGGCGAGGTCGCGAGGTCGCCGAAGGGTCGGGGGATGAAGCCGATGCCGAACGGCCCGCCGGTGAGCGGGATGAGGTTGAGCGCGACGAGGTGGATCGCCACCGCGATGCCGAAGGTGGTGATGGCGAGGTAGTCGGCCCGCAGCCTCAGGGTCAGCGCGCCGACGGCGGCCGAGGCGAGCCCGGCGGCGGCCATCGCCCCGAGCCAGCCGACGGCGATCGGCAGGTCGAGCCCGCCGAGGCGGTCGGCGGCGTCCGGGGTGGTCAGCAGCGCCGAGGTGTAGGCGCCGACCGCGACGAAGCCGGCGATGCCGACGTTGAAGAGTCCGGTCTGCCCCCACTGCAGGTTCAGCCCCAGGCAGATCAGCGCATAGGACAGCGCGGTGGTCAGGAAGAACGCGCCGTAGGAGCCGTAGGCGAGGAGGTCGATCATGCCTCGGCCTTTCCGAACAGGCCGGTGGGGCGGACCAGCAGCACCGCCACCAATAGCAGGAAGGCCACCGCCGCCCGCCATTCGGCGCCGACGAACTGCACCGTCGCCGCCTCGGCGAGGCCGACGACGACGCCGCCGAGCACAGCGCCGGGCACCGAGCCGATGCCGCCGAGGATCGCGGCGGCGAACAGCGGCAGTAGCAGTTCGAACCCCATGGTCGGGCGGATCTGGACGAGCAGCCCCGACATCACCCCGGCGGTGCAGGCGAGCGCGCCGCCGGCGAGCCAGGTGACGCGGACGATCCGGGCGACGTCGATGCCGACCACCTTGGCGAGCGCCGGGTTCTGGCTCACCGCCCGCATCGAGCGCCCGGTCTGGGTGCGGGTCAGCAGCAGGTGGACGCCGCCGACGAGGATCGCGGTTAGCGCGAGCATGGCCACCTGGTCGGGCGTGACCCGGATCCCGAGGCCCACCGGCACGGCGATCTGGATCGCCCGGCTGAAGTAGGTGGGGCTCGAGGTGAAGACGAACTCGAGGAGTGCGCGCAGCGCCATCGAGGCGCCGAAGCTCGCCATCACGGCGATGATGACCGTCCCTCGCTCGCGCAGCCGTCCGAACAGCAGGACGTCGAGGGCGAGCGCGATGAGGCCCGTGATCGCCATCCCGCCGAGAGTGGCGACCACCAGCGGCCAGCCGAAGGACAGTGGCGCCCAGGGCATCGCCCCGCCGACCAGCGCGGCGATGCCGGCGACCAGCGCCAGCGTGGCGTAGGCGCCCCAGGCGATGAACTCGCCGTGGGCGAAGTTGGCGAAGCGCAGGATCGAGTAGGTCAGCGTGACGCCGATGGCGCCGAGGCCGATCATCGCCCCGGTGATCAGCCCGTCGGCGAGGAACTGGAGGCTCACGGGCGCGCCTCCCCGGAGGCGGGCCGGACGCCGAGGTAGAGTTCGGCGACGGTGGGATCGTCCCAGAGCGCCGCGGCCGCCCCCTCGTGGCGCTCGCGGCCCTCGACGAGGACATAGGCGCGGTCGCCTACGGCGAGCGCCGCCCTGGCGTTCTGCTCGACGAGAACGATGGTGACGCCGCCGCGGCGGATCTCGGCGAGCTTCTCGAAGACCTCGCCGACCAGCCTCGGCGACAGGCCGGCGGAGGGCTCGTCCAGCATCAGCACAGAGGGATCCACCATCAGCGCGCGGGCGACCGCCAGCATCTGCCGCTGGCCGCCGGAGAGGCGGCCGGCGTCGAGCCGGTGCTGGCGGGAAAGGTCCGGGAAGAGGGCGTACATCGCCTCGACCCGCCGGCCGACCCCGGCGCGGCCGAAGACGCCGCCGGCGAGCTTCAGGTTGTCGTCGACGCTCATGCGCGGGAACACGTTCTCCGTCTGCGGCACGAAGGCGAGGCCCTCGCGCACCATGCGGTGGGCGGGCAGGCGGGTGATGTCGCGGCCGGCGAGGGTGACGCGGCCGCCGGTGACGGGCACCAGCCCCGCGATCGCCTTGATGAGCGTCGACTTGCCGGCGCCGTTCGGTCCGAGGACGACCACGATCTCGCCCCGCGAGACGGTGATCGAGGCGCCGCGCACGATCGGCACGCCGGGCTCGTAGCCGGCGACCAGCGAGTCCGCCGCAAGGATCGGGGCGCCCGTCATGCCGCGCCCCCGAGATAGGCCTCGACGACCCGGCGGTCGCGCGCGATCTCCTCCGGGGGCCCTTCGGTGAGGAGCCGCCCCGAGGCCATCACGAAGACGCGGCCGCAGAGCCTCGCCACCATGTCCATGTTGTGCTCGATCACGAGGAAGGTGACGCCGCGCCGGTTGATTTCGAGGATGCGGTCGATGATGACCTCGAGCAGCGACGGGTTCACGCCCGCCGCCGGCTCGTCGAGAAGGATCACCGTCGGCTCGGCCATCAGCACACGGGCGATCTCGAGCAGCTTGCGCTGGCCGCCGGAGAGCACCCGCGCCGGCTCGCGGGCGAGGCGGTCGAGGGTGACGAACTCGAGGAGGGCCATGGTCCGCTCATAGGCCTGCCGCTCCGCCGCGGCGACGCGTCGGCCCGCGATCCAGTTGGGCAAAATCCGCTCGCCGAGGTGGCCCTGCGCCGCCGTCATGACGTTCTCGACCAGCGTCATGTCCGGGAAGGGGCGGGGGATCTGGAAGGTGCGGCCGAGGCCCGCGGCGATGCGCCGGTCCGCGCCCTCGCCGTCGACGCGCCGGCCGGCGATCAGGATCTCGCCGGCGGTCGGCCGGTGCAGCCCGGCGACGAGGTCGAACAGGGTGGTCTTGCCGGCGCCGTTGGGGCCGATCAGGCCGGCGATCTCGCCCGGCCGGACCGCGACGGAGACGTCGTCGACGGCCGCCACGCCGCCGAAGCGCTTGACGAGGTTCCGCGTCTCGAGGATCGCCGACGCGCCGGCGGGTGGCCTGTCGACGGGTCCCGATCCGCTCACCGCCGCTCCCCCGATCCATTTTTGTGATTTTTGATCACGCTTGCTCTGATCACGGTATTATGATTGCCTGAACGGACGCAAGGGGGCGCTGGCGGGGAGGGGCTTTCATGGCGGACGGCGGCAGGACGGCGGCCCGCAAGGTCGCCGGGCGGCAGCCCCGGCGCGACGCCGCGCCCGTCCGCGGCCTCGCGCCGGTGGGGCGGGAGACGGTGCAGGACCGGGTCTATTCCGAGCTCCGCCGGGCCCTCATCTGCGGCCTGTTCGACCCCGGCCAGGTGCTGACCATCCAGTCGCTCGCCTCCTCGCTCGCCACCTCGACCATGCCGGTGCGCGAGGCGCTCGGCCGGCTGATCTCGGAGAAGGCGCTGGAGGCGCTGCCGAACCGGTCGGTGCGGGTGCCGGTGATCGAGGGCAAGCGGGTGGACGACCTCCTGCACGCGCGCGTCCTCGTCGAGGGAGAGGCGATCGCGCTGGCGACGCCGCGGCTGAAGGCGCACGAGGTGGACCAGCTGAAGGGCCTCACCGCCGAGTGGCTGTCGATCAAGGGCATGGCGAAGCCCGAGCGGGTGGAGCGCGAGCTCGAGCTCAACCGGGCCTTCCACTTCCAGATCTACCGGGCGGCCGGGTCCGACGTGCTGCTCCCCATCATCGAGAGCCTCTGGCTGCAGTCCGGCCCCTATGTGCGCGCCGCGGCGGTCGCCTTCGACGACGCCAGCCGGATCTCCTCCGACTACTACCACGGCGAGATCATCGCCGCGCTGGAGCGGCACGACGCCGCCGCCGCGCGGGCGGCGCTTGCCGCCGACATCGGCCGCGCCTTCGACCTGTTGCGCGCGCCCGCCGAGGAACTCGCATGACCCTTCGCCTGCGCATCACCGAGCCGCGATCCGGCCTCGACGTCGTCGCCGACCTCCTCGCCGACAAGGCGCCGGAGAACGTCGCCTTCCTCGTCGCCTGGCTGGCGATGCCGCGGGTGGTTCCGGGCCTGCACGCCATGTGGACGGGACCGGAGATCTCCTGCCCGATCCCGTCCGCGCAGCTGTCCGACGCCGTCCGGGCGACGCCGCTGCCGCCGGAGAACGCCACCCTCACCCCGGAGGCGGGGGACCTGGTGATGGCCTATGTCGCGCCGCGGGTCTGGGGTGGCAACCCCGACCCGATCTTCGACGTCGGCCTCTTCTACGGGCCGAACGCGCGCATGCTGTTTCCGATCGGCTGGCTGGCCGGCAGCGTCGCCGGCAAGGTGCGGGCGGACCAGCGGCCGGCGCTCGCCGACGCCTGCGGGCGGATCCGCCGGGCGGGCGCCTGCGAGGTGTCCTTCGCCCTCGTCCCGGGAGGCGCGTCGTGAGCGGGGCGGCGGCGGACGACGGGTTCGACCTCTGGGATCTCCGCGTCGAGGTGGTCGCGCCCGAGGGGGCGAAGCTCTATTGCGGCGCCAGCGTCGGCGACTGGTTCGAGCTCAGGGGCGAGATGCTGCACCTGCCGCCCGGCCAGGGCATCTCCATTTATTCGCTCGCCTCAGTGCTGCCGCTGCTCGCCGCCAAGCAGCGGCCGGCGCATCCGAACGACTGGATGACCACCGACGCCGAGGTGGCCTGCCCGGATCCCAACTGCCCGTCCCGCCTGCGCATCACCCGGACCCGGCTGCGCCGGTTCAGCCATGCCGAGACCACCGCCGTTCCCCTGCGCCCGGAGTGCACCTAAATGTCCGCCGTTCCCACCATCGAGCTTCGCCCCGGCTACCGGATCAGCCGGGTGATCCGCGGCGGCTGGCAGCTCGCCGGCGGCCACGGCGCCGTCGACCGGGCCGCGGCGGTCGAGGACATGATGGCCTTCGCCGACGCCGGCATCGTCACCTTCGACTGCGCCGACATCTACACCGGGGTGGAGGAACTGATCGGCGCCTTCCGCGACCGCTACCGGGCGGAGCGCGGCGCGGAGGCGCTCGGCGCCGTGAAGGTCCACACCAAGCTGGTGCCGGACCTCGACCTCCTGCCCAGCCTTCGCCGCCACCATGTCCGCGCCATCGTCGAGCAGTCGCTCCGGCGGCTGCGGATGGAGCGTCTCGACCTGGTGCAGTTCCACTGGTGGGACTACGCCGTCCCGGGCTACCTCGACGCCCTCGGCTGGCTGGACGAGATGCGCCGCGAGGGCAAGGTGGAGCACATCGGCGGCACCAACTTCGACACGCCGCACACGCTGGAGATGGTGGCGGCGGGCGTCCCGCTGGTGTCGATGCAGGTGCAATACTCGCTGCTCGACGACCGGCCGACCCACGGCCTCGTCGCGGCGGCCGAGGCGAACGGCATCGGTCTTCTTTGCTACGGCTCGGTGGCCGGCGGCTTCCTCTCCGACCGCTGGCTGGGCCGGCCGGAGCCGGAGGGGCCGCTCGAGAACCGTTCGCTGACCAAGTACAAGCTGATCATCGACGACTTCGGCGGCTGGGCGCTGTTCCAGGACCTGCTCCGGGTGCTGCGCGCCATCGCCGATCGCCACGGCAGCGACATCGCCACCGTCGCGAGCGCGGCGATGCTGGACGCGCCGGCCGTGGCGGCCGTGATCGTCGGCGCCCGCAACCGCAGCCATGTCGCCGCCAATGCGGCGATCGGCGGCATCCGGCTCTCCGTCGAGGACCATGCGGCGATCCGCGCGGTGACCGGACGGCGCCGGGGGCCGGAGGGCGACACCTTCGCGCTGGAGCGCGACCGCACCGGCCGGCACGGGTCCATCATGCGCTACAACGAGAACGCCAAGGTGGCCTCATGAGCGCCGACCTGTTCGAGCGGGCGAGGGCCGAGGTGATCGACCGCCACGCCGACTTCGTGGCCATGGGCCGGGGTACCGCGGCCTTCGACCGGGCGCTGTTCGAGCGCGCCTTCGACGAGGGCTTCGGCCTCGTCTCGCCGGACGGCTCGGTGATGGCGCGGGCCGAGATCCTCGCCCATGTGGAGGGGCTCGCCCGGCTCGGCGACCCGGCCTTCGAAATCGGGATCTCCGACGTCGTGGAGGTCTGGCGGGACGAGGGCGCGGTGCTCGTCAGCTATGTCGAATCGCAAATGCGCGGGGGGCGGGCGAGCCGCCGCCGGTCCACCGCGCTGTTCGTTGAGGACGACGCGGCCCCGCACCGCGTCGCCTGGCGCCACCTGCATGAGACCTGGATGCCGGTGGCTTGAAACGGACCCAGGCCGTTCGTAGCCCAGAGAAGAGAACCAGAGGGAGAGGGACGATGACAAAGTCTTGCGCACTCGCGGCGCTGGCCGCCGCCATGCTGGCGACGACCGCGCCGGCGGCGCTCGCCGCCGACTGCGAGCACAAGGTCGGCGTGGTCATGGAACTGACCGGTCCGGCCGGCGCCTACGGCCAGGCCGGCGCGAAGTCCATCGAGATGGCCTTCCGCGACGTCAACCAGGCCGGCGGCGCCGCCGGCTGCGACCTCGTCACCGACACCCGCGACAGCCAGTCCCAGGGCAACGTGGCGGTCGACGTGGCGACCCAGCTCGTCCAGGTGGAGAAGGTGCCGGTCGTCATCGGCGGCATCATCTCGTCGGTGTCGATCCCGATCCTCACCTCGGTCACCGGGCCCGCGAAGGTGGTGCAGGTCTCGCCGGCGTCGTCCTCGCCGACGCTCACCAACCTCTCGCGCGAAGGCAAGTCCAACGGCATGTTCTTCCGCACCATCACCTCCGACGCGCTGCAGGGCGTCGCGGCGGCAAAGTACGCGCTGGACCAGGGCTTCAGGAAGCTGTCGATCATCCACGTCAACAACGACTTCGGCGTCAACATGGTGAAGGAGTTCACCGCCGCCTACGAGGCGCTCGGCGGCGAGGTGGTCTCGGTGACCCCCTACAACGAGAAGCAGGCGAGCTACGCCTCCGAGGTCACCGCCGCGATGGGCGGCGAGCCGGACGGGCTCTACCTCGTCAGCTACCCGGTGGACGGCGCCACCATCGCCCGCCAGTGGATCAGCCAGGGCGGCGTGCAGAAGTTCCTGCTCAACGACGGCATGAACAGCCCGGACTTCATCGAGAGCGTCGGGGCGGAGTACCTGAACGAGGCCTACGGCACCTCATCGGGCACCAACCCGACGCCGTCGACCGAGTATTTCAACGCCAACTACAAGGCGTTCTCCGGGCTCGAGCCGTCCAACCCGGCCGCGGACCGCGCCTATGACGCCGGCGCCATCGTCGGCCTCGCCGTCGCCAAGGCCGGCACCTTCGAGAGCGAGCCGATCCGCGCGGCGATCCGCGAGGTGCTCGATCCGGCGGGCGAAGTGATCCACGCCGGCGCCGACGAGTTCGCCAAGGCCCTCGCCCTCATCAAGGAGGGCAAGCCGATCAAGTACGAGGGCGTCATCGGTCCCGTGCAGTTCGACGAGAACGGCGACATCACCGGCCCGTTCCGCCTGTGGCGGATCCAGGACGGCGAGGTCACCACGGTCGGCCAGATGACGACGGACGACGTCGACGCCATCAAGGCGCAGATCAAGTAGCCTTCCGCGGCCGGTCCGGAGGCGTGCCCTCCGGACCGGCCGCGGCACCGCGGATCGGCCCGGCCCTGGCCGGATGACGCCGACTCGGCGACAAAGGGGCGGCACACGAGAAACGACAGGGCAGGAAACGAGCATAGCCATGACCAGGAGACCTTACAGCGGCATCTGGCCGGTCGCGCCGACGCCGTTCCATGACGACGGCACCCTCGATCTTCCGGGCATGCAGCGCGTGCTCGACTGCATGGTGGACCAGGGCGTCGACGGCATCTGCATCCTCGCCAACTTCTCCGAGCAGTTCCTGCTCTCCGACGAGGAGCGGGCGGTGCTGACGCGGCTCTGCCTCGAGCACGTGGCCGGCCGGGTGCCGGTGATCGTCACCGTCTCCCACTTCTCCACCGCCGTCGTCGAGGCCCGCGCCCGCGAGGCGGCGGCGATGGGCGCCGCGATGCTGATGATGATGCCGCCCTACCACGGCGCGCTGCTCCGGGCGGACGAGCAGGGGACCTTCGAGCACTTCGAGCGGGCCGGGCGTGCCGGCGGCATCCCGATCATGGTGCAGGACGCGCCGATCTCCGGCGCCACCCTGTCGGTGCCCTTCCTCGCCCGCATGGCGCGCGAGTTCGAGCAGGTGCGCCTGTTCAAGATCGAGACGCCGCAGGCGGCGGCCAAGATCCGCGCGCTCATCGAGGCCGGCGGCGACGCCATCGAGGGGCCCTTCGACGGCGAGGAGGCGATCACGCTGATGGCCGACCTCGACGCCGGCGCCACCGGCTCGATGACCTCGGCCACGCTGCCGGACCTGATCCGCCCGGCGATCGCCGCCTACCTCGCGGGCGACCGCGCCGGGGCGGCGGCGATCTACAACCGGTTGCTGCCGATCATCAACTTCGAGAACCGCCAGTGCGGCTGGCGCTCGTGCAAGGTGGTGATGAAGGAGGGCGGCGTGATCGCCTCCGAGGCGGTCCGCCACCCGACCCGGCCGCTGCACCCCGACACGCGCGCCCAGCTTCTGGAACTCGCCCGGGAGGTGAACCCGCTGGCGCTGAGTTGGGGCCACTGACTTGCGGCACGGCCGGAGCTGCGGGACCCGCGATCCGGCCGCTCCGTCAAGCGGCCCGGCGTGGTCGTCCGCGGATGCCGACGACGTTCGGCAGGCAACGGCGGTCACATGGGGACCTATGGCGCGTGACAGGTTGCACCCATGGCGATTTCCGCAGTCACGGCGGAGGGTGCTTTGATCGACCGCGATGCACCGCGGCCGCGCGAGTCGGCCGCCCGAACACGCGGGAGTTCAAGTTCATGGGTTCGTCCGTCCGCCTGTCACGCCTCCTCCTCGCCGTGCTCCCGGTTGTGGTCCTCGCGCCGGAGGCGGCGAGGGCGCAGCAGGGGCTTTCGATCGACGTCGCCACTTTCGAGCAGGGGCGGTTCGTGATCGCCGGCACGGCGGCGCCGGGCGCCGAGGTCCGCGTGGCGGGGACCGAGTTGTTCGAGATCGCCGATCCGGCGACCGGCGTCTTCCGCATCGCCCGGCGCACGGTGCTGCCCGGCTGCACCATCGACGTGGAGGCGGGCGAGGCGAGGGCGAGCGTTCCGGTCGCCAACTGCCGCACCGCGCTGCTCGGCGTCGAGACGCCGCAGCCGACGACGCTGCTCCGCCCGCGCGGCGGCTGGGGCTCCACGCGCTCCTACCGCAGCAACGACGTGGTCGACTTCCAGGGCCGGCAGTGGCGGGCGGTGAAGGCGAGCCGCGGCCGCCAGCCGGGCCTGCCCGGCACCGAGGTCTTCTGGGCCGAACTCGATCCGGGCGCGCTGGAGGCGACCGCCACCGATCCGGAAGCGGGCGCGGAGGACGAGGCGGCGCTGCCGAACTGAGCCGCTCGGCCTGCGAGGAGGCGCCGCGGCACGGTCGGCCGGGCCATCATCTGGCGCCGCTGGATCGAGGACAGTTTCGCCGCCTCGGGCGGGGGCGTCCGCTGGGGCGTCGCCTCGGCGGTGATGATGCTGGCGACGCTGCCGCCGCTGGTGCTCGGCCTTGTCATGTACCGGCAGATCGGCCGCTCGCTGACCACGCGCGCTGTGAAGGGTTGAGGGCGTCCGGCCGCGAGGCGCGGACCCCGCGGCCGCGGCTCGGCGTCAGAGCGTCACGCCGATGGAGTAGCGCGGATAGCGCCGCCGCCAGACCCGCTCCCCGTAGAAGGGGTAGTCGGTGTACCAGCGGTCCCAGTAGCCGAAGTCGAAGTCGACCACCGGCAGGTCGTAGTCGCGCCGGATCACATAGCGGTCGTCGCTGTAGAACAGGCTGATGTAGCGGGACGACATCCAGCCGCGGTCGCCGCGGGCCGAGACGTCGCACCAGGAGTAGCCGCGCACGCATCCATAGACCCGGAGCGGGGCGCCCGCCCGCACATATCCGACCCGCGGGAAGTCCCGGCTCGGGCCCGCCCTCAGGTTGACGCTGGCGGTGGCGTAGGCGTCCGGCTGGCTGACGAATGTGGTGGTGGTCGTCGTCGCGACGCAGCCGGCGAGCAGCAGGCCGGCGCCGACGATCGCGGAAAAAGGTTTGAACATGGCAATTTCCTCCGGTGATCCTGCCGATCGAAGCCCCGGCGGCGGGCAAAAGTTCCGGCGCGCCCCCAGAGGCGGGGCGCCTCCCGGACGTGCGCCGGCGACGCGCCGACCCGTGCACGGTGCCCTGGCGGGCCTTTGCCGGGCTTGACGGCCGCCGCGCGAAGGGCTTTGATGCGGATTAACAATTCGGCATATGAAATGCCGCGCGGCGACCGAGCCCCGACGTCCACGCCTTTCCCGAGGCGCGGGTCGGGGCTTTTGGTTTTTTCGGGCCCGGGCCAGGCCCGGCAGGGGGAGTTTGGCGTGGCGGACGGCCGTCCGATCCTTCGCATCGGCATCGTCTTCTCGACGACCGGACCCTATGCGGCGCTCGGCCGCGAGGGGCTGGACGGCGCGCTGATGGCGCTCGCCGAGATCAACGAGGATCCCTCCTTCCCGGTGCGGCTCGAGGCGCGGCTCGGCGATCCCGGCGGCCAGACCGACCGCTATCCGGCCGTCGCCGAGCACCTCCTGCGCGAGGAGGGCTGCCGCCATCTTGTCGGCGGCATCACCTCCTGGAGCCGCAAGGAGATGATCCCCGTCATCGAGCGCCATGACGGGCTGCTGTGGTACCCGTGCCCCTACGAGGGCTACGAGGCCAACGACCGGGTGGTCTATCTCGGCGCCTGCCCCAACCAGCACGTGGTGCCGCTGTTCGCCCACGTGCTGCCGCGCTACGGCAGCGCCGGCTACCTCGTCGGCTCGAACTACATCTGGGGCTGGGAGACCAACCGGATCGCCCGGGAGCTGATGTCGCCGCGCGGCGAGGTGGTCGGCGAGCGCTACCTGCCGCTCGGCGGCACCGACGTCTCGCGCATCGTCGGCGAGATCCGCGACCGGCGGCCGGACTTCGTGCTCAACACCCTGATCGGTCCGTCGAGCTACGCCTTCCTCGACGCCTATGCCGCGCTCGGCCGCAACGAGCCCGCCTTCCGGGCGGAGGCGCGGCCGGTGGTGAGCTGCAATCTCACCGAGGTGGAACTGGGGCTGGTCGGGCCGGCGGCGGTCGGGCACCTCGCCACGGCCGTCTACTTCGACAGCCTGCGGGGGGAGGAGAACGCCCGCTTCCGCGCCCGTGTCGCCGGGCGCTTCGGCGCGGCCCGCCGGGTCTCGGCCTTCTTCACCGGCGCCTACACGGCCGTGCGGATCCTCGCCGAGAGCCTGCGCGAGGCCGGGCGCGACGATCCGGACGCCGTGCTGGCGGTCGCCACCGGCCGCGGCTTCGAGACCCCGGCCGGGCTCATCGCCATCGACCCGCGGACACACCACGCCTGGCACCGGCCGCTGCTCGGCCGCGCCGCCGCCGACGGCGGCTTCGCCATCCTCGAGGCAGCCGAGGCGCCGCTGGCGCCGGACCCCTATCTCATCGACCTCGACCTCGCCGCCGGTGCGACCGGCGCGCCGCCCGGCGAAACGCCGCCATCCAGGCCGACCCTGCGTGTGATCCGATGACCGTGACGCCCCCTCCCGCCCGGCCCTCGCTGCGCCAGTGGCGCGCCGTCGTGCTGCACCGCCCGCACGCGTCGGCGGAGGCAGTGGTGCGCCAGCTGGAGCGGCTCGGCCTCACCGTGCGACAGGTCTGGCCCGAGCTCGCGGCCGAGGACCGCGGCGCCGACGTCGTCTTCTTCGACGCCGACATGGCCTTCGACGGCATGTTCCCCTGGGAGGCGGGCTCGGCGCCGATGCCGCTCGTCGCGCTGATCGGCTCCGAGGCGCCGGGCCGCGTCGAGTGGGCGCTCCGCCACGGCTCCAACGCGCATCTCCTGAAGCCGATCTCGTCCGCCGGCGTCTACAGCGCGCTGCTGATCGCCGCGCACGCCTTCGACCAGTCGCGGCTGCTGCGCGAGACCATCGACGACCTTCGCGACCGCCTGCGCCATCGCCCGACCGTCGCGCGGGCGATGCTGCGGCTGATGCGCACCGAGGGGCTCGACGAGGTCGCCGCCATGCGCCGGCTCCGCTCGATCGCCCAGGACCGGCGGATCACCGTCGAGGCCGCCGCCGCCGAACTCGCATCCGAGGGGGACGCCGATGCCGCCGGCCGCTGACGAGGGGCGGATCGCGCCCCCCGTGCGCCGCCGCCCCGGCCGGGCCGGCGCCGTCCTCGGCGCGCTGCTCCGGCGCGGCTCCGCCGCCTTCGGCCTCGCGGTGATCGCCGTGGTGGTGGCCGCGGCCGTCGCCGCGCCCTGGATCGCGCCCTATTCGCCGGACGAGCAGCTGTTCGAGGGGCTGACGCTGGAGGGCGCGCCGCTGCCGCCGAACGCGCAGTTCTGGCTGGGCACCGACCTCCTCGGCCGGGACCTCTTCTCCCGGCTCCTCTACGGGGCGCAGACGTCGCTGGTGATCGGCGTCGTCGCCAACGGCATCGCGGTCGTCGTCGGCACCCTGGTCGGCGTCGTCGCCGGTTTCTTCCGCGGCGTGGTCGGAACCGTGCTGATGCGCTTCACCGACCTGATGATGGCCTTCCCGGCGCTGCTGCTGGCCATCGTGCTCGCCGCCCTGTTCAGCCCGTCGCTGTGGATCGTCGCCCTCGTCATCGCCATGGTGAACTGGGTCCAGGTGGCGCGCGTGGTCTACACCGAGACGCGCTCGCTCGCCGAGCGCGACTTCGTGGAGGCGGAGAGGGGGCTCGGCGCGGGGCCGGGGCGGATCCTCTTCCTGCACATCCTGCCGCACCTCGTGTCCACAATCGTCGTCTGGGCGACCCTCGGCATCTCGACCACGGTGCTGCTCGAGGCGACGCTCTCCTTCCTCGGCATCGGCGTGCAGCCTCCGACGCCCTCCTGGGGCAACATCATCTTCGAGAACCAGACCTACTTCCAGTCGGCGCCCTGGCTGGTGTTCATCCCCGGCGCGGCCATCGTCGTGCTGGCGCTCGCCTTCAACCTGGTCGGGGACGCCCTGCGCGACGTGCTCGACCCGACGCTGAAGGGGCGGCACTGATGGCGTCCTACGTCCTCCGCCGGCTGCTCCAGGCCGTCCTGATCCTGCTCGGCGTCAGCCTCGTCACCTTCGTGCTGCTCTACCTCGTCCCGGCCGACCCGGCCCGGCAGATCGCCGGCCGCAGCGCGACCGCCGACACGGTCGAGAGCATCCGCCGCCAGCTCGGCCTCGACCAGCCGTTCCCGGTCCAGTACTGGCGCTACCTGACCGGGCTGGTCCAGGGCGACCTCGGACGCAGCTACCTGCAGAAGACGGAGGTGGGCGAGCTGATCTGGTCGCGCCTGCCGGCGACCCTTCTGCTGATGCTCGGCGCGATCGTCTGCGAGCTGGTGCTCGGGCTCACCATGGGCGTGGTCGCGGCGGTGAAGAAGAACTCGCTCGTCGACCGCGGGCTGATGATCACCTCCTTCGTCAGCGTCTCGGCGCCGCAGTTCGTGGTGGGCATCCTGCTCCTCTACGTCTTCGCGGTGCAGCTCGGCTGGTTCCCGATTGGAGGCTACGGCACCGCGGCGCATCTCGTGCTGCCCTCGCTGACGCTCGGCATCCTCGGCGCCGGCTGGTACTCGCGGATGATGCGCTCGTCGATGCTGGACGTGCTCAGGCAGGATTTCATCCGCACCGCCCGGGCGAAGGGCCTTTCCCGCGCACGGGTCATCATGGGCCACGCGCTGCCCAACGCCATCCTGCCGATCATCGCCATGATCGGCATCGACATCGGCATCTTCATGAGCGGCATCGTGGTGGTGGAGAGCGTGTTCGGCTGGCCGGGCATCGGCCAACTCGCCTGGCAGGCGATCCAGCGCATCGACATCCCGATCATCATGGGCGTCACGCTGGTGTCGGCCTGCGCCATCGTCCTCGGCAACCTCGTCGCCGATCTCGTCGCCCCCTTCGTCGATCCGCGCATCAAGCTGCGCTGATCCCCGACGACCACCCGTCGCGGCGGTTCGCGGCGGTTCCAGAGGAAGAGAAAAAACGGAAGGAGTGGAGAACATGAGGAAGACCCTTCTCGCCGGCAGCGCCGCGATCGCGCTCGGCCTCGGGCTGGCCTTCGCCGGACCCGCCGCCGCCCAGGAGCCCAAGCAGGGCGGCTCGATGATCGTCACCTACAAGGACGACGTCACCACCCTCGACCCGGCCATCGGCTACGACTGGCAGAACTGGTCGATGATCAAGAGCCTGTTCGACGGGCTGATGGACTACGAGCCGGGCACCACCAACCTCGTCACGGACCTCGCCGAGAGCTACGAGGTGGCGCCTGACGGGCTGACCTACACGTTCAAGCTGCGCCCGGGCGTCAAGTTCCACAACGGCCGCGAGATGGTCGCCGGCGACGTCAAGTACTCCATCGAGCGCGTCCTCGACCCGGCGACGCAGAGCCCCGGCGCCGGCTTCTTCGGCGCGGTGGAGAGCATCGAGACGCCGGACGACTCCACCGTCGTCTTCAACCTCTCGCGCCCGGACGCCACCTTCCTGCACGTGATGGCGCTGAACTTCGCCCATGTGGTTCCCAAGGAAGCCGTGGACGAGTGGGGCCCCGACTTCGGCAAGCACCCGGTCGGCACCGGCGCCTTCAAGCTGAAGGAGTGGACCCTCGGCCAGCGCGTCGTGTTCGAGCGCAACGCGGACTACTACCAGGAGGGCCTGCCGCGGCTCGACGAGATCGTCTTCGAGGTCGGCCAGGAGCCGGTGGTGGCGCTGCTTCGCCTGCAGCGGGGCGAGGTCGACATCGCCGGCGACAGCATTCCGCCCGCGAAGTTCCTCGAGGTCACCCAGGACCCCGCCTACAGCGACTACATCGTCGTCGGCAACCAGCTGCACACCGGCTACGTGACGATGAACGTCAACATCAAGCCGTTCGACGACCCGCGCGTGCGCAAGGCCGTCAACATGGCGATCAACAAGGACCGCATCGTCCGTATCATCAACGGCCGCGCCGCGCCCGCCAATCAGCCGCTGCCGCCGCTGATGCCCGGCTACGCCGAGGACTACGAGGGCTATGCCTTCGACCCCGAGGCGGCGAAGGCCCTGCTCGCCGAGGCCGGCTACGGCGACGGCATCGCGACCGAACTCTACGTCGCCAACACCGACCCGCAGCCGCGCATCGCCCAGGCGATCCAGCAGGACCTCGCGGCCATCGGCATCGCGGCGGAGATCCAGTCGCTCGCCCAGGCCAACGTCATCGCCGCCGGCGGCACCCGCCTCGGCGCGCCGATGATCTGGTCGGGCGGCATGGCCTGGATCGCCGACTTCCCGGATCCGTCCAACTTCTACGGCCCGATCCTCGGCTGCGGCGGCGCCGTCGAGGGCGGCTGGAACTGGTCCTGGTACTGCAACGAGGAGCTGGACAAGCAGGCGGTCGCGGCCGACTCCATGGCCGACCCGGCCAAGGCGGAGGAGCGCATCGCGCTGTGGCGCGACATCTTCGTGAAGATCATGGACGACGCCCCGTGGGCGCCGGTGTTCAACGAGAGGCGCTACACCATCAAGTCGCCGCGCCTCCAGGGCCCGGAGGGGATCTTCGTCGACCCGGTGCACATCCCCGTGCACTACGACTACGTGTGGGCCAACGATGTGCAGTAAGTGCGACTACACCATCCACGGTCGCAGCCATCACTTCGGGTGGGATCGTTCGATCCCGCCCGCGCTGAGGGTCGCGCCCGGGGCCACCATCGAGTTCGAATGCCTCGACTCCTCCGGGGGGCAGTTCGGCCCGGACTCGACGGTGGCGGATGTCGGCAAGCTCGACTTCGCGCGGGTGAACCCGGTGACGGGTCCCGTCTACGTGGAGGGCGCCGAGCCCGGCGACGCGCTGAAGGTCACCATCGACGCCTTCAAGCCGTCGGGCTTCGGCTGGACGGCGAACATCCCGGGCTTCGGGCTGCTCGCCGACCAGTTCACCGAGCCGGCGCTGCACGTGTGGTCCTATGACAAGGACACGCTCGCGCCGGCGGCCTGGTCGCCGTTCGGCCGCGTGCCGCTGAAGCCCTTCGCGGGGACGATCGGCTGCGCGCCGGCCGAGCCGGGGCTGCATTCGGTCGTCCCGCCCCGGCGGGTCGGCGGCAACCTCGACATCCGCGACCTCGCCGCGGGCACCACCCTCTACCTGCCGGTGGAGGTGGAGGGCGCACTGTTCTCGGTCGGCGACACCCACGCCGCCCAGGGCGACGGCGAGGTCTGCGGGACGGCGATCGAGAGCCCGATGAACGTGGTGGCCAGGCTGGAGCTGGTGAAGGGCGCGAACCTCAGGTTCCCGCGCTTCTCCACGCCCGGCCCGGTCACCCGGCATCTCGACGAGAAGGGCTACGAGGTGACGACCGGCATCGGCACCGACCTGTTCGAGGGCGCCCGGGCGGCGGTCGCGCAGATGGTCGACCACCTCGCGGCCACCACCGGCATGGCGGCGGTCGACGCCTACATGCTCTGCTCGGTCTGCGGCGACCTCCGCATCTCGGAGATCGTCGACCAGCCGAACTGGGTCGTGTCCTTCTACTTCCCGCGGGTGGTGCTGGACTGACGAGACGAACCGGGGAGGGCGGCCCGCCGCCCTTCCCGGGACTGCAGCCGGCGGGCCCGCCCCTCGACGTCATCCCGGCTTTCGCTGGGATGACGTTGGAGTGAGCGATGACGTAGGGGGATCACGCCGCGCGAAGGCGAGGGGGCGTGGCGGCCTGCGGCGGTGATGGAACGGCTGATACGAGACGACGAACCGATGGATGACCCGATGACCCCTCCCGCCCCGGTGCTGTCGATCCGCGGCCTCTGCACCCAGGTGGCGACGCCGGAGGGGGCGAAGCTGGTGGTCGACGGCCTCGACCTGGAGCTTGCCCGCGGCGAGACGGTCTGCATCGCCGGCGAATCCGGTTCCGGCAAGTCGATGACCGCGATGTCGGTGATGCGGCTGCTGCCCGAGCCGATGGCCCGCATCGCCGGCGGCGAGATCCTGCTCGAGGGCCGCGACCTCGCCCGCCTGCCCGAGGCGGAGATGCGCCGCGTCCGCGGCGGCGACATCGCCATGATCTTCCAGGAGCCGATGACCTCGCTGAACCCGGTGATGTCGATCGGCCGCCAGCTCACCGAGGCCGTGCTCGCCCACCGCGAGGTGAGCGACCGCGAGGCGCGGGGCGTGGTGCTCGACGCGCTGAAGGCCGTGCGCATCTCCGAGCCGGAGCGCCGGCTCGGCCAGTACCCGCACGAGCTCTCCGGCGGCATGCGCCAGCGGGTGATGATCGCCATGGCGCTCGCCTGCCAGCCGAAGGTGCTGATCGCCGACGAGCCGACCACCGCGCTCGACGTGACCATCCAGGCGCAGATCCTGCGCCTCATCCGCGACCTGCAGGCCGAGACCGGCACCGCGGTGATCCTCATCACCCACGACATGGGCGTCGTCGCCGAGATGGCCGACCGGGTGGTGGTGATGAACGGCGGCAAGGTGGTCGAGAGCGGGCCCGTCGAGCAGATCTTCGCTGCGCCGCGGGAGGCCTATACCCGCCGCCTGCTGGCCGCGGTGCCGCGGCTCGGCTCCAGCGCCGGAACGGACCTGCCGCGGCGCGCGAAGACGGCGCCCGAGTCGGGCGCGCCGCTGGTCGAGGTGCGCGACCTCGTCGTCCGCTTCGACATCCGCACCGGATTCCTGCAGCGGACGACCCGCCGGGTGCACGCGGTCGAGGGCGTCTCCTTCCACCTCGGCGCCCGGGAGACCCTGTCGATCGTCGGCGAGAGCGGCTGCGGCAAGTCCACCACCGGCAAGGCGATCATGGGCCTCGTCGAGCGCGACGGCTCGGTGCGGGTGGGCGGGCGCGAGACCGTGGGCCTCGGCCGGGCGGCGATGAAGCCGGTGCGCCGCGACGTGCAGATGATCTTCCAGGACCCCGGCGCCGCCCTCGACCCGAGGATGACCGTCGGCGACCTTGTCGGCGAGCCGTTGGTCATCCACGGCCTCGCCTCGGGCGGGGACCTGCGCGACCGGGTCGCCTGGCTGTTCGAGCGGGTCGGCCTGCCGGCCGAGAACATGAGCCGCTACCCGCACGAGTTCTCCGGCGGCCAGCGCCAGCGCATCTGCATCGCCCGCGCGCTGTCGCTGTCGCCGAAGGCGATCATCGCCGACGAGAGCGTCTCCGCGCTCGATGTCTCGGTGCAGGCGCAGGTGCTCGACCTATTGCAGGAACTCCAGGACGAGTTCGGCCTCTCCTATCTCTTCATCTCGCACGACATGGCGGTGGTGGAGGAGATCAGCCACCGCATCGCGGTGATGTACCTCGGCCAGGTCGTGGAGACCGGCACGCGCCGGCAGATCTTCGAGAACCCGGTGCACCCCTACACCCGCCGCCTGCTCGCCGCCGTCCCCGTCCCGGACCCCGCCCGCCGCCGCCGCACCACGGAATTGCTCGCCGGCGAGGTGCCGAGCCCGATCCGCAAGGTCGGCGACGAGCCGCGGCGCGTCGCCCTCGTCGAGGTGGAGCCGGGGCACCTGGTCGCCGGGGATGCGATCGACGGCCAAGCCGAAGGGCTCCGGCTGCAGGCGGGGTAAGTGGCGGCGGAAAGCGGCGTCCGTCCTGCGGCGAACGCGGCGTATCCAAGCCGGCACGGGGTCGCATGCGGGCTCCGGTGCCCGCCCCTGAGCATTCTTTGAGCCTTTCCGTGGCGATCATTGAGGAGGCGCCGGGCCCGTTCGTCCGGTATTCCCCGCTGCGTCCACGGAGCCGCCGCGGACCGGACAGCGATCCGACCCCATTCATCGAGGCCGGCAGGGCCGCGGGCGCATCGGCGCGCGCGGCGCCGCCTCCGCACGGACTTGAGAGACCATGACCATCGACATGCTGAAGCGTTCGGTGACGGGCGAGGTGATCGCCGCCGCCGACTCCGCCTTCGAGGCGACCCGCACCTCCCTGATCTGGAACGGCCGCAAGCCCGACCGGCGCCCCGCAGTGATCGTCCGCGCGGCGAACGCCGCGGACGTGGAGGCCGCCGTCCGCTATGCCGCCGCGAACGGGATGAAGGTCTCGGCCCGCGGCAGCGGCCACCACTTCGCGCTCCTCTCCATGCAGGAGGGCGTTGTCGTCGACCTCTCGCGGCTGAACACGATCGAGATCGACGCGGCCGGCCGCACCGCCCGGCTGGGTCCCGTGGTGCGCAACGGTGACCTTGCCGCCGCGCTCGGCGCATACGGTCTCGCCTTCCCGGTCGGTCACTGCGCCAGCGTCTCGCTCAGCGGCTACATGCTCGGCGGCGGCATCGGCTGGAATGCGGGCGTGTGGGGCCTCGCCTGCCACAATCTGCTGGAGGCCGAGGTGGTCCTCGCCGACGGCTCGCGGATCGTCGCCAGCGAGACGAGCCACCCGGACGTCTTCTGGGCGGTGCGCGGCGGTGGCCCGCAGTTCTTCGGGATCGTGACCTCCTACCGGGTGCGGCTGCACGAGCTTCCCGCCGCCATCCGCACCAGCGTCTGGACCTTCCCGATCGAGCGGGCGGCCGAGGTGGAGCGCTGGATGAGCGCGACCATGCCGAAGGTGCCGGCGAACGTCGAGTTCACCGCGCTGTTCTCCGCGGCGCCGCCGCCGCTCGCCGATCGCGCCGCCAGGACCGTGACGGCGATCGCCACCATCTTCGCGGGCAGCGAGGCCGAGGCGGCCGCCACCCGCGCGACCATCGCCGCCGGCGCGCCGGCCGGCGCGCTCGACGTCCAGCTCGACATGCCGACGCCCTTCGACGTGCTCTACGGCCTCATCGGTCAGTTCTTCCCCGAGGGGCATCGCTTCGCGGCCGATACCAACTGGACGGCGGACGCCGCGGCGGGCTTCGCCGGCCTCGCCGAGGCCGTGACCGAGGCGCCGTCGCCGCGGTCCTTCGCCCTCGGCGTGGTGCTGCCCCCGCCGGGCGAGGCGCCGCCGCCGGACACCGCCTTCTCGATGGCGGGGCCGGTGTTCACCTGCGCCTATGCCGCCTGGGACGAACCGGCCGCGGACGCCGACAACATGGCCTGGCTGCGCCGCTCCAACGCGCGGATGGCGCCGCACTCGCTCGGCCACTACGTCGGCGAGTCCGATCTCGAGCGCGAGGGCGTCATCCACCGGTGCTACGCGCCGGCGGCCTTCGAGCGGCTCGAGGCGCTGCGCCGGCGCTATGACCCGGCGGGCCTGTTCCACGCGCCGTCCGGCGCTCCGCAGCCGGCCCGCGGCAGCTCCCGGGCCGCCTGACGCGGCTCCGGAAACGCGAGGGGGCGGCGGTTCGATGCCGCCGCCCCCGAAGGCCCTTCGCCGCCGTTCCCGTCAGATGTCGAGGTCGTGGGCGAACTCGGCGTTTTCCTGGATGAACTGGAAGCGGCCTTCCGGCTTGTTGCCCATCAGCCGCTCGACGCTGTCCGCGGTGCGCTCGGCCTCGCCCTCGACCAGCTCGACGCGCAGCAGCGTGCGCGTCTTCGGGTCCATGGTCGTCTCCTTCAGCTGGGCCGGCATCATCTCGCCGAGACCCTTGAAGCGGCCGATCTCCGGCTTCTTGTTCTTGAACATGGTGGCGAGCAGTTCCTCGCGATGCGCGTCGTCGCGGGCGTAGATCGTCTTGCCGCCATGGCTGATCCGGTAGAGCGGTGGCACCGCGAGATAGAGATGGCCCGAACGGATCAGCTGCGGCATCTCGCGGTAGAAGAAGGTGATCAGCAGCGAGGCGATGTGGGCGCCGTCGACGTCGGCGTCCGTCATGATGATGACCTTGTCGTAGCGGAGGTCCGCGTCGCGGTACTGCGCGCGGGTCCCGCAGCCGAGCGCCTGGACGAGGTCGGACAGCTGCTGGTTCTGGGCGAGTTTCACGCTGCCGGCGCTGGCGACGTTGAGGATCTTGCCGCGCAGCGGCAGCACCGCCTGGCTCGCTCGGTCGCGCGCCTGCTTGGCCGAGCCGCCGGCCGAATCGCCCTCGACGATGAAGATCTCCGAGCCCTGGGCGGCGGTCTGCGAGCAATCGGCAAGCTTGCCGGGCAGGCGCAGCTTGCGGACGGCCGTCTTGCGCGAGACCTCCTTCTCCTGGCGCCGGCGCAGCCGTTCCTCCGCCCGGTCGACGACCCAGTCGAGGAGCCGCGTCGCCTGGCCGGGCGAGCCGGCGAGCCAGTGGTCGAAGGCGTCCTTGACCGCGTTCTCGACGATGCGGGTGGCCTCCACCGTGGAGAGCTTGTCCTTGGTCTGGCCGACGAACTCCGGTTCGCGGACGAAGACCGAGAGCATCGCGCCGGCCGACGTCATCACGTCGTCCGGGGTCACCTGCGCCATGCGCCGGTTGCCGACGAGGTCGCCGTAGGCCTTCAGCGAGCGGGTGAGGGCGAAGCGCAGGCCCTGCTCGTGGGTGCCGCCGCCGGGCGTCGGAATGGTGTTGCAGTAGGAGTTGACGAAGCCGTCGCCGGCGAACCAGGCGACCGCGAACTCCACCGTGCCGTGCCCGCCGCTGCCGACCTTGCCGGAGAAGACGTCGTCGGCGACCCGCCGCTCGCCCTCCAGCGCCTCGATCAGGAAGTCCCTGAGGCCGCCGGGGAACCGGAAGACCGCCTCGGCCGGCGTCGGCTTGCCCTCCACCAGCGAGGGCTCGCAGGACCAGCGGATCTCGACCCCGCCGTGAAGGTAGGCCTTGGACCGCGCCATCTTGAAGAGGCGCGCAGGGTCCCAGCGCGCGTCCTCGCCGAAGATCTCCCCGTCCGGGCGGAAGCGCACGCGGGTGCCGCGGCGGTTCATCGTCTCGCCGAGGTGCTCCAGGGGCCCGAGCGGCACGCCGCGCGAGAACACCTGGCAGTAGAGCTGGCGGCCGCGCGCGACCTCCACCTCCAGCCGGTCGGAGAGGGCGTTCACCACGGAGACGCCGACGCCGTGCAGGCCGCCGGAGGTCTCGTAGACGGTGCTGTCGAACTTGCCGCCGGCGTGGAGGGTGCACATGATCACCTCCAGCGCCGACTTCTCCGGCATCTTCGGATGCGGGTCGACGGGAATGCCGCGGCCGTTGTCCGTCACCGTGAGGAAGCCGTCGGCGGAAAGCTCCACCTCGATCCAGGAGGCGTGGCCGGCCACCGCCTCGTCCATGGCGTTGTCGATCACCTCGGCGAAGAGGTGGTGCATCGCCTTGTCGTCGGTGCCGCCGATGTACATGCCCGGACGACGACGCACCGGCTCCAGCCCCTCGAGCACCTGGATCGCGGCGGCGGTGTAGTCGGCCTCGGCGCCGCTGGCGGGCCGCGGCGCCGCCCTGGCCTCGCGGCGCGGGGCGGCCCTGGCCGGCCGTGGCGGGGAATTCGGCTCCGCGACCGGTTCCGCACCCTCGATGCCGCCGAAGAGGTCGTCCTTGTCCATTCGTTCCGCCGTCCGTTCCGCTCGGGCGCCCTACATAGCGGGCCTTCGTGGCGATGTCGCGCCGGGTGGTGATTCGGGTGCCCGATTTTGGCACGCCGACTCGGCGCGCGCACCCCATGTTCATGGTCCGTTCGGTGGAAAGTGCCCGGCCGCGGCTCCGTTGAGGTCGCCTTAACCGCGATCCGGCATCAAGGAGCGTCGCCAACGGGGACGCCCGATGTCCACCGCTCCGCTTCCGCAGTCCGGCGCCGCCGCCGCGCTTGCCGACCTCGCCGCGCTCTCGGCCGCCGCCGACCGCGCGGGGACACGGCTCGCCGGGCTGGCGCGGGGACTGCGCCGCGCGGCGGCCACGGGTCCGGTGACCCGCCCGGCGCGGGCGGCCGGCATCGGCCTCGCGGTGCGGATCGCGCTCGCGGCCGCCGTCCTCCTCCTCGTCATGTGATCGGCCGCGATCTGGACGCGGCGCGCGTCCCCGTGTAGTCACGGCGCCCTTTGCCCTCGGGAGGCGGCCATGACGACGATGCGTGCCTGCGGGCTCGACTTCGGAACCTCGAACACCACCCTCGGCGCCGCCCTGTCCGGGCCGCCCGCCCTGGTCCCGCTCGAGGGCGACGAGACGACGCTGCCGAGCGCCGTCTTCTATCCCTTCCATGGCGAGACCCGGGTCGGCCGCGCCGCGGTCGCCGCCTATGTGGACGGCGAGCACGGCCGGCTGATGCGGGCGCTGAAATCGGTGCTCGGCAGCGCCCTCGTCGACGAGACGACCCAGGTCGGGCGCCGGCGCCTCGGCTTCCGCCAGGTGATCGCCGACTATGTCGCCGCCGTGAAGGCGCGCGCCGAGGCCGCGGCCGGCGTCGCCTTCGACAGGGTCGTGCACGGCCGGCCGGTGCATTTCGTCGACGGCGACCCGGCGGCCGACGCGGCGGCAGAAGCGGCGCTGGCCGACATCGCCCGTGAGGCCGGCTTCGGGGAGGTGTCCTTCCAGTTCGAGCCGATCGCCGCCGGCCTCGACTACGAGCAGCGGCTCGACGCCGAGGAACTGGCCCTCATCGCCGACATCGGCGGCGGCACCTCGGACGTCTCCGTGGTGCGGCTCGGCCCGGACCGGCGCAGGCTCGAGGACCGCAAGCCGGACATCCTCGCCAACGACGGCGTCCGCGTCGGCGGCACCGACTTCGACCGGGCGCTGAACCTTGCGCTGGTGATGCCGCAACTCGGCTATCGCAGCCCGCTGCGGCGGGCGGGGCTGTCGATGCCCGCCGGCCCCTACCACGACCTCGCCACCTGGTCGCGGATCAACCGGCTCTACGTTCCCCGCGCCCTGCGCGACCTGCAGGACCTCGAGCGCCAGAGCGCCCGGCCGGACCTCGTCGGCCGGCTGGTCCGGACGGTGGAGGAGGAGCGCGGCCACCTCCTGTCGATCCGGGTCGAGGAGGGCAAGATCGCCGCCGCGAACGGGGAGGCGGGCACGATCCTCGCCGACTGGCTGACGCCGCCGCTGGCCGCCGCGGCGGGGCCGGAGGACGTCGCGACGCACGGGGCCGAACTCGCCGGGCGCATCGGCGACCTCGTCGCCCGCTGCCTCGCCGACGCCGGCGTCGGCGCCGGGCGTGTCGACGCCGTCGTCCTCACCGGCGGGTCCACCCGCCTGCCGACCGTGCGCCGGGCGATCCTCTCGGCCGTCCCCGGTGCCCGGGTGGTGGAGGGCGACACCTTCGGCTCGGTCGGCACCGGCCTCGCGGTGGAGGCGGCCCGGCGCTACGGGTGAGCGGGCGGCCTCACATCCCCAGCCGGGGAATCTCGATCGCGGGGCAGCGGTCCATCACCACCTCGATGCCGGCGGCCTCGGCGCGGCGGGCGGCCTCCTCGGCGATGACGCCCAGCTGCAGCCAGATCGCCTTCGGCTTCCAGGGCAGCGCCAGCACTTCGTCGATCAGGTCGGCGGCGGCGGCGCTGTTGCGGAAGACGTCGACCATGTCGACGGGCCCCGCAAGGTCCTTCAGCGAGGCGGCGACGCGGGCGCCCCGGATCTCGCGGCCGGCGTGGCCCGGGTTGACCGGGGTCACCTCGTAGCCGCGGCGGAGGAGAAAGCCGAGCACGCCGTTCGAGGGGCGATGCGGCTTCGGGCTGGCGCCGACCATGGCGATGCTGCGGGTCGCGGTGAGGATGCGGCGGATGTCGTCGTCGGTCTTTGCGTCGAGGGTCATGGCACTCGCAAGGTTCGGGCTTCAGGCAAGGACGAGGTTGCCGTCCTCGTCCATCTCGATGAACGGATTGTGGGCGACCTCCCAGAGGTGCCCGTCGGGATCGGCGAAGTAGCCGGAGTAGCCGCCCCAGTGCGCCTCCGTGGCGGGCTTGGCGAGCGTGGCGCCGCAGGCGACGGCGAAGGCGAGCGCCTCGTCCACCTCCGCCCGAGAGCGGCGGTTCTGGGCGAGCGTGACGCCGTCGAAGCCGCGGCCCTCGTCGCCGACCCCGGCGTCGGCGGCGAGCATGGTGCGCGGGTGGAGCGCGAGCACCACGTTGTCGAGGGCGTAGAAGGCGATCTCGGCCTGGCTCGCCGCGGCGCGGACGAAGCCGAGGCTCTCGTAGAATCGCCGCGCCCGGTCCATGTCGCCGACGCCCAGGGTGATGAGCGAGATCCGTCGGTCGATGGTCATCCCCGCTATCCTCCCTCTCGCCCCGCCATGCTGGCGTTCCGGCCGGGGCGCATGGTAGCCAGTCGCCCCATCGCCCGCCAGCCGACGCCGGAGGCCGCCGTTGACACCCGTTATGACGCCCGAAGACCTCAACGCGTTCCTCGACCGCGAGTATCCCGAGCTCAACGCCGGCCGCCGCGCCTACGCGGTCACCCGCGTCGGCTCCGGCACCGCGGAGGTCACCCTCGAGGCGGATGCGAGCCACCTCCGGCCCGGCGCAACCGTCTCCGGGCCGACGCTGATGACGCTCACCGACATCGCCTGCTGGCTGGTGATCCTCGCCCATGTCGGCCCGGCGGCGCTCACCGTCACCACCCACCTCTCGATCGACTTCCTGAGGAAGCCGCGGCCCGGGCTGCTGGTCGGCCGGGCCCGGCTGCTGAAGCTCGGCAAGCGCCTCGCCGTCTCCGCCTGCGAGATCGGCGGCGCCGATCCCTCCGAGCCGTTCACGGCGGCAAGCGCCACCTACTCGATCCCGCCCGCCGCCCGCCCCGGCGGGTGACGCGGGCGCTCCGACATTATATAGGAGCGGCGACATCAGGTTTTCGCCGACAGGGAAGTCCCCGTGCCGCCGCAGAGCGCCAACCCGCCGCCGATCCGGCCCGACGTCCATCCGGGGACCGAGCGCCGCTGGGGTCCGCGCGGCACGGCCGGCGCGCTGATTGCCTCCCGCCTCACCTTCGAGGACGTCAGCCACGACTACGACGGGGTCGTCTCGCTGGACGGGATCTCGCTCGACGTCGAGCCGGGCGAGATCGTCTGCCTGCTCGGCCATTCCGGTTGCGGCAAGACGACGCTGCTCCGGATCGCCGCCGGCATCGAGCGACCGAGCCGCGGGCGGGTGGTGCTCGACGGCTTCGAGGTCGCCGGGCCGTCACGATTCGTGCCGCCGGAGCGGCGTGGCGTCGGGCTGATGTTCCAGGACTACGCCCTGTTCCCGCACATGACGATCCTCGCCAACGTGATGTTCGGGCTCACCTCGCTCGACCGCCTGGCGGCGGAGGCGGCGGCGCGGGCGGCGCTCGCCCGCGTCGGCCTGGTCGACTACGCCGAGGACTATCCGCACGCCCTCTCCGGCGGCGAGCAGCAGCGGGTGGCGCTCGCCCGCGCCATCGTGCCCCGCCCGTCCGTGCTGCTGATGGACGAGCCGTTCTCCGGCCTCGACCGACGGCTGCGCGATTCCGTGCGCGACGAGACCATGGCGGTGCTCCGGGAAACGCGCGCGACGGCGGTGGTCGTCACCCACGACCCGGAGGAGGCGATGCGGATGGCCGACCGCATCGCGCTGATGCGACGCGGACGGCTGGTGCAGGTGGGGACGGCCGAGAGCCTCTACGCCGAGCCGGTCGACCTCTTCGCGGCGCGCTTCTTCTCCGAGCTCAACGAGATCGACGCCGTCGCCGCCGGCGGGATGGCCGACACGCCGGTCGGCAGCTTTCCGGCGCCGGAGGGGAGCCCGGACGGCGCGCCGCTGACGGTGGCGGTCCGGCTGCAGGGCGTCGACCTGCTGCCGCCCGGCGACGGGATCCCCGCACGGGTGGTTCGCCGGCGGTTCATCGGCGAGGTGACGCTGGCGGAAATCGCGGTGGCGGGGCTCGACGGGCCCCTCAGGGCGCGGCTGCGCGAGAATGCGCCGGTCGAGCCGGGAACCGAGGTCGGGATCTCGATCCGGCCACGCGACGCCCTCGTTTTCGCCCGATGAGACCCTTATATTGGGGTGGAACTGGCGGGTTTCGCGAGGCCTCGCGGGCAGGGCATCGTCACGATCGCTTTCGTTTGCGATGCCTGCGCGTGTGTGCAAGAGTGCCGCCGAAATTCGAGATCCCGGTAGGGAGTGGGGTTCATGGGTTCTTTCAGCATCTGGCACTGGCTCATCGTGCTGGTGGTCGTCCTTCTGCTTTTCGGTCGTGGCAAGATCCCCGAGCTGATGGGTGATTTCGCCAAGGGCATCAAGAGCTTCAAGAAGGGCATGGCGGACGACGAGGAGACGGCGACGGCTGATCCGAAGGCGATCGACCACAAGCCGGAGTCGACCGTCGCGACCAAGACGGAAGACGTTCGCAAGGCCTGACGGTAGGTCCCGCCAATCTGTTGTCGTGGCGGTCCCGTGCGAGCGGGACCCCCTTCGGGTGCCGACACCATGCTCGATATCGGCTGGACGGAGATCCTGGTGATCGGGGCGGTCGCCATCGTGGTCTTCCCGTCCAAGGACCTGCCCAAGCTGCTCCGCGCGACGGGGCAGATGATTGGCCGCGTGCGCCGCATGGCCGGCGACTTCCAGTCCCAGTTCAACGCCGCGCTGCGCGAGGCGGAGCGGGAGGTGGACCTCGCGGAGACTCGCAAGCAGGTCGAGGACCTGAAGGGCGCCAACCCGATCGGCGACGTGAAGCGGGCGCTGAACCCGCTGCGCTCGGCAGGCGAGGACATCAGGCGATCGCTGACCGAGCCCGCGCCCAAGGCGCCGGCCGGCAACAGCCAGTTCGTGCCGCCTCCGGTGACGCCGGCCGCCGCCGAGACGCCGCCGGCGCCTGTCGACGTGCCGCCGCCCGCCGTGGCGCCGGCTACGCCGCCGAAGATCGATGCGCCCCCGCCCGTTGCGGCTCCTGCTGCGGCCGGGTCGCCCGCGCCCTCCGCGCCGGCGCCGAAGAAGGCCGCGGCCCGGACCTCGGCGCCGAAGAAGACCGCGGCGGCGCCGAAGACGTCCGCCGCGGCCGCTCCGCCCGTTGCAAAGGCGGCGCCGCGCGCTAGGAAAACGACGGGCTCGGTCGCCGATCCCGCCGCCAAGCCCGCCCGCGCTGCGCGCAAGAAGGCGACGTCCTCCGAGGGAGATAGCCGGTGACCACCGACGAGGACGACATCGAAGCGTCCAAGGCGCCGCTGATCGAACACCTGAAGGAACTGCGCACGCGACTGATCAAGTCGCTCATCGCGATCTTCATCTGCTTCGTCGCCTGCTTCTTCTTCGCCACCGACATCTTCAACATCCTGGTCACACCCTATGAGCGGGCGGCCGGGATGGAGCAGGAAGTGCGGCTGATCTACACCGCGCCGCAGGAGTATTTTTTCACGCAGTTGAAGATCGCCCTGTTCGGCGCGCTGTTCATCGCCTTTCCGGTAGTAGCAAACCAAATCTACATGTTCGTCGCCCCCGGGCTCTACAAGCACGAGCGGCAGGCATTCCTGCCGTTCCTGGTGGCGACGCCGGTCCTGTTCTTCATCGGCGCGCTGATGGTCTATTTCATCGTGATGCCGACCATCATGACGTTCTTTCTTTCGATGGAGCAGGCGGGCGGCGCCGGCCAGGCCGCGATCGAACTGCTGCCGAGGGTCTCGGAGTACCTCGGCCTGATCATGACGCTGATCTTCGCCTTCGGCATCGTTTTCCAGTTGCCGGTGGTGCTGACCCTGCTCGCCCGGACCGGCGCGCTCACCGAGCAGGACCTCAAGGACAAGCGGCGCTACGCGATCGTCGGGGCCTTCGTGGCGGCGGCGATCCTGACGCCGCCGGACCCCTTGTCCCAGATCCTTCTTGCGGTCCCGACGATGCTTCTCTACGAACTCTCGATCATTGCCGTCAGATTCATGAAGAAGCGCGATCTGGAACGGCAGGCGGCTGCCGGATCCTGATCCTGCCGGGGCGTGATGTCCCCGCGCGGGACGCGCGCGCGGGGACCGTTCCATGCTTGATATCAAGTGGATCCGAGACGATGCCGGGGCGCTGGTGAAGGCGCTGTTGGCGCGTGGCCAGGGCGAGGCGGAGGCGGCCGCGACGGTGGCCGACGTGATCGCCCGGGACGACGCGCGCCGGGCCCACCTGAAGGCGCTGCAGGAGGCGCAGGAGAAGCGCAACGACGCCTCCCGCGAGATCGGCAAGGCCAAGGCGGCCGGGGACGAGGCGCGGGCGCAGGCGCTGATGGCCGAGGTCGCCCGCATCAAGGGCTTCATCCAGGACGGCGAGGCCACCGAGCGGAGCCTCGACGAAGCGCTGTCGGGCGCCCTCGCGGTGCTGCCCAACGTGCCGCTGCCGGAGGTGCCGGTGGGGCCGGACGAGACCGCCAACGTCCTCTACCGCAGCCATGGCGAGCCGCGCCGGATGACCTGGGCACGCGAGCATTTCGACCTCGGCGAGGGGCTCGGGCTGATGGACTTCGACGGCGCCGCCAAGCTGGCCGGCGCCCGCTTCACGGTGCTGAAGGGCCCGCTCGCGCGGCTGGAGCGCGCGCTCGGCCAGTTCATGATCGACATGCACGTCGAGGCGCACGGCTACACCGAGGTCGTCCCGCCATTGCTGGTGCGCGACGAGACCATGTTCGGCACCGGCAACCTGCCGAAGTTCGCCGACGACCTGTTCCGCACCACCGACGGGCGCTGGCTGATCCCCACCGCAGAGGTGCCGCTCACCAACCTGGTGCGCGGCGAGATTCTGGACGAGGCGGCGCTGCCGATCCGGATGACGGCGCTGACGCCCTGCTTCCGCTCGGAGGCGGGCTCGGCCGGCCGCGACACCCGCGGCATGCTGCGACAGCACCAGTTCCAGAAGGTGGAACTCGTCTCCGTCACCACCCAGGAGGCCTCGATGGCCGAGCACGAGCGGATGCTCGCCTGCGCCGAGGCGGTGCTGCAGCGGCTCGGCCTTGCCTACCGGGTGATGACGCTGTCGACCGGCGACATGGGCTTTGCCTCGCAGAAGACCTACGACATCGAGGTCTGGCTGCCGGGGCAGGGGAGCTTCCGCGAGATCTCGTCCTGCTCGGTCTGCGGCGATTTCCAGGCGCGGCGCATGAACGCCCGCTACCGCCCGGCCGGCGAGAAGGGCACCCGCTTCGTCCACACGCTCAACGGCTCGGGCGTCGCGGTCGGCCGGGCGCTCATCGCCGTGATGGAGACCTACCAGACCGAGGACGGCGGCATCGATGTCCCCGAGGTCCTGCGGCCCTACATGAACGGGGCCACCCGCATCGAACGCAGCTGAGCCGGCTGCCCCAACCCATCGGAACGACATGCGCATCCTGATCACCAACGACGACGGCATCATGGCTCCCGGGCTCGAGGCGCTCGAGCGGGTCGCCCATGCGATCGGCAGCGAGGTCTGGGTGGTGGCGCCCGAGACCGACCAGTCGGGGCTCGCCCACTCGCTCAGCCTGCACAACCCGCTGCGCGTGCGCGACATCGCCGAGCGGCGCTTCGCCGTCGGCGGCACGCCGACCGACTGCGTGATCATGGCGGTGCGGGAGATCATGGACGGGCCGCCGGACCTCTTGCTCTCCGGCGTCAACGCCGGCGCCAACATGGCCGACGACGTCACCTACTCGGGAACCGTCGCCGCGGCCATCGAGGGCACCCTGCTCGGGATTCCCTCGATCGCGCTCAGCCAGGGATATTCCTACGTCGAGCGCACGCCGATCCCCTACGAGACCGCCGAGGCGCACGCGCCGGCGCTGGTCCGGCGCATCCTCGAGGTGGGGATTCCGCGCTCGACCCTCGTCAACGTCAACTTCCCGAACTTGGCGCCGGACGCCGTCGCCGGGGTGGAGGTGACGCGCCAGGGCTCGCTTACCCATGGCCTCAAGGCCGACGGGCGGGTGGACAGCCGCGGCCGTCGCTACTACTGGCTGGCCTACGGCCGGGCCGACACCGAGCCGGAGCCCGGCACCGACGTCCACGCCCTGCGCGAAGGCCGCATCTCGGTGACGCCGCTGCGGCTCGACATGACCGACGGCGAGGGCCTTTCCAGGCTCGCCGCCCTCAACGGGTGACCCGGAGGCGCGTTCGACATGACGGTGGCCGAGCGGGATCGGGAGGCGTTGGCGGCGCTGACCATGCGCCTGCGCGCCGCCGGCATCTCCGGGCCCCGCCTCCTCGCCGCGCTCGAGCGGGTGCCGCGCCGGCTGTTCGTGCCGGCCCGCTGGCACGAGGACGCCTACCGCGACCGCGCCGTTCCCATCGAATGCGGGCAGATGCTGATGGCCCCGTCCGTCGTCGCCAGGGTGCTGGAGGCGGCCTCGGTGGTGCCGGGGCAGGGGCTGCTCGAGATCGGCTGCGGCGCCGGCTACCAGGCGGCGGTGGCCGCGACCATGGGCGCCAGGGTGGTGACCCTCGACCGCTTCCGCAGCCTCGTCGACCTCGCCGCGGACCGATTCGCCTCCCTGAGGCTGCAGGTGGAGGCGATCCAGGCGGACGGACTGGAGGGGTTCAGCCGGCGCGCCCCGTTCGACAGAATCATCGTCGACGGCGCGGTTCCGCGGGTGCCGCCGGTGCTGCTCGACCAACTCGCCGACAAGGGCGTGCTGGTCGCGCCGGTCGGCACCGGGCCGGCCCAGACGCTGGTCCGGATCACCCGGGACGGCAGGCTTTTCAATCGGGTGGAGCTCGGCGAGGTCCGCTATGTCGCGCTCGTCGAGGGGGTGGCGAGCCACCTTTGAAAAGCCGGTTTTCCGGGCTCCGGATGAGCCGTCTTAAGGCTTTGTCAACGTTACCCCGCTTTAATCGTCGTCACGTAGTCCCGGTGTCCAGCGCGACGAGAGTTTGCAACCATGCGCCTTTCTGAGACTTCACCCAGAGCACGGTTTCTCGGGCAGGTCGCCGCAGTGGCCCTGCTGGCCGGCCTCTCCGCGGGATGCAGCGCCGACGTCGACCGCTTCGGCGGCTTCGGCAGCCTGTTCGAGCCCACAGACAACAGGGCGGGCATCGTCCAGGGCGACGCGGTGGTGACCGGCTCGGTCGCCCCCGCGCCGACCACGGCGGTGACATCGGGCGCGCTTCCGCCGCCCGTCGCGGTCGCTCCGATACAGCCTGCGCCGGCAGGGCAGGGCTGGTCGCCGGCGCCCGCCCCGGTCGCGGCGGCGCCGAGCCTCGCCGCCCCGGCCCCCGTCGCAGCGGCGGCTCCCGCGCCCGCCGGGCAGCAGGGCGTCGCCGAAGTCTACGTGGTCAAGCCGGGCGACAGCCTGGGCCGGATCGCCAACGACCGCGGCTTCCGCTCGATCGAGGTCGCGACCTTCAACGGCATCGACCCGACCGCGCCGATCAAGGTCGGCCAGCAGCTCAGGATCCCGGCGGCCGGCGCCAAGCCGGTCCAGGTGGCGGCGGCGACCCCGGCCGCGACCGGGACGATGACGGACGGCCAGACCCTCGGCCAGATCACGGTGCCGCAGCCGGTACCCCCGGCGCTGCCGCAGCCGACGGCGGCCGCAGCCCCCGCCCAGCAGCCGACGCCGGCCGCCCCGGCCGAGCCGCAGCCGCAGGCGACCCAGACGGCCGCCGTGCAGCCGCAGACGCAGACGAACCCGCAGGTGACCACGGGCACCGGTGTCGAGAGCTCCGCCTCCGGCAGCTTCCGCTGGCCCGTGCGCGGCCGCGTGGTGAGCGCCTATGGCGTGAAGGCCAACGGCCAGCGCAACGACGGCATCAACATCGAGGTGCCGGAGGGCACGCCGATCAAGGCGGCCGAGGGCGGCACGGTGATCTACGCCGGCAGCGAGCTGAAGGGCTATGGCAACCTTGTGCTGATCAAGCACCCGAACGGATACGTCTCCGCCTACGCCCATGCGAGCGAACTGCTGGTGAAGCGCGACGACGTCATCATGCGCGGCCAGACCATCGGCAAGGTCGGCGCCACCGGCAACGTCGACCGGCCGCAGCTCCATTTCGAGATCCGCCAGGGCAACAAGCCGGTGGACCCGCTGCCGTATCTGTCCGGCTGACGCGGCTGCCGGAGAGCCGGCCGGTCCGTGTTCGCCAGAAGGAAATCGGGGCGCCCGCGGGCGCCCCGATCGTTTTTTGCGTCGGCCCTGAGGGCGTCAGCCGACCCGGCCGCCGCCCTGGCGGGTGATCGCCAGCACCGACGGGCGCGGCGGCATGCCGTCCTTGAAGTCGGGCCAGCGGGTCGACGGATCCTCGAAGTAGGACGGCCGGTTGAAGCCCTCGAAGTCCGGGCCCTCGTCGCCGGGGTGCTGGACCGCCGCGAAGAAGGTTGTCATGTCCTCGGTGACGAGGGGGCCGCACAGCTCCGCGCCGACCGGGCAGCGGAAGAAGTACTTGGAGGTGCCGCGCGCCTCGCCCGTGGTCTCGAGCGCCCACACGCCGTCGGTCCGGCCGGTGTCGGCCGGGCCGTTGCCGTCGGTGGAGATCCACAGCCGGCCCTCGGCGTCGACGGCGCAGTTGTCCGGCATGCCGAACCAGCCGTCCTTCGTGGTCGCGCTCGAGAAGGTGGCGCCGACCTCGGCGATCGACGGGTCGCCGCACTTCACCAGGATCTCCCACTTCGCGGACGTGGCGGCGTGGTCCGCGTCCGGGTAGATGATCTCGACGATGTGGCCGAAGGCGTTGTTCGCGCGCGGGTTCGCCGCGTCGACCTGGTCCTCCTTGCGCCGGGTGTTGTTGGTCAGCATGACGAAGACCCTGCCGTCCTTGCCCGGCTGCACGTCCTCGGGGCGGTCCATCTTGGTGGCGCCGAGGAGGTCGGCGGCGCGACGGGTCTCGATCATAACGTCGGCCTGCGAGGCGAAGCCGTTCTCGGCGGTGAGCGGGCCCTCGCCGTGGACCAGCGGCATCCAGGTCACGGTGCCGTCGGCGTCGAACCTCGCGGCGTAGAGGGTGCCCTCGTCGAACAGGTCCATGTTGGCGGCGCGGTTCGCCGGGTCGAAGGTGCCGGCGGTGATGAACTTGTAGACGTAGTCGAAGCGCTCGTCGTCGCCGGAGTACATGACCACGCGGCCGTCGCGGTTGACGATCGACTCGGAGCCCTCGTGCTTGAAGCGGCCGAGCGCGGTGCGCTTCTTCGGGGTCGAGTTCGGGTCGAGGGGGTCGATCTCGACGATGTAGCCGAAGCGGTTCGGCTCGTTGGGCTCCTTGGAGATGTCGAAGCGGTCGTGGAAGCGGCCCCACTGGTAGGACTTGCCCGGCACGCCGACGCGCTTGAAGTTGACGGCCTCCGGATGGTCCTCGGCGATCTCGCCGACGAAGTAGCCGTGGAAGTTCTCCTCCGCGGTCACGTAGGTGTTCCACGGCGTGATGCCGCCGGCGCAGTTGTTGAGCGTGCCGAGCACGGTGCGGCCCTCGGGGTCGGCCGAGGTCCGGACGCGGTCATGGCCGGCCACGGGGCCCGTCAGCACCATCGGGGTGTCGGCGGTGATGCGGCGGTTGAAGGGGCTGTCCTTGACGACCTGCCACTTGCCGTTCTCGCGGACGATCTCGACGATGGTGTTGCCGTGGGCGGCCATCTCGATGTCGACCCGCTTCCTGTCGGCGTCGGCGACCTGCGCGACGAGGCGCTTCTTGCCGTCCTTCTCCTCCTCCACGATGGTGACGATGCCCGGGAACATCAGTTCCTCGTTCGTGTACTCGTGGTTGACGCAGAGAAGGCCGCGGTCGGCGGAGCCGTCGAGCGGCACGAAGCCGACGTAGTCGTTGTTGTAGCCGAACTGGCGGCGCTGCGCCTCCGGCGTCTGGTTCATCGGGTCGAACTCGGGCGCGTCCGGGAAGATCGGGTCGCCCCAGCGGAGCAGGATGTCGGCGTCGTGGCCGGCGGCGACGTGGTGCGTCTCGTCGACGCCCGCGGCGACCTCTTCGAAGTTGAAGGAGGGGGTGCCGGCGGCGCGCGCCTCGCCGGCGGCCATCAGCGCCAGCGGCGACACGGTCGCGCCGATCGCGCTCACCGCCAGGGCGCCCTTGAGCAGCCCACGGCGGGAGAATCGGGCTTCGATGATCTCGCCCATCGTGGGGTTGGCCGAGGCATTGCGGCCAAGGTCGTCCGAATTCTCGAAACGGCCGGCGCGGAACAACTCGTCCTGGGGCGTGTGCTCGGTCATGGGGGGCTCTTTCTCTGGAAACGTCGGTGGTCGACCGGGCCTGAGGGCACCGAAGCGGTGCCGGCCACGGGTCGGCTGGACTGTGTCCCTACCATGTGACAGGGAGATAATTCGCCGGCAAAGAGATTGGGGTGGCCCGCCAGGTACCGCAGCCCGCCGGCCGGCGCGTCGCCCGGTCCCGGCTCCGGCCGAAGACGATTGCGGCAGGCGGGTTGCCAGCGGCATTCATCTGTGCTTCCATAGCAAAAAGTAACAATATGTTTTCAAGGATCAGCGATGCGAAAGCTCGCGGCGGCGCTGGCGCTTGCCGGAACACTCATGCTTTTCCCCTCGGACGGCAATGCGAAACAGGGCTGGCACACGCCGGTCTCCAGCGACGGGGCATTGCTCGCGGAAAGCCAGGCGGCCCCCTACATCCGCCCCTTCCGCGGCAGCGGCGAGACCGACCCCGCCGCCGCACCGGCCGGGGCGCGGGCCGCCCCGGCGGCTCCCCGGATCGAGCAACCCTCCACCGTGATCGGCGCCGATGGCCGCCGCCGGGTCGACCCGCGGGCCTATCCGACCCGCGCGGTCGTCGAGATCACGTTCTCGGGCCCGGACGGTACATACGGCTGCACCGGATGGCTGATCGGCCCGGACACCGTCGTGACGGCGGGCCACTGCGTCCACGAGGGTCCGGGCGGCGACTGGTTCCCCACCTCGAGCTACGAGATCGTCGCCGGACGGAGCCTCCAAAAGGCCCCTTTCGGGGTCTGCCGGGCACGGCAACTGTATTCCGTGACCGGCTGGGTCAAGCACGGCCAGGACGACTACGACTACGGCGCGATCAAGCTCGACTGCAGGGTCGGCAAGCGCACCGGATGGTTCGGCTACGGACCGGTCCCCGATGTCAAGGGGCGCACGGTGCGGATCACCGGCTATCCCTGCGACAAGCCGCGCGGCACCGCCTGGTCCATGCCGGGCGAGGTCAGCCGGACCGACCGGCGCCGCATCGGCTACCGGATCGACACCTTCGGCTGCCAGAGCGGGGCGCCGGTGTTCGAGATGCGGAGCAAGCTCGCCTGGGGAGTCGGCGTCCACGCCTATGGATCGGCGGCGATGAACAGCGCCACCCGCATCAACAAGGAGGTGGCATCGAACCTGAGCGCATGGCGAAAGGCGAAATGAGGGTCAGGCCGGGCCGTCGCCGCGGTCCATGCGACCGGCGGCCCGGAGCGCGGCGACGATCCGCCCGGCCCGGCGCAGGGCGGTGACGGCGGAGCCGACGGCGACCAGCCACAGCGCGGCGACGAGCACGCGGCCGTCGCCCTCCCAGATCGGGTCGAGCGTCGAGAGGAGGGCGGCGCCCGTGATCGTCGCCATCCTGTGCTGCTTGGCCATCGGGCCGGAGAAGTCGGCCGGCAGGCCGCAGGTCCGTCCGAGTTCGCGGGTGTAGGCGGTGAAAACGGCCAGGCTTGCGGCGGCCCAGCCGAGCGCGGGCAGTCCGGCGCCATATCCGACCCCGACGAAGACGAGGACGTCGGCGACGCGGTCCGGGAACTCGTTCCAGAACGGACCGTCGGCAGACTTCCGCCCGCCCTCGATGGCGACCATGCCGTCGAAGAGGTTGCAGAGGAGGCGCAGCTGGCAGAAGGCCGCGCCGGCGAGGAGCAGCGCCACGCGAAGGCCACCCCCGGCCGATCCCGCCAGCCAGAAGGCGGCGCCCGCGCCTGCCGCCATGGCCATGCTGGCGATGGAGATCTGGTTCGGCGTCACCCCGGTCCGGGTCAGAAGGCGGGCGGCGGCGCGGGCCCAGCCCGTGTCGCGGCTCGTGAGGGGCCTGCGGTCCGGCTCGCTGGTCATTGTCCGTGCACCCTGCAGGCGGCGGCCTTGTCGATCATCCGCCGTGCCCCCCGTTTCCGTCCTGCGGGACGCTGCAGCAGATCGCAGGTTTTGTCGAGGGTGGTGTCCGCCGCGCTCCGGCCCCGCTGCGGCGGGGACCGCCGACATGGAAAGGGGCGGCGGTCCGAAGACCGCCGCCCCCTTGATGTCCGCCGGCGTCGTCCGCCGCGGGCTTTGGCCTCAAACCGAGTAGTACATGTCGAACTCGATCGGGTGCGGGGTCATCTCGTAGCGCATGTTCTCCTCCATCTTCAGCTCGATCCAGCTGTCGATGAAGTCGTCGTCCATGACGCCGCCGGCCTTGAGGAACTCGCGGTCGGCGTCGAGCGAGGCGAGGGCCTCGCGCAGCGAGCCGGCCACCGTCGGGATCTCCTTCAGCTCCTCCGGCGGCAGGTCGTAGAGGTTCTTGTCCATGGCGTCGCCCGGATGGATCCGGTTCTTGATGCCGTCGAGGCCGGCCATCAGCAGCGAGGTGAAGCAGAGGTAGGGGTTCGCCGACGGGTCCGGGAAGCGGGTCTCGACGCGCTTCGCCTTGGGGTTGGTGGTGTAGGGGATGCGGCAGGAGGCCGAGCGGTTGCGCGCCGAATAGGCGAGCAGCACGGGGGCCTCGTAGCCCGGGACCAAGCGCTTGTAGGAGTTGGTCGACGGGTTGGCGAAGGCGTTGATCGCCTTGGCATGCTTCAGGATGCCGCCGATGTAGTAGAGGCAGGTCTCGGAGAGGTCGGCGTACTGGTTGCCGGCGAAGATCGGCTTGCCGTCCTTCCAGATCGACTGGTGCACGTGCATGCCCGAGCCGTTGTCGCCGAACACCGGCTTCGGCATGAAGGTCGCGGTCTTGCCGTAGGCGTGGGCGACCTGATGGATCACGTACTTGTAGATCTGCATCTGGTCGGCCATGCGCGTCAGCGTGTTGAACTTCATGCCGAGCTCATGCTGCGCCGACGCCACCTCGTGGTGGTGCTTCTCGACGGTGACGCCCATCTCGGCCATGACCGAGAGCATCTCCGAGCGCATGTCCTGCAGGCTGTCGACCGGCGGGACCGGGAAGTAGCCGCCCTTCTTGCGGACCCGGTGGCCGAGATTGCCGGTCTCGTACACGGTGTCCATGTTGGTCGGCAACTCGGTCATGTCGAGCTTGAAGCCGGTGTTGTAGGGGTCCGAGGCGAACCGGACGTCGTCGAAGACGAAGAACTCCGCCTCAGGGCCGAAGAAGACGGAGTCGCCGATCCCGAGGGAGGCGGTGTAGGCCTCGGCCTTCTTGGCGATGGAGCGGGGGTCGCGGTTGTAGGGCTCGCCCGAGATCGGGTCGATGACGTCGCAGAAGATCACCATCGTCGACTGCGCGAAGAACGGGTCCATGTGCGCCGTCTCCGGGTCGAGGATCAGCGTCATGTCAGACTCGTTGATCGCCTTCCAGCCGGCGATGGAGGAGCCGTCGAAGGCCGTGCCGTCCGCGAAGATCTCCTCGTCGACGAGGCCGATATCGAACGTCACGTGCTGCATCTTGCCGCGGGGATCGGTGAAGCGCAGATCGACGAACTTCACGTCGTTGTCCTTGATCTGCTTCAGTACGTCGGCAGCAGTCGTCATTTTCCCTTCCTTTCAGGGTTTCCAATCAGATACGCCCGGGCGTCACCCAGCCCGGGATCGTCGTTCCAGGGGCCCGGAGCGGGCCGGTGAAGGATGGATCAGATCGCGTCGTTGCCGGTCTCGCCGGTACGGATGCGGACGGCGTCCTCGATCGGGGAGACGAAGATCTTGCCGTCGCCGATGCGGCCGGTCTGCGCCGCGGCGCGGATAGCGTCCACGGCCTTCTCGACCATGTCGTCGGCGAGCACGACCTCGACCTTCACCTTCGGAAGAAAGTCGACGACGTACTCTGCGCCACGGTAGAGTTCCGTGTGGCCCTTCTGGCGGCCGAAGCCCTTGGCCTCGGTCACGGTGATGCCCTGAAGCCCGACCTCCTGGAGCGCTTCCTTCACTTCGTCGAGTTTGAAAGGCTTTATGATCGCCTCGATCTTCTTCATGGCCTCCCCGTATGCACGGTGTGACGGTCTGGCCGAGCCCTGCGGGCCGGGGCCCGCCCGGACGGCCGGGTCGGACTTCTCTTGGCAATCCCCGTGCCAAGTCCGCCGGGACGGGCAGCTGGCGCGAAATGAGGCGGCGGCGCCCCGGCGAGCCCGTTCGGACACCGGGAGGGATCGAAAAACGGGCCCAAGAAATAGGCATATGCCCAATAAAAATGCATCACTGGCGGCCCGCGGGCGCCGCCAGCGCAGTTTCGCAACCCTTTCCTCATGGGAGGCAGGCCGATGACCGGCGACCCGGCGGACGACCACGGCCTGACGCTGCTCGAGCCCGACGAGATGGCCCGCGCCGACCGGCTGACCATCGAGCGCGGGCTCCCCGGCGCGGCGCTGATGGACAATGCCGGCCATGCGGTGGCGGACGACATCGCCGTGCGCTATCCGCACGGGACCCGAGTCGCGGTCCTCTGCGGACCGGGCAACAACGGCGGCGACGGCTTCGTCGCCGCGCGGGTTCTGGCGGCGCGGGGCCTTGCGGTCCGGCTCGGCCTCCTCGGCGACCGCGGCCGGCTTTCCGGCGACGCGGCCGGCGCGGCGGCGCTCTGGCGCGGCGAGGTGGAGCGGGCAGAACCGGCGCTCCTCGACCGGGCCGAGGTGATCGTCGACGCCCTGTTCGGCGCCGGCCTCGCCCGCGACCTCGACGGCGCGGCGGCCGACCTCGTCCGGGCGGTGAACGCCGCCGCCCGAGACGGGGCGGTCGTCGTCGCGGTGGATCTGCCGAGCGGCATCGACGGCCGGACAGGGGAGGTGAGGGGCGTGGCGGTGGAGGCCCGGCGCTCCGTCACCTTCTTCCGCCGCAAGCCCGGTCACCTGCTGATGCCCGGCCGCCGCCACGCCGGGCGGGTGATCGTCGCGGACATCGGCATCCGCCCTGCGGTGTTGCGCTCGATCGGCGCCAGCGCCTTCGCCAATGAACCGCCGCTCTGGCGCGACGCCTGGCCCCACCCGGACGCGGAGGACCACAAGTACGCCCGGGGCGCGGCGCTGGTGGCGAGCGGCCCCGCCCATGCGAGCGGCGCCGCGCGGCTCGCCGCCGCGGCCTGCCTGCACGCCGGGGCAGGGATCGTCACCGTGGCCTGTACCTCGGCCGCGGTGCCGGTGGTCGCGAGCTACCGCGCCGCCTTCGTGGTGAAGCCGGCGGACGGGCCCGATCACCACCGCCCTCAGCCGCTTCTCCCGGGCGAGGGCGGCGAAGTCCT